>NZ_JBYTTH010000001.1:0-1309070 GCF_058134345.1 Nocardioides sp. Z24_21
CCCTGCTGAGATGCTCCACGAGATACTGACCAAGGCCGCTGAAAACCACGGTGTTGCGTGACTACCTAGATTCCGCCTGCGGTCCCGCAGGACGATCTGCTCCCGGATCCGGTCGGGGATCGCGTAGCCGGGCGCGGTGTGCAGCTGGGTGTTGAGGTCGATGACCGGCTTGATGGTGACCTTGGTGCGGGAGTCGGCGCACCAGCCGCGGATGTGGTCGAGCAGGACGAGCCGCTGGCCTTCCTCGAGCCGCCCGGTGGGACCGAAGACGGTGGCCTCACCGCAGAACGTGGCGTCGAAGTGGGCGTGCAGCACGACCTCCCGCACGACCGGCAGCCCGTCCTCGGCACACGTGGTCGCGGCGCCTTGGTGGTGCAGGTCCAGCGCGGTCTGGGTGCGGGCGAGATCACCCAAGGCGGCGGAGCGGCGGGCGTCGAGCGACTCCAGTGAGCCGAGCGCGGCGAGCGTGGCAGCGCCGTGGGCCAGCGCGCGGTCGAGGTCGAGGGCGTCGGCGAGGTCGAGCTCGGCCTCGAACGTCATCGTGCCGGCGAAGTGGACCTCCTGGTCGTGGACGGTGGCGTGGCGGGGGTCGATGTAGAGGTCGCCGTCCTCGGGGTCGGAGGCCGGGTCGGGGGCGGCGAGGTCGAATCGCTTGATCGTCTCCGCGACCAGCCGGTCGAGCTGCGCGGGGCCGATGCGGCCGGCGACGGCGGCGACCTGCGCGTCCACGAACGCCGCCGCCTCACGCGTCAGCGCGGGGGTGCTGTGGATCGTGGCCTCCGCGACGGCACGCGCGCGCCATGCCGGCACCCGACCGGCCTGGACCTGCGCCCACAGTCGCGGGAGGCGGTGACGCAGCTCGAGGGCGTGGCCGATGAGCCTCTTCGCCGAGACCGTCGAGACGCCCAGGGCGCCGCCGAGCTCGGCGACGCAGAACTCCGCGACCAGGGGCGTGCCCTCGCCTGCGATGGGCTCCTCGTGCTCACAGCCCGGCACGGTGAAGGAGGCCGCGGAGTGGATCGACTCCGGCGGGTGCAGGTCGGCCCACCGCGCAGCCACGTCCAGCAGGTCGGCCGCGGCCCGCTCCTCCGCAGCCTTGCGCTCCCGTGCGAGCGCGAGCAGACCAGAGGCGGTGAGGTCCACGACCCCACCCCCTTCCGTCCTTGCCAGCGGCTCGATCATGTGTTCGATTTTACTGCCGGCCACCGACGATCGACATCGCCGTCACAAATCTGTGGAGGACCAACGCGCGCCGGTCGCCGCGATCAGCGAGACACACCGATCACGGCAAGGAGCGGCGTGACACGTTGGGTCGTGGCCCGGGGAAATCGAGGGCTGGTTGGTGGTCGGGCGCTCGCGATCGTCCAAGCGTTCCCCCTCCCCACCAGCCAGGCCGCGCGGCGATGCGTCGGCGCTCTCACCCCACCCGGATCGACCGGGACACCGAGCCGGTCCGGTAGGCGGTGCCGGCAGTGACGGCCCGTACCTTGGTGCGCCGACTCTTGACGCGCACGCTCGTGGAAGCGCGTCCTCTCTCGTCGGTGGTCACCTTCCTGACGGTGCGCCACGAGCCCTTCCTGCGCACCTGCAACCGCACGGTCGCGGACGAGGTCCCGAAGTAGCCCGTCGGGCGCTCGTCCTCCGACCTGACCGCGAATCGGACCATCCGGCCCTTCCCAGGACGCCGCGGCTTCGCCTTGATGGTCGTCCTCGTCTCGGGAAGCCGGAACGACAGGGAGGTCGGCGCCACCGAGATCGGCACGCAGGAGGAGCTCGGGTTGCACGCCTCGCCCGTCCCCTGGATCACATAGGTGCCCGCCAGGTTGGGGGAGCCGCAGATGGAGAAGTCCTCCAACCCCGTGCTCGGCTCGCTCCACAGGTACTCCTGGTCGACCTCGCTGCCATCTGGGCCGATGAGCTCGAAGGTGATGCTCCAGCGGTCGGTGTATCCCGCCGGAAGACGCGCTGTGTAGGAGAACTCGTGACTGTCGCACGGGTCGTACAGCACTCCGCCCGGCATGCTGACGGCCACCTCGTCGGCCGCATGAGCAGGGGCCGCCGCACCCAGCGGGGCAAGAAGGAGAGCCGCCAGAGTGGGAACCGTCACACGCCTCATGCCTGCCCACGCTACGTCGCGGACGCCCGACAGGACAGCCCCTGACCGCACGGGATGGCGGGTCAGGGCCTGTCGTGTGCTCGGTGGGCGATACTGGGTTCGTGCCTCATTCTCGGCGGAGGACTGCCCGGCAGCGCAGGTGTCACGAACACGATCCAGGACGGCCGACTGAGGGAGCACCCGACGCGGTCAACGTGCCACCGGTTCGTGCAGCAGACCCGCGACTTGTCACTTGCGTTCAGCGGTAGGCGGCCTGTCCTGTAAGGGCTTGGCCAAGGATCAGCTGGTGGATCTCGCTGGTGCCTTCGTAGGTGAGGACTGACTCCAGATTGCTGGCGTGACGCAGGATGGGGAACTCCAACGTGATGCCAGCGGCGCCGAGTACGGTGCGGCACTCGCGGGCGATGGCGATCGCCTCCCGGACGTTGTTGAGCTTGCCGAGGGAGATCTGCTCGTTACGCAGCTTGTGCTCGTCCTTGAGTCGTCCCAGTTGTACCGCGAGCAGCATGCCCTTGCCCAGTTCGAGCGCCATGTCAGCGAGCTTGATCTGGGTGATCTGGTAGGCCGAAAGCGGCTTGTCGAAGATGTCGCGCCCTGAGGCGTAGTCGATGGCGGTCTCGAGGCAGTCGCGGGCGGCTCCAAGGGCGCCGAAGACGATGCCGAAGCGGGCTTCGTTGAGGCAAGAAAGCGGTCCCTTGAGGCCGCGGACACCGGGCAAGCAGGCCGACGCGGGGAGCCGCACATCGTCGAGTACGAGCTCGCTGGTGACCGAGGCACGCAGGGAGAGCTTGTGCTTGATCGCCGGGGCGGAGAAACCCGGGGTGTCGGTCGGCACCACGAACCCGCGGACACCGCTGCCGTCCCTTGTATCGTCGGTCTGGGCCCACACGACCGCGACATCTGACACCGAGCCGTTGGTGATCCACATCTTGTTGCCTGTCAGGACCCAGTCGTCGCCGTCGCGCCGTGCGCGCGTCCGCATGCCGCCGGGGTTGGAGCCAAAATCGGGCTCGGTCAGGCCGAAGCAGCCGATGGCGTCTCCCGCTGCCATCCGGGGCAACCATGCCTGCTTCTGCTCCTCGCTGCCCCATTGCCAGATGGCGTACATGGCGAGGGAGCCCTGCACCGAGACCAGCGATCGAAGACCGGAGTCTCCGGCCTCGAGCTCCAGGCACGCCAGGCCGTAGGCCGTCGCGCTCGTGCCGGCGCAGCCATAGCCCTCCAGGTGCATGCCCAGCACACCGAGGTCGCCCAGGTCCTTCGCCAGCTCGCGGGCCGGGATCTGGCCGGTCTCATACCAGTCCGCAACGTGGGGTTTGATCTCCTTTTCGACGTAGGACCGGACCGTTTCGCCAATGGCGCGGTCCTCCTCGGAGAGGAGGTGGTCGATCGAGAACAGCTCGAACGGGGTCTGGGCCATGACGGCCCTCCTTTCACAGGGAGTGGCGGTGACCGGTCAGACGAACGCGTTGATGCCGGTCTCGGCGCGGCCGATGAGTAGCTTCTGAATCTGGCTGGTGCCTTCGTACAACGTCATGACGCGGGCGTCGCGCATGTACTTCTGCACCGGGTACTCGTCGATGTAGCCGTAGCCGCCGAAGGCTTGGATGGCAAGGTTGGCGGCCTTGACCGCGGCCTCGGAGGCGAAGTACTTCGCTTTGCAGGCCTCGGTACCGAACGGCTCGCCCTGCTCGATCAGCGAGGCGGCGCGCCAGGTGAGGAGCCGGGCGGCGTCGGCGTCGACCGACATCTCCGCGATCATGTCCTGGATCAGCTGGTAAGAGGCGATGGGCTTTCCGAATTGGCGCCGCTGCGTCGTGTAGTCGACCACGGCCTCCAGACAACCCTGGACGATGCCGGTGCAGCCGGCGGCGACGGAGACGCGGCCCTTGTCGAGCGACTTCATCGCGAACTTGAAGCCGTCGCCCTCGTTGCCGACCAGGGCACCGGCGGGGACTCGGACGTTGTCGAAGGTCAGCTCTGACGTGGCTTGACCGCGCAGTCCCAGCTTGCCGTGGATCTCGGTGCGCTGGAAGCCCGGTGTGTTGGTGGGCACCAGGAACGCCGAGATCCCTTTGGCGCCCTCGCCGCCTGTGCGGGCGAAGACCATGCAGACGTCGGCCCAGCTGCCGTTGGTGATGAAGATCTTCGACCCGTTGATCACCCAGTCGCTGCCGTCGCGGACCGCACGGGTCTTGAGGCCGGAGGGGTCCGAGCCGTTGTCGGGCTCGGTCAGCCCGAAGCAGCCGAGCGCAGTGCCAGTGGCGATGCCGGGGAGCCACTCCTTCTTCTGCTCCTCCGAGCCGTGGTCGAGCAGCACCTTGCCGAAGAGGCCCATCGACACCGAGACGATGCCGCGGATCGCGGAGTCGGCGCGGCCGAGCTCCTCCATGCCGATGCAATAGGTGATGTAGTCGCCGCCAACGCCGCCGTACTCCTCGGGGATGGTGAGCCCGAAGAACCCGAGCGCGCCGAGCTTGGGGATGATCGCGGTGTCGACCGACTCTCGCCGGTCCCACTCGGCGCGGTGTGGCACCACCTCGTTGTCCAGGAAGTCGCGCGCCATCTGCTTGAACGCGACCTGCTCCTCAGTCAGGGTGAGGTCCATCAGTGCTGTCCCTTCAGTTCTGCCAGATCGGCGGTGCCGACGCGGTTGCCGGTCGGGTCGTACGTGTAGAACCCGCGACCGGTCTTGCGGCCCAGGTGTCCGTGCTTGACCAGTGCGGTGACGGTTCGCGAGGGACCGTCGGCGGGGTCGCCGGTCTCCTCGAATCGGGCGGCCTTGGTGAGGTAGCCGATGTCGATGCCGGTGAGGTCCATCAATTCGAACGGACCCATCGGATAGCCGAGCGCGGTCCGCGCGGCAGTATCGATTGCCTCCACATCGGCGTAGCCGCCCTCGAGGAGCCTCAATGCCTCGTCCCGGACGGCGCCGAGCAGTCGGTTCGCGACGAAGCCCGAGATCTCCTTCTCGAGGACAACGGGTTGCTTGTCGATGCGCGCGACGAACCCGAGCGCGGCCTCGACAGTCGCGTCCGAGGTGTGCGGCCCGCGGACCACCTCGACGCACTTCATGACCAAAGCCGGGTTGAAGAAGTGCAGGTTGAGGAAGCGGTCTGCGCGTGCCGTCGCCGAGGCCATCGACGACGGCACGAGGCTGGACGAGTTGCTGGCGAGGATG
Source organism: Nocardioides sp. Z24_21 (assembly GCF_058134345.1). Classification (NCBI taxonomy): domain Bacteria; kingdom Bacillati; phylum Actinomycetota; class Actinomycetes; order Propionibacteriales; family Nocardioidaceae; genus Nocardioides; species Nocardioides sp. Z24_21. The sequence goes on from NZ_JBYTTH010000001.1 coordinate 5,298, forward strand.
GTCGCCGGAGGGCATAGTTCGTCCAGGCGGCCGAAGAGGTCCCGCTTCACGTCGAGCTTCTCCACGATCGCCTCGAGTACGAGGTCGACATGGGCTCCGTCCGCGAGGTTTGTCGTGACCGACAGTCGTTCGAAGGCGGTGTCCACGTCCTTGCTGGTGCGGCGTCCTTTGGCGACCTGTGCGGCCATCCGCCCGGCCAGTTGCTGGCGCGCCTTCTCCAACACGCCTGCGTCGACGTCGTAGAGCGTGACGTGGCAGCCAGCGAGTGCGGCGACCATCGCGATCTGTGAGCCCATCGCGCCCGAACCGGCGACGAGCACCGTCTGGATCCTCATCGTCCGCCCCATTCCGGGGCCCGCTTGGAGAGGAAGGCGGCGGCACCCTCCTGCTTGTCATCGGTGGTGTAGAGGAGGGACTGGGCGAGCTGCTCGACCACGAGGCCGGTGCGGAGGTCGGTGTCCATGCCGGTTCGGATGACGAGCTTGGCGAGCCGGATCGCCAGTGGCCCCTTCTTCAGGATCGACTGCGCGACCTCCCGCGCGGTCGCCAGGAGGGCGTCGGGTTCGGCCAGTCGGGTGACCAGGCCGAAGGCGAGCGCCTCGTCGGCGCCGAGCATGTCACTCGTGAGGATCAGGTCGATGGCTCGTCCGACACCGACGAGTCGAGCCATTCTCTGAGTACCACCGGCGCCGGGGAGGACAGAGAGGTTCGCCTCGGGCAAGCCGAACCGAGCAGTGCGCGCGGCGATCCGGATGTCACATGCCATGGCGAGCTCGCACCCGCCGCCGAGGGCGTAGCCGTTGACCGCGGCGATCGTGGGCTTCTCGAACGCCTCAACCTCGTCGTACAACCGCTGCATCGAGGAGGCCAGCCCGGTGTGCAGGTCGTAGCTCTGCAGCTGGCCGATGTCCGCTCCCGCGGCGAAGGCCTTCTCACCGGCACCCGTCATGACAACGACGCCGACATGGTCGTCCTCGCGGAGCTCCGCGAGGACTGACCGCAAGTCGGCCTGGACCTGTGCGTTGATGGCGTTGTGCGCCTCGGGCCGGTTGAGGGTGATGAGCGCGACGCGATCTCTGATCTCAAGGAGCAGGGTTTCGTAGGTCTTCATGGCGACTCCAGCAGCAGTGAGATGCCTTGGCCGACGCCGATGCACATCGTGGCGACGGCACGACGGGCGTTGTTGTCCGACATCTCGAGCGCAGCGGTCAGGACGAGGCGCCCACCGCTGGCCCCCAGGGGGTGGCCCAGCGCGATGGCGCCACCGTTGGGGTTGACGTGCTCGGCGTCGTCAGGAAGGCCGAGCTCGCGAGTGACGGCCAGCGCCTGGGCGGCGAACGCCTCGTTGAGCTCGATCACGTCGATGTCCCCGATGTGCAGGCCGGCGCGCTTCAGGAGCTTGCGGGTCGCCGGCACAGGGCCGATGCCCATGATCCGGGGCGGCACGCCGGCGACGGCGGCGCCGGTCACGCGGGCTAGTGGCTCGAGGCCGTGGGTCGCGAGCGCCTTCTCGGATGCCAGCAGTAGGACGGCAGCACCGTCGTTCACACCGGAGGCGTTGCCGGCGGTGATGCTGCCGTCGCGCACAATCGGCCGGAGCTGAGCGAGGGCCTCCCTGGTGGTCTCGCGTGGATGCTCGTCCCGGTCGACCACGGTGGGCTCTCCACGGCGCTGCGGGACGACCACAGGGGTGATCTCGCGGCTGACTCGGCCGTTGGCGATGGCTTTGGAGGCTCGCTGCTGAGAGCGCAGTGCGAACGCGTCTTGGTCCTCACGGCTGATGGCGCGTTCAGTGGCGAGATGCTGAGCGGTCTGGGGCATCGCGTCGGTGCCGTAGGAGCTCTGCATCTCAGGGTTCACGAATCGCCATCCGATGGTGGTGTCGTGGATCTCGTTGGTTCGCGAATAGGCGCCTTGGGCCTTGGGCATCACCCACGGTGCGCGAGTCATCGACTCCACCCCTCCGGCGATCACCAGATCGGCTTCGCCGGACCGAATCATCCGAGCGCCCTGGGCTACCGCGTCGAGCCCCGAGCCACACAACCGGTTGATGGTGGAGCCTGGTGTTTCGACGGGCAGGCCTGCCAGCAGCGCCGCCATTCGAGCGACGTTGCGGTTATCCTCGCCCGCCTGGTTCGCGCAGCCAAGGAGCACATCGTCGACAGCGCTCCAGTCCGCGCTCGGATGCCTGTCGACCAGCCGGGCGATGACGTGCGCTGCGAGGTCGTCGGGGCGGATCGTGGCGAGCGCGCCGCCGTACCGCCCGAACGGCGTCCGCAAGCCGTCGACGAGGAAAGGCATGCTCATGCTGTGGCCTCGTCAGTTGTACGAGCTTGCCCAGCCATCCGCTCGTCGAGCTCGAACTGTCGGCTCCCGCCGCTGGAAGCCACGCGGAAGTCCTCGAGCACCACGAGCCTCTCGGGCCAGTGCCGAGCAGGTGTCGACACTCCAGGAGCCTTATCGCCGGCCCGATAGTGCTGGGGGGCCACATTCTTTGCCCACCACGGCATCGCGACGCGGAAAGCGCCCTGATCATCGTTGAACCGATAGTCCATGTTCGTCTCCCAAGCTCGAGCCTGGCTCAGTGCCAATTGACGTGGGCGGCGAAGTCGGCGGGCCGCTTCTGAGCGAAAGCGGCAGCGCCCTCCGCACCCTCGGGCGAGGCCACAAACATGTCGAGAGCGGTCATCGCCATATTGCTGAAGCCGGCCTGGTGGTCGGTGTCGGCGTTGAACGACTGCTTGAGGAACCGGATCGCTGTCGGGCTCTTCTCCGCGACCTCACCAACCCACGCCTTGGCCTCGCTCATCAGCTCGTCCGCCGGGACGACCCTATTGACCAGCCCCATCTCAAGCGCCTCGTGCGCGGAGTACTGGCGGCACCAGAACCAGATCTCGCGGGCCTTCTTCTCCCCCACCACCCGGGCGAGGTACGCCGACCCGAAACCCGCGTCGAACGAGCCGACCCGGGGTCCGGCCTGTCCGAAGCGAGCGGTCTCGCTGGCAAGGGACACGTCACATAGAACGTGCAGGACGTGACCACCACCGACAGCGATGCCGTTCACGGCGGCGATGACTGGTTTGGGGATGTCGCGCATCAGCTTGTGCAGGTCGCCGACCCGAAACCGGCCGAGCTCACTGGGGCCATAGTCGCCGGTCTCGGCGCGCTGCTTGACGTCCCCACCGGTGCAGAACGCCTTCTCTCCGGCGCCGGTCAGGATCACGGCACGCACCCGATGGTCGGACCAGGCCAGATTGAATGCCGCGATGAGCTCGTCCACGGTCTGTGCGCGGAAGGCGTTGTAGCGCTCGGGTCGGTCGATCGTGACGATCGCCGCCGCGTCCTCGACGACATAGGTGATGTCGTCGAACTTCGGGTCCATCAGGTCGTTCATGTCGGCCCACTCCCCTAGGTGTGAATAGTGTTGAGCTGCCGTTGACACATTGGCGGCAACCAGCTGTGGCGAAGATCCGAGATGGCGATGGCGCCTCATCGTCGTCATGGGCGCCGAGGACGGCGCCGGACGGCAAGGGCGACATTCAGGGCGGATCACCTCGGTCCCACCGAGCCGCGCGGCTCGGATGGGTGGAAGGCTCGTGGTGCGACCCCATGTCCGACGAGGAGCCCGTGTCGCCCTCTTCGTTGCCCAGTGAGGTCGCCAGCGCGAGTATCGCCTCGGCGGTTTTCACGTGTGCGAGGTCAATCATCTGGCCCTCGAAGTCAACGGCAGCGTGTCCGTCTGCCTCAGCAAGGCGGTAGCTCGTCACGAGTCGGCGGGAGTAGTCCACGGCCTCAGCGGAGGGCGTGAAGATCTCGTTCGCGATCGGCACGTGTGAGGGATGGATGCACACCAGCCCTCGATAGCCGATGCGCCGCTGGTCCTCAGCGAACCGGCGACACCCGGTGAGGTCGGCGATGTCCTGCCAAACGCCGGCGATGGGCTGGTGCAGTCCATTGGCCCGGGCTGCGAGCACGATGCGACTGCGCAGGTAGAGCGATTCCAGTCCCTCGAGGGAGAACTCGAACCCGAGTGCACGCGCCACGTCGGCGTTTGGTCCCGTGGCGCCGAGGAGGGAACGGATGCGCGGGGTCGCCCCTGCGATCGCCTCGCAGCTCGCCATGGCTTCGGCCGTCTCGAAGCTGACGATCAAGCCTACGGAGCCCGCGTCGATCGCCTCGCGCTGCTCGATGTGTGACACAACGGCGTCGGTGGAGATCATCTCGCGGACGCCGGCGACCTTCGGCAGGACGAGCCCTGTGAGCCCAGGGATGATCACCGCTTCGAGGTCGGCGCCTTGCATACCAGAGTCGGAGCTGTTGGGACGCACCCAGATGTCTGTCTTGTTGGGACTGGCGTGAAGACGCGCGATCTCCTCGCGGACCGCGCTCCGCGTCCTCTCCTTGTCCTGTGGCGGCACCGAGTCCTCGAGGTCGAGGATGATGGCATCGGCGCCAGCGGCGATCGCCTTCTCAACCCACGTGGCCTTGTGGCCGGGCACAAAGAGCAATGAACGGTACGGCATCGTGTGACCCGCTCCTCGTCGTTTCAGCACTCAGTACGAACGCGGGAGCCCGAGGGCCTGCGTCGAGATGTAGTTGAGGACCATCTCCTGTGAGAACGGCGCGTTGCGGAGCAGCCGGACCTCACGCCACAGACGCTCGACGTGATACTCCTTCGCGTAGGCGTAGCCGCCGTGGGTCGACATCGCCCGATCGCAGGCCTCAAAACCTGCCTCGGCGCCCAGGAACTTTGCCGCGGCAGCCTCGGTACCGCAGTCCTGCTCCTGGTCGAAGAGCTTGGCCGCGTTCATCGCAACCTGCTGCGCCGCCTCGAGGCGGATCCAGGAGTCGGCGAGGGGATGGGCCACCGCTTGGTTCTTGCCGATCGGCCGGTCGAACACGACACGACTCTTGGCGTAGTCGGTCGCAAGTCGAAGCGCCGCCTGGCCGAGGCCCACGCTCTCGAGACCAACCACGATGCGCTCCGGGTTCAGGCCATCGATGAGATAGCGGAATCCCTGGCCGACTTCACCAACCACCTCGTCGTCGCGGACAAACAGATCATCGATGAACAACTCGTTGGAGTCGATCGCCGCACGCCCCAGCTTCTCGATCTCCCGGACCGTGATCTTGCTCCGATCGAGGTCCGTGAAGAAGAGCGTGATGCCCTTGAGAGGCTGCTTGTCGTCGCGAGGGGAGGTGCGCGCGACGATGAGGATCTTGTTGGCGTTCTGCGCATTGGTGATCCACACCTTTGTGCCGTTGATCACCCAGCCGCCAGCCACTTGCTCAGCACGGGTCTTGATCCTCGATGTATCCACCCCCGCGTCGGGTTCTGTCACCGCAAAGGCCATCAAGCTCTCACCCGACGCCAGCTTCGGGAGGTTTTCCTGCTTCATCGCCTCAGACCCATAGCGGATGATGGGAGCCGGCGGGAACACGTAGAAGTGAATCGCCGAACAGCCGCTCATCCCCGCCCCGGACGCGGCGATCTCGTGCATCATCGCACCGCACTCCTGCATCCCGAGTCCCAGCCCGCCGTACTCCTCCGGGATGAGGGCACCGAGCCAGCCACCCTTGGCAAAGCTCTTGACGAAGTCCCACGGGTACTCGTGGTCCCGGTCCTTCTGTCGCCAGTAGTCGTAGCTGAACCCGCCGGCAATGTCGCGGGCCGCCTTCCGAACGATCTCCATGGTGCTCTGCTCGGACTCGCTCATTTGTGCGCTCCTTCTTCATTGCGTAGCGGGATGTCTTCCAGGGGGGTGGACGGATCGAGTGCTGACGCGTCACCGATGGGTGATCCGAGATGTCGCGCACGGATCGCGCGACGCATGACCTTTCCGTTCCGAGTCTTGGGCAGCGAGGGGACCACGTGAATCAGCGGTGCGAACGACCTGCCGACGTTGCTCTCAGCGGTCCGCACAAGATCGTCGTGATCCACGTCGGTATCTCGAACGACGATGAAGGCCGTCACTGATTGACCACGCAGCTCGTCGGGTACGCCGACAGCAGCGGCCTCGCCGATCCGTTCGTCCTTCAACAGCGCCGTCTCGATCTCGGACGGGCCGACACGGCGCCCCGAGACCTTGATGGTCTCGTCCGAACGGCCATGGATACGCCAGGTGCCGCGGTGGTCGACGCTCGCCAGGTCGCCGTGATGCCACACGCCGCTCCACGTTCGCCAATAGGTCTCCAGATAACGGTCTGGGTCCTGCCAGAAGGCATGGGTCATGCCAGGGAACGTGTTGCGGACCGCGAGCTCGCCCACCTGGTTCACCACTGGTCGTCCGTCGATGTCCAGCACGGAGGCGGCCACCCCTGGCAACGGGCCGTTGAACGCAGCAGCCTCCATGGGAAGGAAGGGATAGCTGATCAGGAGTCCACCGCCGACTTCAGTGCCTCCGCTGTAGTTCACGATCGGCAGACGCCCAACACCGACAGATTCGAAGAGCCATCGCCAGGTGGGCTCGTCCCACGCCTCGCCGGTGGACACGAACGTGCGCAACGATGATCGAGCGTCGAGCTGGAAGTCGGGCGAGGCCGACCTCATCACGCGGATCCCGGTCGGAGCCACCCCCAACACGGTCACGCCATGCTGTTCGACGATGTCGAACAGCCTCGTCGGGGATGGGTAGTTGGGTAGGCCCTCGGTGAAGACCACCGTGGCACCGAGCTGCAACCCGCCCATGATCAGCAGCGGACCGACGAGCCAGCCCATGTCGCTGATCCACGCGATCACATCGTCGGCATGAACGTCGAACCCATAGCCGAAATCGACCGCTGCCTTCGCCGCCAGACCGCCGTGGGAGTGGACGATGCCCTTCGGCTTGCCGGTCGTACCTGACGTGTAGACGATGCACAGCGGATCGTTTGGGTCGCACTCGATCGTTTCGACACGACCGGGCTCAGGTTCGAGCTCGTCGTAGTAGACGTCACGACCAGACTGCATCGGCACGTCGACCGACCGGTGACGCACGACGATGACGTGGGCGGGCGCGCTGCCGGTCTCCAGGGAGTCGATCGCCATGTCGACTGTTGCCTTCAGATCTACCTGCCGACCCCGTCGAGTCGTGGCGTCCGCGGTGACGATTGCGACCGCCTCAGAGTCCCGGATCCTGGCCGCCAGGATCTCGGCACTCAAGCCGGTGAACGTCGGCACTACGATGGCGCCGATCATGGCGCACGCGAGGAAGGCCACGGTCGCCTCAGGGACCACCGGCACGAACAGAAGGACGCGATCGCCTCGACGCACGCCGAGGGAAGAGAGATTCCCGGCAAAACGTCGCACTTCGACGTCGAGCTGACTGAACGTGAGCTCGCGCCGTACCCCAGACTCGCCCTCGTAGACCACCGCAGGTTTGTCAGCCAGCGGTCCAGTGGCGTGGCGATGTGCGCACAGATCAGCGGCGTTGATGCGTCCGCCCACGAACCAGCGCGGAAACTCGACACCGCCGCGGTCATCGAGGACTCGCTCGAACGGCCGGGAGAAGCCGATGTCCAGATCCAGGACCGCGTCGCGCCAGAAACGCTCGGGGTCCTGCACCGACACGCGGTGCAGGGTCTCGAGATCCTCATGGCCCCAAGCGCGCATGGCCGCGAGGAGGCGGCTACGCGTTGTCGTCTCCTCGCCGGGGCGCCACGCGGGTGCGGCTGGCTCTCCGAACAGGTCCAACTCGTCCACGACTGCCAACCCCCTAGACTGACTCGACAGCGGGTCGCGTCATGATCAGACCGCTGCGGCACACGTCAGCGACGACCTCGTCGCGTTGGTTCATGCCCTTGTGCCGGAAAAAGACGATGCCGGCGTCCGACCGGCTCCTCGACTCGCGCTTCCCGACGATCTCCGTCTGCACGTGGATGGTGTCGCCGTGGAAGACCGGGTTCGGGAACGTGATCTCGGTGAAGCCCAGGTTTCCCAGCGTTGTGCCGTGGGTGGTCTCCGGAACCGTGATGCCACAGACCAGACCCAGCGTGAACAGGCTGTTGACCAGCCGTTGGCCGTGAATGCCTGCTGCCGAATACTCCGCATCGAGGTGTACTGGCGCCGGATTGAGCGTCAATGAGCTGAACAAGACATTGTCCGTCTCGGTCACGGTTCGCCGGTTGATGTGATCGATCACACGACCCGGTTCAAAGTCTTCGAAGTACAGACCCGTCATCTCGGTCTCCCTGTTCAGTCACCCGCCGAGCACTTCTAGCGGTCGTCGTCGATTCCTACACAATATATGATCCATGAACGAAAGTATAGAGCCGCCGAGGGCGGGTTAAGTGTCCGCGAGTCCGGCGGTCAAACCGTGGGCGTCGCGGTACGGCTCGATGGGCACGGACAAGCTGGTCGAGCACTCGGGATCGACTACTGCCGAAGTCCCAGGTCTCACGCACGGCCACTGATCTCGACACGCTCGTCGAGGAGTTCCGCCACGCCCGCTGGGCGAGGCCGGGCCGGTCACGCTCGTCGTCGACGGTGGCGAGCAGGACGACGATGCACGTCGCGAACAGTGAGACAGGTGCTGCGTGGAACGAGTTCTTCGCCGACCTTGACGCTCGCGGCCTGACCGGCGTCCGGCTCGACACCAGCGACGCCTACAAGGGCCTGCGCAAGGCCACCGCGCCCAACCTGACCGGCGCCGCCTGGCAGCGCTGCCGCAGCCACGCCGCCGCCGACCTCATGTCCGTGACCCGAAGTCCATGCGACCAGCCGTCCAGGCGATGCTGCACTCGGTCTACGACCGGCCCGACGCCCAGCGCTACACCACTACCCGGGACTCGACCTGCGTCGGTCCTCCGTCTAGGACGTTGGCGGTACGACGACCGCGCTAGAAGGTGAGTGGCCATCCCATAGCCCACGGTCCTTCAGCAACTCGATCAGCTGACCGATGCTGCTGAGGAGATGCTCCTCGGTCACCCTCCGCGCCGCGTCGACATCGCGGACGCGCAGAGCATCCAGGATCCGGCGGTGATCGACGCGGGTCGCCTCGATGTGCCCTTCGATGGTCGCGTAGAAGCGGTTGGGCAGGTGGTGGACTATCGAGTTGAGAATGAGCGCCAGCCGGTTTGACTGAGCCGCCCGGTTGATCTGACGGTGGAACGCCTGGCCCAGCTCGATGATCCGCTCGTCGTCGCTCGCCTCGACGGCGGTTCCGTAGTCGTCCAGGATCTCCTCGAGCTGGGCAAGCTCCTCTGGCGTGATGCGCTTGGCCGCACGAGCTGCCAGTTCGCCGGCGAGCTTTGCCTGTGTCCAGAAGATGTCATGAACGTCCTGTGCCGTGAACCGCTCGACCATGAACCCGCGCCGGGGGACGAGCTTCACGAATCCTTCGCCGCAGAGGGCCAGCAGGCCCTCGCGCACCGGGGTGTTGCTGACGTCCAGGGCCTCCGCGATCGGCTCGAGGCGCAGAAACTCCCCCGGACGGACCGCTCCAGAGATGATGAGCTCGCGGATATACGCAGCGACCTCGTCGGGAAGTCCACGGGACCTGCTGCGTGCCGCCGCCATCGGACCACTCCCCTCGCGGTTCTTGATATTATTCACTATATCTCAGACATCTTCGCCAGGCTCGAAGAGCACGTGCGACGCAATGAGCTCGTCGATCTTGGTCTGGGTGTAGACCTCGGCCGCCAGTTGGCGAGTGTGTTCTCCGACTCGGGGCGCGGCGGCACCGCGAGCTGGCCGTTCTCCGTCAAAGCGCCACGGGGGGCGAACCAGTGCGACGCCTTCCGTCTCTTGCTCGAGAAGTTCGAGCCAATCGACCTGCGGATGTCTCACGTAGTCCTCCATGGCGAGGACCGGAGCGAATGGGACGTCGTGGTCGGTCAGGATTTGGGACCACTGTTCCTGACTGCGCCGCAGGAACTCGGGCTCTACGATCCGAACGAGTTCGTAGTAGTTCTCCACGCGCCGTGCGTACGTGAGAAAGCGCTCGTCACGGATCAGTTCCTCGCGCCCGATTGCCGCGGCAAACCGTTCCCAGAACCTTTGTGACGACGACAGATGCACGACGATGTGCTTTCCTGAAGAAGGACGCAAGCAGAAGTTCTGGGCCTGCGGGTGCCGACTCTCGCGGGTAGGGCTTCGGTTGCCATTCTCGCAATACTGGGTGAACTGGTCCACCGTGAGCATGCTCATCGCCTCGAGGATCGATGTTTGAATCTGCTGCCCTTCACCCGTCTGGGCCCTTCCCACGAGCGCAGCGAGGACACCCATGGAAGCACAAATCCCGCTCACGACATCGGCTACCGGGATACCCGACAGACGGGGGGATCCCTCGTCACCCAGCAGCGTGTAGATTCCCCCAAGTGCTTGACCGATCGTGTCATAAGCGGGACGTTCTGCGAGTGGGCCGCCCTCTCCAAACCCTGTCAATGAGGTGTAGATGAGTTCCGGGCGCAACCGGCGACACTCGTCCGGCCCCAGGCCCAGCGCACTCAGCTTTCCAGGGCGCATGTTCTCCAGCACGACGTCGAAGCCGGGGACAAGGTCCTTCACCACAGCTACGCCGGCTGGACTCTTCAGGTCAACGGCCAGGCTCCGCTTACCGGCGTTGTACTGAATGAAGTACGGACTCCGGTGATCATCACCCCGCCGGAAGTCGTCTCCCGTCCCGGGCTTCTCGACCTTGACCACGTCCGCGCCCAGCGCGCAGAGAATGGAAGTGGCGTACGGGCCCGAGATGTACCCGCCTAGTTCCAGGACGCGGACATGCTCCAAAGGCTTGCGCGACATTAGTTCGAACCCTTCTGCGAGATCAGCGGTTGTTCGGTTGAAGCAATCGATGACCGGGGCTCACCCTGCTACGGAGTTTCGCGGCCGGTGCCCACGTCGCACGGCCAAGACACCGTCCACGGCATTGGCGACAAGGCGTTGGAAAGCAACATCGGTCGCGCCGGCGACATGGGGACTGAGGGTCAAGTTCGGAACCCGTGCGAGCCGTTGGACTTGCTGCGCAGACGGCGGCTCTGGAGAGTACACATCAATGATTGCCGCGCCGAGCTTGCCGGTCTCCAGCGCTTCCACCAGGGCGTCCTCGTCCACAACTCCGCCACGCGAGGCGTTGATGAGGATGCTACGTGCCTTCATGCGGTCCAACAGCTCGGCGTCGATCAAGCCCTTCGTCTTCTCCGAGAGCGGCACGTTGATCGTCACCGTGTCACTCCTCTCGAACAGCTCTGCCAGTTCGTCGACTCGAGCGACGTACGACGGCAAAGGGCTGGCAGCGAACGGATCGAAGACGAGGATCTCCATGCTGAACGCGGCGCAAAGCCGCGCGATCTCTCGTCCGATCTCGCCGAATCCCACAATCCCGATAACGCTGCCGGTGACCTGTGCGGTGGTGAACTCCTCGATCCTGGTTGACCAGTTCACCGTCTGCCCCCGCATGGCCGCGTCAGCATCGACGTACTGCCGGTGTCCCCACAGAGTTGCGCCCACAACCCACTCGGCGACAGCCGACTTCCCCACGCCGACTCCGCTCGTCACGACGATCCCGCGCCCGGCCGCAGCGGACACGTCGATCGCATCGGTACCAGAGCCGATCCCAGAGATCACCTTGAGCTTGGACGCCGCGTCGATGACGCCCGCCGTGATTCTCGCTGGGCCTCGCGTGATGATGGCGTCAACGTCCTTGGCCGCGGTGCGCAACGTCTCCTCGTCGTCGCTCGACGCCACGATGACGTCGACGTCGGCCGCTGTCAGGCGCGCCATCTCGTGATCGGGGACGGGGTACACGCACAAGGTCACAAAGCGCTCACCATCTGCGTTCGAGGCGGCTGCGTCGGTGGCTGACACGTCACTTGCCTCCCGACAGACGCTTCGAGCCCACCCAGAGTCGGTGCATGACACTCACGTCTGTACGGACATCGATGACGAAGGGCTTGTCGCCCTGGCCGATCCGACCGACCGCGACCCGAGCCTCTTCGGGAGAACGAACCACCATCGCATCGCACCCGAGCGAGCTGGCGATGGCCGCGAGATCTGGCGTGTCGAAGAGCGCAATCTGCTCAGGGAGCCCCCAGTTCTTGAGGTAGTGCACCTCTGCTCCGTATGCCTCGTCATTCAGGACCACGATGGTGAGCGGAAGCCCTTCGCGCACAGCGGTGTCGAGCTCAGGCATGCTCATCATGAATGCGCCGTCGCCCAAGAACACCACGGTGTGCTTGTCGGGGCGGCCGATGCGAGCGCCGATCCCAAGCGGGATGCCCACGCTCATGGCGGCGAAGTCTGCGCCCCAGACGCGGTCATCAGGTCCGTGTGGAGCCACATGGTCGACCACGAAGAACATGGCGTGGCCGGTGTCGGTCACCAGCGTTCGGGCATCAGGCAGCTCGCGATCCAGGATGTCGAGGAACTCGCGTGGATCGATCACTGCATCACCACGGACGTACTCATCGCTTCGTGGCCCTGGCTCAGCGGCCAGCTGGGTCCTGACATCATCGGTGCGCATCCGCAGCTGAGTGCCACCTCCGTCGGAACCCAGCGCCTCGTTCAAGGCCGTCAGCGTCACGCGGGCGTCACCCACCAGTGCGACATCAACGCGCGTGAAGGCGTTGATGGCCGTGGGCCGGTTGTCGATGTGCACGATCCTCGCGCCAGGGAACAGCCTCCCGAATTCGGTGGTGAAGGTGTTCAGCCCCGCGCCAACAGCCAGCACCACGTCGACCTTCTCGAGGATCGCCTTGGTGCTGGGCGATGAAAGCCCTCCCACGACGCCAACGCAGTAGGGGTCGTCTCGAAACAGACCCTCCGCCTGCATCGTTGTCCCTACCGCTGCTCCCAGCAGTTCAGCGCATTCCAGGGCAACCTCGGCTGCGTCAGCCTCGATCACGCCTCGGCCCGCGAGCACCAGCGGGCGTTCGGACTGCGCCAGCACCGCGAGCGCCTGGGCGACCATGGTGGGGTCCGGATGGGCACGCCCGGGCACAGGGGACGGTTCGTACGACCACTCGCTCTCGATCTCGTCTTCAAGGAAGTTGATGGGGCAGTTCAACACGGCCGGACCCTCCCCCGAGCGAACGTGCTGGAAGGCCGCAAGCAGGTCCTCTGACAGCGAAGACATGCTCCCTACGCTCACCACCTTGCCGACGAGTGGCTCGAAGAACTTGACCTGATCGAAGTGCTTGATGTTGTGGCGCTCCACGGCGGGAGTGTCACCACAGATCAGGAGGACCGGCGATCGCCTCTTCTGAGCGGTGAGGAGGGCCGTCGCTGTCATTCCAGCTCCTGGCCCATCGCCCACACTGACAACCCCCGGCTTTCCCGTGACACGCGCATAGCCGTCCGCCATACAGATCGCACCATGTTCGGTACGGGCCCTGATGACCTTGATCCCCAAGCCCTGCAAGTGGGTCATGAACGGCATGTTGTCAATCGCCATCAACCCGAACACGGTGTCCACGCCCTCGCGCACCAGCGCGTCAGCGATCCCCTCGTAACCCTTCATCAGGGGCTGCCTCTTCTGTTCCATTGGTCTAGGTCCTCCTCCGAGGTGATTTCTGCACCAGTTGTCGTGCCCGCACAGGGCACGTTGCGTGAGCCATCGGCGCTTCCGTGCTCGAGGCACTCACGCCGGCTCCGCGCGAGCCATCAGCCGAAGTACTTGTCGAGCCGGCTCTCCCAGTTCTCCAGCGCCTCCGGCGTGTACGTGGTGGAGTCGAAGATCTCCAGGTCCTCGATGGGGATCGCGCCGGGCACTCCCCGCAGAGCAGAGGCGCCGAGACCGTCCCTTGTGTATGCGTGCTGACCCTTCTCGGACAGCATGAAGTCGAGGTACAGGCACGCCGCGTGCGGTCGATGCGCGTTCTCCAACACACCCGAACCGAACGCAACGCCGTAGCCCGGTTCAGGGGTGACCGCCTCGATGGGCGCTCCCGCGGCCTGGAGCTCTTCGATCAGCGATGGGACGCCCACATGGGAGACACCGATCTCACCCGACGCCACACTCTGGACCAAGGTCGTTGCCGTCGGGTAACGCTTCGGACCGAGGTCGCCGAGCGCCTGAAGGTGGTCTGCCCCCTCATGCTTCTCGAGGAAGTCGAGGAATCCGGCGTACGCCGCAGTCACAGACGAGACCGTGCCGAAACGTCCCTCCACCGAAGGGTCTGACAGGTCGTTCCACGTCTCGAAGCCGTCTGGGTACTCGTCCGAGTTCCAGACGATCATGCCGTACGGCACAGACAGGCCCAGGGCCGCCTTCCGCTCCACCTCCCAGTGGTCCGAGGGCCAGGCATCGACCGCGTCCCCAGCGAGCCCGATGAGCTGCTGCTCGTTCTCGGAGAACCAGGTCGGGTCGGCGAAGGTGAACACATCGGCTCCGTCGGTACCCGACTTTGCCTCCGCCGCGATCCGCTCCGGCAGTTCACCAGGATTGCCGCGCACCACAGTCACCGCAATCTCGGGGTACTCATCGTTGAACGCGTCGGCGAAGAGGTTCTCCTGGTACTCGGGCACGGTGGTGTAGACGACCACCTTTCCCTCGCTCTCGGCCTCGTCGACCGAGGCGTCATCGCAAGACGCGAGGCTTGCTTCCCTCCCCCCAGCCGAGCTACAGCCCCCAAGCGCCGTGATCATCAGGGCCACGGTCGCCAGCGCAGCCGACCTGTGCTGTCTCTTGTTCCTGGAACTTCCGAACATGAACTCGCTCCTTGGTGTCGCAAATCGTGTGAGTTGATCGGGTCCTTGATCAGGACGTCGAATCGGCGATACCGGCCCCGCCCGATCGGACAAGCGCGCCGTCCGCGCCGTACCAGAGGGTGTGCCGATCCGGCAGACCGACCTCCACATCCGCGCCGACATCGAAACGTCGGCCGTGGACGGGCAAGTCGACGAAGTACTCCCCCTCGCCGAGCGCAACGACGTGCTCATGGCGATCGACACCGGGAAGCACTTCCACGATCCTGCCGCCCGGAAGCCATGTGACGCCCTGAGCCGATTCCGCGTCGCCACTCGATCGCAACTGCAGTCGCGAGGGCCGAACACGCAAGGAATAGGTGTCAGGCAGCTGTCGACCGCCGGGCTTGGGGACCTGACCTCCGGCTACGGGCCTGATGTGACCGTCAGCCGACGCGACGAAGCGATTGCGCACTCCGAGAAAGTCTGCGAGGACCTCCGTAGAGGGACTCCGGTACACGTCGCGGGGTGGCCCGATCTGTTCGATCCGTCCCTCAGCCATCAGTGCGACGCGGGTCCCGAGCGCAAGCGCCTCGTCCTGGTCATGGGTGACGTAGACACCGGTGAATCCGAGCTCGCGATGAAGGAGCCGCAACTGCGCTCGCAGCTCGACGCGCAGCAGAGCATCGAGGTTGCTCAGCGGCTCGTCCAGGAGCAGGAGCCCGGGCTTGGCTGCGAGCGCCCGCGCGAGCGAGACCCGTTGTTGCTGTCCCCCGCTGAGCTCAGGCGGATAGCGGTCCGCCAGTTGGGCACACTGCACGATCTCGAGTACTTCGTCCACGCGCCCGGACCTCAGCAGGTCAAGCCGTCTGCGCGCCTTCAGCGGATACGCGACATTGTCGGCGACCTTCATGTGGGGCCACAGAGCATAGTTCTGGAAGACCATGCCGGCGTTGCGCTTGTTGGGAGGAGTGAAGACTCCACGACCAGTGTCTACGACGGTGTCTCCGCCCAGTTCGATCACGCCCTCGCTGGGCCGTTCGAGGCCAACGAGGCATCGCAGCAGGGTTGTCTTGCCGCAACCGCTGGGGCCGAGCAGCACCAGCAGCTCGCCCTCTGCGACGTCGAGGTCGATGTCCCGGAGGACGTGGACGCTCTCCCGGCGACGATGGAACGTCTTGTGGACACCGGTGACACGCACGGCGACAGATTCGCTGCGCGACTCGTCTGAGGTGGACACCGGTCGGTCGATCATGGCTTCTTTGTTCACAGTCGCTCCATTGCTTTAGTGCCGCCGAACAGGAGAGCAGCGATGACTCCACCGGAGGTGATGGCCGTCATGACGCTTGCTGTTCCTGCAACCTTCGGATACGCCCCAGCGCTGAACTGGTCGTAGAGAAGAACTGACATCACGGTGCTGTCCGGAGATCGCAGCATCAGGGACACCCCGAACTCGTGGCTGAGCAGCACGAACATCACTGCCGCCGATGCCGCAATTCCTCCCCGGGCGAGCGGCAGCACGATCTTCACGAATGTCCGCAACGCGCCGGCGCCGCTGACACGAGACGATTCGAACGTCTGGTTGCCCAGGGCGACGAGCGTCGCAAGCTGGTAGCGCACCGTGTACGGGAGCATGATGGTCACGTAGGCGATGACCAGAGCGATCGGTGACCCGTATAGACCGACCGCCGGCGAGGAGAACGCGAAGAGGAATCCAAAGCCTATGAGTGCCGCCGGAACCGCGAGCGGCAGCGTCGTGACGACATCTAGGCACGTAAGAATCGGGGTCCAGATCCGGCCCTGCTGAGTTTGGGCAATTGCGATGACCAGCCCTATGGGCACCAGCACCAGCACCCCGATCCCAGTGACCTGCAGGGTAGTGATCGTGGCTTCGACCAACGCTGGGTCATCGAGCGCGGACTTGTAGTGGACGAGGGTCATCTTGTCGAAGTCGACGCTGCCAGTCCAGAACGGTGACAGCGAGACATACGAAAGGGCGATCAAGGGGAGCACGGCCGCGAAAAGTGCGAACGAGACGACGTAGGTGGTTGCGAGGATGCCCATCGGACGGCTCACCGGCGCTCGGTCCATGCTCATGGCGCCGCGTCCCACGAACCGCTTCTGATCGCCGACCATCCTGCGTTGCAGGAATATCAGGAAGAACGCGACGCCGAGCAATGGCGTTCCCAATGCGGCGACCAAGGCGTAGTTGACCGGGAAGTCGGCCGTCAGCTCGTACATCCGCGTAGTGAGGACGTCCAACCCGTCGCGTCGCCCCAGAATCAGGGGAGCGGTGAATTGTCCCACTGACAAGAGCAGGACCACGCTGCCCGCATATATGAAGGTGGGCCGAAGCATGGGAAGGGTCACGGTGAACAATGTGCGCACGCTGCCAGCGCCATTGACTCGCGCGGCCTGGGCGTAATCCGCGCCGAGGTTGCGCAGCCCGCTGAGTACGAAGAGATAGACGAACGCAGACAGGGAGAATCCCGTGTAGAGGATGATCCAGGTGGGCGTGTAGACATCGATCGGACCGCTCGCGTCCGAGTCCACGAACGGCAGCTGCCGCAACAGCACATTCGCGTATCCGACTTCCGGGGAGAACAGGAACACGAAACCCACGACGTGCGCGACCGCCGGGATGATGAGCGGAAGCACTGGCGTGAACGACAACCATGACTGAAGCCGCGGCGGCATCGCCTGGACACTCAGCGCCAGTGTCGTACCGAACGCCATTCCCACCACCGTTGCCCCTACCCCGAGCCATACGGTGTTGCGCACGACGACACCCAGGTCGTTCATCTCCAGGAACTGGCGAATGCCGCTGCCGCCGTTGGCCCAGGCCCTGGTCTGAAGCGGCACGAGCGGGATCAGCACGAAGATCATGATGACGATCGTCAGGGCGGCCCAGGGCGACTGGCGGACGAAGTCGCGGGATGACCTGACGAGTCCGTGTGGGGCGGTTGTGACTTGTCTCATGCGTCGTCTCCGACTCTTGGTCGTGAACTGGATCACGCACAGACTACGTACAATATATTAAATGTCAACGGTTCCGACGCGAACTTGGACCGTGCTGGCCGGTCGCAAACGTCCCGGACACAGACCGGGAGGCATCGCAGCGAACTCCGCCTCGGTCAGCCACCACCTGCGTAAGTTAAGCGCCCTCCAGCAGGCCAGCGGGCGCCGGCATCACACCCACTCGTCGATCGCGCCCATCAGGCCGCGGTGGTGGTCGCTGAGACGGGCTCCATCACCGCGTGAACGACACGTCACCCGAAGCGGCCGGAGAGTGCACCAAGACGACCTGGCGACACATCAGCACGGGCGACCTCCCGGCGTATCGATGTGGTCGGCGCACCCTCCGGATCCGCGTGGAGGACCTCGGATCGGCCGCTCTCCGAGCGCCCGCGGCGCATCGCCGAGCAGGAGCTGGTGGACACGCAGTGGACACGCCGGTCACATGAGAACCGCCCCTGATCTGCTGTTCTTGCAGGTCAGGGGCGGCTCTGCTCGGTGGGCGATACTGGGTTCGAACCAGTGACCTCTTCGGTGTGAACGAAGCGCGCTACCACTGCGCCAATCGCCCGAGCTCGCCAGAACGTTATCCCATCCGGTGCCCGGACCCGGAATCGGGTCAGGAACCGGTGCCGACGCCGCTCCGGTCGTCGCCCGTCTTGCGGCGCGCGCGCACCTCGCGGCGCAGCTCGTCGGCCATCTCGGGGTGCCCGTGGAAGCGGCGGTAGCTGTAGACGATGAGCCCGATCGCGATGAAGGCGGACGCGACCTGCGTCACTCCGGTCCAGATGCCGCCGGGCAGCCACCACGCCTCCGAGACCGGCCACCACTCGGGCGCAGGGGGCTTGACGATCCACAGCACGCCGCACGCAGCGAGCACCAGGGCGCCGAGGCAGGACGCGACGATGCGCGTCCGGGTCTCGACGCTCTCGGCGGCGCCGATCATCGCGCGCAGCCGCACCGGCTCGACGCGGCGCTCCGCCCACGTGTACTGCTGGGACAGCAGGGCCAGCCCGGCGAAGATCCCCAGCAGGCCGGGACCGGGCAGGAAGAGAGCGGCCACGCCGAGGACGAGCAGGGTCCAGCCCAGCGTCTCCAGAACGACCCGCTTGGCTGCCCGTGTCATAGGAGAAACCTACCGGGCCTCCCCAGCCGCCCCCGCACAGGCGTAAGCGGTGGATACCGTCAAGGTCGTCACGAGCCTCCATCAAGATCCGGTCTGGACCGGTACGGGTCATATTTCTGCGTTTTGCCTCACAAGCGCCCCGCGATGGCGTCTCATGAGCACGCACCCCGGGGAAAACTCTCGCCCCGGAGACCACAAGGAGTCTCGATGAACATCTCCGGAAGCGGGCACACCCTGTCCGACGTCGCGTTGGACATCACCGTCGAGTGCATCGACGACCGCGGCATCCGCCACGAGATCGACACCGTGCTCAGCTATGCCGGCTCGGACCCCTTCGCCGTCGCGATGACCTTCGTCACCTCCGACGGCAACCTCGTGTGGACCTTCGGCCGGGACCTGCTGATCCGCGGCACCGAGTCGCCTGCCGGGGACGGCGACGTCCACGTCTCCCCCGCCAGCAGCCTCAGCGGCCGCGCGATGGTGTCGATCGAGCTCAGCTCCCCCGACGGCCACCTCGTCCTGCTGGCCCGCGCCTCGGACGTCCTGGACTTCCTGGCCCGCACCGTCGCCGTCATCGCGCCCGGCGCCGAGTCCGACTCCTTCGACGCCGACCTGCTGATCAGCCAGCTGCTGGCCTCCTGACGCCCCTGTCACACCGGGGCGTGCTGCGCGACCCAGCTCGCGTGCAGGCCCGCGTAGACGCTGCCCGCCTGCGTGACCAGCTCACGGTGGGGCCCGCGCTGCACCACACGACCCTTGTCGACCACGATCACCTCGTCGGCGCTCTCCGCGGTGGAGAGCCGGTGGGCGATCGTGACGGACGTGCGTGACTGCATCAGCCGCTCCAGGGCGCGTCCGATCTGCATCTCCAGCGCCGGGTCGACCGCGCTCGTCGCCTCGTCGAGCACGAGCAGGTCGGGGTCGGCCAGATGGGCGCGGAGCAGCGCGACGAGCTGCCGCTCGCCGGCCGACAGCGACTCGCCGCGCTGGCCCACCTGGGTGTCCAGGCCGCGCGGCAGGCCGGCGAGCCAGTCGTCGATGCCGAGCTCGACCGCGGACGCACGGATCTCGTCCTCGGTGGCGTCGAGCTTGCCGTAGCGCACGTTGGCGGTGATGGTGTCGTCGAAGAGGAAGCCCTCCTGCGGCACCAGCACCACGCTGCGCCGCAGCGACCGCGCGTCGATGCGGCGTACGTCGATCCCGTCGAGCAGCACGGCCCCGTCGACGGGGTCCATCAGGCGGGTGAGCAGCTTGGCGAAGGTCGACTTGCCCGAGCCCGTCTCCCCCACGATCGCCACCCGCGTGCCCGCGGCGATCGCGAGGTCGATGTCGCGCAGCACCGGCGGGCCGCCGGGGTAGGCGAAGCTCACGTCGGCGAACCGGACGTCGATCGGGCCGCGCGGCAGCACCTCGCCGTCGTCGCCCGGGTCGACCAGGTCGGCCGGGGTCTCCAGGATGCCCAGCACCCGGCGCCAGCTGGCGATGGCGTTCTGGGCGTCGGTGAGGATCTGGGTGCCCATCTGCACCGGACCCACGAACAGGGTCACCAGGAAGGCGAAGGCGAGCACCTTGCCGGGCGTGATGTCGCCGGCGAAGCCGAGGAGCACGCCGATCACGATCACGCCGGCGTTGGCCAGGCCGGCCGACAGGCCGCCCAGGGAGAACGACGTGACGGTGTAGGTCTGCGCGTGGGTGTAGGCGTCCTGCCAGTCCTTGATCGCGGTGTCGATGCGCGCCTGGGTGCGGTCCTCGACGCCGTAGGAGCGGACGACCGCCGCACCGACGACCGGCTCGGAGATGGCGCCGAGCAGCACACCCACCTGGTGCCGCACGACGGTGTAGGCGGCCGACAGCTTCTTCTGGAACCAGCGGATGGAGAGGAACAGGGGCGCGAACGCCAGCCAGACGACCAGCGCGAGCTGCCAGCTGTAGACCACCATCAGCACGGTCGCCACCAGCATCTGGCCGATGCTGACCACGAAGATGAGCCCGCCGAAGACCAGGAACTGGCTCACCTGGTCGACGTCGCTGGTCACCCTCGAGACGAGGGCGCCGCGGCGCTCGGTGTTCTGCGTCAGCAGCGGGAGGTCGTGGACGTGGCGGAACGCCCTCGTGCGCAGGGTCGCGAGACCGCGCTCGGAGGTGGTGAACAGACGGCTCGTCATCTTGTAGGACGCCCAGCTCGTCGCGACGATCGCGATGGCGGCCAGCACGCCCATCCACACGACGAAGTCGAGGCGCGGCCCGCCGGGACCGTTGAGGCCACGGTCGAGCGTCTGCTGCACCGCGATCGGCACGACGACCTGACCGCACGAGGCGATGACGGCGTAGACCAGGGTGCGGCCCAGGCCCTCGCGCAGCTCGGGCGAGTACTTCATGCCGAGCCGGATGGTGGCGAGGGCGCCGATGTCGGCACCGCTGTCCATCTGGGTGCCGGCCGTGGCCGGAGCGGTCGTGGTGCTCATCGCGTGCTCCCCTCGGCGTGGTCGGGACCGGCCGCGGCGCCGGGCGCCGCCCCCGGCGAGGTCTCGGCGGTCTCGGGTGCGGTCTCGGGCGCGGCCTCGTAGGCGTTGACGAGGTGGGCGTAGGCGGGGCTGGTGGCGAGCAGCTCGGCGTGGGTGCCGCGCCCCACGATCCGCCCCTCGTCGAGGTGCACGACCTCGTCGGCGAGCGAGATCGTGGCCTTGCGGTAGGCCACCACGACCAGGGAGGCGGCCGCTGCGTCAGCCGATCCGTCAGCCGGTCCGTCGCCCGATCCCTCGTGGTCGCCGGACGAGCGGTCGTCGCGCAGCGAGGCGAGGATGCGGGCCTCGACCTCGGGGTCGACCGCGGAGGTGGCGTCGTCGAGGATCAGCAGCCGGGGGCGGCGTACGAGCGCCCGGGCGAGGGAGAGTCGTTGCCGCTGGCCTCCGGACAGCGACGTGCCGCGCTCGCCGAGCCGGGTGTCGAGCCCCTCGGGCAGGGCGGCGACGAAGCCGTCGGCCTGCGCGGTGCGCAGCGCCGCCCACACCTCCGCGTCGGGCACGTCCGCGCCGAGGGTGACGTTGCCCCGGACCGTGTCGTCGAACATGAACGCGGTCTGCGGCACGAGCGCGACGTCGCGCGGCAGCTCGCCCTTGCGCAGCCCGCGCAGGTCCTGGCCGTCGAGGCGGATCCGGCCGGCGTCGGGGTCGACCAGGCGGGTCATCAGGCTGGTGAGGGTGCTCTTGCCGGACGCGGTGGCGCCGACGAGGGCCACGATGCGTCCGGGGCGGACGTCGAAGTCGACGCCGCGCAGCAGCGGCGCGTCGGCGTCGTAGGAGTAGTGGAGGTCCTCGACCTCGAGGAGTGCCCCGCCCGTGGCGTCGCGGGGCAGCTCGTCGGAGCCGAACGCCATGTTGCCGGTCGCGTCGAGCACCGCCTTGGCACGGCGGTAGCCCACGACCGATCGCGGGAACTCGCCGAGCAGCCAGCCGATGGCGCGGATCGGGAAGGACACGATGGTCAGCAGGTAGGCGACGGTGACCACGTCGCCGGGGTCGGTGGCACCGCTGGAGACCCTGGAGACGCCGACGGCCAGCACGACGAGCACGCCGAGGCTGGGCAGGCTGGCCAGGGTCGGGTCGAAGACGGCCCGGATGCGCCCGGCGCGGATGTTGGTGTCGCGCAGCTCCTCGGCCTTGGCGCGGAAGCGGTCGGTCTCCTCGACCTCACGCCCGAGCGTCTTGACGACCATCGCGCCGTCGAAGGACTCGTGCGCGATCTCGCTGACCTCGGCCCGCAGGCCCTGCGCGCGGGTCATCAGCGGTGAGGAGTAGTGCTGGTAGAGCAGGTTGGCGACGACCACGGCGGGGAAGACCAGCAGGCCGACCAGCGCCATGACGACGTCGGCGACGAACATCTGCACGACGGCGATGACCATCATCACGATCGTGCCCAGCGCCATCGGCAGGGGCATGATCGGCGCCCACGCCGCCTCGACGTCGGAGTAGGCGTTGGAGAGCAGCTGGCCCGTGGGGTGCCGCTGGTGCCACTCCATCGGCAGCGAGAGGTATTGGCGGGTGACGCCGCGGCGGGTGTGCGACTGCATCCGGTAGTACATGATGCCGCCGCCGAGGCGGCGCGCGACGATGCCGACCGCGCGCAGGATCGCGACCGCCATGAACAGCGCGACCACCCACAGCAGCATGTCGGTGCCGATCTCGCCGGTGTCGAAGGCGGGGATCAGGACGTGCTCGGTGGCCCACCCGAGCACCCAGGCGTCGGCCACCGTGAGGACGCCGAACAGCACCGCGCCCAGCGTCGCGACCGTGAACACCGTGGGCTCGCGCTTGATGCCGACCCACAGGACCCGGAAGCCGTCGAGAGTGGTGGTGCCCCGCAGCTTCGCGTCCTCGCCCACAGGTGTCGCCCGCCTCCTCGTCGTGATCCGCGTCTCGCGGGTCGGTTGCTCACAGCAACCGCCCAACCTGGCAAGGCTATTCCTCGGCACTGACAGCGGACGAATCAGTACGCCGCTGCACGCCCCCGCTCAGGAGGCGCGGATGCGGGACAGGAACGCCCGGGTGCGCTCCTGCTGCGGGTCGCCGAGCACCTGATCGGGGCGCCCCCGTTCGTGGATGTGACCGTCGTGCAGGAAGCACACCTCGTCGGCCACGTCGCGGGCGAACGCCATCTCGTGGGTGTTGAGCAGCATGGTCACGCCCTCGGCCTTGAGCTCGGTGAGCAGGTCGAGGACCTCGCCGACCAGCTCGGGGTCGAGCGCGCTGGTCACCTCGTCGAGCAGCATCAGGCGGGGGTTGGCCACGAGCGCACGCGCGATGGCCACCCGCTGCTGCTGGCCGCCGGACAGGTCGTCGGGGCGGGCCGTCGCCTTCTCGGCCAGGCCGACGCGCTCGAGCATCGCCAGCCCGCGCGACCGGGCCTCCCGGGCATCCACCCCGTGCACCAGCCGCAGCGCCAGCGTCACGTTGCCGACGACGTCGAGGTGCGGGAAGAGGTTGTAGGCCTGGAACACCATCCCCATCCGCGAGCGGACCTTGTCGCCGTCGACGCGCGGGTCGGTGATGTCGCGCCCCTCGAAGGTGATCACGCCGTCGTCGACGACCTCGAGGAGGTTGACGCAGCGCAGGAGGGTGGACTTGCCCGATCCGGACGCGCCGATGAGGACGACGCACTGCCCGGGCTCGATGGTCAGGTCGACGTCGCGCAGCACCACGTGGTCGCCGAACGACTTGCGGACGCCGGCGAGGCGCAGGAGCTCGGTGGGAGCGTTCACAGAGGTCCTCCTGCTCCGTGGTAGCCCTTCTTGCGGGCGTAGCGGTCGGTGAGCCGTGCCATCGGGATGGTCAGGCAGCAGAACAGCACGCCCGCCACGACGTAGGGCGTGTAGTTGAAGTCGAGCGCGGTCTCGATCTGCGCCCGACGGATCGCGTCGGTCACGCCGAGCACCGCGATCAGGCCGGAGTCCTTCTGCAGCGAGACGAGGTCGTTCATCAGCGGCGGGATGACCCGACGCCAGGCCTGGGGCAGCACGACGTGGCGCAGCGTCTGGCCGTAGGTCAGTCCCATCGACCGGCCCGCCAGCCGCTGGCTGGGGTGCACCGACTCGATGCCGGCGCGGAAGACCTCCGCGACGTAGGCGGAGTAGGAGAGCACCAGCGCGGTGCCGCCCCAGAACAGCGGCGAGGTGGGGAGCCCCTGCAGGCTGAGGGCCGGGCCGCCGAAGCCGAGCAGGAAGATCACCAGCAGCAGCGGCAGCCCGCGGAACACGTCGACGTACGCCGTGCCGAGCAGCCGCAGCGGGAACGCGACCGGGCCGCGCAGGGTCCGCACGATCGCGACCGTCAGGCTGACGACCAGGATCAGGATCCAGCACACGACCATGACCCGGATGTTGAGCCAGAGCCCGTCGAGCACCGCGGGGAAGGACGAGACCGCCTTGTCCCAGTCGAAGTAGGTCTCGCGGACGCGCTCCCAGCCGGGTGAGCCGACGACGGCGGCGCCGATCGCGCCGAGCAGCAGCAGGGTGCTGCCCGCCGCGATCACGGCGCTGCGCAGGGTGCGGCGCCTCCGCCAGTCGTCACGCTCGAGCTGGACCGCGGAGGGAAGCCACCCCCCAGGCGCCTCGTCGGCGACCCGGTCCGTCATCAGGACAGCTCGGGAGCGCCCTGCTGGGCCAGCCACTCCTGGCCGATCTGGTCGAGGACGCCGTCCTCGCGCAGGGTGTCGACGGCCGCCGAGACGCACTCGGTGAGCGGGCTGTCCTTGGCCAGCACCGCGCCGAACTGCTCCGGCTCGCCCTCCGCGAGCGGCAGCTGGCCGACGATGGTGCCGTCGTCGAGCTGGACGGCCGTCATGTAGTAGGCGGTGGGCAGGTCGACGACGATGCCGTCGATCTGACCGTTCTTGAGCGCCTGCACGGCCTGGTCGTTGGTGTCGAAGACCGCGGGGTCCTGCGAGGGCTGGATCTGGTCGGTGATCGCGGTGTAGCTCGTGGTGCCGACCTGTGCGCCGAGCTTGGCGTCGGCCAGGTCGGCCAGGCTGGTGGCGCCCTCGATGGCGCTGCCCTCGTTGGTGATCACGGTCTGCACGACGTCGTAGTAGCCGGAGGAGAAGTCGACGGCCTTGCGGCGGGCCTCGGTGATCGAGACCTGGTTGATGTCGAGGTCGAACTCCTTGGGCCCGGGCTGGACCACCTTGTTGAACGGGACCGCGACCCAGGTGACCTGGTCCTCGGTGTAGCCGAGCTGCTCGGCGACGGCGTAGGCCACGGCGGACTCGTAGCCCTCGCCGTTGGCCGGGTCGTTGCCGACGAACCACGGCTCGTAGGCCGGGTCGTCGGTCGCGATCGTCAGGGTGCCTTCGGAGACGGTCTCGAGGGTGTCGGGCGTGCACGCGTCCGCGCTCGCGGAGTCGGCGGACCCGGAGGCGTCCGACGTCGCGTCGGTGGCGCTGTCGCCCTCGTCGGTCGGGGCGCAGGCGGTGAGCGCGACCGTGGCGGTCGCGAGGGCGGCGATGGCGAGGTGGCGCTTCGCCACGCGCCGGGGCGTCTTCAGCATGGCCGAATCCTACGACTCCGGGTGGGCCGTCCTGACCGGATGACCGGCCGTGGACAGGCCGGCCTTGACCTCGCCGATGCTGAGGGTGCCGAAGTGGAAGACCGTCGCCGCGAGCACGGCGTCGGCTCCCGCCTCGACGGCCGGCGGGAAGTGCTCGACCGCCCCCGCTCCCCCGCTCGCGATGACCGGGATGCTCACCTCGCGGCGTACGGCCCTGATCAGGTCCAGGTCGAAGCCGTCGGTCGTGCCGTCGGCGTCCATCGCGTTGAGCAGGATCTCGCCCGCGCCCAGGTCGGCGGCGCGCACGGCCCACTCGATCGCGTCGAGCCCGGCGCTCCTGCGACCGCCGTGGGTGGTCACCTCGAATCCGCTCTGCGTGCCGGTCGCCCGACGGGCGTCGACGCTGAGGACGAGCACCTGGTTGCCGAATCGGTCGGCGATCTCGGCGACCAGCTCCGGGCGGTTGATCGCAGCCGTGTTGACCGCGACCTTGTCGGCGCCGGCCCGCAGGAGGCGGTCGACGTCGGTCACGCTGCCCACCCCGCCGCCGACGGTGAGCGGGATGAAGACCTCCTCGGCGCAGCGGCTGACCACCTCCATGGTGGTGGCACGGCCCTCGTGGGAGGCGGAGATGTCGAGGAAGGTCAGCTCGTCGGCGCCCTCGGCGTCGTACAGCCGCGCCAGCTCCACGGGGTCGCCGGCATCGCGCAGCTCGGTGAAGTTGACGCCCTTCACCACCCGCCCGCCGTCGACGTCGAGGCACGGGATGACCCGGATCGCGAGGCTCATCGCTGCGCCAGCCTTCGTGCGCGCGCCGCCAGCGCGATGTCGACGATCTCCGAGCGCGGCTGGCCCTCCAGCTCGGCCAGCGGCACCCATCGCGCGTAGTCGGTCGAGCCGTCGACCTCGGTCGTGCCCAGCTCGCCACCCGTGATCGTGGCCTCGAAGACGAAGCGCTGCGACCTGAACGGGCCGTCGAAGGTCCGGCCCTGCGCCGTGAAGTGGTGCTCGGCCAGCAGGATGCCCGGCTCCACGTGGTAGCCGGTCTCCTCGAACACCTCACGGACGACGCCGTCCATGATCGACTCGTCGTAGTCGATGCCGCCCCCGGGCAGCGACCACTCGGGGGCGCTGTGCCCCTCGCCGTTCCACCACGCGAGCAGCGCGCGGTCCTGGTCGTCGACGATCAGGACGTACGCCGCCAGGCGGGTGTGGTACTCGAAGAACTCCATGCTCAGTCGCCCCTCGTCAGGGCGAGCGCGTCCTCGAGGGTGAAGCGGCCCTCGTAGAGCGCCGTGCCCGCGATGGCCCCCTCGACGCCCTCGTCGACGAGGCCCATCAGGGCGCGGATGTCCTCGAGCGTCGTGACACCGCCGCTGGCGACGACCGGTCGGTCGGTCGCGGCGCACACGTCGCGGAGCAGCTGGAGGTTGGGGCCCTGGAGCATGCCGTCCTTGTTGACGTCGGTGACCACGTAGCGCGCGCAGCCCTCGCCGTCGAGGCGCGCGAGAGTCTCGTAGAGGTCGCCGCCGTCACGCGTCCAGCCGCGGGCGGCGAGCGTCGTGCCGCGTACGTCGAGGCCCACCGCGACCCGGTCGCCGTAGGTCGCGATCGCCCGGGCGCACCACTCGGGCTGCTCGAGCGCCGCCGTGCCGATGTTGACCCGCCGGCAGCCGGCCGCCATCGCCGCCTCGAGCGACTCGTCGTCACGGATGCCGCCGCTCATCTCGACCTGGATGTCGAGGGTGCCGACGATGCGCGCCTGCAGGTCGCGGTTGTGGCCGTGCCCGAACGCCGCGTCGAGGTCGACGAGGTGGATCCACTCCGCGCCGGCCTCCTGCCAGCGCAACGCCGCCTCGATCGGGTCGCCGAAGCGCTTCTCCGACCCGTCCACGCCCTGCACCAGCTGGACGGCCTGGCCGCCCTTGATGTCGACGGCGGGCAGGAGCTCGAGGTAGGGCTGCTCGGGGGTGCTGGGCATGGGTCGATCCTAGGATCGCCCCGCTCGCCCGCGCGTCGGCGGTGGTGGTGGCGAGACAGCGGGCTCGTGGTGGGGGCCGGGCTGCGGCCGTCGCGGTCGCGGGGCGGGTGGGTCCGGCGCAGCTCGACCGGCTCGTCGCCGAGGCCATCAAGCGCTTCGACCTCGCCGCGCCCGACCGGTCGACTGATCCGGAGGACGACTACCTGTACGTCGACCCACGTCACGCCACCCTCCACGACCAGGAGGTGCACTTCGCCGGGACGATGCGGTTCGGGCCGACTGGGCGCCTCGAGCGGTCACGACCCCGCTCAACCACCCGGATCCGGGTGTCCCAGCGGGGACGAGACTGTCCTAGTGGGGCTGCTCGGGTGGTGGAAGGGCAGCGGCTGGTGCTGCTCGACCAGGTCCGCGACTGGTGTGCCGACTCGCGCACCAAGGTCACCATCAGACCGGTCATCGACCTCACACGGAGCTCACTGCAGCGGGCTACGACGTCCCCGACAAGCTCCGCGAGCAGGTCGTCCTCCGGGACCGCACCTGTGTCGTCCCGTGGTGCACCCGCCCCGCTAAGGGCTGCGACATCGACCACGGCACCCCCTACGACCACGACGCCGCAGCCGAGGGCAGACCGCAGCCCGGCCCCACCCGGAGCGACAACCTCGCCGCGCTGTGCCGGTCGCATCACCGCCTCAAGACCCACCCGCTTGGCACTACCGGACAACCGACCCGGGAGCGTACGAGTGGACCTCGCCGCACGGCCACCACTACCGCCGTGACCAGACCGGCACGCGCTCACTCGACCCACCCGCGTCGGTTCCGCCGGGCATCCCCCAACCTCGGCGACCATGACCCCGCCCCACGCCCCGCCCCCGACCAACTGGCGGGGCCAGAGGCAGGTGCCGCCGCGCCCACGACCGGATCGGCCTCCGCGCAGCGCTCGCGGAAGCGCAACGAACGGAACCGAACCAGCGCCGAGCCGCCCCGGACCCTCGCGCCGGGGAGGCGGCGCAAGCGCGACCCGGGCCGACCTCCCCCCGCGGGTCTGGGGTCCGCTCATCGTCGTCCTCGCCCTCAGCCGAGCGGGGGCCGGCCGCTGGGATGCGAGCCGTTGATCCGGTCGCCGTTCGCATACAGCGACACGTGCCCGTCCACCTGCAGGGCCTCGATCTCCGGATCAGCGACGAGCTCCTGGATCAGCGCAGGCGTGCCGCCGACGATCGTGCTGTCGTAGTCGATCTCGGAGTGGACAAGCCGCGACCTGTCGTGCGGCCACCAGATCGTGGGCGACTGGACGATGCCCATCGCGCGGACCGTCCTGCTCCACGTCTCGGGAAGCCCGGCGGTCTCGAGCTCGGACGAGAGTGCGACCACGTCAGCCAGCGCGCCCGAGAACAGCCAGTACTGGCGGCCC
The DNA here is from genome assembly GCF_058134345.1 of Nocardioides sp. Z24_21. NCBI lineage: Bacteria > Bacillati > Actinomycetota > Actinomycetes > Propionibacteriales > Nocardioidaceae > Nocardioides > Nocardioides sp. Z24_21. The sequence continues at coordinate 34,473 of NZ_JBYTTH010000001.1, forward strand.
GGCAGCCGAAAGGCGGGCTTGGCACGCCATCGCGCGGGCGAGCTCCCGAAGCCGGCCCAGAGGGCGGACCAGCACACCTCGGGCGTGTCGGTGTGCGCGCTCAGGTGGGCGACCATGAGCGGCAGGGTGATCGGATCGAGCGTCCCGAGACGCGGTCCCGGTATCCGTTCGGTGTCTGGTCGATCGGCCTCCCGGGACATGTCGGTGAACTGGGCAGCGGGATGGAACACCGCGCCGCGGTCGTCGGCGATCGCGGCCCACGTGCTCGGACGGTCGCCGCTGGGGAGGCCCTGATCGGGACGGTGGAAGATCCGTGCGTAGGCAGGGAACGTGCTCGTGACGAGGTCGACGACCCGTCCGTGGAAGTGGTCTGGGATGGCCGACACCAGCCAGTCGGCTGCCGCCGTGTCGTCGAGCGGCTCGATGGTCGTCTCCCCCATTTGCGGGAGACTACTGCTGCATGCGCGGCTCCTCCCTGGGACCGAGCGGCGTGCATCGATCCGGGCTAGCGTGGGGCCCGTGATCGGCGACCGGTGGGGCGTCAGGCCCGAGGAGGTACGGCGCAGCTACGGCTGTGACGCCTTCGTGGCGGCGCCGACGATGCAGGCGTGGCGCGGCGTCACGGTGGACGCGGAGCCGGCGACCGTGTGGGCCCGGCTGAGGCAGGTGCGCCTCGCGCCCTACTCCTACGACCTGCTCGACAACCTCGGGCGGAGGTCGCCGCGCGAGCGCCTCGACGTGCCCGAGCCCCGGGTCGGCGACCCGTTCACCCGCGCGCTGGGTGGTGACCAGGGACGGGTGCTGGCGGTCGTGCCCGGCCGCGAGCTGACGGCGACGATCATGGGCGCACACCTGACGTACGCCGTCGCGCCGGGTCCCGACGGCACCCGCCTGCTGCTCAAGGTGGTCGCCGCGACGCCCCACTGGGTGGCCCCGCTGCTGTCGGTGGGCGACCTGGTGATGGCGCGTCGGCAGCTGCTGACGCTCAAGAGGCTCGCCGAGGACGATCAACGCCAGACGGGGGCGACCTCGCGGCGGTAGCGGCGGGCGACCACCCGGGTCATCACCGTCACCACCGGGCCCGGGATCGCGGCGCGCAGCGACGACAGCTCGCGCTCGCCCGCACCGTCCTGCATCCAGGCGAGGGCGTTGGCGGCGTCGACGGCGCTGGCCGGTCGCAGCTTCTTGGTCAGCGCCCTGAACTCCGGGTCGTCGTGGAGGGCCCCCATCGGGCCCTCGACGTCGCGCTCCTCGTGGTCGAGGTGGCCGTTGATGACCTCGCGGGCGCGGGCCACCTCGTCGGCGGCGGCCGTGGCGTTGACGATGGTCGGGGCGGCGACAACGGCGTCGAGGCTGGTGGAGACCGCGGCCAGGGCCTGCTTCATCGCGACGTGCTCGGCCTCCATCTCCTCGAGCAGGGTGAGGTCGAAGCCGCGCGACTCGAGGAACGGCCACACGTGCTCGTCCTCGGCCTCGTGGTGGTGGGTCAGCTCACGCTGCAGGTTGCGCCAGGCGGTCCGGATCTGCGCGGCCCGCGCCGCGTCGCCCTCGCGGAGCTCGCGCAGCGCCTGCTCGGTGCGGGAGACGTCGCGGCGCACGGCGGCATGGATGATCTGGTTCATGCTCAGCTGCTCGGTCACCCCGCGAAAGTAGACCCGCCGGCGACCCCGCCGCGACCCAGTTTTCGGGGATCCTCAGTGCTGAGGGCGCCGGCGCAGCAGGTGGCGCACCAGCACCGCCGTCGCCGCCACGGCGGCCAGCACGCCCAGCAGCGCCCACGGCCGGCTGCCGCCCCAGAACGTCTCCACCACCGCGATCCCCACCGTGAGGTAGACCCCCGCCCAGATCAGGGCGCCGAGGAACAGGGCGGGCACGTAGCGGCGCAACGGCATCCGCAGCGTGCCGGCCGCGAGGTTGACGGCCGTCTGCACGCCCACGGTGAGGAAGCACAGGGTGACCGCCGGTGCGCCGAAGCGGCGTACGACCTCCTCGCCGCGCGCCAGCCAGGCGTTGTCGAGCGACCAGCGGCGTCCCGCGGCGCCGCGTGCACCGCGCCCGACCAGGTAGGTCCCTCCGGCCCGGCAGAAGGCCACGACCACGAGGAACGCATAGAGGGGGACGACGGGCCAGTCGGGCACGCGGTCATCCTCCCAGCCGCGCCGGCCTAGCCCGTCGGGAGGGACGCGACCCAGTTGCGCAGCAGCGCGGCACCGGCGTCGCCGGACTTCTCGGGGTGGAACTGCGTGGCCGAGAGCGGGCCGTTCTCCACCGCGGCCACGAACCGGTCGCCCCCGTGCTCGGCCCAGGTGACCAGCGGCGCCGTGGTGCGGTCGTTGGTGACCAGCTCCCACTCGCGCACGCCGTAGGAGTGCACGAAGTAGAACCGCTCGTCCTCGATGCCGCCGAAGAGGCGCGACCCCTCGGGCACCTCGACGGTGTTCCAGCCCATGTGCGGCACCACGTCGGCCTGCAGCCGGTCGACGGTGCCCGGCCACTCGTCGCAGCCGGCGGTCTCGACCCCGTGCTCGACCCCCCGCGCGAAGAGGATCTGCATGCCCACGCAGATGCCCAGCACCGGGCGTCCGCCCGCGAGGCGACGGCCGATGATCCGCTCGCCCTTGATCTCGCGCAGGCCGGCCATGCACGCGGCGTACGCCCCCACACCGGGCACCACGAGACCGTCGGCGGCCAGCGCGGTGTCGAAGTCGCTCGTCAGCGTGACCCGTGCCCCGGCGCGCTCGACCGCCCGCACGGCCGAGCGGAGGTTGCCCGAGCCGTAGTCGAGGACGACGACGTCGGGAGCGGTCACAGGCTGCCCTTGGTGGAGGGCACGCCGGTCTCGCGCGGGTCGATGGCGACCGCGTCGCGGAAGGCGCGGGCGAAGGCCTTGAACTGGGCCTCCACGACGTGGTGCGGGTCGCGGCCGCCGAGCACCCGCACGTGGAGCGCGAGGTGGGCGTGGAAGGAGATCGTCTCGAAGACGTGGCGGGTCAGCGAGCCCATGTAGGGCGCGCCGGTGCCGCCGATGGCGACGTACTGCTGGCCCTCCGGCTCGCCGGTGTGCACGCAATAGGGACGGCCGGAGACGTCGACGGCGGCCTGGACCAGCGCCTCGTCGAGCGGCACGGTCGCGTCGCCGAAGCGGCGGATGCCGGTCTTGGCGCCGAGGGCCTGCCGCAGCGCCTGGCCGAGCACGATCGCGGTGTCCTCGACGGAGTGGTGGGCGTCGATGTGGGTGTCGCCGGTGGTCGTCACCACGAGGTCGACCAGCGAGTGGCGGGCGAACGCGTCGAGCATGTGGTCGTAGAAGCCCACGCCCGTCGACACCTCGGAGCGGCCGCTGCCGTCGAGGTCGACCTCGACGAGCACGCTGGACTCCTTGGTGGTGCGCTCGATCTTCGCGGTGCGGCTCATGCCGGCTCCTCCATCTTGTCGTCCACCTTGTGGTCCGTCTCGTGGTCCGTCTGGTGGTCCGTGCCTCGGACCGTGTCGAGCAGGGCGCCCTTGAACGCTGCCATCTCCACGGCCGTGCCGATCGAGACCCGCAGCCACCCGTCGGGCCCGGTCTCGCGGATCAGCACGCCGCGCTCGACCAGACCCTGCCAGACGGCGTGCCGGTCCGCGAACCTGCCGAACAGCGCGAAGTTGGCGTCGGAGTCGGCGACCTCGAAGCCCTGCTCGCGCAGCCACGCCACCGTCGCGTCGCGCTCGGCGCGCAGGTCGTCGACCCGGCCGAGCAGCTCGGGGGCGTGGCGCAGCGCCGCCAGCGCGGTCGCCTGGGTGACCGCTGAGAGGTGGTAGGGCAGCCGCACCACCCGGAGCGCGTCGCAGATCGCCGGGTCGGCGGCGAGGTAGCCCAGGCGCGCACCGGCCAGCGCGAACGCCTTGCTCATCGTGCGGGTCACCACGAGGTTGCGGTGCGCGGGCAGCAGCTCCAGGGCGCTGGGGGTGCCGGCGCGGCGGAACTCGCCGTAGGCCTCGTCAACGACGACCAGCCCGCCGGGCTCGTAGGACGCCGCCGCCTCGCAGAGCATCGCGACGGCCTCGGGCGGCAGCGCCGTGCCGGTGGGGTTGTTGGGGCTCGGCAGCAGCACGATCGTGGGCCGGCGCTCCTCCACCAGCCGCCGGGCCGCGTCGAGGTCGATCGAGAAGTCGTCGGCACGGCGGCCGGCGACCCACTCGGTCATCGCGTCGCGGGCGTACTCGGGATACATCGAGTAGGTGGGCGCGAACGACAGCGCGACCCGCCCCGGACCCCCGAAGGCCTGCAGCAGCTGGAGCATCACCTCGTTGGACCCGTTGGCCGCCCACACCATCTCGGGCGTGATGCCCGAGCCGCCGGAGGTGTCGAGGTAGGCCGCGAGTGCCGTGCGCAGCTCGACGAACTCTCGGTCGGGATAGCGGTTGAGCGACACCGCGGCCCGGCCGACCGCCCGGGCGATGTCGGCCGCCGCCTCCGGCGAGGGGCCGTAGGGGTTCTCGTTGACGTTGAGCTGCACGGGCGCCTGCTCCAGCGAGAGCTGCGGCGCGCCGTAGGGCTCGATCCCCCACAGGTCGTCCCGCAGGGGCGGGAAGGGCGCGCTCATCGCTGCGAGCGGTCCGCGAACCGCGAGCTCACGCCGGCGCCGTGGCCGGGCAGGTCCTCCGCCTCGGCCAGGGTCACGACGTGGTCGGCGACCTCCGCGAGCGCCTCGCGCGTGTACTCCACGTGGTGCACGCGACGCATGAACGAGTGCACGCCCAGCCCCGAGGAGTGGCACGCGCAGCCCGCGGTGGGCAGCACGTGGTTGGAGCCGGCGCAGTAGTCGCCCAGCGCCACCGGCGACCAGGGTCCGATGAAGACCGCACCGGCGTTGCGCACGCGGGCGGCGACGCCGCGCGCGTCGCGGGTGTGGATCTCGGTGTGCTCGGAGGCGTAGGCGTTGACGACGTCGAGGCCCTGCTCGAGGTCGTCGACCAGCACGATCGCGGACTGCGGGCCGCCGAGTGCGGCCGCGACGCGCTCGCCGTGCCGGGTGGCGGCGACCTGCTTGCCGAGCTCGGCCTCGACCTCGTCGGCCAGCGAGGTCGAGTCGGTGACCAGGAGCGAGGCGGACGTGCCGCCGTGCTCGCACTCGGTGAGCAGGTCGGCGGCCACGAACGCGGGGTCGGCCGAGTCGTCGGCGAGCACGGCGATCTCGCTGGGACCGGCCTCGGAGTCGATGCCCACCACGCCGCGCAGCAGGCGCTTGGCGGCGATCACGTAGAGGTTGCCGGGACCGGTCACCAGGTCGACCCGGCGGCAGGGGCCCGCGCCGTGCGCCAGCATGGCGATGGCCTGGGCGCCGCCGACGGCGTAGACCTCGTCGATGCCCAGCAGGGCGCAGCCGGCCAGGATCGTCGCGTCGGGCAGCCCCGTCTCACGGGTGGGCGGCGCGGCGACGCACAGCGACGGCACGCCCGCGACCTGGGCGGGCACGACGTTCATCACCAACGTCGACACCAGCGGCGCCAGGCCCCCGGGGACGTAGAGCCCGGCGCGGTCGACGGGGATGGAGCGGTGGGTGACGGTGGCACCGGGTGCCACCTCGACCACGGAGTCGGCCTCCACGTCGGCTTCGCTGGTGAGCCGGAGCCGGCGGATCGACTCCTCCAGCCCGGCCCGGACGGCGGGGTCGAGCGCCTCGAGGGCGTCTCGCAGGGCCGCGGGAGGCACCCGCGGGTCGGGCACGTCGACGCCGTCGAGCTCGAGGGTGAGCGCGCGGACGGCGTCGGCTCCCCCGGTCCGGACCGCCTCGATGATCGGCGCCACGACATGCGTGGCCGCCTCGACGTCGAACTCGGCGCGAGGCACGCTCGCGCGGTAGTCGACGGACGCCGCGTCGGCGCCCCTCAGGTCGATGCGACGGATCAGGGACATGCCCCGATTCTAGGTTCCTGGGCGGCACGACCCTAAGCGGCGCGTCCATCGTGGACAGCGGCCACTAGTGTCGTGGGTGTGAGCGATCCGATGCCGATGTTCCCGCTGAGCACCGTGGTGTTCCCGGGCATGGCCGTGCCGCTCCACGTCTTCGAGGACCGCTACCGGATGCTCGTGCGGCACCTCCTCGAGGTGGACGACCCGGCGGATCGGGTGTTCGGCACGGTCGCCATTCGGGAGGGCTACGAGGTCGGCGACCACGGCGCCCAGTCGGTCTACCGCGTCGGCTGCGTGCTGCAGCTCACCGAGGCCGAGCGCCGCGACGACGGCACCTTCGACATCGTGGCGGTGGCCCGCGAGCGGCTGGTGCTCGAGGAGATGCAGCGCGGCGCCGACTTCCCCCAAGGGCTGGCGGTGGTCCTGCCCGAGCCCGAGGTCGAGGTCCCCGCCGAGGTGCTCGACCGGGCCCGCGCGACCTTCACCGCGTTCCGGGCGGCCATGACGGAGCTGCAGGGCGACCCGTTCAGCGGCACCCTGCCGCGCGACCCCGACTACCTGGCCTGGACCCTCTCGGCGCTGGCCCCGCTCCCGATGGCCGAGCGGCAGGCGCTGCTCGAGGCCCCCGACGCCACCGAGCGGCTCACCCTCGTCACGCGGCTGCTGACCGAGGAGCTCCGCGCCATCAACGTGATCCCGTCCCTGCCGGCCACGCAGGTCGCCCGCACGGCCTGGTCGCCCAACTGAGCCGAGTCGGCGCCGATGGCGAAGAAGGCACGGGGTGCGGGCGGCACCCCCGCCACCCTCGCCCTGACGAGGGCAGGCATCCACTACCTGCCGCGGACCTACGAGCACGACCCGCGCGCGACGTCGTACGGCCTCGAGGCGGCCGGGGCGCTCGGCGAGGACCCTGCGCGGGTCTTCAAGACGCTGCTCACCTCCCTCGACGGCGAGCTGGTCGTGGCCGTCGTGCCGGTGGCCGGGCAGCTCGACCTCAAGGCCCTCGCGCGGGCGCTGGGCGGCAGCAAGGCGGTGATGGCCGACGTGGCCGCCGCCGAGCGGGCCACGGGCTACGTCGCCGGGGGCATCTCCCCCATCGGCCAGAGGCGCGCGCACCGCACGGTGCTCGACACCTCGGCCCTCGACCACGCCACCGTGCTGGTGTCCGGCGGGCGACGCGGCTTCGACATCGAGCTCGCTCCGCAGGACCTGGTGGCGGTCACCGGTGCGGTGACCGCCACCATCGGTCGCTGAGCGGGTGCCTCAGTCGGTCGTGATCTTGACCAGGCCGTGGACGACGTCGTCGTCGACCCATCCGCTGACGCCGAACGCCGCGAGCGGCTCGAGGTTCTTGCTGATGTCGGGGTCGTCCTCGGCCAGCCGGACCAGCCAGTCGTCGTCGGCGTCGAAGTTGAGGTAGAACACCGTCTGCGCGTCGCCGTCGATGACGTCGGTGTAGGCGGAGCTGTCGCCGAGGCCGCTCTCGGACTCGAGCGAGGAGCGGTAGTCGTCCTGCAGCGCGAGGACGGCGTGCCCGTCGGCCTCGGTGACCTGGAGGTACTCCTCGGCCTCGGAGCCGACTGCCGCGCTGATCTTGTCGAGCACGGCCTGGATCTCGTCCGCGTCGCCCTTGATCGTGATGCCGGCGGGGACCTCCTGCGGACCGCCGTTGGCGATGGCGTCGGGGTCGATCCCGCCGCCGACGGACACGGTGACGCCCTCGCCGAGGAGCGTCTCGATGTCCTCGGGGAACGCGAGGCCGGTCTCGGACTCGAACTGCGCGATCTGGTCGTCGACGGACGCGGCCTCGTCGGGCGCGACCGACTTGATGTAGTCGAGCAGGCCCTGCGCCCAGCCCTCGCCGAGGGAGAACCCGAAGGCGGCGATGGTGTCCTCGGGGAGGCCGGCCACCATCTCGGCGCCGGTCTTGCTGGCGAGGAACTTGGTCATGTCGGGCTGGTAGTCGCTCGTGGCGTACTCGATCTCGACCGCACCGTCGTCGAAGCGGACGGTGGCGGCCATGCCGTCGAAGTCGTCCAGCATCTGCTGCAGCTCCGGCGGGACCTCCTCAGACGAGGTCTCGGACGCGGGCTCGTTGAGGCAGGCGTCGATCTCCTCGGTCGTGGTGGCCCCGGCCAGGCACTCGGAGGACAGTTCCATCGGGTCGGCAGCGCCGCTGAACAGCGGGCCGCCGAGCATCGCGCCGGTGGCGCCGAAGTCGTCCATGTACTTGGTGACGGCCTTGCCGACGTACATCGACATGAATCCGTCGTCACCGGCCTCGCCGGTCCACTCCTCGAACGCCGCGTCGCCCGCGAGCGGGGAGCCGTCGGCGGCCTCGACGACCTTCTGGGCGATCTCCCGGGTCTCCGCGACGACGATCCAGTCGCCCTCGACCACCCAGCCGCCGACGTCGGTGCTGGCCTCGGCGTCACCGCCCTCCTCGCCGCCGCCGCAGGCGTCGATGAGTGCCGAGAGGCCGTCCTCGGCCTTGCCGGCGTCGGACGTCTGCACGACGCCGACCGGCGTGGGCTCGTCCTCGCCGAGGTCGACCACGGCCATCGCGGCGCGCGAGCCCAGCCACGGCTTGACGTCGGCGTCGTAGTCGAGGCCCTCGCACTCGCCCGAGGACGTGATCTCCTCGAAGAGGCGCTCGCGCAGGTCCTCGTCGCTCTTGATGTCGACCTGGTCGGTGAACCCGGGGAACTTCCGCAGGGTCTTGATGGCCTCGATCTTCTGCCCGCCGCTCGGGTCGAGGTCGACGCTGACGTAGGCGACCGTGGAGGCCGGGAGCGCCTCGGCGGGCTGCGACCCGGTGGCGAAGAAGCTGCTGGCGGCCCAGGCGCCACCGGCGACCACCGCGCCGCCGGCCACGATCGCCCCGAGGGCGATGAGCCGCTTCTTGCTGTCGTCGCCGGGCACCGGCTGCGCCGGACCCGATCCGTCCAGGTACTCGGGCCGCTCGGCCGGTCCCCCAGGTGTCATGCTCATGTCGTCCTGCTCCCCCACTGCACGGGTCCCGGCGGCACCGGGACTGCTTACTTGCGTTCGGGGGGAAGCCTACCCACGCGCGCGCCGCGCCGTGGCCCAGTTGCCCCCGAGATAGGACCCGACCAGCCCGAGCATGGCTCCCCCGGGCAGCGCGAGCAGTGCCGTCGAGTGCCAGGGGACGCTGTCCCGGTCGGGGGCGGTCAGGCCGAGCTCGGCCGGCAGCTCGGTGTAGTCGTGGCTGCCCGCGGCCAGCGCCTGCGGGTCGGGCGGACCGAGCGCGTGGCCGACGGCGTACATCGCCGCGGCGCCCAGGCCGGCTGCCACGAGCACCGCCAGGACGGTGACGCGCTCGTGACCACGCCACCTGCCCACGAGCACGGCCAGCAGGAGGCCGAGCGGGAAGGCGATCACCACGTAGAGCGCGACGGCCTGGAACGACAGGTCGGGACCGGCCGGCTCGAGGTACCAGCCGCCCTCGTAGGCCAGGCCGGTGGCGGGCTCCGCGAGGCGCTCCCAGAGCACCCCGGCGGCCGCTCCGCCGCCGACGAACAGCACGAGCACCCAGAGCAGGCGGCGCTGCAGCGATGACGGTCCCGGACCGGCCCCGGGCTCGTCGCCGGACTGCTCGGGCGCGTGCGTGGCGTCGCTCATCCGGCCAGGCAACCCGGGCCGAGCAGCTGCTTGAGGTCGGCGAACAACGCCGGACTCGGGCTGACGCGCAGGTTGTCGTCGAGGCGCAGCACCTTGGTCGAGCTGCGGGTCAGCAGGCGCAGCTGGACCTCGGTCATGCCCGGGTGGGTGCCGAGCACGTCGCGCAGCTGGGCGACCACGGGCGGGGTGCACCGCGTCGACGGCAGGCTGATCACGACCGGGCCGGCGGGTCCCTGGGTGAGGTCGGGCGCGGTGACCTCCTGGGCGCGCAGCTCCGGCTGGTCCTTGTCGCGGGAGAGCTGGCCCTTGATCCGGACGATCTGGTCCTCGACTAGCAGGGTCGAGGCGAGGGTGTAGGCGCTCGGGAAGAGCAGCACGTCGATGGCTCCGTCGAGGTCCTCGAGCGTGATGGTGGCCCACGGGTCGCCGCGCTTGGTGATCTTGCGCTGGACCGAGGTGATCAGGCCGCTCACGGTGAGGGTGGAGTTGTGGGCGCGGTCCTCGTCGAGCATCAGCTGCCCGATCGTGCAGTCGGTGCCCTGGGAGAGCACGTGCTCGAGACCGAGCAGCGGGTGGTCGGAGACGTAGAGGCCGAGCATCTCGCGCTCGTGGCCGAGCAGGGTGAGCTTGTCCCAGTCGTCGATGTCGGGGATCGTCACGCTCACCCCGAAGCCGGCGTCGTCGTCGCCGTCGCCGAGCCCGGCGAAGAGCGAGTCCTGGCCGATCGCCTCGTTCTTCTTGAGGTCCACGAACTGGTCGACCGCGGTCTCGTGGACCGCGGCGAGCGCGCGGCGCTTGTGCTTCATGTCGTCGAAGGCGCCCGCCTTGATCAGCGACTCCACCACGCGTTTGTTGCACACCAGCGCGGGGACCTTCTCCATGAAGTCGTTGAAGTCGAGGTAGCGGCCCTTCGCCTCGCGCGCGGACACGATGCCGTCGACGACGTTGCTGCCGACGTTGCGCACGGCGGTCAGGCCGAAGCGGATGTCGTTGCCGACCGGCGTGAAGTTGGCGTGCGACTCGTTGACGTCGGGCGGCAGCACCTGGATCTTCATCCGACGGCACTCGTTGAGGTAGATGGCCATCTTGTCCTTGTCGTCCTTGACGGACGTGAGGAGCGCGGCCATGTACTCGGTGGGGTAGTTGGCCTTGAGGTAGGCCGTCCAGTAGGTGATGACGCCGTAGGCGGCCGAGTGCGACTTGTTGAAGGCGTAGTCGGAGAACGGGAGCAGGATCTCCCAGAGCTTGTCGATGGCGCTCTGGGGGAAGCTGCGCTCGAGCATGCCGGCCTGGAAGCCGGCGTACTGCTTGTCGAGCTCCTCCTTCTTCTTCTTGCCCATCGCCCGGCGGAGGTTGTCGGCGGCGCCGAGGGTGAAGCCGGCGAGCACCTGGGCGATCGCCATCACCTGCTCCTGGTAGACGATCAGGCCGTAGGTCTCCCCCAGGACCGGCTCGAGCGCCTCGGCGAGCGCCGGGTGGATCGGCTCGATCGGCTCGCGGCCGTTCTTGCGGCGGGCGTACTTGTTGTGGGAGTCGGCGCCCATCGGGCCGGGGCGGTAGAGGGCGCTGACGGCGGTGATGTCGGCGAACTGGTCGGGCTGCATCGAGCGCAGCAGCGCGCGCATGCCGGAGCCGTCGAGCTGGAACACGCCGAGCGTGTCGCCGCGGCCCATCAGCTCGTAGGTGGGGCGGTCGTCGAAGGGCAGCTCCTCCAGGACGACGTCGAGGTCGCGGTTGACCTTGATGTTGGACAGCGCGTCCTCGAGGATCCGCAGGTTGGACAGGCCGAGGAAGTCCATCTTGACCAGGCCGAGCGACTCGCACATCGGGTAGTCGAACTGCGTGATCACCGCCCCGTCCTGGGGGCGGGCCATGATGGGCACGATGTCGATGAGCGGCTCGCTCGACATGATCACGCCGGCCGCGTGCACGCCCCAGTTGCGGATCTGGCCCTCGAGGCCGAGCGCCGTCTCGTAGATGGTGCGGACGTCGGCGTCCTGCTCGTGCAGCGCGCGGAACTCGCCGCCGTCGTGATAGCGCTTGTGCTGGGGGTTGAAGATCTCCTTGAGCGGGACGCCCTTGCCCATCACGTCGGCGGGCAGCGCCTTGGTGATCCGGTCGGAGATCGCGAAGCCGTGGTCGAGCACGCGTGCGGCGTCCTTGATCGCCGCCTTCGCCTTGAGCCGGCCGAACGTCGCGATCTGCGCGACGCGCTCGGCGCCGTACTTCTGGCTGACGTAGTGGATGACCTCGCCGCGACGCGCGTCGTCGAAGTCGATGTCGAAGTCGGGCATCGAGGGGCGCTCGGGGTTGAGGAAGCGCTCGAAGAACAGCCCGTGCTCGAGCGGGCAGAGGTCGGTGATGCGCAGGGCGTAGGCGGCGATCGAGCCCGCACCCGAGCCGCGGCCGGGGCCGACCCGGATGCCGTTGTCCTTGGCCCAGTTGATGAAGTCGGCGACCACGAGGTAGTAGCCGCAGTAGCCCTTCTGGGAGATGATCGCGAGCTCCATCTCGACCCGGTCGCGGACCTCCTGGTCGAGGCGGTCGCCGGGGTAGCGCGCCTCGATGCCGCGCCAGACCTCCTTGCGGAACCACGAGTCCTCGGTCTCGCCCTCGGGCACGTCGGCGCGGGCCATGTAGCCGCCGGTCGACTCGGTGAACTCGACGTCGCAGCGCTCGGCGATCGCCAGCGTGTTGTCGCAGGCCTCCGGCATCCCGAAGCGGTCGGCCCACAGGGCGCGCATCTCGGCCGGCGACTTGATGTAGTAGCCGCCGCCGTCGAACTTGAGCCGGTTGGTGTCGGAGAGCCGCTTGCCCGACGCGACGCAGATCAGGGCGTCGTGGGCGGCGGCGTCCTCGGGGTTGTTGTAGTGGGAGTCGTTGGTGGCGATGGGTGCGATGCCCATCTCCCGGCCCAGGCGCAGCAGGTCGTCGCGGACCCGCTTCTCGATGTCGATGCCGTGGTCCATCAGCTCGAGGAAGACGTTGTCGCGCCCGAAGATGTCCTGCAGCTCGCCCGCCTCGCGGACGGCCTCGTCGTACTGGCCCAGGCGCAGCCGGGTCTGGATCGCGCCGCTGGGGCAGCCGGTGCTGACGATCAGCCCCTTGCTGTGCTCGGCGAGGATCTCCTTGTCCATGCGGGGCTTGTAGAAGTAGCCCTCGAGGCTCGAGCGCGACGACAGCCGGAAGAGGTTGTGCATGCCCTCGGTGCTCTCGGCCCACATCGTCATGTGGGTGTAGGCGCCGCCGCCGGCGACGTCGTTGCCGCCCTCCTCGGCCAGGTCGCCCTGCCCCCACCGCACGCGCCGGCGCTCACCGCGCTGGGTGCCGGGCGTGATGTAGGCCTCGATGCCGATGATGGGCTTCACGCCGTGCCGGCGCGCCTTGGAGTAGAAGTCGTAGGCGCCGTGCAGGTTGCCGTGGTCGGTCATCGCGATGGCCGGCATGCCCAGGTCGCTGGTGCGGGCGAACAGGCCGTCGAGCAGGGACGCGCCGTCGAGCATGGAGTACTCGGTGTGCACGTGCAGGTGCACGAAGTTGCCCGTGGAGCTGTCTGTGGAGCCGGACGACATGGGGGAGACTTCCGCACCTTTCTTCGGTCGCTGACGGTGTCACTGGCGGGGTCGGTGGCGACCGCCAGGCGGAGAGGGGGAAGGCAGTCAGCCTACGTCAGTCTGACCGGCCCCACCGACAGGACACTCGCCCCGTCGAGGAGGGTGGCGGGCGCCACGCTCACAGCCAGTGGATCGCGTGCCCGTGGCCGTGGCTGTGGGCCACCGGGGTGCCGTCCAGGGCGGTCACGAAGCGGCCCGGGGGGACGTCGGCGTCGCCCGTGACCGACGGCAGCACGTGGCGCCCCTCGTTGCTGATCCACCGGCAGCGCCCGCCCGCGACGAGTCCGGTCATCAGCTCGTGGAAGCGACGCCGGTCGGGCTCCTCGAGGTAGGCGATGACGGCCGAGTGGAACACCACCGGGGTGCCGTGGGTCGCGGCCCGGTCGAGCAGCGCCGGAAGGTGGTCGAACAGGTCGCCGCGGCGCAGGTCCGGCGGGTCGAGGCGGGCGACGTCCACGGCGGCGCGAAGACGCTCGCGGCGCTCGTCCTGCTCGGGCCAGACGAGGTTCTCCAGCCACCGCATCGCGTCGGCGTTGGCGACGTCGAGCGGGTTGAGGTCGACGCCCCCGCGCCAAGCGACCTCGGGGTGGCGGGCGGGCACCGGCAGCGGACCCGTGGCCGCGGCCGTCAGGACCGGGCCGCCGCTCCCCCGCAGCCCACCCACGGGCGGCCAGGCGTAGTCGTAGCGGTCGGGGTGCAGGCACAGCCCGGCGCTCGCCCCGACCTCGATCAGCGCCAGCGGACCGTCGAGGAGGCCGAGGACCGGGGTGAGGCTCGCGAGGCGGCCGACCTCGTTGGTCTGGGTCGCCCGGGACATGACGCTCGCCCGCACCTCGGGCTCCTGCTCGAGCAGCACCCGGCGCAGGGCGGCGTACGGCGCCGGGGCGGGAGCACCGTGCCACCGGGCGGCCGCGAACACGAGGTTGGGCTGCCGCTTGAGCGGCGGCAGGGTGCCGAGCCAGGCCAGCACCTCCTCGTCCGTAGACACCCCGAGCGCCCACTCCTCAAAGCACGGTGAGTCGCCCGCGGCGTAGGTCGCGAAGTCGCGGTACTCGCTCACCACGTCGTCATAGAGCAGCACGCGGCCATGATGCCGGACCCCCGAGGGGAGCGTTGACCGACGTGACAGACGTCACTACGGTGCCCCTGTCCCCATTTGTTGGGAACCCAAACAAATCCCCCCGCGCGAAGGACCACCATGAGAAAACCGCTCAGCCTGCTCGCCACCGGCCTGTGCGCCGGCGCCCTGCTCCTGACAGGGACGACGCTCGCCCCGGCCGGAGCCGAGCCGAAGGCCGCCCCCGCCGCCGAGCCCTACAAGGTGCTCGTGGTCGGCAAGACCCTCGGCTTCCGCCACTCCCACATCGACGAGACCACCAACGCGGTCATCGAGCTGGGCAAGGACAACGGCTTCACCGTCGACGTCTGGGACCCGCCGATCGGGCGCTCCCCCGGCCAGCCCGACCTGACGATGGCCACGACGCCGTTCACCAGCACCCAGGCGCTCTCCCAGTACGCCACGATCATGTTCGCCTCGCCCGTGGACGGCACCAACAACCAGAACCCGGCCAGCCCCCGCACCCTCGACGACGCGGAGCTCGCGGCGTTCCAGGGCTACATCCGCCAGGGCGGCGGCTTCGTCGGCCTCCACGCGGCGACCGACGAGATGCACGCCGTCCCGTGGTTCAGCCGCCTGACCGGCGGGTCGGCGCGGTTCCTCGCCCACCCCGCGCAGCAGCAGGCGACGATGGTCGTGGAGAGCCCCACCCACCCCTCCACCACGATGCTGCCCAAGCGGTGGTCGCGCTTCGACGAGTGGTACAACTTCACCGCCAACCCGCGTGAGGACGTGCACGTCCTGATCACCCTCGACGAGTCGACCTACAGCCCGGGTCGCGGGGCCATGGGCGCCGACCACCCGATCGCCTGGTGCCACAACTTCGAGGGTGGCCGCTCCTGGTACGAGGGTGCCGGTCACGTCGAGGCGTCCTACACCGACCCGCTGTTCCTGGCCCACCTGCTCGGTGGCATCGAGTGGACCGCCGGCGTCGTCGAGGGCGGCGGCAACTGCGTGACGTTCCCGGAGGTCGTGGCGATCACCGCCGACCTCGCCGACGACGGTGGCAACCGCAACGCGAAGCTCGGCCGCGACGTGGCCGAGTACCTCGCCGCCGCCGAGGCGGCTGCGGAGGAGGGCGACCATGCTCAGGCGGCGCACATCTTGAAGAAGGCGAAGGGAAAGGCCCACGGCCTGCAGGACGCGACCCTCGTCGCCAAGATCGGCGACCTCGTCGAGTGGCAGTCGGGACTCGTCGGCTACTGACCCGACCGCACCACCCGTTCGCACCACCCGCCCGCACGCCGGGCAGCGACGCACGGCCGGCCACTCCCGACCCGGGGGTGGCCGGTCGTCCTGCGTGCGGCGGCTCAGCGGGACGCGTCGAGCGCCTCGGCGATGATCGTGTCGACGATGCGCCCCACCCGCTCGGGCCCGAGCGCCGGGACCACGGCTGCCACGCGGCGCACGATCTCCCCCTCTCGGTCGGGGTCGCGCTCCGTCGACGGCTTCACCACCTGCACGGCCTGGGTCAGCGCCGTGCGACGGGCGAGCACGTCGCCCAGGAGCAGGTCGGTCTCGTCGATCAGCCCGCGCAGGAAGACCAGCGGCTCCGACCCCGGCCAGGCGACCCGGATGTCGGGCGCACGCTCCTCGTTGGCCGAGCCGTCGGTGCGCTCGAGCTCCAGGCAGCCGTGGCGGGCGTAGAACGCCCGGGCCGGCGCGTTGGTCTCGAAGACCCACAGGCAGAACCCCTGGGGGCGCGTCGAGGCGACGAGCTCGAAGAGCGCACTCCCCACGCCGTGGCCCTGGTGGGCGGGGTGCACGTAGAGGTCGTCGAGCCAGGTCGCCGTCCAGCGCGCGTAGCCGGACGGCTCGCCGTCGCGCTCGGCCAGCCACACCTCGTACGACGACAGGTCCCAGCCCGCGACCCACTGCCGGACCTCGTGGTCGGGGTGCGCGGGCGGCGGAAAGGCGTCCGCCGCGGCGCGACGGGAGGCGAGGTGCAGGTCGGCGACGACGGCGAGGTCGTCGGGGGTGACCGGACGCAGGGTGAGGTCAGCGCTCATCACGGATGACCTCGAGCGCGTGGGCGAGGTCGTCGGGATAGGTGGACTCGTAGGTGACGTAGTCGCCGGTCTCGGGGTGCTCGAAGCCGAGCCGCATCGCGTGCAGCCACTGCCGCTCGAGACCCAGTCGCTTGGCGAGGGTCGGGTCGGCGCCGTAGGTCAGGTCGCCCACGCACGGGTGCTTGAGCGCGTTCATGTGCACCCGGATCTGGTGGGTGCGCCCGGTCTCCAGGTGCACCTCGAGCAGGCTGGCGAAGCGATGGGCCTCGAGCGTCTCGTAGTGGGTGACGCTGGCGCGGCCGTCGGCCATCACGGCGAACTTGTAGTCGTGGTGCGGGTGGCGCCCGATCGGGGCGTCGACCGTGCCGGAGAGCGGGTCGGGGTGTCCCTGCACGAGGGCGTGGTAGGTCTTGTCGACCGTGCGGTGACGGAACGCGTTCTTGAGCACGGAGTAGGCGCGCTCGGACTTGCAGATCACCATCACGCCGCTCGTGCCGACATCGAGGCGCTGCACGATGCCCTGGCGCTCGCTGGCGCCACTGGTGGAGATGCGGAACCCGGCGCCGGCGAGGTGGCCGACGACGGTGGGGCCCGACCAGCCGGGCGAGGGGTGCACGGCCACGCCGACCGGCTTGTCGATCACGACGATGGCGTCGTCGTCGTGGATGATCCGGATGCCCTCGACGACCTCCGGGACGACCTCGAGGGGGTCGGACTCCGCGGGGATGGTCACGTCGAGCATCGCACCGGCGTCGACCCGGTCGCTCTTGCCCACGACGGAGCCGTCGACGTGCACGAGGCCCTGCGAGATCAGGTCGGCGGCCCGGGTGCGGGAGAACCCGAACATCCTGGCCATGGCGGCGTCGACGCGCTCGCCCGCCAGGCCGTCGGGGACGAAGACCGTGCGCTGGTCGGCGTGGGTCGTCACGTCGCCCCGTGCCCCGGCTCGCGACCGGGCTCCCGGCGGGCCTCGACCTCGTCGGACCTGGCGTCGGACCCCGCGTCGGACCTGGCGTCGGACTCGCGGGTGCCGTCGAGGGCGATGCCGCGGAAGGTCTGCAGGATGATCAGGCCCGCCGCGACGTTGATGCAGACGTCGGCGATGTTGAACACCGGCCACTTGGGCAGCATCAGGAAGTCGACGACGTGGCCGTGGAACGGCTCGGGGTCGCGAAGGATGCGGTCGGTCAGGTTGCCCGCGACGCCGCCCAGGAGGAACCCCAGTGCCAGCGCCCACCCGGTGGTCGCGATCCGGCGGCTGAGCCACAGCACCACGACGACGGCGGCGATCGCCAGGCAGGTGAACACGATGGTGAAGTCGGTGCCGGTGCTGAACGCCGCACCGGGGTTGAACGTCAGGTGGAGCGTGAGCCAGTCGCCCAGGACCGGGATGTCACCGTCGGCCAGTGCGCTGAGGGCCCACTCCTTGGTGCCGAGGTCGACGGCGTAGGCCGTGATCGCCACCGCCGCGAACAGCACGCGGGCATCGACGCGTCGACGACGGGCCGTGGCCTGATCGGCCGGGTCGCTGGAGTTCAGCGACGCTCCTCGCGCTGCTTGCATGACATGCACAGTGTGGCATGGGGCACCGCCATCAGCCGATTCTTGCCGACCGGGTTGCCGCAGGAGTCGCACACGCCGTAGCTGCCGTCGTCGATGTGCGCCAGGGCGCGCTCGATCTGCGCGAGCGTCTCGCGCTCCCGGGTGAGGACGGTGAGCTCGTGGTCGCGCTCGAAGCTGGTCGCCCCGACGTCGGCCTGGTCGTGCCCGGCCCCGTCGCCGGCATCGCGCATCAGCCCGGCCAGCTCCGCCTCCGATTCGCCCACGATGGCGGTCAGGCGGTCACGGTGCTCCTTGAGCTCCTTGACCACCTCGTTGAGCTCGGCCCTGGTCCAGGGGCTCTCGCCCTCGAGGACCACCAGGGTCGAGGGGGTCGCCTTGCGGACCTTCTTGGCCGGGGCGGCCTTCTGGGCGGGCGTCGGAGCGGCCTTCGTCACGGGTGCAGCCTTCGTCGTCGTCGTCGTGGTCGTGGGTGCGGGGGCGGCAGGTGCCGACCGCGTCGCGGCCGCCTTCTTGGCCGGGGCCTTCCTGGCCGGGGCCTTCTTCGCCGGGCTCTTCGACGCTGCGGCCTTCTTGGCCGGGGCCTTCTTCGCTGCGGCCTTCTTCGCCGGGGCCTTCTTCGCCGGCCCTGCGGCGGGCGCCTTCTTCGCCGTGGACTTCGTGGCGGGCGGCTTCGTGACCGGCGCCGTGCCCGCCGGGGCCTTCGTGGCGGCGGGCTTCTCGCCCGGCGCCTTCTTGGCGACCGGCCCCGTGGCGGCGGCCTTCTTC
Organism: Nocardioides sp. Z24_21; assembly: GCF_058134345.1. Taxonomy (NCBI): domain Bacteria; kingdom Bacillati; phylum Actinomycetota; class Actinomycetes; order Propionibacteriales; family Nocardioidaceae; genus Nocardioides; species Nocardioides sp. Z24_21. Next base: position 53,079 of record NZ_JBYTTH010000001.1, read on the forward strand.
GCTGCGGCTGCCGCCGGCTCCTGCGCGGCGGTCGTGCGCGTGCGGGAGATCACCCGCTTCGCTGCTGCGGCGGCCGTGCCGGCCAGGGACTTGCGCGTGCTGCCAGCCATCCGAGGGCCTCCAGGCGTGCGTCAGGTGTGGCGGGAGCCACACGGTGCAGGGAGGCTATCCGGTGGGATCAAACCGACCAACTCCGTTTCGCCGAAATGCGAGAACGACCACCCCTGGGGGCGGTCGTTCTCGCATGTGCTCGGGTCGTGCTGGTGCTCGGCGATCAGCTCTCGTCGTCGCCGAGGACCGAACGCAGGCGCTTGGGCGCGTTGCTGCTGTCGGCCGGAGCCTGCGTCTCGCTGCCGTGGGCGAGCGCCTCCAGCTGCTGCGAGAAGTAGGTCTTCAGGCGGGAGCGGTACTCGCGCTCGAACTGGCGGAGGGTCTCGACGTCGCTGTTGAGCTTGTCGCGCTCCTTCTCCAGGTCGCCGAACATCTGCTGGCGGCGCTCGGCGGTCTCGGAGTCCAGCATCTGCGAACGCTGGCGCGCGTCGGCCTCCATGCGGTCGGCCTTGGTCTTGGCCTCGGCCTCGAGGCGCTCGGCCTTGGTGCGGGCAGCGCCGACGATGCGGTCGGCCTCGTTCTTGGCGTCCTCGACGAGCTCGTCGGCGTTACGCGTGGCGATCTCGAGGAGGCGGGCCGCGGCGTTGGAGGCGTCGGCGATCGTCTCGACGCGCATCGTCTGCTGCGGAGCGGCAGCGGCCACGGGAGCGGGACGCTGCGGCTCGGGCTCCGGCTCGGGCTCCGGCTCCGGCTCGGGAGCCGCGGGCGCGAACGACGGCATCGACGAGGGAGCCGACGAACCACCGGCCTGCGCGGCGGACAGCTTGGCGCGCAGGTCGTCGTTCTCCTTGGTCAGCCGGGCGAGCTCCGCCTCGACCTCGTCCAGGAACTGGTCCACCTCGCCCATGTCGTAGCCCTCACGGAGGCGGACAGGCGTAAAGCGCTTGTTGCTCACGTCCTCAGGCGTCAGCGGCATGACGTCACCCAAACTTTCACGATCGGTAATCACGGTGGCTCTGCTGTCAGGAGACAATAGCGCCCGGACCGCCACCGGGCACAGTGACCCGTGTGACGGATGGTTTCTAGACGCCGAAGATCGTGCGCACCACGCTGAGCAGCAGCCATGCGGCCACCATCACCAGCAGGAAGCTCAGGTCGAGGGCGACCTGGCCGATCCGCAGCGGCGGGATCACGCGGCGCAGCGCCATGATCGGCGGGTCGGTCGCGGAGTAGACGCCCTCGAGGGCCACGAGCAGCGGGCCATGGGGCTCCCAGCGCCGGGCGAAGACCTGCACCCAGTCGACGATGAAGCGGATCCAGAGCAGGCCGATGAAGACGTAGAGGATGGCGACGAGGATGGAACCGACGGTGTACACAGGTGAAGTATGGATCAGCTCTGGTTGAAGAACCCGTCCTCGGCGATCCGCTGCTTGTCCTCGGCCGAGACCGCGACGTTGGGCGGCGAGAGCAGGAACACCTTGTTGGTCACGCGCTCGATCGAGCCGCGGGTCGCGAAGATCAGGCCGGCCGCGAAGTCGACGAGGCGCTTGGCGTCGTTGTCGTCCATCTCGCTGAGGTTCATGATCACGGGCGTGCCGTCGCGGTAGTTCTCACCGACCAGGCGGGCCTCGTTGTAGTTGCGGGGGTGGAGGGTGGTGATGCGGCTCAACTCGGCCACGACTCCTGTCTGGACCGGGGCCGGACGGCGGCGCTCGGCGAGGTCGGACACGGGGGCAGGGCGACGCTCGCGCGTGACCGGGCGCTGCTCGACAGCGTCGTGGGTCGTGGTCTCGGTGTCGCCGTCGTAGTCGTCGTAGTGGCCGGTGTCCTCGAGCAGGCCGAGGTACTCGCCGATCTTGCGCATCGCGCCGCTCATGAGACTGTTCCTCCGCTAGACCTGGCACCCGGGACCGGGTGCCGCTTGACTGTTGTGGACATTACTGGACCGTGGGCCTCGGACCGAGGACCGCGGAGCCGACACGCACGTGTGTCGCGCCGTGCCGGATCGCCGCCTCGAGGTCGCCGCTCATCCCCGCGGACAGCACGCGCGCCGCGGGGTGCTCGCGCAGGAACGCCTCGCGGACCTCGGCGAGGCGTGTGAAGGCCGCGTCGGGGTCCTCGCCGAGGGGCGCCACCGCCATCAGTCCGCGCAGCCGCAGACCGTCGGCGTCCGCCACGCGCTGCGCCAGGTCGACGAGGGCGGCGGGCTCGACGCCGGAGCGGTGGTCGGCTCCCGGCGGGTCGAGGCTGACCTGCAGGAGCACGTCGACCTCGCTCCCCCGGGCCGTCGCGCCGCGCGCCAGGGGCGCGACGAGCTTGGGACGGTCGACCGACTCGACGACGTCGGCGTAGGCGGCGACGGCTGCCGCCTTGTTGGACTGCAGCCCACCGATGAAGTGCCACCGCAGGCCGAGGTCGGCGCACTCGGCGGCCTTGGCCTCCGCCTCCTGGTGGCGGTTCTCGCCGACGTCGGTGACGCCGAGGTCGGCGAGCAGCCGGACGTCGGAGGCGGGGAAGAACTTGGTGACGACGACGAGCGAGACGTCGCCCTCGGGGCGCCCCGCCTCGGCGCACGCGGTCGCGATGCGACGTCGTACGACGTCGAGGTGGGCGGCGAGCTCGTCGCGACGCTCCGTCATCGGGCCACCCAGATCGCGCCGGCGAAGCGGGTCGCCGCCGCTCCGTCGCGACGGTAGGACGGCCACGTGGCGTCCTCGCGAGTGCAGGCGTCGACGACCCGGACGTCGGGGATGCCGGCGGCCGCGAGCTGGGCACGCACGCCGGCACCGAGGTCGAGGGCCGGCGTGCCCCACGACGTGGTGGACCGCGCCTCGGGCACGACGGCAGCGACCTCGTCCTGCAGGTCGGCAGGCACCTCGTAGCAGGAGCCGCACACGTGCGGGCCGATCCAGGCGACGGCTGGCCGGGCCCCCTCCTCGCGGAGCCGGGCGACGGTGGCGGGCACGACACCCGCGGCGAGGCCTGGACGGCCGCAGTGGGCGGCCGCCACCCACCCGGTGGCCGGGTCGGCCAGCAGCACGGGCACGCAGTCCGCGGCGCGGGCCAGCAACGCCAGCCCGGGACGCGACGTGAGCAGGGCGTCGGCCGTGGGCCGCCGGTCGTAGGGCTTCCACTCGTCCACCGTCGAGACCTCGGCACCGTGCACCTGGTCCATCAGCACGGGACGGGCGCCCGACGCGGCGGCGAAGCGGGCGAGCGCGTCGTCGCGGACGGCAGCCTCCTCGGCGTCGCCGAGGCCGAGGGAGGAGTCGGTGAAGGCGACCTCGACGACGAGGTCGCCCTCGATCCGCTCACGATGGCGCAGCAGCGGCACGGTCCTGGGTCAGCTCACTTCAAGAAGTCGGGAACGTCGAGGTCGTCGTCGTCGAACTGCACCTGACGAGCCGGCCGGGACGGGGCGGACTGCTGACCGGGCTGGCCCTGCTGCTGGGCCGGGGCCTGCCGGGCGGGAGCCGACGGCGCCTGCCCGTCGGAGCTCGACGGCGCGAACGTCGCAGGAGCCGGGGCGCCGGACGAGTCGCTGCGGGCCGGTGTCGCGACCTGCTGGGCAGCCGCCCGGGTCTGCTCCTGCGTCTGGGCGGGCTGGTGCTGGCGCAGCACGTTGCCGTCGGAGCGACGCTTGGGCATCCCGCCGTCGAACCCGGCGGCGATGACGGTGACCCGCACCTCGTCGCCGAGGGCGTCGTCGATGGTTGCGCCGAAGATGATGTTGGCCTCGGCGTGGGCGGCCTGGGAGACGAGCGCCGCGGCCTCGTTGATCTCGAACAGGCCGAGGTCGGAGCCGCCGGCGATGGACAGCAGGACGCCGTGGGCGCCCTCGATGCTCGCCTCGAGCAGCGGGCTGGAGACAGCCATCTCGGCGGCTGCGACCGCGCGGTCCTCGCCGCGGGCCGAGCCGATGCCCATCAGCGCCGAGCCGGCGTTGGCCATCACCGACTTCACGTCGGCGAAGTCGAGGTTGATCAGGCCGGGGGTGGTGATCAGGTCGGTGATGCCGGAGACGCCCTGCAGCAGCACCTGGTCGGCCTGCTTGAAGGCGTCGAGGATCGAGACGCTGCGGTCGGTGATCGAGAGCAGCCGGTCGTTGGGGATCACGATGAGGGTGTCGACCTCCTCGCGGAGCTGGCTGATGCCCTCCTCCGCGGAGTTGGCGCGACGCCGGCCCTCGAACGCGAACGGCCGGGTGACGACACCGATCGTCAGGGCACCGAGCGAGCGGGCGATGCGGGCCACCACGGGCGCGCCACCGGTGCCGGTGCCACCCCCCTCGCCGGCGGTCACGAAGACCATGTCGGCGCCCTTGATGACCTCCTCGATCTCGTCGGCGTGGTCCTCGGCGGCCTTGGCGCCCACCTCGGGGTCGGCGCCGGCGCCGAGCCCACGGGTGAGCTCGCGGCCGATGTCGAGCTTGACGTCGGCGTCGCTCATGAGGAGTGCCTGGGCGTCGGTGTTGATCGCGATGAACTCGACGCCCTTGAGGCCGACCTCGATCATCCGGTTGACGGCGTTGACGCCGCCGCCACCGATGCCGACGACCTTGATGATCGCCAGGTAGTTCTGCGCTGCTGCCACGGCTGCGGGGCCTTCCTTGAGTGTCTGTGTCAGGGGGATGGACGAGTCCGCCACCCTCGGCCCGCCGGAACCCTAACCGTGAGCCTGAGGGTTATAGTTATGTCAACCTCGCCTTTCGCACGACCATAGGCAGACCGCTCTGCCCCAGTCCGGCAACACGCCCGGCGCGGCGCCGATTTCTGCACCCGGTGTGCCGGCCACGACCGCACCGCGGGGCCGCAGCCGGCAGGGAGCAGCCGTCAGGGAGTGGTGCGGTAGGTGGGGTTGCCGGGGACGCTGACGTCGTAGTAGGGCGCCTTCTGCGCGGCCAGCAGCTTGTCCACGACGAGCGCCTTGAGCTCGGAGTCCTCGGCACTCCCCCACAGCACCTCGCGCCGGTCACGCATCACGAGGGTGATCTGGTCGATGGTGGCGACCTCGACGTGGTCGACGCGGGTGACGAGGTCGGCCGGGAGCGCCGAGACGACCGTGGCGGCCTCGCGGAGCGCGTCGCCGCCGGCGGTGCTGCCGGGGCGCACCCGCGGGATCCCCTTCGGCACCGCGCGGTAGTCGCGGAAGACCACCCCGTCGGCGTCGAGGCCGCGGATCCGGCCGGCGAGCTCGACGACGGCCACGGCGGTGCGCTCGACCACCGCGATCCGCACGGAGTCGGGCCAGGTGCGCGTCACGTCGACGGACTCGACCTCGGCGAGCGCGCCGACGCGCGCCCGGGCGCGCGCGAGGTCGACGAGCGCGAGCTGCTCCCCGAGCGGCACGTCGGCGACCTCCCGGACCCGGCCGTCGCTGAGGAGGGTGTTGCCCACCACCTCGACGCGCTGCACCTGGAGCCTGGTGGAGAAGAAGACCAGGTGCACGCCGGTGGCGAGCAGCGCGAGGACCAGCAGCAGGGCGAGGACGTAGCGCAGGGACAGCCACCGGCGCGCCCACTGCCGCCGGGCGAAGCGGCGCCGGGTGCGCCGGGCCGACCTCGCCTCCCGCTCGGCCTGCTTGCGCTGCCGGGCCACGGCCCGGGGGTCGGGTCCGCCGTGCTCCGCGTCGCTGCCCGAGACCGCGCCCGGGCCAGTGGGCCGGGAGTCGCGGGGCGGCGCGTCGCGGTCCACTCAGGCACCTCCGAGCAGGTCGAGCACCTGGGGTCCGACGGTCGTGACGTCGCCGGCGCCCAGGGTGATGACGAGGTCGCCCGGGCGCGACCGCTCGGCGAGTGCCTGGGCCGCGGCGCCCAGCCCGTCGACGTAGGTCACGTGCTGGGCCGGCAGCGGGACGGCGTCGGCGACGAGCAGGCCCGTCACCGCCGGGTCGGGGTCCTCGCGCGCGACGTAGACGTCGAGCACGACGACCTCGTCGGCGGCACCGAGCTCGGCGCCCATCGCCTCGCCGAAGATGCGAGTGCGGGAGACGAGGTGGGGCTGGAAGGCGGCGATGACGCGTCCGTCGCCGGCGAGGGCCCGGGCGGCCTCGAGGTCGCCCCGGATCTCGACGGGGTGGTGGGCGTAGGAGTCGTAGACGCGCACGCCTGCCGCCTCGCCCTTCAGCTCCATGCGGCGTCCGGTGCCGGTGAAGCCGCCCAGCCCTTCGGCGAGGGACGCGAACGGAAGACCGAGCCGCAGGCCCATGGCCAGCGCGGCGACCGCGTCGAGGACGTAGTGGCGCCCGGGGATCCGCAGCCGCAGCTCGCCGAGGTCGCTGCCGTGCTGGGTGACGCGGCACACCGAGGTGGAGCCGTCGAGCAGCAGGTCGTGGACACGGACGTCGGCGTCGGGCGACTCCCCCACCGTCACCACCTCGAGGCCGGCGTCGCGGGCGTGGCGCGCGAGCCGCGCCGCACCGGGGTCGTCGACCACGCACACCAGGAAGCCGCTGCGGTCGAGGGTGGCGGCGAAGTCGTCGAACGCGCGGTGGTAGGCCTCCTCCGTCCCCCAGTTGTCGAGGTGGTCGGCCTCGACGTTGGTGACGATCGCCGCGTGGGGGCGGTAGTGCAGGAAGGCGCCGTCACTCTCGTCGGCCTCGGCGACGAACAGGTCGTCGGTGCCGGCGTCGGCGTTGCGGCCGGTGGCGCTGAGCACCCCGCCCACCGCGTACGACGGGTCGACGCCGGCGGCCAGCAGCGCGGACGTGAGCAGGCCCGTGGTCGTCGTCTTGCCGTGGGTGCCGGCGACGGCCAGGACCCGCGAGCCGAGCATCACCGAGGCGAGACCGGCTGAGCGGGGCAGGATGCGCAGGCCGCGGCGGCGCGCCTCGACCACCTCGGGGTTGTCCTCGCGGGCAGCCGTGGTGACGACCACGGTGTCGGCGTCGCCGAGGTGCGCGGCGTCGTAGCCGAGGTGGCAGGTCACCCCCAGCTCGCGCAGCGCGGGAAGGAACGGGGTGTCGTGGTCGTCGCTGCCCGTCACCGGGACGCCGCGCTGGGCCATGATGCGCGCGATCGCGGAGATGCCGGCGCCGCCGATGCCGATGCAGTGGACGCGGCCGAGCGCCGCCGCGGGCAGCACCTCGTCGGGGACCGGGATCCTCACGACCGTCCGCCTGCGGCGTCGAGGACGATGCGCGCCAGCTTCTCGTCGGCGTCGAGCGGGATCACGCCGGTCGCGGCGGCGCCCATGGCGGCGAGCCGCGCCGGGTCGGTGAGGAGGCCCGGCAGGGTGGCCGCGACCCACTCCGGGGTCAGGGCGGCGTCGGAGACCAGGAGGCCGCCGCCGGCGTCGACGACCGGGCGCGCGTTGAGCGCCTGCTCGCCGTTGCCGATGGGCAGCGGGACGTAGACGGCCGGCAGGCCGACCCCGGAGACCTCGGTGACGGTGTTGCTGCCGGAGCGGCACAGCACCGCGTCGGCCGCGGCGTAGGCGAGGTCCATCCGGTCGACGTAGTTGAGCACGACGTAGGGCACCTCGCCCGGCTCGACGGCGAGCTCGTGCGCGGGTCCCACGATGTGCAGCACCTGCACCCCGGCGGCCGCGAGGTCGGGGGCGGCGCCGGAGACCGCGGCGTTGATGCGCGCGGCACCCTGCGAGCCACCGGTGACCAGCAGGGTCGGCAGGTCGTCGCGCAGGCCGAAGGTGGTGAGCGCCTCACCGCGCAGCGCACCCCGGTCCAGGGTCGAGACGAGCCGCCGGATCGGCAGGCCGGTGCACACGGCGTGCGGCAGCTCCGTGCCCGGGAAGCTGGTGGCCACGTGGGACGTCATCCGCGCCCCGAGCCGGTTGGCGATCCCGGGCATGGCGTTGCCCTCGTGGACGACGATCGGCACTCCGCGCTTGCGGGCGGCCAGGTAGGCGGGCACGGAGACATAGCCACCGAAGCCCACGACCACGTCGGGGCGCACCCGGTCGACCACCTCGAGGGCCGCCGCGCGGGCGGCGCGCAACCGCGTCGGCGTCCGGAGCAGCTCGGGGCTGGGACGCCGCGGCAGCGGCACGCGGGGCACGTACTCGAGCGGCAGGCCGGCCTCGGGCACGAGCCGGGCCTCGAGTCCCTCGCGGGTGCCGAGGCAGGTCACCCGGACCTCCGGGTCGAGCCGCCGCAGGGCGTCGGCCGTGGCGAGCAGGGGCGAGGTGTGGCCGGCGGATCCACCGCCGGCGAGGAGTACGCGCATCGGGCCAAACCTAGCGAGCGGGGCCCGCGGACAGGCCGGCGGAGCGGTTGCGACGGCGTGCCGCCAGCGCCGCCGCGGCCTCCGGCTCCCGGCGGGCGAACCCGATCACCAGCCCGAGGGCCACCAGCGACGGCAGGAGGGCCGACCCGCCGTAGGACACGATGGGCAGCGGGATGCCGATGACGGGCAGGACGGCGAGCACCATGCCGACGTTGATCATCATCTGGCCGAGCAGCCACACCACGATCCCGAACGTGGCGTAGCGCACGAACGGGTCCTGGGTGCTGAGCGCGACGCGGATCGCGGCGTAGGCGATGGTGAAGAAGAGACCGACGACCAGCAGGGTGCCCACGAGGCCGAGCTCCTCGCCGAGGACGGCGAAGATGAAGTCGGTGTGGGCCTCGGGGAGGTCGCCCCACTTCTGGGTCGACGCACCGATCCCCTGCCCGAACCACCCGCCGCTGGACAGGGCGTAGAGGCCGTGGGCGGGCTGCCAGCCGGCGTCGGTGTAGTCCTTGAACGGGTCGGTGAAGTGCGTGATGCGCTCCAGCCGCTCGGGGTCGGTGGCGGCCAGCGCGAGCGCCGCCACCCCCATCACCGAGAGACTGAGCCCGAACAGCCGCAACGGGGCCCCGACCACCCACAGCATCCCGAGGAGGATGGCCGCCAGCACCATCGCCGTGCCGAGGTCGCGGCCGACGAGCACGAGGCCGATCACCGCGAACAGGCCCGGCACGACCGGCACGAGCAGGTGGTGCAGCTCGCGGAGGCGGCGCTCCTTGTGGGCGTAGATGTTGGCCGCCCACAGCACGATGGCCAGCTTGGCGATCTCGGCCGGCTGGATGTTGACCGGGCCCACGGCCAGCCAGTTCTTGTTGCCGTTGACGAGCACGCCGAAGCGAGCGACGAGGGCCAGCAGCACCAGCGCCACCAGGAAGCTCGGATAGGCCAGCCGGCGCACGTGCCGCACCGGGATCCGCGACGCCACCCAGGCGGCGGGCAGCCCGATCGCGACCCACAGCAGCTGGCGCTTCACCACGGCGTAGGAGTCGTCGTAGGTGAGGTAGGCCCGCACGCTGGAGGCGCTGAGCACCATGATCACGCCGATGGTGAGCAGCAGCGCCGAGGCGCCGAGCAGCAGGTAGTAGGAGGCGAGGGGCTTGTCGAGCGCCTCGCGCACCGAGCGCCAGCCCGCGGCGAGGCCCGAGCCGAGCGGCGGGCGTGGGGACGACGCACGCGTGGGGGCGTCGACCTGCCCGTCCACCGTCCCGTCCGCGGCACCGTCCACCGGTGGCGACGCGACGCCCAGCCCGACGTCCCCGGGGTTGACGGTGGTCATCGTCGCGGCTCCCCTCGGGTCGGTGCGCGCCCTCAGTCGGTGTCGGGCGGGTCGGTCTGGTCGGTGCGGTCGATGTGAGCGTGCACCGCGGTGGCGAACGCGTCGCCGCGAGCGCCGTAGTCGGTGAACATGTCCATGGAGGCGCATCCCGGCGCGAGCAACACCGTGTCACCGGCCCTGGCGAGCCCGGCGGCCGCGTCGACCACGCGCTCCATCGGATCCCCAGTCTCGTCGGCGCCCACATCGATGACCGGCACATCGGGCGCGTGTCGCGAAAGAGCGTCGGCGACGACCCGGCGGTCGCGGCCCAGCAGGACGACGCCGCGCAGCCGGCCGCGCACGGACCGCACGAGGTCGTCGAAGCGGGCCCCCTTGGCCAGCCCGCCGGCGACCCACACGACGGGCTCGTAGGCGGACAGGGAGGACTGCGCGGCGTGCGGGTTGGTGGCCTTGGAGTCGTCGATCCAGGTGACGCCGCGGGCCTCGGCGACGTGGGCGATGCGGTGGCCGTCGGGCCGGAAGGCCCGCAGCCCGTCGCGCACGGCCTGCTGGCTCACGCCGTGCGCGCGCGCCAGGGCGGCGGCGGCGAGGGCGTTGGCGACGAAGTGCGGGGCCGGGGAGGCGAGGTCGCCGAGCGTGCAGAGCTCGGCGGCACTGGTGGCCCGCTCCTCGATGAAGGCCCGGTCGACCAGCAGGTCGTCGACGACGCCGAGGTTGCCCGGGCCGGGCGTGCCGAGGGTGAAGCCGACCGCCCGAGCGCCCTCGACGACGTCGGCCTCGCGCACCATGTCCTCGGTGGCCGGGTCGGCCAGGTTGTAGACGCAGGCGCGCTCGACGCCGGCATAGACCCGCGCCTTGTCGGCGGCGTAGACCTCCATGCCGGTGCGGCCGCCCGGCTCGTCGGCGTACCAGTCGAGGTGGTCCTCGGCGAGGTTGAGCACGACGGCGGACTCGGCGGCCATCGACCGGGTGTAGTGGAGCTGGAAGCTGGAGAGCTCGACGGCGAGGACGTCGTAGGGCTCGGGGTCCATCACGGCCTCGACGATCGGGCGACCGACGTTGCCCACGGCGACCGCACGCAGGCCGGCCGCGGTGAGGATGGACCGCAGCATCTGCACGGTCGTGGTCTTGCCGTTGGTGCCGGTGACGGCCAGCCACGGAGCGGCGTGGTCGGGGTCGCGGAGCCGCCAGGCCAGCTCGACCTCGCCCCACACGGGCACGCCCCGCTCGGCGGCCTGGGCGAGGAGCGGCGCGGTGGGACGCCAGCCCGGCGAGGTGACCACCAGGTCGACGTCGTCGGGCAGGACGTCGGTGGCGCCGGGCTCGAGGCGGATGGTGGCGCCCAGGGTCTCCAGCAGCCGGGCCCTCTCGGCCTTCTCGTCGCTGGTCGACTCGTCGAGCGCCGTCACCTGCGCGCCGAGGAAGAGCAGGTTGTCGGCGGCGGCGAACCCCGAGACGCCGAACCCGGCGACGACGACGCGCACGCCGGACCAGTCGCTGGTGCGCCCCAGCCCGTCGACGTCGAGACCGCCCGGGGTGCTAGCCAATGCCCGCGACCCACTCGGCATAGAAGATGCCCAGGCCCGTGGCGACCGCGAGGCCGGTGATGATCCAGAAGCGGATCACGATCGTGACCTGCTCCCAGCCGAGCATCTCGAAGTGGTGGTGCAGCGGGGTCATCCGGAACACCCGGTGGCCGGGCTGCACCTTGAAGATGCTGCGGAAGAGCCCGCTCGCGCGGCTCGCCTTGAACACCGAGACCTGGATCATCACCGACAGGGTGACGGCGACGAAGAGGCCGCCGATGATCACCAGCAGCAGCTCGGTGCGGGTCATGATCGCGAAGCCGGCCATCGCGCCGCCCAGGGCGAGCGAGCCGGTGTCGCCCATGATGATCTGCGCGGGCGAGGCGTTCCACCACAGGAAGCCGAAGCAGGCTCCCGTGATGGCCGCGGCGACCACGGCCAGGTCGAGCGGGTCGCGCACCTCGTAGCACTTCGGTCCGGCCTGGAGGGCGCACGACTGGCTGTTCTGCCAGATGTTGACCAGCGTGTAGGCGGCGAAGACGAGGATCGAGGATCCCGCTGCCAGCCCGTCGAGGCCGTCGGTGAGGTTGACCGCGTTGCTGAACCCGGTCACGAAGAACCAGATCAGCAGCATCGCGAGGGCCGTCGGCAGCGCGAAGCGCTCGTAGTCGCGGATGAAGGAGATGTGGTCGGACGCCGGTCGCCAGCCACGCTCGTCCTCCAGCGCCGGCGAGAGCGCGAGGAAGCCGAAGATGACCGCGACGAGCGTCTGGCCGATCATCTTGGCGCGACTGCGCAGCCCGAGGTTGTGCTGCCGGCTGACCTTGAGGAAGTCGTCGAGGAAGCCGACGGTGCCCAGGCCGACGAAGAGGAACAGCAGCAGCAGCGCCGAGGCCGTCGGTGCCGTGCCGGTGATCACCTTGGCGGCGGCGTAGCCCACGACGGCGGCGAGCACGATGACCGCCCCGCCCATCGTGGGGGTGCCGCGCTTGACGTGGTGGGTGGTCGGCCCGTCGTCACGGATCGGCTGCCCGAATCCCTGGCGGGTGAAGAACCTGATCGCGTAGCGCGTGCCCAGCAGCGAGATCAGCAGGGAGAGTCCTCCTCCGAACAGGATGGCTCTCATGTGGTGCTTCCTTCCTTGCCGCTCCCGGTCAGGAGGTCGTCGGCGATCAGTTCCAGCGCCGCCCCCCGCGATGCCTTCACCAGGACGACATCAGCAGCCGAGACATTGTGCCGCAGCCAGTCGGCGGCTTCGTCACGCCCCGCCGTGGCGATGCTCACTCCCCCACGTCCGACCGCGGTGAAGCCCTCGGCGATGGCGGCGGCCTCGTCGCCGACGGCGACCAGGACGTCGATCCCGGCCTCCGCGGCGTAGGCGCCCACGCCGCGGTGGGCCTCGGCGGCCCCGTCGCCGAGCTCGAGCATCTGGCCGAGCACCGCGACCGTACGCCGCCCGCTGCGTGCGCCGATGCCGGCCAGGGTCTCCAGCGCGGCCGTCATCGACTCGGGGTTGGCGTTGTAGGCGTCGTTGAGGACGGCCAGGCCGTCGGGACGCTCGCCGAGCTCCATGCGCCAGCGGCTCGCCGGCACGGCGTCGCCCAGCGAGTCGGCGACCGTGTCGAGGTCGAGCCCTGCCGCCAGTGCCATGGCGGCGGCTGCCGCGGCGTTGCGCCACTGGTAGGCGCCGATCGTCGCGAGGTGCACGGTGGCCCCCGAGCCGCGGTGGGCCAGCTCGAACGACTGCCGACCGAGCTCGTCGGTGGTCACCTCGCTGACGGCGACGTCGGGGACCGGGTGTTGCGCGGACCTCTCGGACACGCTGCCGAAGGTCATCACCTGCGCGTGGGTGCGGGGGGCCATCGCGGCCACCAGGTCGTCGTCGGCGTTGAGCACCGCCGTGCCGTCGGCCGGCAGCGCCTCGATGATCTCGCCCTTCGCCAGCGCGATCGCCTCCCGGCTGCCGAACTCGCCGATGTGGGCCGAGCCGACGTTGAGGACCGCGGCCACGCGCGGTGGCGCGATCGCGCACAGCTCGGCGATGTGGCCGATCCCACGGGCCCCCATCTCGACGACGAGGTAGCGGGTCTCGGAGGTGGCGCGCAGCACGGTCAGCGGGACGCCGAGCTCGTTGTTGAAGTTGCCGCGGGTGGCGACGGTCGGCGCGTCCTCGGACAGCACGTGGGCGAGGTAGTCCTTCGTGCCCGTCTTGCCCTGCGAGCCCGTCATCGCGAGGACGACCACGTCGGGGAGCCGGTCGACGACGTGCCGGGCCAGCAGCCCCAGGGCCGTCGTCACGTCGGCCACGACGACGGTGGGCAGCTCGGTGGGCCGGGTGCCGAGCACGGCGACGGCGCCGGCGTCGCCGGCGGCGCGGGCCAGGTCGTGACCGTCGACCCGCTGGCCGGTGACCGCCACGAAGAGTCCACCGTCCTCGGGCGTGCGCGTGTCGATGAACGCGCCGCCGCGCACGAGCGCCTCCCCGTGGGCGGTGCCGCCGACCACGTGGGCGATCTCGTCGAGCGACATCTCGATCATGCGCGGGCCCCCGAGCCGTCGGAGCGGGCCGGCGCCTCCGACCCCGTGGTGCCGTCGCGTCGCGCGGCCAGGGCCGACTCGACCTCCTCGGCGGCGACGACCCGGTCGTCGAAGGGGTGCACCACGTCGTCGACCTCCTGGCCGGTCTCGTGGCCCTTGCCGGCGATGAGCACCACGTCACCGGTGCGGGCGCGCCGCACGGCCTCCCGGATCGCGAGCCGGCGCTCCCCCACCTCGAGGACCTCCGCAGCGCCGCCGCGCGCACCCGCCAGCAGCGCGGCGCGGATGGTCGCGGGGTCCTCGGTGCGGGGGTTGTCGTCGGTGACGACGACGACGTCGGCGAGCCGCGCGGCGATCTCGCCCATGACCGGGCGCTTGGCGGTGTCGCGGTCGCCCCCGGCCCCCACCACGACGACCACCTGTCCGTCCGTCAGCGGCCGGAGGGTGGCCAGCACCGCCTCGAGGGCGTCGGGCTTGTGGGCGTAGTCGACGACCACGGTGAAGTCCTGGCCGGCCGTCACCGGCTCGAGCCGGCCCGGCACCCCGCCCACGCGGGCGATCCCGTCGGCCACCCGGCGCGGGTCGAGCCCGGCGAGGGCTGCCGAGGCGATGGCGGCCAGGGCGTTGGAGACGTTGAACTCGCCCGGGAGGAGCACCTGCGCCGGGACCTCGACCCCCGGGCCGAGGACGGTGAAGCGCGCGCCGTCGGCGGAGAGCTCGACGTCGGTGGCCCGCCAGTCGGCGTCGGCGCCGCGCGAGGAGTAGGTCGACATCGGGATGCGCGCCACGTCGAGCAGGCGCCTGCCGAACTCGTCGTCGACGTTGGTCAGACCGACCCGGGCCCGCTCGGGCGTGAAGAGGCCGGCCTTGGCGGCGAAGTAGTCGTCGAGGTCGGCGTGGAAGTCGAGGTGGTCGCGCCCGAGGTTGAGGAACGTGGCGACGTCGAACCGCACCCCGTCGACGCGGCCGAGCACGAGGGCGTGGCTGGAGACCTCCATCGCGCAGGTGTCGACGCCCCGCTCGCGCATCACCGCGAAGAGGCCGTGCAGGTCGGGCGCCTCCGGGGTGGTGAGCTGGGTCCGGACGTCCTCCCCGGCGACCCGGGTGCCGACGGTGCCGATGACCGCCGAGGTCACCCCCGCGGCGGTGAGGCCCTGCTCGAGGAGCCGGGTGGTCGTGGTCTTGCCCTGGGTGCCGGTGACGCCGACGACGCGGAGCGCGTCGGCGGGGTCGCCGTAGACCCGGGCGGCCAGCCGGCCGAGCACCCGTCGGGGGTCGGCCACGACGAGGGCGGGCGTGCCCGGCGGGAGCCGGTCGAGGCCGTCGGGGTCGGTGAGCACGGCGACCGCCCCGGCCGCCAGGGCCTGCTCGGCGTAGTCGGCGCCGTGGGCGCGCGCGCCGGGGAGCGCGGCGTAGAGGTCGCCGGGGCGCACCCGCGCGGTGCTCAGCGAGATGCCGGTGACCACGACGTCGAGATCGCCGTGGACGGCCACCTCCGTCGTCGCCGCGAGCCACTCGGCGAGCTCGACCGCAGGGGTCGACGGGGACTGCCGTGGTCGCGTCGCACTCACAGACTCGTGCACCGACCGAGCGTATCGACTCACCACTCGACGGGCAGGCGCGACGGGGTGCCGTCGGTGGGCGCGACGCCGTAGCGGCCCAGGACGTAGCCCATGATCCGGGAGAACACCGGCCCCGCGATCGAGCCGCCGCCGCCGTCGACCCGGGGGGCGTGCACCACGACGTAGACGGTGAAGCGGGCGTCGTCGGCGGGAGCGAACCCTCCGAAGGAGACCGACGTGCTGCCGTCGTAGCCGGTGCCGTCGCTGGCGACCCGCTGGGCGGTGCCGGTCTTGCCGGCGACGAGGTAGCCGGGCACCTGTGCCGCGGGCGCGACGCCGTCCTCGGGGTCGACGACCTTCTCCATCATCCGTGCGGTCGCGCGCGCGGCCTTCTTGCTGACGACGCGCGTACGCGTGGCGACGTCGGTGCCGACGGTGACGCCGTCGTCGGTGACCGCGGACCCCGAGACGAGACTGGGCGAGACCCGCACTCCCCCGTTGGCGATGGTGTTGATGGCCGCGGCCATCTGGGCGACGTTGACCGAGAGCGACTGCCCGAAGGCGACGCGGTCCTTGGTCTGCGACGTCATCGCGTCGCCGGGGGTCAGGATGCCGGGGGTCTCGCCGCGGACGCCGATGTCGGTGCGCGTGCCGAGCCCGAACCGCTTCAGGTAGGCCACCAGCTCCGGCGGCGAGAACGCGTCGGCGGCGAGCACCGTGCCGATGTTGGACGACTTGGCGATGATGCCGGCCAGGGTGAGCCGGATGTCGCCGTGGTCGAACCAGTCGCCGATCACCCGGTCCTGGCGCGCGAGGCTGGACGGCACCTTGAAGCGCTGACGCGGGAACGCCTTGCCTGCGTCGATCAGCGAGGCGGCGGTGAGCACCTTCTGCACCGACCCGGGCTCGTAGGTGTCGCTCATGGCGCGCGAGCCGAGGTCGTCCTGGTCGGACTCGGTCGGCACGTTGGCGTCGAAGGTCGGGTAGTCGGCGAGCGCGAGGATCTCGCCGGTGCGGGTGTCCATGACGACCGCGGCGCCGCTCTCGGCGCGGTACTGGCGCAC
Source organism: Nocardioides sp. Z24_21 (assembly GCF_058134345.1). Lineage (NCBI taxonomy): Bacteria > Bacillati > Actinomycetota > Actinomycetes > Propionibacteriales > Nocardioidaceae > Nocardioides > Nocardioides sp. Z24_21. The sequence goes on from NZ_JBYTTH010000001.1 coordinate 69,341, forward strand.
CGACTGCGCGAGCACCTTCTGGGTGAACCACTGCAGGTCGCGGTCGATGGTGGTGCGCAGCGCCTCGCCGTTGCGGGCGGCCTTGAGGGTGCTCTCGCGCAGCGGGATCCGCACCCCCTTGCCCGAGTTGGACTGCCAGGTGGCCTCGCCGTCGACGCCGGCCAGCTGCGTGTCGAAGGTGCGCTCGAAGCCGCCGAGCGGCTCGTCGGTGCCCATGTAGCCGATCAGGTTGGCGCCCACGTCACCGGAGGGGTAGGACCGGATCGGGTCGTCCTGCAGGCTGATGCCCTTGAAGCCGGCCTCGTCGAGGGCCGCGAGGGTGTCGCCCGCCAGCGTGCTCGGCACCCGCCGGGCGACGTACTCGAAGCGGCTGCCGTCCTTGCGGCCGCGCAGCGCGGTGAGGGTCCTGAAGTAGTCGACGGAGAGCCGGTCGGTCAGCAGCCGGGCGAGCTCGGGCGCCCGGTCTGCGGTGAGCGCGGGGTCGGCGATGACCATCTTGCCCTTGACGGAGTCGGCGAGCGGCTGGCCGTTGCGGTCGAGGATGTCGCCGCGCTCGGCCTCCAGCGGCACCCGCACCGCGCCCTCGGCGGCCGCGCGGACCGCGTAGGAGCGGGGATCGACGCCCTGGAGCTGCACGAGCCGGGCACCGAAGAAGGAGAGGACCATCGCGATGAGGACGAACCCGATGCGCAGGCGCAGCATGGGCGCGCCACGTGAGGCGCCGCGCCTGGGGCGGGTGCTCGGCACTGATCTCCCTCGTTTCCCGGACGGCTCCGGGGTGGAGCCGGCCTGGTCGACAATCTAGGCGCGCGGCGCGACGGATCCGCGCGAGCGCGCCGTCAGCGGTTGCGCTTCTTGCGCGGCTTGGCGTCGGTGCCTCCCGCGGCGGTCGCGCCCTGCTCCTCGACGCTCGGAGCGGCCGGCACCTCGACGTAGGTCGGGCGCGGGGCCAGGACGGCCGGCTTGACCGGGGCGGGCGGCTGCAGCAGCAGCGCGTTCTCCGGGGTGGCGGGCGTGCGGACGCCGCTCGTCTCGCCGGTCTCGAGGTCGAGGAACACCGGTGCGGCGGGGATGACCATCCCCATCGCCTGGGCCTGCGAGGCGACCCGCTGCGGGTTGCGCAGCTCGTCGAGCTCCATGCGCAGGGTCTGCTCGCGGGCGGCGAGGGTGTCGGCCTCGGACTCGAGGGCGGACGCGGCGAAGGACGCCTGCTGCAACGAGGTGTTGAAGAGCAGCAGGCCGACGATCCCGGCGAGCAGGACGAGGCTCACCAACGTCATGAACGGCATCCGCGGGGCGCGGGTGCGCACCCGCGGCACGACGCTCAGGCGGGCCTTGTCGACGGCCTCCTGGGCGATCCGCGTGACCCGGGTCCGGGGTTGGAGGGCGGGACTGCTCATCGGACGACTCCTGGGGAAGTGGGAGTGGACGGGAGGACGCGCTCGACGGCGCGCAGGCGGACGGAGGCGGCCCGGGGGTTCTCGGCGATCTCCTGCTCGTCGGCCCGCTCGGCGCCGCGGGTGACCAGCCGCAGGGCCGGCTCGGCGCCCTCGGGCACGAACGGCAGGTCCGGCGGCACGTCGAGGCGGGTGGCGTCGGCGAACGCCCGCTTGACGAGCCGGTCCTCGAGCGAGTGGTAGGACTCGACCACCACCCGCCCACCGACGCCGATGACCTCCATCGAGGCCGGGATCGCCCGCCGCAGCACGGCGAGCTCGTCGTTGACCGCCATCCGCAGCGCCTGGAAGGTGCGCTTGGCCGGGTGGCCGCCCGTGCGCCGGGCGGGTGCGGGGATCGTGGCGTAGAGCAGTTCGACGAGGTCGGTGCTGGTGCTGAACGGCGTCGCCTCGCGGCGCCGGACGACCTCGCGGGCGATCCTGCTGGCGAACTTCTCCTCGCCGTACTCCCGCAGGATCCGGGTCAGCTCCTGGGCGGTCGCGGTGTTGAGCAGCTCGGCCGCGGTCGGGCCGGTGGTGGGGTCCATCCGCATGTCGAGCGGCGCGTCCTCGGCGTAGGCGAACCCGCGCTCACGCACGTCGAGCTGCATCGAGGACACGCCGAGGTCGAAGAACACGGCGTCGACGTGGTCCAGGCCGAGCGAGCCGACCACCTCCGGCAGCTCGTCGTAGACGGCGTGCACGGCGGTGAACCGGTCGCCGTGGGACGCGAGCCGCTCCGAGGACATCCGCAGCGCCTCGGGGTCGCGGTCGATCCCGATCACGCGGGCGTGGGGGAGGCGCTCGAGGACGGCCTCGCTGTGCCCGCCGAGGCCGAGGGTGCAGTCGACGTAGACCGAGCCGGGGGCCTCGAGCGCAGGGGCCAGCAGGGCGACGACCCGGTCGAGGAGCACCGGGGCGTGGCGAGGAGTCGTCATCTGCTCAACCCTGGGAGCCCAGGCGCATCAGCAGGAGCAGGGCGAGCGCCAGCCCGCAGGCGGTGGCGGCGGAGAACGCGACGAGCGCGACCGCCTCACGCGCCTGGTCGCGGACCCGCGACGGCGGTGCTGCCGTGCGTCCCACGCGCTGGGTGGTGCTCATGGTCTCGACCCCACTGGTTGCTGCGGATGTACGTGCTGGGCGCCGGCCCGGCCGGGCCGGAGCTGGCGGGGCCGGAGCTGGCGGTGCGGCTGACACTCCCCGCCGTGTGGCACGGGGCGAGCCGCCGCACCAGGTCCCTGCCCGCTCCTTGCCCCCTGCCGGAGCAGGGGGTGCCCTCTGGTGCCGGGGAAGTGCCCCAGATGGCCGCGCGAGGAGCGGGCTCGAGACCTGGTGATACGGGTCGCGATGTCAGCTGTGCTGTTGTCTGGCGTTGTCGGGTGGTGCGTGCTGGTGCTGCTGCGGGGTGGTGCTCAGATCCCGGGGAAGACCTCGTCGCTGAGCTCGGAGAACTTCTGCTCCTGCTCCTCGGAGTAGGTCGCCCACGCGGTCGGGTCCCAGATCTCGATCCGGTTCATCGACCCGATGACGACGCACTCCTTGCGGAGCGAGGCGTACTCCCGCAGTGGGGCCGGGATGTTGATCCGCCCCTGCTTGTCCGGCACCTCCTGGCTGGCGGCGGCGAACAGCATGCGGACGTAGTCACGGGTGTTCTTCTGCGTGACCGGCGCCTCTCGGAGCCGGTCGGTGAGCCGGCCGAAGTCCTCCAGCGACCAGACAGTGAGGCAGCGCTCCTGTCCCCTGGTCACCACGAGTCCCTCCGTCAGCTCGTCCCTGAACTTCGCCGGGAGGAAGAGACGGCCCTTCTCGTCGAGCTTGGGCGTGTAGGTGCCGAAGAACACCCGGCACCTCCCCTTGCTCGGCGGGAAAGATCGACCCTGTCCCCCACTTCGCACCACAGTACCCCACTTCACTCCACCGTCAACCAGATCGAGCGCGTTTCGCGCCCGGATCGGCGGCGTCCGGGCCCTCCTGGCGAGCACGCACGCGCCGCGACGTGACCCGCCCGGGAGCGTGCAACGGGGTGGATCCACGCTCAGGACGGCCCTGGTGGAGCGTCGGTGGGGGAAGCCGGCAGCCCGTGGTGGAGCGAAGTGGGGAACGGCGTGGCGAAGGGTGGTGGAGAGGGGAGCGCAGGACGAGGGCGTTCGTCTCCGCATCGGCGCCGCGGCAGCGACCGAGCGGTATGTTGCGCGCACCACATACCGTGGTGGCGAGGTCGACGACCGGATCGGCGAACGGATCGGCGGACGGGTCGACCGCACGGGCACGAGGGGAACGAACGACGTGACGACTGGGTCCACCGGGCAGGCGCCCGATCTCGACACCGTGCGCCGGGTGACCGGGGCCGTGCGCGGCAACATCGAGCGCGTCATCGCCGGCAAGCCCGACGTCGTCAACGCCGCGCTCGTCGTGCTGCTGGCCGAGGGCCACCTCCTCATCGAGGACGTGCCCGGCGTCGGCAAGACGCAGCTGAGCAAGGCGCTGGCCCGGAGCATCGACTGCTCGGTACGGCGCATCCAGTTCACGCCGGACCTGCTGCCCTCCGACGTCACCGGGGTCTCGGTGTTCAACCAGGACACCCGCGAGTTCGAGTTCCGCCCCGGCGGCGTCTTCGCCAACATCGTGGTCGGCGACGAGATCAACCGTGCGTCGCCCAAGACCCAGTCCGCGCTGCTGGAGTGCATGGAGGAGCGCCAGGTCACCGTCGACAACGCGACCTACCAGCTCGAGAGGCCGTTCATGGTGATCGCGACGCAGAACCCGATCGAGATGGAGGGCACCTACGCCCTCCCCGAGGCACAGCGCGACCGCTTCATGGCGCGGGTGTCGGTCGGCTACCCGGTCGAGTCGGCGGAGATCGCGATGCTCGAGGGGCACACCGCCCGCAACCCCCTCGACGACCTCGAGCCGGTCACCGACGCCGGCGAGATCCGCAAGGTCATCGAGATCGTCGGGCGCGTGCACGTCGCGCCCGCCGTCCAGCGCTACGCCGTGGCACTGACCACCGCCACGCGCGCGAGCAACGACCTCCACCTCGGCGCCTCGCCGCGGGCGACGCTCCACCTCGTCCGCGCCGCCAAGGCCGTCGCCGCCACGCAGGGACGCGACTACGTCCTGCCCGACGACGTGTACGGCATCACCTCGTCCGTCCTCGCGCACCGGCTGCTGCCCAACGTCGAGGCGACGATGAGCGGACGCACCACCTCGGCGATCCTGTCCGGCATCGTGGAGTCGGTGCCGGTGCCCACCGCGTCCGACTCCACGTCACACGCCACGTCCCACTCCACGACCGGCTCCCCGTCGATCCCACGCGGCAGCCGTGCGTGAGGCACTTGCTGCGCTGACCGTCCGCGGACGGGCGTTCCTGGCCGCCGGCATCACCACGGTGGTCGCGGCCATCGTCGTGGGACACCCCTCGGTCGTCCGCATCGGCGTGCTGGTCGCGGCGCTGCCGCTCCTCACCGCCTGGTGGGTCGGGCGCTCGCGCTACCGCCTCGCACTGGTGCGCACCGTGTCGCCGCAGCTGGTGGTCGCCGGTCAGCCGGCGACGGTGGAGCTCACCGTCTCCAACGAGTCGCGCACCCCCACTGGCGTGCTGCTCCTGGAGGAGCGGCTGCCCTACGTGCTCGGCACACGGCCCCGCTTCGTGCTCGAGGGCCTCGGCCACGGCTGGCGCCGGCACGCGACCTACCAGGTGCGCTCGGAGCTGCGGGGCCAGTTCGAGATCGGCCCGATGGCGGTGCGGGTGACGGACCCGTTCGGCCTCGTCGAGCTGGGCCGCACGTTCCACGCCACGTCGCGGCTGACGGTCACCCCGCGCACCGTCGCGCTGCCCAGCATCCCGCTGGGCGGGGCGTGGACCGGGTCGGGGGACAACCGCCCGCGCGCCTTCGCCACCGGCAGCGCGGAGGACGTCACGGTGCGCGAGTACCGGCGCGGCGACGACCTGCGGCGCGTCCACTGGCGCAGCTCGGCCCGCGTCGGCGAGCTGATGGTGCGCCGCGAGGAGCAGCCCTGGCAGTCGCGGGCGACGGTGTTCCTCGACAACCGGGGCACCGCCCACCGAGGGCAGGGCGCGGCCAGCTCGCTGGAGGCGGCCGTGTCGGCCGCGGCCTCCATCGCCGTCCACCTCACGCACCACGGCTACACCGTCCGGCTGGTCACGGCGTCCGGCGACAGCCGGGAGACCGAGTGGCACTCCCACACCGCCGCGGCCAGCACGATCCCGCTGCTCGAGGCGCTCGCCGTCGTGCAGCTCGACCACTCGCCCGCTCCCGACACGCAGTGGCTGGCCGAGCCCGGCCACGGCGGCCTCACGATCGGCGTCTTCGGCGCGCTCGGCGACACCGACCTGCCCTTCCTGCGCCGGCTCCAGCACCACGCGTCGTCCAGCCTGGCGATCGCCCTCGACGTCGACGCGTGGGCGCCCCACCTGCCGGTCCACCCCGGCCCCGGGTCGGCCGCCCACCTCACCGCGACCGGCTGGCGCTCGATCACCCTCGGCCCGCGCGACCGCCTCGACACGGCCTGGCAGGAGCTCGGGCTGATGCGGAGCCGTGCCACCGCGTCAGCGGGGGCGAGCCGATGAGGACCGAGTGGAGCACGCTCCCCCACCAGCTGCGGATCGCCGGCATCGCCCTGCTCGCGGCGTGGGCGACGGTGCTGTCGTGGCGCGTGCTGACCGAGGGCTTCCCCCGGGTCGCGATCCCGCTGCTGATGATCGGCGTCGTCGTCGCCGCGATGGGCGCCCTCGGCCGGTGGAGCCGGCTGCCCGCGCTCGCCGTCGTGGCCGGCCAGGCCGTGGTGGCCGCGCTCCTGGTGCTCGGCACCACCACCGGCTCACCCGTCCCGACCCCGGGCAACGTCGAGGCGTTCCTGGCCGCGCTGGACGACGCCCTCCAGACCTCGCGCGACTATGCCGCACCCATCCAGCTCGGCGTGCCCCCCGTCCACCCGCTGCTCCTGGTCGGCGGGGCGCTGGTCGTGCTGCTCGTCGACCTCGTCGCCTGCACGCTCCGCCGCGCGCCCGTGGCCGGCCTGGTGCTGCTCGCGGCCTACACGCTGCCCGTCGCGGTCACGGGCGACGCGGTGTCGTGGTGGCTGTTCGTCGTGGTCGCCGGCCTGTTCCTCGCCCTGGTCTTTCTCCAGCACAGCGACCACGTCACGAGCTGGGGACGGGCGCCCGACGGCGAGAAGGGGTCGTTCTCGGTCCGCACCGGGGCGATCGGCAACACGGCGCTGGCCCTCGGCACCACCGCGATCGCGCTGGCCGTCGTGGTGCCGGCGGCCGTGCCGACCATGAGCATGAGCGTCTTCGAGGGCAAGGGTCCGGGCACCCGCGAGGTCGAGGTCAAGGACCCGATGGTCGACCTGCGCCGCGACCTGACCCGCGGCGCGGACGTGCCCCTGCTGTGGGTCACCACCTCCGGGCCCAAGCCCACCTACCTGCGCGTCTCGGTGCTCGCTCGCTTCAGCGGGTCGGAGTGGACGCCGGGCGACCGCGAGATCCCCGAGTCGCAGTCGGCCACCGGTGACCTCCCGCCCCTCGACGGGGTCAGCGGCGACGTGCCGCGCCGGGAGTTCAAGTACGACGTGCGGGTCGGCCCCGACTTCACCTCGGCGTGGCTGCCCACCGCCGCGCAGACGACCCGCATCGCGGCCGGCACCGACTGGCGCTTCGACCTCGACACCCGCGACGTCATCGCGGCCCGCGAGGACGTCACGACCGCCGACAGCACCTACGACTACACCGGCGTCCAGCTGACCTACGACGCCCAGCGGATGGACTCGGCCGTGTCGGGCGCCGGGTCGGTGGCCGGCATCTTCACCGAGGTGCCCCCCACCCTCAGCAACGAGATCCGGCGAATCGCGGCCAGCGTCACCGCCGACGCGCCCACCCGTTTCCAGAAGGCGCAGCTGCTGCAGCAGTGGTTCCGCGAGGACGGCGGGTTCCGCTACGACCTCGCCGAGGTGCCGTCGGCGGGCGACGGCAGTGCCGACCTGCTCGCGTTCCTCAACGACCGGGTGGGCTACTGCGAGCAGTTCGCGGCGACGATGGCCATCATGGCGCGGGTCATCGGCATCCCGAGCCGCGTGGCCGTGGGCTTCCTGGAGCCCGAGCGGGCCACCAACGGGTCGTGGGAGTTCTCCTCTCACGACCTCCACGCGTGGCCCGAGCTCTACTTCCCCGGCTCGGGCTGGGTGCGGTTCGAGCCCACCCCGCAGGACCGCGCCACGCAGACGCCCGACTACACCGAGGCCGAGTTCGAGGCGGTCACCGAGGCGCCGTCCCCCAGCGCCAGCCGGTCGACCGAGCTGCTGCCCGAGCGGGGCGAGGAGGCCGACGCCGAGGCGGCGGCCGACGACAGCAGCGCGTCCTCGATCCCCTGGGTGCCCGTGCTGTCGGGCCTGCTCGGTCTGGCCCTGGTGGCGCTCGTGCTGGCGACGCCGCACCTGGTCCGGCGGGCACGTCGGCGCCGCCGACTCGAGGGCGGCATCGAGGACCTCTGGGCCGAGCTGCGCGACGTGGCCGTCGACCTCGGCCACGCATGGCCGGACGGCCGCTCGCCGCGTCGGGCCGGCGACTGGATCGGCCGGCTCCTCGCGGCACCCGTCGACGACGCGTCGCGGCCCGACCGGCCGCGGCGCGGACGCGATCAGGCTCCCGGGGCCGCCCAGGCGCTCGACCGGCTCGTCGTCACGCTGGAGCGCAGCCGCTACGCCCGCGATCCCGAGACCTGCACCGCCGACCGGTTCGGCGCCGACCTCCTCGTCGTCGAGGAGTCCTTGGCCGCAGGCGTGACGCCGCGCGAGGAGCGCAGGGCGCGGTGGTGGCCCGCATCGGTGGTGGGACGGCGTACGTCGTGGCGTCGCCGCTCCCGGTCGGCCCGGGCCACGACCGCGACCCCCGACCGGGAGTCCACCCAGACGGTCGACGAGCTCGTCGGCTGACGGCCCGGCCCGGCAGGAACGGGGCAGGGCTCAGGCCGGGCTCAGGTCGGGCCCAGGTCACACGGCGGAGCAGCCGCCGACGCCGACTCTCGTCGATCATCGCCGCGACCAGCCGGACGAAGAAGCTGACGACGGCCACGGGAGCAGCGGCGGCGCACACCATGACAGCGACCATCGCCAAGGACGGCGTGGCCGTCACGATCGCGACGCCCACGAGGCCGAGCGTCAGCAGGAACAGGCTCAGCTCCCAGCCGAGGGACGCAGTCGGACGAGCGGGCGCCTGGCGTCGATGGGACGTGATGCGCGTGCTGCGGAGGTCAGAGGCCGCGCTCGCGGCGGCGACGCCACCGCTCCTCCATGCGCTCCATGAAGGGGCCGCCCGAGCGCTGCCGGGCGGGCCGGCTGGGGCGACCGCCGTCGACGACCCCGAAGCCGGTGCGGCCCGAGGCACGCACCGTGGGAGCCGCCGGGTGACCGGGACTGCGCGCGGAGGTCAGGGCCAGGATCGCGCCGCCGAGCATCACCACGAAGCCCAGCACACCGACCACCGTCTGGAGGACGGCGTTGAGGTCGAGGAGCACCGCGACGATCAGCAGACCGATGCCGACGAGGAGCACGGCACCGCCCAGGATCATCCGGCGGCGAGCAGCCCGCTGGAAGGACGTGCCGCGCAGGGTGGAGGCGAGCTTGGGGTCTTCCTCGACGAGGGCGCGCTCCATCTGCTCGAGCATTCGCAGTTCTTCCTCGGAGAGCTCCACGGTTCCTCCTCACCTTCTGCTGCAAGTCTAGGCACGCTGCTGCGCCTAGGGTAGGCGTCCCCCAGAAAATTCCGTCCGAGGGGCGAGGAACGCCTCCCTCACACGAGACTCGCCGGGCGCACGGCGGCCGCCCCGAAGCGGCGCGTGGCCCGGTCCACCGCACGGTCGGCCTCGGCCCATCCGTGCTCGGGCTCGCCGAGCACCAGCTGCCGCTGCACCGTCGCCCGAGGGACCAGACCCTCGACGCGGACGCCGACCAGACGCAGGCGCTCGCGCCGCAGCCGGAGCGCGTCGTAGAGCCTGGTCACCGCACGGTGCACCTCCACCGTCACGTCGGTCACCTCGGGCATCGTGCGCGAGCGCGTGATGGTCGTGAAGTCGGCGAAGCGGACCCTGAGCGTGATGGTGCGCCCGACCACGCCGGCCGCACGCATCCGGCCGGTGACCCGCGCGGAGAGGCGCAGGAGCTCGCGGACGACGACCTCGCGGTCGTCGGTGTCGCGGGCGAAGGTCTCGTCCGCACCCATCGACCTCTCGGGCTCGTGGGGGCCGGGTGTCGCGGAGAGCTCGCTGCGGTCGGTGCCCCACGCGAGCTGGTGGAGGTGGCGACCGAGGTGGCGGCCCAGGGTCTGCTGGAGGGTGGCGAGCGGCGTGTGCGCGACGTCGCCCACGGTGAGGAGGCCGGCGCGGCGCAGCACCGTCCGGGTCTTCTCGCCGACGCCGAAGAGCTCCCCGACGTCGAGCGGGTGCAGGAACGACGCGACCTCGGCGGGCGGCACCACCACCACGCCGTCGGGCTTGGCGCGCCGGCTCGCGACCTTGGCCACCGACACCGATGCCGCGACCCCCACCGAGCAGGTGATGCCCTGCTCGTCGTGGATGGTGGCCCTGAGCCGCTCCGCGATCTCACGGGGCTCGCCCAGGCGTCGGGTCGCACCGCGCACGTCGAGGAAGGCCTCGTCGAGCGACATCGCCTCCACCACGGGAGTGACGTCGCGGAAGGTCTCCATCACCGAGGCGGAGACGCCGGCGAAGGCGGCGTAGTCGGGCGCGAGCACCACGACGTGCGGGCACAGCCGACGCACCCGCGCCATCGGCAGCGCCGAGCGGATGCCGTAGCCGCGCGCGACGTAGTTGGCGGCCAGCACGACGCCGCGCCCGCTGCCGCCCACCACCACCGGCTGGTCGACCAGGTCGGGACGCTCCCGCAGCGCCACGGAGGCGAAGAACGCGTCCATGTCGACGTGGAGGAGCGGCGTCTCGGTCACCGCCGGCCCCCGCGGGGGCGACTGTCAGCGCCGGGCGATGACGTGGAGCTGGGCAGCGAGGGGGAGGTATTCGGGGCGGGTGGCCACGGCCTGCTCGAGCTCGAGCAGCGCCGCGGTCGCGCCCGGCTCGAGATCGAGGAGGTTGCCCGGGACGAGGTCGGCGAAGACGCGGACGGCGTGCACGCTCTCGGGACGCAGGCCCGCGGTGGCGAGCAGCTCGACGACCTCGTCGTGGGTGAAGCGGTGCCCACCGCGTCCGGGCTGTCCCGCCGACGACCCGCCGTCGTCGAGCAGCTCACGGGCGGCCTGGAAGTGCCCGGCCATGGCGCGCGCCACCACGGCGGCGTGACGCTGCGCCACCAGGAGGCTGAGGTGCCCGCCGGGGCGCAGCACCCCGGCGATCGAGGCCACCGACGCGGCGGCGTCGTCGACCATCTCCAGCACGCCGTGGCACAGGACGAGGTCGGCGAGGTCGGCCTCGTCGACGAGGTGCGGCAGGTCGGACAGGTCGCCCTGCTGCCCGGTGACGCGGTCGGCCACACCACGCTCGCGGGCGCGTCGGTCGAGCGCGGCCAGCGCGTCGGGGCTGGGGTCGATGACCCGGACGGCGTGGCCGAGCTCGGCCAGGGGCACGGCGAAGCCGCCGGTGCCGCCGCCGACGTCGACGATGCGGGCGGGCCGACCCTCCGCGTCACCACGGTGCTCCAGGAGCCGGCGTACGCCCTCCCAGGCCACGCCGCTGCGGACGGACTGGCGGCGCTCACTGGCGGACGGGCTGGCGGACGGCTGGGCCATGGGCGCCACCCTAGTGGCTCGTCGACCGAGCCCCGCGGGCGCACGCGGGCGCGCCCGGATCGTCCGGACGGGAGGACGCGCGAGTCGGAGGTCACCTCTCTCCCCGCCTCAGGCGACGCTCGCGTGCGGGACCAGGCCGAGCGTCTGCTCGACCACGGCCAGGAAGCGGTCGGCGTCGCGCACCAGGTCGTCGGCCTCCCGCTCGCTCACGGCACGGGTCGAGCCCGCCTCGGCGGCGGCCCGCTTGGCCGCACCCGCGGCGAAGAAGGTCGCCCACTCGGAGAGCTCGGGGGCGACCTCGGCCAGCAGCACCCAGGCGTTCTTCTGCCGGCGCCCCCGCGGCGCGGGCCGGGCGCGGGCGGCAAGCAGTGCGGCCGCCGCGCAGAGGGCCGCGACGTGGGCGCAGGCGTAGCGCGTGGGCACGTCGCGAGCCGTGATCGCGTCGCGCAGCGACGTGGCGGAGCGCTGGAGGTAGGAGTGGGCGGTGGCCGGCAGCAGGTGCGGGCCCGGCTGCGCCAGTGGGTGGCGGCGGGCGCTCGCAGCGGCGGCACTCATGCCCGCTCCTCGGTCCGGGCGACCGGCGAGCCGCGGGAGTCGTCCGTCACCCCGCTCCGCACCTCGACAGGGTCGTGGTCCTGACTCATCGTGCCTCCTCCGCACCTCGGTCGACCCCGGGGCCGACCCGGGTGGAGGTGGGGTCGAGGTCACGCCCACCCGGGTCGCATCGAACAGATGTTCGAACACCGCCACGGTACTACCTGCCACCGACAGCCCGTCAAGGCCGGGCGAGGGATGGGCCGGGCGAGGGATGGGCCGGGGCGGGCCGGGGCGGGCCGCCCCGCTCAGTCGCCGCGCAGGAAGGCGGTCGTCTCGCGGCGCCACAGGAAGAACGACAGCACCAGGCCCTCGACGATCACCAGCGCCGAGAGCACGACGAACACCGCCGGGAGGCGGGCGTCGAGACAGACCACCCCGACCAGGACGCCGATGCCCGCGGTGCCCGTGAGCACGGGCCGGGTCCAGCCGTGGCCGCCGACGAAGAGGGACCCGAGCACGAGGACGAGGGCGGCGAAGCCGACGAACGCGACGATCGACAGGGCGACGAAGCCCGGCACGATCGGGCTCTCGCGGAGCAGCTCGATGCCACCCTGGGCCAGGAGCCCCTGCGCCGACGGGTTGCCCTCGGCCCATCCGAGGATCACGTCGTCGCGCATCAGCCGGATCAGGAGCGTGATCAGGCCCGCCGTGGCGACGATCAGCACGAGCACGCGCAGGCTGTTGACCACGGATCGCGGCAGGTCGCGCGCCATCGGATCTCCCCTGGGGCTCGTCGTCGGGTCGCTAGGCTCGCGCCATGTCGACGGAGCACGCATCGATCACCTCGTTCCGAGATGACCTCCACCGGCGCGGCGGCACCGGTGACGTGGTCATCCTGCCCGACAGCGCCCACACCGCGGCTCTCGCCGCGGCGGCACTCGGCTGCGAGGTCGGCGCGATCGCCAACAGCCTGCTCTTCGACGCCGACGGCGAGCCGGTCCTCGTCCTCACCTCGGGCGCACACCGGGTCGACACCGCCGCGGTGGCCGAGCGCATCGGTGTCGCGCGCCTCCGGCGGGCCGACCCCGACTTCGTCCGGCTCCACACCGGCCAGGTGATCGGCGGCGTCTCCCCGCTCGGCCACCCGGCCCCGATCCGCACGTGGATCGACCCGTGGCTGCGACGCCACGACGTCGTGTGGGCGGCGGCCGGCCACCCGGCCGCGGTGTTCTCCACGTCCTTCGACGAACTGGTGGCGATGACGGGCGCCGTCGAGGTCGAGGTCGCCTGAGGTGCCGGCCTGATGGACGCCTTGGCACTGACGTTCTCGAGCGGGTGGGCGAGCGGCATCAACGCCTACCTCGTGGTCCTGGTGCTGGGCGTCGCCGACCGGCTCGGCTCCTTCGCCGACATCCCCGACGCGCTGGGCCGGTGGGACGTGCTGGCCGCGGCGGGCTTCATGTACGCGATGGAGTTCGTCGCCGACAAGATCCCCTACATCGACTCGACGTGGGACGCGATCTCCACGGCCGTGCGCCCCACCGCGGGGGCGGTCATCGGCGTGCTGCTCGCCGGGGACGCCTCCTCCCTCGACCAGGCCGTGCTCGGCGTGGTCGGCGGGGGCACGGCCCTGCTCAGCCACCTCGCCAAGGCGGGCGGGCGGCTGGCGCTCAACTCCTCCCCCGAGCCCGCCACCAACGTGCTGGCCAGCATCACCGAGGACGCCGCGGTGCTGGGCGTGGTCTGGTTCTCCCTCGAGCACCCGCAGGCGGCCGCCGCGATCGCCGGCGTCCTGCTGCTCCTCGGCCTGGTGATGCTGCTGCTCGTCGGGCGACTGGTCCGCCGTGGCTGGCGCCGGTGGCGCGCGAGGGAGCCCGTCCACCGGGTCGCCTAGGGTTCCCCCCGTGGCACGCGTGGTGGTGGTCGGCGGCGGGTTCGGCGGCATGGCCGCCGCGGCCCGGCTGGCCAAGCTCGGCCACGAGGTCACTCTGCTCGAGAGGTCCGAGCGGCTCGGCGGCGCGCTCACGACGGTGGAGCACGACGACTTCGCCTGGGACGCGGGACCGACCAGCACCCTGCTGCCCGCCGTCGTGCGCGACCTGTTCCGCAAGTCCGGTCGTCCGCTCGAGCGCGAGGTCGACCTCCAGCCGCTCGACGTGGTGCGCGAGCACCGTTTCGCGGACGGCTCGTCGCTGGTCCTGCCGGGCGGGTCGCGCGCGGCCCAGCTCGCAGCGTTCGACGAGCTCGGCGCCGGCCTGGGACAGCAGTGGGTCGATCACGTCGCGTCCTACGGCGAGCCGTGGGAGCTGCTGCGCAAGGAGTGGTACGAACGCCCCTTCGACGCCGACGTCGCCCCGAGCGAGCTGCTCAGGCTGCTGGAGCGGCGGGAGTCGCTGCACCGGCGGCTGCGCCGCACGCTCGGCGACGAGCGGCTGCGGCTGGTCGCCGGGCACCGGGTCGTCATGGACGGGCACGACCCGCGCGACGCGCCGGTGATCGCCGGCGTCGACGTCTACCTCGAGCAGCGCTTCGGCGCCTGGACCGTGCCGGGCGGGCTCGCCGCCCTGGGCACGGCGATGGCCGACCGGCTCGCCCTGCGGCGGGTCACGGTGCTCACCGGCGCCCCCGCCGCAGACCTGGTGGTGCGCGCCGACCACGTGGTCGCGGTGCGGACCGCTGACGGCGACGAGCTCGACGCCGACGTCGTCGTCGTCGCCGTCGACCCGCGTCGCCTGCCCGCGCTCGCGAGCCACGTCCGCCGCACGAGAGCGGCCTGCCCGCCGGCGGTGTGCCACGTGGCCCTCGAGGGCGACCTGCCCGACCTGACGCACGAGGTGGTGCTGCACGGCGACCCGCTGCTCGTGGTGCGCACGGGCGGCCGGGCGCCCGACGGTGCCGCTGCGTGGACGGTGCTGGCGCGCGGGCGCCTCGGCGAGGACCTGCTCACCGCGCTGGCCCGCCGCGGCCTCGACGTGCGCCGCCAGGTCGTCGCCCGGATCGACCGCACGCCCCGCGACCTCGTCGAGGCGTGGGGCGGGTCCCCGCACGGCGTGCTCTGGCAGGGCCCCCGCTCCGCCCGCACGCGACTCGGTCCCCGCACGCCGATCGAGGGCGTGCTCACCGCGGGCGCGCACGCCACGACGGGGTCGGGCCTGCCGTTCGCGGGCCTCAGCGCCGCCCTGGTCGCCGAGATGGTGGGTCGGGCCGAGCTCAGACGGTGATCTGCAGGTTGGCGAAGATCTCGCGCGTCGCCCTGGACCGGTTGAGGGTGTAGAAGTGCAGTCCCGGCGCCCCCGCGTCGAGCAGCGTCTCGCAGAGCTCGGTCGCGATCGCGATGCCCTCCGCGCGCAGCCGCGCCGGGTCGTCGGCGTGGGGCGTGAGCCGCGCGGTGACCTCGGCGGGGAGCTGACGGCGAGACAGCTCGACCATCCGCTCCATCGACCGGAGGCCGAGGATCGGCATGATGCCGGGGATGATCGGGAGGTCGGCCCCGACTGCCCGGGCGCGCTCGACGAGCGCGACGTAGTCGGAGGCGCGCAGCACCATCTCGGTCACCGCGAACTCGGCCCCTGCGTCCTGCTTGGCCTTCAGCACGCGCGCGTCGTGGTCGAGGTCGGACGCGTCGACGTGCCCCTCGGGGAACGCCGCGACGCCGATGCGCATGTCGGCGCGCTCGCGGATGAGGGCGACCAGCTCGTTGGCGTAGGTGAGTCCGCCGTCGGTCGGGGTCCACGGGGCGCCGGGGCCGCCCGGGGGGTCGCCGCGCAGGGCCATGACGTGGTGCACGCCCGCGGCACCGAGGTCGTCGAGGATCGCGTGGAGCTCGTCGGTCGTGTGGCCCACGCAGGTGAGGTGCGCGACCGGGAGCAGGCCGGTCTCGCGGGCGATGCGCGCGGTGATCGCGACCGTGCGGTCCCGCGTGGTGCCGCCCGCGCCGTAGGTCACCGAGACGAACGTCGGGCGGTAGGGCTCCAGGTCGGTGATCGCCTGCCAGAGCTGCTCCTCGCCCGCCTCGTCCTTGGGTGGGAAGAACTCGAAGGAGAACGACCGCTCACCGCGCGCGAGGAGCTCGCGCATGCTCAGGCCGGGTGCGGAGGTCATGGCAACCAGCCTACGGAGCACAGCCGTGACCCCTCGTATCGTCCCACTGATTAGGCTGCACCGCGTGACCACCTGGGACCCCGCCGACTTCCGCGACCAGGTCCAGGAGGTGCTCGACGAGTTCCTCGCCGCCCGCGAGGCCGAGCTGGTCCCGCTCGGGCCCGATGCCGGCCGGCTGGTCGCCGAGGCACGGACGGCGGTGCGTGGCGGCAAGCGGTTCCGCGCGGCGTTCTGCCACTGGGGGCACCGCGCGATCCGCCCGGAGGTGGCCGACGAGGCCGCCCTCGCCCGCGCCTGCGCCTCCCTCGAGGTGCTGCACGCGAGCGCCCTCGTGCACGACGACCTCATGGACGCCTCCGACACCCGGCGCGGCCGCCCGGCGACCCACCGCGCGTTCGAGGCCGAGCACCGCGCCGCCGCGTGGCGCGGCGACCCGGAGCAGTACGGCGCGGCCGCAGCGATCCTGCTCGGCGACCTGCTGCTCGGCTGGGCCGGCGACATGCTGCGCGGCAGCGGGTTCGCGCCCGAGGAGGTGGCCCCCGGGCTGGCGCTCTTCGAGCGGTGCCGCAACGAGGTCATCGCCGGGCAGTTCCTCGACGTGTCGGTGCAGGCGCGCGGGCGCGCCGACGTCGACACCGCCATGACCGTGCTGCGCTACAAGTCGGCCAAGTACTCCATCGAGCGCCCCATCCACATCGGCGCCGCGCTCGCCGGCGCCACCCCCCGACAGCTCGACCAGCTCGGCCGCTTCGGGCTCCCGGTCGGCGAGGCGTTCCAGCTGCGCGACGACCTGCTCGGCGTCTTCGGTGACCCCGACGAGACGGGCAAGCCGGCCGGCGACGACCTGGTCGAGGGCAAGCGCACGGTCCTGGTCGCGCTCGCCCTCGACGCCGCCCCGCGTGCCGCCGCCGAGCGGCTCGACGCCGCGCTCGGGACTCCGCTCAGCGACGCCGACGTCGACGAGCTCCGCGGGATCATCGAGGAGTCCGGAGCCCGCGCCCAGGTGGAGGCCGTGATCGGTCAGCTCGCCGACCACGCGGTCGAGGCGCTGCGATCCGCCGACATCGATCCGCACGCGTGCGACGTCCTCGTCGAGCTGGCGGCCGCCGCCACCCAGCGCACGGTCTGACCCACGCTCCCCGCCCGGCTCGGGCCGACGGCGGGGCCCGGCGGCCTCAGTCCAGGCTGGTCACGCCCGGCAGCACCGGTCCCTCGCCGCGCAGCAGCACCACGAACGGCACGCCCCGATCGGCCTCGACACGCGAGCCCAGGACGCTGAGCGCGACGCTGAACGCCCTCTCGTCCGT
The DNA here is from genome assembly GCF_058134345.1 of Nocardioides sp. Z24_21. Taxonomy (NCBI): domain Bacteria; kingdom Bacillati; phylum Actinomycetota; class Actinomycetes; order Propionibacteriales; family Nocardioidaceae; genus Nocardioides; species Nocardioides sp. Z24_21. The sequence continues at coordinate 86,497 of NZ_JBYTTH010000001.1, forward strand.
CCGGGCCAGGGTCGCCCAGCCGTCCCACAGCAGCACGACGCCGTCGCGGTGCTCGCCGATGTCGTGCAGGCAATCGGCGAGGGCGTCGAAGTTCTGGCCGTAGTGGTCGGGGAAGTCGAGGGCCTCCCCCACGGCGGCCAGGAAGGCGGGCTTGGTGTCGGCGCCGGTCCAGCCGTCGACGTAGCCGAAGCCCCACCCGGCGTGCTCCACTGCGTGGCGCACCTCCTCGACCTCGAACGCCGCGTGCCACCGGTGGATGCCGGGTGGCTCGCGTCCGGCCAGCACGGCCGCGAGCCCGCTCATCGACGTGCTCGCGTCGCTGCGTCGCTCACGTCTACCTCCGGATGCGCGAGAAGGAGCTGTAGTGGTCGCCGGTCCAGTAGAGCTCGCCGTCCTCGCCCGCCACGATGCGGCGGGCGCCACGGTGGTCGACGCCCGGCGTGGGCACCGTGTACTCACGGTAGTGGCCCGTCGGCCGGTCGGGCAGCAGCTCCTCGCGGTTGCCGAAGGTGGTGCCGTCGTGCTCGGGCACGGGGAACGGTCCGCCCGCGTCGATCAGCTCCACCGTGCGTGCGGCCTCGGGCGGCAGGTCGGCGAGCCGGACGACCGGCAGGGCGCCGGACGTACCCCCGCTCGGCTCACTGGTCGGCTCACTCGTCGGTGTGGTCGTCGCGGTGAAGTCGTGGGTCGGGGACGACGAGGCCGACGGCGAGGGCGCGGACGGCTCGCCGGGCTGCCCGGTCCCGCCCTTCCAGCCGCCGCCGGCCAGCCACGCGACCAGCAGCGCGGCCGCGAGGAGCAGGAGCAGCCAGCGGTAGCGCTGCCTGCCGGTCGGGCCGGCAGGCGCCATCAGTACTCCAGCACCTGCGCCCGGCGCTTGACCTCGCTGCCGCGGTTCTCGCGCAGCGCGTCGATCGGGCGGCCCGGGAGGTCGTCGTCGGTGAAGAGCCACGCGATGCACTCGCGGTCGTCGAAGCGGTGGTCGTGCAGCAGCGTGAGCAGGCCGGGAAGACCCTTGACCACGACCCCGTCCTGGATGAAGGCCGCCGGCACCCGGGGGCCGGTGCCCGGCTCGGACACCGCGGCGGCCAGCTCGTGGTCACGGATCATCGTGCGCACCTTGCCCGGTGTGACACCGAGCAGCTTCGCGGCCTGGTCCCAGTCGAGCCACTCCGGGACGAGGGCGGCGAGGTCACGGTCGGCGAGGGGGACGTCACTCATGCGGGCAGCCTAGGTGAGAGGGGTCGCGGCCCGGCAGTCGCGGGCCCGGTGGAGTTGTCGCCGCGGCCACCGGTCCGTAGCGTGTCGCGGATGCGCCCACTCCGATCAGTCCTCGCGGCGAGCCTCGTGGGCCTGCTGGCCCTGACGCTCTCCCCGGCGGTCTCCCCCGCGTCCGCCGACCACTACGACGGTGCCCCGGGCCCGGTCCACGCCGGCAACACCTTCGGCTGGTACCAGCACGGTGTCTTCCGGCAGGAGTTCATCGGCCCGAAGCCGGGGTTCTGGAAGAAGAAGGGGCGCGGCGTCGTCCGCACCCAGAACGGCATGCTCACGCTCATGAGCACCACCCGCGGCAGCGTGTCCGCGACGCTGGACCTCAAGGGGAACACCTACGGGCGGTGGGAGATCCGCATGCGGGCGCGCACCATGTCGAAGGTCAAGGGCGGCAAGCCCTTCAAGGTCGTCACCGAGCTGGTGCCCGCCGGCACCCGCGACCAGCGCTGCGGCGGTCGCGACATCGCGCTGGAGAACTTCACCCTCGGCACCAACACCGTGAAGTCCTACGTGCACACGCTGCCCGACAACTCCTTCCGCGGCTTCCTCGGTCGCCACCTGCGCAACGACCGATGGCACACCTACGCCGTAGAGGTCGCCGAGGACCACGTCTCGTGGTTCGTCGACGCCCACGTGATCCACACCGAGCGCCGCGCCGAGGCGCTCGACCCGGTGCCGCGGCAGCTGAAGTTCGAGCTCCGCGCGCAGGACGGCAAGACGATGGATCCGGCCCGGATGCAGATGGACTGGATGCGCTACTGGACGATGCGTGCGCCCAACGAGAAGTCGATCAAGGCCCCGCAGCTCGAGCTCAGCACGTTCCACGGAGCCTGCTGACGCCACGCCGGGGCCGCGCCTGAGCGTGGGCCGAGCCCCGGCTTCCGTACGATGGGCGCGCCGGTCCCTTCCCCGACCGGCGATGGAGGTCGACCGTGGAGCCACCCGAGCACGCCCGCGCGACAGCGCCCGGCGCTGCTGGCGACCCCCTGGTCGGACGCCTGCTGGACGGCCGCTACCGCATCATCGCCCGGGTGGCGCGCGGCGGCATGGCCAGTGTCTACGAGGCCACCGACCTGCGGCTCGACCGCACGGTCGCCGTCAAGGTGATGCACCCCGGGCTCGGCGACGACCAGGAGTTCGCGCAGCGGTTCGTCCGCGAGGCGCGCGCCGCGGCCCGGCTCAACCACCCGCACGTCGTGGGCGTCTACGACCAGGGCGACGACACCTCGGACGGCACCGACACGATCTTCCTGGTGATGGAGTACGTGCCCGGCCACACGCTGCGCGACGTGATCCGCAAGGAGGCCCCGATGCCTCCCGCTCGGGCCGTGGCGCTGATCGAGCCGGTCGTCTCGGCGCTCGCCGCCGCCCACCGCGCCGGCCTGATCCACCGCGACGTCAAGCCGGAGAACGTGCTCATCGCCGACGAGGCGCACGGCGGCGGGGTGAAGGTCGCCGACTTCGGCCTGGCCAAGGCGGTCAGTGCCGACACCCAGCACACCGCCACCGGGGGCGTGCTGATCGGCACCGTGTCCTACCTCGCGCCGGAGCTCGTCGTCGACGGCCGGGCCGACGCCCGAGCCGACGTCTACGCCGTGGGGGTCGTGCTCTACGAGCTGCTCACCGGGACGAAGCCCCACGAGGGTGAGTCGCCCATCCAGGTCGCCTACCGGCACGTGCACCACGACGTCCCGATGCCGTCGCTGGTGCAGCCCGGCATCCCCGACTACGTCGACGCCCTGGTGGCCCGCGCCACGTCTCGCGACCGGGACCACCGTCCCGCCGACGCCACGGTCCTGCTGCACCACCTGCACCGCGTGGAGCAGGCACTGCGCGAGGGCCTCGACTCCGACACCGAGCTCGCCGCCGACCTGCTCCCCCGCCGTCCCAGCGCAGCGCCCGACGAGCCCGCCGTCGGCACCGACACGACACCGGAGCCCTTCGACGCCCGCGCGCTCGCGCTGCTCACCGAGGTCGACCCGCGCGACTCCGGGCTCGTCGACGACGGCACCCCGGATCGCACCACGGCACTGGAGCGGCACCCGGCGGCACCCGGCGGTCCGTCCCGACCGGCCCACCCGGCCGGGGCGGCCGTCCCGGCCGGCGCGCCCGGCCCGACGGCCGACCCCGCCACCGTGGCCATGAGCACGATGAGCCCTGCGAGCCCTGCGAGCTCCAGGAGCGCGGCGCCGGCGACAGGCGCCGCCGCGCACCCCGCGCCGCGCGACGGCGCACGCCCGGTCCCCGGGCGCGGGCCGAGCCGGCCGGTGCCGGTCACCACCACCGCCCGCCGACGGTCCGTGAAGGGACCCGTCGTCCTGCTGCTGGCCGTCCTGCTCGTCGCGGGCGTCGCGGGCGGGGCGTGGTGGTTCGGCTGGGAGCGCTACACCACGACGCCCGGAGTCCTGGGCCTCGACGAGCCCGCCGCGACCGCCGAGCTCGAGGACGCCGGCCTCGCGGCCGAGACCGGCGAGCCGGCGTACTCCGAGAACGTCGCCCCCGGACTGGTGATCGCCACCGACCCCGGCCCGGGCGGCAAGGTCCTCGACGGCGGCACCGTGACCCTCGTCCTGTCCCTCGGCCCCGAGCGCTACGACGTCCCCGACCTCACCGGGCAGACCGAGGACCAGGCCCAGGACTCCCTCGCCGCGACCAACCTCGCGTTCGGGTCGAGCAAGGGGCGCTGGAGCGAGACCGTGCCCGAGGGCCAGGTCATCCGCACCGCCCCGAAGGCCGGCACCACCCTCAAGCCCGGCGCCCCGGTCGACCTCGTCCTCAGCCGCGGTCGCAAGCCGATCGAGGTCAAGGACTGGACCGGCCGCTCCTTCGCCGACGCCCGCTCGGCGCTGGAGAAGCGCCGGCTCGCCGTCGACGTGAGCGCGGAGGAGTACAGCGACACCGTCCCCGAGGGCGACGTCATCTCCCAGGACCCGACGACCGGCACCCTCCACCGCGGCGACACCGTCTCGTTCGTCGTCTCGCTCGGCCCCGAGCTGGTCGAGGTGCCCCAGGTGCGGCGGATGGGCGTCGAGGCCGCCACCGAGCTGCTCGAGGGACTCGGGTTCGAGGTCGAGACCGAGCAGGCCGACATCCACCTCGGGCTCGGCTACGTCTCCGACTCCGACCCCGGTGCGGGCGAGAAGGTCCCGAAGGGCTCGACGATCACCCTGTTCCTCGTCTGAGGCCACCTCTCGTCGGTCGTCCACGCCTGAGGGCGGCGCCGGCGGCTCGGTGCGGCTGGCCTAGCATTTTCGGGTGAGCGCCGAGCAGACCCGTCGTACGTCCCTGCTGGCGGCGGCCGCGCTCCTCGCGCTCGCGGCGTGCTGGGGCTCGACGTTCTTCATGATCAAGGACCTGCTCGAGCGGGTGCCCACCCTCGACTTCCTCGCGGTGCGCTTCGGCATCGCCGCGCTCGTGCTGCTGGCGGTCGCACCCAAGGCGCTCGGGCGGCTGTCCCCGGTCGTACGCCGCCACGCCGTGGTGCTCGGGCTGCTCTACGGCGTCGCCCAGATCCTTCAGACGGCCGGGCTGGCGCACACGCCCGCCAGCATCAGCGGCTTCGTCACCGGGCTCTACGTCGTGTGCACCCCACTGCTCGCCGCCGCCATCCTGCGCACCCGGATCCCGCCGGTGACGTGGGCGGCCGTGGCGCTCGCGACCGTGGGCCTGGGGGTGCTGGCGCTCAACGGCCTCAGCATCGGCTACGGCGAGCTGATCACGCTGGCGTCGGCCGTGCTCTACGCGCTGCACATCGTCGGCCTCGGCGCCTGGTCGACCGCGCAGGACGCGGTCGGCATGACGATCCTGCAGATCGTGGTCATCGCGGTGGTCTGCACCCTCGCGACGGCCCACGACGGGATCGTGCTCCCCGACCGCGCCGCGGACTGGTGGGCCGTGGTCTACATGGCCGTGGTCGTCGGCGCCCTCGGCCTCCTGGGCCAGACCTGGGCCCAGGCGCACCTGCCTCCCACCCGCAGCGCGATCATCATGAGCATGGAGCCGGTGTTCGCCTCGCTCTTCGCCGTGTGGCTCGGCGGCGAGGACGTCACGACCCGCCTGCTGCTCGGTGGCGGGATGGTCCTGGTGGCGATGCTGACCGTCGAGCTCGCCCCGCGCCGCGCCGTCGAGGGTGAGGTGCCGCACATCGCCGTGTGAGCCGGGTCCGGTCGTCCGGACTCGGCCCCGAGGTGGGCGCGGCCGCCTATCGTTGGACCGTGGACACGTGCGTGGCGTGCGGCGCCGAGCTGGGGGTGGGGCGGTTCTGCCTCAACTGCGGGCACCGCATCGGCGCGCCCGCGCCGACTCGCCCCGCGCCGACTCCCCCCGCGCCGACAGGCGTCCCCCGGCCCGCCGCTTCCGCCCCCGACGTCGCGGTGGCCCCTGCCGCGCCGGCGCGCGGCACCTCGACGGGCTCCCCCGACCCTGCCGACCCCTACACCGCCGACCCCGACACCGCCGACCGGGTCGCCGATCGTCCCGACGCCGCGCCCGTCCAGCCACCCGTCCAGCCGCCTGTCCAGACTGCGGACCCGACCCCGGTGCCCCCGACGACCCCTCCCGTCGACCCGGCCGAGCGCTCATTCGGCCCCGAGCCGGAGCGGCCGGCGTGGGACCCCGGCGAGGACCTGCTGCCCTACGAGGAGGTCGACGACCTCGACAGCGACCTGCCGGTGCGGGGCAAGGCGTGGATCGGGTGGGTCGTCGGCGCCCTGCTGCTGGTGGGTCTGGCCTTCCTGCTCCTCCAGGTCCTCGGCACCGACGGCGACGACGCCGCGGGCGACCGGGCGACGAGCAGCGCCACGGCCGACCCCTCCGCGCCCGGCGCGGGCGGAGGCGACAGCGACGACGAGGGCGAGGAGCCCGCCAAGGCGCGCAACCTCGCCCGGGGTGCCACCTTCGAGGTCCCCGGCACCGCGCCCCCGACGACCGACCTCGACGGCAACCTCGTCGCCTACGAGGCCGACCAGATGGGCGACGGCAAGCCGGGCACGGCGTGGCGCACGGCCGGCGACGCGACAGGTCAGTCCATCACGATCACCCTGCCCGAGCCGGCCGTCGTCACCCGCGTGGGGCTCATCAACGGCTACGCCAAGACCGTGGCGGGCGTCGACTGGTATCCCAACAACCGGCGCACGGTCGCGGTCCGGTGGGGCTTCGACGACGGCTCTTCGGTCGAGCAGGTGCTGGCCGAGCGACCGGGGATGCAGTGGCGCGACGTGCCCCCGGTGGAGACCTCGACGCTCACCCTCACGCTCGTCGACGTGACGTCGCCCGGCCCGGGCAGCCTCGGGCGCGACTACACCGCGATCAGCGAGGTCGGCATCAGGGGGCGGCCAGCCGGCTGAGCACCGCGGCCGCACGCTCGACGTCCTCGCGCGAGATGTCGAGGTGGGTCACCAGCCGCACCGCGCGCGGTCCCACGGCCGCGATGCGCACGCCCTCCGCGGCCGCTCGCTCGACGAACGACGCGGCGTCGGGCCGCTCGACGACCACGATGTTGGTGTCCACGGCCGCGGGGTCGAGCCCGAGCGCCTCGCCCAGCAGGCGGGCGTGCGCGTGGTCCTCGGCCAGGCGCTCGACGTGGTGGTCGAGGGCGTACGCACCTGCCGCGGCCAGCACGCCGACCTGGCGCATCCCGCCGCCCATGCGCTTGCGGCGCACCCGCGCCGTCGCGATCGCGTCGGCCGAGCCCACCATAAGCGAGCCGATGGGCGCCCCGAGGCCCTTGGACAGGCACACCGCGAGCACGTCGGCGATGCGCCCGTAGTCGGCGAGCGGCGTCCCGGTCGCCACGTGCGCGTTCCACACCCGCGCGCCGTCGAGGTGGACCTTCGTCCCGGTCTCGTCCGCCCACGCACGCAGCGCGCGCAGGTCGTCGATCGGCAGCACCGTGCCGCCGGCGAAGTTGTGGGTGTTCTCCACCGACACGGCCGCGGTGCGCACGAAGAACGGGCCCATGTCGGGGGCGTACATCGTCTCGATCGCGGCGAGGTCGACCTGTCCGCGCGGGTGGGTCCAGGTGCGCATCGTGAGGCCGGTGATCGCCCCGTGCGCGCCGAGCTCGGCCCGCGCGATGTGGGCCGACGACTCGCACAGCACCTCCTCGCCCGGGGCCACGACGCTCGCCACGGCCAGCACGTTGGCCATCGAGCCGGTGGGCGTGAACATCGCCGCCTCGTGCCCGAACGTGGACGCGACCCGCTCCTCGAGCGCCGCGACCGTCGGGTCCTCTCCGTAGACGTCGTCGCCCACCTCGGCGCGGGCCATCGCCGCGCGCATCGCGTCGGACGGGCGGGTCAGGGTGTCGGAGCGCAGGTCGATCACGCGCCGAACCTACCCCCCTCCGCCCCACTGCCCGGAGACGAGTGCCCCGCCCGTGGAGCCGTCAGGCCTTGCGGAGCATCTCCGCGACGAGGAACGCGAGCTCGAGGGACTGAACCCGGTTGAGCCGCGGGTCGCAGACCGACTCGTAGCGGTGGGACAGGCCCACCTCGTCGATCTCCTCGCCGCCGCCGACGCACTCGGTGACGTCGTCGCCGGTGAGCTCGACGTGGACGCCGCCGGGCCAGGTGCCGAGGCTGCGGTGGACGTCGAAGAAGCCCTGCACCTCCTCGATGACGTCGTCGAAGCGACGGGTCTTGTAGCCGGAGGAGGCCTCGAAGGTGTTGCCGTGCATGGGGTCGCAGACCCACGCGACGTTGAGGCCCTCGGCGCTGACCTTCTCCACCAGGGCGGGCAGGCCCTCGCGGATCCTGCCGGCGCCGAAGCGGGTGATGAACGTCAGCCGGCCGGGCGTGTTGTCCGGGTTGAGCCGCGCGGCGTAGGCCAGGGCGTCGTCGGGCGTCGTGGTCGGACCGAGCTTGATGCCGATGGGGTTCTTGATCCTCGAGAGCAGCTCGACGTGCGGCCCGTCGAGCTGGCGGGTGCGCTCACCGATCCACACGAAGTGCGCCGAGACGTTGTAGGGCAGGTCGGTGCGCGAGTCGATGCGGGTGAGGGCCTGCTCGTACTCCAGCAGCAGCGCCTCGTGGCTGGAGTGGAAGTCGACGCGGTGGAACTCGTCGGGGTCGGCGCCGATCGCCTGCATGAAGGTCAGCGCCCGCTCGATCTCGTCGGCCACCGCCTCGTAGCGCCGGCCGAACGGCGAGCTCTGCACGAAGTCGGTGTTCCAGGTGTGCACCTGGCGCAGGTCGGCGTAGCCACCGGTCACGAACGCGCGGACCAGGTTGAGCGTCGCTGCCGAGGAGTTGTAGACCTCGACCAGGCGCTGCGGGTCGGGGATGCGGGCCTCGGGGGTGAAGTCGTAGCCGTTGACGGCGTCGCCACGGTAGGCCGGCAGCGTCACGTCGCCGCGGGTCTCCTCGTCGGAGCTGCGGGGCTTGGCGTACTGCCCGGCGAGCCGGCCGAGCTTCACGACCGGCACCGAGGCGGCGTAGGTCAGCACGACCGCCATCTGCAGCAGCACCCGCAGCTTGTTGCGGACGTTGTCGGCGGTGACGCCGGCGAAGGTCTCCGCGCAGTCGCCGCCCTGGAGCAGGAACGCCTCGCCGCGGGAGACCGCGGCGATCTTGTCGGTGAGGTCGTCGCACTCACCCGCGAAGACCAGCGGCGGCGCGGTCCTCAGTCGGGCCACGGCCGCGTCGACCGCCCCGGCGTCGGGGTAGGTCGGCTGCTGGCGGGGCCCGAGCGCGTGCAGCTGCTCGAGGGTGGGGATGGCGCTCACGCGACAAGGGTACGGTGACGCCGCCTCCCTGCCCGAACCGTGACCGAACCCTGAACGGGTGACCCACGGCACGGACGTCACCGGGCGGGGCTCAGCCCCGCGGGACCAGCACGCCCTCGGCGTCGTCGACGCGCACGCCCCCCGCGCGGGTGCGGCTCGCCACCAGGGTGCCGGTGACGATCGAGCGAGGGGGGTAGGAGATCTGCGCCGGCGCTCCCTGGCGCGAGGTGGTCCAGAGCCGGGAGTCGAAGCCGACCGTGCCGCGGAACTGGCGGTTCTCGAGGACGAGCCGCTCGGCCGTGGCCTGCCCCACCACGTAGGACGCCTCGCCGCGGTAGAACAGGGAGCCGTGCGACACCTCGAGGACGCCGTCGCGCTGGCGGACAGTCTGGTCGTGCACCTCACCACTGAGGTAGACGTCGACTCCCCCGTCGACCATCGTGCGCCACAGGTCGGACGAGCGTCCCTTCTCGTAGACCAGGTGGGTGGAGTTGCGCACCCGCACCGCACCGGGCATCGGCGTGTGGGCCTGCACCATCACCCACGGCACGTCGTCGCGCTCGGCGCGCCGGAGCACCCCGGCCAGCCAGCGGAGCTGGGCGGGGTCGAGCGACACGTGCACGTCGCCGCCGCGGCGCTCGAAGACGTCGAGGCTCACCAGGAGCACGTCGCGGTCGAGCCGCACGGCGTAGGCGGTGTGCCGCGCCGGTCCGCGCGGGGGACGGTCGGCGAACCGGGGCAGTCCGTCGCTCCCGCTCAGCGCGTGCTGGGCGAAGATCCGCTTGAACTCGGGGAGGTGGCGGCGCTTGAAGTCGACCCACGGGTCGCCCCGCCGGGCCCGCCAGGGGTCGTCGCCGATCTCGTGGTCGCCGACCGCCGGGTAGGTGGTCAGACCGCGGTCGGCGAAGCGCTCGAACCACGCCGGGTAGTAGACGTCGGCCGCCCGGCGCCACGCGCGCAGCCGCTGGGCGTCGGTGTGGACCGGGCCGAACACGCCGGTCCGGGAGTCGTCGCGCCCCCAGCGGCCCTCGACGAGGTCGCCGGCGACCAGGACGTCGTCGGCACCCTGGTCGGCCATCTCGTCGATGACCCGGCCGAGGGCGGTCTCGTAGGCCTCGTTGGTCGAGTTGGCCACCTCGCCCGTGGCGGCGACGACGTGCTCGCGACGACCGCCGGCGGTGAGGTCGGCGACGTCCTGGTTGAGGAAGTCGGGTGCCGAGACGAACCGGTAGGCCCCGGCCAGGTCGGGGGCCGAGGGCACCGGCGGGCGGTCCCGCGGGCCACGGGCACGGAGGGCGGGGTCGGACGCAGCGTCGGCGTCACCGGCGCGACCGGCGGACGCCGGCGGCACGCTCGGCCCGGGGTAGTCGGAGCCCGGCGCCGCGCTGGCCGACGAGCCGGACGGGGTGGCCGTGGAGCAGCCGAGTGCACCGGCGACGAGCACCGCCAGCAGGGGCCCGAGAGGTCGTCGCATCACCCGGACAACCGTAGAGGTCGCGACCGACGTCCGCGCGAGGACCCGCGGACGTCGTCGGTGCCGACTCACTCGTCGAGGTGGTCGATGTCGCGGAACCCGGTCTTCTTGGCCCGCACGCCGCGGTTGGTCATCCAGGTCAGGGCCCACAGCACCACGCCGATGGCGAGGAGCCCGGCGGCGATCTTGTACTGCACCATGTCGGCCTCCAGCCGCGCCCACGGCCCGAGGAGGTAGCCGCAGCAGAGGGCGCCGACGACGGGCAGGAACGACGGCGCGCGGAACGCGTCGTCCGGCGTGGGGTCGCGTCGGAGCACCAGGCAGGCGATGTTGACGATGGTGAACACCGCCAGCAGCAGGAGCGCCGTGGTGCCCGAGAGCGCCCCGACGACCGAGGACTCCGAGTCGAGGGTGACGACGGTGATCAGGCCGAGCGCCAGGAGCGTGGTGAAGAGGATCGCCGTCCACGGGGAGCGGCGACCGGCCAGCACCTTGCCGAGCGAGCGCGGGAGCACGTCCTGGCGCGCCATGCCGTAGATGAGCCGGCTCGCCATCAGCATGTTGATGAGGGCGGTGTTGGCGACCGCGAAGACGGTGAGGAACGGGAAGACGGTGTCGATCGGCAGGTCGGGGGCGCCGATCTTCACGACGTCGAGCAGGATGCCCGCCTCGGCGTTGGTCGGCTCGAGGATCTGCCCCGACGGGATGACCGCCACCACCGAGATGGCGACGAGCATGTAGATCACGACGGCGATGCCCAGGCCGGTGAGCATGGTGCGCGGGAAGATCCGGAGCGGGTCGCGGGTCTCCTCCACCATGTTGACGGAGTCCTCGAAGCCCACCATCGAGAAGAAGGCGATCGCCGTGGCGATGGTGACGGCCATGAACAGGCCCTTGTCGTCGGGGCTCTCGAAGACCGTGATCCGTCCGAGGTCGCCTTCGCCGCGGCCGATCACCCAGACCCCGAGGCCGATGACGATGGCGAGGGCCGTCATCTCCACGATCGTGAGGATCACGTTGAACTTCACGCTCTCCCCGACGCCGCGGAGGTTGATCGCGGCCAGCACCACCATGAAGACGAGCGCCGTCACGAGGGTGGTGCCGGTGCTCGGGTCGTCGTTGCCGAAGCCGATGAGCAGGTTGGCGGCCAGGAGGTTGGAGGACGTCGACGCGCTCGTGACGCCCGAGCACACCACCGTGAAGGCCACCAGGAAGGTGATGAAGTGGATGCCGAAGGCCTTGTGCGTGTAGAGCGCGGCGCCCGCGGCCTGCGGATACTTGGTGACCAGCTCGAGATAGCTGAACGCCGTCACGGTCGCGACCGCGAAGGCGACCAGGAACGGCAGCCACGCGACGCCGCCGACCTGACCGGCCAGCTTGCCCGTCACGGCGTACACCCCGGCGCCGAGGATGTCGCCGACGATGAACAGGAGCAGCAGCTTCGGGCCGAGCACCCGCTTGAGCTCGGTGGTCTCCGATCCGTTGACGTCCTGCTCCGCGGCTTCTGTCGCGCTCATCCGAGGCTCCCATCGTCGGCCCGTGCCCCCGCACGGCATTCCCCTCACAATGGCCCTGCCGCGGGGACGTGGCAACCACCGCAGCATCCCGGACGGCGTCGTGTCGCACGCTGAGCCGCACCGGCACCACCGAAGGGGTGGGCCCGACGCCACATGGACTCCCTACCGGGCATGTGAACGTTCCAACTACGCTGCCCCCCATGCCGAAGCGTGTTGCGATCCTGACGGCCGGCGGATACGCCCCGTGCCTGTCCTCCGCGGTGGGGGCACTGATCGAGACCTACGACGCCACCGACCCCGACATCGAGCTCATCGCCTACCGGCACGGCTACCACGGGCTGCTGACCGGCAACAGCGTCACGGTCGGTCCCGAGGAGCGCGCCGGCGCCGCGCTGCTCCACCGGTTCGGCGGCAGCCCGATCGGCAACAGCCGCGTCAAGCTGACCAACGACGACGACTGCCGCCGTCGCGGGCTCATCGGCGAGGGCGAGACCGCCCTCGAGGTGGCCGCCGCGCGGCTGCAGGCCGACGGCGTCGACGTGCTGCACACCATCGGCGGCGACGACACCAACACCGCGGCGGCCGACCTGGCGGCGCACCTCGAGGCCCGGGGCTCGCACCTGACGGTCGTCGGCCTGCCCAAGACCATCGACAACGACATCGTCCCGATCCGGCAGAGCCTCGGCGCGCTGACCGCCGCCGAGGAGACCGGGCGCTTCGCCCGCAACGTGCTCGCCGAGCACGGCTCCAACCCGCGGATGCTGATCGTGCACGAGGTGATGGGCCGCGCCAGCGGCTGGCTCACCGCGTCGGCCGCGCGTGCCTACATGGCCTGGCACGCCGAGCAGGACTGGCTGCCCGGCATCGGCCTCGACCCCCGCACCTGGGCGATCCACGCGGTCTACGTGCCCGAGATCCACATCGACCTGGCCGCCGAGGCCGAGCGGCTGCGCGCCGTGATGGACGAGACCGGATGCGTCAACATCTTCCTCGCCGAGGGGGCCGGCATCGACGACATCGTCGCCGATCTCGAGGCGACCGGGGAGACGGTGGGCCGCGACCCGTTCGGCCACGTCAAGATCGACACCATCAACCCGGGACAGTACTTCGCCGACCGCTTCTCCGAGGCCATCGGCGCGGAGAAGACCATGGTGCAGAAGTCCGGCTACTTCTCCCGCTCCGCGCCGGCCAACGAGACCGACCTGGCGCTGGTTCGCGAGATGGCCGAGCTGGCCGTCGCCTGCGCCCTCGAGGGCCGGGCGGGCGTCATCGGGCACGACGAGGACCGCGGCGACGAGCTGCGCGCCATCGAGTTCGAGCGGATCGCCGGCCACAAGCCCTTCGACGCCTCGCAGCAGTGGTTCACCGACCTGCTCGCCGGGATCGGCCAGGCCTGAGCTCGGTGCACGTGGCTAGGCCGTGTCCGGCTCCGCCTGCTCGGAGCGGTCGGTCACCCGCCGCCCGGCGGCCGGCAGCACGCGCGGCAGCCGCTGGAGGTAGGCCGCGCTGACCACGGCGACCAGCGCCAGCACCCACCACAGCGTGGTCCGCCCCTGCGCGAGCAGCCAGGTGAACGCGATCGGGGTCACCGCTCCCCCGATGCCCCAGCTGAGCTGGAACAGCCCGAGGTAGCGGCCGCGGAGGTGGTCGGGGGCGGCCTCGGCGGCCGTCGCGCTGAACACCGGCCCGCCCACGAGCTCGCCGCTGGTGTAGACGGCGGCGCCGACCAGCATGGCCACGACGGCGAGCCACACCGGCAGCCAGCCGGCGAGGACGAACAGTGCGTAGCCGACCACGAAGACGACCTGGGCCAGGCCCATCATCCGGGCCCGGACCTGTCCGTTCATGCGGCGTACGACGAGTCCCTGGCAGAGCCCGACCATCGCGGTGTTGAGGGTGAAGATCGCCCCGACCACCCAGCCCGGGAGGGCGATCGTCTCGGCGACGTAGACCGGCAGCGCGAAGTTGAGCACCATCATGCCCGCCACGAATCCGAGCTGGCCCGCCACCAGGCGCAGGTAGGCCCCGTCGCGCAGGACCACGCCCCAGCCCTCGACCGGTGCGTCGTCGGCGTGTGCGGCGCGGTGGTCGGGCACGTCGAGCAGCAGGACGAACGCCAGGACGAAGGTCACCGCGTTGACCACCACGACCGACTGGTAGGCGAGATCGGTGCCGATCTGCAGTGCCAGCCCGGCCAGCACGCCGCCGACGGAGTAGCCGAGGTTGCGCACCGCCTGGAGGAACCCGAACCACACCTCCCGCTCCCCCGGCGCCGAGATCGCGGTGACGACGTTGCCGAAGGACCCCCAGAACGACTGGCGCCCGAGGTTGAGCAGGGTGGTCCACAGCGCCACGGCGAGCAGCGAGTCGGCCCACAGGTAGGCCACCATGCCGGCGGCCTGGATCAGGTTGCCCGCGAGCATCATCCGGCGCGGGCCGAACCGGTCGACGAGGGCGCCGATGACGAAGGCCCCGGGCATCGTCAGCAGCGCCGAGATCGACAGCGCCGACCCGACCTGCACGAGGGACAGGTCGGTCATCGCGATGAAGTAGAGCAGCGTGATCGGCATGAACAGCCCACTGCCCACGGTGTCGGCGACGATCGCGGCCACGAACCTGCGGTGCTCCCCGACGTGGGGGAAGCCGAGACGGGTCAGCACGTGCTCACACTAGGGTCGGGCCATGACATTCTCGATCGTGGCTCGGTCCGACGACGGTGAGTCGTGGGGCGTCGCGGTGGCCTCCAAGTTCCTGGCCGTGGGTTCGGCCGTGCCTGCGGCCGCCGCGGGCATCGGCGCGGTCGCCACGCAGGCCGACGCCAACACCTCCTACAAGTACCTCGGCCTCGCCCACCTCGACGACGGCGCGACCGCCCAGGTCGCCCTCGACCGGCTGGTGGAGGACGACGAGGACCGCGAGCACCGGCAGGTCGGCATCGTCGACTCCGACGGCAACGCCGCGACCTTCACCGGAGCCGAGTGCTTCGCCTGGGCGGGCGGGACGACCGGACGCAGCGGTGAGCGGGGCGGCTACGCCATCCAGGGCAACATCCTCACCGGACCCGAGGTGGTGGAGGCGATGGAGCGGGCGTGGATCGGCGCCGAGGGCCGCTCGCTCGAGCGCCGCCTGCTCGCCGCGCTGGCGGCGGGCGACGAGGCGGGCGGCGACAGCCGCGGGCGCCAGTCCGCGGCGCTGCTCGTCGTGCGCGACGGCGCCGGCTACGGCGGCCACGACGACGTCGCGGTGGACCTCCGGGTGGACGACCACGCCGACCCCGTCGCCGAGCTGACGCGTCTGGTCGAGCTCAACGAGCTCTACCTGACCGCCTCGACGCCCGAGGAGCAGGTGCCGGTCGACGACGCACTGATGATCGAGCTCGAGTCGCTCGCCAAGGCGGAGGGCAAGGACAGCTTCCGGGAGTGGGTCGGGTCGGAGAACTACGAGATGCGCGTCGCGCCGGGCCTGCGGCCGGCCTGGATCGACCGTCGGGTGCTCGCAATCCTCCGGGGCGACGCGCAGTGAGCATCCTGGCCATCGACGCCGGCACCACCGGGGTCACCGCCGTCGTCGTCACGCCCGACGGCCGGATCGCGGCCACGGGCTACCAGGAGTTCCGGCAGCACTTCCCGCGGCCCGGCTGGGTCGAGCACTCGGCCGAGGAGATCTGGCAGGCCACCATCGAGGCCACCCGCGAGGTGCTCACCAAGGTCGACCAGTCGGAGCTGACGGCGATCGGCATCACCAACCAGCGCGAGACGATCGTGCTGTGGGACCGCGAGACGCTCGGCTCGCCGCGGCGGGCGATCGTGTGGCAGGACCGGCGCACGGCAGACATCTGCGACCGGCTCCGCGCCGAGGGCCACGAGGACCGGGTCGCCGAGCTCACCGGCCTGCGCCTCGACCCGTACTTCTCGGGCACCAAGCTGACCTGGCTGGCCGAGAACGAGCCGCACACGTGGGCGCTCGTCCAGTCCGGCAGGTACGCCGTCGGCACGGTCGACTCCTACCTCATCGCCCGGATGACGCGCGGCACGTGGCACGTCACCGACGTCTCCAACGCCTGTCGCACCCTCCTGCTCGACCTCGAGTCGGGCGAGTGGTCCGACGAGCTGTGCGAGCTCTTCGGCGTCCCCCGCGACGCTCTGCCCGACCTGGTGCCCAACTGGGGCGAGATCGCACCGACCGACCCGGCCACCTTCCTCGGCCTGTCCCTGCCGATCGCGGGGGTCGCGGGCGACCAGCAGTCCGCGCTCTTCGGGCAGACCTGCTTCGACGAGGGCGAGTCCAAGTGCACCTACGGCACCGGCTCCTTCGTGCTCACCAACACCGGCAGCACGGCCGTGCGCAGCGACGCCGGCCTGCTGTCGACCGCGGCCTGGCGCTCCCCCGACGGTGGGCTGACCTACGCCCTGGAGGGCGCGATCTTCGTCACCGGAGCGGCGGTGCAGTGGCTGCGCGACGGGTTGCAGATCGTCGGCAGCGCCGCCGAGACCGCGGCCGTCGCCGCCACCGTGGACGACTCCGACGGCGTGGTCTTCGTGCCCGCGCTCACGGGGCTCGGGGCACCGCACTGGGACCCGCACGCCCGGGGCGCCATCCTCGGCATCACCCGCGGCACCACGCGCGCCCACCTCGTGCGCGCCACGCTCGAGGGGATCGCCTTCGAGGTGCGCGACGTGCTGGAGACCCTGCCCGAGCTCACCACGCTGCGCGTCGACGGCGGCGCGGCGGCCAACGACTTCCTCTGCCAGCTCCAGGCCGACCAGGTGGGCCGGGCCGTGGAGCGTCCGGAGATCGTGGAGACGACGGCGCTGGGCGCCGCCTTCCTCGCCGGGCTCGGCACCGGGGTGTGGGACTCGACCGACGAGCTCCGCGCGACGTGGGCGCTGGACCGCCGCTTCGAGTCCGGCGGCGACCGCGGCGCACTCGACGCGGCCTACGCCAGGTGGAGCGAGGCCGTGGAGCGGTCGAAGGGCTGGGCGAGCCTCGGCTGAGCGCCCGTCAGCCCGTCAGCCCTTCAGCCGCTCGCGGGCCTCGCGCGCCGCCTCGACCTCGGACCTGGCCTCGTCGACGGCCTCCTCGACCTCGGCCTGCGCCGCCTCGGCCTCGGCGAGCTGCTCGTCGACCTCCTCGAGGGTGTCCTCGAGCGTGGCGATCCGCCCGCGCAGCTCGTCGATCTCGGACTGGACCTGGAGCGTGCGCGCCTGCAGCTTCCCGACCGACCGGCGGGCCGCCCGGTGCTCCTTCTCGTGGTCCTTGAGCGCGCTGCGCGCCCCGGCGAGCCGCTCGTCGGCCGCCGACCGCGCCTTGACGTCGGCGTCGGGATCGGGGACGACGTGGAGCTGCGGACGCTGCGTCGGGTCGGGACCCGGCGCCGGGCGGGCCTTCGCACTGAAGCCGAGCGCCTCGGGCACGGCCACGGCGCCGCCGAGGTCGAGGTCGCCCAGCCCGGTCGCCGACAGCGCGCTCACCAGCAGGCCGCTCCGTACGGCGCGCGCGGCGTCGGGCTCCAGCATGGCGGCGGTGAGGGTGGCCTCGACCTGCTCGGCCACCGACTCCGTCGTCCGCACCCCCTCCTCGCGCGCCATCCGCCGCGCCGCGGTGGTGACCGACGCGGTCAGCTGGCGGCGCTGCTTGGTGAACTCGCGCAGCTGGGTGGCGTCGAGGTTGTCCTGCGCGTCGCGCAGGGCCTCGCCGACGGCCAGCACCTGGTCGACCTGGTCGGGGTCGCGGCGCACGAGCAGGTTGACCACCCACGCCGCGACCGACGCCTTGCGCAGCCCCCTGATCGCGGCGGCCAGGGCCTTGTCGGCCCGGTGCTCCTTGACGAGCGCGTCGCGCGCGGGCGTGAAGTCGGCGAGCGGCAGCGCGTAGAGTTCGTCGGCGATCTCCAGCAGCGGGTCGGCGTCCGGCATGCACCGATCCTAGGGAGCCGCGTACTCCACCTCGGTCGGATGGGGCGGCCAGGGGCACTCCTGGGTGACGCCGCTGGGTGCCCAGCCGAGGGACTCGTAGAGCCGGCGCGCCCTGGCGTTGGCCTCGAGGACCCACAGCCGCCGGGCTCCCGCGGCCTCGGCGCGGAGGAAGCCCTCCCTGCCCAGCCCGGCGCTCCAGTGGTCGGGCCGCACCGCCAGGTGCCGCAGCGTGGAGCCGTCGTGGGCGGCGAGGGCGACCAGCCCCTGCCCGTCCTCGACGACCTCGACGCTCACCTCCGGGTCGTCGAGGAGCAGGGCCCAGCGCGCGAGCACGTCGTCGTCGGGGTAGGGCAGCTCGCCGAACACGTGGGCGAGCCCGACCCGGCTCGCGACGCGCTCGAGGTCGCGCAGCGCCACCAAGTCGTCCGCGGTCGCCCGCCGCCACTGCCGCGCGCTCACGGGCGACCCGCCTCGTCCCAGGCCCGGTGGGCGGCCCGGGTGCGCTCCCACAGCGACGCCCACTCGTCGTCGGAGACGTCGTCGACCGCGAGCAGCAGGTCGTCGACCAGCGCGCCGCGCCACTCGGCGTACGACGTCAGGTCGCGCTGGTCCTTCCCGGCCGGGGTCATGACCTGGTGCACCAGTCCCCGCACGGTGCGCTGGTGCGCCCCGTCGATGCGCTGGGCGACGACGACGCGGCGGAAGGGCGAGTCCGGGCCCCGGCTCAGGGTGTCGTGCGCCGCCTCGACGGCCTCGGCCGAGTGGTCGCGGGACGTGACGACCAGGCCCCGCAGCACGCCGCCGGGCAGGTGCCGGTAGGTCCAGGCGGCCGGCCCCGTCGGGCGCCCGGCCGCCTGCGCGCCGTAGCCCGCTCCGATGCCGAAGGACCACCCGTCGACCACGTGGTCGCCGCGCACCAGGGGCAGCGGCTCGGCGAAGCCCTCCCCCAGCCCGGCGTCCGCCCACCAGTGGCCACCGGGGTTGTCGTCGGCGGGCAGCCCGGACACGACGAGGACCAGATGGTTGAGGGCGGTGCCGAGCTGGTCCTCGGGCCGGAACCAGACGTGGCCGTGGCGACGACTGACGGCGAACCCGAGCCGCTCCAGGAGCCAGCCGAGCGCGCCGTTCTGCTGGAAGCAGTAGCCGACCCGCCGACCGCCGGCGGCACGCGCGGCGGCCGCGACCGGGTCGACCGGGTCGGGACGGCCGAGCATCGTGGAGAGGTTGTCGTAGGGGATCCGGGCGACGTGGGCCCGGTGGAGCTCGCGCAGCCCGGCCAGCGTCGCGGGCGGCGCGGCATCCAGCCCGAGGCGCGCGAGGTAGGCCCCGACCACGGTGTCGTCGTCCACGCTGCTCCTCGCTCTCGCCCACCCGGCCACCGGGCGCGCGACGACCGTAGCCCGTGGCCCCGCGCGGCGCGTGGGCATACCCCATTTCGGGGTTGAGCCGCCCGGCCGGCGGGTGTTCAGGTGAGGACGGTCTCCCGCTCGGGACGCCGGGCTGTGGGGATGTGGTGGGGATGCGTCGACGACTCCGTGCGCTGGTGGCGGCAGCCTGGCTGCCGGTGGTGCTCGGCCCGCCCGCGAGCGCCGACGCGCCCGCGCCCGTCCCCGCCCGGGTCACCGTCATCCAGGCCGTGCCCGGTGCCTCGGTCGACGTCTCCGTCGACGGGCGCGAGGTCGCAGCGGGGGTCGCCGTCGGCGACGTGCTCGGCCCGTTCGACCTGCCGTCCGGCGACCACGAGATCAGCTTCCGCGGCGACGGCGTGCGCGTCGACTCGACCCTGGACGTCGGCGCCGGCGAGGCCAGCGACGTCGTCCTGCACCTGCCGGCCGAGGTGGGCGGCGACCCCGTCGTCCACTCCTACGCGGCGCCCGCCGGCCCCATCGGCCCCGGCAAGGCCCGCGTCCTCCTCGCCCACACGGCGACCGTCGCCCCAGCCGACGTCGAGGTGGACGGGCAGACCGTCTTCACCAACATCGCCAACGGCGAGTTCGCCGACGCCGACGTGCCGGCCGGGTCCATCGAGGTCGCGCTGCTGCCCTCCGGGACGGACGCCGACCCCATCCTCGGACCGCTCGAGGTGACGGTGGAGCCCCGGACGCTCTCGATGATCTACGCGTACGGCAACCCGCGCGACGGCTCGATGAACGTCATCGCGCACACCGCCCGGCTGGCACCCGACGGGAGCGTGCGCCCCTCGCGCATCGAGACCGGCTCGGCGGGGCTGGTGCACGACCCGGTCGCACCGTTCGGGGCCTCCGCCGCCGACCCGGCCGCCTCCGGTCCGTGGCCCGCTCTGCCACCCGGTCCGTCACCCGGGGCGTGGTCCGCCCTCGCCGTGGCAGCGCTGGTGGCGGCAGGGCTCCTCGTGCGCGCCCGGCGCCCCCGCGCCTGCCTGCGTCACCCGCGAGCCCGCACCTCCGCGCGACCACCCGCGGGATGACCCGCAGCGCACCGGGGAACCTGGTCTCCGCCGGTCTCCTCCTCGCCGCCGCCGGGTGCGCCGGGACCGGCCCCGCCGCGACCCCACCGGCGGCCGACGAGCCGACCACTCAGGCCGCGGACCCCCGTCCCCAGCCGGTCCTCCCCGCTCGCCGGGCGCGATCGGAGGTGTCTCCGCGCCGACCGGCCAGCGCCACGCTCCCCAGCGGACGCGTCGTCCCCGTGACCGCCGCGGGCACCACCGGCGCCGGCGTCCTCGACGTCCCCGGCGACGTCGACGTCGCCGGATGGTGGCGCGGCGGCTCCCGGATCGGCGACCCGTTCGGCTCGATCCTCCTCGCCGCGCACGTCGACTCGTGGACCGAGGGACTCGGACCGTTCGCCGAGATGCTCACGACCTCGGAGGGCGCGCGGGTGCGGCTCGAGGCCGACGGCCTCCGGCAGGACTTCGAGGTGACGTCGCGGCGGCTGGTGCCGCAGGGCGGCCTCGCGGACGACGCCTGGATCTACGCCGCGGCCGGCGATCTCCGGCTGACGCTGGTCACCTGCGCGCCGCCCTACGACGCCGGCCGCGGCGGCTACCAGAACCTCGCCGTGGTGAGTGCCCGGCCGATCGGTCCCCCGGAGACGACATGAGCCCGAAGAAGCCCTTCCAGAAGCGCCTGCCCACCGTGCTGCCGCCCGCGCCGCGCCGTCCACCCGAGCAGCAGGCCTCCGCGCGGCGCGCGCCCCGCCCGGCAGGACCCCGTGCCGCCGCACCCGCCTCACCGGCGCCCGCACCCGCCCGCGCCGCTGTCCCCGCCCCTCCTCCCGCTCTTGTCCCCGCTCTTGTCCCCGCCCCTGTCCCCGCCGCTCCCCCCGCTCCTGTCCCGGTCGCCGGCCCGGACCGGCCGAGCCGGCCGGACCGCCGGACGCCCCTGCTCGTGGCGCTCGCGCTCGCGGGGGTCCTCGGAGGCGCCGTCGGGGTGTGGCAGGTCGTCGGGGTGGACGGGTCGTCGCGCCCACCGGCGGCCGCCCTGCCGATCGACGGCTGGCCCGCGGCGGGCGAGTCGCGGGCCGTGACCGAGGTGCGCGCCGACGGCGACCTCGAGGTCACGCACTGGATCCACTCCGACCTCCCGCTCGACGAGGTCGGGCTCACGCTGCCGGACCTCGACGGGGCCGTCCAGATCGCGGCGGCCGACGTGGAGGTCGTCGCCGACGGTCGCACCGCAGCCGGGCCGCGCGTCGTGCCCGCGGGCGGGTCGTCGTACTCCTTCGCCGAGGCGACGCGCATCCAGGTGCGCTACCGGCTCACGGGTGCGGTCGAGCGGAGCTCGTCGGCCGACGGCCGCGGGCTCGCGACCACGACGTCGCTCGACGTCACCGCGACCCAGGCGCGCGACGTGCGGGTGGTGCGGTCGCAGGAGGTGCTGTCGCTGGCGTGTGCCGCGCCCGACCGCCGGCCCACGCCGTGCGGCACCTCGGGCGGGGTGTCGGGCGGCACGGACCAGTGGCGCGTCGAGCTCACCGGGGACGACCCCGTCGACCGGGTGCTCGCCGTGGTGACGATCCCGTCCTGAGCGGCGCGATCAGGACTCGTCGAGCCCGTTCTCGATGGCCCACCGGGTCAGCTGCACCCGGTTGTTCATCTGCAGCTTGCGCAGGGTGTTGTGCACATGGTTCTGCACGGTGCGGTGCGAGATCACCAGGCGCCCGGCGATCTGCTTGTAGCTCATGCCGGTGGCGACCATCTTGAGGATCTCGGTCTCCCGCTCGGTCAGCTGGTCACGCGGGTCGTCGGCGGGGCCGTCGGCGATGCGGCGGAACTCCCCCAGCACCAGCCCGGCCAGTCCGGGGGTGAACACCGTGTCGCCCTCGGCGACCCGGGCCACCGCGTCGATGAGCTCGGCGCTGGAGGCCGACTTGACCAGGTAGCCGGTGGCACCGGCCTTGACGGCGTCGAGGACGTCGGCCTGCTCACCGCTGGCGGAGAGGATCAGCACGCGGGCCGCGGGGTCGTGCTCGAGCATCATGCCGGTGACCTGCACCCCGCTGTGGTCGGGCAGCTGGAGGTCGAGGACCACCACCTGCGGCGCCGCCGCGGGAAACCGGGCCATCGCCTCACGCCCGTTGGCGGCCACCGCCACGACCTCGTGCCCGGCCGCCTGCAGATCCCGCTCGACCGCGTCGCGCCACATGGGGTGGTCGTCGACCACCATCACCCTGACCATGCGTCCCCCCTCCGAGAGCTGGGCAGGAGACTAGACCAGTCAGGCGCCGGGCGGGACGTAGCGACCGCGGCGGTGCGCCAGGGGCTCGTCGTCGTCGCCGACCACCACCTCGTCGAGGGTGCAGGTCACCAGCCGCGACCACCCGGCCTCCGCCCGGGTCTCGACGCTGACCAGGGCCCAGGTGCCGGCCCGCGCCAGGCGCGGCCCGTGGGAGGTGTCGACCCAGTCGGCCATCCGCCACGGCCCGCCGGGCGCGGGGGCGGTGCCGGCGAAGGCGTCGGCGAGGCCGCGGTCGTCCCACGACAGCAGCTGCACGACGCCCCGTCCCGACTCGAGCAGCAGCTCGGTGAGGTCGGCGTCCGGGTCGAGCAGCGCCACCACCCGGCCGGGCTCGCCGCCCGCCACGAGCCACGACGTCACCGTCAGGCCGGCCCGCTCCGCGTCGTCCCCGGCCGTCCACAGCGAGACGGACCCACCGAGGCGCCCGCGCAGGCGGCGTACGGGGTCGTCCGGGGTGGGGAACGGGTGGCCGGCGTGGATCGTCACCCGCCTCACGCTAGCGGCACCGCCAGCTCCCACGCGGTGCCCCACTCTCCGCTCTGCACGGTCGCGGTGCCGCCGAGCGCCTCGACGCGCCCGCGGATCGACGACGCCACGCCCAGGCGCCCCTCGGCCTCCGCCTGGTGGAGCCGACCGGGAGCGATCCCGGGACCGTCGTCGCGCACCGAGATCGTGATCGCTCCCGTCCCGGCCTCGGCCAGGACCCACGCGGTGGCGTCGGGGCCGACGTGGGCGAGCACGTTGTCGAGGCACGCCTTGACCGCCGCCACGGTCTCGGCCACCACGTGGGCGTCGACCGGCACGGCGCCACCGGGGGTGGCGACCTCGACCCGCACCGGGTGCGCGGTGGCCATGGCCTCCAGCGCGCCGGCGAGGTCGACCAGGTCCCCGGCCCCCGCCGGCACGGTGTCCTGCTGCCGGATGAGCGAGCGCAGGCCGCGCTCCTGCTCGCCCGCGAGCCGGCCGAGCTCGGCCCACTGTCCGCCGCTGGCCGCCCCCTGCCGCTGCACCATCGCCAGCACCTGCAGGACGCCGTCGTGGACGGCGCGAGCCAGGCGCGTGCGTTCCTCCGCGGCTGCCGCCGCCCGCTCGGCCTCGTCGCGCTCGCGCGCCATGCGCTGGAGCGACTCGCACAGGTAGCCCACGATCGGGCCGCCGATGACGACCAGGAAGACGTTGCCGTAGTTGCCCTGGTCGACCACCTGACGGGGCAGCAGGTCCGCCACCGACAGCACGACGGCGGCCACGAGGCCGCCCTTCCAGTGCCAGTGGATCGCCCACGCCAGCAGGGCGCCCATCACCCAGAAGCCCGGCAGGGTCGCGAGGAAGCCCTCCGACTTCAGCCACGGCGTGACCGCGATGGCCGCGACGGCGATCAGCAGGTCGGCCACCAGCAGGGCCGGCGTACGGGTGGCGGGACGGCCGTAGAGCCAGATCGCGACACCCGTCCACACGACGAGGCCCAGCACGACGGCGAGGGCGACGTCGGGGTGGGCGAAGCTGTCGCGGCGGTAGGCGTTGAGGCCGACCATGTTGACGGTGACGACCACCCGCACGAGCGCGAGCGCCGAGTAGAGGCGGTCCTCGACGGCGAGGGCGGAGTCGGCCCGCGGGTGCACCGGCAGCGGGCGCCGCAGGAGGCTCAGGACGCCTTCCGATCGGGCTGCCCGGGCCCGTCGTCCGACTGCTCGCGCGCCGCCTTCTCCCGCTCGGCCTTCTCGCGGTCGGCCTGCTTGGCCCTCTCCTTGTCGAGCTCCTTGGCCTTGCTCGCGTAGAGGTCGACGTACTCCTGGCCGGAGAGCCGCATGATCTCGTACATGATCTCGTCGGTGATCGAGCGCAGGATGTAGCGGTCGTTCTCCATGCCCGCGTAGCGGGAGAAGTCGAGGGGCGCGCCGAAGCGCACGACCGGGCGCGTCCAGGTGCCATAGACCTTGCCCGTGGGCGCAACGACGTCGGTGCCGACCACCGCGCACGGGATGACCGGGGCGCCGCTCTCCAGGGCGAGCCGGGCCACCCCGGTCTTGCCGCGGTAGAGCCTGCCGTCGTGGGACCGGGTGCCCTCGGGGTAGATGCCGAAGAGGTCGCCCGCGGCGAGGATCCGCATCGCCGACTTCATCGCGCCCTCGGCGGCGTTGGCGCCGGATCGGTCGATCGGGACCTGTCCGGCGCCGGTGAAGAACTTCTTCTGGAACCAGCCCTTGATGCCAGGGCTGGTGAAGTACTCCGCCTTGGCCACGAAGGTCACGCGACGGTTGAGCGTGAGCGGCATGAACAGCCAGTCGGCGTAGGAGAGGTGGTTGCTCGCGATGATCGCCGGACCCACCTCGGGCACGTTGTCCACCCCGTAGACCTTGGGCCGGAAGACGAGTCGCAGGACCGGCCCGAGGGCGATCCACTTCAGGAACCAATAGAGCACTGTCCGAGACTATCCCTGCTGCTGGGCGGTGACCCGCTCGATGAACTCGGCGGACTCGGCGAAGATCCGCGGGGCGTCGTGGTCGAGGGTGGCGACGTGGTAGCTGTCCTCCAGCACCCGCTCCTCGAAGTCGGTGGACGACAGGCCCGCGTGCAGGGCGCGCGAGCTCGCGATGTCGACCACGTGGTCCTCGGCCGAGCGGAAGAACAGCACCGGGACGGCGATCCTGGGCAGGTCGCGGCGCAGGTCGGCGTAGCCGGCGAACATCGACGCGGCCGCCCTCAGCGGCGTGGTCGGGTAGCCGTGCTCGTCGGCGCCCGGCTTCTTGATGTCGTTGGCGATGCCCGGCATCCCCGGGAGGACGTGCTTGAGCAGGGGCAGCAGCTTGACGTCCTTGCGCAGCGTGTCGACCGCGGGGTTGACGACGACGATCCCGGCGAGGTCCTCACCGTGGTCGGCGGCGAGTCGCAGGCACAGCGCACCGCCCATGGAGAGCCCGACGGCCACCACGGCGTCGTTCTCCGACGACAGCTTGTCGAGGGCGCCCTCGACGGTCGCGACCCAGTCGGCCCAGGTGACCTTGTTGAGGTCCTGCCAGCGGGTGCCGTGACCGGGGAGCAGCGGCATCTCGACGGCGTAGCCGCGTGCCGCGAGGTCCTCGGCCCACGGTCGCATCGAGACGGGGTTGCCGGTGAAGCCGTGCTGCACGAGCACGCCGATGCGCCGTCCGCCCGTCAGCTCGGGCCGCGCAGGCGTCGACATCGGCGCGACCCGCTCGGGGTCGAGGAGCGGGGCCCGGGTGCCCGGGAGGGGGAGCTTCACGCGCACAGTGTGCACCAGCCCGGCACGGCCGCACCCCGGACGCGTCGGAGCGCCGCACCGGTCGTCCGGCGGAGGGTCCCCGAGCGACCCCGCGACGTGGAACCAGTCCCCCGCTACCGTGGACCGTGTGAGTCGCCCGGAGGACGAGAGCCGCACCGAGCTCGCGTGGCGCGAGATCGTCGCCCACTACGGCGAGCGCGCCGTCCTCGACGACCAGGCGCGCTCCTCGCCCAGCGCCGACGCGCCTCCCACCGACCGGGTCGAGGAGCCGAGCGACGACGCGGCGGGTGCCTCGGCTGACGACCCCACGGTGCCCCCGTCGGACGAGCTGTCGGACGAGCTGCCCGAGCACCTGCGCGACGTCGACGAGGTCGAGCGTCGCGAGCAGGCGATCGCCCGGGCCGAGCAGTTCAAGCCCCCTCCCGCGCCGCCCTTCCCCGTCCCGCGCACCTGGCAGCGGGGACTCGCCTGGGCCGGGGTGTTCGTCTCACCGGTCGTCGCCCTCGTCATCGGCCTGTTCTCCTTCTACGTCGCTCCCCTGGTCGGCTGGGCGCTCGTCGGCTGGTTCGTCGGCGGGTTCGTCTACCTCGTCCTCGACATGCCGAAGGCTCCGCGCGATCCCTGGGACGACGGCTCGCGCGTTTGAGCGCCGGTCACGATCCGCGGGGCGTAGGGTCTCGCGCGTGGGGGCGCGCGAGACGGTCGAGATCACGGGTCACCTGATGGACAGCGGCATCCTGTCGCGCGTCCTCGACGACATCCGGGAGTACGGCGGCGACTACGTCATCGAGGAGTTCGACGTCGGTCACGACGCGCACGACCCGAGCTGCGCCCGCCTCACCGTCGAGGCCCCCGACGACGACTCCCTGCAGCGCCTCCTCATGCGGCTGCAGACCCGCGGGGTCAACCAGGTGCTCCACGGCGACGCGACGCTGGTGGCCGCAGCCCACGACGGGGTCCTGCCCGACGGGTTCTACGCCACGACCAGCCTCCCCACCCGTGTCCGGCTGGACGGGCGCTGGCATGACGTCGAGGCCCCCGAGATGGACTGTGGCCTGGTCGTCGAGACGACGCCGTACGGCGACCACCGCGTCCGCACGATCCCGATGCCCGACGTCGTGCGTGGCATGCGCGTCGTGACGGGCGCCACCGGCATCCAGGTGAGCGTGCCGGGTCGCCGCGTGGCACCGTCCGCGAGCGGCTCCGCCGAGGGCGACGTGCCCGACCGGCCGCAGGCGATCTTCGTGCGGCAGGTCGCCGACGGGATGCGCGAGGCGCGCTCGGACGGCAAGCCCCTGATCTGGGTGGCCGGCCCGGGGGTCGTGCACGCCGGAGCCGTGCCCGCACTCGTGGCGCTGGTCCGAGACGGTTGGGTCGACGTGCTCTTCGCGGGCAACGCCGTCGCGGCCCACGACGTCGAGGCGGCGCTCCACGGGCCGGGCATCCGTGGCGTGCGCGGCTACGAGCACGGCCACGAGCACCGGGTGCGGGCCGTCAACACGATCCGCAAGGCAGGCTCGATCGCGCAGGCCGTCCGTGACGGGGTGCTGACGAGCGGGCTGATGCACGCGCTCGTCACGCACGACAAGCGGTTCGTGCTCGTCGCCTCGGTCCGCGACGACGGGCCCATGCCCGAGGCCTACACCGACGTGGTCGAGGGACAGCGGGCGATGCGCGCGGAGGTCCGCGGCGCAGGCCACTGCATGATGCTGGCGACGCGGCTCCTCGCCTCCGCCACGGGCAGCCTCCTGCCCGCCACCGTGCCCCTGGTGTGTGTCGACAGCGACCCCGCCACGGTCAGCCGGCTCACCGACCGGGGGGCCAACCCGGGGCGCGGCATCGTGACCGACGTCGCCCTGTTCCTCGAGCAGCTCGCACTGGAGCTGGTGCCCGACTACCGCTGGGCGTGAGCCGCCGACACCAGCAGGGCCGCCCCGATCATGCCCGCCTGCGGGCCCAGCCGGGCAGCGAGGACGTCCGGGGTCCGGCGGTGGGCGCCGCCGACGAGCGAGCGTCGCAGCGCCGCGCGCGCCGGCTCCAGCAGCAGGTCGCCGGCGGCGGACAGTCCACCGCCGACCATCACGACCTCGGGGTCCAGCGCCGCGACGAGGTTGGCCGTGCCGACCCCGAGCCAGTCGCCCACGGAGGCGAACGCCTGCGCCGCCACCGGGTCGCCGCTGCCGGCCGCCGCCGTCACCATCGGTCCGCTCACCCGGTCGAGGTCGCCGTCGGCGGTCTCGTGCAGCACCGACGGCTGCCCCGCCGCCAGCGCGGCGCGGGCGTGACGGACGAGCGCGTTGCCGGACGAGTACTGCTCCCAGCAACCCCGCCGCCCGCACTCGCACGTCAGGCCGTCCGGGACGACCTGCATGTGCCCGAACTCGCCCGCCATGCCGTTGGCGCCCCGCACGACGCGACCGTCGAGGAGCACGGCGCCACCGATCCCGGTGCCCATCGTGATCATCAACGCCGACCCTGCCCCCCGCGCGGCGCCGTGGGTCGCCTCCGCCCGCGCGGCGCAGTTGGCGTCGTTGTCGAGCAGGACGGCACACCCGAGGCGGTCGGCGAGCAGCTCGCGCAGCGGCTCGCCCTGCCACGGCAGGTGCGGCGCGAACATCACCCGCTCCCCCGCCCGGTCCACGAGTCCCGCGGCGGCCACGCCCACGCCGGCGAGTGGCGCCCCGGCCGCGGCCTCGACGACGGCCTCGACCAGCGCGTCCTCGACGCGGCTGGTCACCACCCGGCGGCCCGGGGTCGTGCGCCGCGCCGTGCGGGTGACCCGGCCCTCGGCGTCGACCACACCGGCCAGGACCTTGGTGCCGCCGATGTCGACCCCGACCACCACGCCCGGCCCCCGGCCGCTCACGGGTCCTCGGGCCACTCGTCGTCGAGGTCGATGTGCTCGACGTCGGGGTCGTCCTCCCGGCGGGGCGTCCGGGGACCCCGCGTCGCCATGACAGCGGAGAACGCCTGCGCGAGCGACGCCGCCGCGGCGCCGAGGTGGGCACTCACCTCGGGACTGGTCTGGCGCACCACGGCCACCATCCGGCACACGGGACACACCGTGCACTCGGCCGAACCGGTCGCGAGGTGGTCGTCGAGGTCGTGGGCGGACGCCGCGAGGTGCGACGCCAGGCCGGTCAGCCCGTCGCCGGCCTCGTCCGCGTGCTCGCGGGCCCAGCCGGAGAGGGCGCCGAGCAACCTGGTCGCCTCCTCCCCCAGCGATCCCAGGGCGTGCAGATCGGCGTGCGGATCGGGGTGCGGGTCGGCGTGCGGATCCGTGTGCCGGTCGGCGTGCGGGTCTGCGTCGGTCACGAGGCCTCCTCGGGCACGTCGTCAGGGTCGGCGTCGGAGTGGGCGTCGGGGTGGGCGTCGGGGTGGGCGTCGGGGTGGGCGTCGGGGTGGGCGTCGGGGTGGGCGTCGGCCGCGCGGGCCGCACCGTCGACCGGGGCGGTGAACCGGACCTGCAGCTCGCCGTCGCGCACCCGGGCCCCGGAGACGCGATGGCGCGCGAGCCCGGTCGGCAGCGTCAGGAGCCGGCGGTAGGAGGCCACCGAGACGATCAGCTCGTCGCCCTTGCGGACCAGCCCCACGTCGTCCTGGGCGGCGAGCGGCAGCGGGAGCGACACGACGACGGCACCGGGCGTGGTGCGCACCGACATCGCCGGCGCGGAGGTGCCGTGTCCCAGCGGGTCGGAGCCGTCGTACACCGACGCCGCGACCTCGAGGAGCTCGTCGCGGCCCACGGGCTCCGTGGCCCGGTAGACCGATCGGCGCACGTCGAGGCCGGCGAAGGAGTCGGCCGCGTCCTCGAGCCGACGACGCTGCGCCTCGACCCAGGTACGGCGCCACTCGTCGGCCCCCTCCTCGGGGAACACCCGGTTGACGATCGCCGTGTCGACGCTGTAGCCGAAGAGCGTGAGGAACGTGTAGGCCCGACGCGCCTCGGCCAGCACGACCGACTCGGGCGTCAGGACCAGCCGCACGGATGTCTCGGGCCCGGTGAGCACGGTGCGTACGTCGTCGAGGTCGGCGTGGAGCCGTTCGATGGCGTCGAAGACCGAGTCCTCCGGCATCGGCACGCCGGCCGCCCTGGTCAGGACCGGCTTGAGCGCCTTCACCACGCGGCGCTGGGCGGGCAGGACGCGTCCCATGTACCACCCGAGCGCCTCGGGGAGGGCGAGCAGGCGCAGGGTCTCGGCCGTCGGCGCGCAGTCCACCACGAGGACGTCCCACTGCCCCGACCTCGCCTGCGCGCGCACCTCGAGCAGGGCCAGCACCTCCTCGGCGCCGGGGATGACGGTGAGCTCCTCGGCGGCGACATGGTCCACCCCGGCCACGTCGAGCACGCTGAGGAGGTAGCCCTGGATGTCGGACCAGGACCGGTCGAACCGTTCCTGGGCGTCGACGTGCTGGACCCACAGGTTGTCCGCGGCCTCGGTCGGCTCGGACGAGGCCGCGACGTCCAGCGCGTCGGCCAGCGAGTGGGCGGCATCGGTCGACAGCACCAGGGTCCGGTGGCCGGCGGCCGCCGCTGCGCACGCCGTGGCGGCGGCCAGCGTCGACTTGCCGACGCCGCCCTTGCCGGTGAACAGCAGGATCCGCATGCCCGGACCGCGTGTCAGAGCGACTCGACGCGCTTCTTGAGGCCCTTCAGCGCGGCGTCGATGAGGATCTTCTCGCCCTTGCGCTTGAGCATGCCGATGAGCGGGATGCTCACGTCGAGGGCGAGCCGGTAGGTGACCTCGGTGCTGCCGTCGCCACGGTCGACGAGCGTGTAGGCGCCGTCGAGCGCCTTCAGCATGTTGCCCTCGACGAGGGTCCAGGTGACCTCCCGGTCACCGTCCCAGTCATAGGCGAGGGTGTACTCGTCCTTGATCGGGGAGACGTCGAGCGCGAAGTAGACCTGCTCGGCGCGGTCGCCCGTCCCGGGGACCGTGACCTCGGCCTTCTGCACCCCCTTGGCCCACTCGGGGTAGGCCTCGAAGTCGGCGATGACGGCCATCACCTCGGCCGGAGGAGCGTCGACGACGATCGACGAGGAGGTCTGTTCGGCCATGGCCGGAGCCTAGCCCACCGCCGCGCCCGTTCCGGCCCGGTGCCACCGGGCCTGCGGCCGGCGGAAGTCCGCGGGATAGCCTGCGGATCGCAGTCCACCATCTCCAGGAGGTTCCACCGTGCGTGAGTACTCCACGCCGCTCTCCATCGCGATCCCCACCACGGGGAACCTCACCGACGACGTCGTGACCAACGCGCGCGACTTCGCCGAGACGGCCGTGTTCAGCCGCCCGACCGAGGACGGCGGCTGGGTCGACGTCACCGCGGCCGAGTTCCACGACGACGTCCGCGCGGTGGCCAAGGGGCTCGTCGCCGCAGGCGTGGAGGTCGGCGACCGGGTCGCCCTGCTGTCCAAGACCCGCTACGAGTGGACCCTCCTCGACTACGCCATCTGGTTCGCCGGCGCCGTGACGGTGCCCATCTACGAGACGTCCTCGGCCGAGCAGATCGGGTGGATCCTCCAGGACTCCGGCACCCGGGCCGTCGTCGCGGAGGGCTCCGACCACCTCGCCCGGGTGCGCGAGGCACGCGGGTCCAACGACCTGGCCGAGCTGCAGCACGTGTGGTCGCTGCAGGACAACGCCGTCGACGTGCTGCGCCGGCTCGGCTCCGACATCTCCGACGAGGTGCTGGAGCAACGGCGCACGTCGGCGACGCCGCTCGACCTGGCCACCCTCATCTACACCAGTGGCACGACCGGCAAGCCCAAGGGCTGCATGCTCACCCACGGCAACTTCATGTTCGAGCTCGGTGTGGCCGTCGACGAGCTCGCGGAGCTCTTCGACACCGAGGGCGCCTCGACCCTGCTGTTCCTGCCGCTGGCCCACGTCTTCGCGCGCATCATCCAGGTGGGCTGCGTGAAGAGCCGGGCCAAGATGGGCCACAGCTGCGACATCAAGAACCTGGTGGCCGACCTCGGCGAGTTCAGGCCCACCTTCATCCTGGCCGTGCCCAGGGTGTTCGAGAAGGTCTTCAACAGCGCCTCGCAGCGGGCGACCGCCGACGGCCGGGGGAAGATCTTCGACCGCGCGGCGGACGTCGCGATCGCGTGGTCGCGCGCCTCCGACGGCACGCGGGTGCCCGCCCGCCTGCGCATCCAGCACGCGCTCTTCGACCGGCTCGTCTACGCCAAGCTGCGGCAGGCGCTGGGGGGCAGCTGCCGCCACGCCATCTCCGGAGGCGCACCGCTGGGTGACCGGCTCGGCCACTTCTACCGCGGCATCGGCGTCCCGGTGCTCGAGGGCTACGGCCTGACCGAGACGACGGCCGCCCTGTCGGTCAACCTGCCCGAGGCCACGAAGATCGGCACCGTGGGACGTCCGTTCCCCGGCACCAGCGTGCGCGTGGCCGACGACGGCGAGCTGCTCTTCCGCGGCGGGCAGGTCTTCGCC
The DNA here is from genome assembly GCF_058134345.1 of Nocardioides sp. Z24_21. Lineage (NCBI taxonomy): Bacteria > Bacillati > Actinomycetota > Actinomycetes > Propionibacteriales > Nocardioidaceae > Nocardioides > Nocardioides sp. Z24_21. The sequence continues at coordinate 118,809 of NZ_JBYTTH010000001.1, forward strand.
GGCTACTGGGGCGACGAGGAGGCCACGGCCGAGGCGATCGACCGCGACGGCTGGTTCCACACCGGCGACGTCGGCGAGGTCGACGACGAGGGCTTCGTGCGCATCACCGGCCGCAAGAAGGAGATCATCGTCACGGCCGGCGGCAAGAACGTCGCCCCCGCCGTGCTCGAGGACCGGCTGCGGTCGCACGCGCTCATCGACCAGTGCCTGGTCGTGGGCGACGGCCAGCCCTTCATCGGTGCGCTCGTCACCATCGACCGCGAGACCTTCCCGGCCTGGGCGGAGCAGCACGGCAAGGTGCCCGACCTCAGCGCCCTCGTGGACGACCCGGACCTGGTCGCGGCGGTGCAGGAGGCCGTCGACGAGGCCAACAAGTCGGTGTCGAAGGCGGAGTCGATCCGCAAGTTCACCATCCTCACCGATGAGTGGACCGAGGAGGGCGGCCAGCTCACCCCCAGCCTCAAGCTCAAGCGGCGCGTGGTGATGCGCGAGACCCGCGACGAGATCGAGGCGCTCTACCTCGGCTGAGGCCGTCCGCGGGATCAGCCGTGACTAGGTCGGACTAGTCACTTCGGGCCATGCCGAGGCAATGATCGGGTGGTTTGCCAGGTTTAGCCCGCGCCCACCGATCGCAGACCCCTAGATTCCTGTCGCTGGGGATCATCCGGGACCCCCGACGACCTGCGAGAGGGGTGCACGCGCGTGTCCGCACACAGCCTCAGGTCTCGCGCAGGTCGGCAGCATCCTGCCCGTACGCCGTCGTCCCCGACCCCGGTCGCCTGACCTCGTACGGACACCCCCACCCGAAGGAAGACTCCATGGCTCGCCGCTCTGTCCTACTCGCAGTCGCGCTCGTCATCGCGCTGGTCGGCACCGCGCTGATCGTGCTCTACGTCCAGGGCATCGACAAGCGCGCCGTCGCGGGCCAGGAGCTGGTCGAGGTGCTCGCCGCCACCGACACCATCGAGCCCGGTGAGTCCGTGGCCGCCGCGATGGACGCAGGGAAGTTCGCCAAGCGGCAGGTGCGCCGTGACGACGTGGTCGACGGCGCGCTGTCCTCGACCGGGTCCATCGCAGACCTCGTGTCACTCGGCACCATCTACGCAGGCGAGCAGGTGATCGCCCCCAAGTTCGGCACCCTCAGCAACACGGAGGGACTCATCATCCCAGACGACAAGGTCGCCATCTCGGTGGAGCTGAGCGACCCCGCCCGTGTCGCCGGCTTCGTCAACCCGGGGTCGGACGTCGCGATCTTCCTCTCAGCCGACCCCATCCGCCGGCTTCCCGACGGCTCGGAGCAGAGCCTCCCTCCCTACACCCGTCTGCTGCTTCCCAAGGTGCAGGTCATCGGCGTCGGCACGTCGAGCATCTCCGCCAAGACCACCACCACCGACGAGGGCGAGCAGATCGTCGAGGAGGTGCCGAGGGCCATCCTCACCCTCGCGGTGGACCAGAAGCAGGCAGAGAAGGTCATCTTCGCCGCCCGCAACGCCGAGATCTCCTTCGCACTCCTCTCAGAGGACTCGAAGGTCGACGACGGACCGGGCGTGAGTGCCGCCGACCTGATGCCCGAGATCTTCCGGACGGCGTCGTGACCGCGATCGTCGAGTCCGACCGAGGGCACCTCGCCCTGCTCCAGGCGATGCTGCACGGGTCCCAGGCCTTCGGCACGATGGAAGAGCTCGGCGATCACATTCGGACCTCCCCGACGGAGTTCGCCGTCGTCATCGGTCCCTCCATCACCCCCGAGGACGCCTCGACGCTCGCCCAGTGGGCGCGGGTCCACCGTCCGGACCTCGGCGTGATCTTCCTGCGTCACGAGGTGGACAGCACCGCCCTGTCGCTGGCACTCCGCTCGGGCATGCGAGAGGTGGTGGCCGCCAAGGACCTCGCCGGCATCACCACGGCCGTGCAGCGTGCCCGCAACGTGGCCTCGGCGATCGCCCAGACGCTGGAGGGTGAGGTGCAGGCGGCGACACAGAACGCCGTGCAGTCCGCCCAGGCAGCGGCCGCCGCGGCGACCGAGGCCGAGAACGCCCCTCGCGGCAAGGTGGTCACCGTCTTCTCGACGAAGGGCGGCGTCGGCAAGAGCCTCGTCGCCACCAACACCGGGGCCGCGCTCGCCGACCTCGGCCACGACGTCTGCATCGTCGACCTCGACGTCAACAACGGGGACGTCGCGATCATGCTCCAGGCCACCCCGGTCCGCACCGTGGGCGACCTGATCGCCTTCAGCGGCGACATCGACGCGTCGGCCGTCGAGTCCTTGGTGACCCCCCACTCCCCCGGACTGTCGATCATCGCCGCACCCGTGCACCTCGACGCCGCCGACAAGGCGACCAGCGAGGACGTCGGCAAGCTGCTGGAGGCATTGCAGGCGATGTTCGACTTCGTCGTCGTCGACACGTCCGGCTCCTTCGACGACCTCGCGCTCGCCGCCCTCGACCGCTCGGCGACGATCGTGCTCGTCGCCACGCTGGACATCCCCTCGCTCAAGGGGCTCAAGCTGGCCACCGGCACGCTCGACCTGCTCAACTTCGAGCGCAGCTCGTGGACGCTCGTCCTCAACCGCGCCGACGCGAAGGTCGGGCTGAGCGTCGACGAGTTCGAGTCGACGGTGAAGCTCAAGGCCGACCACTCCCTTGAGTCGAGCCGCGAGGTGCTGGCGTGCGTCAATCGCGGCGAGGCGATCGTTCGTGCGCACCCCAACCACCCCAACAGCAAGGCCTTCAAGGCGCTCGCCGCCTCCCTCGCGGCCACCCTGGCCCCGAAGGTCCCCGCCCAGACCACCGCCGCCGGCCGAAGGCCCGCCGGCCGTCTCCGACTGAGGAAGGCCTGACGTGAGCCTCACCGACCGGCTGGCTGCCGCCCGCTCCCGCTCCGACGCCCCCCACGCGCCCACCGTCACGCCCCCCGCCGGGATCGCACCGGCCGAACCGGCGAAGGTGCCCGGGGCTCCCGTCTCGGCAGCGCGCCCGAAGGCAACCGGGGTGGACCCGTTCCTCGATGTCAAGCGAGTCGTGCACGCCCAGCTGGTCGAAGCCCTGGGACCCAAGCTCTACGACGTCCACATGACGCACAGCGAGCTCGAGCAGCAGGTGCGGATCGCGCTGCAGAAGGCCATCGGCGAGACCGAGCGCCCGATGTCCTCGACCGACCGGACCCGGGTGTCGCAGGAGATCGCCGACGACATCCTCGGCTACGGGCCCATCGAGCCCCTCCTGCGGGACTCCACCCTGTCCGAGGTCATGGTCAACGCCTACGACTCGATCTACGTCGAGCGTGGCGGCAAGCTCGTCAAGGTGGACACGTCGTTCTCCGACGAGGCCCACCTGCGCCGCACGATCGACAAGATCGTCAGCAAGATCGGCCGCCGGGTCGACGAGACCAGCCCCATGGTGGACGCGCGACTGCCGGACGGCAGCCGTGTCAACGCCATCATCCCCCCGCTCGCGCTGGACGGTTCGAAGCTCACCATCCGCAAGTTCTCCGAGGACCCCTTCACGGTCGAGGACCTGATCCGCTTCGGCAGCCTGAGCCGCGCCGCTGCGAGCCTGTTGGAGGCCTGCGTCCGGGGACGGCTCAACATGCTGGTGTCCGGAGGCACGGGCGCGGGCAAGACGACCACCCTCAACGTGCTGTCGTCCTTCATCCCCGAGGACGAGCGGATCGTCACCATCGAGGACGCCGCCGAGCTCCGACTCGGGCAGGACCACGTGCTCCGCCTCGAGTCGCGGCCTCCCAACATCGAGGGCAAGGGCGCGGTCCTGATCCGCGACCTGGTCAAGAACTCCCTGCGCATGCGGCCCGACCGCATCGTCGTGGGTGAGATCCGTGACGCCGCCGCGCTCGACATGCTCCAGGCCATGAACACCGGCCACGACGGGTCGATCTCGACCCTTCACGCCAACACGCCGCGCGACGCCCTGGCCCGCCTCGAGACGATGGTGCTGATGGCCGGCATGGACCTCCCGGTCCGCGCGATCCGCGAGCAGGTGTCGAGCGCGGTCGACCTCATCATCCAGCAGACCAGGCTCAAGGACGGCACCCGCCGGATCACGGCGATCACGGAGATCGTGGGCATGGAGGGTGACATCATCACCACCCAGGACGTGTTCCTCTTCGACTACAACGCAGGCGTCGACGAGGACGGGAAGTTCCGCGGGCAGCTGGTCTCCACCGGCCTCCGACCACGCTTCCTCGAGCGCCTCCAGGACCACGGCGTCCGGGTGGACCCGTCGGTCTTCATGACGGGCGCGCGGACATGAGGCGATCGCTCGCGCGGGGCATCTCCGCGCTGCTCGCCGGGTCGTTCGTCGCGCTGGGCAGCGCCCTGCCGGCCCACGCGACCAACGAGATCAACATCGACCACGTGGAGTCCGGGCCCGGGCTGGTCTCCATGCTGATGTCGGCGGACGGCCTTCCCGAGGGCAGCGTCGTCGACGGTGACACCCTCTCGGTGGTCGTGGACGGCAACCCGGTGCAGGCGAGCGTCAAGACGGCCGCCACGGGCGGCATCCAGCGCTCCACGGTCCTCGTGGTGGACACGAGCGCGAGCATGCAGAAGGGCGACAAGTACGACGCGGCTGTCGCAGCGGTCAACGCATACCTGGAGGCGACCCCGCCCGAGATCGCGGTCGGTCTGGTGACCTTCGCGGGCAAGGTCAAGGACCGGATCGCGCCCTCCGACGACAGGGCGGTGGTGCTGGCCGCTGTCGAGGGCGCCAAGCTCACGAAGGGGACCAGCGTCTACGACGCCATCGACGCCGCGCGGGAGCTGCTCGGCGACGACGGCGCGCGGTCGCTGCTCGTGCTCTCCGACGGGGCCGACACCAACAGCGTGACGACGCTCGACGTCGCGTCGGGCGGCGCAGTGGACGCCGGCGTGGTCGTCGACGTGGTCGCGCTCCAGAGCGCCACCCAGGCCAAGCAGGTCAGCACCCTCGCCGACAACACGGGCGGTCGCGTCATCCCGGCCGATCCCGACGCGCTCAGCGCGGTGCTCGCCGACCAGGGCGACGCCCTGGCGCACCAGCTCGTGGTCACCTTCGAACCCCCCGAGGGGGTCGGCGCTGAGGCCACGATCGACGTCACCGTCACCAACGGCGACCAGACGTTCGCCGACTCGGCCCTCGTCTCCCTCGGCACCTCGGCGATCGACGTGCCCGATGTCGTGGAGACGGGCAAGGCACTGGTCAGCACCCCGGCCATGCTGATGGGCGCGCTCGCGATCTTCCTCGGTCTCGGCGGCGTCCTGGTCGTCGCCCTGACGGGTCCGCGCGGCCCCACGACCGCCGAGTCCCGGCTCGACGCGTACTTCGCCGCGGCCGATGCCCAGCCGGGGTCGAAGCGACGCAGGAAGAAGGCGCTCACCGAGACGGCCTCCCTGCGCCAGTCCGCGATCGCGGTCGCCGACAAGGTCGTCAACGCCGACCTCGAGACCCGGATCAGCCGTCGGCTGACGGGTGCGGGCTCCGCACTGACGGCGTCGGAGTGGATCCTCCTCCACGCCGGGATCGCCGTCGCCAGCGCCATGGGCGGCTTCCTCGTGGGCAGTGCCGGCCTGGCGGTCCTCGGCCTGGTCGCCGGCGCGGTCGGGCCGTGGTTCTACCTGAAGTGGCGACACGGTCGTCGCCTGACGGCCTTCAGCGGTCAGCTCCCGGAGACGCTCGGGCTGATGGCGGGTGGGCTGCAGGCAGGACTGTCCCTGCCGCAGGCCGTCGACACGGTGGTACGTGACGGGAGCCAGCCGATGTCCGGCGAGCTGCGTCGCGCGCTGGTGGAGCAGCGGCTCGGCGTGGACATCACCGACGCCCTCGAGGCGGTCGGTGAGCGGATGGACAGTGACGACTTCTCGTGGGTCGTCATGGCGATCCGGATCCAACGCGAGGTCGGGGGCAACCTCGCCGAGATCCTGAACACCGTCGCCGACACCCTGCGTGAGCGCGAGTACCTCAGGCGACAGGTCCGCGCGCTGAGCGCCGAGGGTCGCCTGAGCGGCTACATCCTCGCGGGACTGCCGGTCGCCCTCTTCATCTTCATGATGTTCGCCAACCGGGAGTACATCTCGGTGCTCTACACGACCCTCCCCGGGTACGCGCTGTTGGCGGCGGCGGGCGCTCTTCTCGCCATGGGGTCGTGGGCCATGGCCAAGCTCGCTCGAGTGGAGGTATGACGTGATCTTGATGCTGGGCGCCGCGCTCGTGTGCGTGGCCATGACGCTCTCGCTGTCCGTGATCGGCGCCTTCACCGCCGACCGCCGCGGCGTGGCCAGGTCGGTGGCGACGATCAAGGCGATGGAACTGTCACCCGAGATCTTGAAGCAGGAGATCGAGCGGCCGTTCGCGGAGCGGATCCTGGGTCCGCTCGGCGATCGGGCCGTCAACCTCGGCCGACGGCTCGTGCGGGCAGACACGGCGGTGAAGCTCCAGCACCGCCTCGACATCGCCGGCAATCCCCCGGGATGGGACGTCAACCGGCTCATCGGCCTCAAGGTTCTCGGCCTCGGGGGCTTCGGCGGTCTCGGCTTCCTCTACATCCTCGGCATGGGAATGCCGTTCTACCGCACGCTCATCGCCACGGCGCTGCTCGCGGGATTCGGGTACGTGCTCCCCAACATCCTGCTGTACAACGCCGGCGAGAAGCGAGTCAAGCTCATGCGCAACTCGCTGCCCGACGCACTCGACCTGCTCACGATCTCGGTCGAGGCGGGTCTCGGGTTCGACGCAGCCGTCGAGCGCGTGGCCCGCAACACCCAGGGCCCGCTCGCCCAGGAGTTCGCTCGGTTGCTGCAGGAGATGCAGATCGGTGTGGGACGTGCCGCAGCCATGAAGGCCATGAGCGAGCGTACGTCGCTTCCCGACCTCAGGTCGTTCTGCATGGCCATGGTGCAGGCCGACAGCCTGGGCATCCCGATCGGCCGCGTGCTCCGGATCCAGAGCAAGGAGATGCGCACCAAGCGTCGCCAGCGCGCAGAGGAGAAGGCCCAGCAGGTTCCCGTCCGCATCATGATCCCGTTGGTGCTGTTCATCCTGCCGTGCCTGTTCATCGTGATCATCGGGCCGGCCGGCATCCAGATCGCCGGCACCTTCATGAAGATCTGACATGGGACTGGCCCGTCGCTCGCCCGTGCCCGGTCGATCATCGGCCCCGGCGGTCCGGGCCTGGCGGGCAGCGACGGCCTTCCGGACGTTCGCCCTCGCGCTGGCGACGGGGATGATCCTGGCGGACGGACGGTTCACCGAGTCCGCGCCCATCCTCACAGCCGTCTGCCTCATCGCCGGCGTCACGTCCGCGCTGGAATGGGGGTCGCTGGCCAGGTCGGCACCGTGGATCCCGGTGGCCGAGTCGGCCCTCGTGGCCATCGTCGTGACGACTGCCACCGGTCACCCCGGCCTGCTGCCGTACCTCTCTGTCCCCTGTGTGGTGGCAGGCGTCCGACACGGGTGGATCACCACGGTCAACTCGTCGCTGGTCGGCGTCGCGGCTGTCATCGCAGCAGTCGCTGCAGACGGGAGCGGCGCCTCGGTCGACCGGGTGGCCCAGTCATTCCCCTGGATCATGATCGGGCTCGGCGTGGGGCTGCTCGCGAGCTGGCAGTCGCGCTCCACGCGGAGCCTGGTCGCGCGCCAGGCGCCACACGCCGCAGCCCACCAGCTGATGGCGCGCATCCACGAGCTCGCGAAGTCGGGCACGCTCGGGCTCGACACCGCGTCCCTGACCATCGAGCTCGACGCCGCGATGCGGGCAGCGACGGGCTGCGCCCGGTCCGTCGTCTTCGTCGTGGGTGCCGATGACTCCATCCGGCCGCTCAACGGCGGCGACGACTCGGAGCGGCTGGCGGACGAGATCCGCCGCGACGATGCCGAGCGTACGCCGGGAACGGCCGTCGTCCCGCTCCACGGCGCGGAACAGATCCTGGGCTACTGCGTGCTCGTCGGGGTGCCCAGGTGGACCCACGACCTCGACGAGCGCGCGCTGGAGGTGGCCGACGAGTTCGCCCTCCGTCTCGACACCGCGGTGCTGTTCGACGACGTCCGCGGGCTGGCCACCTCGCAGGAGCGCAACCGGATCGCCCGCGAGATGCACGACGGCGTGGCCCAGGAGATCGTCGGGCTGGGGTTCCTGGTGGACGAGATCGAGTCCGTCAGCAACCACGCGGAGACACGCATGCTGGCCTCGACGCTGCGATCGGAGATCACCCGCCTCGTCTCCGAGATCCGGTTCTCGATCTTCGACCTCCGCCACGAGATCACGGACGGTCGACTGGCCGCCTCGCTGGCCGACTACGCCCGCGAGGTGGGCGACGCGACGGGGTTGAGGGTGCACCTGTCCCTCGCCGAGTCGGGGCCTCCACTGTCCCCGCGTCACGCCACCGAGGTGCTGCGGGTGGCCCAGGAGGCGATCGGCAACGCGCGCAAGCACGCGGGGGCCGACAACCTCTGGGTGAGCCTCGACTCCGACGGCAACGACCTCCGCCTCGAGGTCGCCGACGACGGGGTCGGCAACGCCGGCCCTCGCGAACGCCACTGGGGACTCCAGGGCATGAGCGAGCGTGCCGCGGCGGTCGGCGCAGCACTCGACGTGGCGCCACGACCGGGCGGCGGAACGCTCGTCACCCTGCGGTCACCCGCACCTGCACCTCACGAAGGAGAGCGCGCCCATGAGCACCACCGTCTTGCTCGTTGACGACCACGAGCTGATCCGTCAGGGCCTCGCCCGGGCGTTCGAGCGGGACGACGACATGAGCGTCGTCGGTCAGGCCGCGAGCGTCGCCGACGGCGTCGCGGCCTGGGTGGACCTCCAGCCCGACGTCGTCGTGACGGACCTCCAGATGCCCGACGGCCACGGTCTCGACGTGGTGCGGGCCGTCCGGAGGACGAGCGACTCCACCGGCCTCGTCGTGCTGACGATGCACGCCGGTGACGACCAGATCTTCGCTGCCATGGAGGCCGGCGCCTCGGCGTTCGTCGGCAAGGACAGCAAGGCCTCCGAGGTGGTCAGCGCGGCCAAGCACGCTGCCGTGGCGCCACGGACCTTCTTGTGCACCGGATTGAGCGCGGCGATGATGAGACGCGCGGCGGGTCCGTCCACGCCCCGGTTGTCCGGGCGCGAGGAGGAGGTGCTCGCCCTGCTCGCCGAGGGTCTGGGCACGGGTGAGATCGCCGGCCGACTCTACCTCAGCGAGTCGACGGCCAAGACACACATCACCCACATCTACCAGAAGCTCGGCGCTGCCAACCGGGCCCAGGCACTGGTCACCGCCATGCGGATCGGCCTGCTCGACCAGCAGTCACGGCCTCGGTTCTGAACGTCGCGCCGACAGGCGCCGGCGGGTGGTCCGACGAGGCATCCGCGACTAGTCACAAGGGACTATCCACCTGCGGCCGATCACCCGATTCGGCGGGTGCGGGAAACGACGAGGATTCTTCATGACGGGTCCACCGGGGCTCGGACATCCGGACTCATCATCCACACTTCAAGGGGTTACCACCATGATCCAGTTCCTCACCATCATGCTCAACGCTCGTCGTAACGACGAGAAGGGCGCCACCGCCGTCGAGTACGGTCTGCTCGTCGCGCTGATCGCCGCCGTGATCATCGCCACCGTCGTCATCCTGGGCGGCCAGATCAACACCGCGTTCAAGACCATCTCCGACAAGCTCTGACCGAGACGTCGCGGCCGTGGCATCACTCCTGATGCCACGGCTCCACCACAACCCTGACGGAGGTCCCCGATGACGTCACCTGACGCACATGCGCGTCGCGGAGACGACGGCGCCACCGCTGTCGAGTACGGCCTCATGGTCGCGCTCATCGCCGGCGCGATCATCGGCACCGTCATCACGCTCGGCGACCCGGTCATGGGACTGTACGCCCGGGTACACTGGTGGTGACAGGCCCCGTGACGGCGTGAGCACGTCCACGCGAGAGGCGACCGAGGAATCGGTCGCCTCTCGTGCATTTCCCGGCAACGGGCAGGACGTCACGCCCCCGCCAGGACGCTCAACCTCCTCGCCCACCACCGATCGAGGGCGCGCTCGCTCAGTCCGGCACGCCGGAGCGCTCGATCGAGGGGGCCGCTGGCCGCAGCGTCGTAGATCCGGACCAGTCCCGTCTCGCCCACGCGCTCGACGATGATCCGGCACGCCAGCCACGACTCCTCGTAGCGGGCCTGGAGACCGCTCCCCCGCGCATCGAAGTCCGTGGTCGTCGGCAGCGCACCAGGCACGCCGTCACGTCGCGCGGCCGCGATCGCCCGCCCGAGGGCCACGCGGTCGGGCAGCCGCGTGCCGCGCAGCGCGACCCAGTCGGCGAAGCCCTCGAGCAGCCACGGCTCGACCGGACGACGGACGGCATCCGTGGCGACGTGGACGAGCTCGTGGCTCATCACGGCCTGGGCGCCGCCACGGCCCACCCCGGCGGTCACGTCGGGGTTGACGAACACGTGCACCGGCCCCCGCTCGTCCCACGAGTCGCCCACAGCCGCGGTCACCGCGGCGATGCCGGCGTACGTGCCCGGCTCCGCGCCGAGCGCCTCGTCGAGGTCGGCGCCGGAGGCGGGCACCTCGACCACCACGGGAGCCGACCACTCGGGCAGCACCCGGCGCACGACCTCGATGCCGCGCTCCGCCCGCTCACGCACGACCTCGGCCTCGCCGCGGGACCCCTCGGCCATCACGAGGACCCCGGGCGAGCGCGTCACCGACAGCTTCGCGCGCAGCCAGAGGGGCAGCCGGACGCCACCTCCCGCCTCGCCGCCGAACCCGGCGATGCCGAGCCGTGCGCCGTCGGGCGCGAAGCGCACCAGCACCTCGGTGCGCGCCGGCGCCTCGTCGTAGCCCCGGACCCGCCACGTCAGCTCGGCCACCCCCGTCCACGACCCGTCCGCGGCCACCGAGCCGCGCTGGCGGACGTAGCGCGCGCCGACCTCGGTGAGGACGAGCGACCGCGCGTTGGTCGCGACGGCGGACAGCAGGGCCTCGGCCGCAGGCACTCCGGGGGGCGCGAGCCGCGTGAGCGCGGCGGCGTCGCGCTGCTCCACGCCGTCGACGAAGGACGCCAGGGCAGCGGCTGCGCCGGCCGGGCTCGCGCGTGGCCCCCCCACCGGCCGCGGCGGGGTCACCTCGTGGCGCACGTCGCGCACGAGGACGAACGCGATCGCGGCGACCAGGCACAGCGAAAGGCCGGCCGCCCACAGGAGTGGACGACCGGCCTTCGCGAGGTGCGTGTCAGCCAGGGCGGACCGCGCCGACGTAGGGCATCGAGTGGAGGCCGGAGACGACGACCCCGGTGCCCGGGTTGGCGGCGTGGACGATCATCCCGTTGCCGATGTACATGCCGACGTGGCTGATCGGGCTGTAGTAGAAGACCAGGTCGCCGGGCTGCAGGTCGCTCGCCGCGATCCGCGGGCCCGAGCCGAACTGCGCGCTGGAGGAGTGCGGGAGCGACACGCCCGCCTGCGCCCAGGCACGCATGGTCAGGCCGCTGCAGTCGAACGCGTTCTCGCCCATGGCGCCGTAGACGTAGGCGTCGCCGACCTGCGCCATGGCGTACTGCACGGCCGTGGCGGCACGACCCGAGGCGGGCACCGAGCTGGGCGTGCGCACCGTGGCGCTGCGCGAGGCGAGCATCCGCTCGCGCTCCTCGGCCTCGAGGTCCGCGAGGAGCTCCTTGGCCTCGGCGAGCTTGTCGTCGACGGTGTCCTTCTCGGCGCTCAGCTGCTCGGTCAGCTCCGCGATCTCGTCGGTGCGGTCGCTGGTGGCCTCGCGGCGGATCTCCAGGGCCTGGAGCTCGGTGTCGTAGTCGGACAGCAGCGAGGACTGGAGGTCGTTGAAGGACGACATGGTCGAGAGCGAGTCGAGGAAGGCTCCCGGGTCCTCGGAGACGACGATCTGGCCCATGGTCGAGATGCCCTCGCCCTCGAGCTGTCGCACGACCGCGTCGGAGACCTGGTCGCGGACGGCGTCGAGCCGCTCGTCCTGGCGCTCCTGGTCGGCCTTGAGGCCGCGCAGGTCGCGGCGGAGGTCGGCCAGGTCGAGGCGGGCGTCGTGCAGGCGCTCCTGGGCGGCCTCGGCCTCGTGGTAGAGGTCGTCGACGCGAACCTTCACGTCATCGATGTCGGGGTCGGCCTGCGCGGGGGTCGCGGGCACGAAGGCGATGGCAGCGATCGCGGAGAGACCTAGAACGGTCGCACCAACTCGCTTGCGGGTGTGAGCCACGAGCGGGGGAACTCCTCGGGATGTCGTACGCCTACCAGGTGAGCTGACGGGTTCGGCACGACTGGCCTACCCCTGCTCCTCGTGCCGCTCGCGCGACACGCCTTGCAGGGGATTCACCCCAGGGGAAGTGTGGTTCCCCGGCTCGTGGACCACGGGTGATGCGGGGGTGTGGTCCACGACTCGGCGCGACGTCCGCGCGGGCCTGGTGACCCACTGCCACGGACGTCAGCCACACCCTAGACCGCTCATGGAGCCGTCGCCAATCTTCGGGCCGATTGGGGAGGATCCGTGTCGTGCGAGCCTCACGCCGACTCGATGACCGGGCCGGGCACGGGCTCCACCAGCCGCAGCGGCGGCACCAGCCCTCCCGAGGCCAGCACGTCGAGCGCGGCCCTCTCGTCGTCGTCGATGGTCAGCTCGGGCGGCGCGCCGAGGAGCACCGTCACCACGCAGTCGTGGCAGTGCAGCCCGCGCACCACGCAGGTGTCGCAATCGATCCGTGTCGTCATGTCCCGAACGGTGACAGGGGCCACCGACAACGCCGCGGGGCGCCGCGGCACACCGGCGTGTCGGGGGCCTTGTCAGCGGCGCAGGAAGCACGTCCAGCCGGCACCGCAGGGTCGAGCATCGAACCCCGGCACGCCGTCGACCAGCTCGGCCTGGGGTGAGCCATCGGGCACGACGACGACATCGGCGGCCTCGATGGCGCGGTGCCCGCCCGCCGAACCGTCGAGGAAGTCGAGGTAGGCGGCCTGGACGCCGTGGTCCAGCGCGTCGAGAGGATTGACCGCCCACAGCTGCACGCCCTCGACGGCGAGTGCCTCGGCCAGCGGTGAGGGCGCCAGGACGACATCCGACCCCGCGGCTCGCGCGACGTCGGCGACGAGGGACGGTGCGGCGCCCAGCACGTCGTCGCCGCGGATCAGCAGGACGGGCAGCGCGAGCGCCGTCGCGAGGACCCCGGCGACCATCGCCGCACCCACGACGCGGCCCTCGTCCCGTGCTCGGGCATGGTCGCCGTGCGCCTGGCCCGCCTGCCGTTCCTGCTTGGCCGCCAGGACGGCGAGCAGGCACAGCAGCCAGAAGCCGTGCCGCGCGGCGCTCGCAGTGGCCACGCAAAGACCGATGCACGCGACGTACTCCCACAGCGGACGACGAGGTGAGCGGGCGAAGACGACCAGCAGCGCGATCACGGCGACGACCATGAGCACGTCGAACGGCATCGACACGCTCGGGCGGGCCCAGAGCCCCTCGCCCCGCTGTGCCGAGACGTTTCCGAAGACCTCCACGTAGTAGCTCGGCGTCGACCACAGCTGGGGCGTGGCGCACAAGGCGAGCAGGCTCGCGAGACCGACCGCGACCGTCTCCGCAGGACGGTGTGGCAGACGGCCGACGACGAGGTAGGCACCGAGCACGCAGACGCCCAGCAGCGCGGCACCGTGGAGGTTGGCCCAGACGACGACGAGCGGTACGGCCCACCAGATCCCTCGATCCGGACGTCGCGCCTGTCGGGTCACGAGCGCGAGCATGAGCGCGAACGGGAGCAGCGACAGGGTCTGGGCCCGCACCACGCCCAGCGTGGCCAGTCCACCCAGGCACAGCAGGGCGATCGCCACAGCCACCTGGCCATCGCCCGCACCCCGGGCGCGCGCCGTCGTCGCCACCACGGACAGGCAGCCAGCGACGAGGAGCAGGTGGAGGACCACAGCGCCGCGTTGCCCCAGGTCCTGGACCCACGACGCGACGAGCTCGGCGAGAACCGGCACGTTGTGCCAGCCGGCTGTGTCCGAGGCCGCGAAGGGGACGTGGTCGGGGATGCGTCCGGTCGATCGGACGTGGTCGCCCATGGCGACGAGCCAGTCCCAGTCGCTGCCGACGCGGACGAACTGCGCAAGCAGGGCCAGCAGGACAGCAGCAGACACGATCGTCCAGCGCCACCGTCCTACCTCGGCCCTCAGCACCCCGCTCACCCGAGGAGACCCGTCAGGCTGGACGGAGGTACGACACGCGCCCCGTCGCGGGCCACGTCGCGCGCCACCGCCCGGTCGCCGGTCACCACCACGACCACGCGGCCCCGCGGTTCGGCCGCGACGAGCTGGCGGATCACGTCATCGGCGATGACGCCCGGCGGGCTGAAGACGACCCTCACGCCACGCGGGGCCGGCATGGCCGTGCGCACCGTGGACTCAGCGGCGTCGAACACCACTGTGGTCTCCGCCCCGGTCCGCGCCACGAGCGCACCCAACGCCGCGACCAGCCGGCTGCGCTGGGCCTCGAGGCTCGCTGTCGGCCACCTCTCCTTGGTGACGTTGTAGCCATCGATGACCAGCCGCGCGCGCGGCATCCCCAGCGTCTGCTCGAGGAGCGCCGGCGTGGCAGGCGCACTCGAGGCCGGCGGGCCGGCGACGCCTGCGAGCGCCGACTCGACCGCGTCTCCGGGACTGCCCGTGACGGCCGGGAGGGCCAGCTCGCGGCGCAGGCCGGTGGCAGCGTCGACGACCGCGTCGAGGAGCAGCCGGGCCCGGACCGTCGCGGCGTCCCGGTCGGATCGGGCGTCACGGCGGCTGGCCGCCAGACCCGACTCCGCCTCGTCGAGCTGGGCGCGCAGTCGTCGTACGTCGGCCTCGGCGGCGCGGGTCGCCCCCTCGGCGGCCGCGATGGCCTCGTCGCGGGCCGCGTAGGCCGCGTCGCGGGCCTCCTCCGCGGCGCGCAGCACGCCCCGGGCCTCGCCGAGGCGCCGGCGCAGCACCGTGTGGTCGGCCTTGGCGCGCGCGAGCTCCTCGCGGTGCTCGGCCCGCACCGAGGTCAGCTCTGCCTGGAGCGCGGCCACCTGCGCGGTCAGGCGCGCGTGCTCGGCCTGGACCTGCTCGTCGCGGACCTCGTCGCGATCCAGGGAGTCCGCGACGTCGGCGACGACGGCCTCCCACCCTTCTTCCCTGGCCAGCCACGCTCGCGCGGCGACGTCGATCGGGTCGTCGGGTGCGGCCGGCAACGCGGCGACCTGGACGGCCGCGTGCTCGCGGAACGCGCCGTCCTCCAGCGCCGACCAGATCGCGGCGGCACCCAGCCGGGCACGCCGGGCGGGCGCGAAGCCCGCGACCTTGCGCAGCGCCGGGGGCACCGGCGTGACCGACGGCAGGACGGCCGACACCATCGCGACCACACGCAGGCGCAGCCGCTCGGGCAGTGCTGCGGGTCCGGTCACGGGGGTCTCGTCACCCGGCGGCGGGGTCGCCGGCGGTGTCGGCGGAGGCGCGGTCGACGACCTCGATGGCGTCGCTGCGCCCGCACCAGCGGCAGGACACCGTCTCGACCGACTCGGCACGCACCGTCTCCTCCTCGACCTGGTGCTCACCGGCGAGGTCGAAGTGCCAGTACTCGGTCGTACGGCGGGTGCGCGTCACGTCGAAGCGGGTGAGGTTGCCGCACCCGGCGCAGCGCCACCGCTCGCCGTCGCCGGGCACGCGGAGGTCGGCGGTCTGCTCGGGCACGGGTGCTCCTCATGGGTCGGGAAGGCTCGGGATGGGTCGGGACCGGTCGAGCGCGGCCGGTCTGTCGGGCGCGGTCAGCGTAGTCCGCGTGCCGTCCCCACCGTTGTCGGATCCCACGTCTAGCGTCGTGCCACATGAGCACCACCGCCCACCGCCCGACCCGGGAACGGTCCCGTTGGGAGGCCCAGCGCAGCTTCGACGAGCTGGGGCGGCCGCTGCGAGACCTGACGTTCTGCGTGGTCGACCTCGAGACCACGGGCGGTTCGGCGGCCGGCGGCTCGATGATCACCGAGATCGGCGCGGTGAAGGTCAGGGGCGGCGAGGTGCTCGGGGAGTTCCAGACCCTCGTCAACCCGCACGCCGAGATCCCCGCGTTCATCGCGGTGCTCACCGGCATCAGCAACTCGATGGTCCACGACGCGCCGCCGATCGAGTCGGCGCTCCCGGCGTTCCTCGACTTCGCCGCCGGCTGCGTCCTCGTGGCCCACAACGCGCCCTTCGACGTCGGCTTCCTGCAGCACTTCGCCCGCCAGCAGGGCCGCCCGTGGCCGAAGTTCGAGGTGCTCGACACGGCCAAGCTCGCCCGGCGGGTGATCACCCGCGACGACGCGCCCAACTGCAAGCTGTCGTCGCTGGCCAGGCTCTTCGACTCCAGCACCACGCCCAACCACCGCGCGCTCGCCGACGCCCGCGCCACGGTCGACGTGCTGCACGGGCTGATGGAGCGTCTCGGCGGCCTGGGCGTCCACACCCTCGAGGAGCTCCAGACCTTCTCCTCCCGGGTCAGCACCGCGCAGCGGCGCAAGCGCCACCTCGCCGAGGGCCTGCCGCACTCCCCCGGGGTCTACCTGTTCCGCGACGAGCGCTCGCGCGTGCTCTACGTCGGCACGTCGAGGGATCTGCGCACCCGCGTCCGCACCTACTTCACCTCCTCGGAGACCCGCACGCGGATGGGCGAGATGGTCGGGCTGGCCGAGTCGGTGACCGGGATCGAGTGCGCCACGCCGCTCGAGGCCGAGGTGCGCGAGCTGCGGCTGATCGCCGAGCACAAGCCGAAGTACAACCGTCGCTCGCGGTTCCCCGAGAAGGTCCACTTCGTCAAGCTCACGCGTGAGGCCTGGCCGCGGCTCTCGCTCGTCCGCACGGTGCTCGACGACGACGCCGACTACCTCGGCCCCTTCGCGTCGAGGAAGACGGCCGAGAAGTGCCTGGCCGCGCTCCACGAGACCTTCCCGGTGCGGCAGTGCAGCGGGCGGCTGCCGCTCACGCCGTCCCGTTCGGCCTGCGTGCTCGCCGAGATGGGCCGCTGCCTGTCTCCCTGCGACGGCTCGACCGACGCCTCGACCTACGCCGCGGTGGTGCGCCAGCTGCGCGACACGCTGCTGCGCGACCCCCAGGAGGTCGTCGAGGCGATCAACCAGCGGATGACCGCGCTCGCCGACCATGAGCGCTTCGAGGAGGCGGGGGTGCACCGCGACCGCCTCGCCACCTTCATCCGTGCCGCGGCGCGCACCCAGCGGCTGTCCGCCCTGAGCCGGTGCCCCGAGATCGTGGCCGCGCGCCGCGAGGACGACGGCCGCTGGTCGGTGCACGTCGTCCGGTTCGGCCGGCTCGCAGCAGCGGGCCGGATCCCCCCGGGTGCCGACGCGCACCAGTACGTCCGCGAGCTCAGGTCGAGTGCCGAGACCGTCGCCGGCGCGCCGGGCCCGGTGCCCGCCGCGACCGCCGAGGAGTCGGAGAAGGTGCTGCGCTGGCTGGAGTCGCCGGGCGTGCGCCTCGTCGACGTCGACGGCGAGTGGGTCTGCCCCCTGGGCGGAGCCGCCCGGCACCTCGCGCTCTACGACGCTGCCGACCAGTCCCGGCTCTCGCTCGTGCCCTTCGACGAGCAGCGGCTGCCCTCGCCCGTGCACCGGCCGGTGCGTTGAGCGTCAGTCGAGACCGATGCTGAAGGCGGCCTCGAGGTCGTGCCGGGAGTAGGTCCGGAAGGCGATGTGCGTCTCCGTCTCGGTGACGCCGTCGACCTTGTTGAGGCGGTCGGCCACGACCGAGGCCACGTCCTCGTGCTCGCGCACGCGCACCAGGGCGATGAGGTCGATCTGCCCGGTCACCGAGTAGACCTCGCTCACCCCGTCGAGGGAGGCGATCGCCTCGGCGACCTCCGGGATGCGCGCGACGTCGGCCTTCACGAAGACGATGGCGGTGATCATGGCCTCACCGTATCCGTGACCGCTCCACCTCCGGACCCCCACGCGGGGCGCGGCCGCTGCGAGGGTCCGCCGGCCCAGCTGCCCCGAGCCCATTTCGGTGGTCCTGCGGGTTTCGCCCCGCTCCACGTAATTACCCCCTACAGTCGGCCGGGCTGAGCCCCTTACCCGGAGGACGAGATGACCACGCGCACGGTCGAGGCGGCGGACGACCGGCGGCTCGTCACCGGGGCGGTTCGCCCTGTCCCTCGGTGGATCTGGGTGCCGCTCGCTGTCTACGGCGCCGCTCGCGCCTTCTCCTTCCTCGTCATGGCGTGGGCGAGCCAGTTCCAAGTCCCCACACGGCGCGTGGTCGGCAGCCCGACAGAGACCTACTTCGTCCACCATCCGTTGCGTGCCGACCCCGGCTACCTCGGCGTGGTCACCAACTGGGACGGACAGTGGTACCGCTACATCGCGGAGGCGGGTTATGTCCCAGCCAGCGTGGACCCGTCAGCTGCCGCGGGCTGGGCGTGGGCGTTCCCCCCGGGGTATCCGACGTTGGTCTCGACCGTGATGCGCCTGACCGGGGTGGAGTTCCCGCTGGCGGCGACGCTGCTCAGCACACTTCTCGGTGCCCTCGCCATGGTGCTCCTCTATCGGCTCGTGGCCGCGCACGCGGGCACGCTCAACGCGTTCGCGGCCGTGCTGGCGACGTCGTGCTTCATCACGGCACCGTTGCTGCAGTCGGCGTACAGCGAGGCCCTCGCCCTCGTCCTCCTGGTCAGCACGCTCCTCCTGCTGACCCGCGGCCGCTTGTGGTGGGCCATCGTCCCCGCCCTCCTCCTGGGCCTGACCCGCCACGTCACTCCGCCACTGGCGGTGGTGGCCGCCGCAGTCATGTACGCGCGTTGGCGGGCGGCACCGTCCGAGACCTCCCGCAAGGAGTGGCTGGGCTTGCTCAGCTTCACCGCCGTCAGCACGCTGGGCGTCTTCGTCTGGCCCGCCGCCTCGAGCGCGTTGGGAGGCGGCGCCGGCGCTGATCGCGTGGAGCTCATGGCCTCGAGCGTCCCGGTCGGCTGGTTCAGTGCCTTCTTCGGATGGTCCCCCTGGGCGGTGGTCATCCCTCTCCTGCTCACGGTCCTGCTCGCTCGAGCCGTGTGGCTGAAGCGCGGCGAGTGGGGCGTCGCGTTGAGTGCGTGGGCGCTGACCTACCCGTTCTTCTTGTTGGTTGTCACTCCACCGCTCCTCGGGGTGCTCCGCTACCTCCTGCTCGCCTTCCCCCTCGGCATGCTTCTCACCGGGTCGCGGAGCTGGTCCCCGCGTGACCGGACCGCCCTGATGATGGTCGGCTGCCTCGTGCTGCTCGCGCTCCAGGCCGTCTGGATCCGTTACTCCCTGGTCTACGGGCACACGCCCGTCATGCCCTGAGCCCCGGCAGTAGTCTCCGGCCGTGACCTGGCTCACCGACCACTGGCTCGACCTCCTCGGGTGGGGCGGCAGCGCCCTGCTCGTCTACTCGCTCCTGCAGGCGAGCGTCCTGCGCCTGCGTGTGCTCAACGCGATCGCGTGCGTGATCCTGATCGTGTTCAACGCGGCGCTCGAGGTGTGGCCGATGGTCGGCATGAACAGCGTCCTCGTCGTCATCAACGCATGGTTCATCGCCCGGATGCTGCGCGACCGGCACGACGAGTCGGCGTTCGAGGTGCTCGAGGTCGACCCGTCGGACGCCTACCTGCGCCACACGCTCACCGTGCACGGCGCCGACATCGCGAAGTTCAACCCGTCGTTCGTCCACGACCCGGGCGACGACCAGGACGCCTTCCTCGTGCAGAGGGGCGACGAGACGGTCGGCGTGGTGCTGCTCCTCAGGAGCGGTGACACGGCCGACGTGCTGCTCGACTACGTCACCCCGCGCTACCGCGACTTCTCCCCCGGCGAGTTCGTCTGGCGCAAGAGCGGGCTCCTCGCCGAGCGCGGCATCCGGCGCGTCGTGACGCCCCCCGGCATGGTCGACGCCTACTACGACCGGCTCGGGTTCAGGCGCGAGGGACCGTCCTACGTGCTCGAGGTCTGAGCGCGGGTCAGCGCGACGACGCCGCGACCCATCGCTCGAGCGCGGCCCGCGCCGCACCGGAGTCGATCGCCTCGGCGGCCTTCGCGACGCCGGCCGCCAGCGCGGTCTCGACGTCGGCACCCGGTGCGTCGTGGACCGCGAGCGCGGCGCCCGCGTTGAGCACCACGGCGTCGCGCACCGGCCCCTGCTCGCCGGCCAGGACGCGGCGTACGACGTCGGCGTTGTGGGCGGCGTCGCCCCCGCGGAGGTCCTCCGTGGTCGCCCGGGCCATGCCGAGCGTGGCGGGGTCGACGGTGCTCTCCGCGACCCGGCCGTCGTGCACGTGCCACAGGGTCGAGGTGGTGGTGGTCGTCAGCTCGTCGAGGCCGTCGTCCCCGCGGAACACCCAGGCGTCCACCCCGCGCCCGGCCAGGACGCCGGCCATGACCGGCGCCATCCGGGCGTCCGCGCACCCGATGGCCTGGGCCTGCGGGCGGGCCGGGTTGGTCAACGGACCGAGGATGTTGAAGGTGGTGGCGATGCCGAGCTCGCGCCGCGGCACGGCCGCGTGCCGCATGGCGGGGTGGAAGGCCGCGGAGAAGCAGAAGGTGATGCCGGCCTCCCCCGCGACCTCGGCGACGCGCGCCGGGGTGAGGTCGAGGCGGATGCCGAGCACCTCGAGGACGTCGGCCGACCCGGACTTCGACGACGCCGAGCGGTTGCCGTGCTTGACCACGCGGGCCCCGGCACCGGCCGCGACGATCGCGGCCATCGTGGAGATGTTGACCGACATCGACCGGTCGCCCCCCGTGCCGACGATGTCGAGCAGCCGCCCGGGCACCGAGATCGGGTTGGCCGCGGCGAGCATCGCGTCGGCGATGCCGGAGACCTCCTCGACCGTCTCGCCCTTCGCGCGCAGCGCGACCACGAGCCCGGCGAGCTGCACGGGGGTCGCCGCGCCGGCGAAGACCTCGTCCATGGCCCATCGCGCCTGCTCGGTCGTCAGGTCGTCACCGGCGACGAGCGTGGAGAGGACGTCGGGCCAGGTGTGCGACATGGGGATCAGGCTAGTGGCGCAGCGGTGGGCCGCCCCAGTGGTGTCAGGAGGTGGCCGGGACCGACGGCTTCAGCAGCGCGACGACCGCCTCGGCGAGCTGGATGGGGTCGATCGGGTGCGGCACGGCGGCCTCGGCGCGCGACCAGGTGGCGAGCCAGGCGTCCTGCGGGCGACCGGTCAGCACCACGACGGGCGGGCACTGGTAGATCTCGTCCTTGAGCTGCTTGGCGATGCCCATGCCGCCGGCGGGGACCGCCTCGCCATCGAGGATCGCGAGCGCGATGTCGCCGCGGTCCATGTTCTGCAGGACCACCGGCTCGGTGGCGACCTCGACGTACTCGAGCTCGGGCATGTCCGGGTGCGGGCGGCGGCCCAGCGCCAGGATGACCTGCTGGCGGGTGTTCACGTCGTCGCTGTAGACGAGGACCTTGAGCGAGCGGTCTGCGGCGGCATCAGTCACGGGAGGCATCGTAACCGTCGCCCTCCCGCCCCCGCGTGGAGGCATGCGTCACAGCGTCAGCCGGTCGGGCGAGCGTCGCTCCGCCAGGTCCAGGCGCCGGTCCTCCCGGGCCGCCTCCTTCATCGACGAGCGCACCCACTGGGTGAACAGCACGCCGAAGAACAGCACCCCGATGAGGTCGCCGCTGGCCCACAGGATGCCGCCGGCCAGGTGCTGGTCGTCGAGCACCGATGGCAGCCACGCGCCCATCGGGCCCTCGCGGAGCGCGAGGTAGTGCTCGGCCCCGATCAGCCTCGACTGCCCCATGATCGTCACGCCGAGGAACGCGTGGAAGGGCAGCGTCATGAGGGTGAGGAGCACCCGGAAGGGGTGGCTGACCCGGCCCGGCACCGGGTCGACCCCCATGAGAGGCCAGAAGAAGAGCGTCCCGACCAGCACGAGGTGGATGTGCATCATCTGGTGCACGTAGGACGAGCTGAGGCTGGCGTCGTACCACGGGCTGAAGTAGAGCGCCCACGGCGAGACGACGTAGAGGGCGAACGCCAGCGGGGGGAACGCCAGCACCTTGGCCACCCGCGAGTGCAGCACGGCGAGCAGCCACCGGCGGGGGGCCGGCGGCAGGGTGCGCAGGGCGAGGGTCACGGGCGCGCCGAGCGCCAGGGCCAGCGGCACGACCATCGACAGGACCATGTGCTGGACCATGTGCACGCTCAGCAGGGTCGTGTCGTAGATCCCCAGGCCCGACATCGTGGCCACGCCGAACGACCCCATCCCGAGCACGACGAAGGCCAGCGTGCGCCCGAGCGGCCACCGGTCACCGCGACGCCGCAGCACGGCGACGCCGACGAGGTAGAGACCGGTCGCCCAGACCAGCACCACGAACGGGATCGGGTCGATCCCCCAGTCGGTGAGCACCCGCCCGAGCGTGAATCGAGGCAGGACCTCCGTGGTGTCCGCGGAGAGGGTGGAGAGGGTGGGGAACACGCTGTGAACTCTATGTCGGTCCAACACAGGGGGTCGGGGTGCCCCTCGTCCTCGCCAACGGCCATAATGATCTTCGTGGCGACAGCAACTGCGACGATTCCGGCCTCCCGTCTTCACGGGCACCACGACCGACCCAGCATGGTCAGCGTGGGCACGATCATCTGGCTCGCGAGCGAGCTCATGTTCTTCGCGGCGCTGTTCGCGTCCTACTTCACCATCCGGGCGGTGAGCCCGGAGCTCTGGGCGCAGGAGACCGACAAGCTCAACGTGCCGTTCTCCACGGCCAACACCGCGATCCTCGTCGCGTCGTCGTTCGCCTGCCAGTGGGGCGTCTTCGCCGCCGAGCGCGGCCAGGTCGGGCGCACGGGCAAGCTCTACAACTTCGCCAAGTGGGGCCTGCGCGAGTGGTTCATCCTCACCTACGTCATGGGCGCCATCTTCATCGGCGGACAGGCGCTCGAGTACGCCGAGCTGATCGAGCACGGCGTCACGATCCAGAGCTCGGCCTACGGCTCCATGTTCTACCTGACCACCGGCTTCCACGGCATCCACGTGGCCGGCGGACTCATCGCCTTCCTGTTCGTCCTCGGCCGCACCTACCTCGCGCGGCGCTTCACCCATGAGCAAGCCGTGACCGCGATCGTCGTGTCCTACTACTGGCACTTCGTCGACGTGGTCTGGATCGGCCTGTTCTTCATGATCTACGTCATTCAGTAAGCACCGATACCGCAACCGGCAAGGACTAATCGTGCGTTTGCTCAACCGAACCGCTGGTCGTCTCTCCCGGCACCGTCGGGGACCGCTTGCGGGTCTCGCCGTGCTGCTGCTGGGTCTCCTGATCAGCGGCTCCCTCTACACGGCCTTCTCCCCCGCCCAGGCTGACAGCCAGCCGAGCGAGACCGAGAAGGTCGCGCAGGGCAAGGAGCTCTTCCTCGCCAGCTGCTCGTTCTGCCACGGCAAGAACGGCGAGGGCGTGCCCACCGTCCGCCCGGGCTACCAGCTCGGCCCGTCACTGGTCGGCGTCGGCGCCGCCGCCGTCGACTTCCAGGTCGGCACCGGACGCATGCCCCTGGTCCAGCAGGGCCAGCAGGCCGAGCGCAAGCCGCCCGTCTTCAACGACGAGGAGATCTCCGCGCTGGCGGCCTACGTCGCCTCGCTCGGCCCCGGCCCCGCGATCCCCAACGCGGCCGACTACTCGATCGACGACCTGTCCGACGAGCAGCGCCAGGAGGCGATCTCCCGCGGCGGCCAGATCTTCCTCACCAACTGCACCGCCTGCCACAACTTCCAGGGCGCCGGCGGGGCGATGCCACGCGGCGGCGAAGCACCCACGCTCCGCGGCGTGGAGCCCAAGTACGTCTGGGAGGCCATGATCACCGGCCCCCAGCAGATGCCCAACTTCAGCAACGGCAACCTCTCCCCCGACCAGAAGCGCGACGTCATCGCCTACCTCGGGAGCCTCGAGGACACCCCTGAGTACGCCGGCTTCTCCATGGGCGGACTCGGACCTGTCTCCGAGGGCCTCTTCGCCTGGGTGATCGGCATCGGCGGACTCGTGGGCGCGGCGGTCTGGATCGCCTCGCACACGACCCGCAGCAAGAAGAGCAAGGTGAACGCGTGAGCAACGACAACTCCTCGACGCCGGAGCACCCGGTCAACGGGCCCGACGGCACCCCGGTGCCCCACGACGAGGCCCACGTGCCCACGCACCGCGAGGCCGAGCCGATCCCCGACCCGGGCCTTCCCGCGCACACGTGGCGCCCCACCGACGTCGACCCCAAGGCCGAGAAGCGTGCCGAGCGCCAGATCGCGGCCATGTTCGTCGGCGCGATGATCAGCGCCGTCCTCTTCGTCGTCGCCTACTTCACCTTCCAGATCGGCGACAACTGGGACACCATCGGCGGTCTCGGCGCCTCGACGGTCAGCCTCGGCGTGACCCTCGGCGTGAGCCTGCTGCTGATCGGCATCGGCATCATCCACCTCGCCCGCAAGCTGATGGCCGACCACGAGATGGTCGAGATGCGCCACGCGGCCGCCTCCCCGCCGGAGGACCGCGAGGCCACCGTCGAGGCGCTCAACGCGGGCCTCGCCGAGGCCGGCATCGGTCGGCGGCCGCTGGTCCGCAACACGATGATCGGCGCCGTCGGCCTGCTCGGGCTGCCCGCCGTCGTGCTGCTGCGCGACCTGGCCCCGGGCAAGGCCCTCGACATCGACGCGCTCGCGCACACCATCTGGAAGCCGGGCATGCGCCTGGTGCGCGACGTCGTCGGCACCCCCATCCTCGCCAGCGAGGTCGAGATCGGTGACCTTGTCAACGCCACCGCCGAGGCGCTGTTCCCGTCGGAGGAGAACGGCTACCCCGAGCTGTCCAACCTCGACGAGCAGGTCCAGAAGGCCAAGGCCGCGATCATCGTCGTGCGGATGAACCCCGACGAGATCATCCCGCTCAAGGGCCGCGAGAAGTGGACCGTCAGCGGAATCATCTGCTACTCCAAGATCTGCACCCACGTCGGCTGCCCGATCTCCCTGTACGAGCGCACCACCCACCACGTGCTGTGCCCGTGCCACCAGTCGACCTTCGACCTCGCCGACCACGCCAAGGTCGTCTTCGGTCCGGCTGCCCGTCCTCTTCCCCAGCTGCCGCTCGCGGTGGATGACGAGGGCTACCTGGTCGCTCAGAGCGACTTCACCGAGCCCGTCGGGGCCAGCTACTGGGAGCGTGAGAAGCAAAAGTGAGCACGGACTCCAGGATCGACACCAGCAAGGTCGCGACCACCAACGGCACCGCCGCCGCGACCGCCACCAAGCCCGGCCCCGCCGGGTCCCTCGCCTCGTGGGCCGACGACCGCCTCGGTCTGGCCACGGCGATGAAGAAGAACCTGCGCAAGGTCTTCCCCGACCACTGGTCGTTCATGCTCGGCGAGATCGCCCTGTGGAGCTTCGTCGTGCTGCTCCTGACGGGCGTCTTCCTGACCCTGTGGTTCAACCCCTCGATGGGTCACGTCACCTACGAGGGCTCCTACGACCAGCTGCGCGGCGTCGGGATGTCGGAGTCGATGGCCTCGACGCTGGCCATCTCGTTCGACGTGCGTGGCGGCCTGCTCCTGCGCCAGATGCACCACTGG
Source organism: Nocardioides sp. Z24_21 (assembly GCF_058134345.1). Lineage (NCBI taxonomy): Bacteria > Bacillati > Actinomycetota > Actinomycetes > Propionibacteriales > Nocardioidaceae > Nocardioides > Nocardioides sp. Z24_21. The sequence continues at coordinate 144,386 of NZ_JBYTTH010000001.1, forward strand.
GCCGCGGCGATCTTCATCGCCTCGATGATGGTCCACCTGCTGCGCGTCGCCTTCACCGGCGCCTACCGCAAGCCGCGCGAGCTCAACTGGGTCATCGGCTGCCTGCTGCTGCTCCTGGGCACGCTCGAGGGCTTCACGGGCTACTCGCTGCCCGACGACCTGCTCTCCGGCACCGGCGTCCGCGCCGCGGACGGCTTCCTCAAGGCGACCCCCGTCGTCGGCACCTACATGTCGTTCCTGCTGTTCGGTGGCGAGTTCCCGGGTGAGGCGATCATCCCGCGCCTCTACATCGTGCACGTGCTGCTGATCCCCGGCATCCTGCTGGCGCTCATCGCCGCCCACATGCTGCTGCTCGTCTACCACAAGCACACGCAGTGGCCCGGCCCCGGTCGCACCGAGCAGAACGTCGTCGGCTTCCCGATGCTCCCCGTCTACGCCGCCAAGGCCGGTGGCTTCTTCTTCATGGTCTTCGGCGTCGTCGCCCTCATGGGTGGCCTGATGTCGATCAACCCGGTGTGGAAGCTCGGCCCCTACGACCCGACCAAGGTCACCGCAGGCTCCCAGCCCGACTGGTACATGGGCTGGCCCGACGGACTGCTCCGCATCGTCCCGACCGGGTGGGAGTCGGTGTTCTTCGGCTACACGTTCTCGTGGAACGTGATGCTGCCGATCCTCATCGTGCCTCCGCTGATGCTCGTCATCTTGATCCTGCTGCCGTTCATCGAGGGCTGGATCACCGGCGACAAGCGCGACCACCACCTGCTCCAGCGCCCGCGCAACGCGCCGACGCGCACCGCCGTCATGGTGTCGCTGATGACGTTCTACGGACTCGCCTGGGCGGCCGGTGGCAACGACATCATCGCCATCAAGCTCGACCTGAGCATCAACCAGATCACCTACTTCATGCGGGCGGCCGTCTTCCTCGGGCCCCTGCTGGCGTTCTGGATCACCCGGCGCTGGTGCATCTCGCTGCAGCGGCACGACAACGAGATGCTGCTCCACGGCTACGAGACGGGCATCATCACCCGCTCCCCCGAGGGCGCCTACTCCGAGCGCCACCTGCCGATCGGCGAGGCAGCCGCCTACACGCTCACGGCGCGTGAGCGCGACCAGGTCCACACGGTCGCGGGCGACACCGACGCCGCCGGTGTGGCCGCGCCCAACTCGCGCTCGGAGAAGCTGCGGGCCAAGCTGTCGTCGTGGGCGTTCAGCCACAACGTGCAGAAGCCCACGCGGGCCGAGCTCGAGGAGGCACACCACCACGCCGAGCACGAGGCCGAGCTCCAGGCGGGGCTCGACCACCCGGCCGACGGACACCAGTTCGACGACCACCAGCTCCGCGACACCGAGGACGTCCCGCTGCGCGACCACTGAGCGCACGCGACGCACGAGGGCCCGCCGGGATCGTTCCCGGCGGGCCCTCGTCTCGTCAGTGGGCGTGTCCACGACGCCCGTCGGCTGACCGTGGTGGATCCGAGTCACCAGGTGACCTGGATCCTCCCCGATGCGTCGCGGGCTCCACTCCCCCCAAGGTCGGGGGTCAGCTGAGGGCCGAGCCCTGCTTCCAGTCGTCGGCGGAGAGGTTCCAGTCGCCGTAGCCGTTGTCGAGCGTCATCTGACGGGCGGACCCGGTCACCTCGACGACGTCGCCGCGGCTGGTGCGGTCGTAGAGCCACTGGGCGTCCGCGACGCTCATCCCGACACACCCGTGCGAGACGTTGGCGCTGCCCTGCGAGCCGACCGACCACGGCGCGGCGTGCAGGAACTCACCGGAGTAGGTCACCCGCAGGGCGTACTCGACGTTGGACAGGTCGTAGTACTCCGGGTCGCCCTCGGAGACGCCGATCGTCGCGGCGTTCATCCGCTTCTGGCGGAACTTCTCGATCACGACCTTGGTGCCCGAGCGGGTCTCCCACCCCGGCTTGCCGGCGCTGATCGGGATGGTGCGGGCGAGCTTGCCGTTGACGAACGTGCGCATCGTGTGGCTGCGCACGTCGACGCGGCTCACCACCGAGTCGCCGATGTGGAAGTCGAGGCGCCGTGACTCCTGGCCGTAGATCCCGTTGCCCGCCGGCAGGCTGTTGATGTCGAGGTCGACCGACACGTCGGTGCCGGGCTTCCAGTAGTGCGCGGGCCGGTAGTGGGCCTCCCGGTCGCTCAGCCAGTACCACGAGCCCTTCTGGGCGGGCGTGCTGGTGACCGCCATGTGCCTCTCGAACCGCGCCCGGTCGGTGACGGGCAGGTCGAACGTCACGACGACCGGCATCCCGACGCCCACCGTCTCGCCGTCCAGGGGCGCCACCGAGGGGAAGGTCTGCTCGTCGAGGGTGAGCTCGACCGTGTGGAACCTGCGCGCGCGCTCGACCGTGCTGCCGTCGGAGCGGGTCGCGGAGGCGATCAGGCGGTAGTCGGTGCCGGGCTCCAGCCGGGTGGACGCGGTCCAGGTGCCGTCGTCGGAGAGACTCCCCTGAACCGGACCGGCGGGCGAGGTCACCCGTACGTCGTCGAGGTGGCCGCCGACGGTCGACACCGTGAGCGGCGCGTCGATCGGCACCGCGGTCGGGTCGGCGAAGCCGGTCGTGATCCGGACCGGCTCCGGCGCGGCGGACTCCGTGGCGTCCGCGGACCCCGACGCGGCTGGAGCGTCGCCGGAGCCGTCGGAGGAGGAGGTCGGTCCCGCCGTGCTGCAGGCAGCGAGTCCCGCCATCATGACCAGCGCCGCAGCGGCCGCCGTCGGACGGCGTGCCGGGCGCGTGGAACGGAGCACGCGTGAGCGCATGCGACGTCACCCCCCAGGAGAGCCCGCCCGGTCGGACGGAGGAACAGCAGAACCCGTCCAGCGTACGTCGCGGACGGGCTCTGCTGAAAAGGGCGGCTCAGTGGGCGTGTTCGCCCCGGTAGTACTCGAAGACGAAGCCGCACACCACGATGGCACCGGCGGCGAAGCCGATGATGGCCAGCCACCAGGCCGACAGGGCGATGCCGTAGACGATCACGCCCAGCGCCATGGCGCACCACAGGGGCCACCAGGAGTAGGGCGGGAAGAAGCCCAGCTCACCGGCGCCGTCGGCGATGTCGGCCTCCTTGCGGTCCTCCGGCCTCGGGTCCATGCGCGAGGCGTGGAAGCCGAGGTAGAGGGTGATCATGCCGGTGAGGAGCGCGGTCATGACGAGCGCGGAGGTGCCGGTCCAGTCCTCGGACAGGAACCAGTAGCCCGGTGCCACGACCCCCACGAACACGGTGGTGATCCCGAAGATCCATGCCTCGGCCTTCATCGGTCCCTCTCCTCGTCGGTCGGCTCGGCCGGCTCGCCGGCGCGCTCACGCAGCATCTCCTCGCGCCCCGCCACCTCGGGGGCGTCGGCGACGGCGCCGTCACGCTCGGCGTCGTTGTCCTCCAGCTCGAGCAGCGCGACCTCCGGGTGGTGCAGGTCGAAGGCCGGCGACTCGGAGCGGATGCGCGGCAGCGTGGTGAAGTTGTGGCGCGGCGGCGGGCAGCTGGTGGCCCACTCGAGGGAGCGCCCCCAGCCCCACGGGTCGTCGACCGGCACCTTCGGGCCCCTGGCCGAGACGTAGACGTTGTAGAGGAACGGCAGAGTCGAGGCGGCGAGCAGGAACGAGCCCGCCGTCGAGATCTGGTTGAGCGTGGTGAAGCCGTCCTCGGGCAGGTAGTCGGCGTAGCGGCGCGGCATGCCCTCGACACCCAGCCAGTGCTGGACCAGGAAGGTGGTGTGGAAGCCGACGAACAGCACCCAGAAGTGGAGCTTGCCGAGACGCTCGTCAAGCATCCGCCCGGTGAACTTGGGCCACCAGAAGTAGAAGCCGGCGAACATCGCGAACACCACCGTGCCGAACACCACGTAGTGGAAGTGCGCCACCACGAAGTAGGAGTCGGAGACGGTGAAGTCGAGCGGCGGGCTGGCCAGGATGACTCCGGTGAGGCCACCGAAGAGGAAGGTGACGAGGAAGCCGATCGACCACAGCATGGGCGTGTCGAACGACAAGGATCCGCCCCACATCGTGCCGATCCAGTTGAAGAACTTCACGCCTGTCGGCACGGCGATGAGGAAGGTCATGCCGGAGAAGAACGGCAGGTCGACGGCGCCGGTGACGAACATGTGGTGGGCCCACACCGCGACCGAGAGCATCGCGATGCCGAGGGTGGCGGCCACCAGGCCGACGTAGCCGAAGATCGGCTTGCGGCTGAAGACCGGCAGGATCTCGGAGACGATGCCGAAGAACGGCAGCGCGATGATGTAGACCTCTGGGTGCCCGAAGAACCAGAACAGGTGCTGCCACAGGATCGGACCGCCGTGGGAGGGGTCGAACACGTGGGCACCGAGGATGCGGTCGGCCTCGAGCGAGAGCAGCGCACCCGCGAGGATCGGGAACACCATGATCACGAGCATGCTGGTGATCAGCGTGTTCCACACGAAGATCGGCATCCGGAACATCGTCATACCGGGCGCGCGCATGCAGATGATCGTGGTGATGAAGTTGACCGCACCCAGGATCGAGCCCAGGCCGGCCATCCAGAGGCCCATGATCCACAGGTCGCCACCCACGCCTGGACTGCGCACGGCGTCGGAGAGCGGCGTGTAGGCGAACCAGCCGAAGTCGGCGGCACCGGACGGGGTCAGGAAGCCGGAGGCGGCGATGAGGCCGCCGAAGAGGAACAGCCAGTAGCTGAACATGTTGAGTCGCGGGAACGCGACGTCGGGGGCGCCGATCTGCAGCGGCATGATCACGTTGGCGAAGCCGAAGAACAGCGGCGTCGCGAACAGCAGCAGCATGATCGTGCCGTGCATGGTGAACAGCTGGTTGTAGAGCTGCTCGCTGACGACCTGGCCGCCCGGGTAGGCGAGCTCGGCGCGGATCAGCATGGCCATCAGGCCGGCGATCAGGAACCACGCGAACGAGGTGCCCAGGTAGAGCTTGCCGATCAGCTTGTGGTCGGTCGTCGTCAGGATCCGCACGACCTGCTGGCCCAGCGGCTTGCGCTCAGGCGGCGGAGTCGCGGCCTGGGGTGCGGGAGCGGTGGTGGCAGTCACTCCTGGCTTCCTTCCTGGGACTGGCTCTCGCCCAGTCCGGTCTGCGTGGTGGCTTCAGATCCGCCCAGGAGCGGCTCCGCGAGGGTCTGGCCGGTCTCGGCCAGGTCGGCGAGGTAGGCCTCGTACTCCTCCTGGCTGACCACCTCGACCTCGAAGAGCATCCGCGAGTGGTAGACGCCGCACAGCTCGTAGCACTTGCCGGGGTAGGTGCCCTCCACGGTCGGGGTGACCTGGAGGTGGTTGATCCGGCCCGGGATGACGTCCATCCGGGTCAGGAACGAGGGCACACCGAAGTTGTGGATCACGTCGGGCGAGTGGAGGTTGAACTGGATCCGCTGGTTGACCGGCAGGACCAGCACGGGGATCTCGTTGCCGTCACCGATGGTGTAGACGTACTCGTCGTAGGCGTAGTCGCCGTCGTAGCCGGTGGCGTCGACGTTCTGCTCGCCCAGGCCGTAGTTGAAGGTCCAGCTCCACTGCTGGCCCATGACCTCGACGGTCACGTCGGGGTCGGGCTCGACCTCGGTCATCACGTCCTGGACCCGCACCGTGTGGAAGAAGAACACCACGCACATCAGCACGGGGGCGATCGTGTAGAACACCTCGAGCGGCAGGTTGTAGCGCGTCTGCCGCGGCACCTCGTCGGGGCTGCGGCGGCGGAACTTCACCACCGCGTAGACGATCAGGCCCCACACGATGACACCGGTCACCAGTGCGGCGACCCACGCCCACTTCCACAGCTCGTAGGTGTAGGGGCCCTGCTCGCTGGCCCTGTCGGGCATGGCGAGGTTGCGGATCTGGTGCTGGTCGGCCTCGGAGCACGCGGCCAGCGCCATCATCGTCACGCCCAGCAGCGCGACCTTCAGGGTGCGCCTCACGGGCGCGCCCGAAAGGTTGGGGACTTGCAGACCCACTGACGAGCCTCTCTCTCGGTGCTTCTCGACCCATAGAGCGTATCCCCAACTCGCCGCGCCGTGCGGGGCAGGGTCGGGTGTCGGTCCATCTGCGCAGGTCAGGGTCGCTCCGCGGCCCCCGCCGGGTGGTCGTGGCATAAGTTGCCCCCGTGACTGCCCCTCCCGCCGGGCCCGGCGACCTGGACAGCGCGTCCTCGGCGCCGCTGCACCCGGCGGCCCGCGAGGTCCTCCTCGCCGCGCTGGAGCGCGGCTACGCCGACCCGCGCCGGCTGCACCGGCCGGGACGGGAGGCGCGGCTGCTGCTCGACAACGCCCGCGAGGCGACGGCCGACGCGCTCGGCGTGCGGGCCGACGAGGTGACGTTCACCCCCAGCGGCACCCACGCGGTCCACCTGGGCCTGCTCGGCCTCGTGCGCGGCTCACGTCGCGGCGACGGGGTCGCGCACTCGGCGGTCGAGCACTCCGCGGTCCGCCACGCGGTGGCCTGGGGTGCCCGCGCGGTCGAGGTGGGCACCGACATGCACGGCCGGGTCCGCCCCGACCACCTCCTCGAGGCGGCCCGCTCCCCCGGCGTCGGCACCGTCGCCCTGCAGACCGCCAACCACGAGGTGGGCACCGTGCAGCCCATCGACGAGCTCGCCCTGCCCGACGACGTCGCCCTCTTCACCGACGCGTGCGCGTCGATGGGGCGCTGCGCCCTCCCCGAGGGTTGGGCGGCGGCCGCCGGCTCCGCGCACAAGTGGGGCGGACCGGCCGGCGTCGGCGTGCTGCTGGTCCGCAAGCGGGCGCGGTGGCGCCCCCCGTTCCCCGGCGACGACCGCGTCGACGAGCGGTCCACCGGCTTCGAGAACGTCCCTGCCGTGCTCGCGGCCGCCGCCGCCCTGCAGGCGGTCGTGGCCGAGCGCGAGGAGGTCGGCGCCCGCCAGCACGCGCTCGTGGACGTCGTACGCCGCCGGGTGGCCGCCGAGGTGCCCGACGTGGAGGTGGTCGGCGACCCCGAGCGGCGCCTGCCCCACCTGGTCACGTTCTCGTGCCTCTACGTCGACGGCGAGGCCCTGGTGGGCGAGCTCGACCGGCGCGGCTTCGGCATCGCCAGCGGGTCGGCCTGCACGGCCTCCACCCTGACCCCCAGCCACGTGCTGGAGGCGATGGGGGTGCTCACGCACGGCAACGTCCGCCTGTCCCTCCAGCGCGACACCTCTCGCGCCGAGGTGGACGCCTTCTGCGACGCCCTGCCCGGCGTGGTCGCCGAGATCCGGTCGCGGGTGGGCATGTGAGCAGGTCCGACGTCGCCCTGGAGCTGGACTGCCGCGACCTGCCCTGCCCGATGCCGGTCATCGAGCTCGCCCGCCACCTCGGCGACGTGGCGGTCGGCGAGCTGCTCGCGGTGGTCGCACGCGACCCGGCCGCGGCCGTCGACGTGCCGGCGTGGTGCCGGATGAAGGGCCAGGCCTACGTCGGCGTCGACTCCGCCGACGACGGGACGGCCCGCTACGTCGTACGACGCCTGGGCTGAGCGGGACGGGGCCTGCCGGTCAGGGGCGGATCGTGCGCAGGTGCGGCTCGAAGTCGGCGACGGCCTCGTCGCCGTAGGTCGCCGCGCACCGCTCGAGGAACGCGTGGCGGGAGATCTCGTACTCCTGGGTGCCGACCTGCTCCACCACGTGCACGGCGAGCAGGCAGCCCAGCTGGGCGGCGCGCTCGTGGCCCAGGCCCCACGTCAGGGCCGCCAGGAAGCCGGCCCGGAAGGCGTCGCCGACCCCGGTCGGCTCGACCTTCTCGATCTCGGGGACCGCGCCCACGACCACCGACTCCTCGCCCTTGCGGTCGATGCGCACGCCCGCCGGGCCGAGGGTGACCACCCACGTGCCCACGCGTGAGAGGACGTCGTCGCGGCTCCACCCGGTCTTCTGGGTGATCAGGCTGGCCTCGTACTCGTTGGAGAAGAGGATGTCGGCGCCGTCGATGAGCTGGCGGATCAGCGCACCGTCGCCGAAGGCGAGCTGCTGGGAGGGGTCGGCCAGGAACCGGTAGCCGCGCTGGCGGCACTCCTCGGTGTGGCGCAGCATCCCCTGCGGGTCGTCCGGGCCGATGATGACGTAGTCGGGGTCGCCGACGCGGTCGACGATCGGCTTGAGCTCGATCTCGCGCGACTCGCTCATCGCGCCGGCGTAGAAGCTCGCGATCTGCGCCATCGAGGAGTCGTTGGTGCACACGAAGCGGGCCGTGTGGCGCGTCTCGGAGACGTGCACCGAGTCGCAGTCGACGTTGTGCCGCTCGAGCCAGGCGCGGTAGTCGGCGAAGTCCTCGCCCACGGCGCCGACCAGCACCGGGCGCAGGCCCAGGTTGCCGAGACCGAAGCAGATGTTGGCGGCGCACCCGCCGCGGCGCACGTCGAGGTCCTCGACGAGGAAGGACACCGAGAGCTTGTCGAGCTGGTCGACGACCAGGCTGTCGGCGAACTTGCCCGGGAAGGACATCAGGTGGTCGGTTGCGATGGATCCGGCAACGAGGAGGGACACGCCGCGAGACACTACCTCCCGGTACGGCTCGGGATACGCATCAGTAGCCAATAGCGTCGTCGCCATGATGACGTCACGACGCCCCGCGACCCCCTTCAGCGACGAGCTGGGCACCCCCGCAGAGATGGCCGCCGACGGCCGTGCGGCCAGCCGCAACCTCGGGCTGCAGAGCCGCCTCGAACGAGCCGCGCGCGCCGCCGGCAGGCCCGCGCCGAGCCTCCACTTCGACGACTACCCCGCCGAGGTCGGCAAGCGCGAGATCCGCGTGTCCGAGGCCGCCGCGCGCCTCGCCGGCGCCCTCCACCTCCACCTGGACTGACCTTGGACTGCACCGGGACTGACCCGGGACTGACCCGGGCACGACGAAGGCCCCCGCCAGAGGCGGGGGCCTTTCGCGTGCCGGCTCAGCGAGCCGGACTCAGTGGAACGAGTCGCCGCAGGCGCACGAGCCGGTGGCGTTGGGGTTGTCGATCGTGAAGCCCTGCTTCTCGATGGTGTCGACGAAGTCGATCTCCGCACCGTTGAGGTAGGGCACGCTCATCCGGTCGACGACCACGGTCACGCCGTCGAAGTCGGTGGTGACGTCGCCGTCGAGCGTGCGCTCGTCGAAGAAGAGCTGGTAGCGCAGGCCCGAGCAGCCACCGGGCTGCACGGAGATCCGCAGGGCCAGATCGTCGCGGCCCTCCTGCTCCAGGAGACTCTTCACCTTGCCTGCGGCGACAGCGGAGAGGTTGATCTGGTCGGTCCTGCGCTCGGTGGTCGCGCTCTGCTCGGTCATCTCATCACTCCAGAAGTCTCGGGTACTGCTCGGCTCAATGGTCGCACACCGGCGGATATTCCCGGCCGGCCGGCGCAGCCGCGCGTCCGTCCGTCCACCTGGCTCAGCGCGACCAGGTGCGCGCGACCCGGGCGGCGAGGTCGGCGAGGGCCTCGGCCGGGGCGCTGAAGGCGCGCTCCTCCCCCACCAGGTCCACGAGCGAGTAGGCGGACTCGATGCCGAGGGCGCGCATCTCGCGCGAGCCGACCAGCACCTGCCCGGCCAGCGCGATGCAGGGACGCAGCGCCTCGGAGGCGATCTCGGCCACGCCGTAGGGCACCTTGCCCGCGCGGCTGGAGAAGTCGAACGCGCCCTCGCCGGTCACGACGAGGTCGGCCGCGCGCGCCCGGTCGGCGAGCGAGACCGCCTCGGCGACCAGGCCGATGCCGGGCTGCCGGGTGGCACCGAGGGCGAGCAGGGCGTAGCCGATGCCGCCGGCGGCCCCGGCGCCCTTGTCGAGCGACGTACGCCGGTCGGTGGCGACGGCGAACGCCTCCAGCCACCCGTCCACCTCGGCGATCCGGTCCTCGGCGACCCCCTTCTGCGGCCCGAAGGTCTTGGTGGCCCCGAACAGGCCGGTGAGGGGGTTGTCGACGTCGCTCGCCGCCACCAGGGTCACGCCGTCCAGCCGCCGCCGCGCCGGTGCGAGGTCGACCGTGGTCACCGACCCCAGCGGAGCGGCACCCCCGTCGAGCGGGCCGTCGGACACGGCGCCGAGCGTCGCCAGGACGCCCGCGCCGCCGTCGTTGGTGCCGGTGCCGCCCAGACCGACCACCACCGTGCGCGCCCCACCCTCCACCGCGGCCAGCACCAGCTCGCCCACCCCGACGCTGGAGGCGGTCTCGACCGGGCCGGAGACCAGGTGCAGGCCCGCCGCCTGCGCAGCCTCCACGTAGGCCGTCGTGCCGACCCTCAGCACCGCCGCGGGGACGGGCGCGCCGTGCGGGCCCGAGACCGTCACCGCCGCGAGCTCGCCGCCCATCGCGGCATGCAGCACGTCGACGAAGCCGGGGCCGCCGTCCGCCATCGGGGCGAGGTCGAGGTCGTCGCCCGGCGCCTGCCGGCGCCACCCGGCGGCGACGGCCTCGGCGGCCTGGACCGCGGTGAGGGTGCCGGCGAACTTGTCGGGGGCGATCAGCACGCGCATGGCTGCATCCTGTCAGTGGGGCCATCCGGCATGCTTGGCGCATGAGCCTGGACCCGATCGTCGCCGAGATCACCGTACCGGTGACCCCGACCGAGGCCTTCGTCGGCTTCACGGCCCAGATGGGCGAGTGGTGGGACCCGATGCTGAGCCCCGACCCGGCCACCTTCACCGGCATCGCCATCGACCCCGACGGACCGGTGGCCTCCGTGCACGGCGACGAGCAGTACGTCTGGGGCAGGGTCGACATGTGGGACCCGATCGGTCACTACACCCAGCAGTTCTGGCTCGGCCACGCCGAGGAGCAGCCGACCACCCTCGACGTGCTGTTCACCGAGGCCGAGGGTGGCACCCTGGTGCACCTCGAGCACGGCGGCTGGGCCGACGGCAGCGAGGACGTGCGCGCGAAGTACACCCACTGGGACGACCTCCTCCGGCGCTACGCCGTCCACGTGTCGTGACCGCGACGGTCGTCCGGCCGATGCGCGTGGACGATGTCGCGGCCTTCGCCGAGATCACCGCGACGTCCTACCACGAGGTCGACACCCGCACCCACCAGCGCGCGTGGCCCGATCCCGTACGCCGCCCGGCCGCACGCAACGGCCACTGGGTCCGGCGGACCCGGCAGGCGCTGGCCACCGACCCGGGCGGCTGCTGGGTCGCGGAGGTCGATGGCGAGCTCGTCGGCGGTGCGGTGTCGCGGGTGCGTGAGCTGATGTGGATCCTCGCCTCGTTCGCGGTGCGCCCCGAGCACCAGGGCCGCGGCATCGGCACCCAGCTGATGGCGGCCGCGCTGCACCACGGCCGGGGGTGCCTGCGCGGCATGTTCGCCGCGAGCGCCGACCCCGGCGCCGTGCGCCGCTACCGGCTCGCGGGCTTCGACCTCCACCCGCAGATGATCCTCACCGGGGTCGTCGACCGCAGCGCCATCCCGGTGGTCGGCCGGGTGCGCGAGGGCACGGCCGGCGACCGCGACCTGATGGACTCGCTCGACCGGCGCACGCGCGGCGCCGCGCACCTCGGTGACCACGACCTGCTGCTCGAGCAGTTCCGCCTCGTCGTGACCGACCACTCGACGGGCTCCGGCTACGCCTACGTCGACGACGAGGGCGTGCCGGTGCTGGTCGCGGCGACCAACCGGCGTACGGCGTCAGGGCTCATGTGGGAGGCACTGGCGTCCTCGACCCCGGGCGCCCAGGTGTCGGTGCACCACGTCACCGCGGCCAACGCCTGGGCGCTCGACGTCGGCCTGGCGGCCCGGCTGGCGATCTACACCAACGGATACCTCTGCCTGCGGGGGATGAAGCCCCCGGCGCCCTACCTGCACCACGGCTCGCTGCTCTAGCCGCGAGCCGCGCAGGCCGCGCAGGCCGCGAGGGGCTGACGTCAGCCGGCGGAGCCCGGCTCGAGGCGGGCGCCGGCCGCGACCGTGCCCGAGACCTCCGAGTCGCGCCCGGCGAGCACGAGGTCGTCGTCATGGGCGACCCGGCGCGACGGCTCGGCGCCGACGCGGGCCCCGGCGCGCACCTCGCACCGCTCGTCGAGGACGGCCGTGCGGACGACCGAGCCGGCGCGGATGACGCAGTCCTCCATCACGACGCTGTCGTGGACCTCGGCGCCCTTCTCCACCACGACGCCGGGGCCGAGCACGCTGCCGACGACGAGGCCGGCCACGTCGGCGCCCGGCGACAACAGGGAGTCGTGGCACTCCCCCGCCGCGCGCACGCGCGCCGCGGGGCGGTCGGGCCAGTGCGAGATGACCGGCCGGCCGGGGTGGTCGAACACGTCGACCCGGCCGGCGAGCAGGTCGCGGTGCGACTGCAGGTAGAGGCTGGGCTGGCCGACGTCGCGCCAGTAGCCGGTCAGCGGGACCGCGGCGGCGCGTCCGGTCTCGACCAGGCGCGGGAGCAGGTGCTCGCCGAAGTCGCCGATGCCGCTGTCGCCGTCGTCCTGCTCGCCGGACAGCTCGCGCCGCAGGTCGCGCAGCGTCCCCAGCAGGGCCTCGGTGTCGTAGAGGAAGATCTCGGTGGCCACCGTGCCCGCCGACGGCCGCGACGGCTTGCTCTCGATCCCGGTGATCGTGCCGTCGCCGCGCGAGAGCACCACGACGTTGTCGGAGGCGTCCTTCTTGGTGACCTCGCTCGTCAGCACGGTCGCCACGCGCCCCGAGGCGACGTGGTCCTCGACGACGGGGCCGAGGTCCATGTTGAAGACGTGGTCGGCGCTGCACACCACCAGGGTCGGCGCGCCGAAGGCCTCGATGTCGGCCGACATCCGCAGCAGCAGGTCGCCGTTGCCGTGCGCGAAGCCGCTCTCGGTCGCCGGCCCGGTGCCGGTCTGCGGGACGATGCGCCGAAAGCCCCCGCGGTTGCGGTCCAGGCTCCAGGGACGACCGCCGGAGAGATAGTCGTCGATGGAGGTGACCTGGTACTCCAGGGACACCCACACGTCGGCCAGGTCGGCGTGCACGAGGCTGGAGAGGGCGAAGTCGATCAGCCGGTGCACGCCGCCGAAGGGCAGCGCGGGCTTGGCCCGCTCCCGGGTCAGCACGTCCATCCGGGAGCCCTGGCCACCCGCCTGGACCAGGGCCAGGACCTCACCTCGTCGCGTCATGCTCGAAGCATGGCATCCCGGGCGACCCGCCTGCTTCCCCTCCTAGGATGAGGCCATGCCCCGCGCCGCACGACGTTCGTCCCGTCCGTCCTGCGTCGGCGGGTCTCGCTGCGGGGACGCCGCATGAGCCTCGTCGACCTGCCGCTCCTGCCCCTCGGCAAGGGCCGCGACCTCGATGCCGAGCGCGGCGTGGAGTGCCCCGGCGACCTGCCGGCGGCGTCCGACCCCGACCTGGTGGCGCGGGCCCGGGCGGCCAAGGAGGCGCTGGGCGAGCGGGTGTTCGTGCTCGGGCACCACTACCAGCGCGACGAGGTCATCCAGTTCGCCGACGTCACGGGCGACTCGTTCAAGCTCGCACGCGACGCGGCGGCCCGCCCGGCCGCCGAGTTCATCGTCTTCTGCGGCGTCCACTTCATGGCCGAGTCGGCCGACATCCTCACCTCGCCGAGCCAGCAGGTGGTCCTGCCCGACCTGGCCGCCGGGTGCTCGATGGCCGACATGGCCCGCCTGCGCCAGGTCGAGGACGCGTGGGACGCCATGGCCGCCGCGGGCGTCCAGGACGCCGTCGTCCCGGTGACCTACATGAACTCCAGCGCCGACATCAAGGCGTTCTGCGGGCGCAACGGCGGCGTCGTGTGCACCTCCTCCAACGCCGACGTCGCCCTCGAGTGGGCGTTCGCCCAGAAGGCCGCGGCCCCCGGTGGGGCCACGGTGCTGTTCCTCCCCGACCAGCACCTCGGGCGCAACACCGCGGTGCTCCAGATGGGCATCGGCCTCGACGAGTGCGTCGTGTGGGACCCGCTCCAGCCCGGCGGCGGGCTCACCCCCGAGGAGCTCCGACGGGCCCGGATGATCCTCTGGAAGGGCCACTGCTCGGTGCACGGCCGGTTCTCCGAGGACGTCGTCGACGAGCTCCGGGCCCAGCACCCCGGCATCAACGTGCTGGTCCACCCCGAGTGCCGGCACGAGGTCGTGCTCAAGGCCGACCTGGTGGGCTCGACCGAGTTCATCATCAAGACCATCGAGGCCGCCGAGCCCGGCACGGTGTGGGCGATCGGCACCGAGCTCAACCTCGTCAAGCGGCTGGCCCACGCCCACCCGGACCAGACGATCGTCTTCCTCGACCGCAACGTCTGCTACTGCTCGACGATGAACCGCATCGACCTGCCCCACCTGGTGTGGGCCCTGGAGAGCCTGGTCGCGGGCACGGTGGTCAACCGCGTCGCCGTCGACCCCGAGACCCAGGCCGACGCGCTCGTGGCGCTCCAGCGGATGCTCGACCTGCCCGGCACGTCGCACCGCGACTGAGGGGCCGGCCAGCGATGACGACGACACGACGGCGGATCAGCGATGCCGAGCGCCGCAGCCGGATCGCCGTACGCCACGCGCTGGCGCCGGCCCGCCGGCTCGACCACGTCGAGACGGTCACCCGGACGATGACCGCCCTGCACGCGACGGAGGCGGCCACCGTCCACCTCGCCGTCGCCGCCCGCTCCGAGGGGGTCACCCCGGCCGACGTCGACGCGGCGCTCTACGACCACCGCTCGGTGGTCAAGCAGCTCGCGATGCGCCGCACGCTCTTCGTCTTCCCCCGCGACCTGCTGCCCGCCGCGTGGGGCAGCGCGTCCGCCCGCGTCGCGGCGTCGGAGCGTCGGCGCATCGCCAAGGCGATCGCCGCGGGCGGGATCGCCGACGACGGAGCGCGCTGGCTCGACCTGGCCTGTGCCGCCGTCCTCGACCGGCTCGCCGCCGGTCCGGCGAGCACCGCCCAGCTGCGCGCCGAGGTGCCGGAGCTGGCGGGGACGGTCGGCGGCGGCACGGACAAGCCGTGGGACCGACCGGTGCCGGTCGCCCCGGGGGTGCTCACCGTCCTCGGCCTGGAGGCCCGGGCGTTCCGGGGGCGCAACGCCGGCCACTGGCGCCTCAACAAGCCCACCTGGACGACCGCGGAGGACTGGCTGGGCGTCGTGGAGCCGCCGCTCGACGAGGCGGCGGGCTACGCCGCGCTGGTCGGCCAGTGGCTGACCACCTTCGGGCCCGGCACCGAGGCCGACATCCAGTGGTGGCTCGGCTCGACCAAGACCGCCGTCACGCGGGCGTTGGCCGACGTCGGCGCCGTCGAGGTCGACCTCGACGACGGCTCGATCGGATGGGTGCACCCCGACGACGTCGAGGACACCGGTCCGGTGGAGCCCTGGGCCGCGCTGCTGCCGACCCTCGACCCCACCGTGATGGGGTGGCGGGGCCGCGACTTCTACCTCGACCCCGCCCACGTGCCGTTCCTCGTCGACACCAACGGCAACGCCGGCACCACGGCCTGGTGGGACGGCCGCGTCGTCGGCTGCTGGGTGCAGGACGAGATGGGGGTCGTCCGGCTCTCGCTGGTCGAGGACGTCGCGACCGACGGGCGCGCGGCGCTCGAGCACGAGGCGCAGCGGCTCACCACGTGGCTCGACGGCGTCGTGATCGGCAACGTCTACGCGTCGCGACAGATGAAGCACGCCAGGCTCCCCTGACGCCGCGCGCCTGCGCTCAGGCGCCGGCGCGGGGCAGCTCGAACCAGAACACCGAGCCACCGCCGTCGCGGGCCTCGACGCCCAACCGGCCGCCGTGGGCCTCGATGATCCGACGGCACGTCGCCAACCCGATGCCCGAGCCCTCGACTCTCTTGTCGAGCCGCGCGAGCGGCGCGAAGACCCGCTCCCGCATGTCCTCGGGGACGCCGCGGCCGCGGTCGCGCACCTCGACCCGGTGGTGCCCGTCGACCGGGACCGAATCCACCTCGACCTCCGGCACCGCGCCGGGCTCGGTGAACTTCACGGCGTTGTCGAGCAGGTTCATCAGCACCGCACGCAGCTGGGCCGCGTCACCGCGCACGAGCGGCAGCACGCCCACCGAGACGCACTCGCGCGGCAACCGCCCGGTCAGGTCGTCGAGCGCCGACGACAGCTCGGCCGCCAGGTCGACGACGTCGTCACCCGGCGCCCGGCCCTGCTGGGCGAACTCCAGCAGGTTGGCGATCAGGGCGGTCATCCGGTCGACGCCGCGGCGCGCCCGGGCCAGGGTGTCGAGCTGGTCGGGCGCCTCGACGTCGAGCTCGAGCGTCTCGAGCGACAGGGAGATCGAGGTCAGCGGGTTCTTGAGGTCGTGGCTGACCTGGCCGGCGAAGTTGGCCAGGCGCTCGTTGGACGTGCTGAGCCGGGCGTCGGCCTCGGCGAGACGCCGCGAGGCGAGCTCGAGCTCGAGGACGTCGACCACGCGGTAGGCGAGCTGGGCCAGGCCGTGGGCCGCCTCCTCGCTGACCTCGTGGGGGCGGTCGTCGAAGACGCAGAGCGTGCCGATGGTGACGCCGGACGGCGTGGTCAGCGGGTGGGAGCCGTAGTACCTCACGTGGGCGACCTCGCCGGTCGTCCACGGGTTCCGCGCGAACCGCACGTCGCGGCCGGCGTCCTCCACCATGATCGGCGTGCCGCCCTCCACCACCAGCCGGCACATCGAGTCCTCCACCGGGGAGTCGGCGCCCGCGAACCCGGTCGTCGCGACCTGGTGCTGGACCTCCGAGCCCAGCAGGTTGACCGCCGCGAACGGGACGCCGGCCACCTGGGCGGCGAGCTGCACGAGCGAGTCGAGCTCGCGCCGCGGCGGGTCGTGGAGGACGCCGTAGACAGCGATGGCGCGATCTCGCTCCCGGCCGTCGTTCACAGCCCGGGCGCCTTCCACACCGCCAGCCACCGCTGGAGGTCGGCCTCCATCGGCAGCTCGGACTGCAGCAGGTCGCGCACGGACAGCTCGAGCAGCGTGTCGCGGGTCTGCTCCCCCGTCGGCGCGAACGGGTAGAACGTGCCCTGCTTGTAGAGGTAGGTGAGCCCGAACCGCTGGCCCGACGCGTTGGCGAACGGCACCATAGAGCACAGCAGTCCCGACTCGAAGCCGTTGAGCTCCAAGGTGGTGTTGACCGCGTGCAGGTCGGTGCACAGCCCCGCCATGTCGTCCTTGTCGCCGCTGACGACGAGCCAGGTGAAGCCGAAGTCGTCCTGGGTGACCTCCACGTCGGGCGCGTCGTCGTCGTCGCGGATGAGGCCCAGCACGTCGGCCTGCGTCTGGGCGAACGCCGCCCCTGCCGCCGAGCGGTAGCAGACCGACCCGATGCCGGTCGGCTCGAACCCCAGCGCCGTCTGCAGCGTGATCGCCGCGCTCGGCACGTGGAAGAGCGCGTCGAGGTTGTTGCGCTTGGGCTGCGTCCGCGCGCGCAGGACGTCCCAGAGTCCCATCACGCCACCTCAGCCGGTGGGCCGGCCGAGCTCGGCCTGGATGCGGGCGAGCTGCTCGAGGCGCTGCTGGAGCGGGGGGTGGGTCGCCATCAGGCCGCCGAGGCCGCTGTGGAGCGCCGGGACGATGCACAGCGCGCTCGCCGCCCCGACGGCGCTCCCGGCCCGCAGGTCACGCTGCGGGATGGCCGCGGCCTCGCCGCTGATCTTCTGCAGGGCGCTGGCCAGCGAGCCCGGCTTGAGGGTCAGGTAGGCGCCCGCGCGGTCGGCGCTGAGCTCGCGGTAGCGCGAGAGCAGGCGCAGCAGCAGGAAGCTCACGGCGTAGACCACGAGGCTCACGAGGACGGCGACGAGCACCGCGGGCAGGGCGCTGTTGTTGTTGCGCGAGCGGCTCATCCCGCCGAACTGTGCAAAGCGCATCAGCAGGCCCGCCGCGATGCCGGCCGACGAGGCGACCGTCATCACGAGCACGTCGCGGTGGGCGACGTGGCTCAGCTCGTGAGCGAGCACCGCCTCGAGCTCCTCGGCGTCGAGCGTGCGCAGGATCCCGGTCGTCACGCACACGACGGAGCGCTCCGGCGAGCGCCCGGTGGCGAACGCGTTGGGCACGGCGAGATCGGACACGCCGACCCGCGGCTTGGGCATGTCGGCCAGTGCGCAGAGCCGGTCGATCATGCCGTGCAGCTCGGGCGCCTCCTCGGGCGTGACCTCGCGGGCGCGCATGGCCCGCATCGCGACCTTGTCGGAGGTCCACCACTGCCAGAACGCCACGCCGATCGCGATCAGTGCGACGACCGGCGCGAAGCTCGTGCCCACGAACTGGATGACCGCCACGACGAGGGCGACGAACAACGCCCCGAGCAGGAACATGGTGAGGGTCATCCGGGCGGTCAGCCCGGAGTCCTTGATGAAGCGGGAGGTGGCCACCGGTCGGGGCAACTCAGCCGGGGATCAGGCCGTCGTCGCCGAGGAGCTCACGGACCTCGTCGATCGTCGCATCGGACGGCGGCAGGATCAGGTCGGACCCGTCGAGGGCGTCGAGGGAGTGGTGGGTGCCGCTCGAGCGCACCGCGGACAGCAGTCCGTGCAGCGCCGTGCGGAACATCTGCTCGTCGCCCGACTCGATCGCCTGCTCGAGCTGGGTGTCGAGGCCGTTGAGGGCATCGAGAGCGTGGTCGTCGAGGTCGTACTGCCCCTCGCCGAGGATGCGGACGATCATGCGCGTCCGCCCTCGTTGCCCTCGTTGTCGGCGCGCACCGACTCCGGCGACTCCGCGAGGATGTCGCCCCCGTCACCGGCCTCGATGGCCTGGGGGTTGCTGGCGGCCTTGAGACGGGCGAGCTCGGCCTCCACGTCGGAGCCGGAGCTGAGCGCGTCGAGCTCGCGCGCGATGTCGTCGCCGGCGTTGACCTGGGAGGCGTCGTCGAGCGCGCCGGAGGCGATCAGCTCGTCGATGGCCTGGCCGCGGGCCTGCATCTGGGCGGTCTTGTCCTCGGCGCGCTGGATGGCGAGGCCGACGTCGCCCATCTCCTCGCCGATGCCCGACATCGCCTCGCCGATGCGCGTCTGCGCCTCGGCCGCGGTGTAGGTGGCCTTGATGGTCTCCTTGCGGGTGCGGAAGGCCTCGACCTTCGCCTGCAGCCGCTGCTGGGCCAGGACCAGCTTCTCCTCCTCGCCCTGGAGCGTGGCCTGCTGCTCCTTGAGCGCGGTGATCTGGGAGGCGAGCCCCGACTTGCGGGTCAGCGCCTCGCGGGCGAGGTCCTCGCGCCCGGCGGCGATTGCCTTCTCGGCCTGGCCCTGGAGCTTGGCGGCCTGCTGCTCGATCTGGTTGACCTGGAGCTCGACGCGCTTGCGGCTGGTGGCCACGTCGGCCACGCCGCGCCGCACCTTGGAGAGCAGCTCGAGCTGGCGCTGGTAGCTGTAGTCGAGGGTCTCGCGGGGGTCCTCCGCCCTGTCCAGGGCGGTGTTCGCCTTGGAGCGGAAGATCAGGCTGATGCGCTTCATGAGACTCATCGGGGTGGAGACCCTCTCTTGGTCATGCGGAGGTGGTGGCTGGATCGCGACGGGCTGATTGCTCTCACCCTAGAACCAAACCCAAGTGCGAGGTAGGGCATCCCGCGACGCGGGCCCCGCAGGGCGCGACGATAGGCTGGTCCCAGCATCCGATCCATCTGAAGGCAGCACGCGTGTTCCGACGTACCGAGCCCGAGCCGGAGACCCCCACCACCGTCGACAAGGCGGGTGGCAAGGGTCGGCCCACGCCGAAGCGCAAGGAGGCCGAGGCCGCCGCCCGTGCCCGCGCGAAGGTGCCCCGCACCCGCAAGGAGCAGGCCGCGGCACAGCGCGCCGCGCGCGGCGACACCTCCCGCAAGATGCGCGAGGCGATGAAGACCGGCGACGAGCGCTACCTGCCCGCCCGCGACCGCGGCCCCGTGCGCCGCTTCATCCGCGACTTCGTCGACTCCAGGTTCTCGTTCATCGAGCTGATGATCCCGCTGCTGATCGCGTCGATGGTGCTCGGCTACTCCGGCAACCCCAGCATGGTGCAGCTCGGCAACACCGTGCTGTTCACCACCTTGCTGGTGATCATCTTCGACATCGTCATGCTCCGCTTCCGGCTGCGCCGCGAGCTCGCGCGCCGCTTCCCCGGCGAGCCGACGAAGGGCGCCACTCTCTACGCCGCCATGCGCTCGCTCCAGATGAAGTTCCTCCGACTGCCCAAGGCGCAGGTCAAGATCGGCCAGAAGCTCCCCGAGACCTATCGATGAGCCGGTGCCGATGAGCCACACCCACCCGCCCGCCGGCGGCGGGCCCAGTGCCGACGTGTCCGTCCGCGTGGCCTGGGCCGACGACGCCGCGGCGATCGCGTCCGTGCAGGTGCGGGCCTGGCCCGACCTCTACGCCGGACTGCTGCCGGCCGAGGTCCTGCCGACCGACGTCGCCGCCGTCGCCGCCCAGTGGCGCCAGGCCCTCGTGCGCCCCGCCGACGCGCGCAACCGGGTGCTCGTGGCGCTCGAGCGCAACCGGGTGGTGGGTTTCGCGCTCACCTCGCCGGCCGCCGATCCCGACTGCGACCCCGTCTCCGACGGCGAGCTGGCCGAGGTCACCCTCGACCCCGGCGAGCGGGCCAAGGGCCACGGCTCGCGGCTGCTCCAGGCGGCCGTCGACACCCTCGCCGCCGACCGCTTCACCCGCGCGGTGGCCTGGGTCAACGCCGGCGACGACGCGCTGCGGACCTTCCTGGTCGACGCCGGCTGGGCACCCGACACCGCCCACCGCGAGCTCGACCTCGACGGCACCGGGACGACCACGGTCAAGCAGGTCCGGCTCCACACCGCGATCGCCTGACACGTCGATTTCGGCTTGACCGGACCTTGATTTTTTGGTGACGCACGTCACGATGGAGGTCCGGCCACCTCGCCGGTCCACCCCGGGAGTCCAGATGCTAGGTCCCCTTCCCGCCCTCCACCGGTTGCTGATCGTCGTCTCGGCCCTCGTCGTCTGCGTCGGCATCGGGCTGTGGATCGGCACCATGCCGGCCGTCCCGCTCAACCTCCGCGTCAGCCTGGTCGCGGGGGGCGTCGCGGGGGTGGTCGCCGCCTTCGCCCTCGTCCACGACTTCCACCGGCGCCGGCGTCCCGCGCGGGCGCCGCGTCGCCACTGAGACGGCACCCTCGTCGACCCTGCGGATGACCTAACCTCGGGTCGTGCCAGACGCTGCCCTCACCCCCGGTGAGCGGTCGGGCATCGTCCGCGACGGCCTCGCCGTGGGCGTCGCCACCGGGGCGTACGGCGTCGGGTTCGGGGCCGTGTCCGTCGCCTCCGGGCTCAGCATCGCCCAGACGTGCGTGCTGTCCCTGTTGATGTTCACCGGCGCCAGCCAGTTCGCCCTCGTCGGCGTCGTCGCAGCAGGAGGCGCCCCGATGTCGGGTGCCGCCACCGCCCTGCTGCTCGGCACCCGCAACACCCTCTACGGCCTGCGGATGGCCCCGCTCCTGCGGTGGCGGGGGTGGCGACGTGCCGCGGCGGCGCACGTGCTGATCGACGAGTCGACGGCCATGGCGGTCAACCGGGGCACCACCGAGGGCGCCCGGCTCGGCTTCCTCACCACGGGGACCGCGGTCTTCGCCCTGTGGAACCTCGCCACCCTCGCCGGGGCGCTCGCCGGGGAGGCCGTCGGCGACCCCCGCACGTTCGGGCTCGACGCGGCCGTCGGCGCCGCCTTCCTCGCCCTGCTCTGGCCGCGGCTGCGCGAGCGGCGCAACGTCCTGGTCGCCGTCCTCGCCGCGGCCGTGGCGCTGAGCGTCGTGCCGGTCACCGCGGCAGGCGTGCCCGTGCTGGCCGCGGGTGGCGTCGCGCTGCTCGGCGGGGTGATCGGCCGGCGCCCCGACCGGGCCGCCGCCGGGCCGTCCGACGACGCGGGGGGAGGTCGCCCCTGATGTGGACCGCCGTCCTGGTGGCCGGAGTCGGCTGCTACCTCCTCAAGCTCGCCGGGCTGTCGCTGCCCGAGCGCGTCCTGGCCCATCCCACGGTGGAGCGGGTCGCCGACCTCATCCCCGTCGCCCTGCTCGCCGCGCTGGTCGCCGTGCAGGCGTTCTCCTCGGGCACGTCACTCGCGCTGGACGCCCGGGCCCTCGGCCTCGCCTTCGCGGTGGTCGCGCTGCTGCTGCGGGCGCCGTTCCTCGTCGTCGTGGTCGGGGCGTCGGTCGTGGCGGCACTGGCCCGCCTCCTGTGACGGCCCCGCCCACCCGGCAGCACGCGCCCGGCTGGGCTCACCCGAGGTCCAGGAAGCCCTCCAGCCCGACCGTGAGGCCAGGGTGCTCGGCGATGGCCCGCACGCCCGTGAGCACCCCCGGGGTGAACGAGACGCGGTCGAGCGAGTCGTGGCGGATGGTGAGGGTCTCCCCCGCCGCGCCCAGGACGACCTCCTGGTGCGCGACGAGGCCGCGCACCCGCAGGCCGTGCACGCGAACGCCGTCGACGTCGGCGCCGCGGGCGCCCTCGAGCCCGGTCGAGGTGGCGTCGGGCATGGGGGCGCAGCCGGCCTCGCGACGGGCCGCAGCGATGAGCTCGGCCGTGCGCCGGGCGGTGCCCGACGGCGCGTCCGCCTTGTCGGGGTGGTGCAGCTCGACCACCTCGACGGACTCGAAGAACGGCGCGGCCAGGGCGGCGAAGCGCATCATCAGGATCGCCCCGATGGAGAAGTTGGGCGCGATCAGCACCCCCACCCCCGGCGCCGCGGCGAGCCACTCCTCGAGCTGGTCGAGGCGCGCGCGGTCGAAGCCCGTCGTACCGACGACCGCGTGGATGCCGTGCTCGATGCAGAATCGGAGGCTGTCCATCACCACGTCCGGGTTGGTGAAGTCGACGACCACCTCGGCGCCGGAGCGGACCAGCTCCTCGATGTCGTCGCCGGCGTCGACGGAGGCCACCAGCTCGGTGTCGGGAGCAGCCTCGACGGCGCGGCAGACCTCGGTGCCGACCTTGCCGCGCGCGCCGAGCACGCCGACCCTCGTGCGGTCACCGGCTGGTCCGTCTGCAGAGGCGCTCACACGCCCCACCGTATCGGCAGGAGGCGTCCGCCGAGTGGCGGTGGCTGACTCGGGTACCTGCGTCTGGCAGGCTGTGGACCATGCCACCAGCGACCATCCCGCCGCGCATCAAGTGGGCGGTCGACCTCATGGACGTCCAGCCGGCTGACCAGGTCCTCGAGATCGGGTGCGGCCCCGGCGCGGGCGCCGAGGCGATCTGCGCGCGGCTCGAGACCGGCAAGCTGTTCGCGATCGACCGCTCCGAGTCGGGTGTCGACCGCACCAAGCGCCGCAACCAGAAGTACGTCGACGCCGGCCGGCTCGTCGTGCGCCAGATCGACCTCGCGACGCTGCGGGTGCCGGTCAAGCGGCTCAACAAGGTCTTCGCCTTCAACGTCAACCTGTTCTGGGTGCGCGCCTGCGACGACGAGATCGCCCTGCTCCACGAGCGGGTCGTGCCCGGTGGCGCGGTCTACCTCTTCTACGAGGCGGCGCGCCCCGAGCTGGTGCCCAACATCGTGAAGAAGGCCTCGGAGAACCTGTTGCGCGGCGGCTTCCGGGTGAGCGTGGTCGAGCAGAAGGCTCCCCCGGTCATCGGCATCATCGCGCGCCGCTGACCTCCGGGCGGCCGTCCCTCGCTCATCCCTCGCGCTGACGGTTCATCAAGGTATGTCGCTGGACCCGCACTTCCCATGGCGAGCTGACCATGGGAAGTGACGGTTCGCCTGCATACCTTGATGAACCGTCGCCGCCGCGGCGCCGCGCTCAGGCCTGGGGCCCCACGACGGCGAGCAGCTCCGGCTGGCCGAAGAGCTCCGCGGCGAGGGCCGCGACGTCGTCGGTGGTGACCGCCTCGATGCGCTCGACGACCTCGTCGATCGTGAGCAGCTCGTCGTGGACGAGCTCGGCCTTGCCCAGGCGCGACATGCGCGACCCGGAGTCCTCGAGGCCGAGCACGAGGCCGCCCTTGAGCTGGCCCTTGCCGCGCTCGACCTCCTCCTCGGTCAGGCCGTGGGCCGCGACCTTGGCGAGCTCGGCGCGTACGGTCTCGAGCACGGCGTCGTACTTGCCGGGCAGGCAGCCGACCGACACGCCGACGATGCCGGCGTCGGCGTGGTGGGTGGCGAAGGAGTAGACGGAGTAGGCCAGGCCGCGCACCTCACGCACCTCTTGGAACATCCGCGAGGAGGTGCCCCCGCCCAGGGCGGTGTTGAGCACGCCGAGGGCGTAGCGGCGCGGGTCGGTGCGGGTCAGACCCTTGACACCGACGACGAGGTTGACCTGCTCCTGCGGCCGGACGGTGCGCGACTCGCCGGGGTGCACCTTGCGGGCCCGCTCGGACTGGGCCGAGATCGTCGGCTCGGCCTCGACGTCGAGGAAGCCGCCGCGCCCGAAGGCCTGCCGGACCTGGCGCACGACGGTGGCGTGGTCGACGTTGCCGGCGACGGACACGACCATGTTGTCGGGCCGGTAGTGGCGCCGGTAGAAGCGCTGGATCTGGGCGCGGGTCATCGCGGTGATGGAGGCCTCGGTGCCCGCGATGGGGCGCCCGAGCGGGGTGTCGCCCCACGCCTGGTGGGCGAACAGGTTGTGCACCACGTCGTCGGGGTCGTCGTCGTGCATGGCGATCTCGTCGAGGATGACGTCGCGCTCGGCCTCCACGTCGGCCTCGGTGAGGGTCGAGGCCGTCACCATGTCGCCGAGCACGTCGACCGCGGTGGCGAGGTCCTCGTCGAGGACCCGCGCGTGGAAGACGGTGTACTCCTTGGTGGTGAAGGCGTTGAACTCGCCGCCGACGGCGTCCAGGGCGACCGAGATGTCCATCGCCGTGCGCTCGGGGGTGCCCTTGAAGAGCAGGTGCTCCAGGAAGTGCGAGCAGCCGTGCAGCGCCGGCGTCTCGTCGCGCGAGCCGACCCCGACCCAGACGCCGATGCTCGCCGAGCGGGTGCCGGCCATCTGCTCGGTGACGACGCGCATGCCGCTCGGCAGGACCGTGCGCCGTACGCGCGAGGTGACCGCGCCGTCGGCGTCCTTGACCGTGTGGAGGGTGCGGGTGGTGCCGTTCTTCTGCACTGGGGTCCTTCCGGGGCCGGGACGCACCCGGAGCGGGGCGTCTCGAGGGGTGGATCGGGGTGAAGCGCCACGACCGGCCGGCCAGGCGGCCGACCGGTCGTGGGGTGGAGCGTCAGGCGAGGGTCACTCGTCGTCGGACTCGGGGGCGGTGTTGGAGCCGGCCTCGGCCGCCTCCTCCGAGCCGCCCTCGTCCTCGACGACGGGGACCAGCGACAGCTTGCCGCGGTCGTCGATCTCGGCGATCGAGACCTGGACCTTCTGGCCGACCGAGAGGACGTCCTCGACGGCCTCGACGCGCTTGCCGCCGGCGAGGGAGCGCAGCTTGCTGATGTGCAGCAGGCCGTCCTTGCCGGGCATCAGCGAGACGAACGCACCGAAGTTGGTCGTCTTGACCACGGTGCCGAGGTAGCGCTCGCCGACCTCGGGCATCGTCGGGTTGGCGATGGCGTTGACCGCCGCCTTCGCGGCCTCGGCGGCCTCGCCGTTGGTCGCGCCGATGTAGACCGTGCCGTCGTCCTCGATCGAGAGCGTCGCGCCCGTGTCGTCCTGGATCTGGTTGATGACCTTGCCCTTGGGCCCGATCACCTCGCCGATCTTGTCGACCGGCACGCGGACGGTGATGATGCGCGGCGCGTGGATCGACATCTCCTCGGGGGCGTCGATGGCCTCGCTCATCACGTCGAGGATCGCCAGGCGCGCGTCGCGGGCCTGGGTCAGCGCGGCGGCGAGCACCTCGGCGGGGATGCCGTCGAGCTTGGTGTCGAGTTGCAGCGCGGTGACGAACTCGCGGGTGCCGGCGACCTTGAAGTCCATGTCGCCGAACGCGTCCTCGGCGCCGAGGATGTCGGTCAGCGCGACGTACTGCGTCTCGCCGTCGACCTCGCCGGAGATCAGGCCCATCGCGATGCCGGCGACGGAGGCCTTCAGCGGCACACCGGCCTGCAGCAGCGACAGGGTCGAGGCGCAGACCGAGCCCATCGAGGTCGAGCCGTTGGAGCCCATGGCCTCGGAGAGCTGGCGGATCGCGTAGGGGAACTCCTCGCGCGAGGGCAGCACCGGGAGGAGCGCGCGGCGCGCCAGGGCGCCGTGGCCGACCTCGCGCCGCTTGGGCGAGCCCACGCGGCCGGTCTCGCCGGTCGAGAACGGCGGGAAGACGTACTTGTGCATGTAGCGGCGGTGCTTCTCCGGCGACAGCGTGTCGAGCTGCTGCTCCATCTTGAGCATGTCGAGGGTGGTGACACCCAGGATCTGGGTCTCGCCGCGCTCGAACAGCGCGGAGCCGTGGACGCGCGGGATCACGTCGACCTCGGCATGCAGCGGGCGGATGTCGGCGAGGCCGCGACCGTCGATGCGGACCTTGTCGCGCAGGACGCGCTCGCGCACGACCGACTTGCTGACGCCGCGGAACGCCGCGCCGATCTCCTTCTCGCGGCCCTCGAACTGGCCGGCGAGCTTCTCGAGCAGCCCGGCCTTGAGCTCGTCGCTGCGGGCCTCGCGCTCCTGCTTGTCGCCGATCTGCATGGCGGCGCTCAGGTCGTCCTTGACCGCGGCCTCGACGGCGGCGTAGACGTCGTCCTCGTAGTCGAGGAAGACCGGGAAGTCCTGCACGGGCTTGGCGGCCTCGGCGGCGAGCTGCGACTGCGCCTCGCACAGCTGCTTGATGAAGGGCTTGGCGGCGTCGAGGCCACCGGCCACGACCTCCTCCGTCGGCGCCTGGGCGCCGCCCTGGACGAGCGCGATGGTGTCCTCGGTGGCCTCGGCCTCGACCATCATGATCGCGACGTCGCCGGTCTCGGTGACGCGGCCGGCGACGACCATGTCGAAGACGGCCGACTCGAGCTGCTGGTGGGTCGGGAACGCGACCCACTGGCCGTCGATGAGCGCGACGCGCACGCCGCCGACGGGGCCGGAGAACGGCAGGCCGGAGAGCTGGGTCGACATCGACGCGGCGTTGATGGCCAGCACGTCGTAGGGCACGTTGGGGTCGAGCGCGAGGACGGTGATGACCACCTGGACCTCGTTGCGCAGGCCCTTCTTGAAGGTCGGGCGCAGCGGGCGGTCGATCAGGCGGCAGGTGAGGATCGCGTCCTCGCCCGGGCGGCCCTCGGACCGGAAGAACGAGCCGGGGATCTGGCCCACGGCGTACATCCGCTCCTCGACGTCGATCGTCAGGGGGAAGAAGTCGAAGTGGTCCTTGGGGTGCTTCGACGCCGTGGTCGCCGAGAGCAGCATGGTCTCGTCGTCGAGGTAGGCCGTGACGGAGCCGGCGGCCTGGCGGGCGAGGAGGCCCGTCTCGAACTTGATGGTGCGCTTGCCGAACGAGCCGTTGTCGAGGACGGTCTCGACAGCGGAGATGATGGGTTCACTCATGGAAGCAGGATCCTGCTTTCTCTTCGCGGAGCGATCCGCGGCGTCCACCCCTCATGTGGTGGACCATCGAAGGTCCCGCGGGGGCCGGTCTTCGATCGAGGCCCGCAGATCGGCCCAGCCTGGGGCGGGGATCTGAAGGCCACTACCGAGGACCGGGCGACGAGGCGGGTCGCTCCTGTTGGGTGTGTTTCAGTTGTGCCGGGTCGACACTAGCGCGGCGAGGCCCGGATGTGAGAGGAGCGGCCCCCCGTGAGGGGAGCCGCTCCTTCGCTCAGCGACGGAGGCCGAGGCGCTCCACGATCGAGCGGTAGCGCTCGATCTCGGTCTTCTGCAGGTAGTTGAGCAGCCGGCGACGCTGGCCGACCAGGAGCAGCAGGCCACGACGGCTGTGGTGGTCGTGCTTGTGCTGCTTGAGGTGCTCGGTGAGGTGGGAGATGCGGTGGCTGAGCAGCGCGATCTGCACCTCGGGGGAACCGGTGTCGCCCTCGGTCAGGGCGTACTCGGCGATGATCTTCTTCTTGGTCTCCGCGTCGGTACCAATCGACATGGGGGGCTCCTTCGGTTCTCGTTGCGCGGCGCGCCCGGGCCTGTTCACCGGGGCACTCTGGGTCCGCGGCCGTTCACACGGCGTGTCGCCCTTCCGGGCAACCGGACGAGCGTACCAACGCCGTGGGCGGCTCCCCCAATCCGCGCGCGCCGTCCCGAGGACGCGCAGGAGCCCCCGCCGAGGGTCCGGCGGGGGCTCCTGTCACGTGCGGGTCGAGCGACTCACACGGCCGGCGGCGGCGGGTCGGACTCGGTGCTGCGCTGCGTGGTCGCCTGGCGTCCCTGCGCGTCGGTGGTGGTCGCGGTCGTGACGTGACGGCGGCGGGTGTTCTGCTGGACCACGGTCAGCACCAGCCACAGCGCACCGGCGACGACGAGGATCCATCCCAGGGTGGTCACCTCGAGGGGACCCACCTGCTGCTGGTTGAACGCCAGCGCGAGGATCAGTCCCACGACGATCAGGCCGATCGGCCCTCCGAAACCCATGACGTGCTCCATTCTGTTGGGGATGTCGCCCGGCGAGCGTGAGCCGCGGGCGGGCCGGGGAGAGTCTGGCCCCCCACCGACGCGCTGTCACCCCCCTGCGGGGTGCCCGGACGTGCGACGATCCGAGGCATGGGCGAGAAGCGCATCGGCGTGTGCAACCTCTGCGAGGCGATCTGCGGCCTCGAGCTGACCATCGAGGGCCGCGAGGTCGTCGGCGTGCGGGGCAATCCCGCCGACCCCCTGTCGCGCGGGCACGTGTGCCCCAAGGGGGTGGCGATCGGCGACGTGTACGCCGACCCCGACCGCCTGCGCCGTCCCGTCCGCCGGGTCGGGGAGGGCGCCGCCGCCCGGTGGGAGGAGATCGGCTGGGACGAGGCCTTCGACCTGGTCGCCGACAACCTCGCCCGGGTCGTCGGCGAGCACGGCGCCGACGCGCTCGGCGTCTACCTCGGCAACCCCAACGCGCACAGCCTCGGCTCGCTGACCCACGGCAGCGCGATGGTCAAGGCGCTGCGCACCCGCAACCGCTTCTCCGCGACGTCGGTCGACCAGCTCCCCCACCAGCTCGTGGCCCACCTGGTCTTCGGCCACCAGCTGTTCCTGCCGGTGCCCGACATCGACCGCACGTCGTGGTTCCTCGTGGTCGGCGGCAACCCGATGGCGTCCAACGGCTCGCTGATGACGGTGCCCGACTTCCCCCGGCGCGTGCGCGACCTCCGGGCCCGGGGCGGACGGATGATCGTGCTCGACCCGCGCCGCACCGAGACGGCCAAGGTGGCCGACGAGCACCACTTCGTGCGCCCCGGCACCGACGCCTGGGTGCTGCTCGCGATGCTGCACGTCCTCACCGCCGAGGCCGCCGAGGCCGGCGAGCAGACGCCGACGGTCGCGTCGTACGTCGACGGGCTGGAGACGGTGGTCGCCCTCGTCGCGCCGTTCACCCCCGAGCGCGCCGAGGCGATGAGCGGGCTCCCCGCCGACGAGGTCCGCCGCCTCGCCCGCGAGCTCGCGGCCGCTGAGTCGGGCGTGGTCTACAGCCGGGTCGGCGTCTCGGCCGGCCCCTGGGGCACGGTGTGCCAGTGGGCGGTCACCTGCCTCAACGTGCTCACCGGCAACCTCGACCGGCCGGGCGGGGCGATGTTCACCACCCCGGCCATCGACGCCGTCGGCACCGGCCTGATCGGCCGCGGCCACCACGACGCGTGGCGCTCGCGCGTGCGCGGGCTGCCCGAGACGGCCGGCGAGCTGCCCGTGGCGGCGCTGCGCGAGGAGATCGAGACGCCCGGCGACGGCCAGGTGCGCGCGATGCTGACCGTCGCAGGCAACCCGGTGCTCTCCACGCCCGACGGCGCCCGGCTCGACCGGGCCCTGCGCGGGCTCGACTTCATGGCGGCGGTGGACATCTACGTCAACGAGACCACCCGGCACGCCGACGTGATCCTGCCCCCGACGACGGCCCTCGAGCGCGACCACTACGACATCGTGTTCCACCTGCTGGCCGTGCGCGACACGGCGCGGTTCACCCCCGCGGTCTTCGCCAAGGAGCCCGACCAGCGCCACGACTGGCAGATCTTCCGCGAGATCGCGCTGCGCACGACGGCCCGGCTCGACGGCAAGCCGCCGCTGCGCACGCGGCTGCGGCAGCGGGCCCGGCTCAGCGCCAGCCCCACCTTCCTCGTCGGGCAGCTGCTGCGCCGCGGGTCGAGCGGGGTCACCCTCACCAAGCTGCGGGCGAGGCCGGCCGGCATCGACCTCGGCCCGCTGCGCGGCGGGCAGCTGCCCGACCGGCTGCCCTCACGCGGCAAGCGGGTGGACCTGGCGCCCGCCCTGGTCGTCGAGGACGTCGCCCGGCTGGCGGCGGTGACCGAGCCGGCGGGCGACGGCCTGCTCCTCATCGGCCGCCGCCACCAGCGCGACTGCAACTCGTGGATGCACAACTCCGAGCGCCTCACCAAGGGACGGGCACGCCACCAGCTGCTGATGAACACCGCCGACCTGGCCGACCGCTCGATCGCCGACGGGTCCCGCGTACGGGTCACCTCCCGCGTCGGGTCGGTCGAGGTCGAGGTGGCCGCGACCGACGACCTGATGCCGGGCGTGGTCTCCCTCCCCCACGGCTACGGCCACGCCGCCGAGGGCGTCCTGATGTCGCGCAGCCGCGCGGTCCCCGGCGTCTCGGTCAACGACCTCACCGATCCCGAGCGGCTCGACGTGTCGGGCAACGCCGCGCTCAACGCCGTCCCCGTCGAGGTCACGGCCGCCGCGCCCGCCGCCGCTCCCGACTCTTCGCTCACCGCCACTCCCCGAACGACGAGCGGACGGGGCCGCCCCTGAGGGTCGGCCCCGCCCACACCCGGCCCCGCCGGACCCCGGCTCGGCCCCCGAGCCGGGGCGAGTCGGGTCAGACGCTGACGCCGTCGAGCACGGCGAGCACCTCGTCGGGCGTGGCGGCCGCCCGGAGGCGGGCCACCTGCGACTCATCGGCGAACACGGTCGCGAGCGAGCGGAGCAGGGCGAGGTGGTCGTCGCCGGCGCCGGCGATGCCGACCACGAAGGAGGCCTCCTTGCCGTTCCAGTCGATGCCGTCGTCGTAGCGGACGAACGACAGCGCGGAGCGGTGGATCGCGCCCTTCGCCTCGTTGGTGCCGTGCGGGATCGCCAGGCCGTTGCCCATGTGGGTCGAGACCGATCGCTCCCGCTCGTGCATCGCCTCGACGTAGGACGGGTCGACCGCGCCGGCCGCGACCAGGAGCTCGCCCGCCTCGGTGATCGCGTCGTCGCGCGTGCGGGCCGAGCCGCCCAGCACGATGGAGTCGCGCGACAGCACGTCGCTCGTCGCGAGCCCACCGCCGTGGGCCGGGGCGCCCGGGGCCGCGTCGCTGGCGCCGTCCGGGTTGTCATCCGGGGTGTCGTCCAGCATCTCCACGATCTCGTCGTAGCGAGGGCTGGCCATGAAGTTGTCCACCGAGACGTGCACCGCCGACGGCGTCTGCTGCCTGGCGCGGTCGGTGAGGTCCTGGTGGGTGACCACGAGGTCGTAGCTGTCATCGAGGTTGCTGATGGCCTTGTTGACCACCGTGACGTCGCCGTGGCCCGCGTCCTGGATCTTCTTGCGCAGCACCGAGGCGCCCATCGCCGACGACCCCATGCCCGCATCGCAGGCGAAGGCGATCGAGTGGATCGGCCCGGAGCTGGCGCCCCGGCCGGCGAGTGCGCCACTGACCGACGACTTCTTGCCCTTGTTGGCCTCCATCTGCGCGGTGGCGGCGGCAAGGTCACCGTCGTCGTCGGAGCGGTCGAGCTTGAGCAGCACCGCGGCGACGGCGAACGTGACCGCGGCCGAGGCGACGACCGACAGCGTCACGCCGAGGTAGCTGTCGCGGGCGGTCTGGGCGTACACGGCGAAGATCGAGCCGGGCGCGGCCGGGGCCCGCAGGCCCACGTCGAGGGCGACGTTGATCGCGACCCCGGTCATGCCGCCCGCGATCATCGCCAGGATCAGGCGGGGCTTCATCAGCACGTAGGGGAAGTAGATCTCGTGGATGCCGCCCAGGAACTCGATGATCGCGGCTCCGGGGGCGGTGGCCTTGGCCACGCCCCGGCCGAAGATCGAGTAGGCCATCAGCAGGCCGAGGCCGGGGCCGGGGTTGGCCTCGAGCAGGAACAGCACCGACTTCCCGGTCTCCGCCGCCTCGGTGAGGCCGAGCGGCGTCAGCACGCCGTGGTTGATGGCGTTGTTGAGGAAGAACACCTTGGCCGGCTCGATGAGCAACGAGGTCAGCGGCAGGAGGTTGTTGTCGACGAGCGTCTCGACGGCGTTGCCGAGGACGTCCATCACCTCGTTGACGACCGGCGCCACCCCGTAGAAGCCGACGAGCGCCATCACGAAGGCGACGATGCCGGCGGAGAACATGTTGACGAGCATCTCGAAGCCCGCCCGCACCTTGCCGTCCCACAGCGCGTCGAGCCGCTTCATCACGTAGGCGGCCAGGGGGCCCAGGATCATCGCGCCGATGAACATGTGGACCTGGCCCAGCGGCGGCTCGTCGGGCGGCAGGGTCGCGTTGAACTCCGCGACGAGCAGGTCGGAGCCGGCGATGGCGCCCATCACGGCGAAGGCACCGACCACCGCACCACGGTCGCCGTGCACCATGCGGCCGCCCGTGCCGGCGATGAGGATCGGGAGCAGGTAGTGGATCGTCGGGCCGACCATCGTGGCCAGGTCGGCGTTGGGGAGCCAGCCGACGTCGATGAACAGGGCCGTGAGGAGTCCCCACGCGATCAGTGCCGGGATGTTGGGCATGATCATGTTGGAGAGGAACGTGCCGAACCGCTGCACGCGGACGCGCGCGCTGGTGCCGGACGCGGACGTGGAAGTCGTGGTCGCCATGCTGAGTCCTCCAGGTGAGCGCGAAGGTGAGCGCGGGGGTGAGCCCCATCACATGATGCAGCGATTAAACCTCACGAACGGGCATGTTGCCAAGCGTTCGGGCATGATTGTCTGCCCGAGTGTGTGGCTTTCACCCCGGTTCACCGGTTAACGTGGTCAGCAGGACGCGACGCCGAGGGCCCATCGGTGGGTTGCCGACGGCGTCACGTCGCGCCCGTCCCGGTCCTGCCGACCGATCCCCTGCCGACCACCACGAGAGGTACCCGCCATGAAGGCCCTTCGCTTCTTCGCCCCCGAGGACGTCCGTCTCGTCGACGTGCCCGAGCCCGCATGCGGTCCCCGCGAGGTCAAGATCAAGGTGCGCAACTGCTCCACCTGCGGCACCGACGTGAAGATCAAGAAGAACGGCCACGTCAACATCACCGGCGAGACCACGATGGGCCACGAGGTCGCCGGCGAGGTCGTCGAGGTGGGCGCCGAGGCGCTCGGCGGCTTCCAGGTCGGCGACCGCGTGCAGTGCATCGCCGCCGTGCCGTGCGGCGAGTGCCACGAGTGTCGCAAGGGCTGGATGGAGGTCTGCCAGAACCAGACGTCGGTCGGCTACCAGTACGACGGCGGGTTCGCCGAGTACATGATCGTGCCCGAGCAGGTGCTCAAGGTCGACGGCCTCAACCGCATCCCCGACAACGTCGGCTACGACGAGGCCTCCGCCGCCGAGCCGTTCGCGTGCGCCATCAACGCCCAGGAGCAGCTCGGCATCGAGGAGGGCGACTTCACCGTCGTCTTCGGCGCCGGACCCATCGGCTGCATGCACATCCGCATCGCCCGCGGCGTCCACAAGGTCGGCACCGTCGTGCTCGTCGACATCAACGAGGCGCGGCTCGCGATGTCGGCCGACGCCGTCCAGCCCGACCACGTCATCAACGCCTCCGAGGTCGACGTGGTGGAGAAGGTCATGGAGCTCACCGGCGGCCGCGGTGCGGACATCGTCATCACCGCCACCCCGGCCAACATCACCCAGGAGCAGGCCATCGCGATGGCCGCCCGCCAGGGCCGGATCTCCTTCTTCGGCGGCCTGCCCAAGACCGACCCCTACATCAAGGCCGACTCCAACCTGATCCACTACCGCCAGCTGCACGTCCACGGCGCCAACGGCTCCTCCCCCGAGCACAACAAGCGGGCGCTGGAGTACATCTCCACCGGTCAGGTGCCGGTCAAGGACCTGATCACCAGGCACGTGCCCCTCGACGACGTGATGAGCGTCTTCGACATCGTCGCCAAGGGCGAGGCGATCAAGGTCACCGTCGAGCCCTGACGCCCGGGTGCCCTCGGGGGCTCAGTGCCCGAGCAGCTCCCGCACGGCGGCGCGTCCGGCCATCGGGTCGGGCGCGCCGAGTGCCGCCTCGGCGGCGGCCTCGCAGGTGTCGAGGCTGACCTTGCCCAGCTGGGCGCCGACCGGGCGGACGGCGCGGGCGGCCATCGAGAGCGAGGAGATGCCCATCCCGATCAGCGCGGTCGCGAGGAGCGGGTCGGCGGCGGCCTCGCCGCACACGCCGACCGGCTTGCCGGCCTCGGTGCCGGCGTGGGCGGTGATCGCGATCAGCTGGAGGACGGCGGGCTGCCAGGGATCGGTGAGGTGGGCCAGGTCGGTGGCCATCCGGTCCGCGGCCATCGCGTACTGGGTGAGGTCGTTGGTGCCGATCGAGAGGAAGTCGACGACCTGGAGCATCCGGTGGGCCAGCAGCGCCGCGCTCGGGATCTCCACCATCACCCCCGCCTTCAGCCCGCGGTCGCGGACCCGCCCGGCGAAGTCGGCGGCCTCGGTGACGGTCGCGACCATCGGCGCCATCACCCGCGTGTCGGTGCCGGTGCGCTCTGCGGCGAGGGCGATGGCGTCGAGCTGGCGGTCCATCAGGCCGGGGTTGTCATAGCTCAGCCGCAAGCCGCGCACGCCGAGCGCCGGGTTCTCCTCGCCCGAGCGGGTGGCGAACGCGATCGGCTTGTCCGACCCGGCGTCGAGGGTGCGTACGACGACGTAGCGCCCGTCGGAGTAGGGCGCCAGGACCTCGGCGTAGATGTCGGCCTGCTCCTCCACGCTGGGCTCGTCCCTGCGGTTGAGGAAGCACAGCTCGGTGCGGAACAGCCCGACGCCCTGCACGGGCTCCTCGCTGGCCGACTCGGCCGACGGTCCGTCGGCGACGTTGGCCAGCAGCTTGACCGGCAGGCCGTCGGAGGTGGCGGCGGGACCGCTCCAGCCGGCGAGCTCCGCGCGCAGGCGACGGCTCTCGTCGACGCGGTCGCGGGCCGCCTCGGGGTCGGCGCCCCGCTCGATGGTGCCGGCCTCGCCGTCGACGACGACGAAGGCGCCCTCGGGGACGGACAGGACCCCCGCCGCGCCGACCACGCACGGGATGCCGAGCTGACGGGCGATGATCGCAGTGTGGCTGGTGGCGCCGCCCCGCTCGGTGACCAGCGCCGTGACCAGGTCGGGGTCGAGGCCGGAGGTGTCGCTGGGCGCGAGGTCCTCGGCGACCAGGACGGACGGCTCGGTCGGCGTCGGCACGCCCGGCGCGGGCTCGCCGACGAGGTGGGCCACGAGGCGGCGCTCGATGTCGCGCAGGTCGGCGACGCGCTCGGCCATCAGGCCGCCCATGTTGGTGAAGATCGTGACGAACTGCTCGACGGCTCCCTGCACGGCCGTCACCACGCCCTGGCCCGACTCGAGGTTCTTCGCCACGGCCGAGCGCAGCCCCTTGTCACTGGCCAGCCCCGCGCTGGCGGTCAGCACCTCGGCGGCCGCGCCCTGCGCGGCGTCGGCCTTGTCGGTGTACGTCCTCGCGACGGCACCCACCGCCTCGTCGTAGGCCGCGAGCGCCGCGCCGGCGTCGGCGAAGTCGCCGTCACCGAAGCGCTCGATCGCGTCGGGCGAGACCTCGCCGCGCACGTGGAGGACGGGACCGGCTGCGATCCCCGGGACGACCGGAGTGCCGCGGAGGGTGGTCTCGGACGTCTCGGCCGATGTGGTCATGAACACACCGTAGAACACGGGATGCTTGACAAGCAACACATTCGGGACTAAAACAACATATACACAGATGTCTCGGGAGGGGGTGGACCCGCATGTACGCGGAGGAGCGACAGCAGGCGATGGCCCACCTGATCAGCCGGCGCGGCCGGCTCTCGGTCGTCCAGCTGGCCCAGGAGTACGCGGTCACCACCGAGACCGTGCGCCGCGACCTGTCCACCCTCGACCGGATGGGCCTGGTCCGGCGCGTCCACGGCGGCGCGGTCCCCGCGGGATCGCTGACGGTGATCGAGTCGGGCATCGGCGAGCGCGACCAGGCCAACACGCAGGCCAAGGAGGCGATCGCCAGCGCCGCGGTGGCCCTCCTCCCGCCGCCCGACTCCGTGGTGGTCATCGACGCGGGCAGCACGACCGCGCGCTTCGCGGCAGCGCTCCCCCGCGACCACCGGCTCACCGTCATCACCCACGCAGTGCCGGTCGCCACCCGCCTCGCCGGCCTGCCGCAGATCGAGCTCCACCTCCTGCCGGGCAAGGTGCGGCCCACGACCCACGCGGCCGTCGGCGCCGAGACCGTCGCGGCGCTGGCCGAGCTGCGCGCCGACGCGGCGTTCATCGCCACCAACGGCCTGGCCGTCGGCCACGGGCTCACCACCCCCGACAGCGACGAGGCCGCGACCAAGCGCGCGATGATCGCCTGCGCCCGCAGGACGGTCGTCCTGGCCGACTCCACCAAGCTGGGGGTCGAGACGGCGGTCCGCTTCGCGACCCTCGACAGCATCGACGCGCTCGTCACCGACAGCGACATCGAGCCCGGCGACCGGCGCGCGCTCGAGTCCGCCGGGATCGAGCTGGTGGTCGCATGATCCTGACCCTGACGCCCAACCCGAGCATCGATCGCACGGTCGCCCTCGACGGCGAGCTGACCCGCGGGCAGGTGCACCGGGTCGCCTCGGTGACCTCCCAGGCCGGCGGCAAGGGCGTCAACATCTCCCGGGCCGCCGTCAGCGCCGACATCCCCAGCATCGCCGTGGTCCCCGCCGCCAAGGACGACCCGTTCGTCCTCGAGCTGCTCGGCGCCGGCATCGACTGCCGGCCCGTCCCGCCCGCCGGCGACGTGCGGGTCAACCTCACCATCACCGAGCCCGACGGCACCACGACCAAGCTCAACTCCCCCGGCGCCCCCGTGCTCCCGCTCCACTGCGAGCTGATGGCCCAGGCCGTGCTGGTCCGCGGCGGCACCGCCGACTGGACGGTCCTGGCCGGGTCGTTGCCCGCGGGCGCCCCGGCCGACTTCTACGCCGATCTCGTACGACGCCTGCGCAAGGTCGGCGGCCGGGTGGCCGTCGACACCAGCGAGGCGCCCCTGCTGGCGCTGGTCGACGCCCTGCCCGACGCCGCACCCGACCTGATGAAGCCCAACGGCGACGAGCTGGCGTCGTTCACCGGTGGCGACCCCGACGAGCTCGAGGCCGACCCCCGCGCCGCGGCAGCCGCCGCACGCCGGCTGGTCGAGCGTGGCGTCGGCGCCGTCCTGGCCACCCTCGGGGGTCACGGTGCCGTGCTGGTCACGCCCGAGGGCGCCTGGCACGCGGCGCCGCCGCCCACCACGGTCGTCAGCACCGTCGGTGCCGGCGACTCCAGTCTCTTCGGCTACGTGCTCGGCGACGTCAGGGGGCTGTCCGCCCCCGAGCGCCTGGCACTGGCCGTGGCCTACGGCAGCGCCGCCGCGGGTCTACCCGGCACGACCATCCCCCTGCCGTCGCAGCTCCGCACGGAGCTGGTCGCCGTCACCGCCCTCGGAGGCACCCCATGACCTCGCTCATCACCACCGACCTCGTCCGGCTCGGCGCCGGGTGGGGCTCCGACAAGCACGACGTGATCCGCGCCCTCGCCGACGTCGTCGACGACGCCGGCCGGGCCACCAGCAAGGACCAGCTCGTCGCGGACGCGTTCGCGCGCGAGGAGACCTCGGCGACCGGCCTGCCGGGCGGCATCGCGATCCCGCACTGTCGTACGTCCGGGGTCGAGGTGCCGACGCTGGCCTTCGCCCGCCTCGAGCCTCCGGTCGACTTCGGCGCCAAGGACGGCCCGGCCGACCTCGCCTTCCTGATCGCCGCCCCCGCGGGCGGCGACGCCGACCACCTCACCATCCTCACCAAGCTCGCCCGGGCGCTCGTCAAGCCCGCCTTCACCGACGCGCTCCGCTCCGCCGGGAGCGCGGAGGAGGTCGTCGACCTGGTCGCCCACGAGCTGGGCGAGCCGGCGCCGGCGGCGAAGGCCGCCGTGCCGGCGTCCGGTGCGCCCTCGGGCGCGGCGACGCCGGGCGGCGCCGAGACCACCGACCCCGCGCAGGCGAGCACCGGCACCCCGTCCGACGGCGGTGCGGGCGCCGACCCCGCCGCGACCTCGGCCGCAGCCCTGGCCGGCACGACGTCCCTCGTCGCGGTCACGTCCTGCCCGACCGGCATCGCCCACACCTACATGGCGGCCGAGGCGCTCGAGGCGGCCGCCGAGCGCGCGGGGGTCCCCCTCCAGGTCGAGACGCAGGGCTCTGCCGGCTCGACCCCCCTCTCCCCCGACACCATCGCCGCGGCCGGCGCGGTGATCTTCGCCGTCGACGTGGGCGTACGCGACCGCTCCCGCTTCGCGGGCAAGCCGATGGTGACCTCGGGCGTGAAGCGTCCGATCGACGACGCCGACGCGATGATCGCCGAGGCGCTGCGCTACGCCGCCGACCCGGCGTCGGCGCCGAGGGTCGAGGGCGAGGCGGGTGGCGCCTCCGAGGGCACGGGCAGCGCCGGGCAGGAGACCTGGGGCGGTCGCACCCGGCGCGTGCTGATGACCGGCGTGTCCTACATGATCCCCTTCGTCGCCGCCGGTGGCCTGATGATCGCCCTCGGCTTCCTGCTCAGCGGCTACGAGATCGTCGACCACGCCCGGGACATCCTGCTCGAGAACTCCTTCACCAACCTCCCCGACGCCTCGGCGATCGGGCTCGACCACGCGCTGCTGGGCTCGGACTTCCTGGCCTACATCGGGGCGCTCCTGCTGATCATCGGCCAGACCGCCTTCGCCTTCTTCATCCCCGCCCTGGCGGGCTACATCGCCTACGCCATCGCGGACCGCCCCGGCATCGCGCCGGGCTTCGTGATGGGCGGCCTCGCCTCCAACGTGCTCCAGGTGAGCGGCGACTCCCCCTACCCGGCGACCGGCTTCATCGGCGCGATCGTCGGCGGCGTGCTGGCCGGCCTCATCGCCCACTGGCTCGCCGGGCGCAAGGTGCCCGCCTGGGCCCGCGGGCTGATGCCGGTGCTCGTCATCCCACTGGTCACCAGCATCGTCGCGGGCTTCTTGATGCTCGTCGTCTTCGGGCGACCGATCGCCTGGCTGATGGGCCAGCTCGAGGACGGCCTCAACTCGTTGAGCGGCGGCAGCGCCATCCTGCTCGGCGTCATCCTCGGGCTGATGATGGCCTTCGACATGGGCGGCCCGCTCAACAAGGTGGCCTACAGCTTCGCCGCCGCCGGCGTGGGCGGCGCCGCCCTGACCACCGACGCCCCCGAGCTGCGCATCATGGCCGCGGTCATGCTCGCGGGCATGGTCCCCCCGATCGCCCTGGCCCTCGCGACCGTGCTGCGACCCGGTCTCTTCTCCGCCGCTGAGCGCGAGAACGGCAAGGCCGGCTGGCTGCTGGGCGCCTCGTTCATCACCGAGGGCGCGATCCCGTTCGCGGCGGCCGACCCACTGCGCGTCATCCCGGCGATCATGGCGGGCAGCGCCGTGACCGGTGGCCTCTCGATGGCGATGGACGTCGGCGTCCGAGCTCCCCACGGCGGCATCTTCGTCCTGTTCGCCGTCGACGGCGTCCTGGGCTACCTCATCTCCCTCGCCGCCGGTGTCGTCGTCGGCGCCGGCCTCGTCATCCTGCTCAAGAGCATGGGCCGCAGCGACGCGGACGTCGCTACTGTCTGAAGCACCCATCCCGCCCAGCCAGACCGCCCAGCCCAGACCTGTCCCTCGAGGAGAACCATGCCCACCAAGTCCGTCGTCGTCGGATCAGCCGTCGGCCTCCACGCCCGTCCCGCCGCCATCATCGCCGAGAAGGCGGCCGAGCTCGGCTCGGAGGTGACCATCAACGGCGTCGACGCCAGCTCCTCGCTGATGATCATGACCCTGGGCGCCGGCAACGGCGACACGGTCGAGGTCGCCGGCGACGACCAGTCCGCGGTCGACACCATCGCTGCGCTGGTCGAGCAGGACCTCGACGCCTGAGCCCCCGCGGGCGTCGGCGGACGCCGCGTCAGCGGCGCTCGCGCGCCGCCAGGTAGACCGTCCGCATGCCGACGGCCCGCTCGAGCTGGCTCTCGACCACCCGGAAGAAGTCGCGCCGGTAGGTGTCGTCGGTGACCGCGGACACCGTGAAGTAGAAGCCGCTGAACGAGGCGAGGAACAGCGAGACCTTCACCAGCGAGAGCGACACGCTGGACAGGAACGGCACCTCGCCGACCGTCTCCGCGCCGGTCCAGGCGAGCTGGGTCTCCACCTGCATCACCAGCGACCCGAACAGCATGAAGAACACGAAGACGGTCACCGAGAGCAGCAGCACCTGCACCGTCTGGATGACCAGCAGCACGAGGATCAGGTTCCACCGCTCGAAGCCGGTGACCTGGGCATGCGCCCTCGGATCGATGCCCGGGTCGGCCGCGAGCTCCCGGCTCGCCTGCTCGAGCGGGGTGCCGGCGCACGCGCGCACCACGAAGTCGTCGTCGACCTCGTCGTCGACCCGGTCGACCTCCTCGGGCAGCCGCACGAGCAGGAACAGCACGGCGAGGCCGAACATCAGCAGCACGGTGAACCACAGCAGCCCGAACGGCAGGTTCGTGGTCATCTGCCACGCCTCGGCGTTGACGAAGAGAAACGTCACGAAGACGAGCAGCAGCGGCAGCGCGCGCGAGGCCAT
Source organism: Nocardioides sp. Z24_21 (assembly GCF_058134345.1). Taxonomy (NCBI): domain Bacteria; kingdom Bacillati; phylum Actinomycetota; class Actinomycetes; order Propionibacteriales; family Nocardioidaceae; genus Nocardioides; species Nocardioides sp. Z24_21. The sequence continues at coordinate 185,095 of NZ_JBYTTH010000001.1, forward strand.
CGGCACGAGGAAGCGCACGCTCCCGAGCGTGCGGGACAGCGCGAAGGCGAGGATCGGCTGGGCACGCAGGGCGGTCGAGGCGTACCAGATGAGGGCCAGCACGGTGATCGAGAGCCACAGCGCGGGCCCGGCCGCGTAGGAGTCGGACGCCCACGCGAGCAGTCCGGCGAGCGCCGCAAGGACCAGCACGACCGCGGCCAGCGAGACCAGCCGCCGCGGCCTCAGGCCAGCACGCGCGGCGGCGCGCTCCTCCGCGACGAAGTAGGGCAGGCCGTGGGCCAGGAACCACGCCTCGACCGCCGTGCGGTCGCCGGTCACGCCAGCAGGTCCCGTGCGCGGCGTACGTCGTCGTGCATGGTCTCCACGAGCGCCTCGACGCCCTCGAACTTCACCATGCCGCGCAGTCGGTCGACGAAGGCCACCTCGATCTCGACGCCGTAGAGCTCGAGGTCGTCGCGGTCGAGCACGTGGGACTCCACGCGGCGCGCCCGCTCGCCGTCGAAGGTCGGGTTGGTGCCCACCGAGATGGCGGCGGGGTAGCGCTCGCCGGTGTCGAGGCGGGTGAGCCAGCCGGCGTACACGCCGTCGGCGGGCGCGGCGTCGACGGGCGGCACCGGGACGTTGGCGGTCGGGTAGCCGAGCGCACGGCCGCGCTTGTCGCCCTCGACGACCGTGCCGCGCACCGTGAACGGGCGGCCCAGTGCCTCGGCGGCGCCGGCGACGTCGCCGGTCGCCAGGCACTGCCGGACGTAGGTGGAGCTCCAGACCTGCGGGCCGCCGTCGAGGGGCACCCCGACGGTCTCGAACCCGCGGCCGGCGCCGGCCTCGACGAGCGTGGCGACCTCACCGGCCGCCTTGGCGCCGAAGCGGAAGTTGGAGCCGACGACCACCGCGCCGGCGTGCAGCGTGTCGACCAGGATCCGGTCGATGAACTCCTGCGGCGACCACGACGCGATGTCGCGGTCGAAGGGGACCACCAGGATCGCGTCGACCCCGGCGTCACGCAGCAGCCGGGCGCGGGTCTCGATGGAGGTGAGCGTGGGCGGGGCGTGGTCGGGCCGGAGCACCGCCATCGGGTGCGGGTCGAACGTCACCGCCACCACGGTGTCGATGCCCAGTCGCTCGGCGGTGGTGCGCGCCTCGAGGAGCACGCGGGCGTGCCCGAGGTGCACGCCGTCGAAGTTGCCGATGCTCACCACGGTGCGGCCGAGGTCGGCCGGCACGTCGTCGACGTCTCGCCAGATCTGCACCCGGGCAGCCTATCGGCGGGACACGTTCCCGCACCGACTCCCCCGTCCCTGGGGTCAGACGAAGACCGCGACCGGCCGCGCCTGCCCCCCACGCTGCTCGTAGAGCGCGAGGAACTGTCCGCCGGGTGCGAACACGGCGTGCGGGCCGGCCCCGGGCAGCTCGAGGTCGAGACCACGCCCCACGCGTACGTCGGCGGCCTGCGCGTCGTCGAGGTCGACCGGCGGGAACGTCGCCCGGGCGGCGGCGGCGATCGGCACGAGGGAGAAGTCGTCGGCGAGCTGCTCGAGGGTGCGGGCCACGGACAGGTCGAAGGGGCCCACGGCCGTGCGCCGCAGCGCCGTCAGGTGCCCACCGACCCCGAGCGCCTCGCCGACGTCGCGGGCGATCGCGCGGATGTAGGTGCCCGAGGAGCAGCGCACCGAGACGTCGACGTCGAGGCACTCACCGACGACGCGCTGGTCGTGGACCTCCAGGGAGTGGATGGTGACGGGGCGCGCCTTCAGCTCGACCTGCTCGCCGTCGCGCACGCGGGCGTAGGCCCGCTTGCCGCCGACCTTGATCGCCGACACCGCGGTCGGCACCTGCATGATCTCACCGACCATCGCGCCGAGCTCGGCCTCGACCCGGGCCGGGTCGAGGTGGGACGCCGCGCGCGAGCCCGTGACCTCGCCCTCCGCGTCGTCGGTGGTCGTGGAGACGCCGAGGCGCACCGTCGCGCCGTAGGCCTTCTCGGTGAGCATCAGGTGGCCGAGCAGCCGGGTGGCGCGGTCGACGCCGAGCACCAGCACGCCGGTCGCCATCGGGTCGAGCGTGCCGGCGTGCCCGACCTTGCGGGTGCCGGCGAGCCGGCGGACCCGGGCCACCACGTCGTGCGAGGTCATGCCCGGGGCCTTGTCGACGACGACCAGGCCGGGGTCGACCATCAGGCGCGGTCGCCCTCGTCGTCGTGGTCGACGGGGTCGACGGGGTCGGCGGGGTCGTCGCCGGCCGCGTCGTCGTCCTCGGGCTCACGCGGCTTCTTGTAGGGGTCGGGCTCGCCTGCGTAGGCCTCGACGCGGCGGGCGGCCACCTCCTCGTCGAGCCGGCGGGCACGCTCCAGCACCTCGTCGAGGGCGCGAGCGCTCTCGGGGAGGGCGTCGGGGATGAAGGTCAGCGAGGGCACGATGCGCATGCCGAGCTGCTTGGCGACCTCGGAGCGGATCACTCCCTTGGCCGACTCGAGGGCGGCGGCCGTGCTGGCCAGCTCCTCCTCGGTGCCGAGGACCGTGTAGAAGATCGAGGCCTGCTGGGAGTCGCCGGTCACGCGGACGTCGGTGACGGTGACGAAGCCGAGGCGGGGGTCCTTGATCCGGCGCTCGAGCATCTCGGCGACGATCACCTGGATGCGGTCGGCGATCTTGCGCACGCGGGGATTGGTCATGGGCTCACTCTCTCAAAGGGCACGTCGAGCCGGCGCGTCCTGATGGCCGGATCGCGTCGAGTCGGCGCACCCTCACCCCACTGGGGGTCAGGATGCGCCGACTCGAGCTTGATCGGGCGTCAGGATGCGCCGACTCGACGAACGGTGTTCAGCTGCGCGGGATCTCGCGCATCTCGAAGGCCTCCACGACGTCGCCGATCTTGATGTCCTGGAAGTTGCGGAGCACCAGACCGCACTCGAAGCCCTCGCGGACCTCGGACGCGTCGTCCTTCTCGCGGCGCAGCGAGGAGAGGTCGAGGTTGTCGGCCACGACCGCCCCGTCGCGCAGGACGCGCACCTTGGCGTTGCGGCGGAGGACACCGGAGGTGACCATGCAGCCCGCGATGTTGCCGGCCTTGGACGAGCGGAAGATCTCGCGGATCTCCGCCTGCCCGAGGGTCGACTCCTCGTAGACGGGCTTGAGCATGCCCTTGAGCGCCGCCTCGATCTCCTCGATCGCCTGGTAGATGACCGAGTAGTAGCGGATCTCGACACCTTCCTTGTCGGCCATCTGGCTCGCCTTGCCCTGCGGGCGGACGTTGAAGCCGATGATGATGGCGTCGGAGGCGGCGGCGAGGTCGACGTTGGTCTCGGTGATCGCACCGACACCGCGGTCGATCACGCGCAGGGAGACCTCGTCGCCCACGTCGATCTGCGACAGCGCGTCCTCGAGTGCCTCGACCGAGCCGGACACGTCGCCCTTGAGGATGAGGTTGAGCTCCTGGCTCTCGCCCTTCTCCATGGAGGCCATGAAGTCCTCGAGGCTGCGACGCACGCGACGCTTGGCCTGCATGGCCGCACGCTCGCGCGCCTCGCGCTTCTCGGCGATCTGGCGGGCCATGCGGTCGTCCTCGACCACGATGAAGTTCTGGCCCGCTCCCGGCACCGCCGAGAGACCCAGCACCATCGCCGGACGCGACGGGTCGGCCTCGGTGAGCTCGTTGCCGTGCTCGTCGAGCATCGCGCGGACGCGGCCGTGGGCCGGACCGGCGACGATCGAGTCGCCGACGCGCAGCGTGCCTCGCTGGACCAGCACCGTGGCGACCGGACCGCGACCGCGGTCGAGGTGCGCCTCGACGACGAGGCCCTGTGCGTCCTGGTCGGGGTTGGCCCGCAGGTCGAGCGAGGCGTCGGCGGTGAGGACGACGGCCTCGAGCAGCTTGTCGAGGTTGGTGCCGGCCTTGGCCGAGACGTCGACGAACATCGCGTCGCCGCCGTACTCCTCGGGGATCAGGCCGTACTCGGTGAGCTGGCCGCGGACCTTGGTCGAGTCGGCCTCCGGCTTGTCGATCTTGTTGACCGCGACCACGATCGGGACACCGGCGGCCTTGGCGTGGTTGAGCGCCTCGACCGTCTGCGGCATGACACCGTCGTCGGCCGCGACCACGAGGATCGCGATGTCGGTGGCCTGCGCACCACGAGCACGCATGGCGGTGAACGCCTCGTGACCGGGGGTGTCGATCAGGGTGATGCGACGGTCGTCGCCGTCGACCTCGGTGTGGACCTGGTAGGCACCGATGTGCTGGGTGATGCCACCGGCCTCCTTGTCGACCACGTTGGCGTCACGCAGCGCGTCGAGGAGCTTGGTCTTTCCGTGGTCGACGTGACCCATGACGGTCACGACCGGCGGACGGATGACCAGGTCGGACTCGTCGCCCTCGTCGGCGCCGAACTCGAGGTCGAACGTCTCGAGCAGCTCGCGGTCCTCGTCCTCGGGGGAAACGATCTGGACCACGTAGTTGAGCTCGTCGGCGAGCAGCTCGAACGTCTCGTCACCGACCGACTGGGTCGAGGTGACCATCTCGCCGAGCGAGAACAGCATCTGGACCAGGGCGGCCGCGTCGACGTTGATCCTCTCGGCGAAGTCGGTGAGCGAGGCACCGCGCGGCAGGCGAACGGTCTCGCCGTTGCCCTTGCGGACGCGCACGCCGCCGATCGTCGGGGCCTCCATGGCCTCGAACTCCTGACGACGCGCCCGCTTCGACTTGCGACCACGGCGCGAGGGACCGCCGGGACGACCGAAGGCGCCCTGCGTCTGGCCACGCTGGCCGGGACGACCGCCACCGGGGCGACCGCCGCCGGACGGGCCGAAGCCGCCGGGACGACCGGGAGCGCCACCGGGGGCACCGGCGCCGGGACGACCCGGGGCACCGCTGCGACCGGGAGCACCGGGACGGCCGGGACCGCCACCGGGGCCACCACCGGGGCCGCCGCGGGCAGGACGCCCGCCGGGACCGTTGCCGAAGGCGGCCGGGGACTTGGGCATCATCGCCGGGTTGGGACGCGGCATGCCGGGGCGTCCCTCACCGCCGGCCGGCGGACGCGGCGGACGGTTGTCGTCGCCGCCGGTGCGCGGGGCGGGGCGCTGGCCCATGCCCTGGCTCGGGGCGAACGGGTTGTTGCCCGGACGCGGGGCGCCGGGCCTGCCGACGGGACGAGGTGCCGGGCTCGGCGACTTCGCGGCCGGGGCGGCGGGCGCCTCGGGCTCGGCCGGCGGAGGCGTGGGCTCGGCGGCAGGTGCCTTCGGGCCGGGACGCGGGCCGGGACGGGCCGACGGGGCTGCCGGCTGGGCGGCCGCGGGTGCGGCCGGCTCAGCGGCCGCGGGTGCGGCCGGCTCGGCAGGCTGGATGGGGGCGACCGGCTCGGCGGGCGCCTCGGCCGGAGCCTCGGTGGCCGCCGGGGCGGGAGCGGGCTTGGGGCCGGGCTTGGGCGCGGCCTTCTTGGCAGCCGGCTTGTCGGCCGGCGCGGCGGTGTCGGCGGGCGCGGAGGCCGCAGCGGCCTTCAGCTCCTCGCCGTACTGCTTCTTGAAGCGCATCTCGACGGGCGGCTCGACAGTCGACGATGCCGACTTGACGAACTCCCCCATCTCCTTGAGCTTCTCGAGAACGAACTTGCTCTCGACTCCGAACTCCTTGGCGAGTTCGTGGACTCGGGTCTTTGCCACGGTTGTTTCTGCTCCTTCTGGTCCGTGACCCCAGAAGGAGAGGGGAAACGGAACAGCTAGTGGGTGTGCAAACTCATCGCGAGTTACTCATCGAGTGCTCATGAGCTGCGTGCTCCAGTTTCTGGTCGGTGCTGCGGTGATTCGGACTGGTGCGCGGTGAGGTGTTCCTGCACCGGCGCGCCGCTGAGGTGCTCGCCCGAGCGGAGGGCCCGGGATGGTGCTCGGCGTCGCACGGCGAGCTCCCAACACTCCTGCGTGGGGTGGATGTGCGCCCCTCGCCCGGGTGCCCGACGGTCCGGATCGGGCACCAGGGCCGGTCGGCCCTCGGCGTCCGAGCCTGCGACCATCCGCAGCAGCTCGCTCGCAGCGGCCCTGGTCCGGCAACCCACGCAGGTCCGGACGGGTCCGGGCGCAAGGGTGTCAGACGTGGTGGCCACTGACCCCCACTCTAGCCGGTGGAACCCCTGGTTCACGAACTGGGCTCGGGAGCCTCGTCGCTGCGGATGTCGATGCGCCAGCCGGTGAGCCGGGCCGCGAGGCGGGCGTTCTGGCCCTCCTTGCCGATCGCCAGCGAGAGCTGGAAGTCGGGCACGACCACCCGGCAGGACCGGGCGGCGAGGTCGACGATCTCCACCGAGTTGACCCGGGCCGGCGACAGGGCGTGGGCGACGAGCTCCGCGGGGTCCTCGGCCCAGTCGACGATGTCGATCTTCTCGCCGTGCAGCTCGCTCATCACGTTGCGCACGCGCTGGCCCATCGGGCCGATGCAGGCGCCCTTCGCGTTGACGCCCGGGACGCTCGAGTGCACGGCGATCTTGGTGCGGTGGCCGGCCTCGCGGGCGATCGCCGCGACCTCGACGGTGCCGTCGGCGATCTCGGGCACCTCGAGGGCGAACAGCTTCTTCACCAGCGTCGGGTGGGAGCGCGACAGGGTGATCTGCGGCCCGCGCATGCCCTTGCGCACCGAGGTGACCAGGCACTTGATGCGCTCGCCGTGGACGTACTTCTCGCCCGGCACCCGCTCGCTGACGGGCAGGATCGCCTCGATCTTGCCGAGGTCGACCATCACGTCGTCGGGGTTGCGGCCCTGCTGGATGATCCCGGAGACGATGTCGCCCTCCTTGCCGGCGAACTCGCCGAACTTGATCTCGTCCTCGGCGTCGCGCAGCCGCTGGAGCATGACCTGCTTGGCGGTCGTGGCGGCGATGCGGCCGAAGCCCTGCGGGGTGTCGTCGTACTCGGGCCCGGCCGAGCCGTCCTCGTCGATCTCGCGCGCCCACACGGTGACGTGGCCGGTCTTGCGGTCCAGCTCCACGCGGGCGGGGCGCTGCGACTCGGTCGCGCGCTGGTAGGCGGTGAGCAGGGCCTGCTCGATGGCCTCGGCCAGCACCTCGAAGGAGATCTCCTTCTCCCGCTCCAGCATGCGCAGGATGCTCAGGTCGATGTCCATCAGTCGTCCTTCTGGTCGGTCTTGCGGTTGAACTCGATCTGCACGAGCGCCTTGGTCACGTCGGCGTAGGCGACCTCGCGCCGCTCCCCCGACACGTCGAGGGTCGCCGACTCCTCCGACGAGGCCAGCACCCGCCCGGTCAGGCTCGAGCCGTCGGCGAGCGTGGCCTTGACCAGCCGGTCCTCGTTGCGCCGCCAGTGCCGCGGCAGGGTCAGCGGGCGGTCGACGCCGCGGGAGGTGACCTCCAGCGTGTAGGGCATCTCGCCCATCACGTCGGACTCGTCGAGCACGCGCGAGACCTCACGCGTCGCGTCGGCGACGTCGTCCAGGGTCACGCCGCCGTCCTTGTCGACCGCGACCCGCAGGACGCGGCGGCGGCCGGCGGGGGTCACCTCGACGGCCTCGACGTCGAGGCCCAACGCTCGCAAGGGGTCGACCAGCTCCGCCTCGATGCGGTCCCGGGTGGCGTCCTGGCGGGGGGTGCTCATCGGGGTGCGACCTCCTTGTGTAGTTGTCCGACTCCACGATAGCCGTCCTCCCCCGCACCGCGACAAACCCCGCCGGCCGGTCCGGACCGGAGCGCCGGGCCGCTAGGGTGCGGGGGTGCCCGCACGCCCGCTGACCCGTCGTACGACGGTGGGCGCGGCGCTCGCGGCGCCCCTCGTGCTGGCCGCCTGCGACATCGACCCGCCGCGCCGCGACGCCGGGTCCGTGGACGCCGAGCAACCCCCGCCGGAGGACTCCGAGCTGGTGGCGGGCGTGGTCGCGGCGCTGGTGCGGGCCCGATCCGTGCTGGAGGCGGCGACGCTGGCGGTCCCCGGCCTGACCCCGCTCCTGGCGCCGGTGGCGACCGCGCACACCGCCCAGCTCGACGTGCTGGCGACGGCGGTCGCCGACACCGACGTGCCCGCCTCCGACCCGCCCGTGCTGCCGGCCGCCCCGCGACGGGCGCTGACCGCGGTCCGCCGCTCGGAGCAGCGGCTGCTGCGCGAGGTGCGGCGCGCCTGCCTCGACGCGGCCAGCGGCGACCTCGCCCGGGTGCTGGCAAGCGTGGCGGCCTCGACAGCGCAGCACTCGGCCGTCCTCGCCGACGCCACGACGAGCCCCGCCTCCGCGGAGGCCGGATGAGCGTCCTCGACGCCCTGCAGACGACCCTCGCCGACGAGCACGCGGCGCTCTACGCCTACGGCGTGCTCGGGGCGCGCACCTCGCAGGCCGCCTCCCCCGAGCTGTTCGACACCCTGACCTCCGGCTACCGGCGGCACCGGGCCCGGCGCGACCAGCTGCGGCTGATGGTGGGCGACGCCGGCGGCGAGCCGGTCGCCGCCGCCCCCGCGTACGACGTGGCGGAGGCCCTGCGCCGACCGCAGCAGGTCGGCCGTGCCGCCCAACTGCTGGAGGCGACGAGCGTCGAGGTGCTCCTCGCCCTCGTGGCGCAGTCGAGCGGCGCCGTGCGCGAGTGGGCGCTCACCGAGGCGACCTGGTCGGCGACGTGGGAGGTGCGGCTCGGCGCCAGCGCCACCACCTGGCCCGGGGCCCCGGAGCTCGACGGGGCCTAGCGCCCTCGCCAATCCCTGAGACGGGAAGAGCGGCCCGCGGCCTCAGCCTTTGGGAAAGTCCCGAGATCTCTCCCAAAAGCCGAGGACGCGGACCGCTCCCATGGGGTTGGTCAGCATCACCCTGTGTCGATCAAACCTGTGGGGGAGGTCGAGCGACATGCACAATCATGCATTCGATCCCGCCTCAACGTAAGACGTCGCGACTCGCATGTTCCTGCAACGCACGAAGTTGCAGAACGGGTGCGCTCAGGCGGTGCCGAGACCACGCACCACGGCCGGCACCTGCGCCAGCGACGTGACCGTGGCGTCGGGCTCGCCCTCGGTGTGGCCGACCTGGGTCGCCGGGATGGTGCTCAGCGGCACATGGATCGCGCGCATGCCCGCGTTGTGTGCGCCCCAGATGTCGTCGAAGAGCCGGTCCCCCACGTAGACGCACGCCGCCGGGTCGTCGACACCGACGGCGTCCATCGCGGCGCGAAAGGCGCGCAGGGAGGGCTTGGTCCACGGGATCTCGCTGGTGTAGACGTCGCCGTCGACCAGGTCGTAGACGCCGTCGCGCTCGAAGAAGCCGACGTGCCACTCCCTCGGCCAGATCGTGTTGGACAGCACCCCGACCTTGAGTCCCGCGTCGCGCAGCTCGCGCCACATCGGACCCACCTCGGGGTCGGTGGCGGTGTGCGGCTCCCAGAACTCGTAGTAGGCGGCGAGCAGGTCGGGGTCGTGGTCGAGGCCCGCCTCGGTGAAGAGGTCGGCGATCGTCGCGCTCTGCTGGTGGTCGCGGGAGCGGCCCCAGACGACGTCGCCGGCGCGGTGCAGCCGCGTGGCCCACGCGTGGTGGTCGTCGTGCGGCGTGGGCGTACGACGCACCGCCTGGGCCAGCGCGACCGACTCGGCGTGGAAGTCCACGTCGTGCCAGCGCGTCAGCGTGCCGCCCCAGTCGAAGATGACCGCCTCGATCTGCCCGCGTGCCATGTGGGAGGACCCTTTCAGCGGGGAGCGGTCAGCTGCGGACGATGTCGGTGATGCGCGCGGCCGCCGTGCCGACGGGCACGTCCTCGCGGTCGCCGGTGCGCCGGTCGCGCACCTCGACGTTGCCGTCGGCGAGGCCACGGCCGACCGTGACGATGGTGGGCACGCCGATGAGCTCGGCGTCCTTGAACTTCACGCCCGGGCTGACCTTGCCCGTGCGGTCGTCGAGGAGCACCTCGAGGCCCGCGCCCTTGAGCTCCTGGGCGAGCACCTCGGCGGCGGCGAGGATCGCCTCGTCCTTGCCGGCGGCGACGACGTGGACGTCGGCGGGCGCGACGTCGCGCGGCCAGCACAGGCCGAGGTCGTCGAGCGTGCCCTCGGCGATGGCCGCCACGGCACGCGACGGGCCGATGCCGTAGGAGCCCATCGTCACGGTGACGAGCTTGCCGAACTCGTCGAGCACCTTGAGCCCGAGCGCGTCGGCGTACTTGCGGCCGAGCTGGAAGATGTGGCCCATCTCGACGCCACGCGCCGACTCGAGGGTGCCCTGGTCGCAGCTGGGGCAGGCGTCGCCGTCGCGGACGTCGGCGGCCTCGATGGTGCCGTCGGGGGTGAAGTCGCGCCCGACGACCAGGTCGAGGACGTGCGAGCCGGCCACGTTGGCGCCGGTGACCCAGCGGGTGCCCTCCACGACCCGGGGGTCGACGAGGTAGCGGATGCCGGACGTGGACTCCTCGCCCAGCACCTCGGGGCCGATGTAGCCCCGCACCAGGGCCGGGTGCTTGGCGATCTCGGCCTCGCCCATCGCCTCGACCTCGATCGGCTCGAGCTGGCCCTCGAGGCGCTTCTGGTCGACCTCGCGGTCGCCGGGGACCCCGATGGCCAGCGGCTCACGGGTGCCGTCGGGGTGCTTGAGGACGACGAGCACGTTCTTGAGCGTGTCGCCGGCCGCCCACGGCCGGTCGTCGCGGGGGTGGGCCGTGTTGAGGTGCTCGACCAGCGTCTCGATGGTGGGCGTGTCGGGGGTCTCCTCGACGTGCGCCGCGGGGACGTCGTCGTAGGCGAGCGCGGGCGGTGAGGGGACGGTGACGGCCTCGACGTTGGCGGCGTAGTCGCACTGCGTGCAGCGGACGTAGGTGTCCTCGCCGACCTCCGCCTTGGCCAGGAACTCCTCGCTCGCCGACCCGCCCATGGCACCGGAGGTGGCCTTGACGATGACGTACTCGAACCCGAGCCGGTCGAAGATGCGGACGTAGGCGTCGCGGTGCTTCTGGTAGGACTCCGCGAGCCCGGCGTCGTCGATGTCGAAGGAGTAGGAGTCCTTCATGACGAACTCGCGCCCACGCAGCAGGCCGGCGCGGGGTCGCGCCTCGTCGCGGTACTTGGTCTGGATCTGGTAGATCGAGAGCGGCAGGTCCTTGTAGGAGGAGTAGAGGTCCTTGACCACGAGGGTGAACATCTCCTCGTGGGTGGGGCCGAGCAGGTAGTCGGCGCCCTTGCGGTCCTGGAGCCGGAAGATGTTGGGGCCGTAGTCGTCCCAGCGGCCGGTGGCCTCGTAGGGCTCCTTGGGCAGCAGCGCCGGGAACGACAGCTCCTGGGCGCCCATGTCGTCCATCTCCTCGCGGATGATGTCCTCGATCCTGCGCAGCACCCGGAGGCCGAGCGGCAGCCACGTGTAGATGCCCGGGGCGGCACGTCGGATGTAGCCGGCACGCACCAGCAGCCGGTGGCTCGGCACCTCGGCGTCGTTGGGGTCGTCGCGCAGGGTGCGCACGAACAGGGTCGACATGCGGAGGATGCGGCCAGTCATGGGCGCAACGATAGGGGTGGGCTCGCGAGCACCGCGAACCAGATTGCCGTTCGCCGGGATCCGGCTCAGGGCTGGAGCTCAGAGATCGATCCAGCGGCTGGTCGCCGAGCGGTGACCGTCGCCGAGGGTGAAGCGCACGGCCCCGGTGGGTGCGGCGGCGAGGACGAAGAAGCCCACGTCGTCGAGCCCGGTCGTCCAGCGCTGGCCGTCCTCGGCCTCCACCACCACCTCGACGGACCCCATGTCCCCGTCGAAGTCGAGCAGCTGCCCGCGCACCTGCCCCTCCTCGACCTCGGCGTCGAGGGACCAGCCCTCCGCGGCGGTGAAGTAGAGGATGCGCGAGGTGGTCACTCCCCTCACCTCGGCGGCGGGCTCCTCGCGCGAGTCGCGCACCAGCACGAGCAGCTCCCACTCGTCGTCGAGGTCGGCGGCCGCGACGGCCGCGATCATCGTCTCGGTCAGTCCGGGCGGCGGCGGGTCGCAGGTCGTCCACATCTCCCGCAGCCGTCCGAGGAGGGCAGCATCCCCATCAGTCATCGCTTTCCTCCTTCGTTGAGTGCGGTGCGGACCTTGGCCAGGCACCGGGCCCGGGTGGGACCGATGCTCCCGACCGGCATGCCGAGCTCCCGGCTGAGTGACTGGTAGTCGGGGCGGTCCATGAACGCCACGACTCGCAGCAGCTTGCGGCACCGCTCGTCGACGCTGGCCACGGCTCGCCACAGCCGGGCCGCCTCGTCGTCGAGGACGGCCAGGGCCTCGGCCGACTCCGTGTCCGGGAGTGCGGCGTGCAGCGCCTCGTCCTCCGTGGGGGTCGCGCGTCGCGCGGCCCTCGTGTGTGCGGCTGCGCCGCGCCTGGCTGAGGTGATCAGCCAGGACGCGACCGCCTGCGGGTCCTCGATGGTCCGGTGCAGCCGTACGAAGCCGAGCCAGGTCGCCTGCATCACGTCCTCGGCGACCTCCTTGTCGTGCCCGTAGCTGCGCACCACGTGCCAGAGCACCGGCGTCATCGCGGACACCAGCTCGTCCACCGCACCTGCGTCCCCCGAACGCCAGGCGGTGAACGCCCCACTGGCCATGTCCCACGGTGACTGGTCGGACTGCCCCTCAGCCCTGCGGTCCTCTGACATGGTGACCATTGTTGTCCCCATGTCCACTCAGGTGCGCGTACACCGCTCCGTGATACGCCGTCGCCGTATTTTTCTTCCGGGGTCCGGCGGGCGGGCTCGGGGGTCTCGTGCGGCGGGCGCCAGCCCTAGAACATCAGCGTGGCGAAGGTCGCCGTCTGCCGGAAGCCCACCCGTGCGTAGGCCGCTCGCGCGGGTGCGTTCCACTCGTTGACGTAGAGCGAGACCACGGGCGCCATGCCGGACCCGAGGACGTGCGCGACGACGGCCGCCATCCCGCTGGTGGCGAGCCCCTGGCCACGGCGGTCCGGGCGGACCCAGACCCCCTGCACCTGGGCTGCGTACGGGGTGAGGCAGGCGACCTCGGCCTTGAACACCACCCCGTCGGCGTCGAAGCTCGCCATCGACCAGCCGCGACCGATGAGCTGCTGGATGCGGGCGCGGTAGAGCTCACCCCCTCCGGTGTCGCTCTCCGGGGAGACGCCGACCTCCTCGGTGTACATCGCCACGCATGCCGGGTAGAGGAGCTCGAGGTCGCGAGGAGTCGTGACCCGCACGCCGGGGTCGGCGGCCACGGCCGGGACCCGGTCGGCCTCGAGGTGCGGCTGGTCGGACCGGATCTCGCGCGGGCGCGCCCAGCGCGGCTCCACGATCTCCCACAGGGCGGCCACCACGTCGGCCGGGCCGACGATCGTGCCGACGGTGCTGCGGCGGCGCAGGGCGACGTCGGCGAACGCACCCACGTCCTCGGGGGTGCACTGCACCGGGACCAGGTTGGCGCCGAGGTGGCACCCCGCGACGAGCTCCCCGTCGTCGAACCGGCCCCAGACCTGGCCCCCCAGCCACCGCTCGTCGAGGTTGGTCAGGCGCGCGCGGTAGTCGGCGAAGACGTTGACGACCGGGTCCTGCTCGGCGAGCGCGATGAACGCGTCCCGGTCGCCCGGGCCCAGCACGCGCACCTGCTCGCGGGTCCTCAGCACGGAGGTGAGCCTAGGGGGATGCGGGCGGGCCGACCAGCGGCCCCCACCCTCGAGCGTCAGGAGACGCTGACGCTGGCCTCGGCGCCCTCGACCGCCTCCATCCCCTCGGCGAGGCGCATGGCCTCCTCGATGAGGGTCTCCACGATCTGCGACTCGGGCACGGTCTTGATGACCTCGCCCTTGACGAAGATCTGGCCCTTGCCGTTGCCGGACGCGACGCCGAGGTCTGCCTCGCGGGCCTCCCCCGGGCCGTTGACGACGCAGCCCATGACGGCGACCCGCAGCGGCACCTCCATCCCGTCGAGCCCCGCGGTGACCTCCTCGGCCAGCTTGTAGACGTCGACCTGGGCGCGCCCGCACGACGGGCACGAGACGATCTCCAGCCGGCGGGGCTTGAGGTTGAGCGACTCGAGGATCTGCAGGCCGACCTTGACCTCCTCGACCGGCGGCGCCGACAGCGAGACCCGGATGGTGTCACCGATGCCCTTGCTCAGCAGGTGGCCGAACGCGACGGCCGACTTGATGGTGCCCTGGAACGCGGGCCCCGCCTCGGTCACGCCGAGGTGGAGCGGCCAGTCGCCGGCCTCGGCGAGCAGCTCGTAGGCGCGCACCATGACGACCGGGTCGTTGTGCTTGACCGAGATCTTGAAGTCGTGGAAGTCGTGCTCCTCGAACAGCCCGGCCTCCCACACGGCCGACTCGACGAGCGCCTCGGGGGTGGCCTTGCCGTACTTCTCGAGCAGCCGCTTGTCGAGCGACCCGGCGTTGACGCCGATGCGGATCGAGGTGCCGCGGTCCTTGGCGGCCCGCGCGATCTCCTTGACCTGGTCGTCGAACTTGCGGATGTTGCCGGGGTTGACCCGCACCGCCGCGCAGCCGGCGTCGATGGCGGCGAAGACGTACTTGGGCTGGAAGTGGATGTCGGCGATGACGGGGATCTGCGAGTGGCGGGCGATCTCGGGCAGCGCGTCGGCGTCGTCCTGGCTGGGGCAGGCCACGCGCACGATGTCACAGCCGGTGGCCGTGAGCTCGGCGATCTGCTGGAGGGTCGCGTTGACGTCGGAGGTCAGCGTCGTGGTCATCGACTGCACCGAGATCGGCGAGTCGCTGCCGACGCCCACCGAGCCCACCTTGATCTGGCGGGTCCTGCGGCGCGGGGCCAAGACGGGGGGCGGGAGGGCGGGCATGCCCAGCGAGACGGATGGGCCGGAGGTCATGGCGCCATCGTACGGGCCGGGCAGGAGGGCACCGCCGCTCGGGCACGCCTCCCGCGCCGGGCCCGGCAGCGGTGCCTCCGGGCAGGATCGCACACCGCCCCCGACCGCGTCCGCCGATCGCGCGACGCGCGGCCCGGTCAGCTCAGGCGCAGGGGGACGACGATGTCGGCGACGATCAGCACGACGCCCATGACCAGCATCGCCAGCCCCACGACGTAGGCGACGGGCAGCAGCTTGGCGACGTCGACGTGCCCGGGGTCGGGCCGCCCGCGAAGCCGGGCGATGCCGCGCTTGAGGCCCTCGTAGAGCGCGCCGGCGATGTGACCACCGTCGAGCGGCAGCAGCGGCACGAAGTTGAACATGCCGATGAAGAAGTTGAAGCTCGCGACCAGGAACAGCAGCGTGACGACCTTCTCGGTCACCGGGAACGCCTCGCTGGACGCCGCCTCGCCGGCGAACCGACCCCCGCCCACGATGGACACCGGGCTCTCCGGGTCGCGCTCCTGCAGGCCGACGACGGCGCGGCCCACCTCGTAGACCTTCACCGGCAGCTGGCCGAGGGCCGTCAGCGTCTCCGCGGCCATCGTCTTCATCTGCGCGGCGGTGTAGACGAGCCCGCCCGTCTCGAAGCGGGTCTCCGGCTGCACGCCGAGGAAGCCGACCTCGGTGAGCGTCTCGTCCTCGACCGACGTCTGGCGCAGCGTGACGGTGGTGTTGGTGGTCAGCGTGAGCTGCTCGTCGCCGCGGCGCACCTCGATGACGGCGTCGCCGTCGGCGTTGGCGCGGATCTGCGCCTGGAGGCTCTCCCAGTCGCGGAACGGGGTGCCGTTGAAGCTCAGGATCTCGTCGCCGGGCTGGATGCCCGCTTCCTTCGCCGGGGTCGGCGGGTCGTCGGCCGTGCAGGCGCGGCCCTGCTCCTCGACCGGGATGACGCACTCGGGCACGGCCGCGACGACCGGCTCGACGACCTCGTCGCGGGGGTTGCCGTAGGTGGCGAACAGCACGGCGAACAGGCCGAACGCGATGGCGATGTTGACCATCGGGCCGCCCGCCATCACGATCACCTTCTTCCACCACGGGAGGCGGTAGAAGAGGCGGTCGGTGTCGTGCTGCTTGACGTACTCCCACTCCGCGGCGCGGGCGTCGGAGATCAGCTGCGTGAACATCCCGGTGTTGGACCGGCGCACCTTGTGGACGGGCTCGCCGTCCTCGTCGTAGGTCGTCTCCTCGACGAGGTGCTCGGCGCCCGGGGGCAGCATCCCGACGATCTTGACGTAGCCGCCGAGCGGGATGGCCTTGATGCCGTACTCGGTGTCACCGATCGTGCGGCTCCACACGGTCGGACCGAAGCCGATGAACCACTGCGGCACCTTGCAGCCGAACTTCTTGGCCGGCACGAGGTGTCCGAACTCATGGAGCCCGATCGAGACCAGGATGGCCACGACGAAGGCGACGACACCCAGGGTGTAGAGCAGGGCGGACATGTGTGAGCGTGATCCTTCGGGAGCAGACGTCAGATGAGGGCCGCGGCCTCGGCTCGCGCCCAGGCGTCGGCGGCGAGCACGTCGTCGACGGTGAGGTGCTCCTTCGATGGTACGTCGTGGCGCTCGAGGACGTGGGCGACCGTGACGACGATCTCGTGGAAGCCCAGCCGACCCTCGTGGAAGGCGTCGACGGCGACCTCGTTGGCGGCGTTGTAGACCGCGGGCGCGGTGCCGCCCAGCTCCCCCGCCGCGCGGGCGAGCGTGACGGCCGGGAAGACGACGTCGTCGAGCGGCTCGAAGCGCCAGTCGGCGGCCCGGGTCCAGTCGATGGGCGCCTCGGCGTCGGGGACCCGGTCGGGCCAGCCCATCCCGAGCGCGATGGGCACCAGCATCGTCGGCAGGCCGAGCTGCGCGACCACGGCGCCGTCGACGAACTCCACCATCGAGTGGATGAGCTGCTGGGGGTGGACCACCACGTCGATGCGGTCGAAGGGGATGTCGAAGAGCAGGTGGGCCTCGATGACCTCGAGGCCCTTGTTGACGAGCGTCGCCGAGTTGGTGGTGATCACCCGGCCCATCGCGAAGTTGGGGTGGGCGAGCGCCTGCTCGGGGGTGACCCCGGCCAGCGCGTCGGCCGACCACCCGCGGAACGGGCCGCCGGACGCGGTGAGGACGAGCCGGCGTACCTCGTCGGCGGAGCCCGCGCGCAGGCTCTGCGCGATGGCGCTGTGCTCGGAGTCGACGGGCACGATCTGGCCGGGTCGCGCGCGCTCCTTGACCAACGGACCGCCGATGATCAGCGACTCCTTGTTGGCCAGGGCGAGCGGGGTGCCGGCGTCGAGCGCCGCCAGGGTGGGCCGAAGCCCCACGGCGCCCGTGATGCCGTTGAGCACCACGTCGCACGTGCGTGAGGCGGCCTCGACCGAGGCCTCCTCCCCGAGCCCGGAGAACTCCGGCGCGAACTCCGCGACCTGCGCCTCGAAGAGCTCGGGGTGCGAGCCGCCGGCCGTCAGGCCGACGACGCGGAACCGGTCGGGGTGGGCGCGCACCAGGTCGAGCGCCTGGGTGCCGATCGAGCCGGTGGAGCCGAGGATCACGATGTCGCGCGCAGTCACCCCCGCAGTGTGTCAGCGTCGCCGTCGGGCGTAGGACGTCAGTCGGCCTCCGGCGCGTCGAACGCCCACACCGTCAGCCCGCCGACCTCCACGAGCGCGGCCCCGGCGGGTGCGGACGAGCCGTGGTCGTCGGAGGCGCCGAGGGCGTCGAGCACGGTGAGGGTGTCGGCACCGTGGCGTGACAGCACCGCGTCGCCGGGCACGTCGGCGCACCCGCCCGGGTCCGTACGCCCGGCGCGCAGCGCGACGTCCCACGGCACGTGCTCGCCGTCGACGGTGAACCCGAGACCGCCGGGCCCGCCGCGGACCACGACCTTGCCGGTGGCGCCGGGCGAGTCGTCGTGCTCCACGACCGCGCCCACCCGGGCGGCTGCCAGCACGACCAGCACGCCGGCCTGCTGTGGCACGGAGCCGAGGACCACCCGGTCGCCCACCCCGACGCCGAAGGCGCGGAGCACGCCCGCGCAGGCGGCGACCTCGCTCAGCATCCACGCGAAGGTCCGGGGGGTGCCGTCGAGGACGACCGCGACGTCGTCGGCGTGGCCGCGGACCACGTGGATGTCGAGGGCGTTGTAGCAGGCGTTGAGGGTGCCGGGATCGTCGCCGGACGGGGCCCGGAACCAGGTGACGGCGGCGGTGTCGCGCGTCATCGTCACCCCAGGCCGTTGTCGGCCGTGCGCGCCGGCTTGGCGGGCGTGCGCAGCCAGGCGTCGAAGAACGCGTTGAGGTCGTGCCCGCTGACGCGGCCCGCCAGCTCCTCGAACTCCTCCGTGGAGCCGTTGCCGCCGCGCTGCTCGCGGGTCCAGGCGCGCACGACGCGCCAGAAGGCCTCGTCGCCGACACGGTTGCGCAGGGCCTGCAGCGTCATCGCGCCGCGACCGTAGACGGCCTGGTCGAAGATCCTCGCCGCCCCCGGGTCGCCGACCGGCACGGTCCAGACGTCGGAGCCGGCCGCGATGCTGTCGTAGTAGCTGCGCAGGATCGCGTCGCCCGACCGGCCGCCGTGGGTCTCGGTCCAGCGCCACTCCATGAAGCTGGCGAAGCCCTCGTTGAGCCAGATGTCGGACCAGCCCTCGACGGCGATGTCGTCGCCGAACCACTGGTGCGCGAGCTCGTGCACGACGAGGGTGGTGTAGCCGGCGCCGACCGCCGGATAGGTCGGCCGGGTCTGGTTCTCCAGCGCGAAGCCGGGGTCGAGCCCGGTGGTGATGCCTCCGACGACGGAGAACGGGTAGGGGCCCAGGTCCTTCTCGAGACCCGCGACCACGGCGGGGGTCCGCTTCATCAGCCGCATGCTCGCGCGCTGCTCGTCCTGGCTCAGCTGCTGGGAGACCGCGACCAGCCACGGCAGGCCGCCGCGCCGGCCCTTGGCGATGGTGAAGTCACCGGCTGCGAAGAAGGCCAGGTAGGGCGCCATCGGCTCGTCGGCCCGCCAGTGCCACTCGGTGGTGCTCCTGCCCACGTCACGCCCGCGCAGCTTCCCGTTGGAGACGACCTCGCGGCCGTTGGGCACGCGGATCCTCACGTCGACGAGGGCCTTGTCGAGCGGGTGGTCGTTGGCCGGGAACCACCACGGCGCCATGTGCGGCTCGTTCATCGTGACGACCTCGCGCTTGCTGGCCAGCCAGTTGCGCTCGCCCGCGTAGGCGTACCTGGCCGGCTTGTCGGCGTAGACCACCACGACGGTGTGCTCGGTGCCGGCGGCCAGTGGCTGGTCGGGGGTGATCCGCAGCTCGTGGCCGCCGTCGGTCCTGGTGAAGAGCGCCTTCCGACCGTCGACGCTGACCGCGGACACCCTGAGGAGGAAGTCGAGCGAGAAGCTCGCAAGGTCCTGCGTCGCCGTCAGCTCGATCGTCGTACGACCCGCCAGCCGCTTGGTGGCCAGGTCGTAGCGGTTGGCGATCTGGTAGCGGCGCACGTCGATGCCGCCGTTGCCGTCGAGCGGCCAGTAGGGGTCGCCGATGCCAGGCGCCCCGTCGACGGGAGCCCCCAGGAGCGCCCCCGCGGGAGCGCCTGCGGGCCCGGCGGGGTTGGCGGGGTCGGCGGCGGGAGGGTCGGCGGTCGCCGCGGCGCCGGTGATCCCCACCGCCAGCACCGCGGCGAGCACGGAGGACAGCAGGGGCCGGGAGAGGGCTCGGATGCTCACCGTCCGAACCTAGCGCGAATCAAATGCGTTGCGGGGGGCTCGCCGCGACCGTCAGCATGGACCCGGTGACGCGCGCCCGCGCGTCCGCCCGCCGCGTGCCCGCTGCACGCCGCGCCCCGTGACGAGAGGAGCCGTGACATGTCCATCGCTGTCCTCGGCCTGCCCGCCGACCACCTCTCGCACCCACGGAGCACCCACGTTGTCGCACCTCCCGTCACACCACACGCCCCACCCCGCGTCTGACCCGACGCCCGACCCGCCCGCCCCCGGTTTCCCCGAGGACTTCCTCCGCGCCGACGACCGTCCGCCGATGGAGGACATCGACGAGTCGTTCGTCTTCGACTACCAGGCCTACGCCGACGAGCTCGGCGAGGGCCAGCGCTGGTCGCGCTGGGAGGACCTCGAGGCCCTGATGAAGGGCCCGGAGCCACGCCCCGACTGGGTCGTGACCTCCAGCGGCGCCATCGACACCGACCTCGGCGTGCTCAAGACCGGCAAGGAGGCCGACGTCTTCCTCATCGAGCGCGCGGACCCCCATCGGCCCGACGAGGCGGTCGTGATGGCCGCCAAGCGCTACCGCGACACCGACCACCGCACGTTCCACCGGGCGGCCTCCTACACCGAGGGCCGGTCGATGAAGCGGTCCCGCGACAACCGTGCCCTCAAGCGCAAGTCCACCTGGGGTCGCCAGGTCGCGGCCGGGGAGTGGGCGGCCTCGGAGTGGAACGCCCTGCGCCGCTGCTGGGAGCTGGGCCTCCCCGTCCCCTATCCGGTGCAGATCGACGAGACCGAGATCGTCATGGAGTGGATCACCCACCGCGTCGACGGCGAGGTCGAGACCGCGCCCCGCGTGGCCCAGGTCCGCCCCGAGCGGGCGCTCGTCGAGAGCTACTACGAGCAGCTGCGCGACGCGCTGACCACCCTCGTCCAGGCCGGTCAGGTCCATGGCGACCTGTCGCCCTACAACACCCTGGCGGCCGGTGACCGGCTCGTGATCATCGACCTGCCGCAGATGGTCGACCTCGTCGGCAACCCGCGCGGCATGGACTTCCTGCTGCGCGACTGCGCCAACATGTGCGCCTGGTTCCGCTCGCGCGGGCTCGAGGCCGACGAGCAGGAGCTGTTCGGTGAGCTGATGGCCCACGCCTTCTGAGGTGCCGCCGGGCACCCTAGGTTGGGGCGCGTGAAGCACACCCACGGACGCGTCGTCGACGTCACGACCCTGGCCGACCTCGACCACAGGCTGGCGGCCGGTGCCCGCTCGCTCTCCGGCTGGCGGCTGCTGGGCCTCGACCTGACCCGGCGCGGCCCGGCCCTGCTGGAGCGCTCGCTCGACCAGGCGCTGTTCCTGGGGTGCGACCTCACCGACGACGACGAGGACGCCGTGCGCCGCGCCGGGGCGGTCGTGCTCCACGAGATCCCCGGGACCCCGGTCGACCCCTACCGCGCGAGCCTCTACTCCCCCGCCGAGCTCTACGACTCACCCCGCTACGCCGCCACCCTCGACGCCCGCGCCTACGCCTGGTCGCGCGGCGACACCAGCGCCGACGACACCCTGGCGATGGCGCTGCACGACCACCACGTCGACGCCGCCCTGGCCGCCTGGGTGGCCGGACGCGACGTGGTCGGCGTGATGGGCGGGCACGCTCTCGAGCGCGGGAGCCCGGCGTACGTCGAGGCGGCGCGCCTCGGGCACGCGCTCGGCGACCACCTCACCGTGGCGACGGGCGGCGGGCCGGGGGCCATGGAGGCGGCCAACCTCGGCGCGTTCGTCCCCGGCGACCTGGCCGGCGCGCTCGCGGCCGTGGCAGCCGTGCCGTCCTTCCGACCCGACGTGGGCGCCTGGGCGCGCACGGCCCTCGACGTCGTCGCCGCCACCGGGACCGGACGCGAGTCGCTCGGCATCCCCACCTGGCACTACGGCCACGAGCCGCCCAACGTGTTCGCCACCTCGATCGCGAAGTTCTTCGCCAACGCTCCCCGCGAGGCCCTGCTGCTCGAGGTGTGCACCGCCGGCATCGTCTTCCTGCCCGGCGCGGCCGGCACCGTGCAGGAGGTCTTCCAGGACGCCTGCGAGAACTACTACGCCGACCTGACCGCGGTCGCCCCGATGGTGCTCGTGGGTCGTCGCCACTGGACCGAGGACCTGCCGGTCTGGCCGTTGCTGCAGGCCCTGGCCGCGGGCCGGGCGATGGAGCCGCACGTCCACCTCGTCGACACCGTCGAGGAGGCCGTCGACGTCGTGCGGGCGGGGGCGGGCCACCGCGCCGGGGGCTGACCGCGCCGGCGCCTGCCACTCCTCGGACTGCTGGCCGACCGCGGGCCGACTGTCGGCCGCTACTCCTTGGCCGCTACTCCTTGGCCGCGAGCTGGCCGCAGGCGCCGTCGATCTCGCGGCCGCGGGTGTCACGCACCGTGGTCGGGATGCCCTTGGCCTCGAGCCGGCGGACGAACTCGCGCTCGTCGGCCGGGTCGGACGCGGTCCACTTCGAGCCCTCGATGGGGTTGAGCGGGATCAGGTTGACGTGCACCCACCCCCAGTCGCCGTAGGAGTTGAGCACGTCGGCGAGCAGGTCGGCCCGGTGGGCCTGGTCGTTGATGCCGCGCATCATGGCGTACTCGATCGAGACGCGGCGCTTGGTCTTCGCGGCGTAGTTCCAGGCCGCCTCGACGGTCTCGGCCACGGAGAAGCGGGTGTTGATCGGGACGAGCTCGTTGCGCAGCTCGTCGTCCGGCGCGTGCAGGCTCAGTGCCAGGGTGACCGGGATGCCCTCGTCGGCGAGCTGGTTGATCCGCGGGACCAGGCCGACGGTGGAGACGGTGATGCCGCGCGCGCTCATGCCGAGCCCGGCGGGCGAGGGGTCCGTGAGGCGTCGTACGGCACCGATGACGGCCTTGTAGTTGGCCAGGGGCTCGCCCATGCCCATGAAGACGACGTTGGAGACGCGGCCGGGACCGCCCGGCACCTCGCCACGTGCCATCGACCGGGCGCCTGCGACGACCTGCTCGACGATCTCGGCGGTCGACATGTTGCGCTGCAGGCCGCCCATGCCGGTGGCGCAGAAGGGGCACGCCATGCCACAGCCGGCCTGGCTGGAGACGCACACCGTGGCGCGGTCGGGGTAGCGCATCAGCACCGACTCGACCAGGGCGCCGTCGAAGAGCCGCCACAGCGTCTTGCGCGTGGTGCCCTTGTCGGCCTCCAGGGTGCGCAGCGGCGTCATCAGGTCGGGCAGCAGCGCCGAGACGAGCTCGTCGCGCTGGCCGGCGGGCAGGTCGGTCATCTCGGCCGGGTCGTCGACGAGGCGGGTGAAGTAGTGGTTGCTGAGCTGCTTGGCGCGGAAGCCGGGCAGGCCCATCTCCTCGAGCAGCGCCTTGCGCCCGGCCTCGTCGAGGTCGGCGAGGTGGCGCGGGGGCTTCTTGCGGCCCCGCGGCTCGTTGAACACGAGGGGCAGGGTCGTGATCGGCTGCTGGTCGGTCGGCGTCTCGGACATCGTGGCGATTGTCCCACCCCGGCGGTCGGCGGCGCGATTCGCAGACCGCTCAGCGGGTCAGGCGTCGACCATGAAGTAGAGCACCAGCGACGCGACGCCGCCGACGACGAGGGCGGTCACCACCATGCCGACGAACATGAACTGGGCGAACCGGCGGGTCTTGCGCTTGACGAGCATCGCGATCGGGAGCGCCAGCGCGAGGAGCACGAACGGGAAGAGCCGCTCGGCGGTCTCGTAGGAGAAGAGCAGCCGGAGGATCGCGGCGAACGCCCCGGGCAGCGCGGTGACGAAGAGCATCCCGGCGAAGAAGCCGGTGATGCCCGCGAACGTCGGGTGGCTGTGGTGCCACCACTCGAAGTGCCGTTCGTGCGACACCTCGTGCTCCTGTTGCATCTCCACGCCGACACCCTAGGCGCTCGGGGGTCCCGCCGTGCACGGGGCGCGCGGGGACGGCGACGTCGGAGGGGCGCGCCGGGGTCAGGATTCGACGGTCAGGGATCGACGGTCAGGGCTCGACGGTCAGGACGTCGGGCATCGCGAGCGACTCCCACCGGCGCAGGTCGGGCGGCCGGCCGGTGAGGGCGGCGACCACGACCGTCCAGGCCGTGCCGTGGCCGACGAGGACGACGTCGTCGGAGCCGTGCACGTCGAGCACCCGCCGCACGGCGGGCACCACCCGCTCGCGGCACGTCGCGAGCGGCTCCCACCCCCCGACGGCCGGCGCGTCGGGGTCCGCGAACGCCCGGCGGACGGCGCCGGCGAAGTCGTCGACCCACTCCCCCGACCGCTCGTGCTCGCGGAGGTCGTCGAGGATCCCGACGTCGCCGTCGGTGAGCAGCTGGGCGGTCTGCACCGCCTTGGGCTCGGGCGAGGCGAACCACGCCGCCGCCGTGGGCAGGCGCCCGGAGGACCGCAGCGCCCACACGTCGTCGTACGACGCCGGGTCGAGGTCCCACTGGGCGGCGGGGACGGAGCGCCGGATCAGCGGGCGACCGTGGCGGACGAGGTGGAGGGTCACGTCAGAACACGAGGTAGTAGAGGACCAGCCAGATCGGGGCCACCGTGGCCAGCAGGGAGTCGAGCCGGTCCATCAGCCCGCCGTGCCCGGGGATGACGTGGCTCATGTCCTTGACGCCGAGGTCGCGCTTGATCACCGACTCGCACAGGTCGCCGAGGGTCGCCATCACCGCGGCGATCACGCCGAGGAGCACGCCGACCCACCAGTCGCCGCCGAGGAACGC
Source organism: Nocardioides sp. Z24_21 (assembly GCF_058134345.1). Classification (NCBI taxonomy): domain Bacteria; kingdom Bacillati; phylum Actinomycetota; class Actinomycetes; order Propionibacteriales; family Nocardioidaceae; genus Nocardioides; species Nocardioides sp. Z24_21. The sequence goes on from NZ_JBYTTH010000001.1 coordinate 209,338, forward strand.
CGTCACCAGCCACACGCCCACCGCGACGGTGGCGGTCATCGACCCGGCGAAGCCCTCCCACGACTTCTTCGGCGAGATGACCGGGGCCATCGGGTGCTTGCCGAACAGCACGCCCGCGACGTAGCCGCCGATGTCGGAGGCGACCGTGATCGCGATGAAGGTGATCACGCCGCGCACGCCCGGGTCGTCGACGTCCAGGCCGAAGCCGGGCGCCGTGCCCCCCTGGCCGAGCAGCAGCGCGACGAACGAGGCGAGGAACGGGACGTAGACGAGCGTGAAGACCGACGCGGTGGCGTTCTTGACGTAGCCGTCGACGCCGCGGCGCAGCAGCCACAGCATCACGACCAGCGCCGTGACCGCGGTGGCGGTCACCAGCGCGGGAGCGCCCCAGACGTAGGCCACCACGACCATCACGACGCCGCCGAGCATCAGCGGCTGCTCCGGCATGTCGATGCCCTTGACCGCGAGGCCGCGGTGCAGCTCCCACACCGCGACCACGACGGCGATCGCGACGATGCCCATGAAGGCGGGCTTCCACAGCACCAGCGACAGCAGGACGGCGCCCACCAGCAGCACACCGGACGTGATGGCTGCCTTGAGGTCGCGGCCGGCACGGCCGTGGGCCGGCTGCGGCGGCGGGGCCGGCGCCGCCGGAGGGTCAGGAGTGGTCATCGATGGGGCGCTCAGACCTCGAGCAGCTCGGCTTCCTTGTGCTTGAGCAGCTCGTCGATCTTGTCGGTGTGGGTCTTGGTGAGGGCGTCGAGGCGCTTCTCGGCACCCGTGACGTCGTCCTGGCCGACCTCGCCGTCCTTCTCGAGCTTCTCCAGGGACTGCTTGGCCGTGCGGCGTACGTTGCGCACCGACACGCGCCCGTCCTCGGCCTTGGACCGGGCGAGCTTGATGAACTCCTTGCGACGCTCCTCGGTCAGCTCGGGGAAGACGCAGCGCAGCACCTTGCCGTCGTTGGCCGGGTTGACCCCGAGGTCGGAGTCGCGGATGGCCTTCTCGATGCTGCCCATCGCGCCCATGTCGAAGGGCTGGATCAGGATCGTGCGAGCGTCCTGGGAGGAGAAGCTCGCCAGCTGCTGGAGCGGGGTCTGGGTGCCGTAGTAGTCGGCCGTGATCTTGGCGAACATCGCCGGGTTGGCGCGACCGGCCCGGATCGCGGCGAACTCCTCGCGCGTCGACTCGACCGACTTGCCCATCTTGGCGTCGGCATCGTTCATGACGTCCTTGATCACGGTGTGCTCTCTCTCCTCGTACGTCGTGGTGCGGGTGGGCTCGGGCCCGGTCAGGCCGAGCTGCTCACCAGCGTGCCGATCTTCTCACCCCGCACCGCCCGCACGATCGTGCCGGGCGTGGAGAGGTTGAAGAAGACGATGTCCATCCGGTTGTCGCGGGCCATCGCGATGCCGGTCGCGTCGGCGACCTTGAGGTCGCGGGCGAGGTACTCGTCGTAGGTGAGGCGGTCGAACTTCACCGCCGCGGGGTTGGTCTTGGGGTCGGAGTCGTAGACGCCGTCGACGCCCTGCTTGCCCATCAGGATGACCTCGCACCGCGTCTCCAGCGCCCGCTGGGCGGCGACGGTGTCGGTCGAGAAGAAGGGCATGCCGGCGCCGGCGCCGAAGATCACGACGCGGCCCTTCTCCATGTGGCGGATCGCCCGGCGCGGGATGTAGGGCTCGGCGACCTGGCCCATGGTGATCGCGGTCTGCACGCGCGTCTCGACGCCGTGCTTCTCGATGAGGTCCTGGAGGGCCAGGCAGTTCATCACCGTGCCGAGCATGCCCATGTAGTCGGCGCGGGCCCGCTCCATGCCCCGCTGCTGCAGCTCGGCGCCGCGGAAGAAGTTGCCCCCTCCGACGACGATCGCGATCTGGACGCCCGACTTGGCGACCTCGGCCACCTCGCCCGCGAGGGCGTTGATGACGTCGAGGTTCAACCCCACCTCGCCTCCGCCGAACACTTCACCGGAGAGTTTGAGGAGGACTCGCTTGTACGCCACGTGCATCCCTTCGAGCGCCTGGGTGGTCACCCGAAACCTACCGGACCCGGCGGTGCCCGACGAACCGAGCGGCTCCCGGGGGTGGGGTGGGACACCTCGCGGTCGACCCCGCCTCCCGACGTGCGACGAGGGGCCGTACGCCGGTGGCGTACGACCCCTCGTCGGGTGTCTCGGGTGGGGCTGGCTCAGGCGCCGACCTCGAAGCGGGCGAACCGCTTCACGGTGGTGCCGGCCTCGTCCAGGACGGCCTTGACCGACTTCTTGGACTCGGTGACCGACTCCTGCTCGAGCAGCACGATCTCCTTGAAGAAGCCACCGAGGCGACCCTCGACGATCTTCGCGATCGCCTGCTCGGGCTTGCCCTCGTCGCGGGTCTTCTGCTCGGCGATCGAGCGCTCGGACTCGACGACGTCGGCGGGCACCTCGTCGCGGGTGAGGTACTGGGCACGCATCGCGGCGATCTGCATCGCGGCGGCGCGGGCAGCGGCCTCGTCGCCCTCGAACTCCACCAGCACGCCCACGGCGGGCGGCAGGTCGGCGGCACGCTTGTGCATGTAGGTGACGGTGTTGCCGTCGAAGTAGGCGACGTCGCCCAGCTCGATCTTCTCGCCGATGGTGATGGCGAGGTCCTCGATGACCTCGCCGACGGTCTTGCCGTCGAGCTCGGCGGCCTTGAGGGCCTCGGTGTCGGTGGCCTTGACGGCGTTGGCGACGTCGGCGATCTGCTGGGCCTTGGCGATGAACTCCTCGTTCTTCGCGACGAAGTCGGTCTCGCTCTTGAGCTCGACCAGCGCGTTGCCCGAGGTGGCGACGAGGCCGGCGGCGGTCTCGCGCTCGGCCCCGCGGGCGGCGGCCTTGGCGGCACCCTTGACGCGGAGCAGCTCGACGGCCTTGTCGAAGTCGCCGTCCGTCTCGGTCAGCGCCTTCTTGCAGTCCATCATCCCGGCTTGGGTGAGCTCGCGGAGCTTCTTGACGTCGGCAGCGGTGAAGTTGGCCATGGTCCTTCTTCCTTGCAGTTCGGTGGATGCGGACGCGGCGGCGCGCAGGTCGTGCGCGCCACCGCGATCGGGGACGATCAGGCCGTGGGCTCGTCGGTGGCGGGCTCGGCGTCCTTCACGGCCGCGGCGGTGTCGACCGAGGCGGCCTCGGCCGCAGCGGCGTCGACGTCGGCGTTGACCTCGGCGGCGGCCTCGGCGGCCGGGGCGTCGCTCCCGGCGGCAGGCGCGTCGGTCGCGGCCTCGGCGGCGGCGTCGGCCTGCGGGGCCTCGGCAGCGGCACCGGTGGCCTCGGAGGCCGGGGTCTCGGCGGCGGCGTCACCGGTGGCGGCCGCAGCAGCCTTCTCGGCGTCACCCGCGAGGAGCTCGCGCTCCCACTCGGCGAGGGGCTCCTCGGCACCGACGGCGCCCTCGGCCGTGCCGGACTTGGCGCCCGAGCGGGCGATGAGGCCCTCGGCGACGGCGTCGGCGACCACGCGGGTCAGCAGGCCGACCGCGCGGATGGCGTCGTCGTTGCCCGGGATCGGGAAGTCGACGACGTCGGGGTCGCAGTTGGAGTCGAGGATGCCGATGATCGGGATCCGCAGCTTGCGGGCCTCCTCGACGGCCAGGTGCTCCTTGTTGGTGTCGACGATCCACACGGCCGAAGGAACCTTCGTCATGTCGCGGATGCCGCCGAGCGTCTTGTCGAGCTTGGTGCGCTCCCGCTTCATCTGCAGGAGCTCCTTCTTCGTGCGGTTGGAGCCGGCGACGTCGTCGAAGTCGATCTCGTCGAGCTCCTTGAGACGGTTGATCCGCTGGTGCACGGTCTGGAAGTTGGTGAGCATGCCGCCGAGCCAGCGCTGGTTGACGTAGGGCATCCCGACGCGCGTCGCCTGCTCGGCGATGGCCTCCTGGGCCTGCTTCTTGGTGCCGACGAACATCACGACACCGCCCTTGGCGACGGTCTCCTTGACGAACGCGTAGGACCGGTCGATGTAGGCGAGCGACTGCTGCAGGTCGATGATGTAGATGCCGTTGCGCTCGGTCATGATGAAGCGCTTCATCTTCGGGTTCCAGCGACGGGTCTGGTGACCGAAGTGGACGCCGCTCTCGAGCAGCTGGCGCATGGTGACGACTGCCATGGGTTCTCCTGTGGTGACGGAGGCGCTCGCCGACGTGCCCGACCTTGCGACAGGTCGGACCGGGAGCGGGCTCCTGATGTTTTCAGTTGCTGCGCCCGGCGGGTGCCGGGAGCCCTGACGCTCGCGCGCCGGTCCGATCACGCCGGCGGGACCGGCGCGAACTGAGGACCGACGCCCACGGGCGGTCCGGAACCAGGGATGCATTCCGACGCGGTCTGCGAGCGTGCGAAGTCAGTCCGGGTGGACTGCTCCGCACATCGTAAGCCCGCCCCTCCCCGCGGGGCCAATCGCAGCGGGTGCTCGCTCGAGCGTGGGCCGAGCGTGGGCCGAGCGGTCGGGCTCGAGCCCTCCCGGCCGGCCGGACGCGTCCGCTGGACGTCCACAGGTCGGCCCTTGCGGCCCTCGTCCACAGGCCGCTGCGCCGGCGCCGTCGCGGCGCGCATCGTCGGGCGAGGGTGGAGCGCATGCGAGCCCTCCTCGGCGCCGTGCTCGGCGCGCTCCTGATGACCGTCACGCTCGGCGCGTCCCCGTCCGGCGCGGGCCCTTCCGACGGAGCGGTCGACGAGCCGACCGGCGTCTGGCCGCTCGACCCCGAGCCCGACGTCGTACGCCCCTTCGAGCCGCCGCCCCACCCCTACGCCGCCGGCCACCGCGGCGTCGACCTCGCCGGGGCGCCCGGCCAGGCCGTGCGCGCGGCACTGCCGGGCACGGTGGGGTTCGCCGGCTCGATCGGCGGCAAGCCGGTGGTGAGCGTGCTGCACGGCGGCCGCCGGACGACCTACGAGCCGGTCGTGGCGTCCGTCGAGCGCGGCCAGGAGGTGGCCGCCGGCGAGGTGATCGGCCGCCTCGTGATCGCCGACGGGCACTGCGTCCCCGCCGCCTGTCTGCACTGGGGCCTCGTCGAGGGGGACGGCGACGACCGGGTCTACCTCGACCCGCTGTCGCTCGTCGGCGGAGGACCCGTGCGGTTGCTGCCCCTGTGGCGCGACGAGCCCGCGACCCTCCGGCTGCCGTGGAGCCCGCCACTGTCGCGCTGGCGGCGCCCGGTGGACTGGCTCGCCTGAGCACTCCCCCGCCCGCCGGGCACCGCGCGCCCCTCCCTGCGTCATCCGGACCGGCATCCCTCAGCGCGGTCTCGAAGGACACTCAGGCCCGGGGGTGCGCCTGCTGGTAGGCCCGTCGCAGCCGGTCGGTCGTGACGTGGGTGTAGAGCTGGGTCGTCGCCAGCGAGGCGTGCCCGAGCAGCTCCTGGACCGACCGCAGGTCGGCGCCGCCCTCGAGGAGGTGGGTGGCCGCGGTGTGCCGCAGGCCGTGCGGCCCGATGTCGGGTGCGCCGGGCACGTCGGCGATGCGGCGGTGGACGAGCTCGCGCACGGCGCGCTGGTCGATGCGGCGCCCACGCACCCCCAGGAACAACGCCGGACCAGACCCCTCGACGCGCAGGTGCGGACGGCCGACCCGCAGCCAGCGGTCGACGGCCTTGCCGGCCGGGGCGCCGTAGGGCACGGAGCGCTCCTTGCGGCCCTTGCCGAAGACGCGCACGACGCGGCGCTCGGCGTCGAGGTCGTCGATGTCGAGCCCGACGAGCTCCCCGACGCGGATCCCGGTGGCGTAGAGCAACTCGAGCATCGCGACGTCGCGCACCCCGACCGGGGTGCCGTCGTCGGCGAGGTCGGCGGCGGACCTGATCAGGGCCTCGGCCTCGTCGGCGCGCAGCACCGGCGGGAGCGTCTTGTGCTTCTTCGGCGACCCGAGCGCCGCACCGGGATCGGCGTCCAACCGGCCCGTGCGGTGCAGCCAGGCGGTGAAGACGCGCGCAGCCGTGGCGCGGCGCGCGATGGTGGTGCGACTGCGGCCGGTCGTCTGCAGCCGCGCCAGCCAGCTGCGCAGGGTGCGGAGGTCGAGGTCGGACACCTCGGTGATGCCGAGCCGGTCGCAGTGGTCGAGCAGGCCGGCGATGTCGCCGAGGTAGGCCCGCACCGTGTGGGGCGCGAGGTCGCGCTCGGAGACGAGATGGCGTTCGTAGTCGCCGAGCAGCCGCACCATGGCCTCGGACAGGCCGCTCGCGGCCTCGGCGTCCGCGCCGCCCTCGGCGTCCGCGCCGCCCTCGGCGTCCGCGCCGCCCTCGGCCTCGGGGGCGGCCTCGCCGGCCTCGGAGGCGGCCTCGGGGGCGGCCGCGCGGGTCCCTTCGTTGCTCACTCCGGCAGCCTAGGCGCGCGGCTGGCCGTCACGTGTCAGGCGCGAGTCGCCACCCGCCCTCCTCGTAGCGGACGAAACGCTCGGTCAGCAGCCGCTGGAGGGCTGCCTCGGTCTGGCGGATGTGCAGCGAGGCCAGGCGGGCGATCGAGTCCACCCTGGCCGGGGCGCCGACCGGCACCCACTCCAGCACCTGTCGATCGACGGGGCCGAGCGTGTCGCGCGGTCGTCGCTCACCGCGTCGCACGTCGACGAGGTGCTCGCCGGACTCGCCGATCAGCTCGAGGACCTCGGCGCCGTCGCTCACCACCGTGGCGCGCCCCTCCCTGAGCCATTGGTTGACCCCCTGCGAGGTGTAGCTCGTCACCGGGCCCGGCACGCCCATGACCGGCCGGTTGAGCGCCTCGGCCCACGCCGCGGTGCTGAGCGCGCCGCTGCGCAGGGCGGCCTCGACGAGCACGGTGCCGCGAGTCAGGGCGGCGATCAGCCGGTTGCGCGCGAGGAAGCGCGGCCGGGTGGGGGCGGACCCCGGGGGTTGCTCCGAGATCACGGCGTACTCGGCTGCGAGGTGCGCGAGCAGGGGGCGGTTCTGCGCCGGATAGACCCGGTCGACGCCGCACGCCAGGACTGCCGCCGTCGTCCCTCCGGCCCCGAGGGTCGCGTCGTGGGCGACGAAGTCGATGCCGATCGCCCCACCCGAGACCACCGGCACTCCGGCTGCGGCGACGCGGTCACAGAGTCCACGGGTCACCTCCACGCCGTAGACCGACGCGGTGCGGGAGCCGACCACGGCCGCGGACGTCGCGAGCTCGGTGAGGGGCATCGGGCCCCTCACCCACAGCCCCGGCGGGGTCCCGCCCACCCCCTGGTCGGTGATGGCGTCGTCGAGCTGGTCGAGCGGGCTCGGCCACTCGGGGTCACCGGGGACGAGGAACCTGATGCCGCACTTCGCGGCCTGCTCGAGCCGGCGGGCCGGGTCGACCTGCTCGAGGCGCTCGGCCAGGCAGCTGTCGGGCTTGGGCACCAGCAGGTGCTCCAGCGTGCGGACGGCGCCGATCTGCCGGACGAGCGACGACGTCCTGCCGTCGCCCGGCTCGACACCGCAGCTCAGCACGACCCGGGCGAGTCGTTCGGCGTCGGCGGCCCGGCTGGGGTCGGCGGTCATGACGCCGCCACCGAGACCACGCGCGCCGGCAGGCTCCGGGCCGCGTCGTCGGACCTGAGCGCCAGCGCGATCTCCGCCTCACGCACGCCCGGTCGCGACACACCCGCGCAGTCGGCGACCGTCCAGGCCAGCCTCTGCACGCGGGTGAGCCCGCGGCGGGTCAGGGTGCCGTCGGCCAGCGCCGCGTCGACCAGCGCCTGGCCCGCGGGCTCGAGCGGCCAGCGCTCGGCGAGGACGGGCCCGGGGCAGGAGGAGTTGAGGAGCCAGGCACACTCGCGGTAGCGACGGGCCTGGCGCTGCCGCGCCTCGGCCACCCGGGCCCGCACGTCGCCCGACGACTCGGGGTCGGGCCCGAAGGACACGGCCCGGCGCCGGCGTTGCGGGCGTACCTCCATCCAGATGTCGACGCGGTCGAGGATCGGCCCGGTGAGCTTGCGCCGGTAGTGGGAGCGCTGCACCTCGCTGCAGTCACAGCTGCCGCCGGACATGCCGTGGAAGTTGCCGCACGGGCAGGGGTTGGCCGCGAGGACCACCAGGGAGCGCGCCGGATAGGTGGCGGACTCCTCGCCCCGCGCGATGGTCACCTCGCCCGACTCCAGGGGCTGGCGCATCGCCTCGACGACGTCTGAGCGGAAGTGAGGGAACTCGTCGAGGAACAGGACCCCGTGGTGGGCGAGGCTCACCTGACCGGGGCGGACCCTGCCGGTGCCGCCACCGAGCACGCTCGCCGCGGTCGCGGAGTGGTGCGGGGCGAACCACGGCGGTCGGCGCAACAGGCCGCTGCCGTGTGGCAGCGCACCCGCGACGGAGTGGAGGGCCGTCACCTCGAGCGCCTGCTCGGTGGTGAGGTCGGGCAGGATCGTCGGGATGCGCTCCGCGATCGACGTCTTGCCCGTCCCCCGCGGGCCGATCAGCATCATCGGGTGGCCGCCGGCCGCCGCCACCTCGACTGCGTAGCGGACGTCCTCCAGCCCGTCGAGGTCGCGCAGGTCGAGGTCGGCCAGGCGGTCGTCGCCGCGCCACGTCGCCAGTGGGCTGGCAGACGGGGCGACCACCGGCGGCGCCTCGGGCACCTCGACCCCGCGGAGCACGGCGGACACCTGCGCGAGCGACCGGACGCCGAACACGGTCATGCCGGGCACCAGCGCCGCCTCGGCGGCCTGGGGCTCGGGCACGAACACCCGGGTGATGCCGTGGGCCGCCGCTGCGATGACCATGGGCAGCACCCCCGGCACCGGCCGCAGCCCGCCGGCGACGGACAGCTCGCCGATGAAGGCCCAGCCGTCGAGCAGGTCGGGCGTCAGCTCCTGCTGCGACTTGTCGGCGGCGAGGACGGCGATCGCGATCGCGAGGTCGTAGTGGGTGCCGCGCTTGGGCAGATCGGCGGGGGCCAGCAGGATCGTGACCCGCTTGGTCGCCGGCCAGCGCCCGCAGTCGTTGTTGATCGCCATGCGCACCCGGTCGCGGGCCTCCGACAGGGTCTTGTCGACGCGGCCGATGATCGTGGTGGTGACCAGGCCCGGGGAGACGTCGACCTGGACGTCGATGACGTGGCCGTCGGCGCCCTTGAGCGCCAGCGAGCGGGCGGTCGCGAAGGCCATCAACCGACCCCCTCGACGTGCTCGACCTCGACCGGTCGGCCGTGCGGGGTGAGCACGCCGACCAGGTCGATGCGGACATCGTCGGGATGGCAGTCGTGGGCCAGCAGCCACCGGGCGGCCAGACGCCGCAGCCGGTCGGCCTTGCGTCGGTCGATCGCCTCCAGCGGCGTGCCGAAGTCGGTGGACGTGCGGGTCTTCACCTCGCAGACCACCAGGACGTCGCCGTCGCGCAGGACGAGGTCGATCTCGCCTGCGTCGCAGCGCCAGTTGCGGTCGAGCAGGACCAGGCCGAGCCCGGTGAGGTGTCGGACCGCGATGCTCTCGCCGCGCGCCCCCAGTCGGCGGCGATGCTCGGCGGCGGCGTCGAGCGCGAAGGGAGAGGCGGCAGCGGGTCGGGCCATCGTGGGTGCCTTCCGGTGGGCGGGTCGGTGAGCACCCAGCACACCGCGACCCTCCGACGCCCCTCGACGGTCGGGCCGTCAGCCTGTGGAGGACGGCCGGGCCAGGGCGCCTGTGGACGCTCCGCGGCCAGGTCGGTGGCACCGCGGTCGCGGCGAGGCGTCGTACGACCCACGGGACGAGACCGGACTTGGAGGCCTTGTCTGACACCTCGAGGCGGTTGCAACCCCCTCCAGGTGTCTGAGTCCCCGCTCGAGCGGGGACTCAGACGACTCAGACGACCACGGAGGCCCGCAGGAGGGCGGGTCAGTCCTTGGGCGGGTCGATGTCCTGGGGAGCGAGCTCCTCGACGTTGACGTCCTTGAACGTCAGCACCTTGACGTTCTTGGCGAACCGGGCGGGGCGGTACATGTCCCAGACCCAGGCGTCGGTCATCGACACCTCGAAGAACACGTCGCCGCTCTCGGAGCGCGCCTTCACGTCGACCTGGTTGCACAGGTAGAAGCGCCGGTCGGTCTCCACGACGTACTTGAAGATGCCGACGACGTCGCGGTACTCGCGATAGAGGGTGAGCTCCATCTCGGTCTCGTACTTCTCGAGATCCTCGGCGCTCATGCGTCCTCCTCGGTGGTGCTGCCCGTCCCACGGCCGAGACTAGCCACCTCGTCCCCGGCCACCGCCTCCAGGCCCGCCGCGCGGCGCACGTTGACGAACCGCATCCGGTGGACCGGAGAGGGGCCGTGCTCGGCGAGCGCCGCCTCGTGCTCGGCGGTGACGTAGCCCTTGTGGGTGCGGAAGTCGTAGTGGGGCCACTCGTCGTGGAGCCCGACCATGAGCCGGTCGCGGGTCACCTTGGCGATCACGGAGGCCGCGGCGATGCAGGCGGCCACCCGGTCGCCCTTCCAGACCGCGAGCCCCGGCACGCCGAGGCCGTCGACGGGGAACCCGTCGGTGAGGACGTACGACGGGCGCGTCTCCAGGCGCGCCACCGCGCGCCTGAGGGCCTCGACGTTGGCGACGTGCATGCCGAGCCGGTCGCACTCCTCGCTGTCCACCACCACCACCGACCACGCCAGCGCGCGGCGCACCACCTGCGCGTAGACACGCTCGCGGGCGGCCTCGGTGAGGAGCTTGCTGTCGGCCAGCCCCGGGACGATGCCCGCCTTCCCCGGCGGCAGGACGACCGCGCCCGCGACCAGGGGGCCGGCGCACGCGCCGCGGCCCGCCTCGTCGACCCCGGCGACGGGCGCCAGGCCGGCCCGGCGCAGCGCGCGCTCGTAGCCGTAGATCCCGGCGTCGCGGCGCACGGTGAAGCCGCCCGGAAGCGGCTCGGGCGGCAGGTGGGACACGGCGGTCACGAGGACGGTGCCGGCACGTCCTCGAACGTGTCGGGACGGGTGTTCCAGCGGAAGCGGTCGGCCGGCCACAACAGCACGAAGACCTTGCCGACGACGAGGTCGACCGGGACGAACTCGTCGCCCGGCACGCACTCGGTCTCGTCGCTGCGGCACATCTTCTGCGAGCTGTCGGCCGAGCGGGACCGGTTGTCGCCCATCACGAAGACGTGGCCGTCGGGGATCGGGCCGACCGACCAGTCCTCGTCGCAGGCGCCGTTGGTCGGCATCGGGCCGTTGCAGCTCGCGCCGCCGCGCTTGACGTAGGCCGACTCGTCGAGCGGCGTGCCGTTGACGATGAGGCGGCCCTTGTCGTCGCAGCACTCGATGGTGTCGCCGGCGACGCCGATGACGCGCTTCACGAGGTGGCCGCCGGTCGGGTAGAGGCCGACCTTCGCCATCGCCTTCGCGACCGGGTTGGTGGGACCGGCCGAGTCGACCGGCGGCAGCCAGCCACCGGGGTCCTTGAACACCACGACGTCGCCGCGCTCGGGCTCGCCGTCGCCCCAGTAGGAGACCTTCTGGATCAGGATCCGGTCGTTGAGGATCAGTCCCGGCTCCATCGACTCCGACGGGATGTAGAAGGCCTGGACGAAGAACGTCTTGATGACGATCGCGAGCACCAGCGCGACGCCGAGCAGGAGGATCGTCTCCTGCCACAGCGGGAGCTGCTTGCGCTTGCCGCGGCCGGCCTTCGGTCCGGCCTCCGGGCGGGCGCCGCCGGTCATCGCAGGGCCCTCCTCCGAACGCGACGACCGCGGTCCCTCGCCCGTCGAGAGGGACGAAGAACCGCGGTCATCAGAAGTCACTCGCAGAGACTAACGAGTCCCTGGTCGGGTCCACGCCGGGGGCGTGGCTCGACGGATCACGCCTCGCGGCGCTCCTTGATCTTGGCGGCCTTGCCGCGCAGGTTGCGCAGGTAGTAGAGCTTGGCGCGACGCACGTCACCGCGGGTTACGACCTCGAGCTTCTCGAAGATCGGGGAGTTGACCGGGAAGGTGCGCTCGACGCCGACGCCGAAGGAGACCTTGCGCACGGTGAAGGTGCGGCCGATGCCCGAGCCGTGGACGCGGATCACGACGCCCTGGAAGACCTGGACACGCGAGCGGCTGCCCTCGATGACCTTGACGTGGACCTTGACGGTGTCGCCGGCGCGGAAGTCCGGGACGTCGTCACGCTTGATGGCGGTGCCGAGATCGGCGATGACGTTGGTCATGTCGTTGCTCCTCGCGGGTGCCACAGGTCAGCCGCGGATCGTGGTGGTGATGGACTTGGCTGGTGCCCGGTGCGGCCGGCCGGTGCGCCCCCTGTGGCAGGTGCGGTGCGGCGGGACCCCGGAGCGCGCATCGGAGGATGCGACCGGGCGACCCTGGCCTCGAGCGGACCAAGGGTGAAGTCTGCCAGAGCGAGCGCGTCAGCGTGAAATCCGGCGCCGGACCTGCTTGGTCAGCACCACGGCTCCCGGCGGGGAGGGACGATCCGCACGCAGCCGGAAGCCGGCCTTCTTGTACATCCGGAGGTTGTCGGTCGAGCCCGCCCCCGTGAACAGCACATAGGTCGTCGCGTCGGGCGGCGCGAGCCCCTCGACGAGCTCGAGGAGCGCGCGGCCCAGCCCGCGGCCCTGCAGGTCGGGGGCGACCATGATCCGGCCGATGTCCCATTCGCCGTGGGAGTCGAGGCGACCCCGCACGGCGCCCACCAGGCGGCCCGAGGAGGGCTCGCGGGCCACCATGACGGTCCACTCCCCCAGCCCGCGGCGTACGTCGTCGAGCGACTCGCGCAGCGCCGGGATCTCGACCCCGGGGTTGGCCTCGAGCTCCTGGAGCCAGCAGGCCCGCTGGAGCGTGTAGAGCTCGCCGGCGTCGGCGGGCACGGCCGGGCGTACGTCGAGCTCGCCCAGCGCGCCGACGAGCGCGTCGGCCCGCAGCAGGTCGGGCCGACGCTCGGCGGTGCGGCGGACGGCCTGCTCGCGGCGCCACGCCTCGATCCGGGCGTGGTCGCCCGAGAGCAGCACCTCCGGGACCTCGCGTCCCTGCCAGGACGCGGGCTTGGTGTAGACGGGGTACTCCAGGAGCCCGTCGGCGTGCGACTCCTCGACGAGCGACTCGGCGTTGCCCATGAAGCCGGGCAGCAGCCGCACGACCGCCTCGGTGATGGCCAGCGCGGCCACCTCTCCCCCGTTGAGGACGTAGTCCCCGAGGGAGACCTCGCGCACCGTGCCCACGGTCGCGGCGTGCTCGATGACCCGCTGGTCGATGCCCTCGTAGCGTCCGCACGCGAAGACCAGGTGCTCGTGCCCGCTCAGCTCGTGGGCCAGCGCCTGGGTGAACGGCTCGCCGCTGGGCGTCGTGAAGACGATCGTCGCCCCCGCCGCCACGGCGTCCAGCGCCCGTCCCCACGGCTCCGGCTTCATGACCATCCCGGCGCCGCCGCCGTAGGGGGTGTCGTCGACGGTGCGGTGCCGGTCGGTGGTCCACTGCCGCAGGTCGTGGACCGCGACGTCGAGCAGGCCGCGGTCCTGGGCCTTGCCCGGCAGGCTCAGCCCGAGCGGGGCGAGGTAGTCGGGGAAGATCGTGACGACGTCGATCCTCACGACTCGTCCCCGTCGGTGACCTCGTCGGGGACCTCGTCGGTGACCTCGTCGGGGAACGGTGAGACCAGACCGGGGCGGTCGGCGACGACGACCCGGCCGGCAGCGAGGTCGACCTCGGGCACCAGCGCGGACACGAACGGCACGAGCGTGTCGCGGCCGTCGGGCGTGCGGACCGTCAGCAGGTCCTGGGCGGAGCCGCGCACGAGCGCCGTGACGGTGCCGAGCGGGCTCCCGTCGACGTCGACCACGTCGAGTCCCACGAGCTGGTGGTCGTAGAACTCGTCGGGGTCCTCGGGGGTCTCGTCGCGGCCGATGGTGGCGTGGAGGACCGTGCCCCGCACGGCCTCGGCGGCGTTGCGGTCGGCGAGCTCCTCGAAGGTCACGAGGAGGGTGCTCTGGTGCCAGCGGGCGCGGGCGACGGTCAGGCTGCCGGGGCGCCGGTCGGCACCGGCCGGGGCCTCCGCGCGCAGGGTCGCCCCCGGGGCGAAGCGACGGTCGGGCTCGTCGGTGCGTACGTCGAGGGTGACCTCGCCGCGGATCCCGTGGGGCTTGCCGATGCGCCCGACCACGACCTCGACGTCGCCAGCGTTGTCCTCGTTCACGCGCCGAGGCTATCGCCGCCCGGGCGATCCCCGGGAAATGCCGGACGGGCACCACCCCCGCTGGGATGGTGCCCGTCCGTGAGGCTGTCGGTCGCTCAGCGGCGCCGGTCGGTGTCGACGAAGTCGACCCGCGCGCCGCCCCGACCCGCGAGGGCCGAGACGACGGTGCGGAAGGCGGTCGCGGTGCGGCCGTTGCGGCCGATCACCTTGCCGAGGTCGTCGGGGTGGACCCGGACCTCGAGGATGGAGCCGCGACGCAGCTGCTTGTCGCGGACGACGACATCGTCGGGGTGGTCGACGATGCCCCGCACCAGGTGCTCGAGCGCCTCGGCGAGCACGATCAGGCCTGCTTGTCCGCGGCCGAGACGTTCTCGAGGTCGGCGTTGGCGTCCGCAGCGCCCTCGGGCGTCTCGGAGGCCGGCACCTCGGCGGGCGCCTCGGCCTTGTCGGACTTGGCGTCGGACTTGACGTCGGACTTGGCGTCGGACTTGGCGTCAGCCTTGTCGTCAGCCTTCTCGGCCTTCTTCTTCGAGGTCACCGCGCCGCCCTTGGACTCGGCGGAGACCTCCTTGAGGGCCTCGTTGAAGATGTCGAGCTTGGAGCGCTTGGGCTCCTTGACCCGGAGGGTCCCCTCGGTGCCCGGCTGACCCTTGAACTTCTGCCAGTCACCGGTGATCTTCAGGATCGCCTCGACGGCCTCGGAGGGCTGTGCGCCCACGCCGAGCCAGTACTGCGCCCGGTCGGAGACGACGTCGATGTAGGACGGGTCCTCCTTCGGGTGGTACTTGCCGATCTCCTCGAGGACCTTGCCGTCGCGCTTCTTGCGCGAGTCGACGACGACGATGCGGTACTGCGGCACCCGGATCTTGCCCAGGCGCTTCAAGCGAATCTTGACGGCCACGTTTGTGGTGTCTCCTCAGAAATTGTCGTGGGTGAGGGACCGTTGCCAGGTGGGGTCACCGGTGCGGGTCACTCGAAGGGCGCTGCGTGCTCGGAGAGAGGGTCCGGGCACGCAGGACACAACGACTGATTCTGCCAGAGGCGACGCACGACGACCAATCCGCCCTCGATCAGCAGTCGGTGGGCTCCTCGACGTTGACGCACGTGTCGTCCCCCTCGTCGCCGTAGGCCGTGTCGACACCGTCCCCACCGTCGATGTGGTCGTCGCCCCGGGTGCCCCACACGCGGTCGTCGCCGGCGCCCATCACGGCATGGAGCGGGATCGATCCCCGCGGGGCCACGTCGAGGGTCTCGTCGGCCGCACCGCCGAGGAAGTCGATCCTGAAGCCGGGGTCGAGCACGAGCCTGCGGATGCCGGCGATCCGGGCGTCGACAGGCCCCCCGGCGAGGGTGAGCGTGAGCAGGCCGGCCGGGACGTCGACACGGATCGGCAGGCCCGCCTGCGTGGCGTCCAGCGGCCCCGGGTCCAGGGACAGGTGGTTCTCCGCGCCGGGCCCCAGGTCGTACGACGCCCCGGGTCGGTCGGTGGCCGGGGCGACGACCGTGTCGCTGGCCGGGCCCGTCTCGAGCGTGACCGGGCCCCGGCCGCGGAGGGAGACGTCGTCCGCGCCCCTGCCCGTGGTGATCCGGTCCGCACCGGACGCGGCCCGTACGACATCTGCTCCCCTGCCCGTGTCGACCACGTCGTCGTCGGGCAGCGACGTACGGCCCTCGCGGTAGAAGTCCGCGCCGCCGAGCAGCACCACCGTGTCGTCGCCGGGGCCGGCGTCGACGTCGTCGGCCCCCTCCGTCCCCCGGATGGTGTCGTCGCCCGCCCCGGTGCGCACCGACAGGCGGGGCACGCGCCGGAAGACGTCCTCGCCCTGGCCGGTCGCGGTGCCGACAGCGAGGTCGACGACCACCGCTCCCGGCGCCGAGCGGAACTCGACCCGGTCGCGGACGAGGTCCTCGGCCGCCGGAGTGGCAGGACCGACGTCGAGCACGTCGTCGCCGGCGCCGCCGTCGAGCACGTCGCCGAAGACGTGGACCCCGCCCCGGTCGGCGCGCCAGTCGTTGCCCTCTCCGAGCAGCCGGTCGTCCCCGGAGCCGCCCTGGATCACGTCACCGCCGGGGCCGCCGCAGACGAGGTCGTCGCCTCCGCGGGCGTCGATGTGGTCGCGCCCGGCGAGGGCGACGATGACGTCGGCGCGCGGGGTGCCGACCAGCCGGTCGGCACCCGCGGTGCCGACGATCGTCGCGACCCGGCCTGCGCACCGGGGCGCGGCGGCGGACGGCGTCGACCCGGCCGGCGCGACCGGCACCAGGAGGCTCGCGAGGGCGAGCGTCACGACCGCTCCCCTACCTGACGTACGACGCATCCCTGACCCCCCGATCCGGTGGCGCCGACCCTAGTCGTCCAGACCGATGAAGGCACGCACTGCGTCGGCGCCGGTGACGCGGATCGGCTCGGCGCCCCGGACGAATGTCTCGGGCGTCAGCACCAGCCCCTGGTTGAGCGCGAGCTCGCCCTCGCGGCGCTTGATCCGGCTCACCGCGGTGGGCCGGTAGCCGACCTTGCGCGAGACGCCCAGCGAGGCGGGGTTGTCGAGGAACGCCGCGGAGGTGATCTCCTCGAACCCGAGGTGGTCGAAGAGCAGGGCGCACATCGCCTGCCGCATGGCGGTGCCCAGGCCGCGACCCTGGTGCTCGCGCCCCAGCCACGAGCCGGTCTCACCGGTCCGGGTCACCGGGAAGTGCTTCGCGGCGACGCCCTGGCAGCCGATCACCCGGCCGTCGAGCAGCACGGCGAGGTCGAGGCAGAAGTCGTCCGGGGAGAACGTCGCCCGCTTGCCCCAGTGGTAGGCGGCGGTGTTGCGGGCCAGCTGGCCCGGAGGGGCGGCCGTCCACGGGAAGTAGAACGGCATCTCCTCGGGGTCGTGGATGCCGGCCTCGGCGAGGTCGCACACCTCGAGGATCAGCTCGTCGGTGAGTCCGCGCAGCTCGAGCGGGCCGGCCACCACGTGGAGGCCGAGGGGCGGGAAGAGGTCGACGAGGGTGCTCACGAGCCCGATCCTCGCCGAGCCGTCGCGGCGGGCACAAACCAGTTCCCGGCAACCTCCTCGCCCCCTGGTGCGTCTACCTGGCATGACCAGCGCGCACGCCGGGCACCTGCAGCCGCCCGAGCCGCTCGACCTCCCCGCGCGGTTGACCGCTCCCCCACGCCTGACGCAGCGTCACCCCTGGCTGCTTCCCGCCGCGATGGCGGTGCACCGCGCCCGCCGGCGTACGCGCTGGGTGCGGGACGCGTGGTCGGGCCGGGTCGTGTGGGCGCGTACGCGCGACGCGGTCGACCTGCCGGTGCGGCTCGAGCAGCACGGGTCGCTGCTGCTGCGCGAGCTCGACCCCGACCAGATGCACCTGCAGCACAACAAGGTGACCAACCTCCGGCTCGCGGCCGAGCGGATGGACGGGACGCTCATCCGGCCCGGCGAGAGCGTGTCGTTCAACCGCGTCGTGGGCAACTGCACCCGCCGCAAGGGGTACGTCGACGGGATGCGGCTGTCGAACGGGGCGGCCGAGGCAGGCGTCGGTGGCGGGATCTGCCAGCTGGCCAACCTCGTGCACTGGATGGTGCTGCACTCGCCGCTGACCGTCGTGGAGCGCTCGGAGCACTCCTTCGACCCGTTCCCCGACCGCGGGCGGGTGCTGCCGTGGGGCGTGGGGTGCTCGATCGTCTACAACTACGTCGACCTCGTGGTGCGCAACGACACGGCGTACACCTTCCAGCTCCGGACGTGGGTCGGCGAGCGCTTCCTGCACGGCCAGCTGCGCACCGACGAGCGCCCGGACCACTCCTACCGGGTCGAGGCCCGGCACGAGCAGTTCCTGCGCCGCGACGGTGACGTGTTCCGCCGCAACCAGATCTGGCGCCGGGTCATCGACCGCCGCACCGGCGAGCAGGTCGGCGAGGAGCTGGTGAAGCGCAACTGCGCGCTCGTGGTCTACGAGCCCGGCCCGGACGTGCAGGTCATCGACCTGGACTGACCAGCGCGCCGCGGAGCACGACCGCGGTCGGGGTGCGGAGCACCGACAGGTCCTCGACCGGGTTGCGGTCGTAGACGACGAAGTCGGCCGACGCGCCCTCGACGAGGCCGTCGACCCCGAGCCACTCCCGGGCGCTCCAGCTCGCCGCACCCAGCGCGTCGTGGGCGGGCATCCCGATGCGCACGAGGGCCTCGACCTCGCCGGCGATGTTGCCGTGGCGGCTGATGCCACCGCCGTCGGAGCCGGCGTAGATCGGCACGCCCGCCTCCCAGGCCGCCATGATCGTCGCGGGCATCCGGGCGTAGAGGTCGGTCATCGTCGCGGCGTAGGCGGGGAACCTCTCCTGCCCGGCCGCCGCGTGCTGGGGGAACTTGTCGAGCTGCATGACGGTCGGCACCAGCCGGGTGCCGTGCTCGACCATCGCGTCGATCAGGTCCTCGGTGAGCCCGGTGCCGTGCTCGATGCAGTCGATGCCCGCCTCGATCAGGCCGGGCAGGACGCCGTGGCCGAAGCAGTGGGCGGTCACCTTGGCGCCCTCGGCGTGCGCGGCGGCGATCGCGTCGGCGAAGGCCTCCGCGGGGAACGACGGCGCGAGGTCGCCCTCCTCGCGGGAGATCCAGTCGCCCACGAGCTTGATCCACCCGTCGCCGTTGCGGGCCTCCTGGGCGGCGTAGGTCGCCAGGTCGGCGGGCTCGACCTCGTGGGCGTAGCCGCGGATGTAGCGCCGGGTCGCCGCGATGTGGCGCCCGCACCGGATCAGGCGGGGCAGGTCGTCGCGGTCGTGGATCCAGCGCGTGTCGGAGGCCGAGCCGGCGTCGCGGATGAGCAGCGCCCCGCCGTCGCGGTCGGCGATCGCCTGCTGCTCGGTGGCCTCGTCGTCGGTGGCGCCGAAGTCGTCGAGCCCGAGGTGGCAGTGGGCGTCGACGAGGCCCGGCACGATCCAGCCCTCGGCGACCGTGTCGGCGCCGGCCTGCGGCTCGAACGTGATCCGGCCGTCGACGACGTAGAGGTCAGTGGGCTCGCCGTCGGGGAGGACGGGCCCGCGGAAGCGCTGCGCTGGCTCAGGTGGCATGCGGCGGAGGCTACAGGCGCTCGAGCAGCCACGACGGACTGACCACCTGGGCGGGCGAGACGTTGGCCGCCAGCGCCCGGTCGGCGGTCGCCACCGTCACCTGCGCGCCCGCCTCCGCGGCACGACGGGCCTGCTCGCGGATCGCGGCGTCGCCGTCACGTGGCGCGTGGACGGTGCGTACGTGGGCGTCCCGGCCCGCGGGCACGCCGGCCTTGGCCTGGCCCTCCAGCACGAGGACGACCTCGTCGAAGGACGTGTCGGCGACCAGCAGCCGCTCGTGGAGCCGGCGCGCCGCCCCCGCACGGTCCTTCCACCAGCCGTCGGGCACGGACCCGACGACGTTGGCGCCGTCGACGACGAGGACCCTCACTTGAGGAACTGCGAGAAGTCCTTGGGGAGGTTGAGCTGCTCGGCCGCCTTCTCGTAGTCGATGTCGGCGCCGTCGGGGTTGCCGAAGGGGTTGGCGCCCTTGTCGGCCGCGGCGGCCTTCTGCTGGGCCTTCTGCTGGGCGGCCTTGGCGGGGTTGCCCGAGACCCGCTTCTTGCCCTTCTTGCCCTTCGCCTGGGCCTGCCGCGCACCCGCGCGCTTGCCCCCGCCCAGCCCCGGCATGCCGGGCATCCCGGGCATCCCGGGCACGCCGCCCCCGCGGGCCATCTGCTCCATCATCTTGCGCGCCTCGAAGAAGCGGTCGACGAGCTGGTTGACGTCGGAGACCTGGCGCCCGGAGCCGGCGGCGATGCGGGCGCGGCGCGAGCCGTCGATGATCTTGGGGTTGTCGCGCTCGGCGGGCGTCATCGACTGGATGATCGCCTGGATGCGGTCGATCTCGCGCTCGTCGAAGTTCTCGAGCTGGTCGCGGAACTGCCCCATGCCGGGGAGCATCCCCATGATCTTGGTCATCGAGCCGAGCTTGCGGATCTGCATCATCTGCTGGAGGAAGTCCTCCAGCGTGAAGCCGCCCTTGGTGGCGAGCTTCTCGGCCGCCTTGAGCGACTGCTCGGAGTCGAAGGCCTTCTCGGCCTGCTCGATCAGGGTGAGCATGTCGCCCATGTCGAGGATGCGCGAGGCCATCCGGTCGGGGTGGAAGAGGTCGAAGTCGGTCATCTTCTCGCCGCTGGAGGCGAACATGACCGGCTTGCCCGTGATCGAGCGGATCGAGAGGGCCGCACCACCGCGGGCGTCGCCGTCGAGCTTGGTGAGCACCACGCCGTCGTAGCCGACGCCGTCGAGGAAGGCCTGCGCGGTGGTCACGGCGTCCTGGCCGATCATCGCGTCGACCACGAACAGCACCTCGTCGGGCTGCACGGCGTCGCGGATGTCGGCGGCCTGCCGCATGAGGGTCTCGTCGACACCGAGGCGGCCGGCCGTGTCGATGATGACGACGTCGTGCACCTTGCGCCGGGCCTCCTCGAGGGAGGCGCGGGCGACGTCGACCGGGTCGCCGGTGCCGTTGCCGGGCTCGGGGGCGAAGACGGGCACGCCGACCCGCTCGCCGTTGACCTGGAGCTGCTGGACCGCGTTGGGCCGCTGCAGGTCGGCCGCGACGAGCATGGGCGTCTTGCCCTGCTCCTTCAGCCACAGGGCGAGCTTGGCCGCCAGCGTGGTCTTGCCGGCGCCCTGGAGGCCGGCGAGCATGATGACGGTCGGCCCGCTCTTGGCGTAGCGCAGGCGGCGGGTCTCGCCGCCGAGGATCGTGACGAGCTCCTCGTGGACGATCTTGATGATCTGCTGGGCCGGGTTGAGCGCACCGCTGACCTCCTCGGAGCGGGCGCGCTCCTTGACCGCGCCGACGAACTCCTTGACGACCGGCAGGGCGACGTCGGCCTCGAGCAGCGCGATGCGGATCTCGCGCGCGGTGGCGTCGATGTCGGCCTCGGAGAGCCGACCCTTGCCCCGCAGGTTCTTGAAGGTGTCGGCAAGGCGGTCGGAGAGTGTGGCGAACACGGTGTGGGTCTGTCCCTCGCATCGGTGGTGGATCAGGGGCGGATCGGTGGTGGTACGACGCCCAAGACTAGCCGCCGGACCCGCGCGAGGCTCAGCCGCCGAGCGCGGTGCGCACCGCGTGTGCCGCCGCGGCCGCACGCTCGTCGGTCGGGCGCACCCCGCCGAGCTCCTGCACGTAGAACACGTCGACGGCCTGCGGACCCAGGGTCGAGACGTGGGCCGAGGCCACTGTCAGCCCGAGCCGGGCGAGGGTGGTGAGGACGCGGTGGACGACCCCGGGCCGGTCGGACGTGCGGATCTCCAGCACCAGCGACGCGCGTGAGGCGTCGGGGCGCACCTCCACGATGGGCGGCAGCTCGCCGTCGGGGCGGGCCGGCAGGTCGGGCAGCCGCTCGGTGCCCTCGACGACCCGACGGATCCGCTCGCGGACGACGGCGGGGTCGAGGTAGGCGTCGGGGACCTCCCACGCGCTGATGCCCCACTCGCCGTCGGCGTCGACCTGTCCCCAGGCGCGGGCCGCGTGCACGGGCGCGCGCAGCGCCGCGAGCCCCCCGGCCACGTCGGCGAGCAGGCCGACCCGGTCGGCGGCGATCACGGTGACGGTGGCGCCGACCTCGTGCGGGGCGACCTCCACCGACACGGCGCTCGGGTCACGTCGTACGACGTCGGGCACCGGCACCGTCCCGGGGGCGGCGACGTCGGCGACCTGCGCGCCCAGCGCGTGCCGGGCCCGCGAGACCAGTCGGTCGACCAGCGAGGCGCGCCACGTCGTCCACGCGGCCGGGGAGGCGGCGCGGGCGTCGGCCTCGGTGAGGGCGCGCAGCAGCTCGAGGCTCGCCGCGTCGGGGACGTGGGCGAGCAGCTCGGCGGTGGTGGCCGGGTCGTCGGGGTCGCGGGTGGTCGCGAGGTCGGCCAGCAGCAGGTGCCAGCGCACCAGCGAGGCGACCACCTCGGCGTCGAGGTCGGTGAAGCCCATGCGGGCCACGACCTTGCGCGCCAGCGGCTCGCCGGCGACGGAGTGGTCGTGCAGCGAGCCCTTGCCGATGTCGTGCAGGAGCGCCGCCACCAGCAGCAGGTCGGGACGCCGGACGGTGCGGATCAGCGCCGCCGCCTCCGCGCAGGTCTCCACGACGTGTCGGTCGACGGTGAAGCGGTGGATGGCCGAGGCGTGCGGCAGCAGCCGGATCTGCTCCCACTCGGGGAGGAACGTGTCGATGCCCTCGACCTCGTCGAGGGTCTCCCACACCGGCAGCAGGCCCGGCCCGCTCGCCAGCAGGCGGACCAGGGCGTCACGGGCCGCGGCCGGCCACGGCACCGGGAGGACGACCCCCTCCCGCACCAGCCGGGCGGCGGTGGTGGGCGCGAGCACGGCGTCGCGGCTCGCTGCCTCCGCCGCCGCGCGCAGCAGGAGGGTGGGGTCGTCGGCGGGACGGGTGCCCGCGTCGAGGACGACCTCGCCGCGCGAGAGCGCGATGCCGGGCGCGATGCGCTCCAGCGCGGGCGTCCGACGGCTGCGCTCCCCCGTCGGGCGCGCCGTCACGGCGTCGGCGCGGCGCCACGCCAGGCGGGACAGGTGCGCGATGCGCCGGCCGAGCGCGCGGACGTGGCGCTGGGCGGCCTCGGCGTCGTCGAGACCGAGCCGGTCCGCGAGCGGGCCCCACGCCTCGGGGGCGATGCGGTCGCTGGGGCGCCCGGCCAGGTCCTGCACCTCGTCGCGGACGTCGAGGAGCATCTGCCGCGCCGCCTCCAGCGCCGGGGTCGACGCGTCGACCAGCCAGGTGGCCTCGATCGCGCGCAGCACGCCGGCGTCGCGCAGGCCGCCCTCCGCCTCCTTGACGTCGGGGACCGAGACGTGGGCGAGCTCGCCGGTGACGCCGTGCCGCCTGAGCGTCATCGCCTTCAGCTCCGGCAGCCGGATCCGGGCCCGGCGCCGCCAGTCGGCGAGCATCGTCGTGCGCAGCCGCAGGCTCAGGCCCGGGTCGCCGGCGAGGTGCCGGACGTCGAGCAGCCCGAGCGCGACCCGCAGGTCGCACGCGGCCTCGAGGACCTCGCCCATCGACCGGACCGCGTGGTCCAGGCGCCTCCCGGAGTCCCACAGCGGGTACCACAGGGCCGTGCCGAGGTCGCCCAGGTCGACCCCGTCGTCGTGGACGAGGACGACGTCGAGGTCGGAGTGGGGGGCCAGCTCGCCCCGCCCGTAGCCCCCGACCGCGACCAGGGCCACCCCCGTGGCGGGCCCTGCCGAGGCGGCGTACGCCTCCCGGCAGAGCTCGTCGGCGGAGGTGGTCCTGGTGCGTCGGTCTGCTGCGCTCATGCGGTCACGTCCCGAGAAGCCGGATCCATCAGAGAGCGGACGCGTCCTGCTCGCCGGTCCGGACGCGGACGACGCTCTCGACCGGGCTCACCCAGACCTTGCCGTCGCCGATCCTGCCGGTCTGCGCGGTCTTGACGACGATCCCGACGACGTCCTCGGCGTCGGCGTCGTCGACCACGATCTCGATGCGGATCTTGGGCACGAGCGCGATGTCGTACTCCGCGCCCCGGTAGACCTCGGTGTGGCCCTTCTGGCGGCCGTAGCCGCTGACCTCGGACACCGTCATCCCGGCGACCCCGAAGGTCTCGAGGGCCTCGCGGACGTCCTCCCACTTGTGCGGCTTGATCACCGCGGTCACGAGCTTCATGCGCTTGCTCCTTCGGTCTTGGTGGTGGCGGCCGGGGCCGCGGTGGACGAGGCGAGGACACTGCTCGCGCCGCCGCTGGTGCCGCTGTGCAGGTCGTACGCCGACTCGCCGTGGGCGGCCAGGTCGATGCCGTTGACCTCGTCCTCCTCGTCGAGGCGCAGACCCATCGTGTACTTGATCGCGAGGGCGATGACCGCGGTCAGCACGCCGGAGTAGATGACCGCCACGACGACGCCCAGGGACTGGTCGGCCAGCGAGCCGAAGCCACCGCCGTAGAGGAGGCCGTCGATCCCGCCGGCGCCCTCGGCCGTGGAGAACACGCCGATCAGGACGGTGCCGATGATGCCGCCGACCAGGTGCACGCCGACCACGTCGAGCGAGTCGTCGTAGCCGAGCTTGTACTTCAGGCCGACGGCCCAGGCGCAGACGCCACCGGCGACGAGGCCGATCGCGACCGCACCGGAGAGGTTGACCGCACCGGCGGCGGGGGTGATCGCGACCAGGCCGGCGACGATGCCCGAGGCGGCACCGAGGGAGGTGGCCTTCTTGTGGATCAGGCGCTCGACGGCGAGCCAGCCGAGGATGGCCGCCATGGTGGCCAGCGTGGTGTTGGCGAAGGTGCGGCCGGTCTCGAGCGGGAACTGGGTCGCCGGGTCGTCGCCGAAGACGATCGAGCCGACGTTGAAGCCGTACCAGCCCATCCAGAGCAGGCCGGCGCCGAGCATGGTGAGCGTCAGGTTGTGCGG
The DNA here is from genome assembly GCF_058134345.1 of Nocardioides sp. Z24_21. Taxonomy (NCBI): domain Bacteria; kingdom Bacillati; phylum Actinomycetota; class Actinomycetes; order Propionibacteriales; family Nocardioidaceae; genus Nocardioides; species Nocardioides sp. Z24_21. Next base: position 233,839 of record NZ_JBYTTH010000001.1, read on the forward strand.
GCGCATCTGCTCGCGCGGCCAGCCGATCCGCTTGCCGAGCAGCACCACGAGCACGAGGGCCGCGACGCCGGCGTTGATGTGGACGGCGGTGCCGCCGGCGTAGTCCTGGGCGCCGATCCGACCGCAGATGAGCGAGTCGTCGGTGCAGCTGAAGACCATGTGGGCCATCGGGAAGTAGACGATGAGGGCCCACAGCGGCACGAAGACGACCCAGGCGGAGAACTTGAGCCGGTCGGCGACGGCGCCGCTGATCAGCGCGGCGGTGATGATCGCGAAGGTCATCTGGAACATCACGAAGATGTAGTCGCCGGTCGAGACACCGTCGAGCCAGAGCAGCTCGAAGGGGTTGGCGAAGAACGTGCCGTCACCTCCGAAGCCCATCGACCAGCCGACGGCGACGTAGAGGATGCCGACGATGGCGGCAGCCACGTAGGACATCATCATCATGTTGAGCACGGACTTCGAGCGCGACATGCCGCCGTAGAACAGCGCCAGCGCGGGCACCGTCATCATCAGGACGAAGGCAGTCGCCACCAGCATGAAGGCGTAATAGCCGTCCACAGGACCTCCAGGAGTTGAGCGCGTACGGAACGGGGTTGGTCACCCGGGCCATGACGCCGCTGTCATGCCGGTGCCCACGTGATGACCCGCAGCCTGCGCTGACGACGTTTCACCGGGCCGCGACGGATGTTGCGCGCACGCAACGGAATGGGTGCCCGTGTTACGGGTGTGTGAACGGATCGACGTCCGGCACCACCTTGTAGTGTTCGGCCGTGTCCAGACTGGCCGTGATGGCGCACTACGACGTCGCCGGGGAGCTGCGGCCCCACGTGCGGGGCCAGGTCGAGGCGCTGGCCGCGTCGGTCGACACGCTCCTGGTGTGCACCACGGCCAGCCTGCAGGACTCCGCGCGCGCCTGGCTCAGCGAGCGGTCCGTGCTCGTCGAGCGGGCCAACTACGGCTACGACTTCTTCAGCTACAAGGTCGGCCTCGACGCCGCCGGTGACCTCACGGCCTACGACGAGGTGGTGGTCTGCAACGACACCTACGTCTTCGCCCTCGACTCCTACGACCCGGTCTTCGACGAGATGGCCACGAGGCCGTGCGACTTCTGGGGCCTGACCGGGGCCGAGCGCGTCGCGCCGCACATCCAGTCGTTCTTCATCGCCTTCCGCCCGTGGGTGGTCGGCTCCCGGGCGTTCACGACGTTCTGGGAGGAGATGGAGCCGATCTCCAAGCGGCGCCAGGTCATCCGCCGCTACGAGGTGGGCATGTCGCGACGGCTCTACGACGCGGGGTTCGCCTCCGACACCTACTTCGTGGAGACGCCCGAGGACCGCCGCATCGCCCGCGAGCGGATGCGTTGGTGGGCCGCCCACCGCTCCCACTTCCCCCGCACCCGCGCCGAGATCCGGGAGTGGCGCGAGCGCGCCAACGAGCCGTGGAACCCCGCCCGCAGCCTCGCCGACCGGGTGCTCGACGACGCCCGCCTCCCCTACGTCAAGATCGACACCCTGCGCTACGACCCCTACAACCTCGACGCCCGGCGCCTGCTCGAGCTGTGCGAGCGCCGCTTCCCCCAGCGCTTCGAGGGGGTGCGCGAGTTCCTCGAGGAGACCGCCCAGTACTACCCGCTGCGCGACACCGAGCGGCTGCTGCCCACCCCGCTCGCCCTCGAGCCCCTCTTCCCGCGGGTGAGGTACTCCGATGCGCGGTGACCGCCGCCGGCACCAGGTGAGGCTCGACGACGCCGCCGACGTGATGGTCGACTCGGGCCTCGTCGACGTCGACTACGTCGCCGCCCAGCTCGGCACGACGTTCGACTCCCCCGCGGAGGCCGCGCGCGCGGTCGTCGAGGCGGGCGACGTCTCCCCCCACCCGCTCTTCGAGGCGCAGTGGATCGGGCGCCGCCGCTCGTGGCAGCGCGCCGGCCAGCACCCCGTGCTCTGGTACGTCTCCGAGCGCCGGCGCCGCAACCGGATCGCCCCGCACCCCCTGGTCGACCCGCGCATCGTCTTCGCCGCCTACCCCGAGGCCCGGCACCACCCCTACGGCGCGCTGTCCTACTGGCTGTCGGTCTCCGGGCCGGCCACCCCGCTGCCCACGCGCACCCTTCCCCGCAAGGTCTCCTGGTCCACCTACCGCGCGGCCGCCATCGCCGCCGCTGCCCAGTGGCGCGACGAGGTCGTGCGCGAGCGCCCCCCGCTGGTCGGGCCGACACCCGAGCTCCCGGCCCTGACGGGCGCCTCCCCCGCCGTGACCGTCGTGATGGCGGCCCAGGACGACGGGCCGCTGGTGCGTCGGACGGTGGCGTCGCTGCAGGCGCAGTCGTTCACCGACTGGCACCTCGTCGCGGTCGACCGGGGGTCCCTCGACGACACGGCGGCGGTGCTCCAGGGCGTGGCGGCCTTCGACGACCGGATCACGCTCGTGCGCGAGTCGCGGTGCAGCCGCGCCCGGGCGCTCAACGTGGCCCTCGAGCACGGCACCGCCGAGCACGTCGCCTTCCTCCCGCTCGGGCGCGAGTGGCTCCCCGACATGCTCCGCGACCTGCTCACCCACGCCCACGCGAGCGGCGCGGCCGCCGTGCTGGCCGGCGCCGGTGCCGTCGGCCGCTCGCGGCACGAGCTCCTCGCGGGACGCCCGGTCGACCTCGCCACCGCCCTGCTGCGGCGCGACGCCGTCAAGGACGTCGGGGGCTTCGACGAGGGCCTCGGCGGCGCGGTCGAGCGCGACCTGGTGCTCCGGCTCACCCGCGACCACGAGCCGCTCGCCGTCGACGTACCCGTGCTCCGGCGACCCGAGGCACCGCCGGCCGGCTTCGCCGACGACTGGGACTCCGCGGTCCTCGAGCGCCAGCTCGTCGACTGGGAGGAGGCCGCGGCGCGCGAGACCGACGAGGCGCTGGTCAGCCACGTCATGCCCGTCGGCCCGGAGCCTCGTCGCACCGTCGAGTGGCTGGGCTCGGTGCCGCGCGAGGGCTCCGAGCTCGTGCTCGTCGGCGTCCGCCTGCGCCGCGCGCACCACGTGCTGGCCGCGTCGATCGCCGCGGTCATCGCCGGGGCCCGCTTCGTCTCGGTCCCGGCCAACGTCTCGATGTCGGTGGCCACCAACGTCGGCATCTCCCAGGCCGCAGGCAGCACGGTGGTGCTGGTGCGGCCGGAGGCGATGCCCCCGCGGCGGCCGATCGCCGAGCGGCTCGCGGGCGTTCTCCGCGAGCCGGGGGTCGGGCTGGCGCAACCCCTGGTCGTCGACCTCGACGGCGTGATCCTCAGCGCCGGGGCACGCTTCGCTCCCGACAACCCCCACCCCGAGCTGTTCCTCGCCGGCCTGCCCACCAGCGACGCGTTGCGGATCGGCACGACCACGGTCGCAGCGCCCGCCGCGCCCCTGGTGGCGCTGCGCACCGCCAGTGCCGTGGCCCTGCGCGGGCTCGGGGCGCGGTTCCGCACGGTGCTCGCCGAGACCGACCTCGGGCTCCGCGTCGCGCGGGCCGGTCTGGGCCGCACGGTCCTCGTGCCCGACGCCGTGATCACCTCCCGCACCGCCTACGCCGACACCGAGGAGCTCATCGGCGCCCTGTCGTCGCTGCGCTCCACCGTGCTGGAGGTGCCGCCCCCGTCCCCCGACGACTCCCACGAGCAGCTGCGCACCGCCGGGCTCGAGGCGACCGACGAGCGCAACCGCCGGATCACCGCCGACCCCGACGACCCGGCCGCGCCCGCGGTGCTGGTGCCCGAGCTGGTGGTGCGCGCCGTCGAGGGCATCCGCGAGTCGCCCCCGCGCCTGCGGTGGGCCGTCGACATCGCCGCACCGGCCGCCCAGCGCGGCGACCGGTGGGGCGACACCTACTTCGCGCGGTCACTGGCCGACGCCCTCGAACGACGCGGCCAGCACGTCGCGATCGACCGGCGCGACGCCCGGCACCGCGACTCGCGCGACCACGACGACGTCCTGCTGGTGCTCCGCGGCCTCGACCGCGTGACGCCGCGGCCGGGGCTGCTCAACGTCGAGTGGATCATCAGCCACCCCGACATGATCACGCCCGACGAGGTGGCCGGCTTCGACCTCGTCTACGCCGCCAGCACCAGCTGGTCCGAGCGCGTGAGCCGCGAGTGGGGCACGCCCGTCACGCCGTTGCTCCAGTGCACCGACACGCGTTGGTTCCACCCCGACCGGGCCCAGCCCGACACCGGCCCGGCGCTGCTGTTCGTCGGCAACTCGCGCGGCATCTACCGCTATGCCGTGCGCAGCGCGCTGGCCATCGGAGCCGACCTCACCCTGCACGGCAACGACTGGACCGACTTCGTCGAACGCGACCAGATCGCCTCCGGCGGCATCGACAACCGGGAGGTCGGCGTGCTCTACGCCTCCGCCGGCATCGTGCTCAACGACCACCACCTCGACATGCGCCGCGACAGCTTCGCCTCCAACCGGCTCTTCGACGCGGCGGCGTGCGGGGCGAGGATCCTCAGCGACCGCATCGACGGGCTGGAGGAGATCTTCTCCGGCCTGGTGCTCCCCTTCGACAACGAGCACGAGCTGGCCCGCCTCGTGCAGCCGCCCTACGACGCCTTCCCCGACGACGCGACCCGTCGCGAGATCGCGATGCGCATCATCGCCGAGCACAGCTTCGACAAGCGCGCGGAGACGCTGATCGACGACGCCGTGCGGACCCTGCTCGCCCGGCGGCGCTGACCGTCGAGTCGGCGCATCCTGACGGCCCAGCCCGGTCGAGTCGGCCCGTCCTGACCGCCCAGCCCCGCGAGTCGGCCCGTCCTGACCGCCCAGACCCGTCGAGTCGGCCCGTCCTGACCGGTGCAGCGTCAGAACGCGCCCACTCGACCCCCCAACGGCGTCAGAACGCGCCCACTCGACCCCCCAACGGCGTCAGAACGCGCCCACTCGACCCCCCAGCGGCGTCAGCCGAGCAGCGCGTCGACGAAGGCCGCGGCGTCGAACGGGGCCATGTCGTCCGGGCCCTCGCCGAGGCCGACGAGCTTGACCGGAACGCCGAGCTCGCGCTGCACCTGCACCACGATGCCGCCCTTGGCGGAGCCGTCGAGCTTGGTGAGCACGATGCCGGTGACGTCGACGATCTCGCTGAAGACGCGGGCCTGGATGAGGCCGTTCTGCCCGGTGGTGGCGTCGAGGACGAGGAGCACCTCGGTGACCTCGGCCTGCTTCTCGATGACCCGCTTGATCTTGCCGAGCTCGTCCATCAGGCCGGCCTTGTTCTGCAGGCGGCCGGCGGTGTCGACGAGCACGGTGTCGACGCCGTTGTCGATGCCGTGCTTGACGGCCTCGAACGCCACGCTCGCCGGGTCGCCGCCCTCGGGTCCGCGGACCACCTCGACGCCCACCCGCTCGCCCCACGTGGCGAGCTGGTCGACGGCCGCCGCGCGGAACGTGTCGGCGGCACCGAGCGTGACCGACAGGTCCTCGGCGACGAGGATGCGGGCGATCTTGCCGACGGTCGTGGTCTTGCCGGCGCCGTTGACGCCGACGACCAGCACCACCCCGGGCTTGCCGTCCGTGCCGGTCACCTGCACCCGGCGGTCGAGGTCGGTGCCGACGAGCTCGATCAGCTCCTCGCGCAGCACCTCGCGGGCGTCGGGCGCCTGTCCGCCCTCGACCCGCAGCCGGGTGCGCAGCCGCTCCACGAGGGCCTGGGTGGGCGCGACGCCGACGTCGGCGGTGAGGAGGGTGTCCTCGATCGCCTCCCAGGTGTCCTCGTCGAGGCGGTCACGGCTGAGGAGGGCCAGGATGCCCTTGCCGAGCCCACCCTGGGAGCGGGACAGGCGCTGGCGCAGCCGCACCAGCCGCGACGCCGTGCTCTCGGGCTTCTCGACCGTCGGAGCGGCAGGAGCCTCCGGGGCTGCGGGGGCTGTCCTGTCGGCGGTGCCGACCGCGGGCTCGGGCGGCGCCTCGGTCGCGACGTCCGTCTCGGTCGGAGGCGGAGCGATGACGTCGGTGCCGCCGCTCGGGGGCGCCGACGTGCGCCGGCGTCCCGAGGTCAGCAGCGCGCCGAGCGTGAGGACGCCGACGACTGCGATGGCGATGATCAGATAGAGCCAGTCACCCATGGGCCCAATCCAACCACCCTCGTCCGGCGCCCCGGTCGGGCGGTGCGCCGCCGGCGTGGGACGCCGCGCGGCTCAGGAGCGCGACTCGGAGTCCTCGAGGGTGGGCAGCGAGTCGACGCCCTTGCGCATGGCGGTGCCGAGCTGGGGGGCGACCGGCAGCTTCTCGCCACGGTGGGGGTAGGCGACGTAGACCGCAACGGCGGCGGCGACGAGCACGCCGAGGGACATCATCAGGATGATCGCGAGCACGGGGGTTCCTCCGAGGTGGGGCCGGTCGGGTCCACTCCACCGTGACACACCGGGGCGGACCCTCCCGCATCGAGGTGGGCCGGGCGCGTCGCGGGCGTGGCGCGCCTCACGCGCCCGGTCGCAGGAGCGGCACGACCGCGGCGCGCACCACGTCGGGCACGGGCACCACGGGCCGGTCACCGGTGCCGCGCGCGTTGTCGACGTAGACGTGGACGAAGCGGCCCTCGGCCGCCGCCTCGTCCGAGGGCCCCTGGAACAGCCCGATGCGGTAGACGATCGAGCTGGTGCCGACCCTGTCGACGACCAGGCCCATCTCGATCGGCTCGGGGAAGCCGATCTCGCGGAAGTAGTGGCAGCCGGTCTCGGCGACCACGCCGATCTGGGGCAGCGCACGGACGTCGACGCCGGTGGCCTCGTAGAGGTGGGCGTTGACGGCCGTGTCGAACAGCTCGTAGTAGGTCGCGTTGTTGAGGTGGCCGTAGGCGTCGTCGTCGCGCCACCGCGTCGTCGCGGTGCGCCAGGCGACGTAGTCGGCGCGGGTCGGCCGGCGCCGACGCGTGCTGGCCCCTGCGACGCTCGCGGCGGGTTGCGCGCTCGACTGCTCGCTCATGCGCTCTCGGCGTCGCGCAGGCGCTGGCTGATGACGGCGGACACGCCGTCGCCGCGCATGGTCACGCCGTAGAGGGCGTCGCCGACCTCCATCGTGCGCTTCTGGTGGGTGATGACGAGCAGCTGGGAGTTCTCGCGCAGCTCCTCGTAGATCTCCAGCAGCCGCCCGAGGTTGGTGTCGTCGAGGGCCGCCTCGACCTCGTCGAGGATGTAGAACGGCGAGGGCCGGGCCTTGAACAGGGCGACCAGGAAGGCGACGGCGACCAGGGAGCGCTCGCCGCCGGAGAGCAGCGAGAGCCGCTTGACCTTCTTGCCCGCCGGGCGGGCCTCGACCTCGATGCCGGTGTTGAGCATGTCACCGGGGTCGGTGAGGACGAGCCGTCCCTCGCCGCCGGGGAACAGCCGGGCGAACGTCTGGTCGAAGGCCTTCTCCACGTCGGCGTAGGCCTCGGTGAAGACCTGCTCGACCCGGGTGTCGACCTCGCGCACGATGTCGAGGAGGTCCTTGCGGGTGCGCTTGAGGTCCTCGAGCTGCTCGGTGAGGAACTTGTGCCGCTCCTCCATCGCGGAGAACTCCTCCAGCGCGAGCGGGTTGACCCGGCCCAGCATCGACAGCGCCCGCTCCGCCGCGCGCAGCCGCTTGACCTGCTCCTCGCGGACGTAGGCCGTCGGCGCGGGCGGCTCCTCCCCCTCCGGCACCTCGCCGGTGAACGGGATCGGGGCGTCCGGGCCGTAGTCGGCGACCAGGCCGTCGGGGTCGAGCCCGAGCTCCTCCAGCGCGCGCTCCTCGAGCTGCTCGATGCGCATCCGCTGCTGGGTGCGGGCCATCTCGTCGCGGTGCACCGAGCTGACCAGTTCGTCGTGCTCGCGGGCGAGGTCGCGCAGCCGGGTGCGCACGGCCATGAGCTCCTGCTCGCTGCCCTGCCGCGACTCCTCCACTGCGGCCCGCTCGTCAGCGGCGAGCATGACCGAGCGCTCGAGCTGGTGCAGCACGACGCGCACGGCGGACGACACCGCCTCGGCGGCGCGTCCCTCGCGGATCAGCCGCTCGCGTCGCTCGGCGGCGCGGGCGCGGGACTCGCGCTCGGCCTGCGCGGCGCGGAGCAGGGAGTCGGCGCGGCCGTGCAGCGCGCGGGCACGCTCCTCGGCCGTGCGCAGCGCGAGCCGGGCGTCCATCTCGGCCTGACGGGCCTCGCGGGCGGCCTCGGCCAGCCGCTCGCGCTCGGTCGTGTCGGGCTCCTCGTCGGTGACGTCCTCGGCGGCGGCGAGGCGGGCCTCGAGGTCGACCAGTCCGGCCAACGCGGTCTCGCGGGCCTCGCGGGCCGCGGCGATCGCGCGCTCGAGCCGATCAGCCTCACCCTTGGCGGCCCGGGCCTGCGATCCGTACTGCCCGAGCTCCTCCGCGACCGCGGCGAGGGTCGCGTCGGACTCGTGCAGCTTGGCGAGCGCGACGTCGACGCGCTTGACGGCGTCGTGGCGCGCGGCCTCGAGCCGCGAGATCTCGAAGCCGAGGCGCTCGGCAGTCGCGGTCGCGTCGGCGAGGCGGGTGCCGGCCTCGTCGACGGCCGCCTGGATCTCGATCAGGCTCGGCTGGCTGGACGAGCCGCCGGCGGCGAAGTGCGTGCCGAGCAGGTCGCCGTCGCGGGTCACCGCGACGACCTCGGGGTGGTCGGCGACCAGGCGCCGGGCGGCCGCCAGGTCGTCGACGACGGCCACGCGGTCGAGGAGACGCACCAGCGCGGGACGCACGTCGTCGGGCGCGGCGACGACGTCGACGGCGTAGGTCGCGCCGTCGGGCAGGGCCGGCCAGTCGCGGTCGGTGGCGGGCGCGCCCCCGAGCAGCATCCCCGCGCGGCCGAGGTCGTCGGCCTTGAGGTGGCCGATCGCGTCGAGGGCCGACGCGGCGTCGGAGACCACGACGGCGTCGGCGGCGGAGCCGAGCGCGGCGGCCAGCGCCGTCTCGTAGCCCTGGTCGACGTCGAGGAGCGCGGCGACGGAGCCGAGGAGCCCACCCACCTCGTCGGTCGCGGCGAGCAGCGCCCCGGCGCCGTCCTTGCGGTTGAGCCCGAGCTCGAGCGCGTCGCGACGCGCGACCAGCCCGGTGCGCTCCCGCTCGGCCTCCTGGGCGTCCTCGCGGGCCCGGGCGAGCTGCTCGTCGATCTCGTCGAGGGCCGCCACGGCGTCCTCGTGCTCGGTGTCGAGGCCCTCCTCCCCGGCGTCGAGGCCCGCGACGCGGGTCTCGAGCGCGGTGAAGTCGCGCTGCGCGCGCTCGGCGCGGGCGACGGCGTCCTCCCGGGCCTCGGTGAGCCGTTGGATCTCCGCATCGGCCGCCTCGGAGCGCGACTTGAGCGCGTTGACCTGGCCGGTCAGCCGGGCCAGGCCCTCGCGGCGGTCGGCGGCGGCGCGCTGGAGGGCCGCGATGCGCTTGTCCTCGGCGACCGCGGCCTCCTCGGCCGCCCGCTTGGCGACGACGGCGGCGTCGAGGGCGGCCCGCTGCTGCTCGACCTGCTCGGCGATCTCCGCCTCCTGCCGGCGCACCCGCTCGGCCTGGGCCTCGAGGTCGTCGGGGTCGCGACCGGAGTCGACGCCGTCGCCCTCGCTCGCCCCGGCGGCGTTGCGGATCCGCTCGTCGGCCAGCGACGCGGTGCCGCGCAGTCGCTCCTTGAGCCCGGACAGGGCGAACCACGTCTCCTGCGCTGCGGCCAGGCGGGGCAGGTCGTCGCGCAGGGCCGCCTCGAGGCCGGCCTCCTTCTCGCGTCCGGCGGCGATCTCCGCCTCGACCTGCTCGCGCCGCTGCACCAGCAGCGTCTCGTCGGCCATCTCGGACTCGAGGGCGGTGCGGGCGCTGACGAGGTCGTCGGCCAGCAGGCGCGCGCGGGCGTCGCGCACGTCGGCCTGCACGGTCTGCGCCTGCCGCGCCACCTCGGCCTGCCGGCCGAGCGGCTTGAGCTGGCGGCGGATCTCGGAGAGCAGGTCGGCCAGGCGGGCGAGGTTGCCGTCGGTGGCGTCGAGCTTGCGGAGCGCCTTCTCCTTGCGCTTGCGGTGCTTGAGGACGCCGGCCGCCTCCTCGATGAAGCCGCGGCGGTCCTCGGGGGTGGCGTGCAGGATCGAGTCGAGCTGGCCCTGGCCGACGATGACGTGCATCTCGCGGCCGATGCCGGAGTCGCTCAGCAGCTCCTGCACGTCGAGCAGGCGGCAGCTGCTGCCGTTGATGGCGTACTCCGAGCCGCCGTTGCGGAACATCGTGCGGCTGATCGTGACCTCGGCGTAGTCGATCGGCAGAGCGCCGTCGGAGTTGTCGATGGTCAGCTGCACCTCGGCCCGCCCCAACGGCGGGCGCCCCGACGTGCCGGCGAAGATGACGTCCTCCATCTTGCCGCCGCGCAGGCTCTTGGCGCCCTGCTCGCCCATCACCCACGCGAGGGCGTCGACGACGTTGGACTTGCCGGAGCCGTTGGGGCCGACGATGCAGGTGATGCCCGGCTCGAGCTGCAGCGTCGTCGAGGAGGCGAAGGACTTGAACCCCTTGAGGGTCAGGCTCTTCAGGTACAACGCGGGCTCCTCACCGGATCAGACCGCTCCCACCGTCCTCGGGGAGGCTGAAGACTGGGGACGCTCAGCGCGGCTCACCCTACGGCACGGGCGCCCGCCGGAGCCGGTTGCACGCGGCGTGGCACGAGGCCCGTCAGGAGGCCGCTCAGCGACCCAGTACGTCCCGGAGCGCGGCCAGCACCAGCTGGACGGCGTCGGGGCGGGCGTTGCGGCCCATCAGCCCGATCCGCCACACGCTGGCGGCGTAGGCCCCCGCACCCGCGCCGATCTCGATGCCGTAGGTCTCGAGGAGCTGCGCGCGCACCGCGGCGGAGTCGACGCCCTCGGGCACCTTGACGGTCGTGAGCTCGGGCAGCCTGCTGCCCTCCTCGGCGAACAGCTCCAGGCCCAGGTCCTGCAGCCCCGCCTGCAGGGCGTCGCCTGCGGCCTGGTGCCGCGCCCAGACGGCCTCGAGGCCCTCCTCCAGGATCCGGGTCAGGCCACCGTGGAGGCTGGCGACCATCGCCGTGGGCGCGGTGTGGTGGTAGGTCCGCTGGCCGCCCCTGGACGCGGCCTCGCCGACGTAGCCGCCGAGCATGCCGAGGTCGAGGTACCACGAGCGCGGCGTCTCGACGCGGCGCTCGAAGGCGCGGTCGTTGATCGTGAACGGCGCGAGGCCGGGCGCCACGCCGAGGCACTTCTGGGTGCCGGCGTAGCCGATGTCGACCCCCCAGTCGTCGGCGCGCAGCTCGATGCCGCCGATCGAGGTCACGGCGTCGGCGAGCAGGAGGGCGTCGCCCTTGCCGGCGCCGAGCGCGGCGATGTCGGAGCGCGCGCCCGTCGAGGTCTCGGCGTGGACCGCGGCGATGATCGCCGGCGAGTCGTGCGCCGACAGGACGCGGTCGACGTCGACCGGCTGCCCCCACTCGTGCTCGACCGCCACGACCTCGGCCCCGCACCGCGCGGCGACGTCCGTCATCCGCTGGCCGAAGAGGCCGTTGACCGCCACCACGACGACGTCGCCGGGGTGGACGGTGTTGACGAACGCCGCCTCCATGCCGGCCGAGCCCGTGGCGCTGAGCGGCAGCGTGCGGGCGTTGTCGGTGCCCCAGACGGTGCGGAGCATGTCGCAGGTCTCGTCCATGATCCGGAGGAACTCGGGGTCGAGGTGGCCCAGCAGCGGCTCGGCGAGCGCGCGGGTGGCCTCGGGGTAGGGGTTGGACGGGCCGGGGCCGAAGAGGTGCCGCTCGCGGATCATGGGACCGACCGTAGCGAAGCTCCGGTGCTCACAGCACCGCCCCGGGGTTGAGGATGCCGGCCGGGTCGAGGGCGTCCTTGATCCGCCGGGTCAGGGCCATCACGTCCTCGCCGAGCTGGTCGGGGAGCGCCGACTTCTTCGTGCGTCCGACGCCGTGCTCGCCGGTGATCGTGCCGCCGAGCGCGATCGCCGCCTGCAGGATGTCGTCGAAGGCGGCGCGTGCCCGACGCTCCGAGGCGGGGTCGGCCGGGTCGTAGACGATGATCGGGTGGGTGTTGCCGTCGCCAGCGTGGGCGACGGTCGGGATCTCGACGTCGTGGAGCGCGGCGATCCCGGCGACCGCGGCCAGCAGGTCGGGGAGCAGTGGCACCGCGGCCCCGACGTCCTCGAGCAGCAGCGCACCGCGCGCCTCGATCGCCGGGAAGGCCATCCGCCGCGCCTCGACGAACATCTCCCCCTCGGCCGGGTCGTCGGTGAGCACGACCTCGCTCGCCCCTGCGGCGACGCAGGCCGCCTCCACGACCGCGATCTCGGCCACCCGGGCCTCCCCCGGCGCGTCGGACTGGACGAGGAGCAGGGCGCCCGCGGTGCGGTCCAGGCCGCGCGGGGCGTGGTCCTCGACCGCGTTGATCGTGGCCCGGTCCATCAGCTCCATCATCGAGGGCCGCAGCGTGCGGCGCACGGCGACGACGGCCTCGGCAGCGGCGACGACCGAGGGGAACGACGCCACCAGCGTCGCGGGTGGCAGCGGCACCGGCACCAGCCGCAGGATCGCCCGGGTGACGATGCCGAGCGTGCCCTCGGAGCCGACGAAGAGCTTGAGCAGCGACAGGCCCGCGACGTCCTTGATCCGTTTCCCGCCCAGGGTGATCAGCGTGCCGTCGGCGAGGACGACGTCGAGGCCCAGGACGTAGTCGGTGGTGACGCCGTACTTCACGCAGCACAGACCACCGGCGTTGGTCGCGACGTTGCCGCCGATCGAGCAGATCTCGAAGGACGACGGGTCGGGCGGGTACCAGAGCCCGTGCTCGCGCGAGGCGGCCTTGACCTCCGCGTTGAGCGCGCCGGGCTCCACGACGGCGACCTGGCAGTCGGTGTCGATCTCGACGCCGCGCATCCGCTCCAGGCTGAGCACGATCCCGCCGTCGACGGCGCTGGCCCCGCCCGACAGTCCGGACCCAGCGCCGCGCGGCACGACCGGGACACCGTGGCCGGCCGCCCAGCGCACCGCGGCCTGCACCTGGGCGGCGTCCTCGGCGCGCACCACGGCGAGCGGCGTGCCGGCGCCGACGTCGCGTGACCAGTCGTAGCGGTAGGTGTCGAGTGTCGCCGGGTCGGTCGCGACGACACCCGCCGGCAGCGAGCGGACTAGACCGGGGAGTGCTTCCATCCGACCATCGAACCACTCGTCGCGCGCGAGAGGACCGGATCGAGCCTCGACGCGCATCGGTCCGCGGGCAGCCCCTAGGCTCCCCGGCATGAGCGAGATCACGTACGACGACTCGACGGCCGAGCGAGCCGCCGCGTCGGACGCTCCGCCGCGGGCAGCACCTGACGTCCCGCCGGACGCCCCGCAGCTCGACATCCTGACGTTGCGGCGGTCGTTGCTCCTGGCCGACGTCGACCTCGGCGCCGGACGCAGCCTGGAGGTCGGTCCGCTCGCCGCTGCGATCATCACCCGCGACATGGCCGACGTGCGCTACGTCGACGTGGTGGACCGCGACGGCCTGGTCGCGCACTACGGCACCGACCCGTCCGTCGACATCGAGCTGATCCCCGACATCGACTTCTGGCTCACGCGCGAGGACGGCTCGGTCGGCACGCTCGCCGAGGCCGTGGCGCCGGCCGCTCCCTTCCACCACGTGCTGGCCAGCCACGTCATCGAGCACGTGCCCGACATGATCGGGTGGCTGCACGACGTGGCGGACGTGCTCGTCGACGGCGGCGACCTCCTGCTCGCCGTGCCGGACATGCGGTTCTGCTTCGACGTGCGGCGCTCGCCCGCGACCGTGGGACAGGTCGTCCAGGCCCACCTCGACGGCGACCGCATCCCGTCCTACCGAGCCGTCTACGACCACGCTCGCACCGCCGTGCACTTCCCCGCCCACGAGGCGTGGGCAGGGGCGTGGCCGGAGCAGCGGACCAACCCGATGTCCACGGTCCGCCCCGCCGTCGAGCGCCAGCAGCGAGGCGACTACGTCGACAGCCACGTGTGGCCGATGACGCCGGTGCGGTTCACCGACATCGTCGCCGACCTCCTCGAGCTCGGGCTGGTCGACTTCGCGGTGGAGCGGGTCACCGCGACGCTTCCCGGACACCTCGAGTTCTACGTCACCCTGCGCCGCCTCCCGCGCGAGGGACGGAACGAGGCCGTCGCGACGGCGCTCGCGCAGCTCGCCACGATCCGCGACGCGTTGCCCGACGAGGAGCGGACCTGGCCGCACCAGGTGCGCGAGCGCGAGCTGGTCGCGCTCAACGACGACCTCCAGCGCCGTCTCGCGCGCGCGGAGGAGCAGGTCGCCGAGCTGGTCGGCGTCCGTGACAGCGCACGTGCCCAGCGCGACCGTGTGCGTGCGCGGCTCGAGAAGACCCAGGCCAGGCTCGCGAAGACCCAGGCCAGGCTCCAGCGAGCGCGCTCCCGCGGCGATCGGCTCGCGGCGAGCCTGGAGAAGGAGCGGAGCCGGTGGACCGCGCGGCTGTCGCGTCGCCTGAGGCGCCTGGCCCGGGTCGATCGCTGAGTCAGGCGGCGGCTGCGGCGACCTCGTCGTTGTGGGCGATGTGTCCCAGCGAGCGCCACACGAGCGCGAGCGTCACGCCCGAGCCCACGAAGGCGAACCACCACGGCGCGGTCAGCCCCCACGCGCCGGCGATGAGCCCGCCGAGCAGCGAGCCGAGGAGCATGCCGCCCATCACGCAGATCATGTAGACCGAGCCGACGCGGCCCTGCAGCTCGGCCGGCACCGCGCGCTGGCGGACCGCCTGCGACAACGTGCCCCAGACGAAGGCGTACGCCCCGAAGAAGAGCATCAGGGGGTACGCCGCCCACGGCGAGGTGGTGAGCGCCATGGCGAGGTGGAAGACGACCTCCGCCAGCAGCACCGCCCGCATGAGCGTGGCCAGCGGCACCAGCCGCTCGAGGCGTCCGTAGGAGAAGGTGGCCAGCAGGCCGCCGATCGCCGAGGACGTGGTGAGCAGGCCGAAGCCCGCCTCGCCGATCCCCACCCGCTCCAGCGCCCACAGCACCAGGACCGACCACGGGGCCGCCCAGGTGACGTTGAAGACGACGATGATGATCGCCAGCGTGCGCACCGGCGGGTTGCCCACCAGCCAGCGCACCCCGTCGGCGATGTCCTGCCGGAGGTGGGTGTCGACGTCGCCGCGGACCGCCCCCGGAGGGGTGCCGATGCGCGAGACGAGCACCACGCCCACGACGATGCAGGCGACCGTGACGGCGAACGGCCAGACCATGCCCACCGAGAACAGCAGCGCGCCGACGGCCGGACCGACGAGCTGGTTGCCCGTGATCATGCCGGCCATCAGCCGCGAGTTCGCGATGCCGAGGTCGCTCTTGTCCACCAGCATCGGGGTCAGCGTGCCGGCGGTGGCGTCGACGAAGGTCTCGGCCGTGCCGAGCGCGAGCAGGGCCGCGAGCACGAGGGCGATGTTGACGTGGCCGGTCGCGATGACGACGCACAGCCCGGCCAGGACGAGTCCGCGCACCGAGTTGGCGACCATCATCACCAGCCGCCGGTCGAGCCGGTCGGCCAGCGCGCCGGCGAACAGCCCCACCAGCAGCCACGGTGCCTGGAGGGCGATCATGGCGGACGCGACCAGGATCGGGTTGCGGGTCTGCGACGCGACCAGCAGCGGGCCAGCCGCGATGAGCGCCCCGTCGCCGAGGTTGGTCACCCAGGACGACCCGACGAGCCACCGGAAGCCCGTCCCGAGGCGCGCCGGGAAGACGGTCTCGACGATGCGACTCACAAGCAGGTGAGCCTACGGGGGCGGCACCGCCCGCGCACCGCGGTTTTCAGGCGGGCTGGAGGTCCTCGACGACGCGCTCGCCGACCAGGGCCGCCGCGGCCAGCCGGTCGTTGTCGGCCTCCAGCCGCAGCACCAGTGCCTCCAGGTCGGCGACCCTGCGGCGGAGCCGATGGTTCTCGGCGGCGAGGACGGACGTGGTCCGCACGTCGCTGTGCACATGACCCAACAGCGCCTTGGCCATGGGGAGCCTTTCGAAAGGTCGAGTCGTCCGGCCGACGTTCCGGCCGTCTCCTAGAGTCCCACCGCGCGGGGCACCGGTCAATGCGCCCGGGCGCTCCGGGCACGGGGCGGTCGCTGGCACCGCGGGCAGAAGAACGACGACCGGTTCATGAACGAGATCCGGCGGATCGGCGTGCCGCAGCGCCGGCACGGCTCGCCCTCGCGCCCGTAGGCGTCGAGGGAGCGGTCGAAGTAGCCGGACTCGCCGTTGACGTTGACGTAGAGGGCGTCGAAGGACGTGCCCCCCTGCGCCAGCGCCTCGCCCATCACCTCGCGCACGTAGCCGAGCAGGTCGCGCAGCACCGTGCCGGTGAGCCGGGCCCCCGGCCGCTCGCCGTGCAGGCGGGCGCGCCACAGGGCCTCGTCGGCGTAGATGTTGCCGACGCCGGAGACCAATCCCTGGTCGAGCAGCAGCCGCTTGATCGCGGACGTGCGACGGCGCGCGCGCCGGACGAACTCGTCGTCGTCGAACTCGGGGTCGATCGGGTCGCGGGCGATGTGCGCGATCTCGGTCGGCAGCTGCGCCCCGCCGGCCGAGACGACCAGCCCGCCGAACATCCGCTGGTCGACGAAGCGCATCTCGAGTGGCCGCCCGTCGGCGGCGGCGAGACGGAAGCGGACCCGCAGGTGGCGCTCGTCGAGCGCGCCCGGCTCGTGGAGGAGCATCTGCCCGCTCATGCCGAGGTGGCCCAGGAGCGCGTCGTCGTTGTCGAGCGCGAGCCAGAAGTACTTGCCGCGGCGGCGGACGGCCTCGATGCGCCGGCCCCGCAGGGCGGCGACGAACCCGGTCGACCCGCGGTGGTCACGACGGACGGGCCGCGGGTGGAGCACCTCGACGGCGTCGATGCGAGCCCCCACGACGTGGCGCTCGAGGCCAGCCCGGACGACCTCGACCTCGGGGAGCTCGGGCACGGCTCAGGCGTCGGCGCCGGCCGGCTCGGCCATGCGGCCCGCGGGGTCGGCCGCCTTGATCTCGCGGTAGGCGGTCTCGGCGGCGCCCTGCTCGGCCTCCTTCTTGGAGCGGCCGGTGCCGTTGCCGAGGACCTGCTCGCCCACGCGTACGCGGGCCACGAAGGTCTTCATGTGGTCGGGGCCGTCGTCCTCGATGAGGTACTCGGGCACGCCGAGGCCCCGGTCGGCGGCGAGCTCCTGCAGGGAGGTCTTCCAGTCCAGGCCCGCGCCCATCGACGCCGCGGCCTCCATGACCGGGTCGAAGAGCAGGTGGACGACCTTGGCGGCCTCGTCGATGCCACCGCTGAGGTGGATCGCGCCGATGACCGCCTCGACGGTGTCGGAGAGGATGGAGGCCTTGTCGCGGCCGCCGGTGGTCTCCTCGCCGCGCCCCAGCTTGATGTGCTCGCCCAGCCCGATCTGGCGGGCGACGTCGGCCAGGGCGCGCGCGTTGACCACCGCGGCACGCAGCTTGGCCAGCCGGCCCTCCGAGAAGTCGGGGTGGGCGCGGTAGAGCGACTCGGTGACCACGACCCCGAGGACGGAGTCACCGAGGAACTCCAGTCGCTCGTTGGTCGGGATCTGGCCGTTCTCGTAGGCGTACGAGCGGTGCGTCAGGGCACGCTGCAGCAGCTCGGGATCCAGGACCGGATCACCGAGCGCTGCGCGGAGCTCGTCGCTGGTCAGA
The DNA here is from genome assembly GCF_058134345.1 of Nocardioides sp. Z24_21. Taxonomy (NCBI): domain Bacteria; kingdom Bacillati; phylum Actinomycetota; class Actinomycetes; order Propionibacteriales; family Nocardioidaceae; genus Nocardioides; species Nocardioides sp. Z24_21. The sequence goes on from NZ_JBYTTH010000001.1 coordinate 251,474, forward strand.
GGACCTGGCGACGGTCGGCCCGGGCGCCGTACTGGCCGCACTGGCCGCACGCACGGTGCGGGAGGTGCTTGGCGCCGCAGGCGGGGTTGGCGCACGTGACGAGGGTCGGCGCGACGGCCTTCCACTGCGAACGGCGGTGACGCGTGTTGCTGCGCGACATCTTCCGCTTCGGAACAGCCATGGTGGTCTCCTGTTGCTTGCGTTGCTCTGCCGGGGATTCCCGGCGAGATGGTTCAGTCCTGGGGGTGGTGCTGGGGGTCGTGCTCGCTGTCCTGCTCGGTCTGCGCCAGCTGCTGGAGCCCGGCCCAGCGGGGGTCGATCGGCGCGTCGTGCGTGTGGTCCGGGTCGTCCGCGAGCCGGGCACCGCACTCGGTGCACAACCCGGGGCAATCGTCCATGCACAGCGGCTGGAAGGGTAGTGCGAGCACCACCGCGTCCCGCAGCAGGGGCTCGAGGTCGAGCAGGTCGTCCTCGAGCCGGCTGGTCTCGTCGTCGAGGTCGCGGTCGTCGTGCTCCGCGGCCCTGTCGTGCTGGTCGGGGTAGACGTAGAGCTCCTGCAGCGTCACGTGGACCTCGTCCTCGATCGGCTCCAGGCAGCGTACGCACTCCCCCTCGAGCGCGGCCGTGGCCGTGCCCGTGAGCAGCACGCCCTCCATGACCGCCTCGAGTCGCAGGTCGAGCTCGACCGGCGATCCCTCGGGGACACGGAGGACTTCGATGCCAAGCTGTGCCGGCGCCGGAACGGAGAGCTCGAGCTCACGCTGGGACCCCGGACGGCGCCCGAGCTCGCGTGTATCGAGCACGAGCGGCGACCTCGGGTCCAGGCTGCTCACGTCGAACTCCCACATCTGGACACCAACACAACCTCGGAATCGTATCCGCCGCCCCACCGGCGGGGCAAAACGAGTGACACGCGACGAGTCTGGTGCGGCCCCGGACGAGGGTCTCACGGCCGGGGGCCGCCGCCCGCGTCGCCGGGGGCGACGAGGCCGGACTCGTAGGCGAGCACGACGACCTGGGTGCGGTCGCGCAGCCCGTGGCGCACGAGCACCTCGCTGAGGTAGCCCTTGACCGTCGACTCGGCCAGGTGCAGCCGCGCAGCCACCTCGGCGTTGGACAGCCCGCGCGCGACGAGGCGCACGACGTCGGCCTGGCGCGGCGTCAGGCCGAGCGAGGAGCCGTCGCCGACCGGAGGACGCGCGAGGTGCTGCTCGACGAGCCGGCGCGTGACGTCGGGGGCCAGCAGGGTGTCGCCGGCGTGGACGGCGCGTACGGCCGCCCAGAGCTGCTCGCGGCGCACGCTCTTGAGCAGGAAGCCGCTCGCACCCTCGCGCAGCGCCGCGGCCACGACCGCGTCGTCGTGCACGGTGGTGAGCACCAGGACGCGGGAGGCCAGGCCCGCACCGACGATCCGCCGGGTCGCCCCGACCCCGTCGAGCCGCGGCATCCGGACGTCCATCAGCACGACGTCGGGCAGCAACGCCTGCGCCGCGGCGACCGCCTCCTCACCGTCGGCGGCCGTGCCGACGACGTCGAGATCGGGTGCCGCGGCGACGATGGCCACCAGCCCGTCGCGCACGAGCGTCTCGTCCTCGGCGACGACCACCCGCAGCGGCGCGGGGGGCGGCGCGGAGGGCAGCGCGGGCGCGCTCACCGGGCCCCGTCCCGCTCGGGCGCGGTGGCCCGACGCTCGCGCGCGAGAGGCAGCCGCGCCTCGACCACGAACCCGCCCTCGCGCGGACCGGCAGCCAGCTCGCCGCCGAGCGCCTCCACGCGCTCGCGGAGGCCGGCCAGGCCGCGCCCGCTCCCGCCGTACGACGACGCGTGCCGCCGGCCGGTGCTGTCGACCACGACCCGCAGCTCCTCGGCGACGACGTCGATGCGCACCTCGGCCAGCTCGCCGCTGGAGTGCCTCAGGGCGTTGGTGAGGCCCTCCTGCACCACGCGGTGCACGCAGCGCCCGACGTCGGGCGGCAGCACCGGGAGCGGCGCGAGGTCGGTGCGCACCGCGAGCCCGGCGGCCCGCACGCCGGCCGCGAGCGCCTCCAGCGAGCCGGGGCCCAGGTCGTCCGGCGCGGCGCCGGTCTCGTCCTCGGTGGACAGCAGCCCCAGCAGGCGGTGCAGCTCCTCGAGCGCCTCGCGGCTGACGTCACCGATGGCCAGCAGCGACCTCCGGGCCGCCGCGGGATCGCCCTCGGCGACGGTCGCCCCCGCCTCGGCCTGCACTGCGATGAGCGTCACGGCGTGCGCCACCACGTCGTGCAGCTCGCGGGCGATCCGCGCGCGCTCGCGCTGGACCGCTGCGGCAGTGGCCTCGCGCTGCTCGCGCTCGAGCTCGTCGATGCGGCGTTGTCGTCGCCCCACGGCCAGGCCGAGCGCCGCCGGCACGGCGAGGAAGAGCATGAGGGTGGGCAGGATGTTGACCGGCGAGTCGGACGGGTCCAGCGCGATGGCCATCGCCAGGGCCATCGCGAGGAGCACCCCGCCGACGACGCCGTCACGACGCGTCGCGTAGGCCGCGAGCGAGTACGACGCCACCACGGTGGCGAGCAGGACGCCCACCTCGTCGGGCGACTCGAGCGCCACCGACTCGACCGCGAGACCGACCGAGACCGCCGTCGCCGTGCCCAGCGGGTGGCGGCGCCGGAACGCGAGCGCGCCGCACGTCGCCACGGCCAGCGCGGCGCGGGCCGGCGCGTGGTCGGCCTGCGACACCAGCAGGGTCTCGACGGCCGCACCCAGGGCGAGCAGCGCCGCGAGCGCGACGTCGCCACCGCTCGTGTGTCGCCCCGGGCACCTCACCACAGGCACGACGCTACTGCCGCGACGAGGCGTCCGGCCCCGTCCACAGGAGGGTGCGGACCCGCCCGCAGGAGGGTCGGGTCGGTCGTCGCGAGGGTGCCGAGGGCCCCGCGGCCGTTCCTAGCGTCGGAGCCCCACGCACCCGACCAGGAGGAAGCCATGTCCACCACCACCCTCGCCACGCACGACGCGCCCGCTCCCCCGCGGCCCGACGCCCCCTCACGATCGTGGTGGCTGCTGCTCAGCGGCTTCCTGCTGGTCGCCGTCAGCGAGGTCGTCGCGCCGCACCAGGCGATGTCGGCCGCGGACGACCCGCAGGCACGGGCCGCGTTCGTGGTCGCGCACGAGGGGCCGTTGCTCGTCAGCTACGTGATGTCGTTCCTCGCGGCGCCGGTGATCGGCGCCCTCTTCGTCCGGCTCGGCTGCCTGCCCGACGGCCGCGGGCGGGTGGTCGGCAGGATCGCGGCGGGCCTCGGGCTCCTCGGGACGGCCGGCCTGGCCGGGCTGCGGACCGCGGAGCTGATCGCGCGCGACCTCTACCTCGTCGACCCCGGTACGGCACCGGTGATGGAACGCATCGGCGAGTCCGGCGCCGCGGGTGGCGTCACGTTCCTGGCCCTGATCCCGGGCTTGATGCTCGGCCTGCTGCTGCTGGCGTGCGCCGGCGCGCGGGCGGGCTGGGTCGGGTGGTGGGTCGTGCTGCCGGCACTCGCCGCCGTGGTCTGCGACTTCCTGCCCTTCGCGTGGAAGACCGTGGCGTTCGGCGTGCTCGCCTCGATCACCTGCGGCGTGCTGATCGCCGGCGCGGCGCGACGCGCACGGTCGTGAGACCGGCGCCGGCCGGCGCGCGGGGGCTAGGCCTGCGCGCGCTCGGCGAGGCGGGCGAGGAGGCGAGCGTGCACGGCGTCGGGCACGAAGCCGCGCACGTCGCCGCCGAGCGCCGCGACCTCCTTGATCAGGCTGGAGGAGACGAACGCGTTGCCGACCGCACCGGGCAGGAAGACCGTCTCCACCGCGGTGAGGTGGGAGTTCATCTGGGCCATCGGCAGCTCGTACTCGTAGTCACCGGCCCCGCGCAGGCCCTTGACGATGGCGACCGCCTCGATCTCGCGGCAGAAGTCGACGATGAGGCCGTCCAACCCGGCGACGCGCACGTTGGCGATGCCGGCGGTGGCCTCCTCGAGCATCGCGATGCGCTCGTCGGGGGTGAAGAGCCGGTTCTTGCTCATGTTGGTGCCGACGGCGACGACGACCTCGTCGAAGAGGGTGGCGGCGCGCCCGACGATGTCGAGGTGGCCGTTGGTCACCGGGTCGAAGGACCCGGGGCAGACAGCGCGACGCACGGGCGTCCTTCCTTCGCAGGGACGGCTCTGCTCCCGCGGGTGGTCGGCGGGCTCAGGGGGCCACGGTGGCGTGACCGTACCAAAGGGCGGTCTCGCCGTAGCGGCGCGTGCGGTCCTCCTCGATGCCCGGCGGCCAGGTCAGCACCGTGCGCTTCGCGGCCCGCTCGACCACCACCAGGGCGCCCGGCACGAGCCAGCCCTGCGCGACCAGCGCGACCAGGTCGGCGTCGACCGCGGCGTCGGGGGTCGGGTAGGGCGGGTCGGAGAACACCACGTCGTAGGGCGCCGCGGGGGGCGAGGCGAGGAACGCCGCGACCGATGCCGCCACCACCCGGGCGCGCGAGAAGCCGAGGGTGGCCGCGTTGCGGGAGATCAGGGCGGCCGTGCGGCGGTCCTGCTCGACCATGGTCACCACGCCCGCGCCCCGCGACCACGCCTCGAGGCCCACGGCGCCGGAGCCGGCGTACAGGTCGAGGAACCGCAGCCCGTCGAGCGACCCGGTGCGCGACTCGATCGCCGAGAACAGGGCCTCGCGCACCCGGTCACTCGTCGGACGGGTCGTCTGGCCGCGAGGCGTCTCAAGCCGTCGACCTCCGGCCGTTCCCCCGATGATGCGAGTCATGTCCCCGTGCTCAGCCCTTCTCCATGAATCCCGACACCGCCGAGAGCTCGACCTCGGCAACCGCGGCGGCCAGGTCGGGCGCCTGCCCGAGCGCGAAGTCCTCGGAGAGTAGCGCCTCCGCGGCCTCGCGGGCCCGGACGATCGTCTTCTCGTCGCGGAGTACCCGAAGTGTGACGAGGCTGGAGTGGAAGCCCGACTGGTTGGCGCCGAGCACGTCGCCCTCGCGCCGCTGCTCGAGGTCGACGCGGCTCAGCTCGAAGCCGTCCGTGGTCGAGGCGACGGCGTCGAGGCGCTCGCGCGCCGGGCTGCCGGCGTCGGCGTGCGAGACGAGCAGGCACAGCCCGGGCAGGCCGCCACGACCGACCCGGCCGCGCAGCTGGTGGAGCTGGGAGACGCCGAACCGGTCGGCGTCGAGGAGCACCATCGTGGTGGCGTTGTGGACGTCGACGCCGACCTCGATGACCGTCGTGGACACCAGGACGTCGATCTCCCCGGCGGCGAAGGCGCGCATCGTGCGGTCCTTGTCGTCGGGCGCCATCCGCCCGTGCAGGACGGCGGTGCGGAGCCCGGCGAGAGCGCCGGCCGCCAGCTCGGCGTGGACCTCCTCGACCGCCGCGAGCGACCGCTTGGGCGCGATCTCGGCCCCCTCGTCGTCGAAGTCGAGCTGGTCGGTCTCGCCCTCCTCCCCCGCGTCGCCGGAGATGCGGGGGCACACCACGTACGCCTGGTGCCCCTGCTCGACCTCCTCACGCACCCGCTGCCACACCCGCTCGATCCAGGTGGGCTGCTCGGCCAGCGGCACGACGTTGGTCTGGATCGGCGCGCGGCCCGCGGGCAGCTCGGCGAGGACGGACGTCTCGAGGTCGCCGAAGACCGTCATCGCGACCGTGCGCGGGATCGGCGTCGCCGTCATCACGAGCACGTGCGGAGGCGAGCCGGCCTTGTCGGTCAGCGCCGCGCGCTGCTCCACGCCGAAGCGGTGCTGCTCGTCGACCACCACGAGGCCGAGGTCGGCGAACTCCACCCGGTCCTCGAGCAGCGCGTGGGTGCCGATGACGATGCCGGCCTCGCCGGTCACGATCCGCAGCATCGCCTCCTGGCGGGCCGCCTTGCCCATCGAGCCGGTGAGCATCACGACCTGGGTGGCGCGCGGGTCGCCGCCGAGCATGCCGCCCTGGGCGAGGTCGCCGAGCATGGCGGAGACGGAGCGGTGGTGCTGCTGGGCCAGGACCTCGGTCGGGGCGAGGAGGGCGGCCTGTCCCCCGGCGTCGACCACCTGGAGCATCGCGCGCAGGGCGACCAGGGTCTTGCCCGAGCCCACCTCGCCCTGGAGCAGGCGGTTCATCGGGTGGTCGCGGCCGAGCTCCTCGGCGACGAGGTCGCCGATCTCGCGCTGACCGCCGGTGAGCTCGAACGGCAGCCGCTCGTCGAAGGCGGCCAGCAACCCGTCGCCGCGGCGCACGCGGGCCCGCGCGCCCTGGGCCCGGTGGGCGGCGCGCCGGCGGGCGAGGACGAGCTGGAGCACCAGCGCCTCCTCGAAGCGGAACCGCTTCTGCGCGGCGCCGACCTGCGTCCAGTCGTCCGGGGCGTGGATCCAGCGCAGCGCCTGCATCACGTCGAGCACGCCGAAGCGCTCGCGCAGCTCGGGAGTCAGCACGTCCGGGACGTCGGTGACGAGGTCGAGCGCCGTCGCCACGACCTTCTGGATGTCCCAGGTGTAGAGCTTGGCGGTCAGCGGATAGACCGGCATCAGCTTGCTCAACCGCGGTGCGTCCGGGCCGTCGAGCGCGAACCCGTGGGGCTGCTCGAGCTGCCAGCTGCCGCGGAACTGCTTGGCCCTGCCGGTGAAGACGGCCCGCGCCCCGGGGCGGAACTCGGCCTCGTGGCGCTCGACCATGGTGGCGTAGGGGCTGAACAGGGTGACGGAGAAGTCGGGGCCGTCGGTCCGCAGCCGCACCGTCGTCCGGAACTGGCGGCGGTTGCCGCTGAAGAAGGACGCGCTCTCGCACGAGCGCACCTCCCCCACGATCGTGAGCTGGTCGCCGACGACGGGCGTGGCGACCTCCGAGAGCTCGGTGGCCGCGACGTAGCGGCGCGGGAAGTGGCGCAGCAGGTCGCCGACCGTCTCGAGCCCGAGGCCCTCCTCGGCCAGCTTGCGCTTCTTGTGGTGGTTGCCGAACACCGCCCCGATGGGGCTGTCCGGGGTGATCGCGACCATGCGTGAATCCTGCCGCTCACTCCACGCTGACCAGCAGGGGGTAGCGCGACTGGCCGCCGTCGTGGACCGCCACGTCGACGTGGGGGTGGCGCTGCTCGACGTGGGCGGCGATCTGGCGGGCGAGCTCCTCGCCTCCGTCGCCCGACACGATCGTCACCAGCTCGCCACCGCCGGCGAGGAGGCGCTCCAGCACGTCGGTGGCGACCTCGCCCAGGTCGGAGCCGACCACCGCGAAGTCGCCCGCGATGACGCCGAGCGCGTCGCCGGGCTCGCACGGGCCGGCCATCGTGATGGCCCGGCGGGCGGCGACGGTCACCGCGCCGTGGCGCACGTGGCGGGCGGTCGCGGTCATCTCGCGGACGTCGGCGTCGAAGGCACGACCGGGCTCATGGACCGAGATGGCGGCCAGGCCCTGCACCTGCGCGTGCGTCGGGATCACCTCGACGGTGACGTCGTGCTCCGCCTCGGCCGTACGCGCCGCGATCTCCGCGGCCCGCACGCTGTCGGCGTCGTTGGGGAGCACCACGACCTCGTGCGCGCCGCACTGGACGACCGCCTCGAGGAGCTGGCCGGTCGACGGGCGACGGCCGGGCCCGCCGGGCACGACGACCGCGCCGGCCGACGCGAACAGCTCGGCCAGTCCGTCGCCGGCGGCGACCGCGACGACGCGACGGCCCGAACGGGTCGAGGCCCTCTGCCGGCCGGCGACCAGGTCGGCGAAGTGGGTGACCCGGATGCGGTGCGGCCGGCCGGCGGCGATCCCGGCCTCGATGGCGGCGCCGACGTCGTCGACGTGCACGTGCACGTTCCACAGGCCCTCGCCCCCGACGACCACCAGGCTGTCGCCGAGCGGTCCGAGCCGCGCACGGAGCTCGACGACCCGCTCCTGCTCCCTCTCGGGGTCGACGTCGAGCAGGTACATCACCTCGTAGCCGGGGCCGTCCTCGGTCAGGTCGTCACCCGGGGCCAGCGTGGCCACGGGGATGTGGTGCGTGCCGAGGGGGGCCGAGGACGGCGTGGGCCGGCGTCCGGTGGCGGTGGTCTCGACCGCGTCGAGCACGACGCAGAGCCCGCGGCCGCCGGCGTCGACGACCCCGGCCTGGGCCAGCACGTCGAGCTGCTCGGGCGTGCGCAGCAGGGCCGCGCGGGCGGCGGCCGCCGCTGCGGTGAACACGTCGCGGGTGCGCGCCCCGCCCGCCGCCGCCTCGACCGCCGCGTCCGAGGCGGCCCGGGCGACGGTGAGGATGGTGCCCTCGACGGGGACGCCGACGGCGGCGTAGCTGGCCTCGGTCGCCTCGGCCATCGCCGCGGCGATCGTCTCGGCCGGCCGGTCGGCGACCGCGGCGCCGGCGAGGTGACGTACGTAGGCACGCAGCATCTGGCTGAGGATCACCCCGGAGTTGCCGCGAGCGCCCATGAGCGCGGCCCGGGCGAGCACGGCCATCCCGTCGCCGAGCGCGAGCCCGGGGTCGTCCGCCATCGCCTCGCGCAGCGCGTCGCGGGCCGCGGAGACGGTGAGGAACATGTTGGTGCCGGTGTCGCCGTCGGGCACCGGGTAGACGTTGAGCGCGTCGATCTCCTCGCGCGCCGACGAGAGCGCGTCCGTCGCGATGTCGACGAACCGCGCGACACCGTCGAGGGTGATGCCGTGGGTGACGTGCTCCATCGGGTCGGTCTGCTCCGGGTTCTCGTGGGTTGTCAGGGGTTCCGGCGGGTTCTCATCGCGCAAGGTGGGGCGATGTGGTGCGCGCCACAGGCTAGTGCCCGCATTGCGCGGGGCTACGATTTCATCCCGCCCCGGGTCCTCGGCTACTCTTGCGCGGTTGCCTGCTGCCGCTTCATGCGGGGTGCGGGCCTCACGAACATCTCTATCAACCTCGAACGGATCGGAGTGCACGGTGGCTGCCGTCTGCGACATCTGCGCCAAGAAGCCGGGCTTCGGAAACAACCGTCCCTGGTCGCGCAAGATCACCAAGCGTCGTTTCAACCCCAACATCCAGCGCGTCCGGGCGACCGTCAACGGCACGCCCAAGCGCCTCAACGTCTGCACCGGCTGCCTCAAGGCCGGCAAGGTCTCCCGCTGACCTGACGTCGTCGATCGAAGCCCCCGCCGCTCTGCGCCGGGGGCTTCGTCGTGCGTGGGTGGTGTCCGCGGCTTCTGGCGGCTTGTCGGAGTCCCCGCTCGAGCGGGGACTCCGACACCTGGAGGCCGTTGCAACCCCCTCGAAGTGTCAGACTCCCCCTCCAGGTCGGCACCGATCGCCGCCGATCGGCGCCGGGCGAGCCCGCCCGGCGCGGTCAGGTCGGCGTTGAGTCTCCAGGAGACTCAGGGGCCAGGAGACTCAGAAGTGGGTCCAGCCGGTGGGGCCGTCGTACGCCCCGCCGTCGACGGTGACGCCCTCCCCCTCGAGCACCTCGCCGATCACCTGCCACCCGGCGGGCACCGACGCCACGTCGGGGAAGGTGGCCAGCAGGGAGTGGTCGTCACCGCCGCCGAGGATGAACTGCATCGGGTCGGCGCCGAGGGCCGCGCCCACGGCCTGGAGCGGCTCGGGGATCTCGAACGCCCCGGTGCGGACGTCGATCGCCACACCGCTCGCGTCGGCGATGTGCCCGGCCTCGGCCAGCAGGCCGTCGGAGATGTCGATGAGCGAGGTCGCCCCCGCTTCGGCGGCCACCCGGCCTGCTGCGTACGGCGGCTCGGGGCGGCGGTAGGCCTCCACCAGCACCCGCGGCGAGCGGAACCCGCGGCCGAGGACGGCCAGCCCTCCGGCTGCCCAGCCCTGGCGGCCGGTCAGCGCGAGCACGTCGCCCGGCCGGGCGCCCGAGCGCAGGACCGGCGCCTGGGCGCACTCGCCGAGGACGGTGACCGCGATCGTCAGCTGGTCGGCGCGGGTCAGGTCGCCGCCGACGACGGTCGCGCCGATGCCGGCACACTCCTCGGCGACGCCCCGGGCGAAGTCGAGCGCCCACGCCACCGGGAGGTCCGCGGGCGCGGCCAGGCCGAGGGTGAGGTGGCGGGCGACCCCGCCCATGGCGTTGACGTCCGAGAGGTTCTGCGCCGCGGCCCGGTGGCCCACGTCGGCGGCGCTGGCCCAGTCGCGGCGGAAGTGGCGGCCCTCGACCATCAGGTCGGTGGAGACCACGACGTGGCCGCGCTTGACCCGCAGCACGGCGGCGTCGTCGCCGGGGCCGACGAGCACGTGCTCGTCGGGATCGGTGGCATCGCCGAGCTGGGCGATGAGCTCGGCGATGAGGCCGAACTCGCCGGCCTCACCGAGGGTTGCGTCCGCTGCCAGTGCCATGGGCCCATCCCACCAGACGGCAGGCCGCCCGGGTCGCACCCGTCCCCTGTCGGGGCCGGCTCGCCGCGCGATAGGTTGTGTCCGTCACACCCGATGAACGAGACCGAGGAGTCCACGATGGTCGTCCAGGCCTACATCCTGATCCAGACCGACGTCGGCAAGGCCGCCGAGGTCGCCCGCGAGATCGCGCAGGTCAACGGCGTCACGCTCGCCGAGGACGTCACCGGTCCCTACGACGTGATCGTCCGCGCCGAGGCCAAGAACGTCGACGAGCTGGGCAAGCTCGTCGTGTCCAAGGTGCAGAACCTCGACGGCATCACCCGCACGCTCACCTGCCCGGTCGTCCACATCTGAGCGACCCGGCCCCCGTGCAGCCGCCTCGACGCCTCGGCCCCACCACGGGCCGGGGCGTCGTCACGTCCGTCGCCCTCGGCGTCCTCGTCCTGTGGGCGGGCACCGGGTGCTCGGGCGCGCCGAGGATCGACGACGTCGACCTGTCCGAGCGCGACCGCGCCGCGTGCGAGGCGCTGGTCGCCGACCTCCCCGACACGCTCGCCGGCCAGGAGCGGCGCGACGTGGAGCCCGCCGGGGCGCTCGGCGCGGCCTGGGGCGATCCGGCCTACGTCCTGTCCTGCGGCGTGGAGCGGCCCGACGACTACGAGCCCACGGCGGAGTGCAGCGTCATCGCGGGCGTCGGCTGGTACGTCACCCCGGACCAGCTCACCGACATCTCGGAGACCGCGACGCCGGTGGCCCTCACCCTCGACCCGCTCGTCGAGCTCACGGTGCCCGCCGACTACCGCACCGAGGGGATCGACCGCGCGCTCGCCGACCTGGCGCCGGCGCTGAAGGAGCACCTGCGCGAGGGCCTCCCCTGCCTGTGACCCTGGCTGGGATCCTGCCGGTGATCCTGCCTGTGACCGCTCAGCGCAGGCCGGTGTCGCGGCGCAGCGCCAGCTGGACGAGCCGGTCGACGAGGTCGGGGTAGGACATGCCGGTGGCCGCCCAGAGCTGCGGGTACATCGAGGTGGGCGTGAAGCCGGGCATCGTGTTGAGCTCGTTGATCACCAGCGACCCGTCGGGCATGAGGAAGAAGTCGACCCGGGCGAGCCCCTCGCACGACAGCGCCTGGAACGCCCGCACCGCCATCGCGCGCAACTCCTGCTCGGTCTCGGCGGAGACGTGGGCGGGGATGTCGATCTCGGTGTGCTGGTCGGGGAGGTACTTGGCCTCGAAGTCGTAGAACTCGTGGTCTCCGCCGGTGCGCACCTCGCCGGGGCGCGAGGTCTCGGGCGGTCCCTCGAACGTGCCGAGCACGCCGCACTCCACCTCGCGGGCACCCTCCATCGAGTGCTCGACGAGCACCTTGGGGTCGTGGCGGAACGCCTCCTCGAGCGCGTCCGCGACCTCGGTGGCGTCGTGGACCTTGCTGATGCCCATGCTCGAGCCGGCGCGGGCCGGCTTGGCGAACGACGGGAACCCGAGCTCCTCGATCCGGGCGCGGCAGCCGAGGGGGTCCTGCTCCCACTCGGTGCGGGTCACGACGATGCCGGGCGTGACCGGCAGCCCGGCGGCCTGCAGGACCACCTTCATGTAGGCCTTGTCCATGCCGATCGCCGAGGCGAGCACGCCGGAGCCGACGTAGCGCACGCCGGCCATCTCGAGCATGCCCTGGAGGGTGCCGTCCTCGCCCCACGGCCCGTGGAGCAGCGGGAACACCACGTCGACCTCGCCGATGACCGACGGGACGCTGGACGCCTCGGTGACGACGAGGTCGGTGCCCGTGGTCGCGCCCCGCAGCGCGACGGGCGACCGGTCGGCGTCGACCTGCGGGAGGTCGCTGCCCCGGATCGCAAGACGCGCCGGCTCGTCGCGCTCGAGCACCCACCGCCCGTCGGTGGCGATCCCGACCGGCACCACGTCGTAGGCCTCCCGGTCGATCGCGGCCAGCACGCTGCCTGCGGTGACGCAGGAGATGCCGTGCTCGGAGGAGCGGCCCCCGAAGACGACGGCGACGCGCGGCTTGCGCGCACCGCCGACCGCCGAGAAGGCCGCCGAGAAGTCTGGCGAGGAGTCGGGGGTGGGGGCTGTGGGCGTGCCGGGGGGAGTGTCGTTCATCGCCTCGACCCTATCCACCTACGCTGGCGCGTATGGCTGCAGACTCACCGCTCAGGCCCGCGACGATCGCCGTCACGGCCGGTCGGCCCGACAAGGTCCCCGACGCGCCGCTCAACACCCCGATCACGATGGCGGCGACCTACGTCGCCGGCGGCGAGGTGGAGTACGGGCGCTACGGCAACCCGACGTGGACGGCGCTGGAGGACGCGCTCGGCGCCCTGGAGGGCGGCCGCTGCCTGACCTTCGCCTCCGGCCTGGCCGCGGTCGCCACCGTGCTCGACCTGGTGGGCGCGGAGGGAAAGGTCGTCGCGCCACGGCACGGCTACACCGGCACGATCATGCAGCTCGCCGACCTGGAGGCCCGGGGCCGGCTCAGGGCGGAGCTGGTCGACGTCACCGACACCGACGCGGTGGTGGCGGCCTGCGACGGCGCCGCGCTGGTGTGGCTGGAGTCGCCCACCAACCCGGCCCTGGAGGTCGCCGACATCCCCACGATCACGAAGGCGGCGCACGAGGCCGGGGCGTACGTCGTGGTCGACAACACCTTCGCCACTCCCCTGCTCCAGCGGCCCCTCGACGACGACGTCGACATCGTCGTGCACTCCGCCACCAAGTACCTCGCCGGGCACTCCGACGTGCAGATGGGCGCGATCGTCACCCGCGACGACGAGCTCCACGGCGTGCTCAAGGGACGTCGCGACCTCGTCGGGGCGATCCCCGGCCCGTTCGAGGCGTGGCTGACCCTGCGCGGCCTGCGCACCCTGCACCTGCGCGTCGAGCGCGCGCAGGCCAACGCCCAGGAGCTGGCCCGCCGGCTCGCCGAGCACCCCGCGCTGTCGGAGGTGCGCTACCCCGGCTTCGGCGCGATCGTCAGCATCGTGCTCGCCCAGGGCGAGGTGGCCGCCGACCTGCTCAGCCGCAAGACCCGCCTGTGGATCCACGCCACGTCGCTCGGCGGCGTCGAGTCGAGCCTGGAGCGCCGCCGGCGGTGGAAGGCCGAGGCGGCCACCATCCCCGACGGCCTGGTGCGGCTCTCCGTCGGCATCGAGGACGTCGAGGACCTCTGGGACGACCTGCGCACCGCGCTCGACGGGTGCGTCGGCTGACGGCTGCGCAGCGCGCGTGTAACGCTTCAGCCCCATGGGGCGAAGTACGGGCATGGAGCCACCAACCGATGTCGCCGACATCTCCGGCATCGGGCGCGACCCCGACGCCTTCGAGGCGTTCTACCGCGCGCACCTGGCCTGGGTACGCCGTTTCGTGGCGCGCCGGGTCGACGACCCGCACACCGCGGCCGACCTGACGGCCGACATCTTCCTCGCCGTCATCGACAGCGCAGCACGCTACGACGCCACCGCCGGCACCGCCAGCGCTTGGCTGGCCGGCATCGCCCGGCACGTCGTCGCCGACGACGTCCGTCGCCGGGTGCGGGAGTCGCGGGCGCACGGCCGGCTGTCCGGGCGGGCGCTCCTCGACGAGCAGTCCGCCGAACGCATCGCCGATCGCATCGACGGGGAGCGGATGGCACGTCAGCTCCACCGCTCGCTCGCGTCCCTGCCGGACAAGCAGCGAGCCGTCGTCGAGCTCGTGGCCGTCGACGGGCTCAGCCTCACCGAGGCGGCGCACGCCCTCGGCATCTCCGCCGGCAATGCCCGCGTCCGCTACCACCGGGCTCGGACCCGGCTCCAGGACGTCCTTCCCAGCCCCTTCGAGGTGACCGCATGAGCACGCACACCCCTCCCCCGCCCGAGCTCGACACCTTCGAGTCCCGCCTCCTCATCGGCCTGCGCCGCGAGGTGGCGACGGCGCCGGCCGTCGCCCCCGCCCCACGTCGTACGCGTCGTCGTGCCCTCGCCGTCGCGGCAGGCGTCGCCGCCACCGCGGTCGTGGGAGTCGTCCTCGTGCCGGGGCTCGGGACGACGCGTGCGTACTCGGTGCAGGAGGGCAACGCAGGCACCATCGAGGTCCAGATCAACCGCCCCCAGGACGCCGCCGGTCTCGAGCGCGCGTTGGAGGAGCACGGGATCGCGGCGGACATCACCTATCTCCCCGACCTCCAGGGGTGCGCACCTGGCCGCTACGCCGAGGTGGGCCGCGAGGTGGGCATGTCCCTCCAGATCGGCCAGGAGATGGTCAAGGTGACCCTCCCGCCGGGCGCGGTCCGTGACGGCGAGACCTTCGTGATGGTCCTGTCCGTCGAGGCCATGACCCAGCACGAGCTGTCCGACATCGAGGAGCGCGACGGACAGCGGGTCGTCGAGGGCACGAAGTCCTCCGTGACCGCCGAGGTCGCCAGCGGCCCGGTCGGGGCGTGCGACGTCGTGGCGGGGCGGGGCTGAGCAGCTGGGTCGCAGTTCACTCGTACCTGGTACGAGTGATGTTCGAGTCAGGCTCTGGAAGTCGTGTCCCGGCCGACCGGATCTCGAGGCGCTCGTGCGACTTCGCTCCTCAGTCGCGTCGCTTGCTCGATCTGCCCGCCCCCACGTCCCGACCTCGTACCTCGGTCAGAACCGGGCGTCTCAGTGCAGCTCGGGCTTGGTGTCGCGGGCGATGAACGAGTTCATCATGTCGAGCGCGGTCATCTTGCCGTCGACGACGGCGTCGACGGCCTCGGCGATCGGGGCGTCCACGCCGGTGCGCCGGGCCAGCTCGAGCAGCGACTTGCAGGACTTGGCACCCTCGGCGACCTGGCGCGTCGTGGCGTAGATGTCGGCGGTCGTCATGCCCTGGCCGAGGCGCTCGCCGAAGGTGCGGTTGCGCGAGAGCGGCGAGGAACACGTGGCGACCAGGTCGCCGAGGCCGGCGAGCCCCATGAGGGTCAGCGGGTTGGCGCCCTGGGCGGTGGCGAGGCGGGCGGTCTCGGCGAGACCGCGGGTGATCACCGACGCGGTCGTGTTGTCGCCGAAGCCCAGGCCGACCGCCATCCCGACGGCGAGACCCACGACGTTCTTGTAGGCGCCGCCGATCTCGCACCCGAGGACGTCGACGGAGGTGTAGGGACGCCACGACGGGCCGTGGGTGAGGGCCTGGAGGTGCTTGGCCCGGTCCTCGTCGACGCAGGCGACGACCGAGGCGGCGGGCTCGCGGCGGGCGATCTCGCGCGCCAGGTTGGGGCCGCTGATGACCGCGATCCGGTCGCCCGGCCCGTCGGTGACCTCCTGGATGACCTCGCTCATCCGCATCAGGGAGCCGAGCTCGACGCCCTTCATCAGCGAGACCAGGGTGGCCTGCTCCGGCAGGACCGGGGCCCACTCCGTGAGGTTCTCGCGGAGGCTCTGGGACGGCACGGCCAGCACGACGACGTCGGCGTGGGCGGCGACCTTCTCTGGGTCGGTCGACGCCGTGATCGACGGCGCCAGCTCGACGCCCGGCAGGTAGTCGGTGTTCTCGCGGCGATCGTTGATCGCCTCCACGACCTCCTCGCGCCGCGCCCAGATGGCCACGTCGTTGCCGGCGTCGGCCAGCACGAGCGAGAAGGCGGTGCCCCACGACCCGGCACCGAACACTGCGATCTTCGTCATCGGGTGCGCTTCCTGTTCGTGCGGTGGCCCCGGACGGGTGCCTCGTCGCGGGGGTTGCCGATCTCGCGTACGCCGCTGGCGCGCGGGTCGAAGCGCTGCTCCGGGGCGTCCTCGCCACGGATGTCGGCGACGAGGGCGGTGATCGCGGCCATGATGCGCTCGGTCGCGGCGGCGATGGTCTCCGCCGACTGCGGCCGCGCGAGGAGGTCGTCGAGCGGGACGGGGTCGCCGGCCTTCATCACGATGGTCTTGCGCGGCACGAGGTGCGGCCGCTTGGTGTAGGGCGGGAGCACGTCCTGGGCACCCCACTGCCCGACCGGGATCACGGGACAGCCGGTCGCCAGCGCGATCCGCGCCGCCCCGGTCTTGCCCTTCATCGGCCACAGGTCGGGGTCGCGGGTCAGCGTGCCCTCGGGGTAGACGATGAGGCACTCGCCGTCGTTGATCGCCTGCACCGCGGCGTCGTAGGCGCCGATCGCGTTGCGGCTGAGCCGCTCGACGGGGATCTGGCCGGCAGCGGTGAGGAAGGCGCCGAGGTACTTGTTGGTGAACAGCCCGGACTTCGCGAGGTAGCGCGGCAGCCGGCCGTGGTCGTAGACGAAGTGCGCCGAGAGCAGCGGGTCGACGTGCGAGAGGTGGTTGATCGCCACGATGCAACCGCCCGTGGCCGGGATCTTCTCGCCGTCGATCCAGGTCCGCGAGGTGGCGGTGAGCAGGGTCGGCTTGAGGATCGACGCGGCGACGGTCATCGCCCAGCCACGCTTCCGCTCCAGCTTCCTGACGCGCACCGTCACCCCTCCCGATCCTGCTGTGCTCGCGGGCCCGGCCCGGATGCTCCTGTGTGTCGCGAGCAGGCTATCCGGTCGGCGCGGCGCAGGGACCACACCGGCACGCTGGACCCGGGTGGCAGGATCTCCGGGTGTCCGTCGTCGCCCCCACCGACCGCTACGTGGTCGTCGTGCCCGTCAAGCCGCCCGCCCACGGCAAGTCCCGGCTGACGGGGCTCGGCGACGACGAACGCCGTGCCCTCGCCGAGGCGTTCGCGCTCGACACCGTGCAGGCCGCCGCCGCGACGCCGGGCGTGGACGCGGTCCTCGTCGTGACCGACGACCACCGCCTCGCCGCCGCCGTGCGCACCCTCGGGTGCGCGGTGATCCCCGACGGCGTGAGCGACGACCTCAACGCCACCCTCGTGCAGGCCGCGGCGGAGGTGACGCGCCGCTGGCCGGGCGCCGTTCCGGTGGCCCTGTGCGCCGACCTGCCGGGACTTCGGCCCGTGGAGCTCGCGGGGGTGCTCGCCGAGGTGCGCGAGCAGGTCGCGGCCGGCCGCAGCGCCTTCGTGCGCGACCGCTCCGGTGCGGGCACCACGTTGTACGCCGCCGCTGCAGGGCGGTTCGACCCGGCGTTCGGGCCCTCGTCCGCGTCACGGCACGAGCAGGCCGGCGCGGCGGAGGTCGGCTCCCGCGCGACCAGCGTGCGCACCGACGTCGACGACGCGGACGACCTGGAGACCGTGCTGCTGGCCGGCGTCGGCCCGCACACGACGCGGGCATGCGACGGGCGGGCCACCCGCTCGGGGTGACCCGCCCGTGTCGGCGCGGCAGCAGGGCTGCGGCGTCAGGACTTCTTCGCGGTGCTCTTCTTGGCCGTGGTCTTCTTGGTGGTGGTCTTCTTGGCCGGTGCCTTCTTGGCCGTCGAGGAGCTGGTGGACTTGCTCGCGGTCGACTTCGTGGCCGTCTTCTTCGCAGGCGCCTTGGAGGCGGTGGTCTTGGACGCGGTCTTGGACGCGGTCTTGGCGGTGGAGCTGCCGGCCTTCTTGGCGGTCGACTTCTTGGCGGTCGTGGTCTTGGACGCCGTGGACTTGGCGGTGCTGGACTTCTTGGCCGCGGTGGACTTCGAGGTCGTGGTCTTGGCCGGTGCCGACTTCTTGGTGGCAGCTCCCGTGACGGCTGACGCGGCGGCCCGGACACCGGGCGGCTTGGGCATCGTCGCGGCCGTCAGCCTCGGAAGCTTCTTCGACCCCGAGATGACGTCCTTGAGCTCCTTGCCGGCGGAGAACTTCGGCACGGACTTCTTCTTCGACTTCATCCGCTCGCCGGTCTGCGGGTTGCGGACCCAGCGCGCGTTGCGGACGGCCTTCTCGAAGGAGCCGAAGCCCGTGATCGCGACCTTCTCCCCCTTCGCGACCTCGCGGGTGATGGTGTCGAGCACGGACTCCAGTGCGTGGGCCGCCTGCTTGCGGTTCCCCTCGTAACGCGCGGCGAGCGCGTCGATGAGCTCTGACTTGTTCACTAGCTTCCCTTCCCAATGAACCTCGGACGCCGAGCTCGTGCTCGACCCTCTCTAGCACGCTAGGGACATGGGAGGGTGAGGACAATCACCATCGCCCTTGTTTGCAGGGGTTTTTCAGGCCGTGACGGGCTTCCAGCTCGGTCGCCCCGCCTCGAAGGCGGTGATCTCGGCGTCGTGCGACAGCGTGATGCCGATGTCGTCGAGGCCCTCGAGCAGCCGCCAGCGCGTGTAGTCGTCGATGTCGAAGGAGTCCTCGACGGCGTCCTCGCCGACGCCCGCGCGGATGGTGCGGCTCTCCAGGTCGACGGTGATCTCGCCGCCGGGGTTGTCGTCGAGCCAGTCCCACAGCCGCTGCACGACCTTCTCGTCGACCTGCGCCGCGACCAGCCCGGCCTTGCCGGAGTTGCCGCGGAAGATGTCGGCGAAGCGCGAGGAGATGACGACCTTGAAGCCGTAGTTCTGCAGCGCCCAGACGGCGTGCTCGCGCGAGCTCCCGGTGCCGAAGTCGGGACCGGCGACGAGCACCGACCCCGTGGCGTAGGTGGGGTCGTTGAGCACGAAGTCGGGATCGTTGCGCCACGCCGCGAAGAGTCCGTCCTCGAAGCCGGTGCGCGTGACGCGCTTGAGGTAGACGGCCGGGATGATCTGGTCGGTGTCGACGTTGCTGCGCTTGAGCGGCACGCCGACGCCGGTGTGGGTGGTGAACTTGTCCATGGGTCAGACCTCCTGCAGGTCGGCGACGGGAGCCAGGTCGGCGGGCGAGGAGAGGGTGCCGCGCACGGCGGTGGCCGCGGCGACGGGCACCGAGACGAGGTGCGTACGACCGCCCTTGCCCTGGCGGCCCTCGAAGTTGCGGTTGGACGTCGACGCGCTCCGCTCGCCGGGGGCGAGCTGGTCGGGGTTCATCCCCAGGCACATCGAGCAGCCGGCGCCACGCCACTCGGCGCCCGCGGCGACGAAGACCCGGTCGAGGCCCTCGGCCTCGGCCTGGAGGCGTACGCGCACCGACCCGGGCACCACCAGCATGCGGGTGTCGTCGGCGACCCGGCGGCCGTCGAGGATCGAGGCGGCGAGCCGCAGGTCCTCGATGCGACCGTTGGTGCAGGAGCCCACGAACACCGTGTCGACCTTGACCTCGCGCAGCGGAGTGCCGGCCTCGAGGCCCATGTACTGCAGGGCCTTCTCGGTCGCGACCTTGTCGTTGGGCTCGTCGAAGTCGTCGGGGCTCGGGACGCTCGCGCCCAGGGGCGCACCCTGGCCGGGGTTGGTGCCCCACGTGACGAACGGCGTCATCGTGGACGCGTCGAGCACGATCTCCTTGTCGAAGACGGCGTCGTCGTCGGTGCGCAGCGTCTTCCAGTGCGCGACGGCGGCGTCCCAGTCGGCGCCCTGGGGCGCCTCCGGCTTGCCCTCGATGTAGTCGAAGGTGGTCTGGTCGGGAGCGATGAGGCCGGCCTTGGCCCCCCACTCGATCGACATGTTGCACACCGTCATGCGGCCCTCCATCGAGAGCTCCTCGATGGCCTGGCCGCGGTACTCCACGATGTAGCCCTGGCCGCCGCCGGTGCCGGTGTGCGTGATCAGGGTCAGCACGAGGTCCTTGGCGGTGACCCCCTCGGGCAGGCTGCCGTTGACGGTGACCGCCATGGTCTTCGGACGCGCCTGGGTGAGGGTCTGCGTGGCGAGGACGTGCTCGACCTCGGAGGTGCCGATGCCGAAGGCGATGGCGCCGAAGGCCCCGTGAGTGGAGGTGTGCGAGTCGCCGCACACGATCGTCATGCCCGGCTGGGTCAGGCCCAGCTGGGGGCCGACGACGTGGACGATGCCCTGCTCGACGTCGCCGAGCGGGTGGAGCCGCACGCCGAACTCGGCGGCGTTCTTGCGCAGCGCCTCGACCTGGGTGCGGCTCACCGGGTCGGCGATCGGCTTGTCCCAGTCGAGGGTGGGGACGTTGTGGTCCTCGGTCGCGAGGGTGAGGTCGGGACGGCGCACCGGGCGATTGGCCAGTCGGAGCCCGTCGAACGCCTGCGGCGAGGTCACCTCGTGGAGCAGGTGGAGGTCGATGTAGAGGAGGTCGGGCTCCCCGGGGGCGCTCCGGACGACGTGCTCGTCCCAGACCTTCTCGGACAGGGTCTTGCCCATGACTCGATCTCCTTCTTTGCGTGCGGTGGAACGACGCTACATCTTGCATCCCACTCCCTGAGATGACAATATCGGCATATGGACAACGGATCTGGCGTCGGCGTTCTCGACAAGGCGGCGCTCGTGCTCGCAGCGCTGGAGGCCGGACCGGCCACCCTCGCCGGCCTGGTCGCCGGCACCGGGCTGGCCCGCCCGACTGCGCACCGCCTCGCGGTGGCCCTGGAGCACCACCGCCTCGTCGCGCGCGACATGCAGGGCCGGTTCGTGCTCGGCCCGCGGCTCGCCGAGCTCTCCGCCGCCGCCGGCGAGGACCGCCTGCTCGCCTCCGCAGGCCCGGTCCTGGCCCGGCTGCGCGACATCACCGGCGAGTCCGCGCAGCTGTGGCGCCGCCAAGGCGAGCACCGCGTGTGCGTGGCCGCTGCCGAGCGCCCCTCCGGACTCCGCGACACCATCCCGGTCGGTTCACAGCTGACCATGAACGCCGGCTCGGCCGCGCAGATCCTGCTTGCCTGGGAGGACCCCGAGCGCATGCACCGCGGCCTGCAGAACGCCGCGTTCTCCGCCACGGCGCTGTCGGGGATCCGCCGGCGCGGGTGGTCGCAGTCGGTGGGCGAGCGCGAGCAGGGCGTCGCCTCGGTGTCGGCCCCGGTCCGCTCCCCCGGCGGCAAGGTGATCGCCGCGGTCTCGGTCTCCGGTCCCCTCGAGCGCCTCTCGCGCCAGCCCGGGCGGATGCACGCGCCCGCCGTCCTCGCCGCGGCCGACCGGCTCTCGGAGTCGTTGCGCCGCGCCGCCGCCGAGTAGCCCCCGGAGCAGCCCCCGGAGCGGCCCCCTGGAGTAGCCCCGAGGGCTTCTCAGCACCGCCGACCCTCGGGCAGGGTGGACGCATGACCGAGCTCGTGGACCTCGCCCCCGCTGCCGAGCAGCTCGCCGACGTCGTCGTGGACGTCACCGACGACCAGCTGTCCGCGCCGACTCCCTGCGAGGGCAGGACCGTCGGGCAGCTCCTCCAGCACCTCGTGGGGCTGACGCTCGCCTTCCGCGCGGCCGCCGACAAGGAGGTCGGCCCGCTCACCGACACCAGTCCCGACGAGGCGGGGTGGCCGGACGCCGAGCCCGGCTGGCGCGAGGCGCTCGCCCACCAGCTGCCGGCGCTGGCCGCCGCCTGGCGCGACCCGGCTGCGTGGGAGGGGATGACCCGCGCGGGTGGTGTCGACCTGCCCGGCCAGGTGGCCGGCCTCGTCGCCCTCGACGAGATCGTCCTGCACGGCTGGGACCTCGCCAGCGCCACCGGCCGGGGCTTCGACTGCGACGACGCGACGGCCGGGGCGCTCGCGGAGTTCGTGGACGGCTTCGACACCGACGGCACACCGGGCATGTTCGGCCCCGCCGTGACCGTGGGCGCCGACGCGACGCCGTTCGAGCGCGTGCTGGCCGCCTCGGGTCGCGACCCGGAGTGGGCTCCGGCCTGAGCAGGGGCAGGGGCTCCCCGGGAGTCGTGGACGGGCGCCCTCGTGCTCGCTGAGCCAGTCGACGACGGTCGCCGACAGCCAGGCGGCGTGTGACACGTGGACGTCGTGGCCGGCTCCCGCTGCCTCGCGGTAGGCGCCGTGGGTGATGGCGTCGGCCATCTGCCGCACCAGGTCCGGTGGGCAGACCGGGTCGTGTGCCCCGGCGATCAACAGCGTCGGACACGTGATGAGCGACGCCCGCGACAGGCTCACGTCTCCGCCCTCGGCCACGATCCCCGCCAGGGCCTGGGCCCAGCTGGACGTCATGGTCCGCGCGACCCGCCTCGGCGCGGTGGCCCGGAGACCGCCCGTCAGAACAGCGCGTCCTGCTCGAGCTCGAGCAGCTGCTGCTTGCGGAGCAGGCCTCCGGCGTAGCCGGTCAGGGTGCCGTTGGCGCCGATGACGCGGTGGCACGGCACCACGATGGGGATCGGGTTGCGGCCGTTGGCGAGTCCGACGGCACGCGAGGCGGCGTTGGTCATCCCGAGCCGGCCGGCGATCTCGCCGTACGACGCGGTGCGGCCGTAGCCGATCAGCTCGAGCTGCGACCACACGCGCCGCTGGAAGTCGGTGCCGACCGGGGCGAGCGGAAGGTCGAAGTCGGTGAGCTCGCGGTCGAAGTAGGCCGTCAGCTGCCGCACGGCCTCGGCGAGCACCGGGTGCTCGTCGGAGCGCGCGCCCAGCGGCCGGCCGTCGGCCGGCTGGCGGAACGGCGAGAACTCGATCGCCACGATCGACCCGTCGCGCTCGACGACGCGCAGGTCGCCCACGGGCGAGGGCATCACGGTCCACATGTCAGGTCTCCTCGGGTGGGGCGGCGGGTGCGGCGATGGGTGCAGCGGTGGGTGCGGTGGCGGGCATGAGGGTGTTCCAGAGGTGCATCAGGGCGTACGAGCGCCAGGGTCTCCAGCTCTCGGGATCCGGATCGCCGCCCAGGTCGGCCAGCAGCCGGCGCACCGCGAGGTCGGTGGGGAGGAAGACGTCGGGGTGCCCGAGGGCGCGCATCGCCACGTAGTCGGCGGTCCACGGCCCGATGCCGGGCAGCTCGAGCAGCGCCCGTCGTACGTCGTCGCGGTCGGGACCGCGGTCGAGCACGACGCGTCCCTCGGCGAGCGCGGCGGCGAGCCCGACGAGCGCTCGGCCCCGCGCGCGCGGCATCGGCAGCGTCGCGGGGTCGGCCGTCGCGAGGGTCGCGGCGTCGGGGAAGAGGTGGGTCAGGCCCGGCACCTCCGACTCGATGCGGCACCCGTGGGCCTCGACGAGGCGGCCCGCGACCGTGCGGGCGCCGGCGACGCTGACCTGCTGGCCGATGACGGTGCGGATCGCGGTCTCGTCGCCGTCGACCTGCCCGGGGACGCGCAGGCCCGGGGTGGCGCGCACGAGGTGGCCCAGGACGGGATCGGCGCCCAGGTGGCCGTCGACGGCACGCGGGTCGCAGTCGGCGTCGAGCAGGCGGCGTACGCGCTCGCTCGCGGCGGCCGTGTCACGCAGGTCCTCGAGCAGGAACTCGGCGGTGACGAAGCCGGTGCCGCCCGCCGGGAGGTCGGCCAGCTCGAGCCGCACCGTGCCACTGCCGTGCGGCAGGTCGAGGGTGCGCGCGTAGCAGCCGGGTCCGGCGACCTCGACGCCCGGCACCACGTGGTGGGCCAGGAAGTCGAGCAGGCGCTGCCCGGCGAAGGGAGTGCGGACGGGCAGGCGCATGGTCACCGCGCCGGCGCTCGGGGCACGGTGGCGGCGGCCGCGTAGCTGGCTGGGCGAGGCGGCGTAGATCTCACGCAGCGTCTCGTTGAACTGCCGCACGCTGGCGAACCCGGCCGCGAAGGCCACGTCGGTCAGCGGAAGGTCGGTCGTCTCGATGAGCACCCGTGCGCTCTGGGCCCGTCGGGCCCGCGCCAGTGCCAGCGGCCCGGCGCCGAGCTCCTGGGTCAGCAGCCGGCCGAGGTGGCGCGGGGTGTAGCCGACGCGGCGCGCCAGCCCGTCGACGCCCTCGCGGTCGACGAGGCCGTCGGCGATCAGGCGCATCGCCCGGCCGGCGACGTCGGCCGCGACGTCCCACTCGGGGCTGCCGGGCGTCGCGTCGGGCAGGCAGCGCTTGCAGGCGCGGTAGCCTGCCGCATGCGCGCTGGCGGCCGTGGGGTGGAAGGTGACGTTGCCCTCGGCGGGCGTGCGCGCCGGGCACGACGGGCGGCAGTAGATCCCGGTGGTGCGCACTGCGGTGTAGAAGACCCCGTCGAAGCGGCGATCCCTGCTGCGGACCGCGCGGTAGCAGGCCTCGGCGTCAAGGTGCCCGGTCGGTGTCATGGCTCCATCCTGACCCCCGAGCTGTCCCCCCACCAGCGGGAAACGGACACGGGGGTGGGACGCGCAGGCGTGTCTCAGGAGCCCACCGAGCGGTAGCGGCGCTCCGGTCGCCCCGCCCCGCCGTACTGCAGCCGCACCTCCGCCCGACCTCGGGCCACGAAGTGCTCGAGGTAGCGCCGGGCGGAGACCCGGGAGATGCCGACCCGCTCGGCGCACTCCCCCGCGGAGAGCTCGTCAGTGTCGCGGAGCGCCTCCGCCACGACCTCGGCCGTCTCCGGGCTCAGGCCCTTGGGCAGCCTCCCCGGGCCGGGGGACGCGCCGACGGCGGCCGCGCCGAACACCGCGTCGATGTCGTCCTGGGCGGGCGCTCCCGAGCCCGCGAGCGCCAGCAGCGCGGCGCGGAACGACTCGAGCCGCACCCGCAGGTCGTCGTAGTCGAACGGCTTCACCAGGTAGTGGACCGCCCCGCCGGACGCGGCGGCGCGCACCGTGTCGGCCTCCCGGGCCGCCGTGACCACCAGCACGCCGACGTCGTCGCCGCCCGCCCGGAGCCGTCGCAGCACCTCGATGCCGGTCATGTCGGGCAGGTGCACGTCGAGCAGCACCAGGTCGGGGCGCAGACGTGCCACCTCGTCGAGCGCCGCCTGCCCGCTGCTGGCGACCCCGACGACCGTGAAGCCCTCCGTGCGCTCGACGAACTGCGTGTGGATGCGCGCGACCATGAAGTCGTCGTCGACGACCAGCACCGTGACGTCGTGCGTCGTGTTGCTCGGCGGACGGTGCGTGCGCGTGCTCATCCGACCTCCGCTCCCGGCAGCCGCACCTCGAAGACCGCGCCGGTGCCGTCGACCCCGGCGCGGACCGCGACCGCGCCGCCCCGACGTTCGCAGACGACCTGCACCAGCGCCAGCCCGACCCCCCGTCCCTCGGTGGTGGGTGCCTTCGAGCTCCAGCCGCGGCGGAAGATCCTGCCCACCTCGTCCGGGGGCACGCCGGGCCCGGTGTCGGTCACGGCCAGGTGCACGACGTCGCCGACGAGGCGCAGGTCGACCTCGACCGCCGTGCCGCCGACCGACACCGAGGCGTCGACGGCGTTGTCGACGAGGTTGCCCACGACAGTGCCCACGTCGGTGGACGTCTCGGGGTCGAGGCGGGGCAGGCTGCTGGTCGCCGACACGCGCAGGTCGACCCCGCGCTCGGCCGCCAGGCTGGTCTTGGCGATCAGCAGGGCGGCGACGGCGGGGTCGGCCACGTGCGCGAGCACGGCGTCGGAGATCTCGCGGCGCCGCCGGCTGAGGGTCCCCACGAGCCGTGACACCTCGTCGTACTCGCCGAGCTGCACCAGCCCGGAGATCGTGTGCAGCTGGTTGTGGAACTCGTGGGTCTGGGCGCGCAGCGTGTTGGTGATCGACTCCCGCGCGCTGAGCTCGCTCTGCAGGGCGAGCAGCTCGGTGCGGTCGCGGAGCGTGGTCACCGACGCGACCCGCCTGCCGCCCTCCACGACCGGGTTGCGGTTGACGACCAGCACGCGCTCGCCCAGCACGACCACGTGGTCGCGGATCGCGGCGCCGTCGGCGAGCAGGTCGCGGACGGCGGGGTCGAGGTCGAGGTCGTCGACGGCGCGCCCCTGCACATCGCCCTCGAGCCCGATGAGCTCGCGGGCGCTGTCACTCACCACGGTGATGGTGCCGTCCTCCCCGACCGCGACGACGCCCTCGCGGATCGAGTGGAGCAGGGCCTCGCGCTGGTCGGCGAGCGCGGCGATCGCCGCCGGCTCGAGCCCGCGCGTGCGGCGGCGCACCAGCCGGGAGAGCAGGAACGAGCCGGCGACGCCCAGGCCGAGCCCGAGACCGGCGACGGCGAGCAGGTCGGGCAGCACGCCGCGTGCCCGTTCGGCCAGGGACGGGTAGGACTGCGCCACCATCGAGATCCCGACGAGGGCACCCCGGTCGTCGATGATC
The DNA here is from genome assembly GCF_058134345.1 of Nocardioides sp. Z24_21. Classification (NCBI taxonomy): domain Bacteria; kingdom Bacillati; phylum Actinomycetota; class Actinomycetes; order Propionibacteriales; family Nocardioidaceae; genus Nocardioides; species Nocardioides sp. Z24_21. The sequence continues at coordinate 277,607 of NZ_JBYTTH010000001.1, forward strand.
GGCACCTGCGCCGCGATGGCCCGATCGCCGAAGTCGTCGACGTCGCCGGTCCACGTCCGCAGCTGCTGGACGGTGCTGCCGCCGAGGTCGACCTGCCGGCCCCGGCCGGCGAAGTCGCTGCTGACGAGCACGACCCCGTCCGGGTCGGCGAGGTAGACGCCCCCGGCCTGGTAGTTGTTGCGCACCCGCTGGGTGTACGACGTCAGCGACGCTCGACGGCGTTCGACCAGGCCCTGCACGAACGGGTCACGCACCGCCGCGATGTTGGCCATCGACTCGGCGGCGGCCCGCATCCGGGCGCCTCGGGTGTCGCGGAAGTCGGCGTCGCTCTGCTGCACCGACACCACGCTCGCCACGGCGACCACGACGAGCAGCACCGTCAGCTGGAGCACCAGGACCTGGCCGGCGAGCGTCGCCGGCCGCCAGCGCGACCACAAGTTCCACAACCTCCATTGCTTTGCCAATCGTGACGTCCGCCACAGGAGTCTTGCACCATCGGGGGGTCGGCACGATCGAGCGAGGGAGACCACATGCTGCGCCAACGGACCAGGCGGGTCGCGGCCACGGCGACGGCACTCGCCACCGTCGTGCTGCTCGCGACGGGCTGTGGGGTCACCCGGGGCGACGCCAGCGACGACATGACGATGCTCATCCCCAACAGCCCGGGCGGCGGCTACGACCAGACCGGGCGCGCTGCCGTGGCCGTGATGGAGAACGGCGACATCACCGGCGGCTCGTTCGAGGTGACCAACGTGATCGGGGCCGGAGGGTCGGTGGCGATGACCCGGCTGATGAACGCCGAGGGCGACGAGCGCACGATGATGACCGCCGGCCTCGGCGTGGTGGGCTCCCTCTACTCCTTCGGCGCGCCCTACCGGCTCGACGACGCCACCCCGCTGGCCCAGCTCATCGCGGACCAGGAGGGCGTCCTGGTGCCGGCGGACTCCCCCTTCGAGACCATCGACGACCTGGTGGCGGCCTGGCAGGACGACCCGGGCTCCGTCGTCGTCGGCGGCGGCTCGTCACCGGGCGGACCCGACCACCTGTTCCCGATGCAGCTCGCCGGGGCGGTCGACGTCGACCCGCGCGAGCTGCGCTACGTCGCCTACGACGGCGGCGGCCCGCTGACGAGCGCGCTGCTCGGCAACAAGATCGACGTCGGCTTCTCCGGCGTCGGGGAGTTCGTCGGCCAGCTCTCCTCCGGCGAGCTGCGGCTGCTGGCCGTCTCCGGCGAGGAGCGGCTCGACGGCGAGGGCATCAGCGAGGCACCCACCCTCACCGAGTCCGGCATCGACCTGGTCTTCACCAACTGGCGCGGCGTCTTCGCGCCCCCCGGCATCAGCGAGGAGCGGCGCCAGGACCTGATCGCCGACCTGGAGGCGATGCACGCGACCCCCGAGTGGCAGCGGGCCCTCGAGGAGAACGGCTGGATCGACGAGTTCAAGACCGGCGACGACTTCGCGACGTTCCTCCGGGAGCAGGACGAGCGGGTCGCCACCACCCTCGAGGAGCTGGACCTGCTGTGAGCACATCAGTCGACACCCCCACCCCCGCCGAGGCACCGCGGACCGCACCTGGCCGCGACCGCGACCTCCCCCAGCTCGGCCTCGCGGCGCTGCTCGTCGTGGTCGGTGCCTACACCTTCTACGACGCGACGACCCTGCGGATCGGCTTCGGCGACCCGGTCGGGCCGCGGATCTTCCCCTACGTGATCGGAGCGGTCACCGTGGTGCTCGGCCTCCTGCTGGTCGTGGCGACGCTGCGCGGAGACGTGCCGCAGGCCGAGGGCGGGGAGGACGTCGACCTGCGGCACCCCGCCGACTGGGTCACCGTCCTCAAGCTGGTGGGCGTGCTGCTGTTCACCGCGCTCACCGTCTCCTTCCTCGGCTGGGCCGTCAGCGGTGCGCTGCTCTTCACCGGCGCCGCGTGGTCGCTGGGCAGCCGGACGCTGCTGCGCGACGCCATCGTCGGCACCGTGCTGTCGGTGAGCAGCTGGTACTTCTTCCACGAGGTGCTGGGCGTGATCCTCCCCGCCGGGATCCTGGACGGGGTGCTCTGATGGACAACCTCACCCTCCTGATGGACGGCTTCGGCTCCGTCCTCACCCCGCAGAACCTGCTCTTCGCCGCCATCGGCGTGCTGCTCGGCACGTTCGTGGGCGTGCTGCCCGGCATCGGGCCGGCGATGGCGGTGGCGCTGCTGCTGCCGGTCACCTTCGGCATGGACCCGATCCCCGCGTTCATCATGTTCGCCGGCATCTACTACGGCGGGATGTACGGCGGCTCGACGACGGCCATCCTGCTCAACACGCCCGGTGAGTCGGCGTCGGTGATGACCGCGCTCGAGGGCAACCTGATGGCGAAGGCCGGACGCGCCTCCCAGGCCCTGGCCACCGCCGCGATCGGGTCGTTCATCGCCGGCACCATCGGCACGCTGCTCGTCGTCTTCTTCGCCCCGGCCCTGGCGTCGGTCGCCAACGACATCGGCGCGCCGTCCTACTTCGCCCTGATGGTCCTCACGATGGTGATGGTCACGAGCGTGCTGGGCGGGTCGTGGCTGCGCGGGTTCATCGCCCTGTTCCTCGGCCTCACCATCGGCCTCGTCGGCCTCGACCTCAACACCGGCCAGACCCGGCTGAGCTTCGACCAGCCCCTCCTCGCCGAGCGCATCGACGTGGTGGTGGTCGCGGTCGCGATCTTCGCCCTGGGCGAGGCGTTCTGGGTCGCCGCCCACCTGCGCCGCACGCCCGCGCACGTGATCCCGGTCGGCCAGCCGTGGCTGAGCGGCACCGACCTCAGGCGCTCCTGGGGGCCGTGGATGCGCGGCACGGCCTACGGCTTCCCGTTCGGCGCGCTGCCCGCGGGCGGCGCCGAGATCCCGACCTTCCTGTCCTACATCACCGAGAAGCGACTCGCCGCGCGGCGGGGACGCGACGAGTTCGGCCGCGGTGCCATCGAGGGCGTCGCCGGACCGGAGGCGGCCAACAACGCCTCGGCCGCCGGCACGTTCGTCCCGCTGCTCGCGCTCGGCCTGCCCGTGACGGCGACGTCGGCGGTCATGCTCGCGGCGCTCTCGGGCTACGGCATCGATCCGGGACCGCAGCTGATGACCGAGCAGCCCGAGCTGGTGTGGGCCCTGCTGGCGAGCCTGCTCGTCGGCAACGCCCTGCTGCTCGTGCTCAACCTGCCGCTCGCGCCGGTGTGGGCCAAGCTGCTGCGGATCCCGCGACCGCAGCTCTACGCCGGCATCCTGTTCTTCGCCACGCTGGGGGCCTACGCGGCCAACCTGCAGGCGTTCGACCTGCTCCTGCTGCTGGCGCTCGGCCTGCTCGGGCTGCTGATGCGCCGCTTCGCCCTGCCGGTCCTGCCGTTGATCCTGGGGGTCATCCTCGGGCCGCTGATGGAGTTCCGACTGCGCGAGGCGATGGCGATCTCGGGCGGCGACGTCTCGGCGCTGTGGAGCGAGCCGCTGGCCGTGGTGATCTACGTGATCGTGGTGGTCGTCGTGGTGGCGCCGCTCGTGCTGCGCGCCGTGCGCCCGGCGCGCGTGGCGCTCACCGACGACGGCACTCCACCAGACGACAGCGACGCGGACCGGAGCGAGGAGAAGGTGCGATGACGACCATCGTGGTGGGCTGGACCCCCGACGAGTTCGGCGAGGCGGCGCTGCGCCGCGGCGTCGAGGAGGCGCGGCTGCGCGAGGGGCGGATCGTGGTGGTCAACGCCACCCGCGGCGACGCCCTCGTCGACGAGCGCTATGCCGACGACGACCAGCTGGCCGCGCTGACGACCGAGCTGGGCGGGGCCGGCGTCGAGGTCGAGGTGCGCCGCTCGATGGGCGCCGACGTCGGCGACCAGGTGCTGGCGGTGGCCGAGGACGTCGCGGCCGACCTGGTGGTGATCGGGCTGCGCCGACGCTCCCCCGTCGGCAAGCTGCTGATGGGCAGCGTCGCGCAGCGCATCCTGCTCGGTGCGGACTGCGCCGTGCTGGCGGTGAAGCCTGTCGGCTAGGTGGTGCGGCGGCGGTGCCAGAGGGCGAGCGCGAAGGCGCCGGACAGCAGCACCACACCCGCCGGCACCACGACCCCGCGGAGCGAGCTGCCCGACCCGTCGTCGTCAGTGGGCGGGGATGATCCCGTGCCCTCCTCGCCGGAGGCGGACCCACCGACGTCGAACGTGATCTCGCCGGCCATCTCGTGGCCGTCGGAGGACACCACGTCGTAGGTCAGGGTGTAGGTGCCGTCGGGCCCGGCCCAGAGGTTCTGCCGGACCTCGGGGCCGGTGGCGGTCGGGGCGCCGTTGGTCACGCTCCCGTCCGGACCGGTCACGCTCACCTCGTGGACCTCCGCGACGGGTCCGGTGAAGGTGAGGATGGCCCGCGAGGGCAGGGCTGCGAGCACCCCCGCCTCGGACGGGTCGGAGAAGAGCAGCTCGTCGTGGGCGGCGGCCGGCGGCACCGGCCCCCATGCCGCGAGCGCGGCGAGCGCGGCGAGGACGGCGAGGGCGGTCGTCGCGACCGCGCGGCGCAGCGCGGAGCGGGCGCTCACGGGGCCAGGCCGTCGGGATGCAGCTCGGGCCGCTCGCTCACCGAGCCCCGCGCACCGACGAACCACACGCCGGTCCCGGCCGTCAGGTCGGGCCGGTGGGTCATGTCGTCCTCCTCGGACGCGTCGGGCGGGGGCACGGTGGGCGTCAGGCGGGGATCACGACGACGTCGAGAACGCGGCGTCGAAGGCCGCGGTCGGCGCGTCGAAGGCCAGGCGCCGCACGAACTCGAGGGCCTCGGGTGCACCGACGAGGCGGTCCATGCCGGCGTCCTCCCACTCCACGGAGATGGGACCGTCGTAGCCGATGGTGTTGAGCATCCGGAACGACGCCTCCCACGGCACGTCGCCGTGGCCGGTGGACACGAAGTCCCAGCCGCGGCGGGGGTCGGCCCAGGCGAGGTGCGAGCCCATCCGACCGTTGCGGCCGTTGCCGACCTGGCGCTTCGCGTCCTTGCAGTCGACGTGGTAGATCCGGTCCTTGAAGTCCCACAGGAACCCGACCGGGTCGAGGTCCTGCCACACGAAGTGCGAGGGGTCCCAGTTGAGGCCGAACGCCTCGCGGTGGTCGATCGCCTCGAGCGCCGCGACCGTGGTCCAGTAGTCGTAGGCGATCTCGGAGGGGTGGACCTCGTGGGCGAACCGGACCCCCTCGCTGTCGAAGACGTCGAGGATCGGGTTCCAGCGGTCGGCGAAGTCCTGGTAGCCGGCGTCGACGAGGGCCTGGGAGGCCGGCGGGAACATCGCGACGTACTTCCAGATCGAGGAGCCGGTGAAGCCGACGACGACGTCGACGCCCAGCTTGCGGGCCGCGCGGGCCGTCATCTTCATCTCCTCGGCCGCGCGCTGGCGCACGCCCTCGGCGTCGCCGTCGCCCCAGATGCGGTCCGGCAGGATGTCGCGGTGGCGCGCGTCGATCGGGTCGTCGCAGACCGCCTGGCCCTTGAGATGGTTGCTGATCGCAAAGACCTGCAGATCGTGCTTCTTGAGCATCTCCAGCTTGGCCGGGACGTAGGACTCGTCCTCCACCGCCGCCCACGGGTCGAAGTGGTCGCCCCAGCAGGCGAGCTCGAGGCCGTCGTAGCCCCAGCCCGAGGCGAGCTTGCACACCTCCCCGAACGGGAGGTCGGCCCACTGGCCGGTGAACAGGGTGATGGGGCGTGGCATGTGTGCTCCTCGTGTGGTGGTGGTGGTGCGTTCGGCTGGTGCTGCCGCGGCAGCGGGGTGGTGCTGGGTGGTGCTGGGGGTGGTGCTGGTGGGTGGTGGTGCTGGGGGTGGCGGTCGCTCGGGTGGACCTGCCCGGCCGGCTGGGCGCCGGCGCGGACCGGTGCCGGGACGGAGCGCCGTGTCCCGGCACCGGCCGCTGAAGGTGGCGCCTTGCGACGCCACCCCCGCCCGTGCCGGGGGCCCGGCCACCGACTCGCACGCAGGGCCGATCCTGCATGCGCGCCGGCTCACGCACCCGGAGGTGACGTGCTGGCCGAGCCGCCCGACCACGGACGCTCTGTGCTCGGACCGGCGCCTACAGCTGCGACTTCAGCGTGCGCGACAGGCGCTTGAGAGCGAGCCTCACCTCCTTGTCCTTCACCCGCGATGCGAGCCTCTCGAACCGCTTGAGGGACTTCAGGGCCTTGCCCACCTGGTTGCGCTTGTCAGCGCGCTCGGCGGCCTTCAGCTCCTGCTTCAGCCTCACCGCGAGCTTCGGGCCGACGACGCCCTCCTCGGCGAGGCGCTCGACGAGCTTCTTGCCCGCCTTGAAGGACACGACGACCTTGAAGGTGATCGTCTGCACGGTCTGGTTGCCGGCCGCGTCGTAGGCGGTGACCTTCAACCGGTGCTTGCCCGGCCGCAGCGACATGGCGTCGATGCGAGCCGGTCCGGTGACGGCCTTGCCGTCGAGACGGACGACCTGCTCGGCGGCCCCGGACGTGGCGTCCGTGACCGTGATCCGAGCCGTGCGGACCGCCGAGACGTCGAGCTTGGCGCCGTCGGCGATGCCGGCGACGGCCAGGGTGGGCGCCGTGCCGTCCTTCTTGATGGTGGTCGTCTCCACGGCCGAGGTCTTCCCGGCCGCGTCGGTCGCCCTGGCCTGGACCAGGGTCACGCCGTCGTCGGACACCGTGATCGGCGCGGTGTACGCCGTCCACGGACCGTTGCCGATGCGGTACTCCACGCTCAGCTTCCCCTCGCCGCCGGCACCCGCGAGGGTGACGGTGACCGGCGAGGTGAACCAGTTGCTGCGACCGTTGGCTGCGGCCGGCGACGTGGTGAGCGTGACGGTCGGCTTCGGGCCGGGCTCCGGGTCGGGACCCGGGTCCGCCTCCGGTACCACGACCGTGAACTCGCCGGTCGTCTCGTTGCCGGCTGCGTCGGTCGCCGTGTAGGCCACCGTGTGCTCACCCGGCTCGGTGATCTCGAACGGACCCTCGTAGTCGGTCTCGGCTCCACCGTCCACGGTGTAGGTGAACGAGGTGACCTCGACGTCGTCCGTGGCGTCGAGCACCACGGTGCCCGCTCCGGTCAGCTCCAGGTCGACGCAACCGATGATCGCGCCGTCCCGGTGCAGGGCCAGGATGCCGCCCTCGATGCGCGGCGCCCACGGGACCGTGGCCGTCGCGAACGACGTGCCGTCAGCGGCGGGCTTGATCCTCGGGTCGCCCGAGCCGGCGGTCCAACCCGGGTTGGTCGGCCACAGCTCGTTGGGCGGCGTGCCGGCCCCGTCGGGGTCGTCACGGTAGTGACCCTCGAAGCCACCGCACGTCGTGCCGACGTGCAGGTGCGACTCGTAGCCCTCCTGGGGGTCGAGACCCTCGAGCGACAGCTCGATGGTCGTGGTGTAGCCGTTGCCCTCGGCCGCCGAGACCATGGTGGCCTCGCCGGTGATGCCGGTGCTGGCCTGGTCGACCAGCTCCCCGGCGTAGGAGCCGAGGACCGTGGCAGCGACCTCCGGATCGGTGGTGTCGACCGGCGGCTCCCCGCCGGGCTCGCACGTGGCGTCCTCGCCCAGGGTGAACCAGTCGAAGGTGGCCGTGATGCCGGCACCCGCGGTCTGGTTGGCCGCCGACAGCAGGCCGATCCGCGGTTCGTCGATGCCGGTGAGGTCGTAGCCCTCCGACATGTCGGTCCACGTCTCGCCGTCGGTGCTGTAGCTGCCGAGCACCTCCTCACCGTCGGTGCTGGTCAGGCGTAGCCACACGGTGGTCGGGAAGTCCGCCCCGAGCCCTGGCGTGTTGGTCTCGACTGCTGCTGCGTCGGTCTCCTTCGCGGTCTGGACGATGTTCTGCGCGGCGTTGGCACCGTTGGTGCTGCGGCCCTGGAAGACGTGCTTGATGTAGTTGTCGTCGTCTCCGTAGATCAGCAGGCCCGCGGACTGATAGGCCTGGTTGATGGGTGCGGTGACCTTGGTGGTGGCCACGAACGGGCCGTCGGGGAGGTCGGTGAGGACCAGGTCCCGCGCGGTGTTCGTGGTCTGGTAGAGGTCGGTCGCCTCCATCGGGATCGTGAGCGCACCACCCGACACCGTCAGGTTGCCGCTCGGTCGGACCGTCGACCAGTCCGAGGTGAGCGTCGAGCCGTTGAACTCCTCCACGAAGCACCCGTTGTTGCACGGCTCGGCCGTGTCGTCGGGGGTGAGGGTGAAGTGGTCGAACTTCGCGGTGAGGTTGTCCGCCGCGCCGGCCGCCGTCGCACCGAGGGCCAGCAGGCCCACCTTGGGCGCGGTGATGCCGCTCAGGTCGCGCGGCGCCGCCGGCGTCCCGTTGCTCGTGGCGAGCGGCACCCAGGTGTCGCCGTCACTGCTGTAGGAGGCGGTGACGGAGCTGCCGTCGGTGCTCGACATCCGCAGCCACACGGTGTCGGGGAAGTCCGCGCCCAGGTTGGCGGAGTTGGACTCCGTCGCCGTGCCGTTGGCCTCCTTCGCGAACTGGATGACGTTGGCCGCCTTGCTGCCCGCCGCGGCCGTCGAGCGGCCCGAGTAGACGAGCTTCAGGTAGTTGTCGTCGTTGCCGTAGACGATCAGACCGGCCTGCTGGTAGCCCTTGGTCGCGTTGAGCGTGACCTGGGTCGTGGCCTCGAACGCCCCGCCCGGCAGGTCCTGGAGGACGATGTTGGGCGTGGTGTTGGTGGTCTGGTAGAGATCGGAGTTGGTCAACGGGATGTTGAGCGTCCCGTCGGCGACCGTCAGCGACTGGTTGACCCGCACGCTGCGGTTCCACCGGTCGGTGTCGAGCTCGTTGCCCAGGAAGTCGTCCGAACGCCCGCTGAAGCAGGTGTCCGACGGTCTCCTCACCGTGATCTCCGTCGTGCTGGTGGCCTCGGCCCCCCGCGCGTCGGTGGCGGTCAGCGAGACGACGTACCTGCCCGGCGTGGTGTAGGTGTGGCTCGGGTCGGCCTGGGTGGAGGTCGCGCCGTCGCCGAAGTCCCACGCGTAGGTGACGGGGGTGTTCCCGTCGGGGTCGGTCACCGTGCTGTCGAACGACACCGGCAGGGGCGCCTCACCGCTGGTGGTGCTGGCGGTGAACGCCACCGTCGGCGGCTGGTTGTCGGTGATACCGCGGCCGTTGAACTGCAGCCAGTTGACGTTGGCCCCACCGGTCGTGGCGACGAAGTACAGCGGCTGGCTGGTCGTCGTCGCGTTGGTGAAGGTCGTCGTCACGGTCTGGTAGGTCTGCGCGCCACCGGTGTTCGGCACCGTCAGCGTGCCGATCGCGGTGCCCGTCGCCGATCCCTGGCGCACCTCGAACGTCGCGCCTGCCGTGGTCGACGCGGCCCGCATCGAGACGCCGGTGATCCCGGTCAGGTTCATCACGTCCCAGCGGAACCAGTCGCCGGTCTCGACGCCGGTCACGTTCTGGCCGCCGCCGCTGTCGGTGGTGGCCTGCGTGGTCACTCCGGGCGAGCCGGCGGTGTTGTCACCGGTGCGGCCGGTGGAGTCGTAGAACTCCGCCTCCTTCTTCTTGGTGTGCAGCACGATGCCGTCGACGCTGGTCAGCGCCCCGGCGGCGCCGCTGCCCTTGTCGGTGTAGGTGGCCTTGATGGTGCCGAAGATGTTGGCACCGGTATGGCCGGCGTCCCCGGGCAGTGCCAGGGTGCCGGAGCACCCCCTGTACTGCTCGTAGTCGTGGGAGTGCTGGTCGTGGCCCAGGCCCGGCTGCACGACGACGTCGTCGCAGTCGATGGTGCCGTCCTCGGGATCGGTGACGACGACCTCGTAGGCCACGTAGTCGCCGAACTCGAAGAAGCCGCCGTCCTTGGGCAGCACCAGCTCGACGGTCGGGGCCGTGTTGCCGGCCGTGATGTCGATGTTGGTCGTGCCGCTGCGACCGTCGACGTCGGTCACCGTCAGCCGGGCGGTGTAGTTGCCCGCCGTGCTGTAGGTGAAGCTCGCCGTCGGGGTGGTCGCGTCGGTGGAGCCGTCGCCGGTGAAGTCCCACGCGTAGGTGAGGCCTGTGTTGTCACCGGTGTCCGGGTCGAAGGACCCGGTGCCGTCGAACTCGACGGTGAGCGGCGCCGGACCGGAGGTCCGGTCGGTCGTCGCCCGGGCCACGGGGGCGCGGTTGCCCTCGACGTAGTCGATGCGGTAGACGCCCGAGTCGGTGTTGTTGCCGTTGAACCCGCTGCCCCACTCGATCATGTAGAGGGCGCCGTCGGGGCCGAACTGCAGGGCGTGCGGGCGCTGCATGGGCAGGTTGGACAGGAACCGGTTGATGTCGGTGTAGTTGGTCCCGGCCTGGTTCATCTGCACGGTGAACAGGCGGTTGTTGTTCCAGTCGGCCCAGATCGCCTTGCTGTCGAAGTACTCCGGCCACTTGCGGTCGGAGACCAGGTCGGGGTCGTAGTCGTAGGTGCCCGACGTCATCGGCGCACCGCTGGCGCCGATCTCCGGGGTCCCGGTGATCGTGCCGTTGTTGCTCTGCCAGATCACCGCCGGCTTCGCGGGCGGCAGGTTGGTCAGGCCCGTGTTGTTGGGCGAGTCGTTGACCGGGGCGGCGCAGTCGAACGTCGCGCCGGCGGTGCTGTTGGCGAAGTTGTAGTCGTTGTAGGGGGTGTTGTTGCCCACGCAGTAGGGCCAGCCGTAGTTGCCGGGCTCGTCGAGGATGTTCCACTCCACGCGACCGTTGGGTCCGCGGGTCGCACTGGTCGAGCCGGCGTCGGGACCGTAGTCGGCGACCAGGATGTTGTTGTTCTGCTCGTCCAGGCCGATGCGGAACGGGTTGCGGAAGCCCATCGCGTAGATCTCGGGGCGGGTCTTCTGCTGGGTGTCGGCGGCCTCGTCGAAGAGGTTGCCGGCGGGGACGGTGTAGCCACCCTCAGCCTTCGGCCTGATGCGCAGCACCTTGCCGTTGAGGCTGTTGGTGTTGCCCGAGGTGCGCTGGGCGTCCCAGGCGGCGCGGTTGGGCCGCTCGTCGATCGGGGTGTAGCCGCCGGAGTCGAACGGGTTGGTGTTGTCACCGGTGGCGAGGTAGAGGTTGCCGTCGTTGTCGAACTCCATCGACCCGCCCGCGTGGCAGCACTCGTTGCGCTGCGTCGGGACGTCGAGGATCGTCGTCGCCGTGCCGAGCTGGAGCGTGTCGCCCGCCATCGTGAAGCGCGAGATCCGGTCGATCGACTCCGAGCCGTTCGGCGAGTAGTAGAGGTAGACCCAGTTGTTGGTCGCGAAGTCGGGGTCGAGGGCGATGCCCAGCAGGCCGAACTCCTGGCCCGTGTAGACCGGGACGGTGCCCGCGGTCAGCACGCTGCCGTCCTCCTTGATGATGCGCACGGCGCCGTTGCGGTCGATGTAGAACACCCGGCCGTCGTCGGCGATGGCGAGCTCCATCGGGTTGGAGGTGTTCTCGTCGAGCGCGACCTTCTCGAAGCTCGGCGTCAGCGTCGCCTTGCAGTCGGCGTCGAGGGCGCCGGCAGCGGTCTGGATGCCGCCGAGGACGTGCTCGAGGAACTTCGCGTCGGTGAAGGCCGCCGCGGTGTGGCCCATGCCGGTGTACCAGCTGCGGCCGCCGTCGTAGTCCTGGCACCACGCGATCGGGTGCTCGGCACCCATCGAGCCGTTGCCGGGCGTGTAGGTGGTCTCGTCGACCGACGCCAGCACGTGCAGCTTGGTGCGGGGGTTGGCGGCGGGGTTGGTGCGGAAGTTGTACCACTCGTCGTTGCGCGTCCAGCGGCGCTCGAGCGTCCTGGTGGACGGGTGGGCGGGGTCCTCGACCTTGACGGTCGCCTGCGGCGTGCCCGGCGGGTGGTTGTTGAAGTAGGCCCCGACCAGCTGGCCGTACCAGGGCCAGTCGTACTCGGTGTCGGAGGCCGCGTGGATGCCCGCGTAGCCGCCGCCGGCCTGGATGTAGCGCTCGAACGCGGCCTGCTCGGCCGGGTTGAGCACGTCACCGGTGGTGGACAGGAAGATGACGACCTCGTAGTTCGCGAGGTTGGCGTCGTTGAACGCGCTGGCGTCCTCGGTGGCCGTCACGGTGAAGTTGTTGGAGGCGGCGAGCGCCTGGATCGCGGTCGTCGCCGCTCCGATGTTGTCGTGGCGGAACGCCGCGGTCCTGGAGAACAGCAGCGCGTCGAACGACTCGTCGGCCGCAGCCGCCGCGGAGGCGTCCGCGTCGGCGGTCCACGGGACCGCCTCACCGAGGGTGCTCTCCTGCGCGGGGGTCAGGTCGGCCTTCTTCGTGGCCTTCTTCGTGGCCTTGTTCGCCTTCTCGGCGGGGGCGGACGCACGATCAGGTGCCGCGTCGGGCACCGCCGCACTCGCCGTGGAAGCCAGGCCGATCGTCGCACCGAGTGGTAGCGAGACGATCAGGGCCATGGTGGAGCCGACTGCGGCACGGGAGTGCTTCTGCAGTCGCGTGATGAGTCTGTTCATCACGATCCCTTCTGTGGTGACGGATGTGCGCTCCATCGGTTCCGGGGCGGGTCCCCGGGCGTTCGGCCCCTGTCATGCGGTGTCGTGCGGGTCAGTCGGGTCGTGCCGGTCGTGCGTCCGAGATGGTGTGCCCGGCGGGTTCGGCGCCCGCCGGGCCACGGTGTCGGGTCAGCGCACCCCCATCAGGTGCTCGAGGGCGAGTTGGTCGAGGGCCTCCATCCCGACGCTGCGCGTGGCGAGACCCTCCACGTCATACGACGCCGCGCGGAGGTCGGCGAGCGACTCCCCCTCGCCGAGGGTCGGGGTGCGCAGCGTCTCGACCTCGGAGGCCGCGAGGGCGGCCTGGACGTCCGGGTCGGCCCGGAACGCCTGCACCCGGTCGCGGAGGATGAGGTAGTTGCGCATGCACCCGCGCGCGGACTCCCACACCCCGTCCTCGGCCTCGGCCCGCGGGGGCTTGAAGTCGAAGTGGACGTAGCCGTCGTAGGCCTTGCCCGTCCCGGCGCCCAGCAGCGCGTCGACGGCCCAGAACGCGCCCCGCAGGTTGCCCGCGCCGAAGCGCAGGTCCTGGTCGAAGCGGGGGCCGTGCTGGCCGTTGAGGTCGACGTGGAACAGCTTGTCGTGCCACAGCGCCTGGCTGATGCCCTGGGCGAAGTTGAGCCCGGCCATCTCCTCGTGGCCCACCTCGGGGTTGAGACCGACCATCTCCGACTGGTCGAGCTCGGCGATGAGCGCCAGCGCGTGACCGATCGTCGGCAGCAGGATGTCGCCGCGCGGCTCGTTGGGCTTGGGCTCGAGGGCGAAGCGGATGTCGTAGCCCTGCTCCTTGACGTAGGCGCACAGCAGGTTGAGCGACTCGGCGTAGCGGTCGAGCGCCGCCTGCACGTCCTTGGCCGCACCGTGCTCGGCGCCCTCGCGGCCGCCCCAGAGCACGAAGGTCTTCGCGCCCAGCGACGCGGCCAGGTCGACGTTGCGCAGCACCTTGGCGAGGGCGTAGCGACGCACCTCGCGGTTGTTGGCGGTGAGCGCGCCCTCCTTGAACACCGGGTGCCCGAAGAGGTTGGTGGTCACCATCTCGACGGCGAGGCCGGTGTCGCCCAGCGCCTTCTCGAAGCGCTCCAGCACGGAGTCGCGGGCGTCGTCGTCGGGGACGAGGTCGTCGTCGTGGAACGTCACGGCGGCCGCGCCGAGCTCGGCGAGCTTGTAGGTCGCGTCCACCGGGTCGAGGAGGGCGCGGGAGCTGGGACCGAACACGTCGGTGCCCTGCCAGCCCACCGTCCAGAGGCCGAACGAGAACTTGTCCTCAGGGGTCGGGGTGTAGTCGGTCATGCGGGGATCTCCTGCCACGAGTCGTTGTCAGAGCTGGTCTCGACCGCGGCCAGGACGCGTTGCACCTGGAGTCCGTCGGCAAAGGATGGGGAGGGGTCGGTGCCGGCCGCGATGTCGCGGACCAGGTCGACCGCCTGGTGCACGAAGCCGTGCTCGTAGCCGATGACGTGGCCGGGTGGCCACCACGCACCGACGTAGGGGTGCTCGGCCTCGGTCACGAGGATGCGGCGGAAGCCCGCGGTGCGGGAGTCTTCGGTGCCGTCGAAGAAGTGCAGGACGTTCATGTCCTCGAAGTCGAAGGCGAGGCTGCCGTCGGAGCCGTTGATCTCGATGCGGATCGCGTTCTTGCGACCCGACGCGAAGCGGGTCGCCTCGAACACGCCCATCGCTCCCCCGCGGAAGTCGGCGAGGAAGGTGGCGGCGTCGTCGACGGTCACCTTGCCGGTGCCGGAGCCGGCCGTGCCGGACAGACCGGCGTGCTCGCTGGGCAGGGGGCGCTCGTCGACGAAGGTGCGCAGCCGGCCGGCGACCCGGGCGATGGTGTCGCCGGTGATGTACTGCGTCATGTCGACGATGTGCGCGCCGATGTCACCCAGGGCGCCCGAGCCTGCCTTGTCCTTCTCCAGGCGCCACGACAGCGGCGCCTGCGGGTCGACGATCCAGTCCTGGAGGTACTGGGCACGCACGTGGTGCAGGGTGCCGAGGCGGCCGTCGGCGACGAGCTGGCGGGCCAGCGCGATGGCGGGCACGCGGCGGTAGGTGAAGCCGACCATCGCGCGTACGCCGTCGGCGGCGGCGCGCTCGGCGGCCCGGGTCATCGCCTCGGCCTCCTCGACGCTGTTGGCGAGCGGCTTCTCGCACAGCACGTGCTTGCCGGCCTCGAGGGCCGCGATGACGATCTCGGCGTGGGTGTGGCCCGGCGTGCAGACGTCGACGAGGTCGATGTCGTCACGCGCGACCAGCGCCTGCCACGACGCCTCGGTGGACTCCCACCCGAGCCGCTCGGCGGCGGCCGCGACGCCCTGGGGGTCACGGCCGGCCACGGCCCGCATGCGGGGCCGGAGCGGGAGGTCGAAGAAGCGGGGCGCGGTGCGCCAGGCGTGCGAGTGCGCAGCGCCCATGAAGGCGTACCCGACCATGCCGACCGACAGGTCGCTCCGGTCGTCGGGGACGTCGGAAGTGGTGGTCATCGGACCTCCTCGTGTGGGGGGCTGGAGCGGGGCGTCGTGGCATGCGGAGGGGGCGTGCGGAGGCATGCCTGGTAGCGCCCCTGTCGCCGGACGGGTGCCGGCGCGGGTCGTGAGCGGGGGTGGAGCCGCGGCGGCTCCGGGTCGGGAGCCGCCGCGGGACCGATCAGGACTCGAAGGCCGAGTCGAGGTACTGGTCGACGTTGTCGGCGGTGACGACCGGCGCGTAGAGCTGCACCGTGCGGGGCACCTGGACCTCGACGAGGTCGCTCATCGCCTTGTCCTGCAGCAGCAGGCGGGCGAGCTTGACGCCGTCGGCTCCCTGGGTGGACGGGTAGATGACGGTCGCCTTGAGCACGCCGTCGCCCTCCTGGATGGCGCGCATCGCGTTGGCCGAGCCGGCGCCGCCGATCATCGCGAACTCGTCGCGGCCGGCGTTCTCGATCGCCGCCAGCACGCCGACGCCCTGGTCGTCGTCGTGGTTCCACAGGTAGTCGATCTTCGGCTCGGCCTGCAGCAGGTTGGCCGCGACCTCCTCGCCGCTCTCGACGGTGAACTCGGCGGCCTGGCGGGCGTCGACGTCGAGACCGCACTCGGACAGCGCGTCCTCGAAGCCCTGGCTGCGGTCCTGGGTCAGGGGCAGCGAGTCGATGCCGGCAATCTCGGCGACGACGACGTCCTTGTCGCCGCCTGCCTGCTCGCAGACGTACTGACCGGCCGAGACGCCCATGCCGTAGTTGTCACCGAGCACGGTGACGCGCGCGGCGTTGGGGTCGTCGAACTCACGGTCGACGTTGACGACCGGGATGCCGGCCTCCATCGCCTTGAGAGCGATCGGCGTCATCGCCGCGCCGTCGAACGGCAGCAGCACGATGGCGTCGACCTTGTCGTTGATGAAGGTCTCGACCTGGCTGATCTGCAGGTTGACGTCGTTGGTGCCCTCCGCGATCTGGAGGTCGACGTCGGGGTACTGCTCCTGCAGGTCGCGGACGTTGTTGGTGATGGCGGCCATCCAGCCGTGGTCCGCGGCGGGCGCCGAGAAGCCGATGGTGACCTGGTCGCCCTCCTCGTCGTTGCTGCCGGCGGCCGCGGCGGGGGCGCTGTCCGAGCTGCCGTTGTCGTCGTCGTTGGCCGCATCCTCGGCACTGCCGGTGCAGGCGACGAGGGACAGGACGGCGACCGCGCCGACCACGAGGCCGGGGTAGCGGCGGCTCTGCTGCCGTCGGAGGGGGGTGCGCAGTCGCATGGGTGGTGCTCCTTGTGTTGTCTCGATGGGTGCGGTGGTGCGGCCGACGCTGCGTGACGTGCCGGCGTGGTGGTGCGGGGTGGTGGTGAGGGGTGGTGGTGCGGTGGTGCGGGGGTGTTCGAGTCGGGAGGGCCCGATCGCTAGGTCGAGGTCGCGTTGCGGGCCAGGCGCTGCTGGAGCAGCACGGCGACCACGATGATCAGGCCCTTGGCGACCGCCTGGGTCGAGGTGTCCTGGTTGTTGAGGGTGAACACGTTGCTGAGGGTGGCGAAGATCAGCACCCCGACGACGGTGCCGACGATCGTGCCGCGGCCGCCCGTGAGCAGCGTGCCGCCGATGACGACCGCGGCGATCGCGTCGAGCTCCCACAGGGTGCCGTGGGTGGAGCTGCCCGTGGTGGTGCGGCTGACCAGCATCAGGGCGGCGAGCCCGCAGCACAGGCCGACGAGGACGTAGAGCATCACGGTGTGGCGGTTGACGTTGATGCCGGCCAGGCGGGCGGCCTCGGGGTTGCCGCCGACGGCGAGCGTGCGCCGGCCGAACGTCGTGCGGTTGAACAGCACCCAGCCGGCGATCGCGACCAGCGCGAAGATGATGACGAGGAGCGGCACGCCGAGGACGTCGGCGGAGAAGAAGTCCTTGAACCCGTCGACCGTGACGATCTGCGTGCGCCGCTCGGAGATGATCTCGGCCAGGCCACGGGCGGCGGCGAGCATCGCCAGCGTCGTGATGAACGGGACCACCTTGCCGTAGGCGATGATGATCCCGTTGACCAGACCGGCTCCCGCTCCCACGGCCAGCGCGGCGAACACCATGACCAGCCAGTGGGTGTCCTCGGCCATCGTCTGGGTGGCGAACGTCGTCGCCCAGACCGAGCACAGCGCCGCGATGGCGCCGACGGAGAGGTCGATGCCGCCACCGGTGATGACGAAGGTCATCCCGATGCTGACCACGCCGATCGTGGAGGCGAAGCGCAGGATCGTGAGGGTGTTGTCGACGCTCGCGAACCGGTCGCCCGCGGTGATGATCCCGGCCGCACAGATCAGGAGCAGGGCGACCACGAGGCCGAGGTTGCGCCCGAACGGGCCGCTCATCAGCCCTCCGCCGCTGTCGCGCTCGCTCTCGGCGGCGGCGCGCTCCACCGTGACCGTGTCGGTCGAGGGCGTGACGGTGTTCTCCACCGTGCCCCCGTCCCGGTTCGTGCTCTGCTCGCTCATGCGACCTTTCCTTCCATGACCAGGTCCAGGACGCGGGACTCGTCGATCTCGCCCGCCGGACCTTCGTGAACGACACGGCCCTCGCGGACCACGAGGACCCGGTCCGCGAGCCCGAGCACCTCCTCGACCTCGCTGGACACGACCACGACGGCGACGCCGGAGTCGGCCAGCGAGCGGACGAGGGCGTAGATCTCGGCGCGAGCGCCGACGTCCACCCCTCGGGTCGGCTCGTCCAGGAGCAGCACGCGGCACTCGCGCAGTAGCCACCTGGCCAGGACGACCTTCTGCTGGTTGCCGCCCGACAGGAGGCGCACGAGGCGATCGACCCCTGCCGGACGGACGTCCAGGGACTCCGCCACCTCGGCGGAGCTCGTGCGCTCGGCACGCCGGTCGAGCAGCCCGAACCGGCTGAATCGTCGGAGCGTGGAGACGGTGATGTTGCTGTAGACGGCCTGGTCGAGGAGCAGCCCCTGGCTCTTGCGCTCCTCCGGAGCCAGACCGACTCCGGCCTTCACCGCGGCGGGCACCGACCCGCGGCGCAGCTCGCGTCCCGCCACCCGCACCGTGCCGGCCGAGGGCCGGCGCGCGCCGTAGAGGGTCTCGAGGATCTCCGAACGCCCCGCGCCCACGAGCCCTGCGAGACCGACGATCTCGCCCGCGTGCACCGTGAGGTCCACCCCGGTGAAGACACCCGGCAGCGCCAGGCCGGTGACCTCGAGGACCGGCTCGCCGGTGGGGGCGACGGCCTCGCCGCGCGGCGGGAACACGTACTCGATCGAACGGCCGGTCATCAGCTTGATCAGCTCGCTCGTCGGCGTCTGGTCGACGGCGAGGCCGGTGGCGACGCTGCTGCCGTCCTTGAGGACGGTGATCCGGTCGCCGATCTGGCGGATCTCCTCGAGGCGGTGGGAGATGTAGACGACGGCGACGCCCTCGGAGGTGAGGTCGCGGATCACGCGGAACAGGTTGTTGACCTCGCCCTGGTCGAGGACGGCGGACGGCTCGTCGAGCACCAGCAGCCGGGTGTCCTGGGAGAGCGCGCGGGCCATGCTGACGATCTGCTGGGCCGCAGGGGAGAGCCGGCCGACCGAGCGGGTGGCCGGGATCTCGCTGTGCCCGAGCCGGGCAAGCAGCTCGCGGGTGCGCCGGAGCGTCTCGGCGCGCTGGCTGAAGCCGGCCGTGCTGAGCTCGTGGCCGAGGAAGATGTTCTCCGCGACGGTGAGGTCGGGCACCAGGTCGAGCTCCTGGTAGATGGTGGAGATGCCGAGGCCCATCGCCGCCTGGGGCGTCGGCAGCGTGACCGGCGCGCCCTCCCACAGGATCTCGCCCTCGTCGGGCTGGTAGCTCGCGGACAGGATCTTGATCAGCGTGGACTTGCCGGCGCCGTTCTGACCGAGCAGGCAGTGCACCTCGCCGGCGCGCACCTCGAGCTCGACGCCACCGAGCGCGAGCACGCCGGGGAACCGCTTGACGATGCCGCGCATGGCCAGCAGCGGGGTGTCGTTCATGACATCACCTCCAGGGTGGGGACCACCCGAGGCACCAGGGTCGGGTCGTCGTAGACGTGGTCGATGGCGACGGCGGCGGCCCCGTGCACCGCTGCGGAGAAGCCGAGGGCCGAGAGGGCGATGCGGGTGCCGCCGGCGTCGGGGGCGAGCACACCCGCGGCGAGCTCGGCCTCGGCCTCGGCGCGGAACCACTCGCCGATCTCGCCGAGGTAGCCCGAGAGCACGATCATGCCGGGGTTGAGCACGTTGGTGAGCAACGCGGCGCCGATGCCGACCCAGTGGCCGATCTCGCGCAGCGCGGTCAGGGTCTGCTCGTCACCGGCGGCGGCGCGGCGGCCGATCTCCTCGACCTTGCCCTCCAGGTCGAGGATCGGCGAGCGCAGCAGGTCGTCGTCGTCGCCGGCGGCGAGGTCGATGAGGTGGCTGAGGCCGATGACGGTCTCCCAGCAGCCGGTGCGACCGCACCCGCAGCGGTTGCCGTCGCGGTCGACCACCATGTGCCCGAACTCCCCGGCGTAGCCGCGCCGGCCGGCGAACGGCCGCCCGTCGGCGATGATCCCGCCGCCGATGCCGACCTCGCCGTGGACGACGAGGATGTCGCGCCGGTCGGGCTCACCGGGGGTGGCCTCGGCGACGGCAGCGAGGTTGGCCTCGTTGTCGACCTTGATCAGGTAGTCGGGGTCGCCGAGCGCGGCGCGCAGCAGGCTGGCGAGCCCGACGTCCTGCCAGCCGAGGTTGGCCGCGACCGAGACGGTGCCGGCGTCGTGGTCGACGAGGCCCGCGACGCCGACGACCGCCGAGACGGGCACGGCGCCGAGGGCGGCCAGGTCGTCGAGCGTGGCGTGCAGCAGCTCGCCGAGCCGGTCGACGACCGCCGCGGGCTCGAGCCCGCGGGTGTCCATCGAGGTGCGGTGCTCGCTCACGACGGTGCCGGCGAGGTCGACCGCGCGGGTCGAGACGTGGTGGACGTTGATCTCCGCGCCGACGCCGTAGGCGCCCGCACCGTCGATCTCGACGATCGTGCCGGGCCGGCCGACGGCGCCGCGCTCGGCGCTGCCCTCGCGGACCAGGCCACGCTCGAGGAGCTCGGTCACCAGGCTCGAGACCGTCGCCTTGTTGAGGCCGAGGTCGGCGGCGAGGCGGGCGCGGCTGCGGCCGCCGTCCTCGCGGAGGCTGCGCAGGACCAGCGACAGGTTCGCGCGGCGGACGGTGCCCTGGTCGGCACCTCCCGAGCCGGTCGACGACCAGCCGTCTCGCACCTGCGACATCGCGCCCTCGATCTGCTGTGTGACTGGCGTCACCAGTTAGTTTGGTGGACCGCCAAACTAAGTCGTGACGATGGTCACGTCAAGGGGGCTCGTCGCAAGATCTTCAGGTGGTCCGGTCCAGGTGTCGCGAGCGGCCCTCGGCGTAGCGCGCGCGCACCTGCGGAGCCGGGTCGGCGGCGTAGCGCCGGGTGCCCTCACGCACCCATTCCGGGGCGGTGTCGGCGCCGGTGAGCGCCCAGACCGCCTGCCGGGCGGCGCCGTCGGCGACGTACTCCCCCGGCGGGGGAACGTCGACCGGCACGCCCAGCACCTCGGCGGCGACCGTGCGCACGGCCTCGGACGCGGCCGCACCGCCGACGAGCAGCACCCGCGACGGAGCGACCCCGGTGGCGGCCACCGCGTCGAGGCCGTCGGCGAGGCTGCAGACCAGGCCCTCCACCGTCGCGCGGGCGAAGGCCGGCCGGGTGGCCGTGGCGAGGGTGAGGCCGTGCAGCGACCCCGTCGCGTCGGGAAGGTTGGGGGTGCGCTCGCCCTCCAGGTAGGGCACCAGCACCAGTCCCCCGGCGCCCGCCGGGGCCTCCATCGCCAGGCTCGAGAAGGTCTCGTGGTCGACGTCGAGCAGGCGCGCGGCGGCGTCGAGCACGCGGGCGCCGTTGAGGGTCGCGACCAGCGGGAGGAACAGCCCCGTGGCGTCGGCGAAGCCCGCGACCGACCCGGTGGGGTCGACGGCCGGGGCGCTGGTGACGGCCGTGACGACTCCGGACGTGCCGATCGAGACGACCACGTCGCCCTCGCCCGCACCCAGGCCCAGGGCCGCGGCCGCGTTGTCGCCGGCACCGGCGCCGAGGACGGTGCCGGCGCGGACGACGGTGCCGGCCGACCGCGCCGCGACCTCGCCGGGCGCGACCACCCGCGGCAGGTGCGGCACGGCGCCGAAGGCGCGCTCGAGCAGGTCGGGGCGGTAGTGCCCGGTCGCCGCCGACCAGTAGCCGGTGCCGCTGGCGTCGCTCCGGTCGGTCGTGAGGTCGACCAGCTCGCCGCTGCCCGAGAGCTTCCAGGTCAGCCAGTCGTGGGGCAGGCACACCGCTGCCGTGCGCCGCGCGTTGTCCGGCTCGTGCTCGGCGAGCCAGCGCAGCTTGGTC
The DNA here is from genome assembly GCF_058134345.1 of Nocardioides sp. Z24_21. Taxonomy (NCBI): domain Bacteria; kingdom Bacillati; phylum Actinomycetota; class Actinomycetes; order Propionibacteriales; family Nocardioidaceae; genus Nocardioides; species Nocardioides sp. Z24_21. Next base: position 298,905 of record NZ_JBYTTH010000001.1, read on the forward strand.
ACGGTGAACGAGGCCACCGGGACGACGCCGACCGCCTCGGCCCAGGCCCGTCCGCCCTCCTCGAGCCCGCCCAGCTCGTCGACGAGGTCGCGGGCGGCCCCGGCCGAGCGGGTGTCGTTCCACAGCAGCGCGGGGCGCACGACCGCGCCGTCCTCGTCGAGGCAGACCATGCCGTGCTGCTGGCCGCCGACGCTGACGGCGGCCACGTCGTCGAGCCCGCCGGCCTCGGCGACGGCGGCCTGCAGGGCGGCCCACCAGTGGTCGGGGTGGACCTCGGTGCCGTCGGGATGGCTCGCGCGCCCCTGGCGCACCAGGGCGCCCGTCTCGGCGTCGCGGACGACGACCTTGCAGGACTGGGTGGAGGAGTCGATGCCGGCGACCAGCCGGGGCCCGTCAGTCATGGCCGCGGATGCTAGCCCACGGCCTCCGCGCGACCCCGGCGCGACGACTCGCCCCGACGACGAAGGGCCCGGTCTGGCGACCGGGCCCTTCGGGTGCCGTACCCCCGACCGGATTCGAACCGGCGCTACCGCCTTGAGAGGGCGGCGTGCTAGGCCGCTACACAACGGGGGCTTGCAGATGTTGCTCCGAGGAGCAACGGAGCTGAACTCTAGCGGGGCCGGAGTGACGCTCCAAATCCGGGCCCGAGGGCCTGGATCTTGCTGGGGTACTAGGACTCGAACCTAGAACAACTGAACCAGAATCAGCCGTGTTGCCAATTACACCATACCCCATGGGGGTATCGGATCGCTGTCCGACCACCCACGTGGTCCGGGCGTGGAATCCCTCGTGGAACGCCTCCCGAACCGACCCCGAACATTACATGCGGGGTGGCGGCGGGGCCAAAACGGGGTCGCGCTGCCCGGGCGGCAACGCCGCTCCCCCGACGGGCGGTCCGACGTCGGCCAGCCCTATCGCCTTCGCCACCCACGAGGCGAGGAAGAGGTAGACCAGCGACTGGGTCATGGTGGAGAGGATGGTCCACCAGCTGCTGCCGCCCTCGGCGTTGAGCGCCGTGGTCAGGTCGCCGAACGCGAGCGCCAGCCCGAAGGCCAGGAAGTTGTTGAGCACGTGCATGGCGATGGGCGCCTCGAGGCCGCCGGTGCGGATGACGAGGATGCCGGCGACGACACCGAAGGCGAAGCGGTCGAAGAACACCGGCCAGTCCTGGGACAGGCCGTGGAAGAGCGCGAAGATCAGGGCAGGCCCGAGCACCGCCAGCGCCTGCGAGACGCGCCTGCCCCACACGAGCGAGCCGAACGCCTGGGTGAGGTAGCCGCGGAACAGGTACTCCTCCCCGGCCGCCTGCAGCGGGGTCAGGAGCAGGATCACGATGATGAAGTCGCGGGTCTGCGTGGTGAAGTCGTTGACGGTCCCGGCCGGCACGTCCCCGACCGAGATCGGCAGCAGCATCGCGACGCCGAGCGACGCCATCAGGGCCACCAGCGACAGGCCCAGGCACACCAGCAGGTAGCCCCATCGCAGTCGGGGCGCGACCGAGGAGACCCACCGCGGCTTGAGCCGGTGGAGCCACCAGGTGACCAGGAACGTCAGCGGGATCGCCGCAGCGATGATCGCGTTGAGCAGCGCCAGCCCGGCGGGCGTCGCCTCCTGCGTCACGTCGAGCAGCGCGGCGGCCTCCTCCGCGGTGTCGCCGGTCGCGAGGAGCAGCACGAGGGCGAGGGCCCCGGCGGCCAGCGGCACCACGCCGAAGACGAGCACCAGCAGGAGCAGGCCGCCCACGACCGAGCGCCACGCGCCGGGGCGCCCGACCCGGTGCAGCTCGTGGTAGCGCGGCCGGAAGTCGGGCGACAGCGATCGGGCCACGACGTCAGGCCAGGGCCGACTGCAGCCGCGCCAGGCTGCGGTCGCGGCCGAGCAGCTCCATCGACTCGAACAGCGGCGGGCTCACCCGCCGGCCGGTCACGGCCACCCGGACAGGACCGAAGGCCACGCGCGGCTTGAGCTCCATGCCCTCGATCAGCGCCACCCGCAGCGCCTCCTCGATGGCCGCGGTCGACCACGTCTCGACGCCGACCAGGGCGTCGTACGCTGCCTGGACGACGCCGCGGCCGGTCTCGTCGAGCACCTTCGCGACGTCGTCGGCGTCGCGCTCGAACGCTGCCTCGTCGACGAAGAGGAAGCCGAGCATCGGCGCGGCCTCGGTGAGCTTGTTGATCCGCTCGGCGACCAGCGGCATCGCCAGCTCGAGCAGCTGGGCGTCGGCATCGGCGACGGGGTCGCCGACGACGCCCGCCGACTTGAGGAAGGGCAGCGCCCGGTGGGTGATCTCGTCGATCGGCAGCAGCCGCATCTGCGAGGTGTTGATCGCCTCGGCCTTCTTGAGGTCGAAGCGGGCCGGGTTGGGGTTGACGTCCTTGATGTCGAACGCCTCGACCATCTCGGCCATCGAGAACACGTCGCGGTCGGCCGCGATCGACCAGCCCAGCAGGGCCAGGTAGTTGAGCAGGCCCTCGGGCAGGAAGCCCTGCTCGCGGTAGGCCAGGGCGTGTGCCTCGGGGTCGCGCTTGGAGAGCTTCTTGTTGCCCTGGCCCATCACGTACGGCAGGTGGCCGTAGGCCGGGACCTGCTCGGCGATGCCGAGCTCCACCAGCGCCTCGAACAGCGCGAGCTGGCGCGGCGTGCTGGAGAGCAGGTCCTCGCCGCGCAGGACGTGGGTGATCTGCATCAGGGCGTCGTCGACGGGGTTGACCAGCGTGTAGAGCGGGTCGCCGTTGGCACGCGAGAGCGCGAAGTCGGGCACGTTCTCGGTCGCGAAGGTGATCTCGCCGCGCACCAGGTCGTCCCAGCCGATGGAGCCGTCGGGCATCCGGAACCGGACGACGGGGCGGCGCCCCTCGGCCTCGAACGCGGCGCGCTGCTCGTCGGTGAGGTCGCGGCAGAACCCGTCGTAGCCCTGCATCTTCGAGCCCGACGCCTTGCGGCGGGCGTCGACCTCCTCGGTCGTGCAGAAGCAGTCGTAGGTGTAGGACGACTCGCGCAGCCGGGCGAGGACGTCGCGGTAGACGTCGCCGCGCTCGCTCTGCAGGTAGGGCCCGTGGGGTCCGCCGACCTCGATGCCCTCGTCCCAGTCGAGGCCGAGCCAGCGCCACAGCTCGAGGATGGCGTCGTAGGACTCCTGCGTGCTCCGCTCGCGGTCGGTGTCCTCCATCCGGAAGACGATCTGCCCTCCGTGGTGGCGCGCGAAGGCCCAGTTGAACAGGGCCGTGCGGACCAGGCCGACGTGCGGCGAGCCCGTGGGCGAGGGACAGAAGCGGACGCGGACGGGGCTGCTGCTCATGGGGATGGCTCTCTCGTGTGGCCGGTCAGCTGCGCCGGGCGACGGGGTTGGTCAGGGCGCCGATGCCGGCGATCGAGATCTCCACCTCGTCGCCGACCTGCATGGGGCCGACACCCTCGGGGGTCCCGGTCAGGATCACGTCGCCGGGCAGCAGCGTCATGACGGACGAGACGTGCGCGACGAGGGTCGGCACGTCGAAGATCATGTCGGCCGTCGAGCCGTCCTGGACGACGTCGCCGTTGAGGTGCGTCTGCACCGCGCGGCCGTCGATGAACGCCTGCGGGTCGAGGTCGGTCTCGATCCACGGGCCGATCGGGCAGAAGGAGTCGAAGCCCTTGGCCCGGGTGAACTGCACGTCGGAGCGCTGGAGGTCGCGTGCGGTGACGTCGTTGGCGATCGTGTAGCCGAAGATCACGTCGGTCGCCTGCTCGGCGGGCACGTCGCGGCAGATGCGGCCGATCACCACGGCCAGCTCGCCCTCGTACTGCAGGTTGCTGGTCTGCGTCGGGTAGAAGATCGGGTCGCCCGGGCCGACCACCGTGGTGTTGGGCTTGAGGAACATCAGCGGCTCGGCCGGGAGGTCGTTGCCCAGCTCGGCGGCGTGGGCGGCGTAGTTGCGGCCGATGCCGACGACCTTGCTGCGCGGGATGATCGGCGCGAGGAGCCGTACGTCGGCGAGACGGTGCTGCTCGTCGAGGGGCTTGACCCCGGCGTAGAGCGGGTCGCCCGCGAGGGCCACCACCACGGAGTCCTCGTCGGGCTGGCCGAACTCGTCGACCTCCCCGGTGACGACCCCGAACCGCGGCTCCTCGCCCGTGCTGAACCGACAGATGCGCATGGGTCGAGGCTATCCAACCGCGGTCTGCCCGGCCCACGTCGGGCGGCTCCCGCGGTCGGTCCGGCTGCTGCCCCGGCTGCTACCCCGGCTGCTGCCCGGCTACTGCCCGGCCGCGCGGTGCAGTGCGGCCAGGGTCGCCGCGACGTCCTCGACGGTCGTCGACCAGTTGCTCACGCTGACCCGCAGCACCGCGCGGCCGTGCCAGGTCGACCCGGTGGTCCACGCCGTCCCCTCCGCGAGCATCGCCTCGACCACGGCGCGGGTGCGGTCGTCGTCGCCGAACGTGGCGCAGACCTGGGTGAAGTCCACGTCGTTGAGCACCGCGGCGCCCTCGATGGCGGCGATCCCCTCGGCGAACGCCTCCGCGTGGTCGCAGAAGCCGTCGACCAGGTCGGCCACGCCGTCGCGTCCCAGCGCCCGGAGCACCGCCCACACCGGGAACGCCCGGCCCCGGCGGCTGATCTCCGGCACCTTGTCGAACGGCTCCCCCGTCGCGTCGTGGACCAGGTAGTCGCCGTGCATGCCCATCGCCGCCCGCAGCGCGGCCCGGTCGCGGACGATCGCCAGCCCGCAGTCGTAGGGGACGTTGAGGGTCTTGTGGGCGTCGGTGGCCCAGGAGTCGGCACGATCGGCGCCCGCCAGGAGGTGGCGCCGGCGCGGCGACGCGCCCGCGAAGAGCCCGAACGCGCCGTCGACGTGGACCCACGCCCCGGCGTCGTGGGCAGCGGTGACCGTGGCGTCGAAGGGGTCGAACGCCCCGGAGTGGACGTTGCCGGCCTGCAGGCACACCACGGTCGGGCGCCCGTCGCCCGCGTCCAGCGCGCTGGCGAGCGCCGCGGGCTCGATGCGCCCCTGGTCGTCGACCGCGACCGCCTCGGGCGCACCGAGGCCGAGGTAGCGCAGGGCCAGGTCGATCGTGTCGTGCCGCTCGGCGCCGACGAGGACGCGGACGCCGGGCGACGCGGCGAGCCCGCGCTCGGCGACGTCCCAGTCGGCGCGCCGCAGCACCTCGTCGCGCGCTGCGGCGAGGCAGGTGAAGTTGGCCATCGTGCCGCCGGTGACGAAGCCGACCGCGCTGCCGGCGGGGAGGCCGAGCAGGTCGAGCACCCACGCCTCGGCCACGTCCTCGACGGCCGAGTGCGCGGGAGTGAGCAGCCGCAGGCCGGCGTTCTGGTCCCACGCGCTGACCAGCCAGTCCACGGCCAGGGCGGCCGGGTGGGTGCCGCCGATGACGAACCCGAAGAAGCGCCCGCCCGGCATCGCCGTCAGCCCGGGGTCGCAGGCGCGGGCCAGCTCGTCGACCACCGCGACCGGGTCGGTGGGACCGTCGGGGAGCTGCGGGTCGAGCCGGCCGAGCACCTCTTCGGCGCCCAGCCGCGGCGGCACCGGGCGGTCGGCGAGCGAGGTGAGCCACTCGACCGCGTGCTCGTGGGCACGGTCGAGACCGGCGGTGCGGTCCATCCCGGCAGTGTCCCCCCGGCGCCACCCCACGTCGAGAGCCCTCGAAGCGGCCGGCACGGGGTTGCGGCACTAGCCTCGGTTCGGTGCACGTGCTGTCTGCCGCCGAGTGGCGCCCCCTCGCCGAGGCGCACGCCGCCCGGGTCGACGACCTCGTCGCGCCGCACCTCGCGCGTCGTGCCGGCCAGGTCCGGCATCCGGTGCACGACTTCCTGTTCACCTACTACTCCCAGCGGCCCGCCCAGCTGCGGCGCTGGCACCCCGGCCACGGCGTCGCGCTGGAGGACGCGACGGAGCACGCCGGCCTGAAGGGCTACGGGGGCGACCCGGTCGCCGTCACCGAGGCGTACGTCGCCTCCCAGCGCCCGCTGCTCGACCAGCTGCACACCCTGCTGGCCGCGACCGCCGCCCGGGCCCCGCAGCTGGGCTGCTTCGGGCTGCACGAGTGGGCGATGGTGCACCGCGCCGACCGGGTCCCCGGCGGCACCCGCCACGACCGGCCGCTGCGGCTCGGGCAGGAGGGCACCGACGCGGTCGTCGAGTCGCACCGCATCGCCTGCTCCCACTTCGACGCCTATCGCTTCTTCACCCCCAGCGCGCGCCCGCTCAACCAGCTGCGGCCGGGCCGCGACGACCGCCCCGCCTTCGAGCAGCCGGGCTGCCTGCACGCCGGGATGGACCTCTACAAGCACGCCTTCCGGCTCACGCCGATGATCCCCAGCGAGCTGGTCGCCGACTGCTTCGAGCTCGCGCGCGACATCCGGGTGCTCGACATGCGCGCGGCGCCCTACGACCTGACCGACCTGGGCTACTCCCCCGTCAGGATCGAGACCGCCGAGGGCAAGCGCGAGTACGTCGAGGCGCAGCGCGCGTTCGCCGAGCGCGGCGCGCCGCTGCGCGCGCGACTCCTCGCGGAGTGCGAGCGGCTCCTGGCGCTCGTGCCCGAGCCGGTCTGACCCGCGCCCCTCACGTCGTCGGGGCGACGGTGAGGTCGACGACCTCGAGGTCGGGATCGGCCGGCGGCTCGTCGAGGTCGACGCAGGCCCACGCGGTGATGTCGCCGTGGTGGTTGGACGTCCGCACGCACGGGCGTTCGGGCGCCTCGGCGCGCACCTCGACCACCACGCCGGACGACGACGTGAACCGCTCGCCGGCGAGCTCGACCGACTCACCCGGCGCGAGCTCGAGGGGCTCGGCCCGACCCGCGGTGAGCACGGTCTGGTACTGCAGCCACTCCATCCGGCTCCGGTCGTCGTACATCGGCCGGGTGCGGTCGAAGCGGGAGTCCACCTCGAGCACGACCGGGACGAGGGCGGCGAAGAGCGCGGCGATCGCGAGCAGGCCGGCGGCCGCAGGGCCGAACCGGCGGGTGCGAGCGGTCGGCGACGTCTGGCTGGTCATCCTCGCCCTCAGAACTCGTAGCCGAAGGCCTCGATGGTGTCGGCGAACACCGTCGCCACGCGCTCCCTCGAGGCAGGGGTGTAGAGCTCGCGGTAGTGCCCGGCCGGCCGGGCGTTGCCCTTGGCCCGCGGCAGGTCGGGCTCGCCGGGCAGCCCGAGGTGCTCCCAGACCTCGCGCAGCTCGGCGTCGAGGCGCTCGTAGCGCAGGACCCGGTCGAGCGCCATCTTGCCGCGGATGCGGTAGAGCCGGCGGTTGTTGGCCAGCTGCTCGATCCAGACCTCCCGCACGTAGGTCTCGAAGTCGGGCAGCTCGGGACGGTCCTTGTACTTCCAGAAGTAGAGCGAGACCACGGCGTCCCACGGGTTGCGCTCGATCGCGAAGGTGAAGTAGTCGTCGAACACCTCGGCGCCGACGAGGTCGCGGGTGGCCTTGGCGCCCATGTGGTTGTAGGCCTTGCGCGGCAGGGGCGGGGACTGGAAGTTCTGCGGTGCACGACCGCCGGCCGCCTGGCGCAGCTTCTCGTCCTCGGGGCTGATCTCGGTGATGATGTCGTCGGGACCACACACCTTCGACAACGCGATCTCCACGCTCGTCCCCGCCGTCTTGCGGGTCTTGAGGAAGATGAAGCGGTGCTGGTGGGACGCGATCACGGGCACGACCTTATCCGTCGGGCCCATCCGTCGGGCCCGTCCGTCGGGCCATCCGTCGAGTCGGACCGACCCCACGGCTACGGTGGCGCCGTGACCGAGCCGAGGACAGCCACCGGGACCCATCTGCGCGGTGAGGACTGGTACGGCGAGGACCTCGGCGCGGCCCGCTTCGTCGAGTGCACCTTCACCGACGTGGACCTCTCCGAGGCGACGTCGTCGGGTGCCACGTTCGAGCGGTGCACCTTCCACGGCACCCGGTTCAACGACTCGGTGCACACCGCGACGGCGTTCGTCGGCTGCGACTTCCGCCGCGCGTCGTTCTTCGGCGCGACGCTCGACGGGTGCAAGCTCGTCGGGTCGGTCTTCTCCGAGTGCACGATGCGCCCCCTCACGGTCCTCGGCGGGTCGTGGCTCGGGGTGACGATCCGCGGCACCAACCTCTCCCGCCTCGACCTGACCGGCGTCGACCTGCGCGAGGCCGACCTGTCCCAGTCGGACCTCACCCTCACCGTGCTCGCCCGCGCCCGCCTCGACCGCGCCGTGCTCCGACAGGCCAAGCTCGACCGCACCGACCTCCGCGGCGCCGCCCTCGACGGCGTCGACCTGGCCGCCGCCGACCTCCGGCGTACGCGCCTCGACCTCGCGGGCGCCGTCCTCCTCGCCGAGCTCCACGGCGCGGACGTCGACGGCTCCCCCTGACCGCTCAACCCGCCCCCTCCCCGCTAGGACACCCGGATCCGGGCCGTTGAGCGGGGATCTCCCCGCTCGAGCACCGCAGCGCAGCTCCCAGCTCCCAGCTCCCAGCTCCCAGCTCCCAGCTCCCAGCTCCCAGCTCCCAGCATGAGCACTAGACACGTCCCGTCCTCGCTAGGACACCCGGATCCGGGCCGTTGAGCGGGGACGTCCCCGCTCAAGCACCCCCGCGCAGCCGCGCCCGCAGGCCGTCGAGGAGCAGGTCGAGCCCGAGGTCGAAGTCGGGCAGCGAGTCGAGGGGGCGTTCGACCGCACCGAGGCTGACGGCCTGGCGGGCGGTCTGCTCCTCGAAGGCGTGGCCGAACACGTAGTGCACGAGCGCGTGGGAGGCGACGGGCACCAGCTCGGACGGGACGTCGGCGTCGGTGAGGACCTTCTCGAGCTCGGCGACCGGCGCCGCGGCGCCGAGGCCGAAGGCCCACACGGTCGCGACCACGTCGGCGCCGTCGGTGCAGGCGAGCATCGCCTCGCGCAGCTCGGAGCAGATCTCGCGCACCCGGTCGGGCCACTCCGAGGCGGTACGCGCTCGCGCACCGCGGGCGAGGATCTCGTCGGCCACCGCCGCCAGCAGCGCCTGCTTGCTCGGGAAGTGGTGGTAGATCGCGCTGGGCTGGACGTCGAGCTCGGCGCCGAGGCGCCGCATCGTGAGCGCCGCGAGCCCGTGGGCGTCGAGCAGGGCGACGGCGTGGTCGAGCACGTCGCTGCGCCTGTGGGCCACGCACCCTCCCGGTCCTGGACGTCGTTGACGGGCCGTCGGCGCCACCCTAGCCTGAACACCGTTCAGCCTGAACACCGTTCAGGTCCCCCGTCCAGCCGCCGAGGACCACCGTGCCCGCCTCCACCCCCGCCTCCACCCCCGACGCCGCGCCCGACATCGCGGTCCACGAGCGGCACGCCCGCTCCTCCCCCACCCGCGACATCGCGCTCGTCGCCGCGTTCGGGGCACTGATCTGCGCGAGTGCCTACATCGGCGCAGTCCCCGTCGGGAGCGCCGGCGTGCCGATCACCCTCCAGACGCTCACGGTGATGCTGGCCGGCTGCGTCCTCGGCCCGCTGCGCGGCTTCTCCGCCGTGATGCTCTACCTCGCACTGGGAGCCGTCGGCCTGCCGGTCTTCGCCGAGCACTCGTCGGGCATCGGCGTGTTCAGCGGCCCGAGCGGCGGCTACCTGATCGCGTTCCCGCTCGCCGCGGCGCTCGCCGGCTTCCTGGTGGAGTACGTCGCGCGCGAGCGCCGCACCCGGGCGATCGTCGTCTTCGCGTGCTCGTTCACCGCCGGCGCGCTGGTCGTCCACCTCCTCGGGATCCTCGGCATGATGCGCTTCTTCGACATCTCCTTCGCCGAGGCGGCCGCCTACGACGCGCCGTTCTGGATCGGTGACGTGGTGAAGACGTCACTGGTCGCGATGATCGCCGCCGAGGTGCACCGGGCGTTCCCGCAGCTGCTGCAGCGCGACTGACCGCGGACATCGGGACAGGACACCGGGACACGGCATGGCAACGATCCACTTCGACCGCGCGGGGGCGCGCGTGCCCCTGCCGGGGCGCGGCGAGCGCGAGATCCTGGCGCCGACGACCCTCGTGCTCACCGAGCGGCGGGTCGCCGTCATCGGGGCCAACGGCTCGGGCAAGTCCACGCTGGCACGCATGGTCAACGGGCTGGTCCGGCCCACCACCGGCCGGGTCACGGTCGACGGCCGCGACGTGGCACGCGAGGGCGCCGCCGTGCGGCGGCGGGTGGGGTTCTGCTTCACCGACCCGGCGGCCCAGCTGGTGATGCCGACGTGCGTGGAGGACGTCGAGCTGTCGCTGCGGCGCACCCTCAAGGACGCCGGCGCCCGGCGCGAGCGTGCGATGGTGGTGCTCGCGGCCAACGGCCTCGAGGCGCATGCGCACGACTCGGTCCACTCGCTCTCCGGCGGGCAGCGCCAGCTGCTCGCCCTCGCCGGGGTGCTCGCCCTCGAGCCGGCGGTGGTGGTCGCGGACGAGCCGACCACGCTGCTCGACCGCGCCAACACCCGGCGCGTCGGCGACGCCCTCCTCGCACTCGACCAGCAGCTGCTGCTCGTCACCCACGACCTCGATCTGGCCGCCAGGTGCGACCGGGTGCTGGTCGTCGACGCCGCTCGCGTGGTCGCCGACGGGGCGCCGCGCGAGGCCATCGCCCACTACACGGGCCTGGTCGACGCGTGAGCGACCTGATGGCCGGGCTGCACCAGCCCGGCGACACGTTCCTGCACCGGCTGCCCGTCGGGGCCAAGGTGCTGGGGCTCGCCGTGCTCAGTCTCGCCGTCGTCGCGGTGCGCGACGTCCGTGCCGCGCCGGTGTTCCTCGCCGTGACGCTCCTGCTCGCCGTCGTGGCGCGGGTGCCGCTGCGCTCGGTGTGGCGCGCGGCCCGGGGCGTGCTGCTGATCGCGGCGGTGGCCAGCGCGTTCCAGTGGTGGTGGTACGGCCCGGGCAAGGCCGTCGAGACCTTCCTCGACCTGCTGACGCTCGGTCTCGCCGCCCTCTCGCTGACCGCGACGACGACCGTCGACGCGATGGTCGACGCGCTCTCGCGGTGGGCACGGCCGCTGCGCGTCGTCGGCGTCGACCCCGACCGCGTCGCGCTCACCGTCGCGCTGACGATCGGCGCCCTTCCCGGCACGATCGCCGTCGCCCGCGAGACCCGGGACGCGGCGCGGGCGCGCGGCCTGGACCGCAGCCCCCGGGCCTACCTGTCCCCGTTCGTGATCCGCGTCGTCGCCCGCGCCCACGAGTCGGGCGACGCGCTGCACGCGCGCGGCATCGGCGACGAGCAGTCCTGATCAGGACCGCTGGTTGACGAACCAGCGGTGGCCGAAGGGATCGCGGAAGACGGCCACGCGGCCGGCCGGCGGACTGTCCTCGGGTCCGCGGTCGAGGGTCACGCCCGACCCGGTCACCCGTCGGCACAGCGCGTCGACGTCGTCGACCTCGAGGTGCAGCGAGACGGCAGCGCCGCGGGACGTGTCGGGCGCCGCGACGCCGGCCGAGTCGAACTCGTCCGACATCATCCAGCGACCGCCCCCGACGGCGAGCTCGACGTGGCCGACCCGCCCGTCCTCCATGACGATCGGCTCGACGACGACCTCCGAGCCCAGCACGTCGACGTACCACTGGATCGCGCGGCGTGCGTCGGCGACGCAGATGTACGGCGTCAGCTCACCCATACGCATCACTTCACCATCCGGGCGGACGCCTGTCCACCCATGGCGCGGCCGCCTCCACCTGGGCCGCGACCGCGAGGAGCAGCTCCTCCTCGGCGGGGCGCGCTGCCAGCATCACGCCGATCGGCAGCCCGTCGTCGGTCCAGTGCAGCGGCAGCGAGACGGCCGGCATGCCGGTCACGTTCCACGCGCTCGTCCACGGCGTGAACGCCTTCTGCCGGGCGAAGTCGCGCGCCGGGTCGGCGTCGTCGCGCAGCTCGCCGACCAGCGCCGGCGGCCGGGCGAGGGTGGGCGTGAGGACGACGTCGTACGGCGCGAGGGCCGCCAGCGCGGCGGCGGCGTGGCGACGCATCCGCCCGATCGCGAGGGCGAACTCGGGCCCGCTGACCGCGCGGCCGAGACCGGCAAGCCACCGTGTCAGCGGGCGCAGCCGGTCCTCGCGGCCGGGTGGGACGGGCGACAGGGCGGTGAGCACCGACCAGCAGGTCTCGAAGGCGGCCGTCGCCTCGAGCGGGATCGGCACCGGCACGTCCTCGACGTCGTGGCCCAGCGACGCCAGCAACCGCGAGGCGCCCTCCCAGGCCGCGACGCTCGCAGCGTGGACGTCGGTCTCCGCGATGACAGGGGTGATGAAGCGCGCGACCCGCAGCCGGCCGGGCTCACGGTCGCAGGCGTCGAGGAAGCTCCCGGACGGCGCGGGTGCCCAGTACGGGTCGCCGACCCGGCGACCCGCGAGCACGTCCAGCAGGGCGGCGGTGTCGCGGACGGTGCGCCCGAGGGTGCCGGGCGTGGCGAGCCCGGTGGGATCGCCGTAGTTCGGGGCGCCGCTGATGCGTCCCCGCGTCGGCTTGAGGCCCACGAGCCCGCAGCACGAGGCGGGGGTGCGGATCGAGCCGCCCCCGTCGGACCCCGGCGCGACGGGCAGCAGTCCGGCAGCCACCGCGGCGGCCGCACCCCCGGACGAGCCGCCGGCCGTGCGCGTGGGGTCCCACGGCGTCACGGCGGGCGGGGCGACGTCGGGCTCGGTGTAGCAGGGCGAGCCGAACTCCGGCGTGCTCGTCTTGCCCAGGCTCGGCATGCCGGCCGCCTCGACGGTGAGCACCAGGTCGTCGGAGGCGTCGGGCACGTGGTCGTCGTACGCCGCCGACCCGAAGGTGGTGCGCACACCCGCGGTGGGGTGCAGGTCCTTGATGCCGGTGGGCACGCCCCAGAGCGGGCCGGCGTCGGCGGGCCGGCCCTGCTCGGTCAGCCGGCGGGCGTGGTCGCGCGCCTGCTCGTGGGTGGGCGTGATGAAGGCGCCGACCCGATCGGCGCGTCCGGCGTAGTGCTCGACCAGCTCCAGCGGCGACACGTCACCCGTGCGTACGGCATCGCCCTGCTCGAGCGCGGTCAGGTCGTGCAGCACACCGTCGACCGTACCTGCGAGGCGCGGTCCGGGTCAGGCCGCGACCTCGACCTCGTGGGCGACGAGCGCGTCGAGGGCACCGAGGAAGCGCTGCACGGCGGCCTCGTCCTCCAGCGGGTCACCGTCGAGGGCGGGCTCGTCGACGACGATGCCCTCCACGACGACAGCGCCGGCGATGGTGGCGGAGTGGCGGGCGTGCTCGTGCGACCACTTGCCGCCGTAGGGCGTCGGGGTCGCGCCGATGGCGGCGAAGGGCTTGCCGACGATGGCGCCCTGGCCGTAGGGGCGCGAGAGCCAGTCGATGGCGTTGTTGAGCACGGCCGGCATCGTGCCGTTGTACTCCGGCGTCACGGCGAGCACGCGGTCGGCGCTGGCCACCGACTCGCGGAGCGCGGCGGCCGCGGCCGGGACCGAGTCGCCGTCGAGCTCCTCGTTGTAGAACGGGACGTCGGCGAGGCCCTCGACGACGTCGACGGTGACGCCGGCCGGGGCATGGTCGCGGAGGTGCTCGGCGATACGGCGGTTGAGGCTCCCGGCGCGGTAGGAGCCGAGGAGGACAGCGACGCGGGTCTGGGTGTCAGCGGTAGTCATACCGTCGTAAACGGACCACGGTCCGCTTACATTCCCGCCTGGCCGGACTTTCTCCGGTCCTAGGCTGTCGGGGTGACCCGCCCCCTGCCGATGGCCGACGCCCCGGTCCCCGAGCGGGCCGACGCGGCGCGCAACAGGCAGGCCATCCTCGCAGCGGCCCTGCGACTGGTGCGGACCCGGGGGGTCGAAGCCGTGACGATGGACACGGTCGCGGCGGAGGCGGGAGTCGGCAAGGGCACGCTGTTCCGGCGCTTCGAGAGCCGCGAGGGCCTGATGGGAGCGGTGCTCAACGAGTCGGAGACGGCCTGGCAGGCGAGCGTGATCTCCGGGCCTCCCCCGTTGGGTCCGGGCGCTCCCCCGATGGACCGGCTCATCGCGTTCGGCCACTCACGGCTGCGCGCCAACCTCGCCCACGCCGACCTCATCGCGGCGGCCGGCCAGCCGGGCGCCCGCTCGGCTGCGGCGATGTCCTTCGCCAACCTGCACGTGCGCCACCTGCTGCGCGAGCTCGGCGTCTCCGGCGACCTCCTGATGCTCGCCACGGCGCTCCTCGCCCCGCTGGAGATGGTGGTGCTCGACCAGCAGGTCGTGCGCGACAACATCTCGGTCGAACGCGTCGAGGCGGGCTGGGACGACCTGGTGCGCCGGGTCGTGGGCTGACGCCGCACGCCGGCCGCGCTCAGCCGTCGAGGGACGTCAGCTGGCGCTTCATCGACGCGACCTCGACGGCCTGGTCGGAGGCGATGTGGGTGGCCAGCTGGAACACCTCGGACTCCTGACCGCCGCTGCCATCGGCGAGGAGCGTCTCCACCATCACGATGGCGCCCTCGTGGTGGCGGATCATCAGCTGCAGGAAGAGCCGGTCGAAGTCGCGCCCCCGCGCATCGGCGAGCCGCTCCATCTGCTCGGGCGTGGCCATCCCCGGCATGCCGGCGTGGGTCGCGACCGCCCCATCGGCCTCGTCGCCGTGGTCGTCGTGCTGCTCGTCGTCCCCCGACCCGTGGTCGTCGGGGGTCTCGCCCGCTCCTTCGCCCCGGCGGGTCAGCCACCCCTCGAGCTGGGCGAGCTCCTCGACCTGTGAGACCTCGATGCGCTCGGCGAGGGTGAGGATGGCGCGCGTGCCGGTCCGGTCCGCCACCAGCGCGGTCATCTCGAGGGCCTGCGTGTGGTGCGGGACCATCTCCTCCACGAACGCCACGTCGGACGCGGTGTACGTCGGCACGGCGAGGCTCTCGACCTCCTCCGGCGACATGGTCTTCCCGGCCTCGCCCGGCGCGCCGAGCTGGACGACGGGCGCGCCCTGCTCGGTGTCGCGCGACGGCTCCTCGCCGGTGCATCCCGAGACACCCAGCGCCACCGCGACCGACACGACGACGGCTCCCACCCTGACCAGCGCGCTCATGTGGACTCCAGTTCCCCTCGAAAATGTCCGACCAAGGGATGGTGCGGCCGGCGCCGGTCGTCGCTACGTTTCTCGACATACTAGGTCGACCGGCCACGGCGCACGCCGCGGCCATCCGGGGCGACCGTCGTCGGAAGAAGGTCGCCACCCATGACGCCACCCATGACGCCGCCACGTCGCCCTCGTCGATTCCGCCGCCCGGCCCTCGCGGCGAGCCTCGCCGCGCTGGTCGCGGCGCTGCTGCCCGCCGCGGCCCAGGCAGCCGACGACCCCCGCATCGGGCTGGCTCCGGGCTACCTCCCCTGGAGCGAGGCCAGCAGCAACATCGAGCTGCTCGACAACAACCCCCGGGTCGCGCCGTTCGACGGAGCTCCGGGCGGTTCGAGCATCAACTCCGACCTCGCCTTCACCGGCGACCACGCCATCGTCGGCAACTACCTGGGCTTCCAGGTCTACGACGTGTCCGACCCCGCCGACCCCACCCTGAGCGGCTCGTTCGTGTGCCCCGGTGGGCAGGGTGACGTGAGCGTCTTCGGCGACCTGCTGTTCTTCTCGGTCGAGCAGACCTCGGCCCGCGTCGACTGCGGCTCCCAGGGAGTGACGGGCTCGGTGAGCCCCGAGCGGTTCCGCGGCGTCCGGATCTTCGACATCTCCGACCTCGCCGCCCCCGTCCAGGTGGGCGGCGTGCAGACCTGCCGCGGCTCGCACACGCACACGGTGGTCACCGACCCGGACGATCCCGACAACGTCTACCTCTACAACTCGGGCACCGCCGGCGTGCGGTCGGGCGATGAGCTCGCCGGCTGCGAGAGCGTCAACCCCAACACCACCACCGGCCCCGTCACGACCGGCAACCCGGCGCAGTGGCGCATCGACGTCATCAAGGTGCCGCTGGCCGCGCCCGAGGACGCCGCCATCGTCAGCCAGCCGCGGATCTTCACCGACCCCGCGACCGGCGCCTTCAACGGCCTGCAGAACACGCTCCCCGGCACCCCGCACCCGTCCGGCACCAACTACTCGCCGCTGCCCAACACCAACACCTGCCACGACATCACCGCCTACCCCGAGCTCGGCCTCGCGGCCGGCGCGTGCCAGGGCAACGGCATCCTGCTCGACATCACCGACCCGGTGAACCCCGAGCGCATCGACGCGGTGTCCGACCCCAACTTCGCCTACTGGCACTCGGCCACGATCAACAACGACGGCACCAAGGTGATCTTCACCGACGAGTGGGGCGGCGGCTCGGGCGCACGCTGCCGCGAGAGCGACAAGCCCGAGTGGGGTGCCGACGCGATCTTCGACATCGTCGACGGGAAGATGGCGTTCCGCAGCTACTACAAGCTGCCGGCGCCGCAGACCGCGCAGGAGAACTGCGTGGCCCACAACGGCTCGCTCGTCCCGGTCCCGGGCCGCGACATCATGGTCCAGGCCTGGTACCAGGGCGGCCTGTCGGTCATCGACTTCACCGACTCAGCCAACCCGGTCGAGCTCGCCTTCTACGACCGCGGGCCGGTCAACACCCCCAACCCCACCGGCCTCAACCTCGCCGGCTACTGGTCGACCTACTGGTACAACGGCCACGTCTTCGGCTCGGAGATCGGGCGCGGCTTCGACGCCCTGGCGTTCACCCCGAGCGACCTGCTCTCGGCCAACGAGATCGCCGCCGCCGGCGAATCGGTCGTCGAGGAGTTCAACGCCCAGCACCAGACGCCGCTGCGCTGGGCCCCGAGCTTCAACGTGGCCGGCTCCTACCTCGACCAGGCCGCCCGGTCGGGCGCGCTGGCCGGGGAGACCCTGACGGCCGTCACCGAGAGCTTCGGCACCGCCCGTGAGCTGTCCGCGCAGGGGGCCTCCTCGGCGCCCCTGGTCCGCTACCACCTCGACGCGGCGCGCCGGTCTCTCGGCGACAACGTCGAGCAGGTCCGGGCCCGGCGTGCCATCACCGAGCTGCGCGACAGCCTGCCGTGCGACGCCGGTTGCAAGCTGCCCACCAAGGTCGGCGCCGCCCACTCCCCCGAGCCGTCCAGCTTCGGACAGGCGTCGACGACGACGGTCACGGTCGACCGCGTCGGCACCGAGGGCGCCCTGCCCACGGGCAGCGTCGTGGTGACCGACAAGGCCGGCAAGCAGCTCGGCAAGGCCACCCTGGCTCGGGGCACCGCGGCCGTGGGCCTGCCCGCCGACCTCCCGGTGGGCACCCACACCCTGACCGCGGCCTACGCGGGCGACGACACCAACGCCGCCTCGTCGGCGACGTTCACCGCCACCGTCACCGCCGCGACGCCGACCGGGAAGGTCGCCTCCCGGACGAAGGTCACGGTCAAGCCGAAGAAGCCGCGCGTCAAGCGGGACTTCAGCGTCGTGGTGACGGTGAAGTCCCGCGGTGCCGATGCGACCGGGAAGGTGGTGGTCCGGGTCGACGGCACGTTGGTGAAGACCGCCCGGCTCTCCGACGGTCGGGTCGTCGTCAAGGTGAGGAAGAACCTCGCGGTCGGCGCGCACACGGTGTCGGCGAGCTTCGGCGGGTCCGACGCCGTGAGGAAGAGCCGCAACACCGTGAGGTTCCGGGTCGTGCGCTGACCCGGACGCGCAGCTGACGCACCAGCACGAGGCCCCGGCGGAGGAATCCGCCGGGGCCTCGTGCGTGCGGGCAGGTGCCCGCGGCCTGATCAGCGGTGGTGCCGGCGCAGACCGAAGGTGAGCCCGTCGACCAGCGCGCCCCACGACGCCTCGATGACGTTGGCACCGACGCCGACGGTGACCCACGACGACTCGCCGTCGGTGGTCTCGATGAGCACCCGCGTGATCGCGTCGGTGCCGTGGCCTTGGTCGAGGATGCGCACCTTGTAGTCGATCAGCTCGAACTTCGCGACCTCCGGGAAGGCTTGCCCGATCGCCTCGCGCAGGGCGGCGTCGAGGGCGTTGACCGGACCGTTGCCCTCGCCCGTGACGACGTATCGCACCCCCTCCGAGCACAGCTTGACCGTCGCCTCCGAGATCGCCTCGCCGTCGGTGCGGGTCTCGGTGATGACGCGCCACGACTCGACGTCGAAGTAGGACGGGCGTGCGCCCTCGACCTCCTCGGCGAGCAGCAGCTCGAAGGACGCGTCGGCGGCCTCGAAGGTGTAGCCGCGCTGCTCGAGCTGCTTGACCCGGTCGGTGACGCGGGTGACCAGCTCCCTCATCTCCGGCGAGCCGTCGGACAGGTCGTAGCCGAGCTCGCGCCCCTTGAGCTCGATGGACGCGCGCCCGGCCATGTCGGAGACGAGCAGGCGCATGTCGTTGCCGACGACCATCGGGTCGAGGTGCTGGTAGAGGTCGGGGTCGACCTTGATCGCGCTGGCGTGCAGCCCTGCCTTGTGCGCGAACGCCGACGTGCCGACGTAGGGCTGGCGCGAGGCCGGCGGCACGTTGGTGACCTCGGCGACCGCGTGCGCGATGCGGGTGGCCTCGCGCAGCAGGCCCTGGGGCAGCACGGCGCGGTCCAGCTTGAGCTCGAGGTTGGCCACGACGGTGACGAGGTCGGCGTTGCCGGTGCGCTCGCCGTAGCCGTTGATGCAGCCCTGCACGTGCGTCGCGCCGGCCGCGACCGCCGCGAGCGAGTTGGCCACGGCGCAGCCGCTGTCGTTGTGGGCGTGGATGCCGACGCGCGCACCGGTGGTCTCGATGACGTCGAGCACCACGTCGGAGACCCAGTCGGGCAGCATGCCGCCGTTGGTGTCGCACAGCGCGACCACCTCGGCGCCCGCCTCGGCGGCCGTGCGCAGCACCTCGAGGGCGTAGTCGCGGTTGGCGCGGTAGCCGTCGAAGAAGTGCTCGGCGTCGAGGAACACCGTCTGGCCCTCGGCGCGCAGGTGGCTGACCGTGTCGCGCACCATCGCGAGGTTCTCCTCGAGCGTGGTGCGCAGGGCGAGCTCGACGTGCCGGTCGTGCGACTTCGCGACCAGGGTGACCACGCCCGCGCCCGAGTCGCGCAGGGCCGCGACGAGCGGGTCGTCGGCGGCGCGTACGCCCGCCCGGCGGGTGGCGCCGAACGCCGCGAGCCGCGCGTGGCGCAGGTCGAGCTCCTCGCGGGCCCGGCGGAAGAACTCGGTGTCCTTGGGGTTGGCGCCCGGCCAGCCGCCCTCGATGTACCCCACGCCCAGGCCGTCGAGCTGCTTGGCGATGCTCAGCTTGTCGGCGACGGAGAGGTTGAGGCCCTCCTGCTGGGCGCCGTCGCGCAGGGTGGTGTCGTAGACGTGGAACGAGCCGTGCAGGTCCATCGGAGGTCTCTCGGTCGGTGCGGTCGGGGCAGAAAAAAACCTCCTGGGGTGCAGGAGGTGGGCGCGGCGGGTGTTCCCGTCGCGCTAGGCAATGATGATGGTGCGGGTGCTCATGCCGCCATGGTGCCACCGATGCCCGGGCGTGAGAACGGCGTCTCGGCATCCGGCCCATCGCGAGGGCAGGGCCGAGATCGCGACGCCGAATGCGGGCGTGCGAGAGCCCCGGACCGCCGGGTCCGGGGCTCTCGGGGTCGTTCACCCGGGGTCGCTCACTCGGGGCGGGTGAGCTCCTCGTCCACGACCTCGCCGTCGAGCAGGTCCGAGTCGGCGGCGGCCGGGTCGTCTATGACCGGGTCGATGACGTGGACCGCGGCCTCCTCGGCACCGGCCGCGGCACCGTCGATGCCCACGTCCTCGGCGCCGAGGTCCTTCTCCGTGTCCGTACGCACGCCCTCGTCCTCGGCCACGAGACGTCCCGCCCGCTCCCCCGTCGCCGTCTCCACGTCGGCCTGGACGGCCTCGCCGTCGGTCGAGTCCTCCGCCACGAGCGGCGCCAGCTCGCCCCGCTCGGCCTCCTCGGCTGCCTGCTCGTACGGGTCGGGCTCGACGACCTCCTGCTCCACCCGCTGGTCCAGCGACTCGCCCATGCTCTCCTCGAGCGGGGTGTTGCCGTAGCCCTGCGCCGCGGACCACTTCTCCGGCGGCGAGTAGCCCTCGTCCAGCGGCTCGGCCAGGCCCCGGTCGTCGACCAGGCTGTCGCCCTCACCCTGCGGCTGGTTCTCGTCGTCGACGCTGTAGCCGTGGTAGCTCTCGTTGTCGGTGGTGTCCCCGGTGACGTCGACCGCGGGATCGGTGCCGATCTCGGTGCCGATGTCGGGCTGGTCGGAGCTCATCAGTCCTCCTGCTGTCGGTGGGTGAACCCGCTAGGTACCCCCGACGCCCGCTGCTACACGGCGAGGTCCGTCACAACCAGGCGGGCAGGCGTACGCCGGAGAACGGCGCGGCGTCGTCGGGCGCCCAGTCGGTGCCCTGCGCGGTCGCGGCCGCGGCCAGGCCGGACCCGGCCGCCGCGACGAGCAGGGTCGCGAGCAGCCACGGCACACCGCGGCGGGCGAGGGGGTCGACCAGGCGGTGGACCGGCGAGCGGAGCCGCTCGGACCCCGGCCCCCACCAGGTCGAGACGGCGAAGACGACGCCGATCGCGGCGAGCGAGGTGGTCATCGACAGCGACGCCGCGAAGCAGATCAGGGCCACGGCGCACGCGATGCCCGCGCTCCAGAGGAACAGCACGAGCGAGCCGCCCATGCCGGCCACCACGTGCCACGGCGCGGCCAGCAGCACCTGGATGCCGTCGTACCAGCGCGCACCGCGTCGGTCGCGGCGGCTGCCGGCGGACGCCGCGGCGAGCGAGCCGCTGCGCAGCAGCCACACCACGACGAAGAGGACCCCGAGCGCGACGTAGGGGGCGAGGGTGATGGCGCCGGCCACGACGCCGCCGAGGGCAAGCAGCGTGAGCGAGCGACGCACGCGCTCACCAGTGGGCACCTGCTCGCGCTGGGGCGGCCCGTAGTCGGAGACGTACTCGACCGAGCCGTCGGGCAGGACGCGGGTGTGGCGGTGCGGCGCGGTGGCGGCGTCGCCCCACCCGACCGTCACGTCGGCGTCGTGCCACGCGTCCGTGCGGTCGTCGTCGTGCCAGTCGGCGCGCTCGTCGGCGCGGTCGTCGGTGCGGTCGTTCCCGGGGTGGTCCCAGTCGTCGGACCAGTGCACCGGCTCCGCAGCGGCGCCCTGCGCGAACGTGCCGAGGCGGGTGGGGGCATCGAGGTCCTGGCGGACGCCCGCGACGTAGGGCAGCGTGATCGGTCCGGGCGTGCGGTGGGCGTGCTCCGTGCCCACCGGGGAGGCGAGGTCCTCGAGCCAGTCGCGCACCTCGGTCAGGGAGGGCCGGTCGGCGGGCTCGGGGGCGAGCGCCTGCTCCACCAGCTCGCGCATGTCGGGGTCGAGGCCGTCGAGGTCGTGCTCGCCGCGGCGCACGCGGTCCATCACCGCCACCGACGGCCCGCGCCCGAACGGCGCACGCCCGGTGCCGGCGTACGCCACGGTCGCGGCCCAGGCGTGCACGTCGGAGGCGGCGGTGGCGTCGTCGCCGTAGAGGATCTCGGGGGCGAGGTAGCCCGGCGTGCCGAGCAGCCATCCGTTCATGGTGATGCGCGAGTCCTCCGCCACCCGGGCCAGGCCGAAGTCGATGAGGATCGGCGTGCGGCCCTCCATGATCACGTTGGACGGCTTGATGTCGCGGTGCAGCACGCCGACGGAGTGGACCGCCTCGAGCGCCTCGGCGAGGCAGTCGGCGAACCAGACCAGGTCGTCGCCCTCCAGCGCCCCCTCCTCCTGCACGTGGTCGTGGAGCGAGAGGCCAGGGACGTAGCGTGTGGCGACGTAGGGGATCTCGCCGAAGGGGTCGGCGTCGACGATCTCGGCGATGCGGCGACTGCGGACGCGGCTGAGCGAGCTGACCTCACGGGCGAGCCTGCGACGCGCCTCGTCGTCGCCGACCACGTGCGGGCGCAGCACCTTGATCGCCACGGGGCGCTCCCCCGGCCGCTGGCCGAGGTGCACGACTCCCATGCCGCCCTCGCCGAGGCGGGCACGCAGGGCGTAGCCGCCCACGGTCAGGCCGGGCGGCGGCGCCTTCGGGGACGTCGTCACGGCACGAGGATAGTGCCGTAGGCATCGGATCCCCCTGACCACGGCTGCTCGGCGCAGCCGGTGGCGGCGCACAGGCGCGTTGTCGGTGCCGTCGGCGACCATGGGGCGGTGGACGAGACACGGCGACGGCTGGCCGACGAGCGTGACCAGGCCCTCACGCGCCTGGCCGGCCTGACCGGCGACTACGACGCAGTCGTCGCGGCGTCCCTCGACACCAACGCCGACGACGAGCACGACCCCGAGGGCGCCACCATCGCCTTCGAGCGCTCGCAGATCGGAGCCCTCGTCCGGCAGGTGCGCGGCCGCGTGGCCGAGGTGGACGCCGCGCTCGAGCGGGTCGACGCCGGGACCTACGGTGTGTGCGAGTCGTGCGGGCGGCCCATCGGCGACGCCCGACTCGAGGCGCTCCCGGCAGCGCGCACCTGCATCCGGTGCGCGGGACGCGACCCGGGCTCGCGCTGACCTCACGGGTGTGCTCTGGGTGGTCTCCCGCCCTGCCGATGCGGTACGTCGTGGAGGTGCCGGGTGTCCGGTCCCCGCCGCGAGCCGCGCCCGGGCGTCACCCCTCCGCAGATTCGGCGACGGCGGGCGTCCTTGAGCGGTCACGTCCCCGCTCAACCGGTCGGATCCGGGTGTCCCAGCGGGGACGAGACTGTCCTAGTGGGGCTGCTCGGGTGGTGGAAAGGCAGCGGCTGGTGCTGCTCGACCACATCCGCGGCTGGTGTGCCGACTCGCGCACCAAGGTCACCGCCAGCCCGGTCATCGACCTCAACACCCAGCCTGCACGCCGCGGCGCTACGAGACCACCGCGCCCGGCACGTACGAGTGGACCAGCCCCCACGGCGGCCACGGGCACGAAGGTCAGGCCCAGCAGGCTCGCGGGAATCCACCACTCGCGGCGGGGACGGCGCCGCGCCGCGGTCGTACGACGCATCGGCCCGCAGGCCGGCGCGGGTCAGCCGATCGGCCGGGGCGAGCCCTCCGACCGCTCCAGCGCCGCGATCAGCGTCCGCGCGTCGTGGGGGCCGACGTGGCGGGTCCGGCCGATGAAGAAGGTGGGGGTGCCGCGCACGCCGCTCGCCTCGGCCGACGCGACGTCCTGGGCGACGTGGCGGGCCAGCTCCTCGTCGTCGAGGTCACGGAGGAACTGCTCGACGTCGAGGTCGAGGTCGGCGGCGTAGCCGGCCAGGTCCTCCAGCTCGAGCTCGTCCTGGTGGGCGAAGAGCAGCTCGTGCATCTCCCAGTAGCGGCCCTGCCGCGCCGCCGCCTCCGCCGCGAGCGCGGCCAGCTCGGCGTGCGGGTGGACCGGGAGCGGCAGGTGACGGGCGACGTAGCGCAACCGGTCGCCGAAGTGCGCGCGCAGCTCGTTGCCGACCCCGCTGACGCGGGCACAGAACGGGCACTCGTAGTCGAGGTACTCCACGAGCGTCAGCGGCGCGTCGACCGGTCCGAGGACGTGGTCGCGCGCGGGGTCGACCGGCCGGCTCAGGGTCGTCGGCAGGGCGGCGTCGCCCTGGCCGAGGAAGCGGGCGGCGAAGCGGAACGCGAGCCATCCCGCCAGGCTCGCGAGCACAGCGGCGAGCAGGACGCCCACGCGGGCCTCGTCCTGGAGCCGGGACGACTCGAAGGCCAGGCTGATGATCAGCAATGACACCGTGAACCCGATCCCGGAGAGCGCGCCGCCGGCCAGCGTGTGCCCGAGTCCCACGCCCTGCGGCAGGCGTCCCCAGCCGAGCCGCACGCTGGCCCAGGCGCCGGCGAAGATGCCGACCGACTTGCCTACCACCAGTCCGAGCACGATGCCCCACATCACCCGTGAGCCAAGCGCGTCGCCGAGGACTCCGTCGCGCAGGTCGACGCCGGCGTTGGCCAGCGCGAAGACCGGTACGACGACGTTGCTGGTCGGGGCGTGCAACGCCTCCTGGAGCCGCTCGTTGACCGAGATGGCCCGCGTCAGCGACCGCCGCGCCACCCGCTGCACGCCGGGCATCGGCGACTGCCGGAACGCGCGGAAGCTGCGCGCCGCGTCCTCCACGTCGGAGCGCCGCGGGTCGAGCGCGGGGACCAGCAGGCCGCTCAGCATGCCGGCGATCGAGGCGTGCACGCCCGACTCCAGCGTGGCCACCCAGAGGACGACCACCACCAGCACGTAGGGCGCCGCCTGCCACACGCCCGCGCGGCCGAGCCCGACCAGCACGAGCAGGCACGCCGCGGCGACCGCGAGCGCCCCGAGCGAGAGGTGGTCGGAGTAGACGACCCCGATGACGCTGACGGCGACGATGTCGTCGATGACGGTGAGGGTCAGCAGGAAGATCCGCAGCTGCGTCGAGACCGCCGGCCCGACGAGCGCCATCACCCCGAGCAGGAAGGCGGTGTCGGTGCCGATCACCGCGCCCCAGCCGGCCGCGGCCTCCCCGGAGGGGTTGAGGGCCAGGAAGATCGCGGCCGGGACGAGCATGCCGGTCGTGCCGGCGACCAGCGGCACGACCACCCGGCTGCGGTCGACGAGCTCGCCGATCGCGAACTCCTTGCGGACCTCGAGGCCGATGACGAAGAAGAAGACGACCATCAGGCCGTCGTTGATCCAGTGGTGCAGGTCCATCGTGAGCCCGCCGTCGCCGAAGCGCACGGACACCTCGGTGCGCCACAGGTCGACGTAGGACTGCGACCAGGGCGAGTTGGCCCAGACCAGGGCGACCAGCGCGGCGACGACGAGCAGGCCCGCCGAGCCCGACTCGGTACGGATGAAGTCGCGCAGCGAGCGTGGGCTCTGCGCCTCGAACGCGCTCGCCCCCCGGCAGGACGACTGGTCGGGGTCGCGGTCCGACGGCGCCGTGCTCACCCGGACGAGGCTAGCGGGCGGGTCGCCGCTGCGCGGCTCAGCAGACCCGGTGCATCCAGCCGAAGGTGTCCTCGGCGCGACCGAACTGCATGCCGACGAGGGCCTCGCGGATCTGCATGGTGAGCCCGGTGCTCGCCGGCGCCGGGGTCACGCCGCTGGGCGAGCGCAGCTCGCCGACCGGGGTGACGACCGCGGCCGTGCCGCACGCGAAGACCTCGGTGATGTCGCCGGACGCGATCCCCTCGCGCCACTCGTCGATGGAGACCTTGCGCTCCTCGACCGCGTGGCCGAGCTTGCCCGCCAGCTCGATGATCGAGGCGCGGGTGATGCCCTCGAGGATCGTGCCGGTCTCGGGGGTGACGACCCGGCCGTCGGCATGGACGAAGAACAGGTTCATCCCGCCGAGCTCCTCGATGTAGCGGAACTCCTGGTCGTCGAGGAACACCACCTGGTCGCAGCCCTGCTCGATCGCCTCGCGCTGGGCGGCCAGCGAGGCGGCGTAGTTGCCGCCGGTCTTGGCCGCGCCCATCCCGCCGCGCCCGGCGCGGGTGAAGGACTCCGACAGCCACAGGTTGACCGGCTTGATGCCGCCCTTGAAGTAGGCGCCGGCGGGCGAGGCGATCACCATGAACGTGACGTGCTCGGCCGGGCGCACGCCGAGGAAGGACTCCGAGGCGAACATGAAGGGCCGCAGGTAGAGCGACTTCTCCCCCTCGCTCTCGGGCACCCAGCGCTGGTCGACCCGCACCAGGGCGTCCACGGCCGCGACGAAGTCGTCGACGGGGAGCTCGGGGAACGCCAGGCGCCGCGAGGAGCGCACCATCCGCTCCGCGTTCTGGTCGGGCCGGAAGGTCCAGATCGAGCCGTCGTCGTGCCGGTAGGCCTTCATCCCCTCGAAGGTCTCCTGCGCGTAGTGCAGCACCGCGGTCGCCGGGTCGAGGGTCAGCGGGCCGTAGGGCTCGATCCGACCGGCGTGCCAGCCGTCGGCGGGCGTCCACTCGAGCGTGAGCATGTGGTCGGTGAAGTGCGTGCCGAAGCCCGGGTTGGCGAGGATCTCCGCGAGGCGGGCGTCGTCGACGGGTGCGGGGTTGGCGGTGGTGCTGATCTGCATGGGGTCAAACCTACTCAGGTGTGGCTCAGAGGCGAGCGGCGATGGCGTCCCCGACCTCGCTCGTACGACGGCTCGTGCCCGGCGCGCGCTCGGTGAGGTCGGCCAGGACGGCCGCCTCGATCCGCGCGGCCGCCTCGGCGTGGCCGAGGTGGTCGAGCAGGAGGGCGCCGGACAGGATCGCGGCGGTCGGGTCGGCCTTCTGCTGGCCGGCGATGTCGGGGGCGGAGCCGTGGACCGGCTCGAACATGGACGGGGCGGTGCGGTCGGGGTTGACGTTGCCGGAGGCGGCGAGCCCGATGCCACCGGTGACGGCGGCGGCGAGGTCGGTGATGATGTCGCCGAAGAGGTTGTCGGTCACGATCACGTCGAAGCGGGCCGGGTCGGTGGCCATGAAGATCATCGCCGCGTCGATGTGGATGTAGTCGGTGGTGACGTCGGGGTACTCGGCCCCGACCTGCTCGAAGAGCCGCCACCAGAGCGAGCCGGCGTTGACGAGCACGTTGGTCTTGTGGACCAGCGTGAGCTTCTTGCGTGCCCGACCCTGTGCCCGGGCGAAGGCGTCGCGGACCACCCGCTCCACGCCGTAGGCGGTGTTGACCGAGACCTCGGTCGCCACCTCGGCCGGGGTGCCGACCCGCAGCGCGCCGCCGTTGCCGGTGTAGGGACCCTCGGTGCCCTCGCGGACCACCACGAAGTCGATGTCGCCCTTCTCCAGCACCGACTCCGCCAGGGGTGAGGTGGAGCCGGGGAAGAGCCGCGACGGGCGCAGGTTGACGTAGTGGTCGAGCTCGAAGCGCAGCCGCAGCAGCAGCCCGCGCTCGAGGATGCCCTGGGGCAGGTGGGGGTCGTTGGGCCTGCCGCCGACCGCCCCGAGCAGGATCGCGTCGTGCTCACGGATCTCCGCGAGCACCGAGTCGGGCAGCACCTCTCCGGTGGCGAGGTAGCGCTCGGCGCCGAGGTCGTAGCGCGTCGACTCGAAGGTCACGGGGGCCGCGGCCTCGAGGACCTTCAACGCCTCCGCCGTGACCTCGGGGCCGATGCCGTCGCCGGGGATGACGGCGAGGGTCGGGTTGCCGGTGGCGCGGGCGGTGGCGGGCTGCGGGGTCTCGGACATGCCGCGAAGGCTAGTTGTCGTCCGGACGCTGGCCGCCACCGTCTCGCAGGTCAAGCGCCCGCTGGACGGCGACGGCGGTGTTCTCGGCGCTGCGCGGGTTGTCGGGGTCGTGGGCCGCGGGGCCCCAGGTCTCGGGGTACATCTGGTACATCTCGCTCACTCCTGCGTGGTGCGTCGCTATGGGGGTGAGCCCGAAGCCGCCGACACCGCGGCGGGTGGGGAAGCAGGGGGTTCGGGGATCGCCCGGGCCCGGCTGCCGGCCGACGAGCGTGCGGATCGCGCGGTTGCTGCGCAGGACCCGCCGCGAAGGCGGAGGCTTCGAGCTCGGCTGGGCTGCTGCCCAGCGGAGGGGCGAAAGGCCGGTGGCGGAACCTCGTCAACGCCGAACACCGCGACGAGGTGGCCTCTCTGTCAGGCCCCGCCGCGGCGATCGATGAGTACGAAGACGCTCCGCATGATGGGGAGACCATACGACCGGCCGGGCGGTCGGCGCAGCAACGATCCCTCCATGTGTCAGATCGTGAGACGTCAGCCCGCGCACCGGGATCGCGGGTGCGGGGTGACAGACTCGGCGACCTCATGTCTGCTCCCCCCGACCTCCCCCACATCGTCCAGCGTGCCTTCGACGTGTGCCGCCAGGCCGGCTACGTCGCGTTCTGCCGCAACGAGACCGGTCGCCTGCTCGCGACCCTCGCGGCGACGCGCGGCGGCACCATGGCCGAGTTCGGCACCGGCTGCGGGGTCGGCACCGCCTGGCTCCGCAGCGGCGTGCGCAACGGCGCCCGGATCCTGACCGCGGAGCTCGACGAGTCGCTGGCCGGCGCCGCGGCGAAGATCTTCGACGACGACGAGAAGGTCGAGGTGCTCGCCGCCGACTGGAGCGTGCTGCGCGAGCACGGCCCCTTCTCCCTGCTCTTCCTCGACTCGGGCACCCCGTCGGAGGTCGGCGTCGACGCGATCGTCGACCTCGTCGAGCCCGGCGGCATCGTGGTCCTCGACGACTTCGCGCCGTGCGAGTCCTGGCCCCCGATCACCTACGGCCGGGTCGACACGCTGCGCGAGCAGTGGCTCACCGACGAGCGGTTCACCGCCGTCGAGGTCATGGTCGCCGCGGACGCCTCGGCCGTCATCGCGACCCGACGCTGAGGCCCCGCGCGCCTGCCCGGCCGGCGCCGATCAGTCGTAGAAGTTGGTCTCGCCCAGCAGGACCCCCGCCACGGCCGGGTTGGGCTTGCCCCGCGGGTCGTGCTGGATGCCGATCACCTGCCGCGTGCGCGTGCCGTCGGCGTACGTCATCTCGATCACGCCGGTGGACACCACCCGGTAGGTGCCGCGCTGGTCGGCCGGAGCGGTGGCCCAGCTGCTGCCCAGGCCCGGCCAGCTGCCGACCGAGTAGCCGCCCTCCACGAAGCGCCCGGCGCGGTCCATCGTGAGGTAGTCGGTGTAGGCGGTGCACGAGATCGTGCAGAAGCCGGACCAGTTCTGGTGGTAGAGGTCCACGGCCAGCTTGGTGCCCTTCGTGGGCAGCGTCAGCGGCTCGACGCGCAGCTTCTCGCCGTAGCCGGGGTGCGTGAACGCGAAGCCCGCGGAGGTCACCTTGACCTTCTCCCTGCCGATCTTCAGCCGACCGGTGCGCGCGTCGTAGGAGTAGCGGCGGCACTCCTTGACCTTGGCCGAGCACCGCGGCTTCCGGCCGTCGGCCCACCCCGTGTAGGCCCACTTCCGGTCGACGAACCACACCGCGTGGTTGATCCAGCCGGCCGACGACTGGAGGTTGGTGTCCTCCCAGCCCCACCAGTAGGTGCCGGCGAGGTTGCGGAGCCGGGTCGGCTTCGGGGTGACCACGACGGTCGTCCTCGCGGTCGCCGTGGCGGCAGCGGGGTCGGTGACGGTGAGCGTGAGGGTGCGCGGCTTGAGCGCCTTCGACCTCTTCTTCTTGCCGGTGGGGCGCTTGAGCCTGACCTTGAGGTCGACGTACTCGGTGCTCCGCTGGTCGACCACGCCGACGTCGACGACCTTCTGTGCGATCTCGATTCCCTTGCCCGAGGCCGTGAGGCGCACGCTCGATGCCGGCCCGCGCGCGGTGTTGCGGACCTCGACGCCGACGTCGACCCACCGGCCGGCCTTGGCGCCGACCATCTGCTCGTCGGGCTCGACCTCGAGCACCGGCACGTAGACCGCGGCGAGGTCGGCGGGATAGGCGATGCTGAGCAGCTGACCGTTCGGGACGTTCTGCGCCACCGCTGCGTAGGCGCACGCGAGCTCGGTGTCGCGCAGCACCGGGTGCGGAGCCGTGGCGATGGTCACCGTGGCGCCCTGCAGGCTGGCACTCGCGCCGATCACGGACCCGTCGGGCACCTGCCCCTGCGCCGAGGAGGCGTCGCCCGTCGCGACGGCGGCGAGCGCCGGCGTGCAGGTGCTGCCCTGCCACGTCCCGACCACGACGGCGACCGCGGCGCTGGCGTCGGTGGGCGCCGCGTTGAGGGCCGCGGTGCCGGTGAGGGTGCCGGCCTGCACGTCGACCACGACGTCGACAGCCGCGAGCTGCTGCTGCGGGGTGGTGCCGGGGACGTGCTCGATCTCGGTGAGCCGGGCGGTGCGCCGGACCGCACCGTCGGCCGCCTTGGCGTGCCGCTGGACACGCGTGCCCGGCGCCGCGTCCTGCCCGCGACGGTCGAGCCGGAGCTCGATCCCGTGGCCGGGGTCGGCGGGACCGCCGGGACCGCCGGTGGTGGCGACGGCGGGTGTGCCCGCGACGGCGACACCGAGCAGGACCGGGACCGACACGAGCAGACGTCGACGACGCATGGCTTCCCCCCACGTTTGGACCAAGGTGGCTATCCCTACCACGGCCATGCCGGTCGGGTCACCAGTCGAAAGGTCGATGCTGCGCCTGCTTGGATGACGCACGTGGCCGCCGACGAGTCTCCCCCGCTGCTCCGGGCACGGGGGATCTCCCGCCGCTTCGCCGACCGGACGATCCTGTCGGAGGTCGACCTGGACGTCGCCTCGGGCGAGGCGGTCGGGGTGGTGGGTCCCAACGGCAGCGGCAAGTCGACGCTGCTGCGCTGCCTCATCGGCGCCGACCGCGCCGATGCCGGCGAGACGACGCTGGACGGGCGCGTCCTCGACGAACGGGAGCCCGGGATCCGGGCCGACCTGGCCGTGGTGATGGACGACATCGACTTCTTCCCCGACCTGTCCGTGGTCGAGCACCTCGACCTGGTCGCGCGGGCGCACGCGCAGCCGGACGCCCAGGAGGTCGTCGACGCGGTGCTCGCCGAGACCGGGCTGATGGAGGTCTCGGGCCAGCTCCCCTCGACGCTGTCGTCCGGACAGCGACGGCGGCTGGCCCTCGCGAGCGCGTTCGTACGCCCGCGCCGGCTGTTGGTGCTCGACGAGCCGGAGGCGCGGCTCGACGTCGCGGGCGTGCAGTGGCTCGGCGCGAAGCTCCTCGCCGAGAAGACCGCCGGGCGGGCCGTGCTGCTGGTGAGCCACGACCCCGACCTCGTCGCGCGGGTCTGCGACCGGGTGGTCCGCCTCGGGGACGAGCCCGACGATGGCGACTGACCCGGCGGCCCTCGCGGAGGTCCCGTCCGCCCGGGAGCTGCGCGCGGAGATCCGCCACTGGCGCCGGGGCCGCGCCGAGCTGTCGTGGGGCGAGGTCCTCTCGGACGCCTACGTCGCCCTCTTCTGCGTGGTGATGATCGCCGCGATGGCCGGCAACGTCGTGCTCAGCCTGCGCCGGCTCGCCGACGACGCGTGCCTCGCCGCGTGCGCCGAGGTCCGGTCGGCGGTCCCCTGGCTGGCGACCCTCGCGGTCGCGTTGCTGGCGCTCGGCATGGCCCGGCTGCTCGGTCCGGTCTTCAGCCCGCCCGCGGCCAACGCGTGGCTGCTCGGCTCGCCCGTCGACCGCGGCGCGCTGCTGCGTCCCGGCTGGCTGCGGACCGTCGCGACCACCGGCCTCGGCACCGTGCTCCTGCTGCTGGCACCGGCCGTGCTGGGCGGCTTCTCGTGGCACGAGTCGGTGCTCTACCTGGCAGCGGGCGGTGCCACCGCGTGCGCCTGCGTGGGGGTGGCGGCGTTGTCCCAGGTGCGGGAGGACCCGGTCGCGCGGTGGCTCACGTGGTGCGTCACCGGTGCGCTCTGGCTGGCGCTCGCGCTGGCCGCGACCCACCGGCTCGAGGTCGTGCCGGAGGTCCCGGCGGCGACCGGGATCGTCGCGGCCGCCCTGCTCGTCGTGGTCGCCGGCACGCTCGCCTGGCGCGCGGCGATCGCCGTCGGCCGCGTGTCGCGCCGCGTGCTCGGCTACACCGAGCACCTCTCCCCCAGCCTGTCGGGAGCGCTGTCGTCGGTCGACCTCGGCCTGATGTACGACGTGCTGCTCGCCCGCCGCTGGGGTCGCGGCGCGCGCGTCAGATCGCGCACCGGCGGTCCGCTCGGCTGGCGCGCGCTGGTCCACCGCGACCTGCTGCGGGCGGCCCGGGCACCCCAGCCGTACGTCCTGCTCGCCGGTCTCGTGCTCGTCCCGTACGCCGCGGCGGAGGCCGGCGCCGGCCGGGCGGTCGTGCTCGCGACGACCCTGGCGGGGCTGCTCGGCGGTCCGGCGCTCTGCTCCGGCCTCCGCGTGGTCGTGCGCACCCGCAGCATCGCCCGGATGCTGCCTCTGCGCCGGCGGACGCTGGTGCTCGCGCACCTGGTCGTGCCCGCGACGGCGCTGATGGCGTTCGCCCTGGCGACGACCTGGACGCTGCTGCCGGTCGTCGGCGAGGACGGCGGAGCGGTCAACCTCGCCGTCGCGTGCGGGCTGTCGTCGATCGCAGCGACCGTGCGGTGGGTGAGCGGCAAGCCGCCGAACTACGCCGCGCCCCTGGTCAGCACCCCCGCCGGGGGCGTGCCGTCCGGCGTGTTCCTCAGCGCCGCCCGGGGCTTCGACGTGTGGGCGATCACCGCCCTGCCGCTGATGTTCGGGACGGGCGGCATGCTCGTCTCGAGCGTGGTCAGCGTCGGCGTGATCGCCTACCTCGTCTCCGGCGACGCCGGCCCGGGCTGACGGCCGCGCTCAGCCGGCGGGCCGGTCCGTCGGCGACGGCGTGAGCTCGACGGTCACCCAGGGCAGCATCAGCTGGGTGAGCGGGCCGATGGCGAGGGCGTAGACGACCGTGCCCACGCCGAGCACCCCGCCGAGGAGCAGCCCCAGGACCACGACGGTGACCTCGAGACCCGTACGGACCAGGCGGAGGGACAGCCCGGCGCGACGGGCCAGACCCGTCATCAGTCCGTCGCGCGGACCGCGGCCGAGCTGGGCGCCGATGTAGAGCGCGCCGGCCGCGCCGCAGAGCACGACGCCGCCGAGCATCAGCGCCACTCGCCCGGCCATCGCGTCGGGAGGCGTGAGGACGCCGAGCGTCGCGTCGGCCGCGAGGCCGACCACGACCGCGTTGCTGATCGTGCCGAGACCCGGCATCTCGCGCAGTGGGATCCACAGCACCAGCACGACGAAGCTGAAGAGGACGACCGCCTGGCCGAGCGTCATCGGCACGTGCCGCACGAAGCCGGAGTGCAGCACGTCCCACGGCGCGAGGCCGAGCGCCCCGCGGACCATCATCGCCAGCGAGACGCCGTAGAGGAACAGGCCCACGTAGAGCTGCGGGAGGCGACGGGCGAGGCGTCCCGCGCGCAGCTGGGCGACCGGGCCGAGGTCGACGAGGGCGGGGCGCGAGACGACGGTGCCGACGGACGTGCTGGCGGACGTGCTGGCGGACGTGCTGTCGAACATGGCACCAGCCTGACCCGGATTGGCCTTGCTCGAAATAGCCAATCCTGTGACAGTGGCCTGCATGAGCCGCGTCGTCAACGCCCATCGGGTGGCCACCCTCGTGGCCGACTTCCCCCGCTCCCCCGCCTACCTCGGCCTTGCCGACAGCCTGCGGGTGCTCATCGGCGACGGTCGGGTGGGCGTCGACGTGCGGCTGCCGAGCGAGCGCGACCTCTCCGCGGCACTCGACGTCTCGCGCACCACGATCACCCGCGCCTACGAGGTGCTGCGCGAGTCCGGCTACGCCGAGTCGCGCCGCGGGTCGGGCACCTTCACGACCGTGCCCGGCGGGCGCAGGCGGGCCCACGACCGGTCGCTGATGCCGGGCACGGGCGGCGAGGACGCCATCGACCTCAACTGCGCGGCCAGCTCCGCCCCGCCCGGCCTCGTCGAGGCCTACCAGCGTGCCGGCGAGCAGCTGCCGGCCTACCTCAGCGGGCCGGGCTACTTCCCGCTCGGGATGCCGGCCCTGCAGGCGCGCATCGCCGCGTCGTACGAGGCGCGCGGACTGCCCACCGTCCCCGAGCAGGTGATGGTGACCGCGGGCGCCCTGGCGGCCGCCTCGGTGGTGGCCCGGGCCTTCACCACCCCGGGGGCACGGGTCGTCGTGGAGTCACCGACCTACCCCAACGCGACCCGGGCGGTGCGGCACGCCGGCGCCCGGCTGGTCGCTGCGACCGTCGACCCCGACGGCTGGGACCTCGACGCGCTGGCCGCCACGCTGCGCCGGACCTCGCCCCGGCTGGCCTACCTGATCCCCGACTTCCAGAACCCCACCGGGCAGCTGATGGGCGACGACCAGCGCGAGCAGCTCGCCGGCGCCCTGGCCCGCACCCGCACCACCGTCGTCGCCGACGAGGCCCACCAGGCACTCGCCCTGCGCCCCGGGCTGGCCGACGACATGCCCAGCCCGCTCGCGGCCCACGCGCCGGGCGCGATCACGATCGGCAGCGCCAGCAAGTCGTTCTGGGGCGGGCTGCGGCTGGGGTGGGTGCGCGCCCCGCTGGCCGACATGGACCGGCTCCTGCAGGCACGCATCGGCCTCGACCTCGGGGCGCCGGTGTTCGAGCAGCTGGTGCTGGCCGACCTGCTGGACCACGCCGACGAGGTGCTGCCTGCCCACCGCGCACGGCTGCTGGCCGGCCGCGACACGCTGGTGGCCGCGATCGGCCAGCACCTGCCGGCGTGGCGCTTCCGGGTGCCCGACGGCGGGCTCGCCCTGTGGTGCGAGCTCCCCGAGGCGCTCGCCACGGCGACGACGGCCGAGGCGGAGCGTCGCGGCGTGGTGCTGGCGCCGGGGCCGGTCTTCGCGGTGGAGGGCGGTCTCGACCGGTTCGTGCGGATCCCGTGGACGGCGGAGCCCGACCGTCTCGAGGAGGCGGTACGACGCCTGGCCGCGGCATGGGAGCACGTGACGTCCGACGCCGCCCGGGCGCCCACGCGCCGTCAGGCCGGGCGCGTCATGGTCGCGTGAGGCGGACGCGACAGGACCCGCGTCGCGCGCACGACGAGAACGCCCCGGCGAGCAGTGCTCGCCGGGGCGTTCGCCGTCTCTGGGCCGTCAGGACAGGTCGACGGCCCGCACCGACGCCGCCTGCATGGCGGCCTCGATCTCATCCAGCGTCGCGGCGGGGATCGCCGAGTCGACACTGAGCGCGACGAGGGCGGCGCCGCCCTTGTCCTGCCGCGAGACCTGCATTCCGGCGATGTTGACGGCCGCGTCGCCGAGGATGCCGCCCACGGTGCCGACCATGCCCGGACGGTCCTCGTAGGTGAGGAACGCGAGGTGGGTGGTGGGCTCGATGTCGACGTCGAAGCCGTTGACCTCGACGAGCCGCTCCTTCTGGGCGATCCCGACGAGCGTGCCGCTGACGGAGACCTGGGTCCCGTCGGCCAGGGTGCCCCGCAGCGTGATCAGGTTGCGGTGGTCAGGGCTCTCCGCCTCGGTCACCAGGCGGACCTCGGTGCCGCGCTCGGCGGCCAGCAGCGGCGCGTTGACGTAGGACACCTGCTCCTCGACGATGTCGGCGAAGACGCCCTTGAGCGCCGCGAGCTCGAGCACCTTGACGTCGTACTCGGTGATCTCGCCGCGCACCTCGACGTCGAGCTGCTGGGCGACCTCGCCGGCGAGCGCGGTGAAGACCCGGCCGAGCTTCTCGGTGAGCGGGATGCCGGGGCGTACGTCCTCGGCGATGACGCCGCCCTGCACGTTGACCGCGTCGGGCACGAGCTCGCCGCCCAGCGCGAGCCGCACGGAGCGGGCGACCGCGATGCCGGCCTTCTCCTGCGCCTCGTCGGTCGACGCGCCCAGGTGGGGCGTGGCGACGACGTTCTCGAGCTCGAACAGCGGGCTGTCGGTGCAGGGCTCGCTGGCGAAGACGTCGAGGCCGGCGGCCGCGATCTGGCCGGTCTTGAGGGCGTCGTAGAGCGCCGCCTCGTCGACGATCCCGCCGCGGGCCGCGTTGACCAGGACCAGGCTGTCCTTCGCGCGGGCGAGCTGGTCGGCGCCGATGAGGCCGAGCGTCTCGGGCGTCTTGGGCAGGTGGACGCTCATGAAGTCCGACTCGTCGAGCAGCGTGTCGAGGTCGACCAGGCGTACGCCCATCTGCGCGGCGCGGCCGGCCTGCACGTAGGGGTCGTAGGCGATGACCTTCATGCCGAAGGCGCTCAGCCGCTGCGCGACGAGCACCCCGATGCGGCCCAGGCCGACGATGCCGACGGTCTTCTCGTAGAGCTCGATGCCGGTGTACTTCGAGCGCTTCCACTCGCCACCGCGCAGGGCCGCGTGGGCGGGGCTGATGTGGCGGGCGGCGGCGAGCATCAGTGCGACGGCGAGCTCGGCGGCGCTGACGATGTTGGACGTGGGCGCGTTGACGACCATCACACCGGCCTGCGTCGCGGCCTTGACGTCGACGTTGTCGAGGCCGACGCCGGCGCGGGCCACGATCTTGAGCCGGTCGGCGGCCGCGAGCGCCTCGGCGTCCACCTTGGTGGCGGAGCGGACGAGGATCGCGTCGACGCCGACGATCGCGGGCAGGAGCTCGGCGCGATCGGCACCGTTGCAGTGCCGGATCTCGAAGTCGGGGCCCAGCGCGTCGATGGTGGCGGGGCTGAGCTCTTCGGCGATGAGTACGACGGGCTTGACGGGTGCGCTCACAGCGTGGGTCCTCTGGGTGGGTCGAGGGTGTCCGGGACTGCACGACGCTGTGCGGTGACCACCCTACCCGCGAGTGGATCGGGAGTCCCAATGCGTCAGCATCCGGACGTCGTACCCGGCCCCTACGATCGGTCCATGGGTGCGATGGACGACGCCGAGCGGCTGGAGCCGCGGACGGTCGAGGAGTGGAGCGCGTGGCTGGTCGAGCACCACCGGCAGCCCGACGGCGTGTGGCTGGTGAGCCCGCGCCGGGCCACGGAGCGGCCCTTCACCTACGAGGTGGCGGTCCTCGAGGCGCTGCGCTACGGCTGGGTCGACTCGACGGTGAAGCCGCTCGACGAGCAGCGCTCGATGCAGTGGTTCGCCCCGCGGCGCCGGGGCAGCATGTGGACCCGGATCAACAAGGGCCGGATCGCGCGCCTGCAGGAGGCCGGCCTGCTGGAGCCGGCGGGGGCCGCGGCGGTGGCCGTCGCGAAGGAGACGGGCATGTGGACGCTCATGGACGCGGTCGAGGACCTCGTCGTGCCCGACGACCTCGCTGCCGCCTTCGAGCGGCACCCGGGCGCGCGCGAGCACTGGGAGTCGTGGTCGGCGTCGGCGCAGAAGCTGATCCTGACGTGGATCGTGCTGGCCAAGCGACCCGAGACGCGGGCGGCGCGCGTGGAGACGACCGCGGAGAAGGCCGGGCGCGGCGAGAGGTCCCGGTAGGCCGGTCGCAGGCGGTCAGATGGCGCAGCCGTCGGGGCCGCACGCGTCCCCGCCGTCGGCGCCCGCCAGCACCTCGATGGCCGGGTGCGACTCCGACCACGCGCGCTCGAGCACCTGGGTGAGCACCTCGGTCGGCTGGGCGCCGGAGACGCCGTACTTCTCGTCCACGACGAAGAACGGGACGCCGCTGGCTCCGTAGGCCTGGGCCTGCGCCATGTCGGCGTGCACGTCCTGCTCGAGCTCGCGCGAGGACAGCACCTCCTCGACCCGGGTCGCGTCGAGCCCGGCCGCGACCGCGATCTCACGCAGCACGTCGTGGTCGGCGACGTTGCGGGCCTGGGTGAAGTAGGCCTCGAGCAGCGCCTCCTTGACGCGGCCCTGCAGCGCGGGTCCGCCCTGCCGGTCGGCGAGGTGGATCACGCGGTGGGCGTCGACGGTGTTGAGGTGCATCGTCTCGGAGAGCCGGTAGACCAGCCCCTCCTCGGCCGCGACGGCCTCGACGCGCTCCTGCATCTGCTGCGCGCCGCTCGGCGACTGCCCGTACGTGCGCTGCAGCATCGTCGTCGTCGTCTCGGTCGGCTCGGTCGGCGCCCCGGGGTCGAGCTGGTAGGAGCGCCAGCGCACCTCCACCTCGTCGGCGTGGGCGAACTGCGCCAGGGCGCTCTCGATGCGGCGCTTGCCGATGTAGCACCACGGGCAGACGACGTCGGACCAGATCTCGATCTTCACGCGGGCCCAACGCCGTCCGGGCGGCGGTTTGTTCCGGTCAGCCGGCGACGCGCGGGGCGTCGGCCTCCTGGGCCCGCACCTTCGCGCGGCGGGCCACGTAGCTCACGGCGAACCCGAGGACGAGGGCGAGCAGCACGCCGAGGTTGGCGTAGGGCCAGTTGCCGTCCCAGTAGGGACCGGCGGGGTCGTCGACGTAGGTGCCCAGGCCGAGGGGGTGGAGCAGGAATCCCTGCCAGTTGTTCCAGGTGGCGTCGGCGGCGAAGTTGTTGACCACCAGGCCCCACCCGACGACCGAGGCGCCCGCCATCGTGGCGATGGAGGTCCAGTCGACGCTGCCGTAGCGGCCGCTGCTGTCGAACAGCGCCTCGTCGTCGTAGTCGCGCTTGCGCAGCGCGATGTCGGCGATCATGATCCCCGCCCACGCGGCCAGGGGCACACCGAGGGTGATCAGGAAGCTCTGGAACGGCCCGAGGAAGTCCTCGGCGAAGAAGACCACCCAGATCGTGCCGGCGGTCAGGATGAGGCCGTCGACGAACGCCGCCGCGGGCCGCGGGATCCGCACGCCCAGCGAGAGGAGCGTCAGGCCCGAGGAGTAGATGCCGAGGACGGCGCCGCTGACCAGCGCGAGGATCGCGGCCAGGAGGAACGGCACGAGGAACCAGGTCGGCAGCAGCGTGCCGAGGGTGCCGATCGGGTCGTCGACGATGCCGGCGCTCAGCTCGGCGGACGAGCCCGCCAGCAGCAGCCCGAAGACGACGAGCAGCACCGGGGCGACGGCGCCGCCGAAGGTGTTCCAGGCGACGATGGCCGACCCCTTGGCCTCGCGCCGCTGGTAGCGCGACCAGTCGGCGGCGATGTTGATCCAGCCCAGCCCGAAGCCGGTCATCACCATGACCAGCGCCCCGACCATCTGCTGGGCGCTGCCGCTGGGGATGTCGCTCACGGCCGTCCAGTCGATCTCGTCGAGGGTGAGGCCGACGTAGACCAGCGTCGCGATGCCGGTCAGCCAGGTGAGCACCGACTGCATCCGCATGATCACGTGGTAGCCGGCGACACTCGCCGCGACGATCAGGGCCGCGACGACGACGGTCGCCACGACCTGGGTCGTGGTGCCGCCCGACCAGCCGAGCTGCTCGAAGATCGTCGCCGTCGCGAGCACGGCGAGGATCGCGAGGAAGGTCTCCCACCCGATGGAGACCAGCCACGACACGACGCCGGGCACCTTCTGCCCGTCGACGCCGAACGCCGCGCGGCTGAGCACCATCGTGGGCGCGGAGCCCCGCTTGCCGGCGATGGCGATGATCCCGCACAGCGCGAACGACACCACGATGCCGACCACCGAGACCACCAGGGCCTGGAGGAACGAGATCCCGAAGCCCAGCACGAACGAGCCGTAGCTGATGCCGAAGACCGAGACGTTGGCCGCGAACCACGGCCAGAACAGGTCGCGCGGTCGCGCCGTGCGCGCGGACTCCTCGATGATCTCGATGCCGGTGGTCTCGACGCCGAGGCGGCGGGTCTGCTCCAGGCCCGACGCCGGGGTTGTGGTGTGGCTCATGACCGCATCGTCGCGCACCGGTGGCCCGGTATCCAGCACCGACGTGCGTCAGGCACGGACGAGCACCTCACCGTGCAGGACGGAGAACCAGCCGTCGGGGTCGGTCGCCCAGGCGCGCCAGGCGGCGGCGACCTGCTCGAGCTCCTCGACCGAGGCGCGGCGCTCGGCGACGAGTTGGCGGGCCAGCGCGGTCGAGGTGATGCGGTCGGCCCAGAGGCCGCCCCACCAGTCGCGGTCGGCCGGGGAGGCGTAGCACCAGGTGGACGACCCGGCGACCACGTCGGTGGCGCCGGCGGCGTGCGCCCAGGCGAGGAGCATCCGGCCCGCGTGGGGCTCGCCCCCGTTGGCGCGCGCGGCGGCCTCGTAGAGCTCGAGCCACCGGTCGAGGCCGCCCGACGCGGGATGCCAGGAGAAGTGGCCGTAGTCGCTGTCGCGGACGGCGACCACGCCACCCGGTCGGGTCGCCCGCAGCATCTCGCGGAGCGCCCCGACCGGGTCGGTGACGTGCTGGAGCACCTGGTGGGCGTGGACGACGTCGAACGCCCCGCCGAGGACACCGTCGACGTCGAGGGCATGGACGTCGCCCACCACCACCGTCGCGTTGGTGACGCCCTGGCGCTCGAGCTCGGTGCGCGTCAGCGCCGCCGCCTCCTCGTCGATCTCGACGGCCACGACCTCCCGCACGAGCCGGGCCAGGTCAGCGGTGATGGTGCCGGGACCCGACCCGACGTCGAGCAGGCGCTGCCCGTCGTGCAGGTGCGGCAGGAGGTGGGCCGCCGAGTTGGCCGCCGTGCGCCACCGGTGGGAGCGCAGGACGGCCTCGGCGTGCCCGTGGGTGTAGGTGCTCACTGACGTGCTGACTGGCGGATCAGCGCGCCGAGCTGCCCTCGGTGTAGTCGGCGTCGTGCGACTTGACCCAGGACATCAGCTTGCGCAGCTCGCGACCGGTCTGCTCGATCGGGTGGCTCTCGGCCGTCTCGCGGAACGCGGTGAACTCGGGCGACCCGTTGTCCATGTCGGTGATGAAGCGCTCGGCGAACGCGCCGTTCTTGATGTCGGCGAGCACGTCCTCCATGTTCTTCTTCACCTCGGGGGTGATCACCCGCGGGCCGGAGACGTAGTCGCCGAACTCGGCGGTGTCGGAGACCGACCAGCGCTGCTTGGCGATGCCGCCCTCGTACATCAGGTCGACGATGAGCTTGAGCTCGTGGAGGCACTCGAAGTAGGCCACCTCCGGCTGGTAGCCGGCCTCGGTGAGCACCTCGAAGCCGTACTGCACGAGCTGGGAGGCGCCACCGCAGAGCACCGCCTGCTCGCCGAAGAGGTCGGTCTCGGTCTCCTCGGTGAAGGTGGTCCTGATGCCGCCGGCGCGCAGGCCGCCGATGGCCTTGGCGTAGGACAGCGCGAGGTCCCACGCCTTGCCCGACTCGTCCTTCTCGACCGCGACGAGCACCGGCACGCCGCGCCCGTCGACGTACTCGCGGCGCACGAGGTGGCCCGGGCCCTTGGGGGCGACCATGATGACGTCGACGCCGTCGGGCGGGGTGATGTAGCCGAAGCGGATGTTGAAGCCGTGCCCGAAGACGAGGGTGTCGCCCGGGGTGAGCGCCGGCTCGATCTCCTGGGCGTAGAGCGTGCGCTGGTGCTGGTCGGGAGCCAGGATCACGATCACGTCGGACTCCTCCGCCGCCTCGCGGGGGGTGAGCACGCGCAGGCCCTCGGCCTCGGCCTTGTCGCGGCTCTTGGAGCCGGGCTGCAGCCCGATCCGGACGTCGACGCCGGAGTCGCGGAGCGACAGGGCGTGGGCGTGGCCCTGGCTGCCGTAGCCGATCACCGCGACGTTCTTGCCCTGGATCAGGCTCAGGTCGGCGTCGTCGTCGTAGAACATCTCAGCCACTGGGGGCTCTCCTTCGTCGGTGTGTTGCTCGGGGTGGATCAGTTGGGTGGGATCAGGTGGGGGGTGGATCAGGTGGCGATGGCGGACACGGGTGCGGGCACGGCGACGGGGCGCTGGGTGCGCTCGCTGATCGAGCGCGAGCCGCGCCCGATGGCCACCATGCCGGACTGCACGAGCTCGCGGATGCCGAAGGGCTCGAGCACCCGCAGCAGGTCGGCGAGCTTGTCGGAGTTGCCGACGGCCTGGACCGTGACGGCGTCGGGCGCCACGTCGACGACCTTGGCGCGGAAGAGCTGGACGGCGTCGAGCACCGCACCGCGGGTGGCGGCGTCGGCACGGACCTTGACCAGGAGCAGCTCGCGGTTGACCGACCCGGGGCCGTCGAGCTCGACGATCTTGATGACCTCGACGAGCTTGTTGAGCTGCTTGGTCACCTGCTCGAGCGGCGACTCGTCGACGTTGACCACGATGGTCATCCGCGAGACCTCCGGGTGCTCGGTCGGGCCGACCGCCAGGCTGTCGATGTTGAAGCCGCGGCGGGAGAACAGGCTCGCGATGCGGGCCAGGACGCCCGGCTGGTTCTCGACCAGGACGCTCAGCGTGTGCTTGTTGGCGGCGCTCATGCCCGGACCTCCCAGTCGTCCTGCACGTCCTCGAACTGCGGCGCGAGGTCGCGTGCGTACTTGATCTCGTCGTTGCTGGTGCCGGCGGCCACCATCGGCCACACCATCGCGTCGCGGTGGACGCGGAAGTCGACGACGACCGGCTGGTCGTCGATCGCCATGGCCTTCTCGATCGTGGCGTCGACCTCGTCGGGCGACTCGCACGCCATGCCCACGCAGCCGTAGGCGTCGGCCAGCTTGACGAAGTCGGGGATCCGCTTGGAGTGCAGGTCGGTGTTGGAGTAGCGCTCGTTGTAGAACAGCGTCTGCCACTGGCGCACCATGCCGAGCGACTCGTTGTTGATGATCGCGACCTTGATCGGGATGTCGTTGATCGCGCAGGTGGCGAGCTCCTGGTTGGTCATCTGGAAGCAGCCGTCGCCGTCGATCGCCCAGACGGTGCTGTCGGGCATGCCGACCTTGGCGCCCATCGCGGCGGGGACGGCGTAGCCCATCGTGCCGAGGCCGCCGGAGTTGAGCCACGTGTTGGGGTTCTCGTAGCCCACGAAGTGGGTCGCCCACATCTGGTGCTGGCCGACGCCGGAGCAGTAGATCGCCTCGGGGCCGGCGATGGCGCCGAGCCGCTCGAGGACGTACTGCGGCGCGAGCGAGCCGTCGGTGGGGGCGTCGTAGCCGAGCGGGTACTTCTGCTTGACCCCGGCGAGGAACGCCACCCACGCCTCGTAGTCGCCGTCGGCGCCCTCGGCCTGCAGGAGCTCGACGAGCTGGGAGATGACCTCGCGGCAGTCGCCGACGATCGGGACGTCGGCGTGGCGGTTCTTCCCGATCTCGGCCGGGTCGATGTCGGCGTGGATCACCAGCGCGCCCGGGGCGAAGGAGTCGAGGTTGCCGGTGACCCGGTCGTCGAAGCGCGCACCCAGGCTGATGATCAGGTCGCTCTTCTGCAGCCCCGCGACCGCGGCCACGGTGCCGTGCATGCCGGGCATGCCGAGGTGCTGGGGGTGGCTGTCGGGGAACGCGCCGCGCGCCATCAGCGTGGTCACGACGGGGATGCCGGTCAGGGCGGCGAGCTGGGCGAGCTCGCGCGACGCGCGGGCCCGGATCACGCCACCGCCGACGTAGAGGACGGGACGCTTGGCCTCGCGGATGAGGCGCACCGCCTCCTTGATCTGCTTGGGGTGCGGGATGGTCACCGGGCGGTAGCCCGGCAGGTGGAGCTCGTCGGGCCAGGCGAACGTCGTCGGGGCCTGCAGCGCCGACTTGGCCACGTCGACCAGCACCGGGCCGGGCCGACCGGTCGAGGCGATGTGGAACGCCTCGGCGACGGTGCGCGGGATGTCGGCGGGGTCGGTCACCAGGAAGTTGTGCTTGGTGATCGGCATCGTGATGCCCCGGATGTCGGCCTCCTGGAAGGCATCGGTGCCGATCATCGAGGCACCCACCTGCCCGGTCACCGCGACCATCGGCACCGAGTCCATGTAGGCGTCGGCGAGGGGCGTGACCAGGTTGGTCGCGCCCGGACCCGAGGTCGCCATGCACACGCCCACCCGGCCGGTGGCCGCGGCGTAGCCCTGCGCGGCGTGGCCGGCGCCCTGCTCGTGCCGGACCAGGATGTGCCGGATGCGGGTGGAGTCCATGAGCGGGTCGTAGGCCGGGAGGATCGCACCGCCCGGGATGCCGAAGATGTCGGTCACGCCGGCCGCCTCGAGGGACGTCACCAGGCTCTGTGCGCCCGTGACCGGTCCGCTTCCCTGTCCGCCCTGCTGCGTCATGTCCTTCTCTCTCCTGCTGCGTCTACGTCGGCTCTGGGCCATGAAAAAACCCCTCGGCCCGGTGGGCGACGAGGGGTGACGCGCGTGCGTTGGGCCGGTGGCCGTCAGCTCACGCGTCGCGTGCGTACAAGAATCTCGGTGCGCATGCGACATACCGTCGTCGCCGGGGTGGTCCGGCGTCAAGCAAGTGTGACAGGCGTCCCACCATTCGGAACGCGAGTCTCGCGATGTGGAGAACAGGCGTCGTTCAGCCGCGCTCCAGCGGCGTGCAGATGCACGACCGGTTGCCGTCGGCGTCCTCCACGACCCAGAACGCCGGGGCGTCGGCGTCGCTCACGAGGCGCCCGCCGGCGTCGAGCACGGCCTGAAGCCGCCGCTCGGCCTCGTCGTGCGGCACCCACACGTCGAGGTGCCAGCGCTGCTCGTGGTCGCGCTCGGGCAGTGGCGCCCCGCCATCCCCGTCGGGCGTCTGGAACCACACCCCGGGCACCTGCCCGCTCGGGTCGACGACCCCACCGGGGCCGGCCTGCGCGCCGAGCAGGGCGGCGTAGAAGTCGCCGAGCCGCTCGGCGGAGGCCGTGTCGAGCGCCGGCTCGATCTCGGTGAGCCCGGAGACGTCGGCCACCGCTCCGAGCTCGGCGGCCAGCTCGCTGATCCGCCCGGCCAGGTCGAGGTCACGGCTGGTGATGCCTCCGACGTCGTGGCTGCTCAGCGTCACGACGACCTCCGGATAGGTCAGCGTGACGTCGGGGTGGTGGCCGGCCTCCTCGGCGGCCGCACCGATCCGGTCGACCAGCTCGAGGCCGGTGGCGAAGTCGCCGGTGCGGAAGCGTGCCTTGATGCGGTGGAGGACCTTGCGCCAGTCGTCGAGGC
Organism: Nocardioides sp. Z24_21; assembly: GCF_058134345.1. Lineage (NCBI taxonomy): Bacteria > Bacillati > Actinomycetota > Actinomycetes > Propionibacteriales > Nocardioidaceae > Nocardioides > Nocardioides sp. Z24_21. Next base: position 343,063 of record NZ_JBYTTH010000001.1, read on the forward strand.
CGGCGGCGAGGATGTCGTCGTGGCTGAGTCGTGCCTTCGGATCGCTCATGGGCCCGACCCTGCCACTCGGCACCGACGGCGACCACCCCCGTCGGCTCAGGCCAGGGTCTGGGTGATCTCGTGGGTGGCGTCGTCGACGACGACGCGCGCCAGGGCGCCGTTGACCAGGGGCAGGTGGGGCGGCACGTGCCCGATCTCGAGGTCCCACACGATCGGCAGGTCGAGACGGCCCAGGGCATCGAGCACGGCCTCGCGCTGGGTGAGGTCGGGGTGGTCGGGCGCGCCCGTGCGGCCGACGAGCACCGCGGCCGCCCGGTCGAACCAGCCCGCCAGCCGGAGGCCGTGGAGGAAGCGGCAGATGTCGACAGCGTGGTCCTCGCACGCCTCGAGGTAGACGATCGTCGGCTCGTCGAGGCCCTCGGCCCAGGCCCGCACGTCGCCGTACGGCGTGCCGGCGAGGTTGGCGACCGTCTCGATGCAGCCGCCGATCAGCCGCCCGGACACGTCGAGCGATCCGCCGCCCTCGACCTGCCACGACCCGGTGCCCACGTGGGTCCACTCGGTCGCCCGGGGGTCCTGCTCGAAGCGCACCCAGTCGGTGACCAGCCCGGAGTCGCGCTGCACGAACGGACCGGGCCCGCCGGCCAGGTCGAGCCAGTGCAGCAGCCCGTCGGGGACGGCGTACGGCGTGTCGGCGAGGTTGTCGCCGTGGATCGTGGCCCAGCCCAGGCGGGTGGTCAGCGGGACGAGGACGGTCGAGAGGTCGGAGTAGCCGACGAGCCAGGTCGGCTCGGCCGCGGCGAGCGCGTCCCAGTCGAGCAGGTCGACGAGGTCGATCGCGGTCTCGCCGCCCCACGGCGGGATGACGCACGCGATGTCGGGATCGGCCAGCATCCGGGTGAGCTCGTCGGCGCGCTGCTGGGCCGGGCCGGCGGTCAGCCCGCCCCCGACCAGGAACTCGCCGACCTCCACCTCGTAGCCGCGCCCGCGCAGCCAGTCGACGCAGAAGTCCATCCGCGCCACGCCGTCGCCCTCGACGCCCGCCGACGGGGCGGTCACCCCGATCCGGTCGCCGGGGCGCAGCGGGCGTGGGAAGAGGGGTGCTCGGGCCATGGCACCAGTCTGGCACTGTGTGTCCATGGCTTTGGGCGACATCGCGCGGCAGGCGATCCATGCCGGCACCGTGGTGCCGCGGCTCTACGTGGCGGCGGTGCAGGCCGGCCTCGGACCCGCCGGCGCGCTCGAGGTGCTGCGGCTCTCCCGGGCCGCCCTGCAGATCGCGGCGGCTCAGGGCCGTGGCGTGCCGGGCCGCGCCAACGCGATGCGCCACTTCATGTGGCAGGCGGTGCTGACGGCACGGTTCGGGGTGGAGACCGCCCGGGCGATCGCCACGGCGCAGGAGTCCGGCTCGTCCGCCCGCCACGACTCGCGGGTCGACGAGCACAACAACGCCGTGGGGCAGGAGTACGGCGCCACCAACGCCGCCGAGCTCGGGGGCACGGACGCGATGCGGCGCCTCGTGCCGGTCGCCCTGGCGAAGTGGGACTCCGGCGAGCTGGTCTGGGTCACCCGGCGCTGACGGGGTCGTGACCCGGCGCGAGGAGGCGGCGGACGGTGTCGATGAGCACCTCGCGCTGCCCCGCCGCCGTGAACGACTCATCCACCGCGAGGCGCCCCAGGAAGCCGTCGACCACGACGAGCAGCCAGGCGGTGAGGTCGGCTGCCGACAGGTCGGTGCGGGCCTGGCCCGCGGCCTGGGCGCGGGCGACCCAGGGGCCGAGACCCTCCTCCAGCACGCGGGTGTCGCGGGCGAGCGCCGCCTCGACCTCGCGCTCCCCCATCACCGCCCCGACCGCCCGGACGAAGCCCGCGAGCCGGGGGTCGGCCATCTCGTCGGCGGTGTGCGCGAGGTGCGCCTCGATGACGGCCATCGGGTCCTCGTCGGCCGGCCGGGCGGCGAACCACTCCCGCGTCTCCTCGGTGCCGAGCTCCAGGATCGCCAGGAGCAGCGACTGCTTGGTCGGGAAGTAGTGGAAGAAGGTGCCCGAGCCGATGCCGGCCTCCCGGCAGATGGCGGCGGTCGAGGTGCCGGCGTACCCCGTGGCCGCGAAGCAGGTCAGCGCAGCGTCGATGATCAGCAGCCGGCGAGCCAGGTGCTTCTCCGGGTCTACGGTGCGGGCCACCGGTCACCTCTCCCTTTCATGGAGTGCATGCTCTAGTATTCCATCCCATGGGGGACATCGAACGCTGGCACCTCGTCGAGGGCGGCCACGAGCACGTCGTCACTGTGGAGCAGCATGCCTTCACCCGCGAGGTGGCGTGGACCCGCGACGGCACCGAGGTGGGGCGCACGAAGACCTCCGACGACACGATCGTCCTGGCGCCGACGGGCGCGGACGGTGCCGTGCGCCTGCGGTGCGCGATCGTCGGCCCCACCCGCCGGGTCACCCTCCACGACGGAGAGGCCGAGGCGCACACGGGCCTCGGCGGCACCGACCTCGAGCCCGCGGCCGGGTCACGAGCGGCCAGGCGCGCCGAATGGATCGGTGCCCACCCCCACCTCCACACCGCACGGCAGACGGCGATCGCGGCCGCCGGCGTCGGGGTGCCGGTCCTGCTGGTCTGGCTGCTGAGCCTGGTGCCCTGGCCGAGCCTGGACATCCCCTGGCCCGACATCTCGCTGCCGTCGATCCCCTGGCCCGACCTGCCGTCGATCCCCTGGCCCGACATCACCCTGCCGTCGATCCCGTGGCCCGACATCGACCTCCCGTCGCTGCCGTCGCTGCCGGCGTGGACCGAGCCGGTCCGCCAGGTGCTGGTGCCGGTGCTCATCGCGTTCTTCCTCGCCCGCGGCGAGGTGAAGCGCCGGCGCCGGGCCGAGGAGAAGGCCAGGGCGGAGGCCAGGGAGAAGGCCGCGGAGGAGTCCACGGAGGAGGCCAGGGAGGAGTCCCTCGACCTTGAGTCTCCTGGAGACTCAAGGCCCAGCGCCGTCACCGACCCCAGGCCGTGAGGCCCTCGCGGTCGTGCTCGCCGCCTGGCCACACCGCGCGCACCACGCCCGCCGCGGCGAGCGCCTTGCGGCAGCCCGGGCACGGCGGATCGGTGATGTAGGCGGTCGCCCCCTTGGTGTCCCTGGTCGCGAAGAGCAGGGCGTTGACCTCGGCGTGGATGGCGATGCAGAAGCCGGGCGTGCCGGGGCGGTCGTAGTCCCCGAGGCCGGGCACGTCGTCGTAGCCCAGTTGGCCGCGCGGGCAGGCCCCGCCCAGGCAGTCGTCCTCCCCCGGCGCCGCGCCGTTGTAGCCGGTGGCGATGATGCGGTGCTCGATGGTCAGGACGGCGCCGACGCGGCGGCGCGTGCACTTGGCCCGAGCGGCCACTGCGTCGGCGATGCCGAGGAAGTAGTCGTCCCAGCCGGGGACGGCGTGGTCCGGGGTCGCGGTGGTGGGTGCGCTCACGGGAGCACCGACTGCCCGATCGCGCCGGGGTTGTAGGCGACCTCCCAGCGGAATCCGTCGGGGTCGGCGAAGTAGCCGGAGTAGCCGCCCCACTCGCGCTCGGTGGCCTCCCGTACGTGCGCCGCTCCGGCCGTGCGTGCCTGCTCCAGCACGGTGTCCACGCCCGCCCTGGTGGCGAGGTTGTGGGCCAGGGTGATCGGCGGCACGCCACCGCGCGTCGGCGTCTTGCCCACCTCCTCGACGAAGAACGACTCGGCCCAGAGGCTCAGCACGACCTTGTCGGCGACCCGGAACATCAGCACCTCACCGACCTCGTGGAGCTCGGGCTCCCAGCCGAGGCCGTCGACGTAGAACTTTCGGGTCACCTCGAGGTCGCCCACGACGAGGGTGATGAAGCTGAGGCGCTGGTCCATGTCACTGCTCCTGGGGGGCGGCGGGCTCGGGCGGACGGGCGGCCAGGCGGACGCGCTGGCGCCCCATGGCGTCGAAGTTGCGGTCGTCGAGCCAGTCGGCGAGGGCCTGGCGCACACGCGGCCACTCGCGGTCGGTGATCGAGAACCAGTCGGTGTCGCGGTTGCGTCCCTTGACGACCACGGCGTTGCGGAACCGGCCCTCCCAGATGAACCCCAGCCGGATGGCGGCCCGGCGCGAGGGGGCGTTCAGGCTGTCGCACTTCCACTCGTAGCGGCGGTAGCCGAGGTCGTCGAACGCGTGGCGCATGAGGAGCGCCATCGCCTCGGTGGCGGCGCGGCTGCGCTGGAGCTGGCGGCCGAACGCGATGGCGCCCACCTCGATCGTGCCCATCGCGGGGTCGATGCGCATCAGGGAGCAGAATCCCGCTGCCCGGCCGGTCTCGACGGGGACGATCGCGTACATCACCCGGCCCGGGTCGGCGCCGCCCTCCGCGACGATGGCGGCGAGCTCGTCGCGGTCGCGCGGGCGCTCCCACGCCAGGTAGGTCCAGATCGGCTCGTCGGCCTCGCCGCACAAGGACGCGTAGAGGTCGTCGACGTGCTGGGGGCCGGCGGGCTCGAGGCGCACGCCCTGTCCCGCGAGCACCACGGCGGGGTCGGGCGGGGCGGCGGGGGCCCACTCGACCGGTCGACCGATGCGCTGGCCGTGGGCGTTGGTCCTCGGGGTGCCGCTCATCGCGCGGTCTCCCGCAGGGCCTCGGCGACCGCGGCGACGCCGCGCTCGACCTCCTCGAAGGACGTCGACAGGGGCGAGAGCCCGATGCGCAGCCCGCCCGGGTCGCGGTAGTCGGGGATGACGTCGCGCTGCCACAGCAGCGCGGTGACCTCGCGCATCCGGTCGTGGTGCAGGGTCACGTGGCCGCCGCGGCGGGCCGGGTCGCGGGGCGAGGCGAGGGTGACCTCGGGCAGGGACGCGTCGGCCAGCTCGACGGCGTACGACGTCAGCGCGACGGACTTGGCGCGGACCGCCTCGATGCCGGCGTCCTCGACGAGCTCGAGCATGCTCTGCATCGCGACCATGCCCAGGATCGGCGGGGTGCCGGAGATGAACCTGCGGATCCCGGGTGCCGGGGTGTAGCCGGGGCCCATCAGGAACGGGTCGGCGTGGCCCATCCAGCCCTGGATCGGCTGGGTGAGCTCGTCGTGGAGACGGGCGTTGACGTAGCCGAACGCGGGCGAGCCGGGCCCGCCGTTGAGGTACTTGTAGGTGCAGCCGACGGCCAGGTCGACGTCCCACGCGTCGAGGGCCACGGGCACGGCGCCGGCCGAGTGGCACAGGTCCCACAGCACCAGCGCGCCGGCGTCGTGGCTGATGCGGGTGAGCTCGGCGGCGTCGGCCAGCCAGGCCGAGCGGTAGGCGACGTGGTTGAGCACGACCAGCGCGGTGCGCTCACCGACCGCCTCGCGGAGCTGGTCGGCGGTGACGCCCTCGGCGGTGTCGACCTCGATCCAGCGCAGGGTCAGCCCGCGCTCGGCGGCGATGCCCTCGGCGACGTAGCGGTCGGTCGGGAAGTTGTCGGTGTCGACGACGATCTCCGTGCGAGCCGGGTCGGTGCGCACGGCGTGGTCGACCGCGGCCCGCATCAGCTTGTAGAGCCACACCGTGGTGGAGTCACCGATGGCGGTCTGGCCGGCGCCCGCGCCCAGGCAGGTGCGGGCCAGGTCGTCGCCTAGGGTCGTCGGCAGCTGCATCCACTGCTCGTCCCAGCCGCGGATCAGGCGCCCGCCCCAGTCCTGCTCCACGAAGGAGACCAGCCGGTCGGCCGTGGCGGCGACGGGACGCCCCAGGGAGTTGCCGTCGAAGTAGACGAGGTCGCTCGCGGCACCGACGAACCGGTCCCGGAAGCGGGCGAGCGGGTCGGCGGCGTCGAGCTCTGCTGCGGTCATCACGCCCGCAACCTATCCGCCGCCCCCGCCCGTCTCGACGTCAGTAGCAGACCGCCCCGTGCGCGGCGCTCTGGACCACCTTGCGGTACTTGCCGAGCACCCCGCGGGTGTACTTCGGCGGCAGCGGCTCCCAGCCCTCGGCGCGCGCCGCCAGCTCGGTCTCGTCGACGTGCACGTCGAGGGTCATGTTGGCCACGTCGAGTGTGATCTGGTCGCCGTCGCGCAGGAACGCGATCGGTCCGCCGTCGCTGGCCTCCGGCGCGATGTGGCCCACGCAGAGCCCGGTGGTGCCGCCGGAGAACCGGCCGTCGGTGATCAGCAGGACGTCCTTGCCGAGGCCGGCGCCCTTGATCGCGCCGGTGATGGCGAGCATCTCGCGCATGCCCGGGCCGCCCTTGGGACCTTCGTAGCGGATCACCACGACGTCGCCGGCGGTGATCGTGCCCTCGGCGAGCGCGTCGAGTGCCTTGCGCTCGCCGTCGAAGACCCGGGCCGTGCCGGTGAAGGTGGAGTCGTCGAAGCCTGCGCTCTTGACGACCGCCCCCTCGGGCGCGAGCGAGCCCTTGAGGATGGTCAGGCCGCCGGTGGCGTGGATCGGGCGGTCGAGCTGGCGCAGGATCTCGCCGTCGAGCGGCTTGGGGTCGAGGTCGGCGAGGTTCTCCGCCATCGTCTTGCCGGTGCAGGTGAGGACGTCGCCGTGCAGGTGCCCGGCGTCGAGCAGCGCGCGCAGCAGCACCGGGATGCCGCCGACGCGGTCGAAGTCGGTCCACACGAAGCGGCCGAACGGCTTCATGTCGGCCAGGTGCGGGACGTTGCGGCCGATGCGGGTGAAGTCGTCGAGGGTCAGGTCGACCTCGGCCTCGCGGGCGATCGCGAGGAGGTGGAGCACGGCGTTGGTGGAGCCGCCGAGCGCCATGGCCATCGCGATGGCGTTCTCGAAGGCCGGGCGGGTCATGATCTGGCGGGCGGTGATGCCCTGTCGCAGCATGTTGACCACGGCCTCGCCGGACTTGTGGGCGAAGCCGTCGCGGCGGCGGTCGACGGCCGGCGGGCTCGAGCTGCCCGGCAGCGACATGCCGAGCGCCTCGGCGACGCTGGCCATCGTGTTGGCGGTGTAGGCGCCTCCGCACGCGCCCTCGCCGGGACAGATGGCCCGCTCGATCTCGTCGACCTTCTCGCGGCTGATCTTGCCGGCCAGGCACGCGCCGACCGCCTCGAAGGCGTCGATGATGGTGACGTCCTTGCCGTCGACCTGCCCGGGCATGATCGTCCCGGCGTAGAGGAAGACGCTGGCCAGGTCGAGGCGCGCGGCAGCCATCAGCATGCCCGGCAGCGACTTGTCGCACCCGGCGAGCAGGACGGAGCCGTCGAGGCGCTCGGCCATCATCACGGTCTCCACGGAGTCGGCGATGACCTCGCGGCTCACCAGCGAGAAGTGCATGCCCTCGTGGCCCATCGAGATGCCGTCGGACACCGAGATCGTGCCGAACTCCAGCGGGAAGCCGCCCGCCGCGTGCACCCCGTTCTTGACCGCCTTGGCCAGCCGGTCGAGGGAGAGGTTGCAGGGGGTGATCTCGTTCCAGCTGGACGCGACGCCGATCTGGGGCTTCTCCCAGTCGTCGTCGCCCATGCCGACCGCCCGCAGCATGCCCCGGGCCGCGGCCTTCTCGAGCCCGTCTGTGACGTCGCGACTGCGGGGCTTGATGTCGGGTCCGTCGGCTGCGTGCGTCATGCCGTCAGGCTAGTAGCCCTCTCTCGGGGCCGTGCACGGTGTCTCACCGGGACGCCGAGGCGCTCCTCACGACGTTCGTCGAGATGCTCGGCCTCGGCGGCCAGCTGCCACACCGACGGGTGGTCGTCCGGGGTGCCGTGGACCAAGCGCAGGAGGCGTCGCCAGAACGGGCACGTCGTGGCTCGGATCGACGGGTCCCGCCGCGCCCGCGAGCGGTCGCGCGCACGGTGGTACTCGACCATCGTCGTCATCAGCGGTCGCGGGGTCCACCACCCGGTCGCCCTCAGGTCGGCGTGGGCGGGGAACCGGCTCCCGCCGTGCGTGCGGGCTCCGTCGTCCCGCATCGGCGTCACCTCCTCCCCCGTCTCCTCGTCGCGATAGGTCACGGTGAGGCCGGCCATCCTGAGCAGCTCGTGCAGCACGCACGCCCGCGGACTGGTGCGCCCGGTCTCCCACCGCGCCACCACCGACTGCGAGACGTCGATCAGCGCGGCCAGCCCGCGCTGGGAGACCTCCAGGATCCGCCTGACCCGGCGGACCAGGCCGGGTATCCCGCCGTCGAACGGCCCCATCTCGAACCACTCCCACTCCTGCTCGGTCCACTCCGCCATCTCCGCGCTGGACGCGTCGTCGCGCCACGTCGTGCTCCCGCTCCCCATTCCCATCCCCGGCCTCCTGGTCGTGATCGCCTCGTCGCTCCATCACACGGCCGGCGACCGACAGGACCGGCGCGCCCTCCACAGCGGCCCCCGAACTGGCCCGAACGCCCGCCCCTGTGGACGTTCCCCGGCCCACCCCGGGCGACCGCCCACAGTCCGCCTCGGCCGGACTGGACCCTGAGTCTCTGACGGACTCACGGCGCAGCGGCGCGTTCGGCGCGCGCCGCGGAACGCGCCTTGAGCCTTGAGTCGCTCAGAGACTCAATGCCCAGTGCGGCGTGGGAGAGGGCCGGGGCGGGCGTGGGTGGGACGGCCTGCGCGTGCCCGGCAGAGGGCGCGGCTGCGTCAGGGGAGCTTCGCGGCGCGGACCACGAGCACGTCCGGCAGGTCCTTGTGGATCTCCAGCCAGGATGCTCCCTCGTCGGGCGAGGCCCAGACGCCGCCGTTGCGGCCGCCGAAGTAGAGACCCGGGACGTCGTGGTCGTCGACGCACATGGCGTCGCGCATGACGGCGGTGTAGTAGCCGTCGGGCAGGACGCCGTCGCCCAGCGGCTCCCACGACGAGCCGGCATCGGTGGTGCGGTAGACCCGGGCGCGCCCGTCGACGGGCCACCGGGCCTCGGCGGCGGTGATGGGGAAGTTGTAGGCGGTGTCGCCGCGGTGCGGGTGGGCGACCATGGCGAAGCCGAACTCCGTGGGCAGCCCCGGGGCGATGTCCTGCCACGAGGCGCCGCCGTCGTCGGAGCGGTAGACGCCACCGTGGTTCTGCAGGTAGAGCCGCTCGTGGTCGGCGGCGTCCCGGGCGACCTTGTGCACGCACTGGCCGAACTCGGGGTAGTTGCGCTCGCCGGGGAAGAACTCTGCCTTCACCCCGGTGTTGGAGGGCTGCCAGGTCTCGCCGCCGTCGGCGCTCGCGTAGACACCGCCGGTGGACAGTGCGGCCAGCACGCGCGAGGGGTCGTCCGGGTGCGGCAGGATCGTGTGGAAGGCCTGACCGCCGAAGCCCGCGTTCCACTCCGCGCGGTGCGGGTGGTCCCACAGACCGCGCACCAGCGAGAACGTCTCGCCGCGGTCCTCGGAACGGAAGATCGCACCGGGCTCGGTGCCCGCCCACACCACGTCGTCGCCGCCGTCGCGGGAGGGTCCAGGCTGCAGCTGCCACACCCGGGCCACGGTGGCGCCCGTGTCCTCCGGGAAGCGGACGGCCCCGTTGGGCGTCTCGTCCCACGTCTCGCCGAGGTCGTCGGAGCGCCAGACCTGCGGTCCGAGCCAGCTCGACGAGGCCCCTGCCAGCAACCGCGGCGCACTCCCCCGGGTGTCGGCCATGACGGAATAGACCTCCTCCATCGGGAAGTGCGGGCCCGTCCAGTCCCACGACTGTCGGGACTCGTCCGAGGTCCCGAGCCACATGCCCTTGCGGGTTCCGACCATGAGCAGGGTGCGCGACACGGTGAACCTCCGGGTGCGGGACGATGACTATTCCGATTAGGAACACTACTCTCGGAGCATCATGAGTCAAGACCTTCCGGTGACCGGCTACGCGATCCTCGGCCTCCTCACGTTCGGCGACGAGCTGACGGGCTACGAGATCAAGCAGCGCGCAGACATCACGCTGCGCTTCTACTGGGTCTCGCCGGCGATGAGCCAGATCTACACCGAGCTGCACCGCCTCACCGACCGGGGCCTCGTCCGCGCCGACGTCCGCCCCGAAGGCGGACGGGAGGTGACGTCGTACGCGATCACCGACGCCGGGCGGACGGCGCTGCGCACCTGGATGGACCAGACGCCCGCCGGCTTCCCGGTCCTCAAGCACACGGTCCTGCTGCGCCTGCTCATCGGCCACGTGAGCGAGCCGCACCAGACCAGGCAGATGCTGCGCGACTACATCGACGAGCTGCAGCAGGCCGCGTGGGACCTCGCCCACGTACGCGCGGCGCTGAGGGGCTCCGACGGGCCCGGCGAGCCGTTCCGGTTCCCCTCGCTCGTGGCCGACTGGGGCCTGGACTACTTCGCCGCCGAGCAGCGGCACGCGCGCCGGGCCCTCGCCAGCCTCGCGGCCGACGAGCCCACTGAATGACGACGGCTGAATAGGGTGGCCGGGTGACCCGGCGACCCAGCAGCGCCCTGCTCGGGCCGGTCGGCCTGGTGCTCGTGGGCATCCTGTCCGTGCAGCTCGGCGCGGCGATCGCCAAGGGGCTGTTCGACGAGATCTCGCCGACCTCGATGGTGTGGCTGCGCCTGGTCACCAGCGCGCTGGTGCTCGGCGCCATCACCCGCCCCCGGCTCACCGGCCGCACGCGCCGGGACTGGCTGGTCGTGCTCGGGTTCGGCGCCAGCCTCGCCACGATGAACTGGGCGATCTACCAGTCCATGTCCCGGATCCCGCTGGGGATCGCGGTGACGATCGAGTTCATCGGGCCGTTGTCGCTCGCCATCCTCGGGTCGCGGCGCGCCCGCGACCTCGTCTGGGTCGGCCTGGCCGGTGCCGGGGTCGCGCTCCTCGGCATCGAGCGCACGGGCCTCGACCTGCTCGGCGTGGCCTGCGCCCTGCTCGCCGGCGCGGCCTGGGCGGCGTACATCCTGCTCAGCGCGAGCACCGGCCGCCGGTGGGACGGGCTCGACGGGCTCGCCGTGGCCAGCGTCGTCGCCGCCGCGGGGATGGCCCTGCCCGCCCTGATGAGCGCCGGTACGTCACTGTGGGACGGCCGTCTGCTGCTCCTCGGAGCGCTGGTGGGACTGCTCAGCTCGGTCATCCCCTACAGCTGCGAGCTGATCGCGCTGCGCAGCCTGCGTCCCGCGGTCTTCGGGATCCTGATGAGCCTCGAGCCCGCAGCCGCGGCCCTCGCAGCGATCGTGGTGCTGCAGGAGCACCTCTCGCCGCTCCAGTGGCTGGCCATCGCCTGCGTGGTGGCGGCATCTGTCGGAGCCACCCGGTCCGGGTCCGCCCCCAGCGGGACGCCCGGCCGCCGCGACGGTGGCGGCGGTGAGCATTGGACAGCACCCGGCACACTGGCGACATGACGAGCAGCCCCCTGAGATCGCGACTGCTCCTCAGCTCGCTGGTCCTGGCGCTCGGCGTCACCGCGGGCTGCGCGAGCACCGAGCCCGACCCGATGCCGCGCACCACCCAGCCGACGGACCTGCCCGAGCAGCCGACGCCCACCGAGGCGCCCGGCTCGGAGTCCACGTCCGGGGCGTCGTCGGGCCGGCCCGAGGTCGTCGACACCCTGGTGGAGGACCTGGAAGTGCCGTGGGGGGCTGACTTCCTGCCCGACGGCACCGCCGTGGTCACCGAGCGCATCTCCGGCCGGGTCCTCGGCATCGACGAGGGCGGCGAGGTCACCACGCTCGGAACGATCGCGGACGCCGCCCCCCAGGGCGAGGCCGGGCTGCTCGGCGTCGCCGTGTCGCCGGACTTCGACTCCGACCACACGCTCTTCCTCTACCTGACCACCGCCACCGACAACCGCGTCGTCAAGGCCCGGCTCGACGGCACCCGGCTCGGCAGCCCGACGGTCGTCCTCGACGGCATCCCGGCCGGGTTCATCCACGACGGCGGCCGGATCGCGTTCGGCCCCGACGGCCACCTCTACGTGACGACCGGCGAGACGGGTGACCCCGACCTCGCCCAGGACCCCGAGAGCCTGGCCGGCAAGATCCTCCGGATCACTCCCGACGGCGACCCGGCGCCGGGCAACCCCGACCCCGACTCCCCCGTCTGGTCGCTGGGCCACCGCAACGTCCAGGGCCTGGCCTGGGACGACGAGGGCCGGCTGTGGGCCTCGGAGTTCGGCGACTCGGAGTGGGACGAGCTCAACCTCGTCGAGAAGGGCGGCAACTACGGCTGGCCCCGCATCGAGGGGGCCGGCGACGACCCGGACTACGTCGACCCGCAGGTGGTCTGGCCCGTCGACCAGGCCTCGCCGAGCGGCTTGGCGTTCGCCGATGGGCACCTCTGGATGGCCGGTCTCCGCGGCCAGCGCCTGTGGCGCATCGCGGTCGCCGAGGACGGCGAGGCGGCCAAGCCCCGCGCGTTCCTCACCGAGGAGTTCGGCCGGCTGCGCACCGTCGCCGCGGCGCCCGACGGCCTGCTCTGGGTCACCACCTCCAACCGCGACGGGCGGGGCCAGCCGACCCCGGCCGACGACCGCATCGTCCGCGTCCGACCCTGACCCAGCACTGACCCGGCGCTGACCCGGCCGCGCTGCTCAGCCCGGACGTACGACGGCGCGGCGAGCCGCCCGGCGCAGCGTGGTGAGGATCGCCGGGCCCAGCACCACGATCGCGATGCCGGTCGTGATGGCGCGACCGGTGTCCCAGCTGCCGGTGGAGGTGAGGAGCGTGTAGACGAGGAACCGGTGGGCGTTCTCGAGCAGTGGCGCGCCGGCGACGTAGGCGAGCGAGCCCTCGTGGCCGGGGACGACGATGCCGAGCGCGAACGGCCAGAAGCTGAGGTTCATCAGCATGCCGAAGAGGTAGGACGCGACGACCGCGTAGACCACCAGCATCGCGATCTCGGCACGACCGCCGACCCGGCGGGGCAGCAGGCCCGCGCCCATGCCGACCCAGGCCGAGCAGATCATCTGGAACGGCAGCCACGGGCCGACCCCGGCGGTCAGCAGCGCCGAAGCGAAGATCGAGGTGCACCCGAGCACGAACCCGAACCCCGGCCCGAACACCCGTCCACCCAGCACCAGCAGGAAGAACACCAGCTCGATGCCGCCCGTCCCCGCGCCGAGCGCCCGCATCACGGCGTTGATGGCGGACAGCACGCCCAGAACGGCGAGGACGCGCGCGTCCATGCCGCCCTCCCCCATCTCCGCGAGGACGACGACCATCACGAGCGGGAGCAGCGCGAGGAAGAGGAACGGCGGCTCGACCCGCTCCCCGGGCTGCACCTCCAGCAGCAGTGGCCAGCACAGCATCATCAGCCCCGCGACGGAGGCCAGGATCAGCACGGCCGCCGTGCGCGGCCCGATGGGCAGGGCGACCCCGGACGCGACGTCGGACCGGGGCCGGTCGACGGTGCTCACGGGCCCTCCCCCATGCCGTCGCGCGTGGCCGCGCGGTCGGCCAGGGCGGCCGCGACCTCCTCGACGACCAGCCACGGCGGGCCGAGCACCTTGGTGACCTGCGGGGCGAACGACGGTGACTCGGCCAGCACCCGGCGCGGCGGACCGCTCGACACGACCTCCCCCTCGGCCATCACGACCACCTTGTCGGCGACGTGCGCGGCGAACTCCACGTCGTGCGTCGCCAGCAGGACGGCGTGGCCGTCGGCGGCGAGGCCCGCGACGATGCGGGCCAACTCGGACTTGCCGGCGTAGTCGAGGCCGCGGGTCGGCTCGTCGAGCAGCACGACGGGCGGCCGCGCGGCGAGCACGACGGCGAGCGCGAGCGCGAGACGCTGCCCCTCCGACAGGTCACGGGGGTGGATCGTCTCGTCGATCCCCGGGGCGAGGCGGTCGAGGAGCGCGCGGCAGGTGCCGGGACCGGCGTCGGCACCGGTGTCTGCCGCCGCGCACTCCTCGGCGACGGTCTCCAGGTAGAGCAGGTCGGCGGCGGTCTGCGGCACCAGCCCGACGTGGGTACGCCGCGCCGCGGGCGCGAGCGTGGCGGGGTCCTCGCCCGCGACGTCCACCGAGCCCGCCCGTCGCTTGCCGGAGCCCTGGAGCGCCCAGATCAGACTGGACTTGCCCGACCCGTTGCGCCCCATGAGGACGGTGACCCGGCCCGAGGACAGCGTCAGGTCCACCTCGCGCACGGCGACGTGGGAGCCGTGGACGACGGTGACCCCGCGCGCGACGAGGAGGGGGTCGGCGGCGGGCTGCGGCACTGGCACGGCGGGGGTGAGCTCGGGGAGCGAGCGGGCACGCCGCCGCGCGTCGCGCACGGTGAGCGGGAGGGGTTCCCAGCCGGCCAGGCGGCCGAGCTCCACCAGCGGTGGTGCGACCGGCGAGTCGGCGAGCACCACCTGGGGGTCGTCGACGCGGATGCCTCCGTCCCCCGTCACCAGGCAGATCCGGTCGGCGAAGGGCACGACCCGCTCGAGCCGGTGCTCGGCCAGTAGGACCGTCAGGCCCAGGTCGTGCACGAGCCGGGTGATCGTCGCGAGGACGTCCTCGGCGGCGGTCGGGTCGAGCGCGGAGGTCGGCTCGTCGAGGACCAGCACCCGCGGGCTGGTGGTGAGGACCGCGCCGATCGCGACCCGCTGCTGCTGGCCACCGGAGAGCGTACGGAGGTCGCGGGCCCGGAGGTCGGCGATCCCCAGCAGGTCGAGGGTCTCCTCCACGCGGCGTCGCATCGTCTCGGGAGCGGTGCCGAGCTGCTCCATGCCGTAGGCGAGCTCCTCCTCGACGGTGTCGGCGACGAACCCGGCGAGCGGGTCCTGCCCGACGTAGCCGACGAGGTGCGCCCGCTCGCGCGGCGGCTGCTCGACGATGCTGCGTCCGTCGAGCAGGACGTCCCCGGTGAGCACCCCGCCGGTGAAGCGCGGGACCAGCCCCGTGACGACGCCCAGGAGCGTCGACTTGCCCACCCCCGTGCGCCCCGAGACGAGCACCAGCTCGCCCTCCTCGAGGCTCAGGTCGACGCCGGCCAGCACCTGGCGCCGGTCGTAGCGGAAGCCGACGTCGCGCAGCTCGATGACCCCGGCACCAGGGGTGCGTGGCGCGCTCATGCGGCCGCCTCGCGTCGTACGGGGGCCGTGGCAGGCACCGGGGTGGTCACGGCCGGGAGCGTGCCGAGGACGCCGAGCACCAAGGCGAGCGGCGAGAGGTAGGGCGCGACGTCCACACCGGGGTAGGCGACCGCGACCTCCGTGCGGCTCACGTACCAGGCCAGCACGGCGACGGCGACGCCCACGCCCGCGGTGACGAGCTCGGGCCCGCGCCACGGGTCGGGGCGGTAGCGGGTGCGGTGCACGCGGCGCCCGGAGCTGACCATGCCGAGCACCGCGACGCTCGCGCCCGCCGCCAGCATCGGGAGCGCGAGGACGCGGGGCGCGGTGGGGTCGAGCCAGGCGTACGTGCCGACGCAGATGCCGGTGAGGGCGAACAGGAGCAGGGAGCCGGTCGTCCATCGCTCCCGGGCCGTCGCGCCGCCCGAGCGGCCGTAGCCGCGGGCGTCCATCCCGGCGGCCAGGGCAAGGGAGCGTTCGAGAGCGTCCTCGAGCACCGGCACCAGGAAGCGGCGGAGCCGCCCGACGCCCGAGGTCGCGCCGCCGCGGAGCGCCTGCGCGGCGCGGACGCGGCGGGCGCTGTCGGCGAGCTGGGGGAAGATCGTCACCGCGACGACGAGGGCGGTGCCGATCTCGTAGAGCGCGGGCGGCACCGACGCGAGCAGGCGCTTGGGGTTGGCCAGCGAGTTCGCGGCGCCGACGCACAGGATGATCGTGGCCAGCCGGAGCCCGTCGTAGAGGCCGGCGAGGAGGGCCTCGCTGGTCACCGGCCCGAGCAGCCGGACGCCCGCCGCCCAGTCGGGCAGCGGCACCTCCGGCAGGTCGAGCAGGACGTGGCCGACCTCCTGCCCGCCGAAGACGATGCGGAAGACGACGCGCAGCACCACGGTCAGCAGCGCCAGGAGGACGTAGAGCCGGAACGATCGACCGAAGGGATGACCGGATCGGCGCGCCATCACGACCACCGTCGCCGACCCCATGACGAGGAGCAGCAGCAGCGGGTTGGTGGTGAGCGAGGCAGCAGTGGCCAGCCCGATCGCCCAGGTCCACCAGGCGAGCGGGTGCAGGTCACGCGGCAGCGCCGCCGATCCGGTCACAGGTGTCAGACCCCCCGTCGGCGGCGCGTCACGATTGCACCGACCGCGATCGCGACCCCGAGCAAGCCGAGCACGCCCCAGGTGAGGGCGGCCGGCACCCGCGTGGGCGCGTCGGCGCTGGGCGTGGCCGCCTCGGAGGACGCACCCGGCGCCTGGCCGTCGGAGGCCTCGCCGTCGGCGCTGGACGTTGAGTCTCCGGGAGACTCACCGCGCCCGGACCCCTTCGCCCCCTTGGCCGACTCCTTGTCGGACAACGTGTCGGAGTCCTTGTCCGACCCCTTGTCCGACCCCTTGTCCGACCCCTCGCCCGATCCGTCGCCGGCACCGTCGGGACCCTCGCTGCGCCGTGAGTCTCCTGGAGACTCACTGTCCAGTGCGGGCGCGGAGGGGTCGCCGGACGCGCTCGGGGACGATGACGCCGACGGGCTCGAGCCACCCCCGGAGCCACCGGAGTTGGTGGCGGGGCCGCTGGGCTGCGAGCCGCCGCCCGAGGCGCCGGATCCACCCGATCCGCCGCCGGACCCGGCGGAGCCGCCGGTGCTGGGCGAGGCGCTCGGGGAGGTGCCCTGCGAGGGCGACGGCGTCGGGGACGACGGGGACGGGGAGGGCGACGGGGTCGCGGTCTTCGTCACCGGGGGCGCGATGCCCGGCGGGACGTTGGAGCCGGCCGAGCGGTCCTGCTGCCACGACCACGCCACCGAGCCGCCCGCCGGCACCGTCTGCGAGCCGACGCCGGAGGAGGAGTAGGTCCACGCCGCCTTCGACCCGTCGGCCCACCACATGCCCCAGTAGGCGTTGGGCGGGGAGGTGTTGACGCACGGGTCGCTCGCGGGGACGCCGTTGATCCGGCACACGAAGCCGGGCTGACGGGTGGCGTAGGTGATGCCGACCCCGACCGAGGCGAAGATCGCCGCGGCGCTCTTGCCGCCCCCGTCCGCTGCACAGGCGGTGACCATGCTGCCGCCGAGCTCGCGATAGTCGACGACCACGCTCACCCCGCCCGCGGAGGCGCAGGTCGCGGCGCCGGCCGGGGACGCCGCCCCGAGGGCGACCGCGGGAGCGAGGACCAGCAGCAGCGCGACGAGCACGCGGTGCACGGCGCGGGCCGTCATCGCGACGCCACCGTCGTCGAGCCGGAGCGCAGGGCGGCGAACTGCCCGACGGCCCGGATCCGGACCTTACCCCGCCCCCCGGGCAGCGCGACGCGGGCGAGGAACCTGCCCTTGGCGTCGGCGCGACCCGTGGCGACCGTCGTGCCGGCGATCCGCAGGCGCACCTTCTCCCCTGCGGCGAGACGACGGACCAGCACCCGCGTGCGGGGGCCGTCGCTGGCGAGCGTGGACACGGCGAGGGTCCGCTTGCCGAGCACGCGGACCCGGCCGGTGGCCCGGCCGTCCGAGCCGGTCAGGACGTACGTCGCCGCACCGGTCGTGCGCGGCAGCCGCACCACGCGGGCCAGCACGCCGTCGGAGCCGACGACGACGGTGGCGCCCGAGATCCCGGGACCACGGAGGGCGAAGCGGGCGCCCGGAGCCGCGCCGATCACCTCCAATGCCACCTTGCTGCCGCCCTTGCGGAAGCCGGCCGGCCCGGCGAGGCGGACGCCGGCGACCGACCCGCGCGCGGACTCGGCCGCCCCGACGAGGACGGTGTGGGTGGTGGCGCCGTCGCGGCCGGTGAGCGTGTAGGTCGCCGCGCCGGCGGCAGCGGGAAGGACGACCAGGGCGGTCAGGATGCCGTCGGAGCCCACGACGGCGGTGCGGGTGCCGTCGATGCCGGGCCCGGTGAGGCAGAAGCGGTCCCCCGGCGCCCCGCCGGTCGCGGTGAGGGTGGCGGTCGATCCCGGCTCGCTCCCGGTGGAGGTCGCGGTGAGCGCCTTCGCCGAGCCGCGGGCGTGGGTGAGACCGGCGACGGCCTGCACGGTCGCGCGCCACCACTGGTCGCGGCCGGCTCCGATGCCGGCCGTCGCGGCGCCGTCCAGCGCCGCCCGGTCGTAGGCGAGGGCCCCCTCCTCGTCGGCGAGCGGCGAGCCGTCCGGCTGGGCGCCGACCTGGAGCGTGGCGACCCAGTCGGCCGCGCGTCCGGACCGCTCGCAGGCGCCCGTGACGGCGAACGCGCTCGCGGCGAGCCCGGTGCTGTTGGTGTTGGGGTCTGGGGTGAAGGGGCTGCCGCCGAACGAGCCGTCGGCGCGCTGGGTGGTCGCGAGCCACTCGACGGCCCGGGTGATCGCCCGGTCGACGGCCGCGGGCCGCGGCGAGACCTTCGCGAGCTGGACGACCGCGAAGGCGGTGGCGTCGGTGTCGGCCGGGTCGGTGCCGTCCACGCATGACTGGTCCGCCGCGGTGGCGTCGGGCGTGAAGAGCACGCGGAAGTAGCCGGACGCGCACTGCTGCTGCAGCAGGAAGTCGGTGGTGGCGGCGGCCTTGGCGGACCCCGCGACCGACAGAGCCCGTGCGGCCAGCGCCTGGCCGAAGAGGTTGGCGTAGTCGCCGTAGGCCGACTCGTCACGCAGGCGGCCTGCGCTCGGACCGCTCGCGACGACTCGCGCCTCCGTCTGGGCGACGAGGTCGACCCCGCCGTAGGTGCGCGGGTCGGCGCCCGAGACCTGCGCGAAGACCATCGACTTGGCCAGCGAGCCGGCGTAGCGCTCGGTCGCGGACGGCGCGGCGTACTCCTCGACCCGGCCGGCGAGCGAGGACCGGATCTGGCGCACCATGGCCTGGTCGCCGCCGACCTCGTCCATGCTGAGCCCGATGTCCATGGTCAGGCCGAGGTCGTCGAAGTCGTAGGTGTCGTTGTGGATGACACCGCCGGTGAGCTGTGTCGCCAGCCAGCCGGTGGCCGCGCGCGCGGCCCCGGATGCCGGGGCACCGGCGGCGCCTGCCGCGTGGGCGGACGGGGCGAGGAGCGGCTGCGCGGACGTGGCAGCGGCCAGGGTGAGAGCGAGACCCGACAGGGCGGATCCCGACGCGGAGAACTTCATGGTTCCTTCCCTCGCTGCAACAACGAGGGAGGGGGCAACGGCCGGTCCGCCCTCGCTGCATTCCTCGACAGCGATGGTGATCAAGACGCGTCGAGGCAGGTGTTCCGGCTCGCACGGGATCGCTCCCGTGCCCACGGTTGCGGGTCAGCGCCGGTTTCGGACCGGCTTTCCCCAGCTCGGGCGTGTGTGGTGCCGACCCGGACGGGACGGCCCGTGCAGCGTATCCCCCGCCGCTGCCCGGACGCACCTCGGCCCGGCGTCGTGGGACGCCGGGCCGAGGTGGTGGTGCCGTGCAGCTGGTGGTGCCTTCAGGAGTGCGTCAGTTGCGCACTCGCAGCGACGTACGCGCCTCGTCGTCCGCGGTCTTCACGAGAGCCACGCGGCGCTGGTTGCCGGTCGGCAGCAGGAGCTTGCGCACGATCTTGCCGCCGTTCTTCTTGCCCGTCAGGTGCAGGAAGTCGCCCTTGACCTGCAGGCAGGCGCTCTCGCTGGGAGCGAGGCCGAAGACCCGGAACTGGACGCGGTCACCGGCGCGGGCCTGCTTGCGCACCGAGACGATCCGCAGCTTCTCCGTGCTCGCCGGGGCGAACTGGAGACCGAGGATCGCCTGTGCGGTGGCCCGACGCCACTCGTCGCGGGCCGTGGCGGGGATGCCGGTGGTCTCGGCGGGAGCGATCTCCTGCGGGCGGTAGGCCACCGCCCCCGTGTCCTTGGTCAGCGCGGTGCGGCACTTGAACTTGTCGACCGGCTGGTTCTTGCGCACCCACAGCGCGGCCTTGAGCGCCGCGTCGCGGTTCTTCAGCAGGCCGAGGGCGTAGCCGCCGAGGGCCGTGGTGTTGGTGTTGATCTTGCTGACGGGCGCGGCGGCGCGGAACGCTCCGCTCCCCCTCTGGCGCTTGGCGAGCCACGTGCCGGCCTTGGCCAGCGCGCCCACGACGGCGGGGCTGGTGTCGCCCGACTCGACCAGGTTGATCACCGCGAGGGCGGTGGCGTCCGGGTCGGCCGCGCTGCCGGCCGCGCCCTCGGTGCACGACTGGTTGGGCACGTCGGCGTTGGCGAAGGCGACACGGAAGTAGCCCGACGAGCACTGCTGCTTGAGCAGGAAGTCACGCGCCGCGGCGGCCTCGGTCGACTGGGCCAGCGTGAGGACACGCACGGCGTAGGACTGGCCGATCACGTTGGCGTAGTTGCCGGACGCCGACTTGTCGAAGATCCGGCCGGCGATGGCGGCGGCCTGCGGCTGGGCGGCGGGGTCCGCCGGCACGTCGGCGGTGCGCTCCTGGAGGCGGGCGATCAGGTTGACCCCGCCGTAGCTGGTCGGGTTCTGCTTGGCGGTCCAGGCGAACACGGCGGCCTTGGCGAGCGGACCGGCGTAGGACTCCGTGGTGCCGTCGCCGACGTAGTCGGCGATGCGCGGCTCGAGGGAGTTGTTGATCGCCGTGATGGTGCCGCCCTGGTTGGCGACGGTCGAGAGGCCGAGGCCCGTGTCGACGGTGAGGCCGAGGTCCGGGCCGGACTGGCCGACGATCAGCCCGTTGCTGAGCTCTCCGGCGAGCCATTGGGCGGCGATCGTGGACGGGGTGCTGTCGGTGTTGACTGCGGCCTTGGCGGCGCGCAGGGCAGGCGTGGGCTCCGCCGACGCGGGCGGAGCGGCGAGTACGCCGACCCCCAGGGCTGCGGTCGACAGGGCGACCAGAGCCGTGCGGACGGGTCGAATGCGATGGTGCATGACTTCCTTCCCGCTCGCAGAGGTCGTCACGGCCGCAGGCCGCGGCCGACCACTCCCCCGGTGCTGCGAGCGTTGGTTGGTGATGTGACCAATGTGACTCGCCATCACCCTAACAAGTTGTCTAGACCTGGCGGTCAACACCGAATCCGCCGAAAGTCGCCCTCAGGTGAGCTTCTCCAGGATCAGCTCGCGGACCCGTCCGGCGTCCGCCTGCCCGCGCATCTCCTTCATCACCGCGCCGATGAGGGCACCTGCCGCGGCGACCTTGCCGTCGCGGATCTTGTCGGCCACGTCGGGGTTGGCGGCGATCGCGTTGTCCACCGCCGCGCCGAGCGCGCCGTCGTCGGAGACCACGGCCAGGCCGCGCTTCTCCACGACCTCGTCGGGCGTGCCCTCGCCCGCGAGGACGCCCTCGAAGACCTGGCGCGCGAGCTTGTCGTTGACGACCTTCTCGTCGACGAGCGCCTGGATGCGCGCCACGTCGGCGGGGGTGATGGGCAGGTCGACGAGGTCGACGCCGTCCTCGTTGCTGCGGCGGGCCAGCTCACCGAGCCACCACTTGCGGGCGGCCTGGGGGGCGGCGCCCTCGGCGATGGTCTGCTCCACGAGCCCCAGCGCGCCGGCACCGACGGTGTCGCGCATCTCGAGGTCGCTGAAGCCCCACTCGGCCTGCAGTCGCGCCCGGCGCACCGTGGGGTTCTCCGGCAGCGTCCCGCGCAGCTCGTCGACCCACTCGCGGCTCGGGGCCACGGGCACCAGGTCGGGCTCGGGGAAGTAGCGGTAGTCCTCCGCGTCGGACTTCTCGCGGCCGCTCGTGGTGATGCCGGTGTCCTCGTGCCAGTGGCGGGTCTCCTGCAGGATCGTCCCTCCGCTGCTGAGGATCGCGGCGTGCCGCTGCATCTCGAAGCGCACGGCTCGCTCGACGGAGCGGAACGAGTTGACGTTCTTGGTCTCGGTGCGGGTGCCGAGCGTGCCGCTGCCCTTGGGCGCGAGCGACAGGTTGACGTCGGCGCGCAGGTTGCCCTGGTCCATCCGGGCCTCGGACACGCCGAGCGCGACGATCAGCTCGCGCAGCTGGGCGACGTAGGCCCGGGCCACCTCGGGCGCCCTGGCCCCGGCGCCCATGATCGGGCGGGTGACGATCTCGATGAGCGGGATCCCCGCGCGGTTGTAGTCGACCAGCGAGTAGTCGGCGCCGTGGATCCGCCCGGTCGAGCCGCCGACGTGCAGCGACTTCCCGGTGTCCTCCTCCATGTGGGCGCGCTCGATCTCGACGCGGAAGGTCTCGTCGTCGCCCCCCTCGACCGGCACCGTGACGTCCATCCAGCCGTCGAAGCAGATCGGCTCGTCGTACTGCGAGGTCTGGAAGTTCTTCGGCATGTCCGGGTAGAAGTAGTTCTTCCGGGCGAAGCGGCACCACTCGGCGATGTCGCAGTTGAGCGCGAGGCCGATGCGGATCGCGGACTCGACGGCCTTGCGGTTGACCACGGGCATCGCCCCGGGCAGGCCGAGGCAGGTCGGGCAGACACCCGCGTTGGGCTCGCCGCCGAAGACGGCCGGGCAGCCGCAGAACATCTTGGAGGCCGTGTTGAGCTCCACGTGGACCTCGAGGCCGAGGGCGGGGTCGTAGGCCGCCAGCACGTCGTCGAAGGGCATCAGGGTCTCGGTCACGTCAGTTCACCTCGGCGGTCGGGGCGCCGGCCAGCGCCGGAGCCTTGTCGAGCAGCGGGCCGCCCCACTGGTCGGCGTGCAGGGCCTCCAGGGCGGCACCGACGCGGTAGACGCGGTCGTCGGCCAAGGCGGGGGCGAGCACCTGGAACCCGGTCGGCAGGCCGTCCTCGTCGGCGAGGCCGTTGGGCACCGAGATGCCCGGGACGCCGGCGAGGTTGGCGGGGATGGTGGCGAGGTCGTTGAGGTACATCGCCATCGGGTCGTCGAGCTTCTCGCCCAGCCGGAACGCGGTCGTCGGGGCGGTCGGCGACACCAGCACGTCGACCTCGCCGAACGCCGCGTCGAAGTCGCGGCTGATGAGCGTGCGGATCTTCTGCGCCTGCCCGTAGTAGGCGTCGTAGTAGCCGCTGGACAGGGCGTAGGTGCCGAGGATGATGCGGCGCTTGACCTCGTCGCCGAAGCCGGCGTCGCGGGTCGCGCGCATCACCTCCTCGGCGCTCGGCGGTGTTCCGTTGGGGGCAGCCTCGGGGGTCACCCGGAGGCCGTAGCGCATCGCGTCGAACTTCGCGAGGTTGCTCGAGGCCTCGGCGGGGAGGATGAGGTAGTAGGCGGCGAGGGCGTGCACGAAGGACGGGCACGACACCTCCACGACCTCGGCGCCGGCCTCGACCAGCAGGTCGACCGACTCCTGGAAGCGCGCCATCACGCCCGGCTGCCAGCCGTCGCCGGCCAGCTCGGTGATCACGCCGACCTTGACGCCGCTCATGTCGCCGGCGGCACCGGCCCGCGCGGCCTCGGTGAACGAGGGCCAGTCCTGCTGGATCGAGGTGGAGTCGCGCGGGTCGTGACCACCGATCACGTCGTGGAGCATCGCCGCGTCGAGCACCGTGCGGGTGACCGGCCCGGCCTGGTCGAGGCTGTTGGCCAGCGCGACGAGGCCGTAGCGCGACACCCCGCCGTAGGTCGGCTTCACGCCGACGGTGCCGGTGACGGCGCCGGGCTGGCGGATCGAGCCGCCGGTGTCGGTGCCGATGGCGAGGGGCGCCTCGAACGCCGCGACCGCGGCGGCCGAGCCGCCGCCGGACCCGCCCGGGATCCGGTCGAGGTCCCACGGGTTGCGGGTGGGTCCGTAGGCCGAGTGCTCGGTCGAGGAGCCCATCGCGAACTCGTCCATGTTGGTCTTGCCCAGGATCGGCAGGCCGGCCTCGCGCAGGCGGGCCACGACCGTGGCGTCGTAGGGCGGCACCCAGCCCTCGAGGATCTTCGAGCCACAGGTGGTGGGCAGGCCGCGGGCGGTCAGCACGTCCTTGACGGCGATCGGTACGCCGTCGAGCGGGCCACGCGCCTCGCCGCGGGCGCGACGGGCGTCGGACTCGGCGGCCTCGGCGAGGGCCCCGTCGCGGTCCACGTGCAGGAAGGCGTGCACGGCCCCGTCGACGGCCTCGATGCGGTCGAGGTGGGCCTCGGTGAGCTCGACCGAGGTGACCTCGCCGGCGGCGAGGCCCTCGGCGAGGGCGGCAGCGGTGCTGCGGGTGACGTCGTTCATCAGGCCTCCTCGCCCAGGATGCGCGGGACGGAGAAGCGGTGGCCCTCGACCGCGGGGGCGCCGGACAGCGCCTCCTCCGCGGTCAGGCCGGGCACCACCACGTCGTCGCGGAAGACGTTGGTCAGCGGGAGCGCGTGCGAGGTGGGTGGCACGTCGTCACCCGCGACCCCGTTGATGGAGGCGACCGAGTCGAGGATGACGCTCAGCTGGGGGGCCAGGTGGTCGAGCTCGGCGTCGGAGAGGTCGATGCGGGCGAGCATGGCCAGGTGGGCCACCTCGTCCCGGGAAATCTCGGGCATGGAGTGAATCCTAGGTCCACCCCCGGTGCGCGCCCGCCCCCGGTCGGGGCACGCGGACGGATCGTCCCGACCGTGTCGACGATCGCCTCCGCGTGCGAGGACGGGCGCGCGAGTCACTCAGCAGCTGGACCGCTTCTCCGCTGCCTTGCAGGTGTCGTTGCCGCCGCGGCCGCGCGCGATGTCGAAGCCCTTGCCGCCGTCGAGCCGGTCGGGCTGCGAGGAGCCGGTCATCACGTCGGCGCCGCCGCGGCCGTAGATCTTCACGCGGTGGTCGGGGTCGGCGGTGATGACCTCGGAGTCGTTGCTGCCCTTGAAGATCGACAGCGTCCGGGCCGGCAGCACGATGTCGCTGAACCCGTTGATCCTGCCCTCGACGGTGGCGGGGATCAGGCCGCGGATGGTGGTCCTCTTGAGCTGGTCGATGCGCACCGTGGGCTTGACGGCCAGGTTGGAGCTCGGCAGCAGCCGCAGCTTGTCCTGCCCGCCGTTGCCCCGCGCGGAGAAGCCCGACTCGGTGGGGAGCGGGAAGGTGACGGTGTCGACGCCGCTGCCGCCACGGAGCTGCTGGGGCAGCTCGGAGGTGGACGTCAGGGCGTCGGAGCCGCCGCCGCCGACGAAGGAGTCGGAGCCGGACGTGCCGCTCAGGGTGTCGTCGCCGGCGTCGCCGTAGAGGCGGTCGTTGCCCACGGCGTCGGACGCGTCGGCGAGGATCGTGTCGTCGCCGCCCCGGCCGAAGATCGTGTCGTCGCCCCCGCGGCCGTGGATGACGTCGTCGGAGTTGGTGCCCTTGACGGTGTCGGCGTGCGGGGAGCCGATCAGGCGGACGCCGCCGCCGACGCCGGTCACGGTGTCGTTGCCGTCCGCGGTGATCGGGACGGTCGCGGCCGCGCCGAAGTCGACCACCACCGGCGCGGGTGCGTGGACGTAGGTCACGCCGTCGGGTGTCACGGTGGTGCCGTCGCTGGCCGGGCGCGGGTCGTGACCGAGGTCGATGGCGTCGTCGCCGGCTCCGCCGGAGAGGGTGTCGCCCGTCTTCACCACGCGCCCGAACTGGTCGGTCCGGACCAGGTCGGCCTCGCCGTAGAGGCGGTCGTTGCCGTCGCCGCCCATGATCGTGTCGGCGCCCTCTCCCCCGCAGATCACGTCGTTGCCGCCGAGCCCGCGGATGGTGTCGTTGCCGCCGCGGCCCACGATGACATCACGCTGCGGGGTGCCGGTGAGCGAGTTGGCCTTGTCGTCGCCCACGATGGTGGCCCGCAGGCCGCCGCAGCTCGGCGCGGCGTGCGCGTGGGGGGCCACGGCGAGCGGCGCGATGAGACCGGCCGCCGCGACGACGGCGGGGACGAGGTGACGGGCGAGGCGCATGCTGACTCCAAGACGTAGGTGGGTGCAGGGTTATTGACCCCGGTGCGGGCTCGCCAAACCTCGCGGGCGCCACGAAGTGCTCAGGAGAGGCCCTCGGGCCCCTTCTCCAGCAGCACGGTGAACTGGTCCTCGTCGAGCACGGCCACGCCCAGCTGCTCGGCCTTGTCGGCCTTGGAGCCGGCGTTGTCGCCCACCACGACGTAGTCGGTCTTCTTCGACACCGACCCCGACGCCTTGCCGCCGCGGCTGATGATCGCCTCCTTGACCGAGTCGCGGGTGTAGTGCTCCAGCGAGCCCGTCGCCACGATGGTGAGGCCCTCCAGGGTGCGCGGCACCGACTCGTCGCGCTCGTCGGCCAGGGCGAGGTGGCGCGACCACTTCTCGACGATGTCGCGGTGCCACGGGACCTCGCGCCACTCCACGACGGCGGCGGCGATCGTCGGGCCCACCCCCTCGGTGGCCGAGAGCTCCTCCTCGCTGGCGGCGTCGATCGCCTCCCACGAGCCGAACTCCTGGGCCAGCGCGCGGGCGGCGGTCGGCCCGACGTGGCGGATGGAGAGCGCCACCAGCACGCGCCACAACGGCGCGGCGTGGGCCTTGTCGAGGTTGTCGAGGAGGCGCTGGCCGTTGGCGGAGAGCTGCGGGCCCTCCTCGCCCTTCTTGGGCGCCCTGGTGAACAGCGAGGTGGTGCGGAGCTTGTCGGCGTCGAGGTCGAACACGTCGCCCTCGTTGGTGATCGCCCCCGACGAGAGCAGGGCGCTGGCCGCCTCGTAGCCGAGCCCTTCGATGTCGAACGCCCCGCGACCGGCGACGTGGAAGACGCGCTCGCGCACCTGGGCCGGGCACTTCTCGTGGTTGGGGCAGCGCAGGTCCTTGTCGCCCTCCTTCTGCTGCGCGAGGGTCGAGCCGCAGGCCGGGCACTCGGTGGGCATGACCCACTCGGCCAGGCCCTCGGGCCGCAGCGCGAGCACGGGGCCGACGATCTCGGGGATCACGTCGCCGGCCTTGCGCAGCACGACGGTGTCGCCGGGCCGGACGTCCTTGCGCCGCACCTCGTGCGCGTTGTGCAGCGTGGCGCGCTCCACGGTCGACCCGGCGACCCTGGTCGGCTCCATCACCCCGAACGGCGAGACCCGTCCGGTGCGCCCGACCTGCACCTGGATGTCGAGCAGCCGGGCGTTGACCTCCTCGGGCGGGTACTTGAACGCGATCGCCCAGCGCGGGGCTCGGGAGGTGGAGCCCATCCGGCGCTGCTGCGCCACGTCGTCGACCTTGACCACGACCCCGTCGATCTCGTAGGGGACGATCGAGTGACGGTGCTCGCCGGCGTGCTCGATGTAGGCCTGCACGTCGGTCAGCGTCGGCACCACGCGCACCTGGTCGGACGTCGGGAGCCCCCACGCCGCGAGCGCCTCGTAGGCGTGGGACTGGGCCTTCGGCTCGAAGCCACGCCGCTCGCCGACGCCGTGGCAGACCATCCCGAGGGCCCGGCCGGCCGTGACGCGGGGGTCCTTCTGCCGCAGCGACCCCGCGGCGGCGTTGCGCGGGTTGGCGAAGGCGGGGCGGCCGGCCTCGGTCATCGTCAGGTTGAGCCGCTCGAACGCCTCGACGGGCAGGAAGACCTCGCCGCGCACCTCGAGCAGCTCGGGGACGGGGAAGCCGTCGGCGGCGGTGAGCCGGTGGGGCACCGAGTCGATGGTCTTGACGTTGGGCGTGACGTCCTCACCGGTGCGCCCGTCGCCGCGGGTGAGGGCCCGCACCAGCCGCCCGTCCTCGTAGAGCAGGTTGATGGCCAGGCCGTCGACCTTGAGCTCACACAGCAGGTCGGGCTGCGTGAGCCCCTCGCGCCCGAGGCGGGCGTACCACCCCTCGAGCTCCTCGTAGGTGAAGGCGTTGTCGAGGCTCTCCATCCGCTGGAGGTGGTCGACGGCGGTGAACTCGGTCGACACCGCCCCGCCGACCTTCTGGGTGGGCGAGTCGGGGGTGCGCAGCTCGGGGAACCGCTCCTCCAGCTCCTCGAGCTCGCGCAGCCGCACGTCGAAGTCGGCGTCGGAGAGCGTGGGGTCGTCGAGCACGAAGTAGCGCCAGCGGGCGTCCTCGACCTGCTCGCTGAGCTCGCGGTGGCGCTCACGCGCCTCGGGCGGGGCGGACGCGACCGTGACGTCGGAGGAGGTGGCCGGGGCGTCGCCGGCCTCGGGGCCGGTCTGCTGCGACGTGCTCATGGGCACAGTCTGCCGGTCGGGACCGACAGGGCGCGCGGGGTGGCGGCCGTGGCCCCGGGCGCACGGCGGCAGCGGTGGTGGTCTGGACCGGATGAAACGGACTTGTTCCATCGGGGAGGACGTGCCTAGGCTCGGTGAAACGAAACCGTACCGTTTCACTTCGACGCAGGGAGGTGTGCAGTGATCCCGACCGCGGCCTGCATCCGCCCGCGCGTGAAGGGCCAGCGCGAGCTCGAGATCCTCGAGGCGACGCTGGAGGTGCTCGACGAGGTCGGCTACGACCTGCTGACCATGGATGCCGTCGCGAGCCGCGCCAAGGCGTCCAAGGCCACGCTCTACCGCCGCTGGAAGGGCAAGCCCGAGCTCGTCGTGGCGGCGATCATGGCGCACAAGGGCCAGAACGTCGTCCCCGACACCGGCACCCTGCGCGGCGACCTGATGGCCGCCTACTGCGGTGCCGGCGGGCTCAACGACCCGCTGGCGCAGACCGTGCTGACGGCCGTGGTCACCGCGATGGGTCGCGACCCCGAGTTCGCCGAGATCTACCGTCGCGACCTCATCGGACCCAAGATCGCCATCTCGCGGGTGATCTACGAGCGGGCGCGCGAGCGCGGCGAGGTCCACCCCGACACCGACCTCACCATCCTCGCGCCCTCGCTCGCCGGCATCGTCCTGCACCGGGCGTTCCTCCTCGGCGAGGCCGTCACTCCCGAGCTCGTCGGGCGGGTGCTCGACGAGGTCATCCTCCCCGCGGCCCTCTGCGGACCAGCGCCCACGGCCTAGCCCGTCCTCGGGCCACGCCCACACCACGTCCGGCGCCGCTGTCGGACCCTCCTGCTCCACTCGACTGCACGACCGTTCGAAGGACGTCCCATGACCGACAGCACCCTGGTCGCCGACGAGGTGACCCCCGAGCAGCAGCACCGACTGCGGTGGGCCCTCGTGCTCATCTCCCTCGCGCAGCTGATGGTGGTGCTCGACAGCACCATCGCCAACATCGCCCTGCCCTACATCGGCACCGACCTGTCGATCGACCAGGCCAACCTCCAGTGGATCGTCACGGGCTACGCCCTGACCTTCGGCGGCTTCCTGCTGCTCGGCGGCCGGCTCGCCGACCTCTACGGCCGACGGCTGGTCTTCATCGCCGGCGTCCTCGTGTTCGCCGTCGCCTCGCTGGTGGGCGGCTTCGCGCAGAACGAGGTCATGCTGCTCAGCGCACGTGGCCTGCAGGGCCTCGGCGCCGCGATGGCCTCCCCCGCCGCGCTGGCGCTGATCACGACGACGTTCCCGGCGGGTCGTGAGCGCAACCGCGCCTTCGCGGTCTACGCCGCCATGGCGGGCATCGGCGCCGCCGTGGGCCTGATCCTCGGCGGCTGGCTGACCGGTCTCGACCCGATCCTGGGCCTCGAGGGGTGGCGCTACACGTTCCTCATCGTCGTGCCCATCGGGCTGACCGCGGCCCTGCTCGCGCCCCGGTTCTTCGACGAGTCCGAGCGCCACACCGGGTGGCTCGACGTGCCCGGCGCGATCACCGGCACCGGAGCGCTCCTCGCCATCGTCTACGGCCTGTCCCGGGCCGGCGACGAGCGCTACGGGTGGAGCGACACGACGACCGTCGCGAGCCTCGCCGTGGGCGTCGCGCTGCTGGGCGCCTTCCTGCTCGTGGAGTCCCGCGTCCAGCACCCGCTGATGCCGTTCCGCATCTTCCGCAGCAAGAACCGCGCCGCCGCGTTCGCCGTGATGATGATCGTGCCGGCCGCGATGTTCGCGATGTTCTTCTTCCTCTCGCTCTTCATCCAGCTCGTGGTGGGCTACTCCCCGCTCCACACCGGCGTGGCGTTCCTGCCGTTCTCGGTCGCGATGATCATCTCGGCCACCGCCGCCTCGAGACTGATCAGCCACGTCGACCCCCGGCTGCTCTCCGGGGTCGGCACCCTGTTGTCGGCCGCGGCGCTCTACGGCTTCAGCCGGATCACGGTCCCCGAGGACCCGGGCTCGATCCTGGCGACCCTGCCGCAGTCCATGGGTGGCCAGGGCGTCGCGCTGGGCGACGGCGTCAACTACTGGACCGAGCTGCTGCCCTTCATCGTCTTGATGGCGTTCGGCATGGGGCTCAACTTCGTGCCGCTCACCCTGGTCGCCGTGCACCACCTGCGCGCGCAGGACACCGGCATCGGCTCCGGGGTGCTCAACACGATGCAGCAGGTGGGCGGCGCGCTCGGCCTGGCGACGCTCAGCACCGTCTCGCTCCACTTCGCCCAGTCGCGCGCCGACGACATCGCGCCGGCCATCGCCGCCGCGTCGCCCCGGCTCGACGAGTCGGCGCTCGGCCAGCTGGCCTCGCTCGGCTCGTTCACCGAGGGCGCCACGATGGCGTTCTTCGTGGGCTCGCTGATGATGCTCGCCGCCTCGGCGATCGTGTGGCTGTTCCTCGACGTCAAGCACGAGGAGCTCGCCACCGAGGCGGCTCCCGAGGGCGTCGGCGCGCACTGATCGGCGGCGTCAGAGGTTGCGGGCCACCGCGGCCGAGAGGCGTACGGCCCTGCCGGCCCACTCCGGGGTGGCGCCGGCGAGGCCGCACGCCGGCGTGACCACCAGGTGCTCGCCGACGGCGTCCGGGTCGAGGCCCAGCATCTCGAGCCAGCGCTGCACCCGCTCGGTGGTGCGCACCTCCGAGGCCTCACCCGTGGGGTCGGTGGACGGCACCACGCCCAGCGCGGCGGTGCGGCCCGACTCCAGCGCCTCCGCGAACGTGTCGAGGTCGGCCGGGCCGAGCGTGTCGAGGTCGGCCGACAGCCCCCGCGCCCCGGTGCCCGCCACGAGCGACCACGGCGTCTGCGCGGCGCACGAGTGCACCCACGCCTCTCCCCCGGCCTCCTCCACCGCCGCGACCAGCCACTCGAGGTGGGCCGAGGCCTCGGGCAGGTCGACCGTGCGGTGTCGGCCGAAGCCGCTGGCGGTCGGCACCCGGCCGCCCACGACGGCGGCGAGGGAGGGCTCGTCGACCTGCACGATCCAGCGCTCGACCCCACGGATGCGTCGCTGGAGGTCGGCCAGGTGGGCGCGCACGCCCTCGGCGAGCGCCTGGGCGAGGTCGCGCCGGGCGCCGTGGTCGCTGAGCACCTTGTCGCCGCGGGGCTTCTCGACCGTGGCGGCGAGCGTCCACGGGCCGACGACCTGGGTCTTGAAGGCGCCTGCGTAGTCCTGTGCCTGCTCCTCGACGGTGTCGAGGTCCTGGGCGAGGAGCGACCGCGCCCGCCGGTGGTCGACGCCGTCCGCGTCGGTGAGCCGCCAGCCGGCCGGCTGGAGGTCGGCGCCCAGCCCGTCGACGACCGCGAGCCCGCGCCCGATCATCCCGGCCGTGACGCCCCGACCCGGCACCTCGGGCACGTGCGCGAGGTCGGACAGCTCGCCCAGCACGAGACGGGTCGCCTCGGCGTGGTCGGCGTCGGTGGTGCCCGGCATCGAGCCCACCCCGGTCGCGCGCGTCACGAGTCGCCTGCCTCGGCCAGCAGCCGTGCGGCGGCGCCGTCGACGGAGCGGGTCGAGGCGCTCACCAGGGCCACCCCGGTGCCGCTCTCGCGGTCGACGCCGACGAACGACCGGAAGCCGCCCGTCCCGCCGTTGTGCCACGTCACCGTGCTGCCCAGCAGCGGTCCGGTCAGCCAGCCGGCGCCGATGCGCATCCTGCCGGCGAGGGGGGCGACCGGGTCCATCGCGTCCGCGCCGACCACGGTCCGGTCGAGCATCGCCCGCAGGAGCAGCGCGAGGTCCGTGGCGGACGACCGCACACCCCCGGCGGGCGCGAGGGACTCGTTGGCCCACGGCTCGGTCTCGCGGCCGCTCCGGCCGCGCGGTACGACGGCCCCGGCTCGCAGGTGCTCGGTCGCGGTGGGCACGTAGGTGTCGGTGAGCCCGAGCGGCCCGGCGAGCCGCTCCGCGACCAGGTCGGCGTAGGGCCGTCCCGCCGCAGCCGCGACCGCGTGGCCGAGCAGCTCGAAGCCGAGGTTGGAGTAGGAGGGCCGCGACGAGCGGCGCACCTTCACGGAGCCGAGCAGGGCCAGCAGGTCGTCGAGGTCCTCGCGGTAGGGGTTGCGACCGTGACGCCAGAGGTCCCAGGTGCGGCGCGCCATGTCGGGCCCGACGACCCGCGGCAGCCCCGAGCTGTGCGTGGCGAGGGCCGTGAGCGGGATCCGCGCCAGCCGGGGCGGGACGTCGAGGTGGTCGCCGAGCAGCGCGTCCTGCGCGAGCTCGCCCCGTGCGATCGCATCGCGCCAGAGGAAGCCGGTGACGCCCTTGCTCACCGAGCCGAGCTCGACGTCGGCGTGGTCGTCGGCGCCGACGGCGCCCACCTCCACGCTGCCCGGGCGCACCAGCGCGACGACGTACGTCGTGTGGCGCGGACCGAGCACCCGCCCGGCGCGCGCGGCGAGATCGCTCATCGGGCCACTCCCGCGGGCCGCGTCGCGGCGATCGTCGCCGAGCCGACGACGCGGGTGCCGTCGTAGATCACCGCGGCCTGGCCGGGGGCGATGCCCTCGGCCGGGTCGATCAGGTCGATGTCCACCCGGTCGCCCGCCACCGTGACGACCGCACGGTGCTCGGCGCCGTGGGCGCGCAGCTGCACGGTGCCGTCCACGCGCTCGGGCACCGTGCCGCACCAGCGGGGCCGGGTGCCGGAGACGTGGTCGACGGCGAGCCGCTCGCGCGGCCCGACGGTGACGGTGCCGCTGACCGGCTCGATGTCGAGGACGAACCGCGGCTTGCCGTCGACCGCGGGCACGCCGAGCCGCAGGCCGCGGCGCTGGCCGATCGTGAACCCGTAGGTGCCGGTGTGGGTGCCGACCGTCTCCCCCGTCGTCGCATCGACGATGGCGCCGCCGTGGTTGGGCGCGCGGTCGCCGAGCTTCTCGCGCAGCCAGCCGGCGTTGTCACCGTCGGCGACGAAGCAGATGTCGTGGGAGTCGGGCTTGTCGGCCACCAGCAACCCGCGCGCCTCGGCCTCGCGGCGCACGGCCGGCTTGTCGGTGTCGCCGAGCGGGAAGAGGGAGTGCCGCAGCTGCTGCTGGTCGAGCACGCCGAGGACGTAGGACTGGTCCTTGGCGTGGTCGGCGCCGCGGTGCATCTCGATCAGGCCGTCGGCACCGGTGCGCAGCTGGGCGTAGTGACCGGTGGCGACGGCGTCGAATCCCAGCGCCAGCGCCCGGTCGAGCACGGCGGCGAACTTGATCTTCTCGTTGCAGCGCAGGCAGGGGTTGGGCGTGCGGCCGGCGGCGTACTCGTCCATGAAGTCCTCCACGACGTCCTCGTGGAAGCGGTCGGAGAGGTCCCAGACGTAGAACGGGATGCCGATCACGTCCGCGGCGCGGCGCGCGTCGTTGCTGTCCTCGATGGTGCAGCACCCCCGTGCGCCCGTGCGGTAGGACGCCGGGTTGCGGCTCAGGGCCAGGTGCACGCCGGTCACGTCGTGGCCGGCCTCGACCGCGCGGGCGGCCGCGACGGCGGAGTCGACGCCGCCGGACATCGCGGCGACGACCCGCAGCGGACCGGTCGCCGGTGCTGTCATCGGGCCCGGGCGGCCCGCGCCCGCTCCACGACCGGGCCGATCGCCTCGACGAGGGCGTCGACGTCGGCAGAGGTGGACGTGTGGCCGAGGGTGAAGCGGAGCGAGTGCCGAGCCTGGTCGTCGTCACATCCCATGGCGAGCAGGACGTGCGAGGGCTGCGGGACGCCCGCGGAGCAGGCCGACCCGGTGGAGCACTCGATGCCCCGGGCGTCGAGCAGCATCAGGAGCGAGTCGCCCTCGCAGCCGGGGAAGCCGATGTGGGCGTTGCCGGGCAGCCGGCGCGACCCGGGAGGGGTGCCGTGCAGGTGCGCGTCGGGCACCACCTCGATCACGCGGCGCACCAGGTCGTCGCGCAGGGCGGCGACGCGCAGGGCGTGCTCGGGCTGCTGCTTGACCGACGCCTCGACGGCAGCGGCCAGGCTGGCGATGGCCGGCACGTCGAGGGTGCCGCTGCGGATGTCGCGCTCCTGCCCGCCGCCGTGCACGAGAGGGCTCACGGCCAGGTCACGTCGTACGACGAGGGCCCCCACGCCGATGGGCCCGCCGAGCTTGTGCCCGGTGAAGGTGAGCGCGTCCACCCCGCTCGCGCCGAAGTCGAGGGGCACGTGGCCCACCGCCTGGACGGCGTCCGTGTGCACGGGGATGCCGTGCTCGGCGGCGACGGCGACGACCTCGTCGATCGGCTGCATGGAGCCGACCTCGTTGTTGGCCCACATCACCGAGACCAGGGCCACGGACGCCGGGTCCCGGGCGATGGACTCGCGGAGGGCGTCGACGTCGAGGACACCCTCGGACGTCACCGGCAGCAGCTCGACGTCGGCCCCGTCGGTCTCGGCGAGCCAGTGGAGCGGGTCGAGCACGGCGTGGTGCTCGATGGCGGTGGCCAGGATGCGGGTGCGCCGCGGGTCGTCGGCGCGGCGCGCCCAGAAGACCCCCTTGACGCCGAGGTTGTCGGACTCGGTGCCACCGGAGGTGAAGACGACGTCGCCCGGCCGGGCGCCGATCACGCCCGCGATGGTCTCGCGAGACTCCTCGACCACCCGCCTCGCGCCGCGTCCCGAGGCGTGCAGCGAGCTGGCGTTGCCCACGTCGCCGAGGTGGCGGGTCAGTGCCTCGACCGCGACCGGCAGCATCGGCGTGGTCGCAGCGTGGTCGAGGTAGACGCGCGGCTGGTTCATGTCCAGCCAAGCGTACGCGGCGACCCGCGCCGCCCGGCCACCGTCCCCGTAGCCGCGCGGACGTTGCTCGCGCCCGGACCGCGTGGTCCGCGGTGCCCGATCACGCCCGGCGGACCAATGTCCGCGCGCCTGCGTCGTGGCGGGTCAGAGCAGGACGAGGTCGTCGCGGTGGACGACCTCGCGCTCGTAGGCCGCGCCGAGCGCCGCCTTGAGCTCGCTGGTGGAGCGGCCGAGGAGGGCGGGCAGCTCGTCGGCGTCGAAGTTGACCAGGCCGCGGCCCACGAGCGCGCCGGACGGGTCGAGGAGGTCGACGGCGTCGCCGGCGACGAAGCTGCCGTCGACGGCCGTGATGCCGGCGGCCAGCAGGGAGGCGCGACGCTCGACCACCGCGCGCACCGCGCCGGCGTCGAGGCTGAGGGTGCCCTGCCCCGACGTGGCGTGGGCCAGCCAGAGCAGACGGGTGGGCCGGCGCTTGCCGGTGGCCTCGAAGTGCGTGCCCACCTCAGCGCCGGTGAGCGCGGCAGCGGCCTGCTCGGCGGAGGTGAGGAGCACGTCGATGCCGGCACCCGTCGCGATGCGTGCCGCGTCGACCTTGGTGGTCATGCCGCCCGTGCCGACACCCGCCGCGCCGGTCGACCCGATGGTGACCGTGGCGAGGTCGTCCTCGGAGCGCACGACGGGCACCAGGCGGGACCCGGCGCGCGACGGCGGGCCGTCGTAGAGGCCGTCGACGTCGGAGAGCAGCACGAGCAGGTCGGCGTGCACGAGGTGCGCGACCAGGGCGGCGAGGCGGTCGTTGTCACCGAAGCGGATCTCCGAGGTGGCGACGGTGTCGTTCTCGTTGACGATCGGCACGACACCCAGCTCGAGCAGCTTGGCGAAGGTCTGGTGGGCGTTGCGATAGTGGGCGCGGCGGGTGACGTCGTCGACGGTCAGCAGCACCTGGCCGGTGACGATGCCGTGGCGAGCGAACTCCTCCTGGTAGCGGTGGGCCAGGAGCCCCTGCCCCACCGACGCGGCCGCCTGCTGCGCGGCGAGGCCACGCGGACGCCGCTTCAAGCCGAGCGGCGCCAGGCCCGCGGCGATCGCGCCGGACGACACCAGCACGACCTCGGCGCCGCGGTCACGTACGGCGGCGAGCACCTCGACCAGCTGGCGCACCCGAGCGGGGTCGATGCCACCGGCGGCGGTGGTCAGCGACGACGAGCCGACCTTGACGACGATGCGGCGGGCGCCGTCGACCAGGGTCGAGCGGTCAGTCGTCACTGCCGTCCCAGTCGGGGTCGTCCTTGCTGCCGATCTCGTAGGCCATCGGGCCGACGCCGGAGCTGCCCGTGCTGCGGGAGCGGCCCTTCGCCTTGCGCTCCTCGTCGAGTCGGCGGGCCACGTCGGCGCGGGCCTCCTCCTCGGACTTGGTCTCCATCGCCTCGGCGATGTCGCGGCGCCGCTCGCGGGCCGGGCGGTTCTCGCGGAGCCGCTCGTCCTCGCCACGGCGGCCGAGCATCTCCGCGCCCGCGGCCTCGATGCTGGGCTTGAAGTCGAAGACGACCGAGTTGTCCTCGGGGCCGATTAGGACCGTGTCGCCCTCCTGCGCGCCCATCTTGGCGAGCTTGAGCTCGACCCCGAGCCGGTTGAGGCGGTC
The DNA here is from genome assembly GCF_058134345.1 of Nocardioides sp. Z24_21. NCBI lineage: Bacteria > Bacillati > Actinomycetota > Actinomycetes > Propionibacteriales > Nocardioidaceae > Nocardioides > Nocardioides sp. Z24_21. The sequence continues at coordinate 379,246 of NZ_JBYTTH010000001.1, forward strand.
GGCGAGGAATCCCACGGCCTCCTCGTTGCTGAAGTCGGTCTGGCGCACCCAGCGCTCGGGCTTGGGACCGCGCACCCGCCAGCCCTCCTCGGTCTGCACGACCGTGAAGTCGCCGCCGCCGTCGGCCGCGGGAGGACGCAGCACGATGCGCTGCGGCTCGACGGACGGCTTCTCGGCGCGGGCGGCCTGGACGATCTCGGCCATCGCGAACGTCAGCTCGCGCAGGCCGGCACCGGACGCCGCGCTGACCTGGAAGACCCGGTGCCCACGCTCGCGCAGGTCGTCGGCGACCATGTCGGCGATGTCCTGGCCGTCGGGCACGTCGACCTTGTTGAGGGCGACCAGCCGCGGCCGGTCCTCGAGCCCGCCGTAGCGGGCCAGCTCGTTCTCGATCACCTCGAGGTCGTCGAGCGGGTTGCGCCCCGGCTCGATGGAGGCGGTGTCGACCACGTGCACCAGCGCGGCGCACCGCTCGATGTGGCGCAGGAAGTCGTGGCCGAGGCCGCGGCCCTCCGCGGCGCCCTCGATCAGGCCGGGCACGTCGGCGACGGTGAAGGTGGTCTCCCCCGCCGTCACGACGCCGAGGTTGGGCACGAGGGTGGTGAACGGGTAGTCGGCGATCTTGGGCCGCGCCCGCGAGATCGCGGCGATCAGCGACGACTTGCCGGCGCTCGGGAACCCGACGAGACCGATGTCGGCGACGACCTTCAGCTCGAGGCGTACGTCGAGCTCGTCGCCGGGCTCGCCCAGCAGCGCGAAGCCGGGGGCCTTGCGCTTGGACGAGGCGAGGGCGGCGTTGCCGAGCCCGCCACGACCGCCTTGGGCCACGACCAGCGTCGTGCCGGCACCGACCAGGTCGGCGAGCACGTTGCCGTCGCCGTCCTTGACCAGGGTGCCGTCGGGGACCGCGAGGACCAGGTCCTTGCCGTGGGCGCCGTTGCGGTGCCCGCCCGCCCCGTGGCCGCCGTGCTCGGCGCGGCGCCGGGGGCTGTGGTGGTAGTCGACGAGCGTGGTGACGCTGGGGTCGACCTCGAGGATCACCGACCCGCCGGGGCCGCCGTTGCCGCCGTCGGGGCCGCCGAGGGGCTTGAACTTCTCGCGGTGGACCGAGGCCACACCGTTGCCACCTCGTCCCGCTGCGACGTGCAGCGTCACGTGGTCGACGAACGTGGGGAGGGCCATGGGTGTCCTAACGGGGGGTGGTGAAGCACGAAGGGCGCCCCCAGACAGGGACGCCCTTCGCAGGAATGCTCAGTGTCGCGGTGACGTCACTCGCCGGGGACGATGTTGACGACCTTGCGACCGCGGCGGGTGCCGAACTCGACGGCGCCGGCCTGCAGGGCGAAGAGGGTGTCGTCGCCACCGCGGCCCACGCCGGTGCCCGGGTGGAAGTGGGTGCCGCGCTGGCGCACGATGATCTCGCCGGCGCCGACGACCTGACCGCCGAAGCGCTTCACGCCGAGGCGCTGGGAGTTGGAGTCACGGCCGTTCTTGGTGCTCGCAGCACCCTTCTTGTGAGCCATTGTTCAGTCCTTCTGGCGAGTGGGTGGTCGACCTCGAGCGCGAGCTCAGAGGGAGATGTCGGTGACCTTGACCTGGGTGTACTTCTGGCGGTGACCCTGGCGCTTCTTGTAGCCGGTCTTGTTCTTGTACTTCTGGATGATGATCTTCGGGCCCTTGGTGCGGCCGGTGACCTCGACGGTCACGCTCGCCTTGTCGAGGCCGGTGGCGGTGACCTTGTCACCGTCGACGACCATCACCACGGGCAGGGTGAGGGTGTCGCCGGCGGCGGCCATCGCGTCGATCTCGATGACGTCGCCCACGGCAACCTTCTGCTGCTTGCTGCCACTGCGCACGACTGCGTACACGGCGAGTCACTCTCCTCGATACGAACTTCAGGATGAAAAACTGTCGGACTGCGCACGACACCGCCTGGTGGGCGGGTACGCCGCGGGGCGGGCGCGCAGAATCGGTGTGTCGAGCACCGAGGGTCAAGACTACGGGATCGGGTGCCGACCGGGCAAAACGAGGCCCGGTCGGCGCCCACCCGGGCTCAGCGCTTGCGCGAGCCCTTCTTCTTGATCGGGACGTGCCCGACGACCGGGAGCTCCCCGGGACCGCCGCCCGCGGCGTCGGGGGCACCGTCCACGGCAGCATCCGCGGCACCGTCCGCCGCCGCCTGAGCGCCGGCGGCGGGGGCCACTCCGGGCGCAGCCTCGGCACCAGTCGCGGCCGCCGAGCCGGCACCTGCCGGCGGACCGGCAGGACGACTCGCGGAGCGGCGGCGCGTACGCGTCACCACGCGCGGCTTCTCGACCTCGACCGGCGCCGCCTCCACGGGGGCGGCGGTCTCGGCGGGGGGAGCCGTGATCTCGGTGATCTCGGCCGCCGTCTCGGGCTCGGCCGCCGTCTCGGGCTCGGCCGCCGTCTCGGGCTCGGCCGCCGTCTCGGGCTCGGCCGCGGTCTCGGGCTCGGCCGCGGTCTCGGGCTCGGCCGCGGGAGCCTCCGTGGACCCGGTGGGCTCCTCGGCGTCCGACGACTCGGACCCGGCCTCGTCCGCGGGACGCTCCTGACGCGCCATGGCGGCCACGTCCTTGGGCGAGGGCGCGTGGGAGGTCTCGGTGGGCTTCGCGCCGGCGTCGCCGTTGCCGGAGTCGTCGCCGGCTGCACCGCGGCGCCCGCCGCGGCGCCGCCCGCCGCGGCGGCCCTCGCCGCCGTCGTCGGAGCGGGCGTCGGGGTCGACGGGCTGGTCCTTGATGACCACCCCGCGTCCGTGGCACTGCTCACAGGGCTCGCTGAACGCCTCGAGCAGGCCGGTGCCGATCCGCTTGCGGGTCATCTGCACCAGGCCGAGCGAGGTCACCTCGGCGACCTGGTGGCGGGTGCGGTCGCGGCCCAGGCACTCGACGAGGCGGCGCACCACGAGGTCGCGGTTGGACTCCAGCACCATGTCGATGAAGTCGACGACGATGATGCCGCCGATGTCGCGCAGCCGGAGCTGGCGCACGATCTCCTCGGCCGCCTCGAGGTTGTTCTTGGTGACCGTCTCCTCGAGGTTGCCCCCGGAGCCGGTGAACTTGCCCGTGTTGACGTCGACCACGGTCATGGCCTCGGTGCGGTCGATGACCAGCGAGCCGCCCGAGGGCAGCCAGACCTTGCGGTCGAGGCCCTTCTGGATCTGCTCGTCGATGCGGTAGGTCGCGAACACGTCTCCGCCGGTCGCACCCCGCTCGAACCGCTCGAGCCGCGACGCGAGGTCGGGAGCGACCGACTCCACGTAGTCGTGGACGGTGTCCCACGCGTCGTCACCCTCGATGACGAGCTTGGAGAAGTCCTCGGTGAAGAGGTCGCGCACCACCTTGAGGGTCAGGTCGGGCTCGCCGTAGAGCATCTGAGGACCGGAGCCCTTGTTGGTCGCCTTCTTCTCGATGGACTCCCAGCGGGCCTTGAGCCGCTCGACGTCGCGCGTCAGCTCCTCCTCGCTGGCGCCCTCCGCCGCGGTGCGCACGATCACGCCGGCGGTGTCGGGGACGATCTCCTTGAGCAGCGACTTCAGCCGGCTGCGCTCGGTGTCGGGGAGCTTGCGCGAGATGCCGGAGGTGGTGCCGTCGGGGACGTAGACCAGGAAGCGCCCCGCGAGGCTGACCTGGCTGGTCAGGCGCGCGCCCTTGTGGCCGACCGGGTCCTTGGTGACCTGCACCAGCACCATCTGGCCGCTGGAGAGCACCGACTCGATCTTGCGCGGCTGGCCCTCCTTGTGCCCGAGGGACTGCCAGTTGACCTCACCGGCGTAGAGGACCGCGTTGCGGCCCTTGCCGATGTCGATGAAGGCGGCCTCCATCGACGGGAGCACGTTCTGCACCCGGCCGAGGTAGACGTTGCCGATGAGCGAGGTCTGCGACTTGCGCGCGACGTAGTGCTCGACGAGGACCTTGTCCTCCAGCACGGCGATCTGCGTGAGGTCCTCGCGCTGGCGCACCACCATCACGCGCTCGACCGACTCGCGCCGGGCGAGGAACTCCGCCTCGCTGACGATCGGGGCGCGGCGACGGCCGGCCTCGCGGCCCTCGCGGCGGCGCTGCTTCTTGGCCTCGAGGCGGGTGGAGCCCGAGACGGCGGTGATCTGGTCCTCCGCGGAGCGGGCCTTGCGGACCCGCGTCACGGTGTTGGCGTCGCCGTCGTCGGATGAGCCCTCGTCGCCGGAGCGGCGGCGGCGGCGACGCCGCCGCGAGCTGCCCTCGCCACCCTCGCCCGAGTCCGAGTCCGAGTCCGAGTCGCCCTGGCCGGTCGACCCGCCGCTGCTGCCGGCGTCCTCGGGCGCCTCGGCCGAGCCGGTGTCACCGGGCTCGTCGCCGGAGTCGGCAGTCGTCTCGCCGCTGCCCTCACCGGACTTGCGGCGGCGACGACCGCCGCGGCGGCGGCGACGGCGACCGCCACCCTCGCCGTCGGACTCGTCGCTGTCGTCGGTGTCGTCACTGCCCTCGGTGGGGGCCTCGGCGCTGGCCTCGGCGCTGGCCTCGGTGGTCGCCTCGTCCGTCGCCTCGTCGGCGTCCTCGTCCTCGTCGGCGGTCAGCGACGCGTCGACGTCCGGCTCGACCGGGGCTGCGGCGGCCGCCTTCCTGCCGGACCGGCGAGCAGACTTCCGCGGGGCCCTCTCGGCGCCCTCGGCCGAGACCTCGGCGACGTCCTCGGAGGTCGCCTCGCCGGCGGCAGCGTCGGCGGGACTGCCGGCAGCCTTCTTCGCGGTCGACCTGCGGGTGGTGGACCTCTTGGCCGGGGCAGGAGCCTCGGCGGTCCCGGTGTCCGCCGTCGGCGTCGCGGCGTCGGTGGGCTCCTCGGCGACCTCGGCCGGAGCCGGCTTCTTGCGCGTGCGGCGGGTGGTGGTGGTCACGACCGGCGGCTGGAACAGCACGGCGTGGCCGGTGGCGGCGTCGGTGCCCTCGTCGGTGGTCTCAGGGGCGGCGGTGGTCCCGGCCGGCGCGCCGGCGTCCTCGGCGGCGGGGACGGCTGCGGCCTTCTTGGCGCCGGTCCGCCTGGCGGGTGCCTTCTTGGCCGGGGTCTTGGCCGCGGTCTTGCGTGCCCCCCGCCTGGCGGGAGCCGCAGGCGCCTCGGAGGTGCCCTCGGCCACCGCGGGCGCGTCGGGGGCGTCGGTAGTGCTCGGAAGGTCGGCGGTCACCGGCTCGGGAGCGTCGGACTCCGGAGCCTGGGCGGTCTTCTTGGCGGCGCTCTTGCGCGCCGGCGCCTTCTTGGCGGGCGCGCGGCGCGTGGCCGTCTTGCGCACCGCGGGTGCGTCACCGGCCTGCTCACCGCTCGGCTCACCGGCTGCGGGCTGCGCGGCGGTGCTCTCGGCGGTGCTCTGGACGGGGTGGTCCGCGGCGGGCGCGGAGGCGGGCGCCGCCTTCTTGGCGGGTGCCTTGCGCGTGCGGCGCGTCACGACGGGCGCGGCCGGCTCGGTCGCGGCCTCCGGAGCCGGGGTCCCCGACTCGGTGCGGCCGGGCTGGGCGTTCTGGTCATCACTGAGCATGTGGCGCTCCTCGGGCACCGTCGCGGTGCCGATACGGCGTCCGCCGCTCACGCGGGACGATCACGGGGACGCAAAGCTTCTGTGGCGGCGACCCCCTCCGCGGGTGCGTCTCCGAGCGAGGCGGGGCGCCACCCGCCGCGGTCGCCGGGCCACCCGAGTCGCTGTCACCGACTCTTGTGACCGCGTCGCGGTCCGGTGACGTCCATCCCGCTCGGGGTGCCGACCACGGGTGCGGCCGGCGAGAACGTCGTCGGCTCGACGGATCCCGACGGTGATCGGGGCGTCGAACGTGGCGAGTATCGCACACCGGGCCCGGGGAGACCTACGCGCGAGCCGCCAGCGGGTCGCCGATCTCTCCGGACGGGAGCAACGGGCCCTGGGCCAGCCGGGTCATCAACGGCGCCTCGCCGACCGAGAGACCAGCGACGGCCTCCAGGGCGCGGAGCACGTCGTCGGGGCGCACCGACGGCGTGCCGTGCCGCAGCACCACGTCGAGCGTGGTCCGGCCCTCCCCGTCGTCGGGCAGCACGACCAGCGACGCCACGGCGTCGCGCGCGTCGAACTCGCGCATCCCCTTCTTGGTCATCCGCTCCACCAGGACCTCGTCGGCGGCGAGGAAGCGCGCGACGGCGTCGACGACGGTGGCCCGGTCTGCCACGACCGCGATGCGCCAGCGGCTCGCCTCCAGCAGGTCGGCCAGCGACCCGCCCGTCGACTCGACGACATCCAGGACGTCGAGGCCGGGCGGCAGCGCCTCGTCGAGCACCGCGTGCACCTCCGCGGGGACGAGCACCTCGGCGAGCGCCAGCTCGAGGTACTCCGCCTCGCTCGCCGAGCCGGTCGGAGCCGCGCCGGCGTAGGAGATCCGCGGGTGCGGGTTGAACCCCGAGGAGTAGGCCATCGGGATCCGGGCTCGGAACACCGCGCGCTCGAACGCGCGGCTGAAGTCGCGGTGGCTGGTGAATCGCAACCGGCCCCGCTTGGCGTAGCGGACGCGGAGCCGCTGCACGGGCGGAGCTTGCTGCTGGGGCTGGTCCTTGGGCACGGCGCAACGGTAGGGCACCCGTATAGTGCGGCCGGTCCCACCGCTGAGCTGGAAGGTCCCGACGTGCGTTCTGTGCGCGACAGGCTGCGCGACGCGCGCTGGCCGGTCATCATCCCGCTCCTGGTCTACTCGGTCCTCACCCTGACCGGCTCGAGCTACTCGAGCATCGGCATCGACCAGCTCCGCGAGACCCCCGGCGAGCACTCCGGCATCATGCTGGGCACGCCTCTCACGGTGCGCTCCGACGAGTGGGCCACCTCGACGCCGGCGCTCCTCCGCGTCCTCGCGACCGGGTCGACCGACGACCTCAACCCCCTGACCGCAGACGACGAGTTCCTCAACTCGCTGCCCAACGGACCCGTCAGCACGGTCGTGCTCATCGACCGGTCCCTGCTGCAGCTCGGCCCGTGGCTCCCGGACCGCATCCTCTACTCCGCCACCCTGTGGTTCCCCCTGCTGCTCCTGGCCCTCGCGCTTCCGGCGTGGTTCCGCCGGATCACGGGCAACCCACGGGTCGGCTGGCTGGCCCTGGCGCTCCTCGTCCTGTCCCCGCTCGCGGCCTGGTGGTCGTTCGGCCCGATCGCGACGCTCGGCCCCCTGTTCGCCGGCTGCGCCGCACTCCTGTGCGCGCACGGTGCCGCCCTCGACGGGCGCCGCGCCGCCGCGGTCGGGTGGGGGGTGGGGGCAGCCCTGCTGCTCACCCGCACCGTCTACGGCTACCAGCCGTGGAGCGTCGTGCTGGGGAGCGCGATCCTCGCCGCCACGGTCGCCCACCTGGTCGTCGCTCGCCGGCGCCGGCGGCTGTCGATCACCGTGGTGGCGGCGACGGGTGCCGCGACCCTGGCGACGCTGGCGGGGGTGCTCCTCGAGAACAGGGCCACCCTGGCGGTCCTCACCGAGACCGTCTATCCCGGCCAGCGCCGGACGACCGAGCTGCCCAGCCCGCTGCAGGACATCTTCGCGGCGCCCGTGCTGGGCGTCCTTCAGGACAACCCCGTCATCAACGGGTCCAACGCCAGCGAGATCTCCTCGTCGTTCGGCTTCTCCCTGGTGTGGTTCGCCATCCTGGCCGCAGCCGTCTGGCGACCGGCGCCCGTGCGGCACCGCGCCGCCATCGTCGTGCTCGCCGCGATCACCGCCCTGTGGTTCGCCTGGTCGACGTTCGCACTCGGCACGCTCGCCGGCAGCGTCCCGCTGCTCAGCATGGTCCCGCAGGCCCGCGCGGCGGACGTGGTGGGGATGCTGGGCGTCGTCCTCGTGTGCCTGGTCCTGCCGTTGCTGCCCGACCTCGGTCCACGGCGCGTCGCCGTCGTCGCCGCGGTGGCGACCGGCGCGACGACGGCGTACGCCGCCTCGCTGCTGCGCGTGACCAACATCCCCGAGCTCTCGCTGACCACCATCTACGTGGCCTCGGCCGTCGTGGCGGTCGCGGTCTTCGCGATCACCTTCCGCCCGCGCCGTCCGTACGGCTACGTGGTGGCCGTGGCCGGGGCGGCCCTGCTGGTGTGGAACGTCAACCCGTTCCTCGTCGGGCTGGGCGACCTGCGGGGCAGCACGGTCGCCGACGACCTCCTCGACGAGGCGCCGGAGGTCCGCTCGAGCGACGGAGTGTGGGCAGCCGACGCGTACGCCGTGGACAGCCTGCTCGCGGCGACCGGGGTGCCCAGCCTCACGGGGCGCCAGCTCGCCGGACCGGACGAGGACGCGTGGTCGCAGCTCGCGCCCGAAGCGGACCCGTCGTTGTGGAACCGCGGCGGCGCCTTCGTGTGGTTCCAGTGGAAGGACGACCCAGGCATCGAGATCTCCAACCCGAGCGCCGACGTCATCCTGGTGGCGGCGTCACCGTGCACGCTCGCTCGGCGTCTGCCCGAGGTGGACACCATCGTCGCGACCCGCGAGCTGTCCCTCCCGTGCCTGAAGGAGGCGGACCGCTTCGACTGGGGTGGCACACCCCGCATCGTCTACGACGTCGATGTGGAGCGATAGCATGCCTGCCATGTCAGCCGCCGCGGTGTCGGGCCGTCGTGTCCTGATCATCGTCCCCGCGTGGAACGAGCAGGCATCGATCGGCGCCACCGTCACCGAGATCCGCGCCTGCGTGCCCGAGGCCGACCTCCTCGTGGTCGACGACGGGTCCGCCGACCAGACCCGCCAGCGGGCGGTGGAGGCCGGCGCCACCGTGTGCAGCCTGCCCTACAACCTCGGCGTGGGAGGCGCGATGCGGGCGGGCTACCGGTTCGCCCTGCGCCACGGCTACGACGTGGCGGTCCAGATCGATGCCGACGGCCAGCACGACCCGCGCTACGTCCAGCAGCTGGTGGACCGCCTCACCGACGCCGACGTCGTCATCGGCGCACGATTCGCGACGGCCGACGACCCCTACAAGGTGCGCGGACCGCGGCGATGGGCGATGGTGCTGCTCGCCGCGGTCCTCTCGCGGCTCGCCCACACGCGCCTGACCGACGTCACGTCGGGCTTCCGCGTCAGCAACCGGCGGGCCATCTCGCTGTTCGCCCGCCACTACCCGGCCGAGTACCTCGGCGACACGGTCGAGTCGCTGGTGATCGGGGCCCGGGCCGGTTGCGTGATCCGCCAGGAGCCCGTGGTGATGCGTCCCCGGATGGCCGGGCGCGCCTCCCACTCCCCCATCAAGGCCGCGGTCTACCTGCTCCGGGCCGTGTTCGCGCTCTTCCTCGCGCTGGTGCGCGACTGGCCGGCGCAGCTCGACGACTCGGCCGGTGCCCCCGCGGCCCCTGACGTCCCGTCCCCCGCGTCCGAGTCCGAGCCGGTGCGAGCGACGCCGGCCGACGCGGACCTGGCCAGCGGGAAGGTCGAGCCATGAGCGGCGTCAGCATCCTGGGAGTGACCGGCTCGATCGTCATCCTGGTGTCCCTCTTCGAGATGCTGCGGCGTCACCGGCTGCGCGAGAAGTACGCCCTGATCTGGGGCGTCGTGGCGCTCGGCGCCCTCACGGTGGCGGCCTTCCCCGGCCTGCTCTCCTGGGCGACGACGGTGATCGGCCTGCAGGTGCCGGCCAACCTGCTGTTCTTCGTCGCCTCGCTGGTGATCATGGTGCTCACGCTCCAGCACAGCTCCGAGCTCGGCCGGCTCGAGGAGCGCACCCGCACGCTGGCGGAGGACGTCGCGCTGCTCCAGGTGGAGCTCGAGCGCCGCACGCTGCACGGCGACGAGCCGTCGCGCGAGGACAGTGCGTGAGCGACACCCTCGAGGTGTTCGTCCCGTTCTGGGGCGATCCCGCGCTGCTGGACGCCACCGTCGCCAGCGTGCGCGCCCAGACCGACCCCCAGTGGACGATGACGATCGTCGACGACTGCTATCCCGACCCGTCGGTGGCCCAGCGCTTCGCGCAGCAGGACGACCCCCGGATCACCTACATCCGCAACGAGACCAACCTGGGCATCGCAGCCAACTTCGAGAAGTGCCGCCGCCTGGCCACCCAGGACCTCGTGATGTTCCTCGGCTGCGACGACCTGCTCCACGCCGACTTCGTGTCTCGCGCCCGCGCGCTGATGAGGAGGTACGACGACGCCGCCTTCCTCCAGATGGGGGTGCAGGTGATCGACGAGTCGGGCGCCCCCTGCGCGCCGCTGGGCGACCGCATCAAGGCCGTGCTGCGCCCGCGCGCCGCCTCGACCCGAGTGCTGTCGGGCGAGGGCCTCGCCGTGAGCCTGCTCCGCGGCAACTGGCTCTACTGGCCCTCCCTGGTCTTCCGCCGCTCGTGGCTCACCGACCGTCCGTTCCGTGCGGACCTGCCGATCGTCCTCGACCTCGCCATGGTGCTGGGCATCGTGCGAGACGGCGGCTCCCTCGTGCTCGATCCCCACGAGGCCTTCTCCTACCGGCGTCACTCCGAGAGCCTCTCCTCCTCGGCCGCACTCGACGGGTCGCGGTTCGCCGACGACCGGCGCTTCTTCCGCGAGGTCGGCGGGGCTCTCGAGGCCCACGGCTGGTCCCGCGCGGCGCGCGCCGCTCGTCACCGGTGGACCTCACGGCTGCACGCAGTGACGCTCCTGCCGCAGGCGTTGCGCGCTCCCGGCCGGCTGCGCTCCCTGCGCCAGATCTGGACGCACGCGACCGACTGAGCTGCGCTCAGCGACGCCGCAGGCGGCGGACGATCTCGCCGACGCTGCGCAGCAGCATCGTCCGCGAGCGGAGCGCGGGCAGCACTCCGCGAGGTCGATCGGGACTGGCGTTGGACTCGTGGACGCGGCGCAGCACGACCACGTCGTCCACGTGGGCGGTGCTCCGCCGGAGGTTGCCGACGAGGGCGAGCCACAGGTCGTGCGACTCGACGAGGAACGGCGGGAAGGGCAGCGCGGTCTCCAGCGCTGCACGGCGCAGCCCCATCGCGCACCCGTAGTAGGGACGCATCCCGGCGAGCACGCCACCCACGTTGCGCGCGTGGCGGGTGGAGTCGTCGGAGCGGAGGAGCCAACCCTCGGCGCCGAAGGGCGAGCTGAGGGCCTTCCCGGAGCCGAGCAGCGCCACGTTGCCCGCCACGACGTCTGCCCCGGCGAGCGCTCGGACCATGACGTCGACCCGCCCGTCGGGCCACACGTCGTCCTGGTCGGCGAGCAGGAGCAGGTCGTGCCGGCAGGCGAGCAGCGCCTGCTCGAACGTCGCCACGTAGCCCCGGTTGACCGGCGACTCGATCAGCTTGACCCGCTCGTCGGCGAAGGAGCCGACCACCGTCGGCGTGTCGTCGGTCGACGCGTCGTCGACGACGACGAGCTCGTCACGCGGTCCGAGCTGGGCCAGGATGCTGGCGACCTGCTCCCCGACGTAGAACGCGCCGTTGTAGGTGGCCATGGCCACCGAGACCGGCGGTCGCTCCCCCACCGCACCCTGCTCACGCGTCGACACGGACCGGCCCCCTCTCCGCGTTGCGATGGCCGGCGATGCCCCGGATCAACGAGGCGACGTGCACGGCGAGCCCCACGGTGGGCCCGACCAGCAGCGCCGTCACGCTGCGCTGCTCGAGCGAGCCGGGAAGCAGGAGCAGGAGCGCCGTGGACACGGTCGCGACCACCCATCCCCCGAGGAACACGGCATGCCGGTTGGTGGCCTGGCAGGTCGCGCCGGTGACCGTGAGGACGGCGAGCAGCGTGGCGGAGAGCGTCAGCAGCCCCAGCACCCAGCCCTCGACGCGATAGTCGGCGCCGAAGAGCGTGGACATCAGCCACGGACCGATCGCCCACGCGAGCAGGCTGCCGACAGCGCCGACGGCCGTGAGGATCCCGACGACGACCGCGAGGGCACGCCCGAAGCGGCGGCCGGCGTGGACGAGGTAGGACACCGCGATGCCCTGGACGGCATTGAGGGGGACGAGCAGAGGTGCCCGCGTCAAGGAGATCGCGAGGATCAGAGGTGCGGCGTGCCGGTAGGCGGCCGGCGTGGTGGTCGAGGCCAGCAGGACCGGGAACCCCACGATCACCGCGGCCGCGGAGGCCTGGGCCAGCATGGACTGGGCGATGCGCCATCCGAGCACCCGCCCGGAGCAGTCGGTGGCGGTGGACATCGCCCGACGGACGGTCGCAGCAGTCGCAAGGACGGCGAAGACCGCCAGCGCCGCCACCGCGGAGCCGGCCACCATGCCCAGGAGGCTCGCTCCGAGCGCGACTGCGGCCGCGGTCAGCACCAGGCGCGCGGCGGCCTCGGCGCCGATGACGGTCGCGGACCCCGACCACTGCCGCCGCCCGGTCAGCGCGCCGACGGCGGTCGAGTGGAAGGCGTAGCCCGCGACGCCGAGCCCCATGAGCAGGGCGACGGGCCACGCGTCGCCGAGGTCGGCCTCCGGGCCGAGCAGCCGACCGTGCCACACGACGACGAAGACCACCATGGCGACGGAGCACGCGACGGAGACGACCCCGGCGACCTTCCACAGGCTGGGCCCGACAGCCCGCGCGTCGCGCACGGCTGCCGCTGCGGACCGGGTGACCTCGGTCGCCAGGCCGGAGAGCAGGCCGTAGGAGAAGAACAGGACGGACAAGATGGTGAGGAAGGTGGTCGCGTCGGCGGTCGAGAGCGACCGGGCTGCCAGCCACATCACCGCATAGCTCACCAGTGCGGACGCACCCGCTGCGAGGGCGACCAGCACGGCGGCGCGGCCCCGCTCACGGCCTGCCGCCGCCTCCTCACGCTCCATCGCCGCCTACTCTAGTCCGGACATGACGCACACCCCTCGCGTGGCTGCCGTGGTGACGGCCTACCACCCCGACGCCTCCCTGCCGCGTGCCGTGCGGTCCGTGGTCGACCAGGTCGAGCGGGTGGTCGTCGTCGACGACGGGTCGCCCGCGGCGGTGCCGGAGCTGGACGAGTGCGCTGCGCTCGGAGCGATCGTCGTGCGCCACGGGACCAACCGCGGCATCGGCGCCGCGCTCAACACGGGCATCCGGGCGGCGCGCAGCAGCGAGCCGTTGCTGACCCACGTCCTCACCCTCGACCAGGACTCCGAGCTCCCCGCCGACCTCGTCGCCGCCCTGCTCGCCGCCGAGCACGACGCCCGGGCCGTCGGGGTGCCTGTCGGCATGTCGTCGCCGGGCTCGGTCGCGACCGTCACCCGCGGGAGCACGACGCGAGCCGACACCTACGCCGAGGGCGGCGAGCCGATCCAGTCCGGCCTGCTGCTGCCCGTGGCTACGCTCGACCTGGTCGGCGAGTTCGACGAGTCGCTCGTGATCGACGGCGTGGACACCGACTACTGGCTCCGCTCGCTCGACCACGGTCTGGTGGCGATCGTCGCCCCCGGCGCCGTCCTCGAGCACCGGCTCGGGCAGCCCATCGTGCTGCCCAGCGGTCGCCGGCTGCCCCTGGTGGTGGCGAGCGACTTCCGATACTTCTACCAGTGGCGCAACCTGGTCCGGCTGCTGAGCCGCCACGCCCGGCGCCATCGCAGCTGGGCCGTCGGGGCGGTCGCCCGCGCCACGCGCCACCTGGTGATCGTCACCGTGCTCGCGCCCGGCCGGGCCGCCCGGCTGCGCCTGGCCGCCGCGGGCCTGCGTGCGGGACTGCGCGGCGAGGCCGGGGTGATGCCGGAGCAGCGTGCCGGGGACCGACGCGGCCTCTAGGCCGTGGCGTTGTCGCGGCCCTTCGCCCTGGTCGTGCGCTTGCGCCGCACGGGCGCGGCGATCTGGGCATCGAGCAGCCGGTGGGGGTCCATCATCGGCGCGGCGATCGACGCCGGCGTGTAGAGGTCCTTGTCGGGGATCCCCCAGCGACGCACCACGAAGTGCCGCTCCCACGCCTGCACCGTGCCGTCGCGGGTCTGCGACTCGAAGTGGAACAGCTCGCAGTTGGCGACCCAGACGGTGCGATAGCCGTGGCGGGCGACCTTGTAGCAGAAGTCGACGTCGTTGAAGTTGGACGGCAGGGCCTCGGTGAACCCGCCGACGCCGAGGAACACCTCACGTCGGATCGCGGCACACGCCGCGGTGACACCGGTGACCTCGCGGTTGACCGCCAGCTCCCCGAACGGGCCGGGGTCCTCGCGGGTGCGGAACCGGAAGGGGTGGTGGTAGTGCCGGCCCCAGTAGCCGTGCCCGGCGTGCTGGATCGAGCTGTCGCTGAAGTAGAGCTTGGCCCCCGTCAGGCCCACGTCGGGCTCGTCCAGCGGGCCGACGAGGTTCTCCAGCCAGCGGTCGCTGATGACCTCGACGTCGTCGTTGAGGAAGACCAGCCGCTCCCCCGTCGCCCGCAGCGCGCCCACGTTGCACTTCTCGGAGAAGTTGAAGGGCTTGGTGAACCGCTCGAGGACCAGCTTGTCGCCGGCGATCTCGCGCAGGCGCCGGAGCACCTTCTTGGGCGTCGGCTTGTCGTAGACCACGACGATCTCGACGTTGTCGTGCTCGGTCCTGGCCAACGCCGTCCGCACGGTCTCCTCGACCAGCACCCGGCGCTCGCCGAACACCAGCGCCGAGCTGCCGAGCGTCGGGATGACGATGGACACCTTCACGGCGGGCTCGAGGTCGCGCTGGATGACGTAGCGACCCGCCTCGCGCCCCTGCTCCACCCGCCCCTTGATCCCGAGCCGGTCGAGCTGGTCCTGGACGGCCCGCTGGCCGGCGATGGTGGCGTAGGGCTTGGCGTCGATGTCGGCCGCCGCGGACCCGGGGATCGCCCGCCAGTGGTAGAGCACCTGCGGCACGTGGACCACCCGGCGCGCGAGCTCGCTGACCCGCAGGGCGAGGTCGTGGTCCTGCGAGCCGTCGTAGCCCTCGCGGAAGGCACCCACCTCGCGCACCAGCGACGTGCGCATCACCGAGAGGTGGGAGGTGTACATCTGCCCGCGCAACCGCTCCGGCGACCAGCGCGGCTTGCGGAACTCCGAGTGGAGGTTGCCGTCCTCGTCGGCCTTGTCCTCGTCGGAGTAGAGATAGTCGACGTCGTCGTGCGCGCCGATGTGGCGCGCCATGGCCTTGAGGGCGTTGACGGCCAGCAGGTCGTCGTGGTCGAGGAAGGCGAGGAACTCGCCGCGGGCGACCTCCACGCCGTCGTTGGACGCCTTGACGATGTGGCCGTTCTCGGTGCGCTCGACGAGCCTGATCCGCGAGTCGAGCGCCGCCTGCTCGCGGACGAAGTCGCGCACGTCCGGCGACGGCGAGCAGTCGTCGACGAGCACCCACTCCCAGTCGGTGAACTCCTGGGCCAGCACGGAGGCGAACGTCTCCCGGAAGACGTCGAGCGGCGGCTCGTAGACGGGCGTGACGATCGAGAACAGCGGCGCGCTCATCGGCCCGCGCCCCGCAGCCGTCGGACGGCCCGACGCGCGAGGGAGGGTGGCGCGACGCTCGACTCCAGCTCCGCTACCCGCCGGGCGAGCGCAGCGTTGCGCTTCCTGGCGTTCTGGAGCTTGGTCGTGAGCCCGGCGATGCGCTTGGCCTGGGCCCTCTTGCGCTCGGTCAGCCGGGTCTCACGGCCCTGGAGTCGACGCAAGGCGCCGTGGAGTCGGAGGATCTCGTCGTTCTGGCGTCCGATCTCCGCCTCGATCCCGACGACGTGGTCACGGTTGAGCAGCTGCGCGTGCCGCGCCTCCATGACCTCCTTCTCGAACTCCTTCACGAGGGCGACCTGCTCGGCGAGCGCCTGCTCGGCGCGCTCCTTGTCGGCGAGCGCCGTGCCGCCGTCGGGACCGTCGCGCAGCTCGGTGATGTTGCGATGCGCGGCCAGCAACGCGGTCCGCTTGTCCAGCACCTCCGCGTTGAGTGCGGCGAGCTGCGCCTCGTAGGCGCCCACGACGTCGCGGACCGTGCGGTCGGCGCGCTCGAACAGCACGGCCCACGGGGAGAGGAAGGTGAGGTCGACGTCGGTGCGCCGGAAGAAGCCACGCTCGGCGAACCAGGCCGCCCAGGTGGCGGTGGACTTGGTGTTGACGTGGGTCGGCTCGTCGTGGTCACCGGGACTCGAGGAGAACAGCACCCGGTCCGTCACGGCCGTCACCTGGTCGATCGCGCGCTGGGCGTCCTGGGGCGCCATGTGCTCGATCATCTCGATCATGCTGACCAGGTCGTAGCGCCCCTCGATCGGGTCGACCGCCGACGCCACCCACAGGTGCTCGCGCACGTCGGGGTGCGCTGCCTCGATGGCGTGCTGCGAGATGTCGAAGCCTCGTGCGTCGGCCCCCTTCTCGCGGAGGGCCTGGACCAGCAGCCCCTTCGCGCAGCCGACGTCGAGCATGCGGCCGCGCCCGGCGATCGCCACGATGCGGTCGGCGACCAGCTGGAAGAAGCCGCGCCACTGGTCGTTGTCCCAGGCGTAGTTGTCGTAGCCGCCCAGGTGTGCGTCGTTGTAGTAGCAGCTGCCGTAGTCGGAGGCCACGGTCCCACTCTGCGGGGCCTGCTGGTCGTCACCCATGAAGTTCCTGTTCCTGTCGTCCGGCGCGGGGCCGGGCGAACGATCGGTTCGGCGATGGAGGCTACCGCAGGTGCACCCCTGGGCCGCGCCTTCGGACTGTGCTCAGCGTTCGGTGCGGCTCACGCGTCGGACTGCCTTCGACAGTGGCGAGCGCCGTGGGGCCTTCTGGTCGCGCCGCGCCTGCCGCAGCCGGCGCCGCAGCCTGCGCACGCGTCGCCCGGCCTCGGCCAGGCGAGCCTCTGCTGCCGTGAGGTCGAGGTGCGCGAGGTTGCGCTCGTGCCGCACGCGGTCGAGCTCCTCGCGGGTGGCGACCGTCTCGGCACGCGCCTGGGCGAGCTGGGCGTCGAGGGAGGCGATGACCTCCTCGCGGTGGGCCACCGCCGTCTGCATCGCGTGCGTGGTCTGGCCGAGGCTCTCCTCCAGGACGCCGATCTGGGCGGCCGGCGGACGCAGGAGCTCCCTCAGGCGCGAGCCCTCCGAGCGGGGGGCGCGGCCGGAGGCGCGCGGCCACTGGTGCCAGGGGGACTCGTGCGTGTCCAGGCGGACCGACCGCAGCCGCACGTCGTACGCCCGCATGACGGGGATGAAGGACAGCTGGTCGCGCCGGGAGTGGCGCAGCGCCTGCTCCCACCACGCCGTCATCGCGGCGTCGATCTGCGGCGTGTGCCGGCGGGCCAGCATGCCGGTCCAGTGCGGGTTCTCCTCCAGCGCCTCGCTGCCGTCGAGCAGGTAGTGCGTCAGCTGCTCGTAGACCCGCGCGAAGTCGTCGAGCCCCCCTTCGAGGACGGCCTCGGCCTCGGCGAGGATCGAGGAGCGGTAGGAGTGCAGGGGGGCCGCGACGTCGGCGTCCGACAGCCAGTCGTCGAACAGGTCGTCGGGGGGCGTGGTCAGCGCGACGGTGTTGTCCACCCACAGCGTCTCGTCGTAGTCGTCGAGGACCGGGTGGCCGAGGATCTTCAGGGCCCTCGCGCTCCGGGTGAGGTCGTGCGGCAGGCGGCGCTCGACCACGACCACCTCCCAGGTGTCGCTGGTCAGCTCGGGGTCGTCGGTCAGGCAGATGAACGGCAGGTCGGAGTCGCGTGCGACCTCCTCCTCGCGCAGCTGCTCGTAGCCTCCGATGAGCGCTCGGTAGACGGCGCGCCGGGGGCGGCTCATGCGGCGTGCCTCGCCGTCAGCACGACGTCCTGCCCGTGGAGCCAGCCGCCGCGCAGCAGCTCGTCGACACGCCTCGCGCTCACCGGCGGGATCGTCACCAGCTCGCCCCCGCGCCGATCCAGCGTCCTCATCGTGAACTCCTCGGCCAGCCGTGCCTTCTCGAAACCGTCCATGTGCAGCACCTCCACCAAGATCGCCCAGGGCTCCGCACGTCGCACCAGCTCGCGGGCGCCGTCCAGCACGTCGAACTCGGCTCCCTCGACGTCGACCTTGACGCACACGCGCTCGCCGGGGCGCAGCGCGAGCTCGGAGTCGAGCGTGCGCACCGGCACGCTGAACTCCTCGAGGCGGTGCTCGGCATCGGTGCGGTGGGTCTCTGCCAGCCCTGAGCGACCCGACCACTCGGTGTCGGCGACGAACGCCGCCTCACCGTCCGCGGCGCCCACCGCGATCTCCCTGAGGTCGATGTCGATCCCGGACTCCTCGATCGACCTGCGGAGGTAGGGCAGCACGCGCGGGTTGGGCTCGAAGCACACCTTCCTCGCGTCGGGCCGCACCGGGGCGCCCAGCATCATCTCCCCGTAGTTGGCGCCCACGTCGACCACGACGTCCCATTCGTCCAGCCCGAGTGCCGTGTCCCACAGCAGCGACGAGCCCCGGCTCAGCGCCCCGCCGGCCCGGGCCAGCTCACGAGCACGATCATCGTCCGGGTCGACGTACATCCGGTGCCCCGTGGGGCTCGTCACGTAGGGCTCGTCGTCGGTTCGGTCCGTTCTCGGCACCCAGCCTCCTCCACATTTGGGTAACAAAACCGTATCGGGCCCCCGCGGGCCGACCCACAGCGCCTCGGGCGGGCGACGGGGACAGGCACGGGCACCGCGCTCGTACGGCGGGTGGAGAGCAGCGGGTCGCGAGCTCGCGGTGGAGCTACGGTGGAGGTCTCGTCGCTCGCGCTCGAAGCCGCACGACCGATCCCGGCGGCCCTGCCGCCGCCGGGTCTCAGACGACGCTGAGCGGCAGGAGCGTCTGCCCGGTCGGGCCGACCTGGATCTCGGTGCCCATCTCCGGGCACACGCCGCAGTCGTAGCAGGGCGTCCAGCGACAGTCCTCGACCTCGATGTCGGCGCCGTCGGCGGCCGCGAGGGCGTCCTCCCAGTCGCTCCAGAGCCAGTCCTTGTCGAGCCCGGAGTCGAGGTGCTCCCAGGGCAGCACCTCGTCGTAGTCGCGCTCGCGGGTGGTGTACCAGTCGACGTCGACGCCCGTGCCGGCCAGCGCCCTCTCGGCCGACGCCATCCAGCGGTCGTAGGAGAAGTGCTCGCTCCAGCCGTCGAAGCGGCCGCCGTCGCGCCACACCTCCTCGATGACCCGCCCGACGCGCCGGTCGCCGCGCGAGAGCAGGCCCTCGACGATGCCGGGCTTGCCGTCGTGGTAGCGGAAGCCGATGGCCCGGGCGTACTTCTTGTCCTCGCGCACGACCTCGCGCAGCAGCCGCAGCCGCTCGTCGGTCGCGACGTGGTCGAGCTGGGCGGCCCACTGGAACGGCGTGTGCGGCTTGGGCACGAAGCCGCCGATGGAGACCGTGCAGCGGATGTCGTTGCGCCCGGAGACCTCGCGACCGGTCTTGATGACGCGCTTGGCGAGGTCGGCGATGGCGAGCACGTCCTCGTCGGTCTCCTGCGGCAGGCCGCACATGAAGTAGAGCTTCACCTGGCGCCAGCCGTGGGAGTAGGCCGCGGCGACGGTGCGGATCAGGTCGTCCTCACTGACCATCTTGTTGATGACCTTGCGCATCCGCTCCGAGCCGCCCTCGGGGGCGAACGTCAGGCCGGAGCGCCGGCCGTTGCGGGAGAACTCGTTGGCCAGGGTGATGTTGAACGCGTCGACGCGCGTGCTCGGCAGGGACAGGGAGACGTTGGAGCCCTCGTAGCGGTCGGCGAGGCCCTTGGCCACGTCGCCGATCTCGGTGTGGTCGGCGCTGGACAGCGACAGCAGGCCGACCTCCTCGAAGCCGGTCTTGCGGATGCCGTTCTCGACCATGTCGCCGATGGTCTTGATCGAGCGCTCGCGCACCGGGCGGGTGATCATGCCGGCCTGGCAGAAGCGGCACCCGCGCGTGCAGCCGCGGAAGATCTCGACGGAGAACCGCTCGTGGACGGTCTCGGCGAGCGGCACCAGCGGGTTGGCCGGGTAGGGCCACTGGTCCAGGTCCATCAGCGTGTGCTTGCGGACCCGGAACGGGATGCCGGGGCGGTTGGGCACGACGGCCTCGATCGCGCCGTCGGCGCCATAGGCCACGTCGTAGAAGCGCGGCACGTAGATGTTGCCGGTGACGGCCAGGCGGCGCAGCAGCTCCTCGCGTCCGCCGGGACGCCCCTGCGCCTTCCACTCGCGGACGACCTCGGAGATCGCCAGCACGACCTCCTCGCCGTCACCGAGCACGGCGGCGTCGACGAAGTCGGCGATCGGCTCGGGGTTGAAGGCGGCGTGCCCGCCGGCGATGACGATCGGGGCGTCCTCGCCGCGGTCGGCGGCGTGGATCGGGATGCCGGCCAGGTCGAGCGCGTTGAGCATGTTGGTGTAGCCGAGCTCGGTCGAGAAGCTCAGGCCGAAGAGGTCGAACGCGCCGACAGGGCGGTGGCTGTCGACGGTGAACTGCGGGATCGGGCCGTGCTCGTCACCCTCGCGCATCACCCGCTCCATGTCGGGCCACACCGAGTAGGTGCGCTCGGCGAGGATCCAGTCGCGCTCGTTGAGCACCTCGTAGAGGATCTGCACGCCCTGGTTGGGCAGGCCGACCTCGTAGGCGTCGGGATACATCAGCGCCCACCGCACGGTGGGTCCGCCGGACTCCGAGGCGTCCGCGCAGTCCCAGTCCTTGACGACGGAGTTGAGCTCGCCGCCGACGTACTGGATCGGCTTCTGCACCGAGGGAAGCCTGGCCTCCAGGCGCGGGAAGACCGACGCGACGGACATGCTGCGAACACCTCGACTGAGCTCGGGGAAAGGGAGGACGGGGCGGGGCACGACACACGACCCGCGGCCGACCACCAAGACTACGTCGCGCCAGGTGGCACGGCCTACTCAGCGGCCTACTCAGCGACCTGCTCAGCGGCGGACGGGTCCGGCCGAGCGGAGGTGGATGTTCTGGAGCAGGCCGAGGGCCAGCATGCCGGCGAAGAGCGAGCTGCCGCCGTAGGACACGAACGGCAGCGGCACGCCGGTGACCGGCATGATGCCCAGGCACATGCCGATGTTCTGGAAGGCCTGGAAGCCCCACCAGCAGGCGATGCCGGCCGCCGCGACCCGGCCGAAGAGGTCGTCGGCGCGCGCGGAGATCGCCAGGGCGCGCCAGATGACGACGGCGACCAGCAGGATCAGCAGCCCGGCACCCACGAGGCCGAGCTCCTCACCGGCGACGGTGAAGATGAAGTCGGTGTGCTGCTCGGGCACGAAGCCGGAGCGCGTCTGCGAGCCGTCGAAGAGCCCCTGGCCGAACAGGCCGCCGTTGCCCACCGCGATGCGCGCCTGCTCGGTGTTGTAGCCGGCCCCGCGCGGGTCGAGGCCGGGATCGGTGAAGGCGAGGAAGCGGTCGACCTGGTAGGGCTTCAGCACCCCCAACGACACCGCCGCGACCGCGCCGACCACCCCGCCGAGGGTGAGCCCGGCCAGCCACAGCCGGCCGGCTCCCGCGACCGCCAGCACGCCGAAGACGGTCGCGGCCAGCACGAGCATCGTGCCCAGGTCGGGCTGCAGCAGGATGAGCGCGGCCGGGACGGCGGCGATGGCGAGCATCGCGACGACCTCCAGGCTGCCCACGCCCCTGCCCCACCGGCGTTCGGTGCGCTCGGCCACCACCAGCGCCATGCCCACCACCACCGCCAGCTTGGCGAACTCGGCGGGCTGGATGGACATGCCGCCGAGCTGGATCCACGACCGGGAACCGTTGATCGTGCTGCCGGCCACGAGCACCATCACCAGCCCGCCGACGCTCGCGAGGTAGGCCAGCGGCGCGAGGATGCGCACCCACCGGTGGTCGGTGGCGATCACCGAGACCATCAGCACCAGGCCGATGGCGACGTTGACCAGCTGCTTGCGCAGGTAGGCGTTGGGGTCACCGCCGGTCAGGTCCGTCCGCGTCGAGGTGGCGGACCACACGAGCAGGGTGCCGAGGACCACCAGCAGCCCGGCAGCGAGCATCAGGGACCAGTCGAGGCCGGGGGCGCGCAGGCTCGACCCGCGCAGGGGACGCTGTCCCGGTCGGGTGGCGGGACGGGTCGACAGGACGGTCATCGCATCACTTCCGTGCCTTCTCGGGGACCGGCGGCATGATCGATCCGTCCTCCAGGAACTGCGGCAGCCGGGCGGGCGGGACCGTGCCGGGGATCGCCGCCCGCGCCGGGCGTACGGCCTCGCCCTCGATGCCGTAGAGCGCCTCCCAGATGGCGCGGATGCCGTCACCGGTGGAGCCGGAGCCGGTGCCGCCCTGGCTGATCATCATCACCACGACGTAGTCCTCGGAGTAGGACGCCACCCACCCCGTCGACTGCTTGCCGTAGACCTCGGCGGAGCCGGTCTTGGCGCGGATGGTCACCTCGTCGATCGGGAAGCCGCCGAGCTTCCAGGCCATGGTGCCGACCCGGGAGACGTTCTCCAGCGCGCCGTCGATGTAGTCGAGGTACTTCCTCGGCACGTCGACCCGGCCGATCCTGCGCGGTGCGATGCGGCGCAGCACCTTGCCCTCGGGGCTCACGATGGCCTTGGCCACGGTGGGCGCCCAGAGCGTGCCGCCGTTGCTCAGCGCGGCATAGCCGCGGGCGAGCTGCAGCGGCGTGACGATCGTGTCGCCCTGGCCGATGGAGAAGTTGACGGCGTCGCCGGCGCGGTAGAGGTTGCCCTCGAGGCAGAACTCGCGGGCGAACCGGTAGACGAAGTCGCTCGTGTCGGCGGTCTGCGGCTTGTCGCTCAGCTCGCAGTAGTAGTCCTTCTGCGACTCGTAGTAGGCCTGCTTCCAGTGCCGGTCGGCGATGCGCCCGGGCGCCTCGCCCGGCAGGTCGATGCCGGTGCGCGAGCCGAACCCGAACTCCTTCGCCTCCTCGACCAGCGGGTCCTCCGCGTCGATGTCGGCCGGGTCGCTGCCGAGGCGCTGCCAGAAGTCGTAGCCGATGCGGTAGAAGAAGGTGTTGCAGGAGACCTCGAGCGCCTTGGCGAAGCCGATGTTGCCGTAGGCGCCCGACTCGTAGTTCTTGAACACGCGGTTGCCGACCTGCAACCCCGACGTGCACGGCAGCGTGGTGTCCATGGAGTAGCCGTGGGTGAGCGCGCCGGCGGTCATGAACGGCTTCCATGTCGACCCGGGCGCGAACTGGCCCTGGGTGGCGCGGGAGAGCAGCGGTGTGCCGGCCTTCTCCGAGTAGAGCCGGGTGAGCTGCGCCTCGCTGATGCCGCCGGTCCACACGTCGGGGTCGTACGTCGGCTGGCTCGCCATCGCGATCACCCGGCCGGTCTTCGCGTCGAGCACCACGGCAGCCCCGGAGTCGGCGGCGAACCGGCGCCCGGTCACCGTGTCGACCTGGGTGCGCTGGAAGGCGATGCGCTGGGCGAGCTGGCGCTCCACGACCGACTGCACCTTCGCGTCGATGGAGGTGACGAGCGTGTCGCCCGGGGTGCTCTCGACCAGGGAGTCGTCGCCCAGCACCCGGCCCATCGAGTCGACGGCCACGCGGCGGTAGCCGGGCAGGCCCCGCAGCCACTCGTCGTACTGCTTCTCCACGCCGGCGCGGCCCACGACCGAGGCGCCGTTGAGGGACCGGTCGTCGCGCTCGGCGGCGAGGTCGTACTCGTCCTCGGTCACCGGGCTCAGGTAGCCGAGCACGTGGGCGAGGTTGATGCCGAAGGGGCGCGGGTAGGAGCGGACGCTCTGCTGCTCGGCGAGGACGCCGGGATAGTCCTCGGACTGCTCGAGCACCCGCAGAGCGACGTCCTTGGGCACGTCGACGGCGACCGGCACGGGCTGGTAGGGCGAGCCGTTCCAGCAGACGTCGCGGACGCTGCCGGGGTCGCCGCAGGTGACGAGGCGGGCCTCGACGTCCTCGGGGGTCGCGTCGACGACGACCGCGACACGGCGCACCAGCTCGGTGCGCTGCTTGTCGCCGAGCTTGCCGAGCACCGTGCGGTCGAGCGAGATCACCCAGGAGGTGCGGTTGGCCACGAGCGGACGGCCCTGGCTGTCGACGATGAGCCCCCGCTGGGGCTGGACGACGATGTCGCGCACCGACTGGTCGGCCGCCTGCGCCTGGTAGGACTCGCCGCCGATGACCTGGAGGTAGTAGAGGCGGACGAACAGGGTGGCGAAGAGCGAGAACACCAGCGCCTGCACCACGACGAGGCGGAGCCGGCTCTTCGCGGCCCCGGACCCGGCAGCGGTCACGACGCCGCCCACTGCGGGCTCAGCCGGCCGAAGAGCCTCATCAGCGGCGGGAGCACGAACGGCGTGAGCAGCACGTCCCACACGACGGCGACCAGGACGACCTCGAGGAGCCCCACGACCGACATGGCGGGGTCCTGGAGGATGACGCCGGACAGCGCGAACAGCGAGGTGGCCACGAAGGACGCGGCGGCGACGGTGCCGATCACGGCGAGGGCGGTGGGCTTCTGGTCCTGGCGCACCCGGGCGGCGAGGAACGCCGCGATCGTGAGGGCGAGCGCCCAGCGTCCGGCGACGTGGTCGGCGGGCGGCGCGAGGTCGAGCGTCAGCCCCGCGACGAAGCCGAGGACGAGGGCGAACGGCGCCTCGACGGTCAGCGCGGCGGCCACGACGACCAGCAGGCACAGGTTGGGCACGATGCCGTGCCAGGCGACGTGCGGGAAGAACGTGACCTGGACGACGAGGGCGACGACGACGGCCGCCAGGGCGACGACCCAGCGCAGGCGGCTCATCGCAGGCTCCCGTCGGCCTCGATGACGGCCCGGTCGCTCCGTGAGCCGCTGGGCACCATCACCCCGACCACGTCGAGGGCCGAGAAGTCGACGAACGGCTTCACGACCGCCCGCTGGGAGGCCTCGCGCAGCGAGCTGTAGACCTCGGTGATCGTGCCGATCGGCACGCCCGGCGCGTAGGGGCCGGTGGAGCTGCCCCAGGTCACGACGGTGTCGTGGCGGGCGGGCACGGAGGCGTCGTCGACGAGGCGCAGGTCGAGCCCGGCCTTCTGGTCGAGCGAGCCGCTGCCGGTGACGAACCCGATCTCCATGCTCGAGCCGACCCGACCGCCGACGGTGGAGTCGGGGTCGATGACCAGCAGCACGGTCGCGGTGCTCCGCGTGACCCGCAGCACCCGGCCGACGAGTCCGTCGTTGTTGACCACCGTCATGTCGGGACCGACGCCCGACTCGGAGCCGGCGTCGATGGTGACGGTGAAGCTCTGGGACTGGCGCGGGCCCATCGCGACCACGCGGGCTGGCACGAGGGCGGACCCGAGGTCGGTCGCGGCGGTGGTGAGGCCGTCGTACTGCTCGAGGCGGTTGCGGTCGAAGCCGGCGAGCTCCACGCGGCCGCGCAGCTCGGCATTGCTGGCCTCGAGGTCGCGCACCCGGTCGGTGAGGTCGCCCTTGCTGCGGAACCACGCGGGCACGGCGGTGAAGGGGCGTACGGCGGCCGCAGCGCCCGCCTCGGCGGGCCCGAACGCCTCGCCCACCACGCGCCGCGCCGGCTCGACGGGAGAGTCGGCGCCGCCGGAGACGTCGAGGGTGATCAGGGTGACGCTGGCCAGGACCAGCGCCACGAGCAGCGACCGGGGCGTGCGGTTGCGCGACTCGAGCTTGTCGAGGCCGGTCCAGCGACGCTCGCGCACCTCGTGCCCCCCGAGGGCGCCCATCAGAAGCGCCTCGGGTCGGACACCAGGACCTGCTGGAGCGCCTCGAACTCCTCCACGCACCTGCCGGCGCCGAGGGCCACCGACGACAGCGGGTCCTCCGCGACATGGACGGGCATGCCGGTCTCGTGACGCAGCCGCTCGTCGAGGCCGCGCAGCATCGCGCCGCCCCCGGTGAGGACGATGCCGCGGTCCATGATGTCGCCGGCGAGCTCGGGAGGCGTCTGGTCGAGGGTGGTGCGGACGGCGTCGATGATGTTGTGGAGCGGCTCCTCGAGGGCCTGGCGCAGCTCGGAGCTGGAGACCACGACCGTGCGCGGCAGCCCGGAGACCATGTCGCGCCCGCGGACCTCGGCGTCGGGCTCGCTCGGGAGCGGGAAGGCCGACCCGAGGGTCATCTTCATCTCCTCGGCGGTGCGCTCCCCCAGCATGAGGGAGTACTCCTTCTTCATCCACGCGATGATCGCCTGGTCGAGGTCGTCGCCCGCGGTGCGCACCGACAGGCTGGTCACGATGCCACCGAGGCTGATCACCGCCACCTCGGTCGTGCCGCCGCCCACATCGACGACCATGTTGCCGGTGGCCTCGTGCACCGGCAGCCCGGCGCCGATCGCGGCCGCCATCGGCTCCTCGACGATGTAGACCCGGCGGGCGCCGGCCTGGTAGCCGGCCTCCTTGACCGCGCGCTGCTCGACCGCGGTGATGCCGCTCGGCACGCAGATGACCATCCGCGGCTTGGCGAAGTAGCGGCGGCGGTGGACCTGGTGGATGAAGTACCGCAGCATCTGCTCGGTCGCCTCGAAGTCGGCGATCACACCGTCCTTGAGCGGACGGATCGCCGCGATGCTGTCGGGGGTGCGCCCGATCATCCGCTTGGCCTCGTGGCCGACGGCGAGGACCTCCCCGGTGGCGGTGTTCATCGCCACGACGGACGGCTCGTCGAGCACCACGCCCCGGCCGCGGACATAGACCAGCGTGTTGGCGGTGCCGAGGTCGACGGCCATGTCTCGACCGATGAAGCTGTTTGCCATGCCGCTGCTGCCCTTGCAGGTCGGTCGTACCGGGAAGTGGGGACGACCGCTGCAGCCGACCCGCACTCAGGCTAAGGAGCGCGGCCCGGTGTTCTGGGGAGGACACGCGCGGGGCGGCGCAAGTCCGGCCGCGACGTACGCACCCGGGGCGCGCTTGTACGCCCGGGCCAGCGGGTTGACGTCACGCCACACTTGGTGAGCGAGTCCGACACTTCGAGGCCGTTGCAACCCCCTCCAAGTGACGAAGTCCCCGCTCGAGCGGGGACTCCGACAGCGGTGCCCGCTCCAGCCCCAGCGCCCGGCGCCGTCGTCGTCGTCGTCGTACGTTGGGGCGCGGGCTGACGTAACGCCACACTTGGTGAGCGAGTCCGACACCTGGAGGCCGTTGCAACCCCCTCCAAGTGACGGAGTCCCCGCTCGAGCGGGGACTCCGACAAACGAAGAAAGGCTCAGCCAGAACGCCCGCTCAGCGGGCGAGGGCGGGGAACCAGATGCCGATCTCGCGGGCGGCCGACTCCTCGGAGTCCGAGCCGTGGACGAGGTTCTGCTGGACGGCGAGGCCCCAGTCGCGGCCGAGGTCGCCACGGATGGTGCCGGGGGCGGCGACGGTGGGGTCGGTCGCGCCGGCGAGGGAGCGGAAGCCCTCGATGCAGCGCTCGCCCTCGATCACGACGGCGAGCACGGGGCCGGACAGCATGAACTCCACGAGCGGGGCGTAGAACGGCTTGCCCTCGTGCTCGGCGTAGTGCTCGGCGAGGAGCTCGGGCGTCGCGGAGCGCAGCTCGGCGGCGGCGAGGGTGTAGCCCTTGGCCTCGATCCGGCGCAGCACCTCGCCCGAGAGGCCGCGGCGTACGCCGTCGGGCTTGACGAGGACGAGGGAGCGCTGGACGTCGGTCATGCGGGCAGCCTAGCGAGGAGCCTCAGCCCTGCTCCGCGCGGTACGCCGCCCACGCGGCGGCGCGCTCCCGCTCGATCTTGCGCCCGAGGAGGTCGGCCGCCGTCCAGAGCGCGGCGAAGATCGCCCCGAGGGCGAACATCACCGGGACGACGAAGCCCAGCGCGATGGCGCCCACCTGCACGGCGTAGCCGGCGAGGTAGGCCCACTCGGCGCGCAGCATCCCGGCCAGCAGGAGGCACACGAGCGCCAGGCCGAGCCCCACCGTCAGCGCGGTGCCGGTCGGGACGCCGGCGATGGTGATCATCACGGGAGTGCTCAGACCGAGGGTGATCGCCTCCAGGCTCAGCACGGCCGCGGCCATGCCGCGCCGCGGCGAGCGCTCGGTGTTGGCCGGCACCTGCTCGGGAGTGTTCTCGCTCATCGGCGCCCCTTCAGCAGCGCGCGGGCCTCGCCCACGGTGACGACGGAGCCGGTGACGAGCACGGCGCCGGACCCGATCGAGACGTCGATGGCCTCGCCCGCCTCCGCGAGCGTCGCGGCGCGGTCGATCGCCTCGGCCAGGTCGGGCACGACGCTGACGCGGTCCTCGCCGAACACCTCGACCGCCGCGCGGCCCAGGGCGGCGGCCGACATCGAGCGCCGCGAGGAGTTCTGCGTGCAGACCAGGTAGGCCAGGTGCGGCTCGAAGGCGGACAGCAGTCCCTCGTGGTCCTTGTCCTCCATCACGCCCAGCACCCCGACCAGCGGGCTGAAGGAGAAGGAGTCCTCGAGCGCCTCGGCCACGGCCTCGGCCCCGTGCGGGTTGTGCGCGGCGTCGAGCACGATCGTGGGGCTGCGGCGGATGATCTCCAGCCGTCCCGGGGAGGTGACCTCGGCGAACGCGGCGCGCACGACCTCGTCGTCGAGGGCGCCCGTGCCGAACGCCTCGACGGCGGCGAGCGCGACGGCGGCGTTCTGGGCCTGGTGCGCGCCGTAGAGCGGCAGGAACACGTCGTCGTACTGCGCGCGCAGGCCCTTGAGCGTGAGCACCTGGCCGCCGACGGCGGGGGTGCGCGAGACGACGCCGAACTCCATGCCCTCGCGGGCGACGGTCGCCCCGACCTCGGCCGCGCGGTCGAGCAGCACGGCGGCGACCTCGGGCGTCTGCTCGGCCAGGACGGCGATGGAGCCGGGCTTGATGATCCCGGCCTTCTCGACGGCGATGGTGGCGGGGTCGTCGCCGAGGTACCTCGCGTGGTCGACCGCGATCGGCAGCACCACGGCCACGTCGGCGTCGACCACGTTGGTGGCGTCCCAGCCGCCGCCCATGCCGACCTCGACGACGGCCACGTCGACGGGGGCGTCGGCGAAGGCGGCGTAGGCCATGCCGACGATCGTCTCGAAGAAGCTCAGCGGGTGGTCCTGCTCGGCGTCGACGAGGTGGGTGTAGGGCGCCACGTCGTTGAACGCGCGCACGAACGCCTCGTCGTCGAGCGGCTCGCCGTCGATGCTGATCCGCTCGCTCATCCGCTCGAGGTGGGGAGAGGTGAACCGGCCGGTGCGCAGGTCGAGCGCGCGCAGCAGGGTCTCGATCATCCGGCTGGTGCTGGTCTTGCCGTTGGTGCCGGTGAGGTGGATCGTGCGGAAGGAGCGCTGCGGCTCGCCGAGGAGCTCGGTGAAGGCCGCGATGCGGTCGAGGCTGGGCTCGAGCCGGGTCTCGGGCCAGCGGGAGAGCAGCGCGTCCTCGACCTCGGCGTAGGTCTGGGCGAGGCGCGGTGCGTCGGCGGCGTCGTGGGGGTCTGTCATCTCCCCGCGAGTCTATTGACCCCGCTGCCCGGACGACGACTCGTGGCCGGGGAGCCCGACGACGTGCTCGGCCATGTCGACCGTCGGCTCGTAGCCCAGCGCGGCGTAGATCTTGTTGGAGGTCGGGTTGGCCCGGTCGGTGAACAGGCACATCCGGTGGCCCGCCTCGAGCCCGCGCCGGGTCAGCTCGCCGACGACGTACGACGCGATGCCGCGACCGCGGTGCTCCTTGGGCGTGTAGACGGGGCCGATCCGCGAGACGCCGTACGACGGCAGGCCGGCGCCGGTGAGGTGGGCGACCGTCCCGTCGGGGAGCTCCCACAGCCACTCGACGCCCTCGCGGATCCTGACCAGGACGCTGTCGAGCGTGTTGTGCTCACCGGAGTCCGGGTCGGGCTCGCGCCCGGCCTGCTCGTCGGCCTCCTCGTGGAACGCCCTGAACCACGCGAGCACGAGCTCGGCGTCGTCCTCGGTCGCGAGCCGCAGCCGACCGTCGGGCGCGGGCGGGGCCTCGACGGACGTGGCCTCCCACAGCCGCGTCCCCTTGTCGGCCACCACCTCTCCCCCGGTCAGCTCGGCGCTCACCCGCGCCAGCACCGCCGCCCCGGGCAGCGCGCCGTTGGCGCCGCCGAGGAGCTCCCCGCGCGCGTGCAGCGCCGTGGCCAGCGCCGTGGCGGCGCCGTCGTCCATCGGCATCGAGAACGTCGGGTGGGGCGCGAACGGAGCCGTGCGCATCGCCGCGCTGGCCACCGCCCCGGAGGCGTCGCGCACCACGACCCACCAGCGCTCGAACGGCGCCCCCACCTCGGCCCAGGAGTCGTGGCCGGCGGCCAGCTCGCGGGCCGTCCGCTCGCTCACGCTGGCGATCACGCTGCCCAGCACCGGCTCGGCGGCGAGCAGCCCTCCGGCCGCGTCGAGGAACGGCTGCGGGGTGTCGAAGAACTCCAGCGTGACGTCGGGATCCATGGCCGCACGGTAGGCCGTCGCCGCCCGTGTCCATACTCGTTTTCGCAGGCCGGAGGCCCGTCAATAGACTCAGAGCATGACTGAGAACCCCAGCACCCAGGCCCCGGAGGCCGGTCCGACGACACCGAGCACCGATCAGCGTGCCGTCGTCGTACCCGAGCGGCCGGCGCTGGAGGGCCTGGAGGACAAGTGGTCGCGGGTGTGGGCCGAGAACGACACCTACGCCTTCGACCGCACGCAGCCGCGCGAGAACGTCTACTCGATCGACACTCCCCCGCCGACCGTCAGCGGCTCGCTGCACGTCGGCCACGTCTACTCCTACAGCCACCCCGACCTGATCGCGCGCTACCAGCGCATGCAGGGCAAGGCCGTCTTCTACCCCATCGGCTGGGACGACAACGGCCTGCCGACCGAGCGCCGCGTCCAGAACTACTACGGCGTGCGCTGCGACCCCGCCCTGCCCTACGACCCCGACTTCACGCCGCCGGAGAAGCCCGACCCCAAGAAGCAGGTGCCGATCAGCCGGCCCAACTTCATCGAGCTGTGCGAGCAGCTCGTGGTCGAGGACGAGAAGGCGTTCGAGGCGCTCTGGCGCCAGCTCGGCCTGTCGGTCCAGTGGAACCCGACCTACACGACCATCGGCGACCACTCGCGCACCGTCAGCCAGCGCGCGTTCCTGCGCAACTACGCCCGCGGCGAGGCCTACCTGTCCGAGGCGCCCACGCTCTGGGACGTCACCTTCCAGACGGCGGTCGCGCAGGCCGAGCTC
This sequence comes from Nocardioides sp. Z24_21, assembly GCF_058134345.1. Lineage (NCBI taxonomy): Bacteria > Bacillati > Actinomycetota > Actinomycetes > Propionibacteriales > Nocardioidaceae > Nocardioides > Nocardioides sp. Z24_21. The sequence goes on from NZ_JBYTTH010000001.1 coordinate 410,157, forward strand.
GAGGCCCGCGACTACCCCGGTGCCTACCACCGCGTCGCCTTCCACCGCCCCGACGGCTCGCCGATCCACATCGAGACCACCCGGCCGGAGCTGATCCCCAGCGTGGTCGCGCTGATCGCGCACCCCGACGACGAGCGCTACCAGGGGCTCTTCGGCACCACGGTCACCTCGCCGGTCTTCGGCGTGGAGATCCCGGTCCTGCCCCACCCCGCGGCCGAGCCCGACAAGGGCGCCGGCATCGCGATGTGCTGCACCTTCGGCGACCTCACCGACGTGACGTGGTGGCGCGAGCTCGACCTGCCGGTCCGCACGGTCGTCGGCCGCGACGGCCGGCTCCTCCGGGAGACGCCGGAGTGGCTCGCTGCCGAGCCCGCCGCGACGGCGTACGCCGAGCTGGCCGGCAAGACCACCTTCAGCGCCCGCGAGGCGATGGTCGCCCTGCTCCGCGAGTCCGGCGACCTCGACGGTGAGCCGCAGCCCACGCAGCGCATGGCCAACTTCTTCGAGAAGGGCGACAAGCCGCTCGAGATCGTCGCCACCCGCCAGTGGTACATCAAGAACGGCGGACGCGACGCCGCGCTGCGCAAGGAGATGCTCGCCCGCGGCGAGGAGATCACCTGGATCCCCGCGCACATGAAGCACCGCTACGACAACTGGGTCGGCGGCCTCAACGGTGACTGGCTCATCTCGCGCCAGCGCTTCTTCGGGATCCCGTTCCCCGTCTGGTACCCCCTCGACGCCGACGGCGAGCCCGACCACGACCACCCGCTCCTGCCGAGCGAGGACCGGCTCCCCGTCGACCCGTCGACGGAGGCCCCCGAGGGCTACACCGAGGACCAGCGCGGCAAGCCGGGCGGCTTCATCGGCGACCCCGACGTGATGGACACCTGGGCGACGTCGTCCCTGACCCCGCAGATCGCGGGCATGTGGGGCGTCGACGACGACCTGTTCTCGCGGGTCTTCCCCTACGACCTGGCCACCCACGCGCACGACATCATCCGCACCTGGCTGTTCTCGCGCGTCGTCCGCTCCGACTACGAGCACCAGGTCGCGCCGTGGACGCACGCGATGATCTCCGGCTTCATCGTCGACCCCGACCGCAAGAAGATGTCGAAGTCCAAGGGCAACGTGGTCGTCCCGACCGACATCCTCGACAAGTACGGCGCCGACGCCGTCCGCTGGCGCGCGGCCATCGGCCGCCCCGGCGCCGACTCGCCCTTCGACGAGTCGCAGATGAAGGTCGGGCGCCGCCTGGCGATGAAGGTGCTCAACGCCTCCAAGTTCGTCCTCGGCAACGTCGGCGCGACCGAGCTGGCTCCCAGCGCGGTCAGCGCACCGGTCGACTGCGCCCTGCTCGGACGCCTCGAGACCGTCGTCCGCAGGGCGACGGAGGGCTTCGACGCCTACGACTACACCACGGCGCTCGAGGTCACCGAGAAGTTCTTCTGGGAGTTCTGCGACGACTACCTCGAGCTGGTCAAGGAGCGCGCCTACGACGACGAGGGCGGCACCGGCACCGACTCGGCGCGGGCCACGCTGGCCATCGCGCTGCACGTCCAGCTGCGGCTGCTCGCGCCCTTCCTGCCCTACGTCACCGAGGAGGTCTGGTCGTGGTGGCAGGACGGCTCGATCCACCACGCCGCCTGGCCCACCGCGGCCGACCTCGGCGCCGCGGCCGCGGCCCCGCCCACCGTCCTCGATGCGGTGGCCGCCGCGCTCACTGGCATCCGGGGCGCCAAGTCGCAGGCCAAGGCCAAGATGCGGGCGCCGCTCTCCCGTGTGGAGATCACCGGTCCGGCGGCGCTGCTCGAGGCCGCCCAGCAGGCGCAGGACGACCTCCGTGCCGTCGGCACGATCGTCGGCGACCTCGACTTCGTCACCGACGAGTCGAGCGCCGAGCTGCGGGTCACCGCCGCCGAGCTCGCGCCCACCGAGGACTGACGCGGACTACCGCCGGCTCGTACGCCCTGGGGTCCCCCGCCGGGGGGCTCCCGGGGCCGCCCCGGGCGTCGGGCCGCGGGTTCATCACGGTATGCAGGCCAACCCGCACTTCCCATGGTGAGCTGATCGTGGGGAGTGCGGGTTGAGCGACATACCTTGATGAACCGTCACCGCGGCGGCGGCGACGCACCGGGGCCGGACCGGCCGTTGCCGACCCGGGCCAGAGCCCGAGCCAGGGTCAGGCGGACTTCTTCTTGCGGCCCTCGGCCTCGCGCAGGACCAGGGTGGGCTCGACGCCGTCCTCGACGACCTCACGGGTGACGATCACCTTGGCGACGTCGCCGCGCGACGGGACGTCGTACATCACGTAGAGGAGCACCTCCTCGATGATGGCTCGCAGCCCGCGGGCACCGGTGCCGCGCTCGAGCGCGGCCTCGGCGATCGAGTCGATCGCGTCGTCGGTGAACTCGAGCTCGACGCCGTCGAGGTCGAACAGCTTCTGGTACTGCTTGACGAGCGCGTTGCGCGGCTCGGTGAGGATCTGGACGAGCGCCTCGCGGTCGAGCTTGCTCACGCTGGCGATCAGCGGCAGGCGGCCGATGAACTCCGGGATCAGGCCGAACTTGGTGAGGTCCTCGGGACGGACCTGGGCGAGCAGGTCGTCGGCCTCGCGCTCGGCGGCGCCGCGCACGTCGGCGGTGAAGCCGAGGGACTTCTTGCCCACGCGCTGCTCGATGATCTGCTCGAGACCGGCGAAGGCACCACCCACGATGAAGAGGATGTTGGTGGTGTCGATCTGGATGAACTCCTGGTGCGGGTGCTTTCGCCCGCCCTGCGGGGGGACCGACGCGGTGGTGCCCTCGAGCATTTTGAGCAGCGCCTGCTGGACGCCCTCGCCGGAGACGTCGCGGGTGATCGAGGGGTTCTCCGCCTTGCGGGCCACCTTGTCGATCTCGTCGATGTAGATGATGCCCGTCTCGGCCTTCTTGACGTCGTAGTCGGCGGCCTGGATGAGCTTGAGGAGGATGTTCTCGACGTCCTCGCCGACGTAGCCGGCCTCGGTCAGCGCGGTCGCGTCGGCGATCGCGAAGGGGACGTTGAGCATCCGCGCGAGCGTCTGGGCCAGGTAGGTCTTGCCGCAGCCGGTGGGGCCGATCACCAGGATGTTGGACTTGGCCACCTCGACGGCGTCCTCCTTGGCCTTGCCGCTGACGGGCTGCAGGCCGGACTGGACACGCTTGTAGTGGTTGTAGACCGCGACGGCGAGGGACTTCTTCGCGTGCTCCTGGCCGATGACGTAGGAGTTGAGGAACTCGAAGATCTCGCGCGGCTTGGGCAGCTCCTCGAGGCTGACCTCGGCGCCCTCGGCGAGCTCCTCCTCGATGATCTCGTTGCACAGCTCGATGCACTCATCGCAGATGTAGACGTTGGGGCCAGCGATGAGCTTCTTGACCTGCTTCTGGCTCTTTCCGCAGAAGTTGCACTTGAGCAGGTCGCCGCCGTCACCGATTCGTGCCACGAGTCGTGTCCTCCAGTCGTGCCGGATGGGGGTTCCGGCTCCTCACACCTTGCAACAGGCCGTACGACGGTACCCCGAGCCGGCCCCCGTCGGGGGCCGGACACGGGATGTCGACGACCATGATTTCGAGCCTCGCCACCAGCCTCGGCTCACCCTCAGGTGAGGGCCGGGGCACCCTTGCGGGACTCGATGACGGCATCGATGAGGCCGTACTCGACGGCCTGCTCGGCCGTCAGGATCTTGTCGCGCTCGATGTCGCGGCTGACCTGGTCGATGTCCTTGCCGCTGGAGTCGGCGATCATCCGCTCGAGGAGCTCGCGCATCCGCAGGATCTCGTTGGCCTGGATCTCGATGTCGGAGGTCTGGCCGAACGTGCCCTCGGTGTAGGGCTGGTGGATCAGGATCCGGCTGTTGGGCAGCGCCATCCGCTTGCCCTTGGCTCCGGCGCCGAGCAGGATCGCGGCCGCCGAGGCCGCCTGGCCCAGGCACACCGTCTGCACGTCGGGCTTGATGAAGCGCATCGTGTCGTAGATCGCGGTGAGCGCGGTGAACGAGCCGCCGGGGCTGTTGATGTAGATGCTGATGTCGGTGTCGGGGTTCATCGTCTCCAGGCACATGAGCTGGGCGATGACCGCGTTGGCGACGTCGTCGCTGATCGGCGTCCCGAGGTAGATGATGCGCTCCTCGAAGAGCTTGGCGTAGGGGTCGATGCGGCGGAAGCCGTAGGACGTGCGCTCTTCCCACTGCGGGATGTAGTAGTTCATGGCTGTCAGTCCTTGGTCCGGGCCGGGCGGCCCTCGTCGGCGGCTTCGCGGGCACTGGTGATGACCTGGTCGACGAGGCCGTACTCGACGGCCTGGTCGGCGGTGAACCACCGGTCACGGTCGGCGTCGGCGACCACCTGCTCGACGCTCTGGCCCGTGTGCTCGGCGATCAGGTCGAGCAGCACCTTCTTGATGTGCAGCGACTGCTGGGCCTGGATCTTGATGTCGGAGGCGGAGCCACCCATGCCCGAGGAGGGCTGGTGCATCATGATGCGGGCGTGGGGCAGGGCGTAGCGCTTGCCCTTGGTGCCGGCGCACAGCAGGAACTGGCCCATCGACGCCGCGAGCCCCATGCCGACGGTCGCCACGTCGTTGGGGATGTAGTTCATCGTGTCGTAGATGGCCATGCCGGCGTCGACCGAGCCGCCGGGGCTGTTGATGTGGAGGAAGATGTCGGCCTCCGGGTCCTCCGCGGACAGCAGCAGGAGCTGGGCGCAGATCGCGTTGGCGTTCTGGTCGCGCACCTCCGAGCCGAGGAAGACGATGCGCTCACGGAGGAGGCGCTGGTAGATGTGGTCGTCGAGGCCATACATCCCACCGGCACCGTTCATCTCGGGCGAGAGGGCTGGGCTGGAGTTCTGGTTCACGCTGGCGACACTAGCCGGAAGGACGGACACTTCCACGCGGGACCGGCCCTTGTTCGCCCACAGCGGATCGAAGCGCGTCGCGGGGCCTGCGCGTGTGGTCTACTCGGGCCCATGTTGCGGGTCACGCTTCGGGGGGCAGACCTGCCCACCGCCACGCTCGGCAGCGGCGAACGGCTGCTCTTCGGTCGCGCGCCCCACCAGGCGCTGCGCACCGAGGAGCCCGACAGGGCCCTCGACGTCACCGTCCTCGTGCTCCCGCACTGCGCCCCGCACGTGTCGCGCCTGCTGGGCGAGCTCGAGATCGGCGAGGAGATCGCCCGGCTGCGCTGGCACGGCGCGGGCGAGACCCAGGTGGCGAGCCTGTTCGACGCCCCGGGCGGGGCACGACGGGTGACGCTCGTCGAGGGCATGTCGCTGCTGCTCGACGAGGGGGAGAACCACCTCGTCGTGATGCGCGGGCGCGAGCTCGACCCCGAGGTCTACGACGACCTGACGATCGTCGTGGAGGTGACGACCCCCGGGGAGGAGGCGGCGCCCCGGCCCGCCGTCGCCGACAGCGGCGTCGACCGCGACTCCTCGGCCACCGCCCCGTCGCCGGGGCTGGTCCGGCACTCCCGTGAGTGGTACGTCGCCCTCGCCCTCGCCGAGCCCTGGCTGGTCGGCACCGACGACTACCCGCGTCCCCCGACCAACCGCGAGATCTACGAGCGCGTCCTGCGGTGGCACGGCTACGCCTGGAACCTCGAGCGCTCCCAGCGGGTCGACGACGCGATCAAGGCGATCTCGTCCCTGGCCTTCAGCGTCCGCGACGACCCGTTCCGGGCCAGCAGCGGGCGTGCCAGCAACGTGCGCTTCGCCGTGGGTCGGCGTACGGCCGAGGTCCGCCTGGTCACCGTCGACGACCTCGCGGGCGTCGAGGCGGCCGCCCGCGAGCGCGTCGCGGGAGCCCCGCACCCGGGCTGAGCCCCGCCTGGAGCGGAACCGAGCGGCGGACGGGACGGAACGTTCCGCCGCGCGAACGGTGGTGCCGTGCGGTCCGGTTCTGTGAGACTTGCCGCGCACCGCGACGAGGGGGATCCATGGGGGCAGGTCGGGCGACGACGCACGCCGGGGGCACCGACGCGCCCCGCACCGCGCGGCTGCGCAGGCTCGCGTCGAAGCGCCAGTCGAAGGGCGCGGCCGAGCTCTCCGTCGTCCTGGTCGTGGCCTCGCTCGTCGCCGGGGTGCTGTTCGGCAACGGCCTCTCCCGCACCGCGGTCGAGCTCGCCGACGGACTCACCTGGCTGGCCGACGACCCGAGCGGCGACGTCATCCAGGTCAACCCCGCCCTCGGGCGCGCCGAGGTGCGGCGCTCGGTCGCCGCGGCCGGCAACGACCTGACCCTCGCCCAGTACGCCGGCTTCCTCTACGTCATCGACAACACCGATGGCGTGCTCTCGACCATCGACGTCACCACGCTGGAGCAGTCCGGTCGCCGGAGCGTGCCCGGCGACGGCTCCGCGGAGACCCTGAGCGACGGCACGACCGTCTTCCTCGTCGACCGCACGGCCCACAGCCTCGCGGCGATCGACCCCATCACCACCGACGAGATCGGCCGGGTGTGGGTCGAGCGGCGGGGCCTGTCCGACGTGGCCGTCGACGGGCAGGGGACGGTGTGGTCCCTCGACCGCACGGGCCGGCTCACCGCGCTGAGGTGGTCCGCGACGTCGGCGGAGTTCCTCGAGCAGGACACCCACCAGCTCGACGTCCGGGGGGACGCCGTGGTCGTGGCGCACGAGCGAGGTGTCACCGTCACCGACGCCGAGCCCGGCCTGGTGCAGCAGGTCGCCACCGAGCGCGAGGTGCGTACGCCCACCTCCGCGCTGAGCGGCGAGCTGCTCGCGCCACTGCGCACGCCGAGCGAGCTGACGGCCGCCGCGGCTCCGGACTCCTCGACCGTCGTCATCCTCGCCGCGGGCCGGCTGGCCGAGGTGGCCGTGGCCGCCTCCGGCTGCGACTCCCCCGGACGCCCCGAGGTGTTCGCGGGACGCGTCTACGTGCCCTGCGCCGGCCGGGCGAAGGTCCTCCAGCTCGACCCCACGGGCGAGATGGCCGGGCCGCCCATCCTCACGCCCCGCGGCAGGGACCCCGAGCTCGTCCTCGACGACGACACGCTCCTGATCAACGTGCCCGGTGCGCGCACCGGGATCTCGGTGGGGGCCGACGGCTCCCTCTCGGAGTTCTCCCGCGGGAGCGGCGGCGACGCCGTCACCGACCCGCAGGAGATCGCCATCCCCGAAACGCAGCCTGAGACCGAGGACCAGACGGAGGAGACGCGCGACGAGCAGTCGGGCGAGTCCGGGTCCCAGGCGACCCGGGGCGGGCGCGACCCGGGCCGCAACGGCGACCAGGGCCCCCGCGGGAGCGACAACAACGGCGGCGGAGGCGGTCGCGACGACGAGGACGAGGACGACGACCCGGTCGCGACGATCTCGCCCACCCCCACCCCGACCGCCACTCCCACGACCACCCCCACTTCCACCCCCACCTCCACCCCCACTGCCACCCCGACCACCACGCCCACCGTGACGCCGAGCACGCCCACCGACGTGAGCGCCACGGTGCTCGGCAGCACGCAGGTGCAGGTCGACTGGTCCTACAGCGGGGAGACTCCGGACGACTTCGTGGTGGCCCAGCCCGGCGGCCCGACCCTGGCGACGGTCGGCGGCACCAGCCGCCGCGCGGTCGTGGACGTCACCCCCGGCGCGAGCGTCGCCCTCGTCGTGACCGCCCGGCTCGGCGGCCGGACGGCCACCTCGACGGTGTCCAACACGGTGACCACGCAGCCCGACCCCGTCCTCGGCACCCCCACCTCGGTCCGGGCCTCGGTCGTCTCGAGCACCCAGGTCCAGCTCGGCTGGGACTACACCGGCGACGTGCCCGACGAGTTCGTCCTCACCACCACCGGGGGCAGCCAGGTCGGGCGGGTCGGCGGCGACCAGCGCCAGGCGGTCGTCACGGTCCCGGCGGGCCAGCAGGTCGCGTTCCGGGTCACGGCCTTCCTCGGCAGCGACTCGAGCGCCTCCGCCGCGTCCAACGCCGTGACCCCCGCCGGCGTGCCCGGCCAGGCGCCCGGCGTCGCCGCCACCGGCGTCTACGGCGGCAGCTGGCAGGGGCCGACCTACGCCGTCACCCTCCGCTGGGACCCCGCTCCGGACAACGGCTCGCCCATCACCGGCTACCGGGTGACCGTGTCCACCGGCACGAGGTCGGAGACCGTCACGCTGGGCGCCTCGGCGCGCTCGCACACCCTGGTCAGCAGCTGCGACCGCACCCGGGACGCCTCCTGCTCCCCCGGCGGCAACGGCACCGCCTCGGTCATCGCGATCAACGGCGAGGGCGCCGGCCCCCAGGCCTCCGCCGGCGCCAGTGACTCCGGGAGCATCCCGGTCGAGCCCTTGCCGGGAGGCGGGCGCCAGCACGTCACGGGCCAGTCGGGGGGCGACCTCAACCTCGAGGGCATGGGCACCTCCCAGCTGCAGCTCGCGCCCGCGGACTGGGCGGGCTTCGGCGGGACGTGCGCCTACGACGACGGGTCCGGCTGGTCGCCCATCAGCTGCGGCGCGACCTCGCTGGTGATCCAGCACGACGGCACCTACATCTGGCAGCCCAACTCGGGCGTGCGATCGCACTCCGTGCAGTTCCGGGCCACCAACAGCTCGGGGAGCGTGCTGAGTGCCCGCTACTCCTGGCAGACCAGGCAGCCCACCCTCTGCGAGGGCTGCGACATCCCCTGAGCCGCCGACCGCTTCCCGACGTCTCGACGCCACTCTCGACCCCTCCCCGACCCCAGGAGCCAGCCCGTGACCACCCTCGCCCCGAGCCCCGCCACCACCGAGCAGGAGGTCGTCGAGTTCCGCCGGGTGCACCAGCGCCTCGGCGACGCGGTCGAGGTCGCGGTGCGCGGCAAGCGCGGCGTGATCGACCTCGTGCTGGTGGCGACCTTCGCGCGCGGCCACGTGCTCGTCGAGGACCTGCCCGGCACGGGCAAGACCACGCTGGCGAGGGCGCTGGCGAAGGCGCTGGGCGGGGAGATGCACCGGGTCCAGTTCACCCCCGACCTGCTGCCCAGCGACGTGACCGGCACCAGCGTGTTCGACCCGCGCGACGGCCAGGTGCGGTTCCGCCCCGGACCCGTCTTCGCCAACGTCGTGCTCGCCGACGAGATCAACCGGGCGGCCGCCAAGACCCAGTCGGCCCTCCTCGAGGTGATGGAGGAGCACACCGTCAGCGTCGACGGCACCGCACACCCCGTGCCCGAGCCGTTCACGGTCGTCGCCACGCAGAACCCCATCGACCTCGACGGCACCTACCGGTTGCCGGAGGCACAGCTCGACCGGTTCATGGTGCGCACCAGCCTGGGCTTCCCCGACCTCGAGCACGAGCTCGACGTGCTGCGCCCCGGCAGCACCGCCGGCCGCATCGACGACGTGCCCACCGTCAGCGACCCCACCGAGATGGCCCGACACTCCGCCGTCGTCGAGCGGCTGCACGTCGCCGACCCGATCCTCACCTACGCGCGCGAGGTCGGGGTCGCGATCCGCGACGACCGGCGCGTCCGCCTGGGCGCGAGCACGCGCGGGCTGCGCTCCCTCGTGCGCGCCGTGCAGGCCCACGCCGCCTCGCGCGGTCGCCACTACGCGATCCCCGACGACGTACGCCGCCTCGCCGAGCCCGTCCTGGCCCACCGCACGGTGCTCACCCGCGAAGCGCTCCTGGAGGGCCACACGTCGACCGGGGTCGTGCACCAGGCCCTCGAGCGGGTCGCCCCTCCCCAGCCGGACCGGGTGTGAGGCTGCCGCGATGACGCCGTGGCGTGCCACCGCGCCCCGGGGCAGGTGGATGCTCGGCACCGGCCTGCTGCTGGCCGCGAGCGGAGCCCTGCTCCGCTATCCCGTGGTCGCCGCGCTCGGCGCGTTCCTGGTCGTGCTGGTGGTCGTCGAGGTGGTCGCCGTGCTCCGCCGCCCCGACGTGGTCGTGCGCCGCACCGTCGACCCGCTCGTGGTCGTCCGGCAGGACCCCTGCTCGGGCCACCTGCGGCTGGCGGGCAGGCGCGCCGCCCTGGTGCGCACGCTCGCGCAGGACAGTGTCGACGGCCGGCTGACGGCCCCGGTCGAGGTCGACCCTCGTGGCGCCGAGACGACCTACGACATCGCGACCAACCGCCGCGGGGTGGTCGACGTCGGCCCGCTCCGGCTACGGCGGGTCTCGCTCTTCGGCCTGGCAGCGACCACCACCGACGCCGGCGACGTGGTCCGGCTGCGCGTGCTGCCGCGCCGGATCCCGCTGGGCTCGCTGCCTGCCGGCCACCGACGTGCGGCCGTCGGCGGCGGCGACAGCCTCGAGCTCGGCGGCACCGACCTGGTCGGCCTGCACGAGTACGCCGTCGGCGACGACCTGCGTCGGCTGCACTGGGCCACCAGCGCGCGCACGGGGACGCTGATGGTCCGTGAGGACGCCGACCCGGCCCAGCCCCACGTCTGCGTCCTGCTCGACGACCGGCAGGAGAGCTACGCCGGGGGGGACGACGTCGAGGAGGCCCTCGAGCTCGCCGCCGCCCTGTGCCGGGTCGCGGTCGAGAGCGGCGACCCGCTGTGGTTCGCCACGTCGAGCGGGCGCCACGACGTCACGGTGCCCGGATCGACCACCCGGCAGGTCCCACGGGAGGCCCACGAGCTGGAGCTCCTGCTCGCGGAGATCGCCGCCGGCCCCGACCGCGGGCTGCAGCACGGGCACCACCGCGGGCTCGACGTCGCGGCGGTGGTGACCGGGAGCGCCGCCGACCTCGGCGTGCTGGCGCTCGCCGTCGGTGGGGCCCTCGACGCCACGCTGTGCGTGGTCGACCCGCAGCCCGCGACACCCTCGGGCGTGCTCGGCGGCGCGACCGTGCTCCGCGCTCCCGGCTCGCGGGCGCTGGCGCGGCTGTGGGACGGGCGGACTCCGTGACGACCCTCGCCCCACCTGCTCCGCACGCGCCTCCACCCTCCCCCGATGCCGCGGCGCCGACCGCGACGACCCCTGCCTCCCCGGGACTCCGGCCGGCTGCGTGGGCGGGCGCGCTCCTGGTGCTCGGGAGCCTGTCGCTCGCGACGGCGTGGAGCGGCCCGCTCCCCGTGCTGTCCCTGGCGGCCGCCGCGGTGGTGCCGCTGGCGGTGTGCCGGGCGGTCGTCCGCCTCGGCGTCTCACCCTGGGCGAGCGCGGCCGTCCTGGTGTCGCTGCTGGTGCTCGGGGCCTACGTCCTCGCCGCCGACGCCGGGACGGCGTTCTCCGACACGGTCACCGACGCCGTGCCGCGCCTGCTCACCACCCCCCGGCCGCTCCCGGCCCGGGCCGACGTCCTCGTGGGGCCGCTGCTGCTGACCTCGCTGGTGTCGCTGCTGGTCGCGATCCGGCTCAGCTCCCACCGGCTGGTCGCGCCGGTCGTGGGAGCGCTCGCTCTCTACGTCGCCGGGGCGCTGCTCACCACGGGTGAGGGTGACCGCCGCGGACTCCTGGCCTCGGTGCTCGTGGCGTGCACCCTGCTCGGTTGGGTCGTGCTCGACGAGCACCGCCACCGGACTGGGCGGCGGAGCGCGCTCGCCCTGGTCGTGGCGCTGGCGGCCACCGGCCTGCTGGTGGCCTCGACGACCGTGCGGTGGTCCGCGCCCTTCGAGCCCCGCACCCTGGTCGACCCGCCGACGGTCGACGTGGTCGCCAGCAACCCCCTCGCCCAGCTCGGGGCGTGGACGAGCGACCCCGACCGTGAGCTGCTCGAGGTGTCCGGACCGGTCGGGCCGCTCCGCCTGGTCACCCTCGACCGCTACGACGGGGCGCAGTGGAGCGCCGGCACGCGCTACTCGCCCGTCGGCGAGACCTACGACGTCGCGCCGCTGCTCGGCAGCAGCACCCGCGCCTCGACGGTCCGGGTCGAGATGGTCGACATCGAGGAACGCTGGCTGCCGAGCCCGGGCTGGCCGACCGAGGTGTCGACCGACGACGCCGTGGTCGAGCCGGTCTCCGGCAACCTGTGGCTCACGAGCTCCGACGGCCTGGTGCGCAGTGGCACCGACGCCGCCACCACCCGTGGAGTCGCCTACACCGTCACCGGGCTCGCCGACGACCCCGACGACGCCCGGCTGGCGAGCGCGACCGTGCCCACCGGCGGCGGGCTCGCGCCCTACCTCGCGCTGCCGCCGCTGCCCCAGCAGCTGAGCACCTTCGCCGAGCAGACGGTGGCGGGTGCGGTCACTCCCTACGACCGCGCCGTGGCGATCGAGACGATGCTGCACGACCGGGCCCGGCTGTCCCCCACGGCGGTCTCCGGGTCGCAGCTGTGGCGGATCACCACGTTCCTGCTTGCCGAGCCGGGCACCGTCGGCGCCCGTGTCGGCACGGCCGAGCAGTTCGCGACGTCGTTCGCGGTGCTCGCGCGCCACAACGGGCTGCCGACCCGGGTGGTGGTGGGCTTCCGGCCCGACCCGGAGACCCGCCGATCGGCGACGGACGGCTGGTCGGTGCGCGGTCGGCACGCCACCGCCTGGCCGGAGGTCTTCTTCCAGGACCTCGGCTGGGTGCCGTTCTCCCCCACCGACGCCCGTGAGGCGCCGCGGCCGGAGGAGGAGACCGTCGAGCGCGGCGACGGCGACGACCCGGGCCCCGGGGCCACCCCGGACGACTCCGGGACCGGCACCGGCCAGGCCGACGGCACCGGCCAGGCGGCGCCGTCGCGGCCCGGCGGTCCGGGAGGGTGGGCCGTCCCGGCCGCAGCGGGCGCAGGCGGCCTGGCCGGGCTGCTGGCGCTCCTGCTCGCGGCCCGGCGGATCCGGTCGTGGCGACACCTGCGGCGCGGCCCGCGCGGAGCATGGGCCGAGGCGCGCGACGTGCTGCGCCTCGCCGGCCTCCCGGTCACGGCGCACCACAGCGCCGACGACGTCGCGACCATGGCGAGCCGGCGCCTCGGCACCGACGCGGTCAAGGTGCTCGCCGCCACGTCGCAGCGAGCAGCCTTCGCCCCGCCCGGCACCGACGCCGACGACCCGGGGCCGGCGCTGGGCGACGTACGCCGGGCCGCGCGCCGCGCCGTGCCCCGCTGGCGTCGCTGGTGGTGGCCCTTCGACCCCTCGGTCTTCCTCAGCCGAGGCTGACGCACCGCTGGTCGGAGCGTCCGAGCGAGCCGTCGGGCATGTGCAGGACCATCACGAAGCAGGGCCGGCCGGGCGGCTGCGACAGGGTGAACGTCGCCTCGGTCACGCCGGTGTCGAACTCCTGGACCGGCCGCGCCTCGGGGCTGGTCTGGGAGATGTGGAACCAGCCGATCCCCTCGCTCGGGTCGTTCCACTCCACGGTGACCTCCCCCGCATCGGCGCGCAGGTCCTCGATGCGGAAGGCGAGCGCGGGGTCGAAGGCGCTCTGGGGCTGCTCGACCGGGCCCGGGTCGTCCTCCTCCGCTGCGGTCGTGCCGAGACCCGCCTGCTCCTGCGAGGACCCCTGGGGGTCGTCGAGGTCGTCGTCGCGGAGCAGTGCCCCGGCGAGGCCGAGGGCTGATCCCACGACCAGCGCGAGCACCCCCAGCAGCGCGACGGCGCGACGCCGCCGGGGCGGCCGGGCGTCACCGCCGTCGAGCGAACCGCCGGGGTCGGGCTCGTCGTCGGGGCGGGGGCGGAGGTGGGTGTGCTCGTGCGGCGCCGGCGGATGCGCGGGCGGAGCACCGTCCGCCTCGACGCTCCGTCCGACAGGCACCGCGGGCCGCGGCGCGAGCGGGGCCGGGTCGTCGGCGCCACGGCGACGCGTCGCCTCCGGGAGTGGCGGCGCGGCCAGCTGCCCGATGGGCCCGGGGACGGGCGCTGGAACGGGCCAGGCAGCGCCCGGCTCCCAGGCGCCGTGGCGCATCCGGAGCAGGGCGTGGTGGACGTCCTTGACGCTGGCCCACCGCTGCGTCACGTCCTTGACCAGGCACCGGCTGATCACCTCACCGAGGGCACCGGCGTCGGTCGAGAACGGCCGGTGCGGCTCGGTGCGGGCCCGGCGCAGGTAGGCCAGGGCGGAGTCGTCGTCGGGGTCGTCGCTGGCGAACGGCGCGCGCCCCTCGAGGAGGGTGTAGAGGGTGGACCCGAGCGACCAGATGTCGTCGGCGGGGGTCGGAGGGTGGCCGTCGAGGATCTGCGGCGAGGCGTGGCGGTAGGTGAACGCCTCGACCGACGAGGTGTACTCCGCGTCGACGAGGCGCGCGATCCCGAAGTCGGCCAGCACCCACGAGGTGGGCAGGACGAGCACGTTCTGCGGCTTGACGTCGCGGTGGAGGAAGCCCTGGTCGTGGGCGAAGGCGAGGGCGTCGGAGAGCACCAGGCCGATGCGCACGACCTCCTCGGGCGGGAACGGCCCCTGCTCGCGGAGCCGGTCGTTGAGCGTGCCGCCGTCGTAGTACTCCATCACGATCGCGGGTCGGCCGGACTCCGTCGTGCCGGTGTCGAGCACCGTGACGATGTTGGGGTGCTGGCGGCCCAGGCCGACGGTGATCTCGATCTCACGGGCGAACCGGGCCGAGCTCTCGGCGTCGTCGACCAGCAGCACCTTGACCGCGACGTCACGGCCCAGACGCGGCTCGCGGGCCCGGTAGACGACCGACTCCCCGCCGCGCCCGACCACCACGAGGTCGGTGTAGCCCGCGAGGGCCTCGGTCGGCGGCGGTCCGTCGGCAGGCGGGCGCCACGCGTGGTGCTCGCTCGCGCTGTCGACCATCCGTGCCCCCCTGTACGCCCCGTCGGACAGCGGCGATCGTACCCGGACACGAGCGGGTCCGCCGGGGTCCGCGGTGGAGCCGGAAATGCGGACCGGCGCCCACCCGAGGGTGGACGCCGGTCGCGGGAGCCGGGCGGGTCAGGCCTTGCCGGACTCGTCGGTGCTCTCGTCGGTGCTCTCCGCCGCGGAGTCCTCGGTGCTCTCGGCGGCCGTCTCCTCGACGGGCTCGCCGATGGTGCCGTCGGGGCGCAGGTTCTTGAGCTCGACCACGTTGCCCGAGGCGTCCTTGACGGTGGCGGCCTCCACGATGGTGGCCAGCGCCTTGCCGCGCAGGATCTCCTGCACGAGCTCGGGGATGTGGTTGTGCTCGAACATGTGGTTGGCGAACTCCTGCGGGTCCTGTCCGGACTGCTGGGCACGCCGCACGAGGTGCTCGGAGAGCTCGGCCTGGTCGATGCCGAACTCCTCCTTCTTGGCGATCTTGTCGAGGACGAACTGGGCGGCGACGGCGTCGCGGACCCGGCGCTCGAGGTCGGCCTCGAACTCCTCCTGGGTCTGGCCCTCGTCCTCGAGGTACTTCTCCATCGCGATGCCGGCCATGGCGAGCTGCTGCTCGATGTTCTGGCGGCGCGCGTTGAGCTCGTCGGTGACCATCACCTCGGGCAGCGGGACCGAGACCTTCTCGAGGAGGGCCTCGAGGACCGCGTCGCGGGCGGCGGCGGCCTGCTCGAGGCGCTTGCCGCGGCCGAGGCGCTCGCGCACGTCGGCGGTGAGCTCGTCGACGGTGTCGAACTCGGAGGCCAGCTGGGCGAACTCGTCGTCGTACTCGGGGAGCTGCTGCTCCTGCACGGCCGAGACCTTGACGGTGACCTGGACCGGCTCGCCGACCAGGTCGCCACCGACCAGCTCGGAGTCGAAGGTCTTCTCCTCGCCGGCGGACAGGCCGGCCAGGGCCTCGTCGAGGCCGTCGATCATGCCGCCGCGGCCGACCTTGTAGGACATCCCGGTGACCTCGCCACCCTCGACGGTCTCGCCGTCGCGGGCCGCGACCAGGTCGATGGTCACGAAGTCGCCCTCGGCGGCCGCGCGCTCGACCGGGACGAGGGTGCCGAAGCGCTCACGCAGCGCCTCGACCTGCTCGTCGACGTCGGCGTCGGTGATCTCGACGTCCTCCACGCTGGCCTCGAGGCCCTCGTAGTCGGGGAGCTCGAAGTCGGGCTTGACGTCGACCTCGGCGGTGAACTCGAGGGACTCGTTGTCCTCGAACTTCGTCACCTCGATCTCCGGCTGGGCCAGCGGCTCGAGGTCGTGCTCCTGCAGCGCGGCCATGTACTGCTGCGGGACCACGGCGTTGATGGCCTCGTCGAGGACCGGGCCACGGCCGATCTGGCGGTCGATGACCGCCGGCGGGACCTTGCCGCGGCGGAAGCCGGGGACGTTGATCTGCTTCGCGATCTTCTGGTACGCCGCGTCGAGGCTCGGCTTGAGCTCCTCGAAGGGCACCTCGACGGTCAGCTTGGCCCGGGTGGGGCTCAAGGTCTCGACGGCGCTCTTCACAAATGTCTCCTGATGCTGAAGGTCATGGGTACGCATGCGGACGAGCCGGGGGAACCGCGGGGAAGAGGCGTCCGCAAACCATGGAAGTCTATCGGCGCAGCGGGCGCAGGCCGAATCAGCCACCAGCGGTCGGGGCGACAGGACTCGAACCTGCGATCTCCTGCTCCCAAAGCAGGCGCGCTAGCCACTACGCTACGCCCCGCCAAACCGACCCCGGAACGCTCCTGACGGAGGCGCCGCGGCCTGCTTGGAGCGGATGACGGGAATCGAACCCGCGTAGCCAGTTTGGAAGACTGGGGCTCTACCATTGAGCTACATCCGCGCGCGTCCGACGGCGTCCTCGCCGCCGGTGCGGGAGTCATGGTGCCACACCCGCGGTCCGGCACCCCAACCGGCTCGCGGGGCCACACCGGCGTCAGCGCCGGTGCACCAGCAGCAGCGCGCGGTCGTCGTTGCGGGAGCCGAGCGCCTCGACGAGCCGCTTGGCGCCGCCCTCGAACTGGCCGCGCAGCAGCCGCTCGGCCTGGCCGAGCATCCGGTCGATGCCCAGGGCGATGTCGCGGTTGCGGGTCTCGACCATCCCGTCGGTGTAGAGCAGCAGCGCGTCGCCGTGGCGCATCACCCCGGAGACGGCGGGGAAGGTCGCGTCGTCGATCAGCCCGAGGATCGGGCCCTCCGACTCCAGCACCTCCCAGCGTCCGGACCCGGCATGGCGCAGTGCGGCAGGCGGATGCCCGGCGCTGCGGATGTCGTAGCGGCCGGTCGTCAGGTCGAGCGAGAGGTGGATGGCCGTCGCGAACCCCTCGTCCCAGTCCTGCTGGAGCAGGAACCGGTTGGCGCTGTCGAGGAACTCGCTGGGCGGGAGTGCGCTGAGCAGCCCGCCCAGGGCACCGCAGAGCAGCAGCGCGCGGGTGCCGGCGCCCTGGCCCTTGCCCGACACGTCGACCACCGCCACCTCGAGGCGCTCCGCGATGCGCGAGGCGACGACGAAGTCGCCCGCGAAGGGGGTGCCACCGGCCGAGCGCAGCTCGCTGGCGGCGTACCACTGCGCGGGGAGGTCGGGGATCCCGCCCTGCCGCAGGATCCGGTCGCGCAGGTCGACGAACATCGTCTCGCCCTGGATGCCCGCCACCCCCAGGCGCGTGCGGCGCAGGGACGAGGCCAGCACCACGAAGCCCAGGACGAACATGATGACCACGGTGAGCACGATGCGCAGGTCGATCCGGTCCTGGCTGGGCACGACGAGCGCGAGCACCAGCAGGACGAACACGACGAACCACGGCAGCTGGCGTGGGCCGAGCACCAGGCTCGAGGCCAGCAGCGGGACGAGCAGGCTGACGAGCGGGACGCTCTCGTGGAAGCGCCAGATGACCAGGCCGATGAGCACCGTGACGACGACGAGCAGGACGAGCATCCGCGACCCGCGGGGGACGAGCCGACTGGCGGCGGCGTTGAGCGATGGAGAACTCACCGACGAGCCCCTCCTGATCTCCCAGTCCCCTTGGTGGGAGATCGTAAGGCCCGCGAGCGGAACTTCGGCTGGCATCGGGGGCACCAGAACGTGTTGCGTCCGACGAGCTCACCCGTAAGCACGGGCGTGCCGCACACCAGGCACGGCAGCGACGTGCGGCGGTAGACGTAGACCTCGCCCCCGTGGTCGTCCTTGCGGGGCTCGCGGCCCATCGCCTCGGGGGTGTGCTCGGGGCGCACGGTGTCGATCCGGCCGGTGCGCACGCCCTCGGCCATGAGCTCGACGAGGTCGTCCCACATCGCGCGCCACTGCCCGACCCGCAGGGTGTTGCCGGGCCGGAGCGGGTGGATGCGGTGGCGGAAGAGGACCTCGGCGCGGTAGACGTTGCCGACACCTGCCAGCACCTTCTGGTCCATCAGCAGGTCGCCGATGGGGCGCTGGCTCGCCGAGATGCGGCGCCAGGCGCGATCGGGGTCGGCGTCGGGACGCAGCGGGTCGGGGCCGAGGCGCTCGATCACCTCGGCGCGGCGGGCGGGGCCCACCAGGTCGCACACGATCGCGCCGCGCAGGTCGGCGTACGCCGGGGGTCGCGGGCCGGCGCCGGACTCGGCGCCGGCAGCGGCGTCGGGGAGCGTGACCAGCCGCAGCCGGACGGCGCCCACCGGGTCGGGGACCGCCCCGAGCCCTCCCCCGATGTCGGCGTGCACGTCGAGCTGGCCGATCAGGCCGAGGTGCACGTGCACGAAGCGCTCGCCCTCGAGCTCGAGGAACAGGTGCTTGCCGGCGGAGTCGGCGCCGATCACCCGCGACCCGTCGAGCAGCGCCGCGTCGGCCGCGAACCGTCCCTGCGGCGACGTGACCCGCACCCGCCGTCCGGCGAAGGCCGCGGTGAGGTCGTCGGCGAGCTTGCGGAGCGTGTGCCCCTCAGGCATCCGGGCGATCGGGTGAGGAGTCGGGGACGGTGCCGCGCAGGGCCGACTCCGGCAGCGGCGGCAGCTCGCCCGTCTCGTCGTACGTCGTGAGCTGGCCGATGCGGCGCGCGTGGCGCTCGTCGCCCGAGAAGGGGGTGGTCAGGAAGATCTCGACGAAGCGGGTCATCTCGTCGACCGGGTGCATCCGGCCGCCGACGGAGACGACGTTGGCGTCGTTGTGCTCGCGCGCCAGCACCGCGGTCTCCTCCGACCAGGCCAGGGCGCACCGGATGCCCTCGACCTTGTTGGCCGCGATCTGCTCGCCGTTGCCCGAGCCCCCGATCACGACGCCCATGCTCTCCACGCCGTCGGCGCGGTCGGCGGCGACGCCCTCGGCCGCCCGCAGGCAGAAGCACGGGTAGTCGTCGAGGGCGTCGTAGACGAACGGCCCGTGGTCGACGACCTCGTAGTCGTGGTCGACCAGCCAGGTGGTCAGGTGGTCCTTCAGCTCGAGTCCGGCGTGGTCGGAGCCCAGGTGTACGCGCATGGGAGGAGTCTCCCAGAGCAGCCGGGCCGCGACACCACCCCCACGAGGTCGCGGGCGGGCTCCCCGCGCCTCAGGAGAGGTGCTGGTCGAGCCAGCCGGCGACCTGTCGCACCAGGGGCTCGGACGCCGTGAAGCCCGCGTGCCGCCAGAACCCGTGGGTCTGGCCGAGATAGCGCACGCCGACGGTCTCCACGCCGCTCTCGGCGACCCGCCGGGCCAGCTCCTCCCCCTCGTCGCGCAGCGGGTCGGCCTCGGCGGTGGCGACGAACGTGGGCGGCAGGGTGTGCAGCCGGTCGGAGAGCAGCGGCGCGAGGTCGGGGTCGTCGTAGTCGGCCTCGCTGCGGGCGTACTGCTCCCAGTACCAGCGCGCCTCGGCCGGGTCGAAGCCCGCCTCCGGCCCCTGCTCCCACGACGCGAACGCGTGGCGCGGGTCGAGGAACGGGTAGACGAGCGCCACGGCGCGGAAGAAGCCGGGGTTGCGCAGGGCGGCGACCAGGGCGAGGTTGGCGCCCGCGGAGTCGCCGTGAGCGGCGTACGCGCCCGGCGGGCCCTCGCGCCGCAGCCAGCCGACCACGGTGTCGAGGTCGTTGGGCGCCGCGGGGAACCGGTGCTCCGGCGGGCGGCGGTAGCCGACGCTCAGCACCGGGCGGCCCAGCCGGTTGGCGAAGCGGCGGCAGATGGGGTCGTGGACGTCGACGTCGTTGAGCACGAACCCGCCGCCGTGGGCGTGCACGACGAGGCCTGGCCGGGCGCCGGCGGGCGTGTAGAGGCGGCAGCGCACCCCGTCGGCGTCGACCTCTTCGACCGCGGCGACGTCCTCGCGCGGCTCGAGGAGGCTGGCGCGGCGTGCGTCCTCGCGGTGGGCGGCGAGGTCGAAGCCGGGCGCGCGGAGGTCGGGACTGTCGTCCCCGGCG
This sequence comes from Nocardioides sp. Z24_21, assembly GCF_058134345.1. NCBI lineage: Bacteria > Bacillati > Actinomycetota > Actinomycetes > Propionibacteriales > Nocardioidaceae > Nocardioides > Nocardioides sp. Z24_21. The sequence continues at coordinate 430,184 of NZ_JBYTTH010000001.1, forward strand.
AGTGCCGCGCGCACCTCGGGATACATCACGACGACCTCCTGGTCTGTGGGAGTCGGGGTCCAGCGCTCGATCAGCGCGACATCAGTGCGTCGAGGCCGACGGCGACCGCGGCCGCGACCCGGAAGTCGACCCGCCGGTCGGGCACCGTGACGCGGTAGTGGTCACGGATCGACATCCTGCGCTCGACGGAGAAGAGCGGGGCGCCGGTGGTGTCGACGAAGTCGAAGTTGACCGGGATGAAGTCGACGTCGGTGAAGCGGCGCAGCAGCGCGACGAGCTGGTTGCGCTCGCGACCGGAGCCGGCGTAGCCGGGCCCCTCGACCAGGAAGGTCGAGCGGAGCAGCGACGCGCCGAACTCCTTCTTGAAGTAGCCGATCTGCGCCCCGGACTCGTCGGTGATGTCGTAGCCGGCGTTGAGGTCGATCGCACGGCGCGCCTTGAAGCCGAAGACCGGACGCGACTTGCTCGCGTCGGCGAAGAAGGTGACCTGCTCCTTGAACGCCATCCGCTTCTGCTCGGCGAGCGCCATCAGCCGGGTGGGGTTGCCCGCCTCGTCCGACTCCGAGATCTCGTAGCGGTTGATCATCATGGTCAGCTTCTGCCTGACCACGAAGTGCGGCAGGTACATCTCGGCGGTGTCGGGCATGGGGCGGAGCCTAGCCACCCACCCGGGCGAGCTCCTCCTCGACGACCGACGGGTCGAGCTTGGTGAACACCGGCGTCGGCTTGGCCACCTTCGCACCCACCGGCACCGGGCGCGACGCCCACGCGGGCGTCGCGGAGTAGTCGCCGGTGATGATCGTGTACGACGTGTGGCCGGCGCCGTTGTCGGGCTCGAGCTCCTCGACCTGCTCGATGCGCGGCATCGGCATCAGCTCGCCCTCGCCGCCCAGCACCGCGTGCACCTTGTTGGCCGCGTGGGGCAGGAACGGCGACAGCAGCGTGTTGCAGTCGCTCACGCACTGCGCGGCCACGTGCAGCACCGTCGCGAGGCGCTCGCGCTGGGACTCGTCCTTCATCTTGTAGGGCTCGGTGACCGTGAGGTACTTGTTGACCTCGCCGACCACCCGCATCGCCTCGGCGACGGCGGCTCGCAGCCGGTGCTTCTCGATCAGGTCGCCGACGCTCGTGAAGCCCCCGCGCACGGTGGCGAGCACCTGCTCGTCGACCTCCTCGAGCGGCCCCGCCGCCGGGATCTCGCCGAAGCTCTTGGCGACCATCGTGGCGGTGCGGTTGACCAGGTTGCCCCAGCCCGCGACCAGCTCGGAGTTGTTGCGGGTGACGAAGTCGGCCCACGTGAAGGCGGCGTCGGAGGTCTCCGGCCCGGCCGCGCAGATGTAGTAGCGCAGCGCGTCGGGGCCGTAGCGGGCGAGGAAGTCGCCGACGTAGATGACGTTGCCGCGGCTGGTCGAGAACTGCGAGTCGCCGAAGGTCAGGAACTCGCTGGAGACCACCTCGGTCGGCAGGTTGAGCGTGCCGTACGCGCCGGGCTCGCCGCCCTTGTCGCCCTCGCCGTTGTAGGCCAGCAGCTCGGCCGGCCAGATCTGGGAGTGGAAGACGATGTTGTCCTTGCCCATGAAGTAGTAGGACTCGGCGTCGGCGTCGTTCCACCATTCGCGCCACTTGTCCGGCTCGCCCAGCCGACGGGCCCACTCGATGGAGGCCGACAGGTAGCCGATGACCGCGTCGAACCACACGTAGAGCCGCTTGGTCGGCTGGTCCTCCCAGCCCGGGACCGGGATGCCCCAGTCGATGTCGCGGGTCATCGCGCGCGGACGGATCTCCTTGAGGATGTTCTGGCTGAACTTGATCACGTTGGGGCGCCACAGGCCGGTCGCCTCGCGCTCGTCGAGCCACGCCCCCAGCGCGTCGGCGAGGGCCGGCAGGTCGAGGAACCAGTGCTGGGTGTCGCGGAACTCCGGGGTCTCGCCGTTGATCCTCGAGCGCGGGTCGATGAGGTCGGTCGGGTCGAGCTGGTTGCCGCAGTTGTCGCACTGGTCGCCGCGCGCCTCGGCGTACTTGCAGATCGGGCAGGTGCCCTCGATGTAGCGGTCGGGCAGCGTGCGGCCCGTGGACGGGCTGATCGCGGTCTTCGTCGTCTCCTCGACCATGTAGCCGTTGCGGCGACACGTCTCGAACATCTCCTGCACCACCGCGTAGTGGTTGCCGGTGGTGGTGCGGGTGAAGAGGTCGTACGACAGCCCGAGGCCGCAGAGGTCGTCGACGATCACCTGGTTGTACTTGTCGACCAGCTCGCGGGCGGGCAGGCCCTCGTTGTCGGCGAGCACCAGGATCGGCGTGCCGTGCTCGTCGGTGCCGCTCACCATCAGCACGTCGTGGCCCGCCATCCGCATGTAGCGGCTGAACACGTCGGAGGGCACGCCGAAACCGGCCACGTGGCCGATGTGGCGCGGGCCGTTGGTGTAGGGCCAGGCGACGGCGGACAGGACACGAGTCATGGACGCAAGCCTAGTGACCGGGTGCCACCCGCCCTGCCCCGGTGGCGTCCCCGGGCACGGGCGGGCGGCAGCGCGGGGTCAGGAGAAGTCGAGGTCGCCCGTGCGCGAGCGCTTGAGCTCGTAGAAGTAGGGGAACTTCGCGACGGCCACGGCGCCGTCCCAGAGCTCGCCGGCCTCCTCGCCGCGGGGGATCTTGGACAGGACCGGGCCGAAGAACGCCGAGCCGTCGATGTGGATGGTGGGCGTGCCGACGTCGTCGCCGACGGGGTCCATTCCCTCGTGGTGGCTCTTCGCGACCGCGTCGTCGAGCGACGCGTCGTCCCAGGCCTCGATCAGGTCGGCGGGCAGGCCCGCGTCCGCCAGCGACGCGGCGACCGTCTCCCTGGTCAGCTCCTCGCCGTGGTTGTGGTGGCGGGTGCCGACCGCGGTGTACCAGTCGCCCAGCGCCTTGTTGTCACGCTCCTGCGCGATCTTGATCGCGACGCGCACCGGCTTCTCGGTGCCTGCCAGCATCTCCCGGTACTCGTCGGGGATGTCCTTGTCCTTGTTGAGGTAGGCCAGCGACATCACGTGCCACTGCACGTCGATGTCGCGCACCTGCTCGACCTCGCGGATCCAGCGCGAGGTGATCCAGGCGAACGGGCAGAGCGGGTCGAACCAGAGGTCAGCGGTAGCCATGTCCACCACAAGACCCCGCCACGGCCACCTATTCCCCACCCCTCCCCCACCGGCCGCCCACCGGGCGCCCGCCGGCCGCCCACCGGCCCCCTCCGGCATGGGCCGGCGATGCACCCGGTGGCAGGATGCGAGCATGCCTGGAACCAACCTCACCCGGGACGAGGCCGCCACCCGCGCCGCCCTCCTGGACGTCACGGCGTACACCGTCGACCTGGACCTCACGTCAGCCACCCAGCCCGAGGAGACCACCTTCGTCTCCACCACGACGCTCGAGTTCACCTGCCGCGAGCCAGGAGCCGCCACGTTCGCCGACCTCGTCGCGCCCAGCGTCCGCGAGATCACGCTCAACGGACGCAGCCTCGACCCGGCCACCGCGTACGCCGACCACCGCATCGCGCTCGACGGGCTCGAGGCGAGCAACACGCTGGTGGTGACGGCCGACTGCGCCTACTCCAACACCGGCGAGGGGCTGCACCGCTTCGTCGACCCCGCCGACGACCGGGTCTACCTCTACAGCCAGTTCGAGGTGCCCGATGCCCGGCGCGTCTTCACCACCTTCGAGCAGCCCGACCTCAAGGCCGTGTTCACCTTCAACGTCACCGCCCCCTCGCACTGGGTCGTGGTGTCCAACGCCGCGACCCCCGAGCCGGTCGAGGCGGGCGACGGCGCCTCGCTGTGGCGCTTCCCCACCACCAAGCGGATGTCGACCTACATCACCGCGATCGTCGCCGGCGAGTACCACGGCGAGTTCGACACCTACGAGGGCAAGTTCGGCACCATCCCGCTGGGCCACTACTGCCGCCAGTCGCTCAAGGACCACATGGACACCGCCGAGCTGGTCAAGCTGACCAAGCAGAGCTTCGAGTGGTTCGAGGAGCAGTTCGACTACCCCTACCCGTTCGGCAAGTACGACCAGCTCTACGTGCCGGAGTACAACGCCGGAGCGATGGAGAACGCCGGCTGCGTGACCCTGCGCGACGAGTACCTCCCCCGCAGCCGCCAGCCCCGCTCGTTCTTCGAGTTCCGCGCCTCGGTCATCACCCACGAGATGGCGCACATGTGGTTCGGCGACCTGGTGACCATGAAGTGGTGGGACGACCTCTGGCTCAACGAGTCGTTCGCGGAGTGGGCCTGCTACTGGTGCGAGGCCAACGCCACCGAGTTCACCGACGCGTGGACCGGCTTCGCCAACGCCCGCAAGCAGACCGGCTACCGCGCCGACCAGCTGCCGTCCACCCACCCGATCGCGGCCGACAACGTCGACCTGCACGCGGTCGAGGTCAATTTCGACATGATCACCTACGCCAAGGGCGCGTCGGTGCTCAAGCAGCTCGTCGCGTGGGTCGGCATCGAGCCGTTCCTGAAGGGCCTGCGGTCCTACTTCAAGGAGTGGGAGTACGGCAACCCGGAGTTCAAGGACCTGCTCGCCACGCTCGAGAAGTCCTCGGGCCGCGAGCTGCAGGGCTGGGCGCAGGAGTGGCTCCAGACGGCCGGCGTCAACACGCTCGCGCCGGTCTTCGAGCTCGACGCCGACGGCGCCTACTCGTCGTTCGCCGTCGCCCAGTCGGCCCACCCCGACTGGCCGACGCTGCGCCGGCACCGCCTCGGCATCGGCCTCTACGACACGGTGACCGACGAGGAGGGCGCCGGGCGCCTCGTGCGTCGCGACTACCTCGAGATCGACGTCGACGGCGCCAGCACCGACGTCCCCGAGCTCGTCGGCGTGCGGCAGCCCGCGCTGCTGCTGCTCAACGACGAGGACCACGCCTACGCCAAGATCCGCCTCGACGAGCGCTCCCTCGCGACCGCCATCTCGGCCCTGTCGACGTTCGAGGACTCGCTGCCCCGCGCGCTCGTGTGGGGTGCGGCGTGGGACATGACGCGTGACGCCGAGATGCGCACCCGCGACTGGGTCGACCTGGTGCTCGCCAACATCGGCCAGGAGAGCGACGCGTGGGCGGTGACCCGGATCCCGGCGTCGACCGCGCTCGCCGTCAACTTCTACTCCGACCCCGCGCACCGACCCGAGCTCAGGGCGCAGTGGGAGACCGGCCTGCGCGAGCTGCTGCTCGCGGCCGAGCCCGGCAGCGACCACCAGCTCACCTTCGCCCGCTCCTACGCCGGGGCCGCCCACAGCGACGCGGCGCTCGACGACCTCATCGGCCTGCTCGACGGGTCGTTCGAGGTCGAGGGGCTGGCGATCGACCAGGACATGCGGTGGGTGCTCATCACCGCGCTGGCCAAGCAGGGTCGTTTCGGCGACGCGGAGATCGACGCCGAGCTCGAGGTCGACCGGACCATCTCGGGCAAGGAGCAGGCGGCCGCCGCCCGGGCCGCCCAGCCGACCGCGGAGGCCAAGGCCGCGGCCTGGGACGCGCTGCTCGACCCGTCGACGCCCAACGAGACCTCGCGCGAGATCGCGTTCTCGATCTTCCGCTTCGGGCAGGAGGACGTGCTCGAGCCCTACCTCGAGAAGTTCCTCACCGCGTCGCAGACGCTCGTCGACACGCTGGGCTTCCACAAGGCCTCGACGATCCTCGAGTACGGCTTCCCGCGCCCTCTCGGCTCCGCCGCCACCCTCGCGCGGCTCGACGAGTGGCTGGCCGACGGCTCGGCGCCCAAGCAGGCGCAGCGCTACGTCGGCGAGGCGCGCGCCGAGATCGCCCGCGCCCTGGCCGCGCAGGAGTGCGACGCCCGGTAGCAGTCGAGGCAGCAGTCGAGGCAGCAGTCGAGGCAGCAGTCGAGTCGGCAGTCGAGTCGGCGCGTCCTGACACCCCACCAGGGTCGAGTCGGCGCGTCCTGACACCCCACCAGGGTCGAGGCGGCGCGTCCTGACATCATCGAGGTCAGGACGCGCCGACTCGGCGCTGTTTCGGAGTCAGGACGAGCCGACTCGACCCGACTTCGGCGTCAGGACGAGCCGCCTCGGCTCAGGCCTGGGGGGAGCCCTGGGGCTGGGTGCGCTCGGCCAGCAGGGCGATGCCCCGCTGGAGGCCGGCGAGCAGGTGGCCGGCGGCGAAGTCCGACGTCATGGCCTCGACGGCGCGCTCGACCTCGGCGTCGGTCAGGACGCGGCGTACGTCGCCGCCGGTGACGACCTCGACCACCCGACGGCGGGGGTCGACGAGGATCAGCACGCTGCGCGCCGGGACCACCAGGCGGTTGTGCAGGCGGGTGGCCCAGGTGCGGGCGTCGTCGCCCTCGACCGGGCCGACGTAGACGGAGAACTCGAAGCGGGAGGCCTGCTCGGCGAGCCGGATGGACTTGTCGAGGGCCAGCCGGTCGGTGTCGCTCAGGGCCTCACCAGCGGCCACTTGCGCCACCTGCTCGGGAGTCCTCGCCGTCGGGGGCGGGGAGCTCGGCGACGCCCTGTCGCGGACCGCCGATCCACTGGGGCTCACCGGCCGAGTGGTCGGGCAGGAGCCGCTCGCCGCGGATCATCGGCGGTAGGTAGACCGCGACCGCGATCACCACGAAGGCCAGGAGCGGGAATCCGACGAACAGCGCCAGGGAGTGCAGCGAGTCGAGCTGGAGGCGCTCGGTCTGGCCACCCCAGCCCTCGGGGACGTCGGCGTGGGCCGGCGCGGCAAGCAGGGCGAGGGCCGTGCCCCCGGCGAGGGCTGCGGCACGGCCGCCCCAGCGGGCGCGGGCGCGTCGGGGTGAGCGGGACGGGCTGACGTGCGTGGTCACGGGTCACAGCGTATCGCCCATACTGGCGGGCATGCCTCACCCCCTCACCACCCCGATCATGCTCATGACCGAGGCCTCCGGGAGCGAGACCAACCCCTGCGACGCCGACGCGCGGCTGTGCGACTGGACCTGGGAGCGCACCAGCGACGCGTCGCTGTCCACGGTGGTCGACTGGATCGTCGGCAAGCCGCTGGCCCTGGCCGGCCTGGTGATCATCGGGCTCGTGGTGCGGTGGGCGCTCCACCGGCTCGTCGACCGGATCGTCCGCAGGGCCGAGCACGGGATGCTGCCCGACCGCCTGAGCCGCGCCATCTCGGGCGGGCGCATGGGCGCGGCCCTCAACCTGCGTGAGGACCCGGGCTACACCAGGCGGGTGCAGCGTGCGGCGACGATGGGCTCGCTGCTCAAGAGCGTCATCACCGGTGTCGTCCTCACCGTGGTCTCACTGATGGTCATCGCCGAGCTCGGCTACGACATCGGCCCGCTGATCGCCAGCGCCGGCATCATCGGCGTCGCCATCGGGTTCGGCTCGCAGGCGCTGGTCAAGGACTTCCTGTCGGGCATCTTCATGATCTTCGAGGACCAGTACGGCGTCGGCGACGAGGTCGACCTGGGTGAGGCCTCCGGCACCGTGGAGGCGGTGGGCCTGCGCGTGACGCGGCTGCGCGACGTCAACGGCACCGTCTGGTACGTCCGCAACGGCGAGATCCTCCGGGTCGGCAACATGAGCCAGAACTGGGCACGCACCGTGCTCGACGTCGGGGTGGCCTACGGCGAGGACCTGGCCCGCGTGCAGCGCGTGCTGGCCGACGTCGCGCACGACCTCTGGCAGGACGAGGACTTCACCGGTCGGGTCATCGAGGAGCCGTCGGTGTGGGGCGTGCAGGAGCTCGGCCCGGACGGCGTGCTGGTGCGCGTCGCCCTGAAGACCGCGCCGCTGGAGCAGTGGGCCGTGGCCCGCGAGATGCGCCAGCGGATCAAGGCCCGGTTCGACCTGGAGGGCATCGAGATCCCGTTCGCCCAGCGCGTGCTGTGGATCCGCGACCAGCAGCGCCCCGAGGCCCCGTCCGCTCCCGACGACGCGCACCCGCCGGCGCGGGGTCCGGCGCAGACCGAGGCCGAGATCGCGCCCACCGGGGAGACCCCGTCCTGACGCGGCTGGGGTGGCACGGGAGGATGGTCGCGTGACGACGACCTTCTACGACGAGATCGGCGGCGAGGAGACGATCCGCCGGATCGTGCACCGCTTCTACGAGGGCGTCGCCGACGACGAGGTCCTGCGCCCGATGTACCCCGAGGAGGACCTCGGCCCCGCCGAGGACCGGTTCGCCCTGTTCCTCATCCAGTACTGGGGCGGCCCCACCACGTACGGCGACACGCGCGGCCACCCGCGGCTGAGGATGCGCCACGCGCCGTTCAGCGTGACGCCGGAGTCGGCGCAGCACTGGCTGCGGCACTTCCGCGCCGGTCTCGACGAGGCCGGCCTCACTCCCGAGCAGGACGAGCGGTTCTGGGACTACGTCACCCACGCCGCGCAGTTCATGGTCAACTCCCCGGACTGAGCTCCCCCGCGAGGTCGCGCAGCACGTCGGGCACGGGCGCCGGACGCCCGGTGGCGCTGTCCATGCACACCCCGACCACCCGCGCACGGGCCAGCACCTCCTCGCCGTCGCGCACCACCGAGTCGAAGACGACCGACGTGGTGCCGATCCGTGAGATCCAGGTGCGGCAGTCGTAGGGCTCGGGGCGGAACAGGATCGGGCGCCGGTAGTCGACGTCGACCTGGGCGACCACGAGGTGGTGCCCTTGCCCCAGCTCGGCGCCGCTGGCCATCATGAGCTGGATCCGCGCCTCCTGGAAGTACTCGAAGTACTTGACGTTGTTGACGTGGCCGTAGACGTCGACGTCGCTGAAGCGGAGGTGCACCGAGTAGCGCCCGCCGGGCACGTCGACGACGTCGGGCAGCCTCGGCGTACGCACGGGCTCGTCCGGCTCGAGCAGCCGCCCCAGCGACTCGCGCTCCTCGGCGTGCAGGCGCCGCGGTCGCTCGGTGGAGAAGACGTAGGGCGTGAGCACGGTCCGGGCGCGGACGTAGACCGTGCGCTCGCCCGACGCGTCCTCCTCGAAGACCTCGTAGGCCATCGTGAAGCTCGCGGCGCGGATCTCGGTCACCCAGCACTCGATCGAGACCGGCTCGGAGCCGAAGGTCAGCGACGAGAGGTAGGTGACCTCGTGCCGCACCACCACGACCCCCTCGGCCAGGTCGTCGGCCCGGCTCGCAGGGGCGTGGGTGCGGAACATGTCGACCCGCGCCTCCTGGAGGTAGTCGACGTAGGTGACGTTGTTGACGTGGCCGAGCAGGTCGAGGTCGGCCCACCTCAGGGGGCAGCGATAGAGATGACGCACGTGCCGATCGTCGCAGACGACGACCCCACCCTGCGCCGACCTGGCGCCCCGTGCCGCACTAAGGTGCGATGGCACACCCGCACGACCTCCCACCACCCACCGAGCCACCGGAGTCCTCCATGCCCGAGGCAGTGATCGTTTCCGCAGCCCGCTCCCCCATCGGACGCGCCAACAAGGGCTCGCTCAAGGACTTCCGCCCCGACGACCTCACCGCCCTCGTGGTGCAGGCCGCCCTGGAGAAGATCCCGGCGCTCGACCCCGCCGCGATCGAGGACCTGCTCCTCGGCTGCGGGCTCCCCGGTGGCGAGTCGGGCAACAACATGGCGCGGGTGGTCACCACGCTGCTCGGCCTCGAGGTCCCCGGCGCGACCGTGACCCGCTACTGCTCGTCGTCGGTGCAGACCACCCGGATGGCGTTCCACGCGATCAAGGCCGGCGAGGGCGACATCTTCGTCTCCGCCGGCGTGGAGACCGTGTCCCGCTTCGCCAAGGGCACCTCCGACCACATCCCCGACACGCGCAACCCGCGCTTCGAGGACGCCGCCGCACGCACCGCCGAGTACGCGAAGGGCGGGCGCGACTGGCACGACCCGCGCGAGGACGGCGAGCTGCCCGACATCTACATCGCGATGGGCCAGACGGCCGAGAACGTCGCCCGGCTGCGCGGCCTCGACCGCAAGGAGCTCGACGAGTTCGCCGTCCGCTCGCAGAACCTCGCCGAGAAGGCGATCGCCGACGGCTTCTGGGAGCGCGAGATCACCCCCGTCACCACGCCCGATGGCACCGTGGTCAGCAAGGACGACGGCCCCCGCGCCGGGGTGACCTACGAGGCCATCGCCGCCCTCGACCCGGTCTTCCGCCCCGACGGCGTGGTCACCGCCGGCAACTGCTGCGCGCTCAACGACGGCGCCGCCGCGGTGGTCGTCATGTCCGACACCAAGGCCGCCGAGCTCGGCCTGACGCCGCTGGCGCGCATCGTGTCGACCGGCGTCTCGGGCCTGTCCCCCGAGATCATGGGCCTCGGCCCCGTCGAGGCCACGAAGAACGCCCTCAAGCACGCCGGCATGAGCATCGGCGACATCGACCTCGTCGAGATCAACGAGGCCTTCGCCGCCCAGGTCGTCCCGTCCTACCAGGACCTCGGCATCGACCTCGACCGCCTCAACGTCAACGGCGGCGCGATCGCGGTCGGCCACCCCTTCGGCATGACCGGCGCCCGCCTGCAGAACACCATGCTCAACAGCCTCGACTGGCACGACAAGTCCACCGGCCTGATCACCATGTGCGTCGGCGGCGGCCAGGGCATGGCGATGATCCTCGAGCGGCTCTCCTGAGGAAGTCCCGCCCCCGCCAGCACTACGCTGGCCCCATGACCACGACGGGGGAGCCGCGCTGGCTCGACGACGACCAGCAGCACTCCTGGCGCGCCCTGATGATGGGCATGACGCTCCTCGAGGAGCGCCTCGACGACGACCTGCGGCGCGAGTTCGGCATGTCGCTGACCGAGTACGAGGTGCTGGTCCGGCTCTCCGAGCGCCCCGGGCGGGCGATGCGGATGGCCCAGCTCGCCGACGCGATGGCCCACTCGCGCAGCCGGGTGACGCACACCGTCGCCCGGATGGAGGCCGCGGGCTACGTCACCCGCGGCACCACCCCGGAGGACGGGCGCGGGGTGGTGGCGACCATGACCGACCAGGGCTACGAGCTGCTGGTGCGCGCGGCGCCGTGCCACGTCGAGAGCGTGCGGCGCAACATCGTCGACCTGGTGCCCGAAGAGGACTTCGCCGCCGTCGGGCGGGTGTTCAACCGCGTCGCCGACCACCTGGTCAACCGGCACCCGGAGTCGGAGATCCGGCCCGCCTGACCACTCCGCCGTACGCACGCCGGACGGCGGGCGAACGCGCGCCGGGTCGCCGGCCGGCGGGCGTCGCGCGCCGCCGGCCGACGGAGCCGGTCAGTCGCGGGTGAGCCGGCGGTGGGTGACGCGGTGCGGACGGGCCGCCTCGATGCCGAGCCGCTCGACCTTGTTCTGCTCGTAGGATGCGAAGTTGCCCTCGAACCAGAACCACTTGGCCGGGTCCTCGTCGTCGCCCTCCCACGCCAGGATGTGGGTCGCCACGCGGTCGAGGAACCACCGGTCGTGGGAGGTGACCACGGCGCAGCCCGGGAAGTCGAGCAGCGCGTCCTCGAGGGACGACAGGGTCTCGACGTCGAGGTCGTTGGTGGGCTCGTCGAGGAGCAGCAGGTTGCCGCCCATCTTCAGCGTCAGCGCCAGGTTGAGGCGGTTGCGCTCGCCGCCCGACAGGATGCCGGCCTTCTTCTGCTGGTCGGGGCCCTTGAAGCCGAAGGAGGCGACGTAGGCGCGGCTATTCATCTCGAAGTTGGCGACCTTGATGAAGTCGAGACCGTCGGAGACGACCTCCCAGACGTTCTTGTGCGGGTCGATGCCGCCGCGGGACTGGTCGACGTAGGACAGCTTGACCGTCTGGCCGACGGTGAGGGTGCCCTCGTCCGGCTGCTCCGAGCCCGTGATCATCCGGAAGAGCGTGGTCTTGCCGACGCCGTTGGGGCCGATGACGCCGACGATGCCCGCGCGGGGCAGCTTGAAGGACAGGTCGTGGATCAGCGTGCGGTCGTCGAAGCCCTTGCCGAGCCCCTCGGCCTCGAGCACGATGTCGCCCAGGCGCGGGCCGGCAGGGATGTTGATCTCGGAGGTGTCGATCTTGCGCATCCGGTCGGCCTCGGCCGCCATCTCCTCGTAGCGGGCCAGACGCGACTTGCTCTTGGCCTGGCGGGCCTTGGGATTGGAGCGGACCCACTCCAGCTCCTTCTCCAGCATCCGGGCGCGCTTGGCGTCCTTCTGGCCCTCGACCTTGAGCCGGTCCTTCTTGGTCTCGAGGTAGGTGGAGTAGTTGCCCTCGTAGGGGTGTGCCTTGCCGCGGTCGAGCTCGAGGATCCACTGCGCGACGTTGTCGAGGAAGTAGCGGTCGTGGGTGACGGCGAGGACGGCGCCGGGGTAGGAGGCGAGATGGCCCTCGAGCCACTGCACCGACTCGGCGTCGAGGTGGTTGGTGGGCTCGTCGAGCAGGAGCAGGTCGGGCTGCTGCAGGAGCAGCTTGCACAGCGCCACCCGGCGGCGCTCACCACCGGAGAGGTTGTCGACCAGGACGTCGGGCGGCGGGCAGCGCAGGGCGTCCATGGCCTGGTCGAGGCGGCTGTCGAGGTCCCACGCGCCGGCGTTGTCGAGCTCGGTCTGGAGGTCGCCCGTCTCCTTCATCAGGGCGTCCTGGTCGGCGTCGGGCTCCCCCATCTCCATGTAGGCCTCCTCGAGGCGCTTCATCTTCGCCTTGAGGTCGCCGACCGCCTCCTCCACGTTCTCCAGGACGGTCTTGCCCTCGGTGAGCGGCGGCTCCTGCTGGAGCATCCCGACCGTCGCCTCGGGGTCGAGGATGGCGTCGCCGTTGTTGGCGTGGTCGAGCCCCGCCATGATCTTGAGCAGCGAGGACTTGCCCGTGCCGTTGGGGCCGACGACTCCGATCTTGGCGCCGTGGAGGAACGACAAGGTGACGTTGTCGAGGACGACCTTGTCGCCGTGGGCCTTGCGCACATTGCGCAGTGTGAAGACGTACTCAGCCATGCGGCCGAGCCTACGGGGAAGCGACCCCCGGCCGACAATCGCACCGACGCGCAAGGCCCCCGGTCAAGCGGCCTGCTGGCCGCCCTGCTCCCCGCCCTGCTGCCCGCCCTGCTGCCCGCCCTGCTGCATGGCCTGCTCCCCGGCCTCCCCGCCGACCTGCGACGCCGAGTCTCGCGACTCGGCCGGCGCCGCCTTGGTGAAGCTGGTCGTGCCCTGGGAGAGGTCGTGGCCGACGGCGGAGGCCACCACCTCGAACGAGGTCTGCGGCGCACCGTCACGCTCCCACACGTCGGCCACCAGCCGCCCGTGGACGACGACCGGGTCGCCGCTGTGCAGCGAGGAGGCCGCGTGGCGGGCCAGCCGGTTCCACGCCTTGACGGTGTGCCACGACGTGGCGCCGTTGACCCACTCGCCGTCTCGGTAGCGGCTCGGCCTGCACGCCACACGGAACGTCGCGACGGCGCGACCGTCGGCGATCTCGCGCAGCGTCACGTCGCCGCCGACCCGGCCGGTCAGGGTGATCTGGGTGTCGTACATCGGTGCCTCCTGGCTCGGGCGACGGCCCTCCCGCCGCGATCACCCAAGGCTCGCCGCCCCGGCCGACAGGACGGGCCGCCCCGGCGCGAGGCTGGGGACAACCCGCCGTCGGCGCGGCCTGGGGACGTTCTCCGGCCCGCGAGTGGTCAGCGCAGGGCGGCGGCGAGGCCCTCGCGGACGGTCGCGTAGCAGGCCAGCTCGGCCTCGATCGGGGCGACGACCAGCTCGGCGGACACCTCCGAGATCGCATCGCGCAGCCGCTTGTCGGCCGTGCGCGCCCGCTTGCGCGCGGTCGCGGCCACCAGCCAGCGGCACACGAGGGCGAGGAGCAGGCCCAGCCCGATCCCGCCGAGCAGCAGCAGGGTGGGCAGCGGGAAGGCGCCGACCTCCGGCGTGGGCGGCTCGGGCAGCCGGGCGTAGGACCCGAGCGCGAGCAGGGCGAGCCAGCCGGCTCCGACGATCGCGGCGAGGATCAGGACGTACTGCAGGACGCGCACCAGCCCGGCCCACGCCGGGATCCTGGCGGCGCCGAGGTCGACGCCGGCCACGGCGCGGTCGAGGCGGTCGCCGAGGTCGGGCAGGCGCGACACCGACGCCGCGCGCACGGCCGCGGCCCACGGCGGCGCCATGCCCTCACCCACCTGGTCGGCCAGCGCGCGCACCTCGGTGTCGATCCGGGCACGCTGCACCCCGGTCGCCTTCGGGACGGAGGTGCGTGCGGTGCCGGTGAGCTCCTTGCCGGCCGCGCCGAGGTCGAGGTGGAGGCGCTTGAGGGGGTCGGGCTTGAGGCGCGAGAACCACGCCGTGACCGGCCAGCCGGTCGCCCGGTTGGCGCGGATGCGGGTGGAGTCGGCCACGGCCTTGACCACGGTCGGGACGCCGGCCGCGTCGGCGAACGCGTCGTCGAGCGCCGCGACCCGCTCCTTGGACAGCGACGGCACCTTGCCCGTGCCGGTGGCCTCCTCGAGGCGCTGGGCGGCCGAGCGGACGTCGGCCTCGAGCCGCGCCCGGGTGAGCTTCTTCTCCGCCACCCGCTTGGCGATCATGCCGCGGAGCTCCTCGATGCCCCAGCCCTGGCGGGCACTGACGGGCAGCACCGGGACGCCGGAGAGGCCGTCGGCCTCCAGCAGGCGCCGCACGTCGTCGACCATGCCGGCACGACGGTCCTCGGGCACGGTGTCGATGTGGTTGAGGACGACCAGCATCACGTCCTGGTGGCCGGCGAGGGGCTTGAGGAAGCGGTCGTGGATGGCGGCGTCGGCGTACTTCTGCGGGTCGAGCACCCAGACCAGCATGTCGGCGAGCTGCACCAGCCGCTCGACCTCGAGGTGGTGGGAGACCTCGGTGGAGTCGTGGTCGGGCAGGTCGAGCAGCACGACACCGCGCATCTCGGCGTCCTCCTCGCCCTGGGAGAGCATCGAGTCGCGGGTGACCTGGTGGCGCGGCGGGATGCCGAGCCACTCCAGCAGCTCCTCGGCGCCCTCCTTGCCCCACACGACGGCAGTGGCCCACGACGTGGTGGGACGGCGTACGCCGACCGCGGCGAGCTCGAGCCCGCTGAGGGCGTTGAACGTCGAGGACTTGCCCGAGCCGGTGGCGCCGCCCAGCGCGACGACCGTGTGGTCGGCCGACAGCTTGAGCCGGCTCGCGGCGCGCGCGGCGACCGCGGTGGCGTCGTCGACGACGTCGTCGTCGACCCGGCCGCGGGCCGCCTCGGCTGCGCGCTCGAGTCCGTCGACGCGTGCGCCGATGTCAGAGCTCCTGGTGACCAGCTTCTTGGCCCCTTCGAGCAACGACGTCATGTCTCCCTCACGGTCCGGGCTGCGGTGCTTGTGACCACAACCCTAGGGGGCGTCGTCACCACCACCCGACACCCGGGGAGGTCGCTGCGCCTCCGCGAAGCGCAGGTCGTCGACCTTGCGCGCCGCCGCCCGCATCCGCTCGGGCGACTCGGGGGCGATCTGGAGGCTGTCGAGCAGGTCGGTGTAGCGCCGGCGCTCGGAGTCGAGCAGGTCGTTGACCGAGGCCTCCAGACGCTGCCGGGCCCGCTCGGCGAGCGAGCGCACGGCCTGGTCGCCGAAGACGGCCTCGAGCAGCTTCTGCCCGAGGATCGCCGACCCACCGGCGATGCCCGCCTCGGCGCCGGTCACGCCGGCGGTGTGGGCGAACACCACGATCATCAGCGCGACAGAGAGGCCGTTGACGCCGAACGCGAGGAAGCGCGCGGTCGAGCGCTTCTCGGCGCCCTCCGTGCGGACCATGTCGAGGACGTCGGACTGCCAGTCGCGCACGGCGCGCTCGGCGCGGCGGCGGAAGTCGCGCGAGGCCCGGCCGAGGTCCTCCCCGGCGTCGCGCAGCAGGGCCTGCCCGGCGGCGGTGCCGTGCCACGAGGCCTCGGCCCGCTCAGCGGCCGCCTCGGCGTGCTCGAGGATGAGCGTCTCGAGGCCCGACTCGACGGCGACCGTGACCCGCTCGGCCTGCTGGGGCTTGCCCTTGACCGCGTTGACGACGCGGTCGCGGATCCAGCCGACCCGGGTCTCCAGCGTGCGCAGCAGCTCGCCGGTGCCGACGAACTCCTGCCAGCGCGCCAGCACCTCGCCGCGCAGCAGGGTGCCGTCGGCGGAGGCCTCCCCCACCGCCGTGACGGCACGGTCGTAGGCCTCGTTGGCGTCCTCGCGGAGGCGGCGGACGGCGTCGACCTGCTCGGTCGCCGCGTCGGCCACGGCGTGCGTACGACGCGCCAGCGTGCGGATCGCGCCGTCGAGGGTCTGCTGCACGACCGACTGGCGCGCCTCCTGGTCCTCGGCGAGCGCGCGCAGCCACTGCCGGATCTCCCTCACCGACGACGAGGCCAGCAGGCCCATGTCGGAGACCTCGCCCTCCTCGACGACGAAGAGCGGCGAGTCCTTCAGGCCGCGGCTCGCCAGCATCCGGGCCAGGTGCGTGGTGATGGTGTCCACGGCCTCGGGCGGGGTGCGGTCGAGCACGATCGCGACGGCCGCCGAGCGCTCGGCGGCCTTGCGCAGGAAGTCCCACGGCACCTGGTCGGCGTAGCGCGCGGCGGAGGTGACGAACAGCCACAGGTCGGCGGCGGCGAGCAGCTGGGCCGCCAGCACGCGGTTCTGCTCCTCGACCGAGTCGATGTCGGGGGCGTCGAGGATCGCCAGCCCGGGCGCCATCACGGGCGAGGGCACGAGCTGGAGCGCGGCGGGGTCGTTGGTCTGCCGGTCGACGCGCTCGAGCTCGGGCAGCAGCCGGTCCTGGCCGAACCACTTGGCGTCGGACGGGTGGTGCACGAGCACCGGCGAGCGGGTCGTGGGACGCAGGACGCCGGGGGTGGTCACCCGGGTGCCGACGAGGGAGTTGACGAGCGTGGACTTGCCTGCGCCGGTGGACCCGCCGACGACCGCGAGCAGTGGCGCGTCGAGGGTCATCAGCCGCGGGATCACGTAGTCCTCGAGCTGGTCGACCATCTCGGCCCGCGCGGCCCGCTGCTCCGCGGCGCCGGGGAGCTCGAGCGGCAGCCGGGCCTCCTGCAGCGCCCCGCGCAGCCGCACGAGCGCGGTCACCATGGCGGTCGTGGTGTCGTCGTCGCGGCGTCCCGGCGTCGGCTCGGCCGGCTGCTGGTCGGCGGGCTGACCAGGGGTCGCGTCGTCGTTGTCGTTCATCGGGTGGGGACCACCTGTCCGGGGAAGGAGATGTAGGGGCGGATCCGGCGGAGCTCGTCGACGTGCTCCTGTCCGCGCGCGGCGAAGTCGTCGGGCGCCGTGCCGCGCAGGTAGCGGTGGTGGAGGTAGCCGAGCTCGATGGCGGCGGCCTGGTAGTCGCGCATGGCGCGCTCGGCGAGCGGGCCGCCCTGCTGGCGTGCCCAGCGGCGGGCGTGGCGGCGGGCGCGCAGGTCGACCAGCCACGGGATGTCGGTGGCGGGGAGCAGCCCGCGGTCGGCGGCGTCCTGGAGGGCGAGCGCGAGCATCGGGCGCTCGGAGCGGCGGCGGTAGACGGCGAAGGCGACGACCCCGACGAACGCCGGGAACATCAAGGTGCCGTAGACGACGACGAAGTCGCCCGTGCCGGTGAGCGTCGAGGTGTTCCAGACCCCGTGGAGGAAGGCCGCGAGCAGCAGCCCCACGAGCGGCGCGAGGAGCCGCACCGACGTCCGCCGCGACGCGATGGCCAGGCCGACGCCGATGCCGATGAACGCCGTGAAGAACGGGTGGGCGAAGGGGCTGATCAGGCAGCGCACGACGAACGTCGCGGTGAGCGCCGTCGTGCCGCCGGGGCCGAGGCCGTCGGTGCCGTCGTAGGCGGCGGCGAGGAAGAGGATGTTCTCGGTGTAGGCGAAGCCGATGCCGACCATCCCGGCGTAGACGATGCCGTCGAGGACGCCGTCGAGCTCGTGGCGCCGCCACCAGAGCAGCAGGAAGAGGAAGGCGCCCTTGGCCAGCTCCTCGGTGACAGGGGCGACGACGCTGAGCGTCTCGGGCTCGCTCGCGCCGCCGGCGAAGCTGATGCCCTGGAAGACGATCGCCGCTCCCGTGGCGGCGAACGCGCCCCACAGCAGGCCGGCCAGGAGCAGGTTGCGCGGCTCGGGCTCGTAGCGGTCGAGCCACATGAAGCAGCCGACCAGCGGGCCGACCGGGATCGCGGCGAGGAGTGCCGCCAGCGCCAGCGACCCGGGAGCCCCGGAGAGTGCGATGACCGCGGCCATGAGGAGGCCCCCGAGGAGGACCAACGCAGCCACCACGACGGTGAACGCGACACTGTCGCGACGGCCTCGTTGCATGGACTCGACCCTAACGGAGCAGCGTCCGTCCGCCGGTGCTGGCGCACCCGTCGGGAGGGACGGCGCGCGGTCGGGTCGACGCCCCGGCCCGGCGTAGAGTGGCCGCGTGAGCGAGCCGACTGCCGAGATCCCCGCCGAGAGCGTCCAGACCCCCGACGCCGACGAGCACCCCCGCACCGAGTCGCACGACCCCGCGGTCCCCGCCGCCTACGCCGCCTTCATGCGCAAGGGCTGGGGCGACCGGGCGCTCGACATGCCGCGCCACCCGGTGGCCGACCTCGCCGCCGCCCGTCGCGCGCGGCTCGCCGACGCCTTCCCCGACGACCGGCTCGTGCTGCCCGCCGGCACCTACAAGGTCCGCGCCAACGACACCGACTACCGGTTCCGGCCCGACACCGCCCACACCTACTTCTCCGGCAACCAGACCTCCGACGCGGTCCTGGTGATCGAGGACGGCGGGTCGGTGCTCTATGCCCGGCCCCGCTCCGAGCGCGACACCGACGAGTTCTTCCGCGACCGCCAGTACGGCGAGCTCTGGGCGGGCCGCCGGCCGTCGGCGCAGGAGATCTCCGACTCCCTCGGCATCGAGGTCCGCCACGTCAAGGACCTGCCGTCCTTCGACGACGACCGCAAGACCCGCGACCTCACCCGCGACGAGGACCTCGCCCGCGTCGCCGACGAGCTGCGCCTGGTCAAGGACGACTGGGAGATCGGCGAGCTGCAGGAGGCGTGCGACATCACGGCCCTCGGCTTCGACGACTCGGTGCGCGAGTGGGACCGCGTCCTGGAGTTCGGCGAGCGCTGGATCGAGGGCACGTTCTTCCGCCGCGCCCGCGCGATGGGCAACGACATCGGCTACGACTCGATCTGCGCGGGCGGGTCCCACGCGACCACCCTGCACTGGATCGACAACACCGGCGCGATCGAGCCCGGCAAGCTCGTGCTGCTCGACATGGGCGTGGAGGGACGCAACCTCTACACCGCCGACGTCACCCGCACCCTGCCGGTCGACGGCCGCTTCACGCCGCTCCAGCGCGACCTCTACGACCTCGTGCAGCAGGCGCAGCAGGCCGGCATCGACGCCGTACGCCCGGGCGCGGCGTTCCTCGCCGCCCACCACGCCGCGATGGAGGTGCTCGCGCACGGCCTGGAGGACCTCCAACTCCTGCCGGTCTCCGCGGAGGAGGCGCTCGACCCGGAGTCCAAGCTCTACTCGCGGTGGACCCTCCACGGCACCTCGCACATGCTCGGCATGGACGTCCACGACTGCGGTCGCTCCTCGGCCGACATCTACCCCAAGGGCGACCTCGCCGAGGGCATGGTGCTGACCGTGGAGCCTGGTCTCTACTTCCAGGAGGACGACCTGCTCGTCCCCGAGGAGCTGCGCGGCATCGGCATCCGCATCGAGGACGACATCCTCGTCACCGCCGACGGTCACCGAAACCTCTCGGCCTCGCTCCCCCGCACCTCGGCCGACGTCGAGGAGTGGATGGGCTCCCGCATCGGTGGCTGACCCGCCGCCTGCGCCCAGCCTCCGCGTCGTCGACGGCGTGCCGCGCTGCCACCACTACGACGCCTTCCGCTGTCGCTCCTGCACCCTTCTCGGGATCCCGCGCGAGCGCCAGCTGTCCGACAAGGAGGCCCACGCGCGCTCGCTGGTCGACGCCGGGGCGTGGCTGCCGACCGTGGCCGGGGCGGACGTCGGCTTCCGCAACAAGGCCAAGATGGTGGTCGGGGGCACCGTCGAGGCGCCCACCCTCGGCATCCTCGACCGCGACCTGGCCGGCGTCGACCTGCGCGACTGCGGCCTGCACTCCGACGGCCTGCGCGCGAGCCTGCAGCGCGTCGCCGCCTGGATCGCCGAGGCCGGGCTGACGCCGTACGACGTCGCGACGCGCCGCGGCGAGCTCAAGCACGTGCTGCTGACCGAGTCGCCCGACGGCGAGACGATGCTCCGGCTCGTGATGCGGTCCACGGCACTGGAGGCACGCATCCGCTCCCGCCTGCCCACGCTGCTCGAGGCGGTGCCGGCGCTGCGGGTCGTGACGGTCAACGTCCAGCCGGAGCACAAGGCGGTGCTGGAGGGCGAGCGCGAGATCGTGCTGACCGACGCCGGGGTGCTGCCCATGCGGCTGGCCACCGGGGTGACGCTCCGGCTGGGGCCGCGGTCGTTCTTCCAGACCAACACCCCGGTCGCGGAGGCCCTGTACGACCAGGCCCGCGCCTGGGTGAGCGACCTGCCCGACGTCCGCACGGTCTGGGACCTCTACTGCGGCGTGGGCGGCTTTGCGCTCCACCTCGCTTCCGAGGGCCGCGAGGTGCTCGGCGTCGAGGCCTCCGCCGACGCGGTCGGGGCGGCGAGCGCCACTGCGGCCGCGTCGGGCGCCCCGGCCCGGTTCGTCGCGGCCGACGCGACGGCGTACGCACTCGCCGCCGGCACCGTGCCCGACCTGGTGGTCGTCAACCCTCCCCGGCGCGGCATCGGCGCCGAGCTCGCCGGATGGCTCGAGTCCTGCGGGGTGCGCCACGTCGTCTACTCCTCGTGCAACGCGCAGTCCCTGGCCCGCGACCTCGCCCTCATGCCGTCGCTGCGGCCCGTGGAGGCGCGGGTGCTCGACATGTTCCCGCACACCACGCACTACGAGGTCATCACGCTGCTGTCGCGGTGAGCGGGCGCGCTCAGGGCCCGGACGGACGGTGTGAGGCGGGTCACGGGAATCGACGGACGCCGGGCGGGGTTGTGCCTCTCGTGCGCCCATCCCTCCTCGTCCCCGCGACCGTCGGCGAGCTGCTGACGCAGCGTCGCGCGGTGGACCTGGCGCGCACCCAGAGCGCCCTCTGTCGCTGACCGCGCGCCCTCAGACCGTCTCCCGCACCACCCGGTCCCGGCGCCCGCGTCGACGGGCTGCCTCTCGGAAAGGCTATCTTTTCAGTATGACTACTTCTGTTACGGCCGACAAGAAGCGCACCCGCTTACGGCTCCCCTCGTTCGGCACCCAGGTCCTGATCGGACTGGTGCTCGGCGTGGTCCTCGGCCTCGTGGCCCGCAGCATGGGCGCCGACGGCGTCGACGCCGGCACCGGCGAGGTCGACCCCAACTGGCTGACCGAGACCCTCTCCACCGTGGGCGGCACGTTCGTGACCCTCCTGCGGGCGGTGGTGCCTCCGCTGGTCTTCCTCGCGATCGTCGCCTCGATCGCCAACCTCCGCGACGTCGCGGGCGCCGCCCGACTGGCGTGGCGCACCCTCATGTGGTTCGCCATCACCGCCCTCATCGCGGTCGTCATCGGCATCGTGCTGGGCCTGGTGCTGCAGCCCGGCGACCACACCAGCGTCACCTCCGAGGCGGCAGCGGCGCCGTCGAGCACGGGCTCGTGGCTCGACTTCCTGACCGGCCTGGTGCCGGCCAACGTGCTGGGTCTCGAGGGCTCGGCGTCCGACGACGGCTCGGTGGGGCTGTCGTTCAACGTGCTGCAGATCCTCGTGGTCTCCATCGCCGTCGGCATCGCGACCCTCAAGGTCGGCGAGGCAGCGGAGCCGTTCCTGGCCTTCGTCCGCTCCGCGCTGGCGGTCGTCCAGAAGGTGCTGTGGTGGATCATCCTGCTCGCCCCGATCGCGACCGTCGGCCTGCTCGGCAACGCCGTCGCCAGCTACGGCTGGGACGCCCTGGGCTCGCTCGGCATGTTCACCGTCGCGATCTACGCCGGGCTGGCGATCGTCATCGCCGGCGTCTACCCCGCCCTGCTGCGCCTCAACGGCCTCTCGGTCCGCCAGTTCTTCTCCGGCGCTTGGCCGGCGATCTCCCTCGCCTTCGTGTCCCGGTCCTCGATCGGCACCATGCCGGTGACCGAGTCGGTCACCGAGCGCAACCTCGGCGTGCCCCGCGCCTACGCGTCGTTCGCCGTGCCGCTGGGCGCGACCACCAAGATGGACGGCTGCGCCTCGATCTATCCCGCGATCTCGGCGATCTTCGTGGCGCAGTTCTTCGGCCTCGACCTCTCGATCACCGACTACGTGCTGATCGCGTTCGTCTCCGTGATCGGCTCCGCCGCGACGGCCGGCGTCACCGGCGCCACCGTGATGCTCACGCTGACGCTGTCCACGCTCGGCCTGCCGCTCGAGGGCGTCGGCCTGCTCCTGGCGATCGACCCGATCCTCGACATGGGCCGCACCGCGGTCAACGTCACCGGCCAGGCGCTGATCCCGACCATCGTCGCCAAGCGCGAGGGCATCCTCGACCAGTCGACGTACGACGCCCCCCGCGGGCGCGAGGCGTGGCGCGAGGACGCCGACACCGACGCGAGGGGCGTCACGCCCGCCGCTGCCTGACCGTCTGCCGCCACCACGGCCCGCGCTCCGCAACCACCTTGCGGAGCGCGGGCCGTGCGCTACTGGGATACTGACCGCGCCCAGCCCCCGTGGCGCAACGGATAGCGCAACGGCCTTCTAATCCGTGGGTTGCAGGTTCGAGTCCTGCCGGGGGCGCCACAGGTCACCGACACGCCCGGCGGCGTCCCCGCGGATGCCGCCCGGCTCCGCCAGAGTGGTCGTCAGGCCCCGCCACGTATGAGGTAGCGGGGCCTTCACCTTTGCCCGCGCCGCCCGGCCGGTGGAGCTGGCGGGCCGCTACCGGGCGGCGTACGCGTCGATCTCCGCGCCGATGCGCGCCTTGACGTCCGCCGGCGCGAACGAGGCGTCGACGGCGGCCCGCGCGAGAGCGGCGACACCCCGCTCGTCGAGGTCGAGAAGGCGCGCGGCCACCTCGTAGTCGTGGTTGAGGGTGGTCGCGAACATCGGCGGGTCGTCGGAGTTGATCGTCACCACGACGCCGGCCTCGACGAACGTGCGGAGCGGATGGTCCTCGATGCGGTCGATGGCGCGCGTGGCGACGTTGGACGTCGGACACACCTCGAGCACCACGCCGGTGTCGGCGAGGTGGGCGAGCAGGTCGGGGTCGGTCGCGGCCGAGCAGCCGTGACCGATCCGCTCGGCGCCGAGCAGCCGCACCGCGTCCCAGACCGTCTCCGGCCCGGTGGTCTCACCCGCGTGCGGCACCGACCGCAGCCCGGCGGCACGTGCGGTGTCGAAGTGCTCGCGGAACTGCGCCCGCGGCACCCCCACCTCGGGTCCGCCCAGCCCGAAGCCGACGAGCGCATCGGTGCGGTGCTCGAGCGCGTACCGCAGCGTCGCATCGGCGGCCGGCAGACCGGACTCCCCCGGGATGTCGTAGATCCAGCGCAGCACCAGCCCGAAGTCGCGCTCGGCGGCGATCCGCGCGTCCTCGATCGCCTCGGTGTAGGCCTCGATCGGGACGCCGCGCAGGACGGAGGTGTAGGGGGTGCAGGTCAGCTCGGCGTAGCGAAGGTTCTGGCCCTCGGCCATGTCGCGGGCGACCTCGTAGGTCAGCAGCCGCACGTCCTCGGGTGTGCGGACAAGGTCGACCACGGAGAGGTAGACCTCGATGAAGTGGGCGAAGTCGCGGAACGTGAAGAACTCCCGCAACGCCTCCAGGTCGGACGGCACCCCCGCGTCGGGGTGGCGCGCCGCGAGCTCGGAGACGATCCGCGGCGACGCCGACCCGACGTGGTGCACGTGCAGCTCGGCCTTGGGCAGGCCCGCGACGAACGACTGGAGGCTCACGCCCCGCAGTGTCGCAGGGCGCGGGTCAGCTGGTGGGCCCGACCATCGCCTCGGCGATCTCGGCGAGGGTCTGGCCCTCGACCTTCTTGCCGTCGACCAGCACCGTCGGCGTGGACTTGATCCCGGCCTTCGACGCGGCCTCGCCGGCAGCGTCGACCCAGCCCTCGAAGGCCATGTCCTCGATGCCGGGACGCACGGCGTCCTCGTCGGCACCGGCCTCGACGGCCCACGCGACGAGCTGGTCGTCGTCGGGGAACGGGCCCGACTCCGAGGGCTGGTTGTCGTAGAGCAGGTCGTGGAAGGACTTGGCGACCTCGGGTCCGGACGTGTCGAGCACCACGGCGAGGGCGTTGGCCGCCTTCGGGGAGAAGTCGCTGATCCGCTCGAGGAACGGCAGCGCCCGGAACTCGACCTTGACCTCGCCGGCCTCGACGGCCTCGTCGAGCTGGTCGCCGACGGTCTGCTCGAGCTGGCCGCAGAAGGGGCACAGGAAGTCCTCGTAGACCACGATCGACTTCGGCGCGTCGTCCTCACCGAGGACCAGCCCGTAGTCGTCGCTCGCGCCAGCGGGAGCGGTGTCGGGCTTGTCGGAGCCGAGGTTGCTGATCAGGAAGTAGCCGCCCACGACGAGGACCAGCACACCGGCGATCAGCCCGAAGCGGGTGAGCTGCTCCTTGCGCTTGGCCTTCTTGCGTCGCTCCTCGGCCTGGGCACGGGCCCGCTCGGTCCGCGCCCGCCGCGCCTCCCGCTTGGCCGCGGTGGCGGCCTTCTCCTCAGCGGTCCTGTGCGTGGTCTTCTTCTGCGCCATCGAGGCTTCCTTCGTGGTCGGAGGTGTCATCGGTCGGGGGGTGGGTGCCGGGATCGGCGGTCGAGGCGAACAGCACGTTGTCGAGCGCCAGCCGGGACGCGGGGCGGACGACGAGCCACCCGCTCAGCGCCATCAGGACGACGTCGCGGGCGATCTCGCGGGGGTACTTCGCAGCGGCGTCGGGGATCTCGCCCCCGCCGCCGAAGCAGCCGCAGTCGATCGACAGCCCGCGCGCCCACGCGCTCGAGATCCCGATGATGAAGGCCAGGTAGAGCAGCGCGGAGACGACGGAGCTGCCGCGCACCAGCACGCCCAGGATCAGGCAGAGCCCGATGACCACCTCGAGCACGGGCAGCAGGTGCCCCACGGCAGGGACGATCGCCTCGGGCAGCAGGTCGTAGGCCCGCACGGCGCGCACGCTCTCGGCGGGATAGGGCAGCTTGAGCGCCCCCGCCACGACCCACACGCCTCCCGCCGCCAGACGAGCGACGAGGCCGAACCAGTCCTTCACGCCCATGACCCTAGGAGGTGAGGCTGAGTCGTCCCTGAGAACCCCCCAGTAGGGTGACACGTCGTGAGCGACAGACTGGTGTGGATCGACTGCGAGATGACCGGCCTCGACCTGGGCGCTGACGCGCTCATCGAGGTCGCGGCCCTCGTCACGGACTTCGAGCTGAACGTGCTGGGCGAGGGCGTCGACGTCATCATCAAGCCCTCCCAGGAGGCGCTCGACCAGATGGTGGAGTTCGTCCGCTCGATGCACGAGAAGTCCGGGCTGCTCGACGAGCTCGCCGCCGGGACCACGCTGGCCGACGCCGAGCAGGAGGTGCTCGCCTACATCAAGGAGCACTGCCCCGACGGGAGCCGGCCCCCGCTGGCCGGCAACACCGTCGCCACGGACCGCGCGTTCCTCGCCCGCGACATGCCCGGCCTCGAGTCGTTCCTCCACTACCGCATCGTCGACGTCTCCTCGATCAAGGAGCTCTCGCGCCGCTGGTATCCCCGGGCCTACTTCGCGGCCCCGACCAAGCGCGGCAACCACCGCGCGCTCGCCGACATCCAGGAGAGCATCGAGGAGCTGCGCTACTACCGCGAGGCCGTCTTCGTGCCCCCGCCCGGCCCCGACAGCGCCACCGCCCGGGAGATCGCGGCCCGGCACGGCGGCCAGCTCACCGGCCTCGGCCCGGACGCGGACGCCGATTCCGGCTCTCCGGACTGAGTGCCCTACACTTCTCGTCGTCCACAGCGCGAGCTGAGGGACATGGTGGGTATAGCTCAGCTGGTAGAGCGCCGCCTTGTGGTGGCGGATGTCGCGGGTTCAAGTCCCGTTACTCACCCCAGGCAGATCGAGCCCCCGACCGGATCCGGTCGGGGGCTCGATCGTCGTACGGGGCGGCCCGCTCAGACCTCCACCACGACGACGGCGTAGTTGTCCGGCGCCCCGGCGGCCAGGACGGCCGCCTCCACCGACGCGGCGACCTCGTCCGGCTCCCCCGGTGCGGTGAGCAGCTCGGCCAGCAGTCGCGGCTCGAGCACCGCGTGGACGCCGTCCGTGGTGAGCACCAGCCGCTCCCCCGGGGAGACCGGGCGCACGGACAGGTCGGGCGCGGTCGGCGTGCCGTGCCCCAGGGCGCGGTTGAGGATGGCCGGCGACGGCTGGTCACCGGCCTCCTCCGGCGTGATCCGTCCCTGGTCGAGCATCGACTGCACGACCGTGTGGTCGTGGGTGAGCCGGACGAGCCCGTCCTCGCCGACGGCGTACGCGCGCGAGTCGCCGACGTGGGCGACCAGCGCGCGGTCGCCGACCAGGAGCAGCGCGGTCAGGGTGGTGCCGCTGTCCGGCGCACCGTCGTCGGCACGGCGGGCCACGGCGTCGGCGGCAGTGCGGACCGCCGCGTCCACGGCCCCGAGCGGGTCGGCACCGGCGGGCGCGGCATCCAGCGCCGCGAGGGCGTCGAGGGCGACCCCCGCGGCCCCCTCGGCGTCCCCGAAGCCGTCCGCCACGGCGAAGAGCCGCTGGCCCGTGACCTGCCCAGCGATCCGGTGGGTGCGGGGATGGACGGCGTCGAGCTGGGCGTCGCGCGCCCCCCGCCCGGCGCGGTGGGCGGACCTCGGGGTCCGCGTGGTGGTCTCGGTCGTGTCGGTCATGGCGTGACGTCCTCTCATCTGGGCGAGGAGCGACGCGACGATGCTGCGGGCCGATGCGGTGTCGGCCTCGACCCCGCGCCAGTAGGACAGCAGCTCGGCCGCCGCCACCTCACCCGTGGGCGCACCGGCGACCGCCGCGATGGTGCGCAGCGGCACCCCGGCCACCCGCAGCCGGGCGACCAGGCGCGCGTGGTCCACCTGGTCGGCGGTGTAGCGGCGGTAGCCCGTGCGCTCGTCGACCTCGGCCGGAGTGACCAGCCCGAGGTCGTCGTAGAGGCGCAGCGCCTTGGCGCTGAGCCCGGTCGCCCGGGCGAACTCACCGATGGACAGCATCGTCGTTCCTCTCCTGCCGGCGACCCTGCGCCGCCGGCTGCCCGAGCGTGTGCCCTGCCCCTGCGGCAAGGTCAAGCGCGGCGCTGCGGGATCCGCAGCGGCAGCGGCGGTCCGCCGATCGGGTTCGCCTCCGCGACCTGGTCCATGGCGTCGATGAGGTTGCGCATGTTGATGATGAGCGCGCCGTAGACGGGCCACTCGGGCGAGCGCTCGGTGGAGCGCAGCTCCTCGGTGAACTCCACCAGCCGGCGGCGCACGTCGAGCAGCGCCGCGGGGTCGGCGGCGCTCGTCGCCCGGCCGGCGTCGCCGAGCATGGAGATCCACGGGACGGCGAAGGAGTCCCCCCACGTCTCGCGGTGGGCCCGCTGGCCGCCGAGGGTGCGCGCCAGGCTCCGGGTCTCGGCCACCGCCTGCTCCATGCGGCGCAGCAGCTCGTGCCACTCCTCCGGGTTCCTCATCGGGCGCGCCGAGCGGCGCGGGTTCATCCGGGCGCTCTCCTCGGCCTGCCGCACCAGCGCCCAGGCGTGGTCGAGGTCGGCGTCGATGTCGCGGGTGCGGTCGACCCAGCCCGTGACGTCCTCGTCCTGGCACCCGTCGCCCAGACCGCCCGCCATGTCGACGAGCAGGTCACCGATGCTCTCGTCGACGCGCTCGAGCGCCTTGGCCGCGGTGTGCCGGCGCAGGGGCGGCCAGACGAGGACGTTGACCAGCAGGCCGACACCCACCCCGATCGCGGTGTCGAGCAGGCGCGCGACGAGCATCACGTCGTCATCGAAGCCGGTGGTGAGCACCACGAGGCCCGTCGTCGCGATGGTGGTGGCCTCGGCGCCCAACCACGGGACGGCCCCCAGCACGAGTGCGACGACCAGCAGCAGGGTGACGGCCCAGGTGCTCAGCCCCAACGCCTCGCCCACCAGCGTCGCGAGCAGCACGGCGACGACGGTGGCCGCGACCTGCTGCATCCCCTTCGAGAACGTGCGGTAGACGGTGGCGTGGACGACGAGCAGCGCGGACCAGGGCGCCAGGAACGGCTGGGGCAGGTCGAGGACGCTCGCCGCGATGACCCAGGCGGCGACCGCCGCCAGCACGGTCTTGAACAGCTGCAGGACGTCGTTCCACCAGATCGGGTCAGCGAGCCGGTCGTCGACGCGCTCCCTCCACCTCGTCCTCCGCTTCTCCCTCACCGACGCTCCTCTCCTCGGCGGACGACCCTACGACTCCCGCCGAGGCGCGGTCTCGCGACCAGCCGCGAGTGCATACCACCGGGGGGGTATCTCTCGGTTTCGGTGCGCCTGTCCCACGGCGATAAAATCGGCTGTGGACGAAGCACCCTGAGAGGACCGCATGTCACACCGCACGCCCGAGATCACCGTCGAGGAGTACGCCGCCGAGCGCGACAGCGGCGTCACCGTGGACGTCCGTGAGACGAGCGAGTACGTCGAGGGCCACGTGCCGGGGGCGCTCTCCGTGCCCATGGGCCAGCTCCCGTCCCGCCTCGGCGAGCTCGACCGTGGCGCCCGCGTGCACGTGATCTGCGCCTCGGGCAACCGGTCGAAGGCGATGACCGACCTGCTGGTGGCCAGCGGCTTCGACGCGGTGTCGGTGGCCGGCGGGACCAAGGGCTGGCTGGCGTCCGGGCGCGAGGTCGTGGTGGAGAAGTGACGGCGTTCCCCGCCCTCGTCTGACCCACCCATCCCTCACCGAGGAAGAGGTACGACATGTGTCGAGCAGTCCGCTGCAAGACCTGCGGCAAGACCACGTGGGCCGGCTGCGGCCAGCACATCGGTCAGGTCAGGGCCGGCGTCCCCGCCGGCCAGTGGTGCAACGGCCAGCACACCGCGGAGGAGAAGGCCGCCGCGGGGGCGGGCAAGGGGTTCCTCTCACGGCTCCTCGGCCGCTGACCTCACGGGTGGTAGGCCGCCGGGTGGGATCGCGGGGTCGCGAGCAGCACCGGGCAACCGGACTCCCGGAGCACCGCGCGCGCGATCGGTCCGACGTGCGACCCGATCGGCACGAGCGGGTCGTGGCGACCGATGACCAGCAGCTCGGCGTCGAGTGAGGCCCGCACCAGGCAGTCGGCCGCGCGGCCCTGCTCGATGCGCACCTCCGCGTCGGTCGCCGCGGAGAGGTCGCCGACACGGTCCAGCGCGGACAGCACCTCGGCCCGTACGGAGTCCGACCAGCGCCCGACCTCCTCGGCCCTGGTGACCCCCTCGTAGGGGCGCGGCAGGGACCACGCGTGGACGACCCGCAGCTGCGCGCCGCGCGCGTGCGCCTCGGCCAGGGCCGCGCGCAGCACCTCGTCGGAGCGCTCGGGCACGTCGACTCCCGCGACCACGACGCGCTGCGCCCCGTCGGGACGCCACCCGCTCGGCACGGCCACGACCGGCACCCGCAGGTGCGCGGCGACGCCGCCGGCGACCGTGCGGTTGACGATCCGCGAGAGCCGCGACAGGTGCCGGTGCTCCAGCACGACCATCCGCGCCGACCGTCCGGCCTCGACCAGCGAGCCGACCGCCGTGCCACGGACCAGCTCGTGGGTCACGGGCACCGCTCCGTCGACCAGGCCCTCGGCCCGCTTCACGGCGTCGGCGAGGTGCTCGACGCCCCAGGCCTGGAGATCGGCGGCGACCAGCCAGGCCTCCGGACCGGCCGGCGCCAGGTCGAGGGCGTGCAACAGGTGCAGCCCGCACCCTGCGCGTACGGCCTCGGCGGCCGCGAACGCCAGCGCGGACTCCACGTCCTCGGGCCCGACCCCTACCACGATCCTGGGTCCGCGGGTGGCGGTGAGCTGCTCGGTCATGACGTCCTCCTCGACTGGTGCTGTGCCTCCACTCTTCGCCGCGCGGGACGCGGGACGAAGGGTCCTTGGACCCCACCCCGGCGGCGAAGGGCCTTGCTGCGGGCGCCCCGCGGCGGGCACGGCCGGCCGCCGGTCGGAGCGCCCGGGGGACTACGTTGGTGCGGTGGACCAGGGCACCGGCAGCTATGACGTCGTGGTCGTCGGCGGCGGGCACAACGCCCTCGTCAGCGCCGCCTACCTCGCCCGCGCCGGCCTCTCGGTGGTCGTGCTGGAGCGGCTCGGGCACATCGGCGGCGCCGCCGTGTCGGTCGAGCCGTTCGCCGGTCACCCGGCCCGGCTCTCCCGGTACTCCTACCTGGTGAGCCTGATGCCGCAGCAGCTGATGGCCGACCTCGACCTCGACGTCCGGCTCGCCTCGCGCACCACGGCGTCGTACACGCCCTGGACGCGCGCGGGCCGCGACGGTGGGCTCCTCGTCGAGCGACCCGAGGGCGAGGCGACGCGCGCGTCGTTCCGCGAGCTCACGGGCGGCGACGACGAGTACGCCGCCTGGCAGGCCTTCTACGACGAGGTGGGCCGGCTCGCCGGCGTCGTCGCGCCGACCCTGATGCAGCCGCTGCCGCTCGAGCGCGAGCTGCGCGACCGGGTCGACGAGCGCATCTGGGCCGACGTCGTCGAGGAGCCGCTCGGGCGCGCGATCACCCGGCGCTTCGCCGACGACACGGTGCGCGGGGTGGTCGCCACCGACGCGCTGATCGGCACGTTCGCGTCGATGGACGACCCCTCCCTCGTGCAGAACCGGTGCTTCCTCTACCACCTCATCGGCAACGGCACGGGCGAGTGGCGGGTGCCGATCGGCGGGATGGGCGCGGTGACCGACGCCCTCGCCCGGGCGGCCGTCGAGGCCGGTGCCGAGATCGTGACCGGGGCCGGCGTCAGCTCCATCACCCCCGGCGCGGACGGCGCCGAGGTCACCTGGCACGACGGGGAGCGCGAGCACGCGGTGACCGGTCGGCGGGTGCTGTCCGGGGTCGCGCCCTGGGTGCTGCGGATCCTGCTCGGCGAGGGCGAGGACGCCGAGACCAAGCCGTCGGGCTCTCAACTCAAGATCAACGTCCTGCTCGACCGGCTGCCCGCCCTCAGGTCGGGCGTCGACCCGACCGTCGCGTTCGCCGGCACGCTGCACCTCGCCGAGGACTACTCGCTCCTCGAGCAGGGGTACGCCGCCGCGGCCGGCGGCTCGGTGCCCGACCCGCTGCCGGGCGAGGTCTACTGCCACAGCCTCACCGACCCCTCGATCCTCGGCGACCGGGCCGGCTCGGCGCACACCCTGACCTACTTCGGCCTGCACACCCCGGACGGGCTCTTCGACGCCGATCCCGGCGCCCGCGACGTCGCCGTCCAGCGGGCCCTCGCCTCGATCGACGCGGTGCTGGCCGAGCCGCTCGCCGACTGCATCGCCACGGACGCCGACGGCCGGCCGTGCGTGGAGGCGAAGGTGCCCCAGGACGTCGAGCAGGACCTCGCCATGCCGGGCGGGCACATCTTCCACGGCGACCTGGAGTGGCCCTGGGCACCCAACCGCTCCCGCCTCGACACGCCGGCCCGGCAGTGGGGCGTACAGACCGAGCACGACACCGTCCTGCTGTGCGGCTCCGGCGCGCGACGCGGCGGAGCGGTGTCGGGCCTGGGCGGGCACAACGCCGCTCAAGCGGTCCTGGCCGAGCTCTGAGCCACCTCGATTTCGCGTGCCGATGGCCACGGGGTAGAGTTCTACTCGCTTCACCGCGCGCGCCATTAGCTCAATTGGCAGAGCAGCTGACTCTTAATCAGCGGGTTCGGGGTTCGAGTCCCTGATGGCGTACCGAACACAGCAGAGGCCCTTCCGGAGAGATCCGGAAGGGCCTCTGCCGTTCTGCGCGAGCTCTTCGTGCACCTGCTCGCCCGTTGGCACGGGAGGGTGCGCCGTCACCGGTCCCGCGCGGCCGCTGTTCGGCGGACGCAGCCAGGTCGGGACCTTCGGGCGCCCAGGTCGGGACCTTGTGCTTGTGGGTGCAACTCGTCGGCCCGTCAGAGTGGGGGATGCGAACGGCAGCCGCCTCCGCAGCCCCGTCGATCCGCCGGGGACGCGGCCGTCCGTTCCGCCGACTCGGCAACGACACCGGCGGACCCGGGGCGACAGTCCGGCGCAACCGCTTCCCACCCGGGAGCCGCCGGCAGCGAGAGCGAGGCGCAGGTGAACGGGCACGCGGTACCCACGACGGCTCGGGAGCGCCTGGCGCGCGAGCAGCAGCAGCGCGAGCGCCGACGCCGACAACTACAGGCTGCCGGCGGGGCCATCGTCGCGGTCCTGCTGGTCGCCGTCGTCGTCGTGGTGGTGGGCGCATCCGGACGCGCGGGAGGCCCGAGCACCGCAGCGGACACCGCTCGCGACACCTCGTCCACGACGCCGCGCAACACGGAGGGTCCCGCGATCCCCGTCGGCAGCGGCAACGCCCCGGTCATCGTCGACGTGTTCTACGACTACCTGTGCCCGTACTGCGCGGACTTCGAGGCCGCCAACGGCGCCGAGCTCGACGCCCTGGTCGAGGAAGGCGTCGTACAGCTCAACCTGCGGCCCCTGTCGTTCCTCGACCGTGCGTCATCGGGCACCCAGTACTCGACGCGTGCCGCCAACGCCGTCGCCACCGTCGCGGACTCAGCACCCGACCGCGTTCTCGATTTCCACGCCGCGCTGTTCGCCTCGCAGCCGACCGAAGGCGGCGCCGGCCACACCGATGACGAGATCGCGGACCTGGCCGTAGCGGCCGGCGTGCCGCAGGACACCGCGGCCCGGTTCGCCGAAGGCGCGTACGCCACGTGGGTCGCAGACGTCACCCAGCACGCGTTCGACTCCGACGGCATCACGGGCACCCCGACCGTCCGGGTGGACGGTGTCGTCTTCGACGGCAACCTCTACGCGCCCGGTGACCTCACCGAGGCGGTGCGGGCAGCCGCGGGGCGGTCGGACCGATGACCGCCTCGCGTTCCGCCGCCGCCGGCAGTCGCATCCCCCGCGGCCGCGGGAGCAGCAGCAGCGCGCCCCGGGCGGGTGTCGCGTCCGACCGCGGCGACTGGGCGATGATGCTGGCCGGGGCGGTCGTGAGCCTGGTCGCCTCGTTCGTCCTCGCTGTCGACGCGCTCGAGCTGGCCGCCAACGCGAGCGCGGAGTTCGGCTGCAACATCAACGCCGTCATCAGCTGCGGCACCGTGGGCAGCTCGTGGCAGGCGTCGCTGTTCGGGTTCCCCAACGCCTACCTGGGCCTGGTCGCCGAGCCCGTGGTCATCACGCTGGCCGTCGCCAGCCTTGGAGGGGTCAGGTTCCCCCGGTGGTTCATGCTCTGCGCCCAGGCGGTGTACGCGCTCGGCGTCGTCCTGGCGTACTGGCTGTTCTACCAGGGGCTCTTCGCCATCGGCGCGCTGTGCCCGTGGTGTCTGCTGGTCACGGTCGCGACCACGCTGGTCTTCTTCGAGATGACGCGGATCAACATCCGGGCAGGACACCTCCCGCTTCCGCCGCGGGCCCAGAGAGCGCTCGAGGAGGCGGTGAGCGCACGACTCGACGCGATGGTGGTCGTCGCGTGGCTGCTCGGACTGGTCCTGGTGGTGGTGCTGCGCTACGGCGACGCACTCTTCGCGTGATGCCGCCTCGCTGTGGGACTCGGTGCGGGGGCAGCGGCGACCGGACCCCACTCGGGCGCGCCAACGAGACGCGTTGACGTAACGCGAACTTGGTGGGCGAGTCCGACACCTGGAGGCCGTTGCAACCCCCTCCAAGTGTCGGAGTCCCCGCTCGAGCGGGGACTCCGACAGCGGAGCCGGGGAGCCCAGACGCGAACGCCCCGTAAATCGGAGCGAGGAGCCGGTCCTGACGGACCGACTCCTCGCACGTCCTCCCGCAAGGGCTGCTACGTGAACAGGCTGACTCCACCGGGGCCGACGAGCAGCCCGACGATGATGAGCACGATGCCCCAGAGCATCTGACCCCTGATCAACGAGACGATGCCGGACACCACGAGGATGACGGCAAGGATCCACAGCAGAAATGCCATTTCGCATGCTCCCTTCGGTTGAACGGTCAACCTAGCGGGGGGCGCGTGATCGGGGCGAGCCGATCACACCCCTCGGGGGGGTACAACGGCATGGGTCCTCAGTCCTCCTCGCGCAGGCGGGGCGGCGTGAAGTCGTCGGGGCGGATGCCGGTCTTGTCGGCGTAGAAGGCGCGCACCAGGTCCATGTCGGCGCGGACGTCGCCGGTCGGGTGGAAGGTCGGCCCCCAGCCGACCGTGCGGGACGGCGCATCGATGAACGCGAGGGTGATCGGGAGGCCGGTCTGGCGGGCGATCCGGTAGAACCCCGACTTCCAGTACTCCCCGCGCGAGCGGGTGCCCTCCGCGGCGAGGCCGAGCAACCAGGGGTCGTCGCCCTCGGCCTCGGCGAGCAGCGCCTTGATGGTCGCCGACGGGTTCTTCCGGTCCAGCGCGACGGCGCCGGTGCGGCGCAGGAGCCAGCCCAGGGGGCCCACGAAGAGCTCCTTCTTGACGAGCAGCCGGATGTCGATGCCGTAGCGCCACGCCAGGAGGATGGTGAGCACCCAGTCCCAGTTGGAGGTGTGCGGGGCGCCGACGAGGACGGCGCGCTGGGGCACCTCGCCCACGGCCCGCCAGCGGGCCGCGCCCAGCAGGACGCGGGCGAGCGTGCGGCGCACTCCCCCGCCGCCTGACGTCGGCGCGGCAGCCGCAACGGACGCGGAGGCCGCCGGCCCAGCGGCCGAGCCGAGGGACGGCGTACGCGTCGCGGCCCGCGCCCGACCGGCCTTGCGCTCGCGGTCGAGGTCCCACAGGTAGTGGTCGAAGTCGACCTCCATCGTGTGGCGCGGCGAGGCGTAGAACTGCCGCTTGTCGCGACGGTGCTCGGCGTCCATCTGGCGGCGTACGACGTCGCCGGCCGGCGGGACGTAGCGACCGGCGAGCGTGTCCGCGATCCACGCCGACTGCGCCTCCGCGATCGGCATCACCGCGCCGATGGCCTGGACGAGGCCGATGAAGTAGAGGCCCGGCAGGTCCGGGTGGACGGTGCGCTTCCACAGCGGCAGGTCGTTGTCGTGAGGGGACACCAGGTCGGGCGCGAGGAACGGGAAGCTGACCCGGTAGCCGGTCGCCCACACGATCAGGTCGGCCGGCGCCTCGCTGCCGTCGACGAAGACCACCCGGTCCCCCTCGAGTCGCTCGATGCCGGGCCGAGCGGTGATCGCGCCCGCGTCGAGTCGCTCGCGGATCCGGTCGGACTGGACGGGGTGCGACTGACCCGGCTTGTGGGTCGGGGCCGGCAGGCCGTACTTCGTCATGCTGCCGGCGTACGCGGCGCCGACCCGCAGGCGCGCCGCCGTGACCCACCACGGCAGCCACCCCGGCAGGGCGACCTGGTCGCTCGGCCGGCCCAGGAGGAACTTGCGCAGCACCCACTCCGTGCGCCGCACCGACCACGTCGTCGTACGCGCGACGAGCGACGACTCAACCGCGATGTCCATCGCGGAGTTGCCGGCGCCGACCACGACGACGTCGCGCCCGGCGAGCTGCTCGCCCGATCGGTAGTCGTGGGCGTGGATCTGCTCTCCGTCGAACGTGCCGGGATAGGCCGGCTCGGGCCACCGCGGGTCCCAGTGGTGGCCGTTGGCGACGAGCACCGCGTCGTAGGTGCGGGTCTCGGTGCCGCCGGGTCCGGAGATCCGCACGTCCCAGCGCCCGTCGGCCGAGCGGGAGACGTCCTCGACGGTGGTGTCGAACGTGATCGTGTCGCGGAAGCCGAAATGGTCGACGTACTGCTCGAAGTAGGCGCGCACCTGGTCGTGCCGTGCGTAGGGCGGGTAGTCCTCGGGCATCGGGAAGTCCGAGAACGCCATCCGCGGGCAGGACGTGTTGATCTCGAGGGTGTCGTAGCAGGCCGACTGCCCGTTGGAGTTGTCGAGGACCCAGGTGCCGCCGATGTCGCGACCCTTCTCGAAGCAGTCGAACGGGACTCCGGCGAGGTAGAGCTGCTTGGCCGCGGCGATGCCCGACGAGCCGGCCCCGATGATGCACGCGCGCGGGAGCGACTCGTCGACCGGGACGGGCGAGGTGACCGCGGGGGCGCGGTGGGACTGCTTGACGAAGTAGGCCATCGGGCGCTCCTGGCTGGACGGAGAAGGGGTCGGGCTGGAGGGCTGGAGGGCTAGAGGTAGAGCCCGGTGGAGCCGCCCTCGAGGCGCTCCGCGGCGACCGCGTGGACGTCGCGCTCGCGCATGACGACGTAGACCTCGCCCTGCACCTCGACCTCGGCCTTGTCCTCGGGGTCGAAGAGCACGCGGTCACCGACCTCCACGGCCCGGGCGTGGGGGCCCACGGCGATCACGCGCGACCAGGCGAGCCGGCGGGCGCCCATCGCGGCGGTCGCCGGGATCACGATGCCGCCGGTGGACCGGCGCTCGCCGGCCTCCTGGTCGACCTCGACCAGGAGACGGTCGTGGAGCATCTTGATCGGGGCGCTGCCCCCCACACCCGGCACGGCGCTCAGCGCGCGACCTTCCGGACGATGCCGAGCAGGACGACGACGCCGACCACGATGCCGGCGGCCTGGAGGATGTTGTCGGTGCGCGGCTCGCCCGTGTCGAGGTCGACGAAGTGCGCCTTCAGGGTCGTCACCTGGCGGCCGATGATCGTCTTGGGGTGGGCACGGTAGGCGAGCTGGTCGATTGTCGAGGCCAGCCGCTCGCGCGTCTCCTCGATCTCGCGCTCGAGCGCGCTCATGTCCTGGGTCACCCGGGCAGGCTATCAATGCGCCGGGGATCGAAGCCCCACGGCAGCTCGAGCCGGTGGGCGGCCATCAGCTCGTCGTCGGTGAGCACGTCGAACGTCGGCCGGTCGGCGACGACGACTCCCTCGCTGAGCACGACGCTGCGCGGGCACAGCTCGAGGGCGTAGGGCAGGTCGTGGGTGACCATGAACACCGTCACGTCGAGGCTGCGGAGGATGTCGGCGAGCTCGCGGCGCGAGGCGGGGTCGAGGTTGGAGGAGGGCTCGTCGAGCACCAGGACCTCCGGCTCCATCGCCAGCACGGTGGCCACCGCGACGCGGCGGCGCTGGCCGTAGGACAGGTGGTGCGGCGGCCGGTCGACGAAGTCGGCCATGCCGACCCGGTCGAGCGCGTCCATCACCCGGCGGTCGAGCTCGGCGCCCTTGAGCCCGAGGTTGGCCGGCCCGAAGGCGACGTCCTGGCGGACGGTGCCGAGGAAGAGCTGGTCGTCGGGGTCCTGGAAGACGATGCCGACGCGGCGCCGGATCTCGAGGAGGTGCTGCTTGGCGACCGGGAGCCCGCTGACCGTGACCGAACCCCGGCCCGCGGTGAGGATGCCGTTGAGGTGGAGCACGAGGGTGGTCTTGCCGGCGCCGTTGGGGCCGAGCAGGGCGACCCGTTCGCCCCGGTGGACGTGGAGGTCGACCCCGAAGAGCGCCTGGTGGCCGTCGGGGTAGGCGAACGCCAGGCCGCGGACGTCGAGGACGGGGGTGGTCACGACGGCAGCTTCCCGTCGTAGCCGCGCGAGAGCATCGCGAGGTGGACGCGCTCGCCCCGTTCGTAGGACCGGATGAACAGCGCGCCGAGCGAACGGCCCAGCACCGGCCAGTGGCGCGGCGAGCGGGGGTCGCAGCCGCGCGAGCGCAGCGCCGTCATCATCCGGGTGAGCTCGTCGGTGACGACGTCGAGGTAGCGGATCATGAAGCCCATGATCTGCACGATCAGGTCGGGTGCGCGCAGCCGTTGAAGGCCCCGGAGGAGGTCCTGCGGCTCGGTGGTGGCGGCGAGCGTGAGCGAGGCGAGAACGCCGATGCTGCCCTTGACCAGCAGCGCGACGCCGGCGACGAGCCCGGGCTCGGAGACGGTCACCCCCAGCACCTCGGTGCGCGGGCCGTGGGCGATGAAGGGCATCAGCACGGCGAAGACCACGAACGGCAGCTCGACGACCATGCGGGGCAGCAGGTAGCGCAGCGGCACCCGGGAGAGCGCGATGACGCCCAGCAGGACCGCGGCCTCGACGGCGAACAGCGGGTAGGCCTCGCGCGGGGTGGCGACGACCACGAGCATGAAGCCGAGGAGCGCCAGCACCTTGAGGTGCGCGGGCGCGCGGTGGACCGGGCTGTGCCCGTGGAAGTGGAGCCGGTGCCCGTGCCCGGCACCCATCAGGACCCCGGCGTGCGCGTCGAGGGGGTGTCGTCGTGGGACGCCTCGCGGGGCGCGGCGTCGTGCCCGTCAGGCCCGCGGCGGCGCACCAGCCAGAACAGGCCACTGCTCAGGACCAGCATCACGACCACGCCGATCACGCCGGCGAGCCCGCCGCTGATCCGGGCGTCGTCGATGCCGGACGTCTGGTAGTCGGCGAGAGGGCTGTCGGCGGTCGCGGAGTCCTCCGCGGAGTCGATGAAGCCGGTCTGCTCGGCGACGTACTCGAGGCCGTCGGGGTGGGAGCTGGCGTAGTAGCTCGCGACGCCTGCGACGAGCAGGCTGACGACCAGGGCGACGGCGAAGAAGCGGCGGGTGCTCATCGGTGGACTCCGTCTCGCAGCTCGAGCTCGCGCTCGACGAGCAGTGGTCGGGCGCCGTGGACGAGGTCGGGGCGGGCCGCGACGACGCTCGCGACCACCAGGCCGGTGACGACGGCCTCTCCGAGGCCGATGACGGTGTGCCAGCCCAGCATCGCGGTGAGGACGGCGCCGAGGTCCACCTCGATGTTGCCGCCGACGGCGAAGAGGCCGGTGAAGACGAGGGCCGCGACCGGCACGCTGACCAGGGCGGCGACCGCGGCTGCGGGCGCGACCATGCCGAGGCGCTTGGGCAGCACGCGGCGCAGGCCGACGAACACCACCCAGCCGACGGCGACGGTGACGATGCCGATGAGGGTGATGTTGGTGCCGAGCGCGGTGATGCCGCCGTCGGCCATCAGCAGGGCCTGGACCAGGAGCACCACCGACAGGCACAGCACCGCGGTCCACGGCCCGACCAGGACCGCGGCGAGAGCACCGCCCATGAGGTGGCCGCTGGTGCCCGCGCCCACCGGGAAGTTGATCATCTGCGCGGCGAACACGAAGGTCGCGACCAGCCCGGCCATCGGCGCCGTGCGGTCGTCCAGCTCGCGTCGCGCACCGCGCAGGGACAGGGCGACCGCGGTGGCCGCCACGACCCCGGTGGCCACCGAGGTGGGGGCGTCGAGGAAACCGTCGGGCACGTGCACGGGTCGCTCCTGCTGGTGGGTGTCTCGGATGGATGGCGGCCGTGGGTGGCACTGGCCGCGACTGGTTGGATGAGTGGTGTCCGGCGCGGATCCCCCGATGCCGCTCCGACACCCTCGACCTTATTGCAAATGTCTTGCAACAACCACACCCGGGCCGCGGTCCGGGCCGACCAGCGCACAGGAGCCCCCGATGCCCGACCGCCTCTCCCCCGGCGACGCCGCACCCGACTTCACCCTCCCCAGCGACACCGGCGAGCCCATCTCGCTGTCGGGCCTGCGCGGCCGGAAGGTGATCCTCTACTTCTACCCCGCCGCGATGACGCCCGGCTGCACCACGCAGGCCTGCGACTTCTCCGAGTCGCTCGAGTCGCTGCGCGGCGAGGGATACGAGGTGCTCGGCGTGTCCAAGGACGCCCCCGCCAAGCTCGCGAAGTTCCGCGAGCGCGACGCGCTGACGCTGACGTTGCTCTCCGACGAGGACCTGGCCGTGCACAGGGCCTACGGCGCGTTCGGCACCAAGAAGCTCTACGGCAAGGAGGTCGAGGGCGTGATCCGCTCGACCTTCGTGATCGACGAGGACGGCACGGTCGAGCTGGCGCAGTACAACGTGAAGGCCACCGGCCACGTCGCCAAGCTGCGTCGGGACCTAGGGTTGGCCTGATTCGGTCCAGCGCCCGTAGCCCAACAGGCAGAGGCACACGGTTTAGGTCCGTGACAGTGTGAGTTCGACTCTCACCGGGCGCACCACGATCCGCGCGCGATGCGCGAGTGGCTGCGGTGTGAGCCACGTCACCACTAGGGTCCGCGCATGGACTCCGCGCTCACCACCGTCGGACTGCCCGTCGCCCTGGCGATCATCATGTTCGGCCTCGGGCTCGACCTGACGGTCGGCGACTTCAAGCGCATCGGCCGGGCACCGCGGGCGGTGGCCGTCTCGCTGGCCTGCCAGGTCCTGCTGCTGCCGCTCGTCTGCTTCGCGCTGGTGGTGCTCTTCGACCTGCCGGCCCTGCTCGGCATCGGCATGCTCCTGCTCGCCGCCTCGCCGGGCGGCACGACCGCCAACCTGTTCAGCCACCTCTTCCGCGGCGATGTCGCCCTCAACATCACGCTGACGGCCATCAACACCGTCATCGCCGTGGTGACGCTCCCCCTCATCACCGGGCTCGCCATCGCCTACTACGACCGGCAGGACGACGTCTCGATGCCGCTGGTCGAGATCGTCAAGGTGTTCGCGCTGATCCTCCTGCCCGTCGGCATCGGCATGGTGGTCAACGACCGCGCGCCCGCCTTCGCCCGCCGGATGGACAAGCCCGTGCGGATCGGCTCCGCGGTGATCCTCGCCGTGCTGGTGCTCGGGATCCTGCTCGACCAGCGGGAGAACGTCGCCGACTACCTCGCCGACGTCGGCCTCATCGCCGCGCTCTTCTGCGCGATCAGCCTCGTCGTCGGCTACTACGTGCCGAAGGCGCTGGGCGTCACCGGGCCGCAGGCGATCGCCTCGTCGATGGAGGTCGGCGTGCACAACGCGACGCTCGCGATCTTCGTCGCGGTCGAGGTGCTCGACGAGGTCGAGATCTCGGTGCCGGCGGCCGTCTACTCGCTGGTGATGTTCGCCTTCGCCGCCCTGTGGGGCGCGTGGGTCAGCCGGCAGGTCGGCGCCCGGGAGGGCGCAGCCCTCGATGCCGACTCAGTCGCCTGAGAGGTCGGACGCGACCTGCGGCGCCAGGGCGCGCAGCGCCCGCCCCCGGTGCGAGATCCGGTCCTTCTCCCCCGGCTCGAGCTCGGCGGAGGTGAGGTCGTCGGCCTCGTGCTCGACGGCGACGAAGACCACGTCGTAGCCGAAGCCGCCGCTCCCCCGCACCTCGCGGGTGATCCGGCCGTCCATGCGGCCCTCGACCACGCGCTCGCGCCCGTCGGGCATCACCCAGGCCACGGCGCAGGTGAAGTGCGCGCGGCGCCGCTCGTCCGGGACGTCGCGGAGCTGGTCGAGCAGCAGCTCGTTGTTGCGGGCGTCGGACTTGTCCTGGCCCGACCACCGGGCCGACAGCACCCCCGGCATGCCGTTGAGGGCGTCGACGCACAGCCCGCTGTCGTCGGCGATCGACGGCAGACCGGTGGCGGCGACACCGGCGCGCGCCTTGAGCAGGGCGTTGCCCTCGAAGCTCGGCTGGTCCTCCACGGGCTCGACGTAGCCCTCGACGTCACCGATGCCGAGGACCTCGATCCCGGGCGCGTGCTCGGCCAGGATCCGCTGCATCTCGACGATCTTCTTGGCGTTGGCCGAGGCCAGGAACACCTTCACCGGGCCAGCGCCTCGTGCTGGAGGCGGGTCAGGTCGGCGCAGCCCTTCTCGGCGAGGCTCAGCAGCGCGTCGAGCTCGGCGCGGTCGAAGGCGGCGCCCTCGGCCGTGCCCTGCACCTCGACGTAGGCGCCCTCGCCGGTCATCACGACGTTCATGTCGGTCTCGGCGCGGACGTCCTCCTCGTAGGGCAGGTCGAGGCGGGGCACTCCGTCGATGATGCCGACGCTGACGGCGGCGACCGAGCCGGTGAGCGGCTCCCCGGCGAGGGCGCCGGTCTCGCGCAGGTGCGCCACGGCGTCGGCCAGGGCGACGTAGGCCCCGGTGATCGCGGCGGTGCGGGTGCCGCCGTCGGCCTGGAGGACGTCGCAGTCGAGCACGATCGTGTTCTCGCCGAGGGCCTGGTAGTCGATGACGGCGCGCAACGAGCGGCCGATGAGGCGCGAGATCTCGTGCGTACGACCGCCGATGCGGCCCTTGACCGACTCGCGGTCCGAACGGGTGTTGGTCGCGGCGGGCAGCATCGCGTACTCGGCGGTCACCCACCCCAGGCCCGAGCCCTTGCGCCAGCGGGGCACGCCCTCGGAGGCGGACGCGGCGCAGAGCACCTTGGTGCCGCCGAACTCGACGAGGACCGACCCCGCGGCGTGGTCGAGCCAGTGGCGCGTGATCGTGATCGGGCGGAGCTCGTCGTCGGCGCGGCCGTCGGCGCGGGCAGCAGAAGTCATGGCCCCGACCCTAGACGTGGCCGAGCCGGGTCCGGTCACCCCCGTGTGCTACCGGACCCGGTCCGGGGCCCTGATCCGAGGCCCCGTCCCCCGGGGGACCGTCTGCGGGAGCCGGCCCCCGCGTCCGCGCGGATCGCTCCACCCGGCCGGGGAGTCCCACCTTGCGTTGTGGAGGCGTCGCGTGCATCGGTCCCAGGTCGCATCGTGAAGCCGACCAAAGTAGGGCCAGCGCTGGCTAACCTGTGCGCCGTGACGCCACGCCCCGACACCCAACCCGAGCTCACGTGGGTGTCGCACACATGGCGCTACGCCGCCTGCCTGGTGTTCTCCGCGGCCGTCTGGCAGGTGGTGGCGGCGACCGAGTGGCGCGAGCACCGCCTCCTCTTCGGCGTCGAGCTCGCGCTCGGCGCAGCCTCCTATGTCCTCGTCCACTTCCGCCGGCAGGCCCCGGTGCAGGTCGCGCTGGCGGTCGCCGGGCTGAGCGCCCTCTCCGGCATCGCGGCCGGGCCCGCCACCCTGGCGGCGCTGTCGGTCGCCACCCGCCGACGCTGGCGCGAGGTGCTGCTGGTCGGCGGCACCAGCATCGTCGCGGCGCAGGCGTGGGCGACGGTCGCGCCGGTCCGCGGCGACGACCTCGTGGTGACCGCCCTGGTCAACGTGGCGGTCAACGCCGGGGTCATGGGGTGGGGCCTCTACATCGGGTCGCGACGCGAGCTGCTCGGCGACCTGCGCCACCGCGCCGAGCGGCTCGAGCACGAGCAGGAGCTGCGGGTCGGCAAGGCCCGCTCGGCGGAGCGGGCCCGCATCGCGCGCGAGATGCACGACGTGGTGGCGCACCGCATCACGCAGGTCTCCATGCAGGCCGGAGCCCTCGCCTTCCGCGCCGACCTCCACGCCGACCAGCTCCGCGAGGGCCTCGGTGAGATCCAGCGCCAGGCCAACGACGCGCTCCACGAGCTGCGCGGGGTGCTGGGCGTGCTGCGCCAGGACGACCCGAGTCCGCCCACCGCCCGCCCGCAGCCGACGTACGACGACGTCCCCGCGCTCATCGACGAGGCGCGCTCGCTCGGCCTCGAGGTCGACTGGGACGACGAGGTGGACACGACCGCCGCGGTCCCGCCCGCCACCGGTCGCACGGTCTACCGGATCGTGCAGGAGGGCATCACCAACGTGCGCAAGCACGCGCCCGGCGCGCAGGTGCGGATCCGCTCCGCGGGCGACGAGGAGCGCGGCATCACGGTGGTGGTGAGCAACCCGTTGGGCGAGCGTCCCAGCGCGGCGCCGGGGGCCGGCCTCGGGCTCGTCGGGCTGCGCGAGCGCACCGAGCTGCGCGGCGGCCGGCTCGAGAAGCGCACGGAGGGGGCGACGTTCGTCCTGGAGGCTTGGTTACCGTGGGCGCCGTGATCCGCGTGCTGCTCGTCGACGACGACCCGCTCGTGCGCTCTGCGCTCACCCTCATGCTCGGGGGCCAGTCGGACCTCGAGGTCGTGGGCGAGGCCGCCGACGGCGAGGAGGGCCTGGCGCAGGTCGCCCAGCACGAGCCCGACGTGGTGCTCATGGACATCCGGATGCCGGTGATGGACGGCCTGGAGGCCACGCAGGTGCTCCACTCGCGTCCGTCGCCGCCGGCCGTGGTCGTGCTGACCACCTTCGACGCCGACGACCACGTCCTGCGCGCCGTGGCGGCGGGCGCCGACGGCTTCCTGCTCAAGGACACCGCGCCCGCCGACATCGTCGGCGCCATCCGCACCGTGGCGGCGGGCGACGCGATGCTGTCACCGTCCGCCACCCGCAGCCTGGTCTCGCGGCTGCGCGGGAGCTCGCCGAGCGCGCGCACCTCCACCGCCGCCGACCGGCTGACGGTGCTGACCGAGCGTGAGCTCGAGGTCGCCGTGTGCGTGGGCCGCGGGCTCAGCAACTCCGAGATCGCCTCGGAGCTCTACCTGTCGATCCCGACCGTGAAGTCGCACGTGTCACGCCTGCTCACCAAGCTCGAGTGCACCAACCGCGTGCAGGTGGCGATGGTCGTGCACGACGCGGGCCTCGTCTAGACGTCGTACGTCGCCCCGGCGCGGGCCAGCTCGACCGGGCCGTCCCACGCGGCGCGGGCCTCGGCCTCGGCGTCGGCCGGGTCGTGCCACGGCGGGACGTGGGTGAGCACGAGCCGCTCGGCGCCGGCACGTGCGGCGGTGCGGGCGCAGTCGGCGCCGGTGAGGTGGAGGTCGGCGGGATTGGGGTCCCCGGTGCGGAACGACGCCTCGGCGAGCAGCAGGTCGGTGCCGGCTGCGATCTCGTCGAGCTCGGCGCACGGAGCGGTGTCGCCGGAGTAGACGAGTGTGCGGCCGCCGGCGGTGACGCGGAGTGCGTAGGCCGCGACCGGGTGGACCACCCGGCGAGCCTCGAC
This sequence comes from Nocardioides sp. Z24_21, assembly GCF_058134345.1. Taxonomy (NCBI): domain Bacteria; kingdom Bacillati; phylum Actinomycetota; class Actinomycetes; order Propionibacteriales; family Nocardioidaceae; genus Nocardioides; species Nocardioides sp. Z24_21. The sequence continues at coordinate 474,838 of NZ_JBYTTH010000001.1, forward strand.
CCGGAACGGGCCCAGCTCGACCTCGGCGCGGTCACCGTCGTCGCGGTCGCCGTAGACGCGGAAGTCGAACTCCTCGGTCATGCCCGGCTCGAGGGGCAGGTCGTAGGCGCGTGCCATCCGCGCGGCCGTGCCGTCGGGGCCCCACACCGGGATCGACGGCTGTGCACCGGTCGGGTGGTACTTGCGCATCACGTAGTAGCCGCACAGGTCGAGGCAGTGGTCGGCGTGGAGGTGGCTGAGGAACACCGCGTCGATGCTCAGCGGGTCGACGTAGCGGTGGAGCTGGCCGAGCGCGCCGTTGCCCAGGTCGAGGAGGATCCGCCACGTGCGGCCGTCCTGCTCGGCCTCGAGCAGGTAGCAGCTCGCGGCCGACTCGGGACCGGGATAGGAGCCCGAGCAGCCCACGACGGTGAGCCGCAGCGGGTGCGGGCTCACGCCCGACCTCCGGCGAACTGCGTCGCCCCGAGCAGCTCGGAGCCGAGGAAGCGGCGCCCGACCGTGGCGAAGTCGTCGGGGCTGCCGGTGGTCGAGAACGTGTAGGTCGGCTCCCCGTCGGGCCGCATCAGGCCCGTGCCGGCCAGCATCTTGTAGACGTCCTTGGCGCACTCCTCCGCCGAGCTCACGAGCGTGACCTCGTCGCCCATCACGTAGGAGATGACGCCGGTGAGCAGCGGGTAGTGGGTGCAGCCGAGGATGAGCGTGTCCACGCCGGCGTCCGCGAGCGGGTCGAGGTAGTCGTGCGCGGCGGCGAGGAGCTCGTCGCCGCCGGTGACGCCCTGCTCGACGAAGTCGACGAACCGCGGGCAGGCCCGGATGTGGAGGTCCAGGTGGGGAGCGGCGGCGAACGCGTCGTCGTAGGCCATCGAGCTCGCGGTCGCCCGGGTGCAGATGACGCCCACCCGCTGGTTGCGGGTGGCGGCCGCGGCCCGTCGCGCCGCCGGCAGGATCACCTCGACGACCGGGACGTCGTAGCGCTCGCGGGCGTCACGGAGCATCGCCGCGCTGGCTGAGTTGCACGCGATGACCAGTGCCTTGACGCCCTGCTCGTAGAGGTGGTCGAGGCACTCGAGGGCATACTCGCGGACCTCGCCGATGGGCTTCTGGCCGTAGGGCTGCCGGGCGGTGTCGCCGAGGTAGGTGACCGACTCGTGCGGGAGCTGGTCGATCACCGAGCGGGCGACGGTGAGCCCGCCGAAGCCGGAGTCGAAGATGCCGATGGGGGCGTCTGCGGTCTCTCTCGCGGGGGGCGTCGGCACAGGCAGCAGGCTAGGCGCTCGGGCTGGCGTCGGTCACGCGATCACGTGCGTCGGCCCCGTCACACCCCCTCCCTCCGGGTTAGGGTCGCCCGGTGACCCTGCGCTCCGTGCTCGCCTCCCTGCTCGCCTGCACCGCCCTCGCGGTGTGCCCGGCGTCGGCCCCGGCCGCGGTCCCCGACGGCGAGCTGCCGCCACCCACGCCGCGGGTGTCGGCCGACGACGCCATCGACTCCGTGGTCGCCATCTCCGTCGACGGGCTCAACACCGACGCCCTCGCCAAGCTGGGGCGAGAGCGCACCCCGCACCTGCACGACCTGATGGCCTCCGGGGCCTCGACCCTCAACGCCCGCACCGAGCACGAGCTCACCATCACCCTGCCCAACCACACCGGCATGGTCACCGGGCGCCGCATCGACGCCCGCACCGGCGGGCACGGGGTCACCTGGAACGACGACCGGCGCCGCCCGGCGACCGTCCAGTCGGCGGCCGGGCAGCGGGTCGAGTCGGTCTTCACCCAGGTCAAGGCCGCAGGGGGCTCGACGGCGCTCTTCGCGAGCAAGACGAAGTTCTCCCTGTGGAAGCGCAGCTGGCCGCGGAGCATCGACACCACCCGCATCCAGCTCGACAACACCCTGCTCGCCCGGTCGGTCCGGCGCGACCTGCGCGACCACGAGCGCGCCTTCCGGTTCGTGCACCTCTCGCTCCCCGACTCGGCGGGTCACGACCACGGCTTCATGTCCTCGCGCTACCTGCGGGCCGTCGAGAAGGTCGACGGGCTGCTCGGGGTCATCGTCGGTGCCGTGCGGTCCGACCCCGAGCTCGTCGGCCGCACCGCCATCATCCTGACCAGCGACCACGGCGGACTCGGCGCGAGCCACTCCGACCCCCGCCGGCTCGCCAACTATCGGGTGCCCTTCATGGTGGCCGGTCCGGGCGTCGAGGCCGGGGCGGACCTCTACGAGCTCAACGCCGACGACTACCTCGACCCGGGCATGCGACGCACCACCTACCGGCAGTCCGTCCAGCCCGTCCGCAACGGCGACCTCGCCAACCTCGCGCTCGACCTGCTCGACCTCGGCGCCGTGCCGGGAAGCGAGCACAACCTGCGCCTCGACCTCGACGTCTCACGTCCACCTGCCTGACCACCGATCGCCCACACAACGGGCAGAGGAGACGTCGTGTCCGTCCTGAAGAAGCTCTCCACGGTGGTCGCCCTCGCGGTCACGGCGTCGACGCTGGCGCTCACACCGGCGTCCGCCCGGGCCGCAGGTCCGGACGGCACCGCCGCCGCGGTCGGCTGGCCGCCGGCCGCCCCCTCGCAGCTGGTCATCGACACCGGCGGGGTCGTCGTCGGTCGTGAGGACTACGTGCCGGGCACGGTGACGCTGGACGGCGTCACGCGGGTCACCGAGGTCCGCGGGCGCGGCAACTCGACCTGGGGCTGGGCGAAGAAGCCCTACAAGCTCAAGCTCGAGCAGGACGCCGCGCTGGTCGGCACGCGCGCCTTCGACGAGTGGGTGCTGCTGGCGGGCTACGGCGACCGCAGCTCGCTGCGCACGGCCGCCGCGTTCGCCGTGGCCGCGCAGACGCGGCTGCGGTGGACCCCCCGGTTCCGCTTCGTCGAGGTCGTCCTCAACGGCCAGCCCCAGGGCCTCTACCTGCTCACCGAGCAGGTCGAGGTCGGCGCGGGTCGCGTGGACCTGCCCGACGACGGCTACCTGCTCGAGGTCAACAAGCGCTACCTGCGCGACGACGAGCCCGGCTTCCGCACCCGGCGCGGGACGCCCGTGGCGTTCAAGGACCCCGACGAGGTCACCAAGCGACAGCGCCGCGAGGTCCGGCGCGCGGTGTCGCGCTTCGAGGACGTCCTCTACGGTCCCGACTTCGCCGACCCCGAGCGTGGGTACGCCGCCCACGTCGACGTCGGCAGGATGATCGACTGGTACATCGTGCAGGAGCTCTTCGCCAACCAGGACTCCAACTTCCAGTCGAGCGTGCACTTCAGCTGGGTGCCGGGCAAGCGCTTCGTCTTCGGCCCCGTCTGGGACTTCGACCTCAGCGCTGGGACGCGGTGGCGCGCCTCGAGCGAGCCCGACACCTGGCACACCCGTCTCGGGCGGCACTGGATCACGCGGATGCTCCAGGACCCGGCGTTCTCGGAGCGGGTCAAGAGCCGCTGGGCCCGGCTCAAGCCGGGGGTGCGCGAGGTCGTCTCCCAGATCCCCTCCGCGGCGGCGACGCTGGCTCCCGCCGCCGAGGCCGACTGGGACCGGTGGCACGCCGCGGGCGACCTGGACTGGACCCACCGCGGGCGCGACCGCCAGGCCGAGGTCGACTTCCTCCGCGACTGGCTCACCCGGCGCATCCAGTGGCTGAGCCTCAACGAGGTGCGCCTCGGCGGCATCCGGCACCGCGCCACCGAGCGCGAGCACACGATATGGGTGCCCGTGCGGCTGCAGTCGGCGCCGAGCGCGCCGGTGCAGGTCACCTACGCCGTCCAGGCCGGCACGGCCAGCCCGGGCGAGGACTTCGTGGCCGCGCAGGGTCAGCTCGACTTCGCCGCCGGGCAGGTGGAGCAGCGTGTGCCCGTCCGGATCCTCGACGACCGCGAGACCGAGGCTCGCGAGACGGTGCAGGTCGTGCTCACCGGCGCCTCATCCGACCTCGTGGTCGGCTCGCCCGCGACGGCCGTCGTGGCCATCGCGGCCAACACCCGCTGACGTCCGCCACGATCAGCGCCGTCGGGCTCAGGCGCCGGCCGGCAGCGTCTCGAGGAGGTAGCGCTCGGCCGAGCCGGCCTGCTGGGCCAGCTCCCACACGGTCGAGGATGCCGGGGTGGGCGAGGTCCGCTCGTCGCCCGGGAGCGACACTGTCGGCGCACCCGGGGCCGCTGTCCCCTCGGGGCTCAGCGCGCGCACCACCCGGTCGACCTCGTCGCGGGCGAGGTCGGTGGCGCCGGCGAGGACGGTCAGGTCGCCCAGCACGGTGCGGAGCGTGTCGAGCTCGGCGCGCTGCCGCTCGTCGAGGTCCTCGCGGTCGGGCACCAGGTCGTCCTGCGTGCGGGCCGCGTCGCGGAACAGCGTGATCACCTCCGCTCCCATCGGCCGGGAGCCGTCCGACGAGGCCCGGAGGGCGGTCGCGGTGGCCTCGGCGGCTGTCTCGATGCGTCGCCGCAGCGGCGCGGGCCGGAAGCGCGGGATGACGGTGAACCCCAGGACGACCCCGACCAGCACGGCACTGGCGGTGAGCCCGACGTACTGCACGAGGAGGGCGACGGGGTCGAGGTCGCGGCTGACCGAGTTGAACCCGACGCTGACCACGACCATGAAGGCGTTGCCGAGCGCCGGGCGGGTCACGACGTACCACAGCCCCAGGCACAGGGAGATCGCCGCGACGGCGACGAGCAGGTCGGACGGCACGACCAGCAGCACCACCGCGACCGTGAGCGAGCCGGCGACCACGCCGACGATCTTGTTGCGGGTCTTGGTCGCCGTGTCGCTCCAGCTGGCCTGGAGGATGCTGAAGGTGGCGAGCAGCGAGGTCGAGACCAGCGGGTCGCCGCGCTCGAGGCCCGAGGTGATGATCAGCATCAGCAGCACGGCGAGCGCCGTGCGGAGCGCGTGGCGGAGCTGGATCGAGGTCAGCCTGGCCGAGGGGTGCAGCAGTGCGTCCTGGAGCTCGTGGCGCCGGGTGCGCTCGAGCTCGACGGGCGTGGTGTCGCGCTCGCGCACGGCCCGCTCGATGGTGTCGAGCGCCCGGACGGCGTCGGCGAGGGGCCCGTCCGTGGCGGACGGCACCGGCCGCGGCGCCGGCGCCCCGACGGCTGCGGTCGCGGCGGCCTCGCCCGACGTGTCGGCCGTGCCGCCCTTGTCACGACCCGGCTTGGCCCGCAGCTCCCCCGCGAGCTCCTCGGCCCGGGCCCGGAGCCCGGCCACATCGTCGGCAGCCAGCCCGTCCACCTGGGCGGCGCGCACCGCGAGCCGGTAGTCGGAGGCCGCCTCGAGGGAGTCGGCGAGCCAGCGCTGCCTGCCGTCGCTGAGCCAGGTGCTGAACGCCGTGGCGGTGGCGCCCGCGACGTCGTCGGCGACCAGCACCGCGGCCACCTGCTCGCGCGTCGGCTTGGACGGGTCGGCGATGCCCATGAGGATGCGCAGCAGGAGGGCGACGACGACACCCGCGATGGCGGCGGCGAAGACCTGCCGATGGTCGGCCCCGCCCATCGGCGCGTAGCCGTAGCCGAACATGGTGGTCATCCCGAGGCCCATCCCCGCGTTGGCGAAGCGGGCACCGACCAGGGGCAGCAGCGCCGCGACGAACGTCAGCAGCACCACGAGGGCGATCGCCGCCGGGCGGGACGCCTCCGCGACCAGCCGGGGGACGGCCGCGGCGACGACGAGCAGCGGGCCCAGCACCGCAGCGACCCGCAGGTCGGGTCGGAGCGGACCGCCCATGAACGCCACGAGCGAGAACATGCCCGTCAGGCCGCCGATGATCCCCGCCGCGCCGGCGCCCCAGTGGTCGGCGAGCAGCACCGAGGGAAGCACCACGATCATCATCAGCACGATCAGCATCGGGCTGCCCTTCGCGCGGGCGGGACGGCTGTCGCGCTTGTGGCTCTTGGGCGACGCGGTGCGGCCGGGGGGCTCGACGGAGCGTCCCGAGAGGTGGGCGGGCGCGTTCATGCCCTGACGGTAAGGAGGGGAGCCGGTAGCCACCAGAGGCCTCCGTCACGGGCCGGGCGGCGATGCGGGAGCGTGCTCCTAGGCCCAGAGCTGGCCGTCGAGGCGGTCCTCGGCCTCGTCGACGGTGCCCTCGTAGGCGCCGGTCGACAGGTACTTCCAGCCGCCGTCGCACACCACGAACGCGATCTCGGCGCGCTCCCCCGCCTTGACCGCGCGGGCTGCCTGCCCGAGCGCGGCGTGCAGGATCGCACCGGTGGAGATGCCGGCGAAGATGCCCTCCAGCTCGAGCAGCTCGCGCACCCGGCGTACGGCGTCGCGCGGGCCGACGCTGAAGCGCGAGTCGATGAGCGAGGCGTCGTAGAGCTCGGGGACGAAGCCCTCGTCGAGGTTGCGCAGTCCGTAGACCAGCTCGCCGTAGCGCGGCTCGGCGGCGACGATGCGCACGTCGGGCTTGGCGCGGCGGAAGAACCGGGAGACCCCCATCAGGGTGCCGGTGGTGCCGAGACCGGCGACGAAGTGGGTGATCTCGGGGAGGTCGGCGAGCAGCTCGGGGCCGGTGCCCTCCTCGTGCGCGAGGGCGTTGGCCTCGTTGCCGTACTGGTAGAGCATGACCCAGTCGGGGTGCTCCCCCGCGACCTGCTTGGCGACGCGCACGGCCTCGTTGGACCCGCCGGCGGCGGGCGAGGAGACGATCTCGGCGCCCCACATTCGCAGCAGCTGGCGCCGCTCCTCGGAGGTGTTCTCCGGCATGACGCACACGATGCGGTAGCCCTTGAGCTTGGCGGCCATCGCCAGGGAGATGCCGGTGTTGCCGCTGGTCGGCTCGAGGATCGTGCACCCCGGCCGCAGCGTGCCGTCCTTCTCCGCCTGCTCGATCATCCTCAGCGCCGGCCGGTCCTTGATGGAGCCGGTCGGGTTGCGGTCCTCCAGCTTGGCCCAGATCCGGACGTCCGGGCTCGGCGAGAGCCGGGGCAGCCCGACGAGGGGCGTGCCGCCGACCGACTCCAGGAGGCTGTCGAAGCGCATGCGTCCAGCATGACATCCACCGATCGGTGGATGGCCGGAGGCGCCGGTTGCCCGATGCGCGAGACGGCGCCGACGACGAGGCTGGGGCCATGATCTCGATCTCGCACCTGCGCAAGGCCTACGGCGACACTCTCGCCGTCGACGACGTCTCCCTCGAGGTCGCCGAGGGCGAGGTGCTCGGCGTCCTCGGCCCCAACGGGGCCGGCAAGACCACCACCGTCGAGTGCGTCGCCGGGCTGCGGGTGCCCGACGCGGGCACCGTGCGCGTCGCCGGCCTCGACCCGCGCACGGAGCGCGCCGCGCTCACCCGGCTGCTCGGCGTCCAGCTGCAGGAGAGCCGGCTGCAGCCCAAGATCACCGTCGCCGAGGCGCTGGGGCTCTGGTCGGCGCTCTACGACGACCCGCTGCCGTGGCACGACCTGCTCGGCAGGCTCGGGCTCGAGGAGCAGCTCCGCACGAGGTTCCGCGACCTGAGCGGGGGCCAGCAGCAGCGTCTCTCCATCGCGCTGGCCCTGGTGGGCCGGCCGCGCGTGGTGATCCTCGACGAGCTCAGCACCGGCCTCGATCCCCGCGCCCGCCGCGACGTGTGGCAGATCGTGCGCGACCTGCGCGCGGACGGGGTCACGGTGCTGCTCGTGACGCACTCGATGGAGGAGGCGCAGCAGCTGTGCGACCGGATCGCCATCATCGACGGCGGCCGGATCCGGGCGCTCGACACCCCCGACGCGCTCATCGCCGGAGCGAGCGCCGCCACGGTCACCTCCTTCACCACCGACCACCCGCTCGACCTCGAGTCGCTCCGCGAGCTCGCGTCGGTCTCCGCGGTCCGGACCGAGTCGGACCGGATCGTCGTGGAGGGGCGAGACGGCGCCGCGCTCGAGGTCCTCGAGCGACTGGCCGGCCAGCAGGTCACCCCGCACGGCCTGCGCGTGGTCGACGGCACCCTCGACACCGCCTACCTCCAGCTCACCGACACCCGCGAGGAGACCCCCGCATGAGCACCTCGACCACACCCGGCACGCCCACCGAGACGGCCCGCACGCCGCGCACCTCCCCCACGGCCGCGGTCGTACGCACCGAGGCGAGGCTGTTCGGCCGCGAGCTCGGGTCCCTCTTCTGGATCCTGCTGTTCCCGACCATCCTGCTGCTGATCATCGGCCTGGTGCCGGGCTACCGAACGCCGGAGGACGATCTCGGCGGCCAGCGCGTCATCGACCTCTACGCCTCGGTCTGCGCCATCCTGGCGATGATCATGGCCGCGATCATGGCGATGCCACCGGTGATCGCCGGCTACCGCGAGAGCGGCGTGCTGCGGCGGCTGCGCACCACGCCGATGCATCCCGCGTCCCTGCTCGGCGCCCAGGTCGGGTTGCATGCCGCCGCCGTGCTCGCCGCGATCGTCCTGGCACTCACGAGCGCCCGCCTCGTCTACGACGTGCCGCTGCCCTCCTCCCTGGGGTGGTACGCCGTCAGCATGGTGCTGGCGACGGCCGCGGCGTTCTCGGTCGGCGCGGTCGTGACCGCCGTGTCCTCCAACACGCGCGTGGTCCAGACCGTCGGCACCATCGTGTTCTTCCCGATGATGTTCACCTCCGGCGTGTGGCTGCCGGTGCAGGGCATGGGCGGCTGGCTGCACGACCTGGTGGTCGCCACGCCCCTCGGCGCCGCCGCGGAGGCTCTCAACGACTCCCTCGTGGGACGCACACCCGACCTCACCGACCTCGCCGTGATGCTCGCCTGGACGGTCGTGCTCTCCCTCGTGGCCGTGCGGCGGTTCCGATGGGAGTGAGAGGAGCGCCACGGACTGCAAGGATGAGGCCATGAGCGAGGGGGCGCGCGGGCAGAGCGGCGGGTGGGCCGCGTCCCTCGCGCACGAGCAGGCCAGCGACGAGCGGTGGCTGCGCTGGCTGCCGTTCGGACTGCTCGGGCTCGCCACCGTCGTCGCGACCGCGGCCGCCCCGGCGCTCGAGGTGGGCGCGGCCGAGGTCCGCTGGACGCTCGCCCTCTCGGCCCTCACCGCCGCGTGGATGGTCGCGACGCCCCGACCCAGCGCGATCAACTACGCGGGGCGCATCGCGCTCGCCTTCGTGCTGTGCTGGCTCAACCCGTTCTACGGCATCTTCGGCGTCGCCGGCTTCTTCGACGCCTACGAGTCGCTCAAGGGACGCTGGGTCTACGTCGGCATGGTGGTCGTCGGGATCACCCAGGCGGGCTCGCAGTCCGGCGGCTTCCCACCACAGGATCCCGCCCAGGCATCCGTCTTCGGCGCCCTCATCGTGCTCAACGCCGGTCTGGCCACCGCCTTCATGAAGGTGTCGCTGCGCACCGAGCAGCGCACCGCCGAGCTCGAGCGCCTCAACGCCGGGCTCGAGGAGGCGCTGGCGGAGAACCGCAGCCTGCACGAGCAGCTGATCGCCCAGGCGCGCGAGGCCGGCGTGCAGGAGGAGCGCGCCCGGCTGGCCGGCGAGATCCACGACACCATCGCCCAGAGCCTGGCCGGCATCGTCACCCAGCTCGAGGCGGCCGTCGGCGGCGAGCGCCAGCAGCGCGCCCTCGACCTGGCGCGTCAGGCGCTGGCGGAGGCCCGGCGCTCGATGCTCGACCTGTCCCCCGGCGACCTCGACGGCACCACCCTGGCCGAGGGGCTGTCGACCGTCGTGGCCGCCTGGTCCGCCGAGACCGGGGTGCGTGCCGACGCCGTCGTCGTCGGCGACGCCGTGCCGCTGCACCCCGAGGTGGAGGCGACCGTGCTGCGCATCGCGCAGGAGTCGCTGGCCAATGTCGCCAAGCACGCCGGGGCGACCCGGGTCGGCGTGACGCTGTCCTACGACGGGGACGAGGTCGTCCTCGACGTGCGCGACGACGGTGTCGGCTTCGACGTCGCCGCCCCTGCCGCGTCGAGCTCGTTCGGCCTGCGGGGGATGCGCCAGCGCGTCGCGCGGCTGGCCGGCGCCCTGGCCCTGGAGTCGGAGCGGGGTCGCGGCACCGCGGTCTCCGCCCGGCTCCCCGCGCTGGCGAGGGAGGCGGCATGACGGTGCGCATCGTGGTGGTCGACGACCACCCCGTCGTCCGCGACGGCGTGCGCAGCATGCTCGCCGGCGTCGACGGCTTCGATGTCGTCGGCGAGGCGGCGAGCGGTCCCGAGGCGGTCGAGCGGGTCATCGCGACCGACCCCGACGTCGTCGTGATGGACCTCCGGATGCCCGGCGGCGGCGGCGTCGACGCCGTCCGCGCCCTGCGCGAGCGCGGCTCGCGGGCCGCGGTCCTGGTGCTGACGACCTACGACACCGACAGCGACACCGTCGCGGCGATCGAGGCCGGGGCGACGGGCTACCTCCTCAAGGACACCCCCGCCGAGACGCTCTTCGACGCGGTGCGCGCCACGGCCGCCGGGGAGACCGTGCTGTCCCCGGCCGTGGCGGCGCGGCTGGCCTCGCACGTACGCCGCCCGGCCGCGTCGGGCGTGCTGAGCGCGCGCGAGCGGGAGGTGCTCACGCTGGTGGCGCGGGGGCGCTCCAACCGGCTGATCGCCGAGGAGCTGTTCGTCAGCGAGGCGACGGTGAAGACCCACCTCGTGCACGCCTACGACAAGCTCGGCGTCAGCGACCGCGCCGCCGCGGTGGCGACGGCGTACGAGCGCGGGATCCTGGGCTGAGCTGGCGGCTCAGCAACCGCCCGCGACGGCGGGCAGCACGACGACCTGGTCGCCGTCGGAGAGCTCGGCGTCGAGGCCACCGATGAAGCGGACGTCCTCGTCGTTGATGTAGATGTTGACGAAGCGGCGCAGGTCGACCGAGCCGGCCTTCTCCTCGACGAGGCGGTCCTTGATGCCGGGGTGGCTCCCCTCGAGGTCGTCGATCAGCGCGGACAGCGTGCCGCCCGATCCCTCGACGGCCTTGGCGCCGTCGGTGTAGGTGCGCAGGATGGTGGGGATCCGGACCTCGATGGCCATCAGGGGGTGCTCGCTTCCTCGGTCTGCTCGGGTGTCTCTGGCGTCTCTGTCGTCGGTGCGACCGTGACGTCCTCCTCGGTCACGACCCCGTCGACGATCCTGTAGGACCTGAACTCCACCGGGCCCTCACTATTCCCGTGCTCGCGTGTGCTGACGAGCACGTAGTGGGCGTGGGGCTCGCTGGCCAGGTTGATGTCGGTGCGGCTGGGGTAGGCCTCGGTGGCGGTGTGGGAGTGGTAGATCACCACCGGCTCCTCGTCGCGGGCGTCCATCTCCTTGTAGAGCGCGAGCAGCTCGCTGGAGTCGAACTCGTAGAACGTCGGGCTGCCGGCCGCGTTGACCATCGGGACGAACCGCTCGGGACGGTCGCTGCCCTCGGGACCCGCGACGACTCCGCAGGCCTCGTCGGGGTGGTCGCGGCGCGCGTGCGCCACGATCGCGTCGTAGATCTCCTGGTCCAAGGTCAGCACGCAGCCAAGCGTAGGCACGAGGCCGATGCGGCCGGCCCGCGTCTCACGACATAGTCTCGACGTCGAGATACTTTGTCGAGGAGAGTCATGTCGTCGTCGCACGCGCCCGCACCGCTGACCCGGAGGGGGATCCCGCTCGAGCGGGACCTGCGGGTGCTGGCGCTGGGGTCGTTCGCCAACCGGTTCGGGGCCGGCGCGGTGATGACCACCAGCGCGCTCTACTTCACCCGACAGGTCGGCTTCTCTGCCGCCGAGGTCGCGTTGGCGATGGCCGTCGCGGCCGTGGTCGGGATCGTCGTGCAGGTGCCGGCCGGCCAGCTCGCCGACAGCCGGGGACCGCGGCGGGTGCTGACGGCGTTCATGGTCGGCGCCGCCCTCACCAGCGCGCTGCCGGCGCTGGCCCGCACGCCGTGGCAGCTCGCGCTGCTGCTGGCGCTGCTCACCTTCTTCGAGCGCTCGGCCGGGTCCGTGCAGCAGGGCGTCATCGCCCAGCTCGCCACGGGTGGGCGCGGCGTGCAGTTCAAGGCCTACCTCCGGGCGGTGACCAACACCGCGATCGGCCTCGGCTCGGTCTTCGGCGGCGCGGCCCTCGTCGTGGACGAGCCGTGGGCCTACATCTCGGTGTTCGTCCTCAACGCGGTCTTCACCGGCTTCGCGGCGTGGAACACCACGCGGCTGCCCGACCTGCCGGCCTACGTCCGCGTCGAGGGCGAGCCGCGCCTGGCGGTGCTGCGCGACTGGCCCTACGTCGTCGTGGTGGCGCTGACCGGGCTGTTCTCGCTGCACTTCTTCGTGATGGAGCTCGGCCTGGCGCTCTACATCTCCGAGCGCACCTCCGCGCCGCCGGTCATGGTCGCGATCCTGCTCATCGTCAACACCGCCTGCGTCGCGCTCTTCCAGGTCCGGCTGTCCCGGCGCGCCGACTCGGTCGAGGCGGGCGCCCGCGCGCTGGTGCGCGGCGCGGTGTGGATCGCCGCCGGCTTCGCCATCGTCGCCCTGGCCGACCGGGGTGACGCCACCTTCGCGGTGGTCGTGCTGGTCGTCGGCTCGCTGGTCCACGTCGTCGGCGAGATGATCGGCTCCGGCGGCCAGTGGGGGCTCCAGATGGGTCTCGCACCGCACGAGAAGCAGGGCCAGTACCAGGGCTTCGCCGGGCTGGGGTTCAGCGTGATCGCCGTCGTCGGCCCGCCCGTGGTGACCCTGCTCTGCGTCGAGATGGGCGAGACCGGCTGGCTGGTGCTGGCCGCGCTGATGCTCGCGGTGGCGCTGGTGTCGGTGCCCGTCTCGCGCTGGGCCCTCGCCTCACGCGAACGCTACGGCGTGCTGACCCACTCGGGCTGAGCAGCGCCCCGGGCAGGGTGGGCGTACGCCGCTCAGGCCCAGATCGCGGCCGGGACCCCGTCGGAGAAGACCTCGGGCTCCTCGGGGTACGACTCCGCGACCCCGTGCGCGTGGCGCACGGCCGTCCACGCGGCCGCGCAGGCGTCGAGCAGGTCGTCCTCGCCGAAGCCCGCGCCGCGGAACCACGCCGGCGCCACGACCCCGTGGGCGGCGAGCGCCTCGCGCCGGGCGCGGACGCCGTCGGCGTCCTTCTTGCGCGCCCGCACGGGCGCGCCCGCCATCCGGGCGAAGCTCAGCTCGGGGTGCACCTCGATCACGAGGACGCCTGGCCGCCCGCGCACCCACGCGTCGACCTGCAGCACCTTCTCCCGCAGCGCGTAGGCCTGGGCGCTCACGCTGGTGCGCCCGTCGGTCGCGGCGAGGTTGGCCGCGCGCGCCAGCTCGTAGGTCTCCGCCTCGAGCGCGGCCCGCACCGGCGTGGAGAACACCGAGGACGCCTTCCCCACCAGCGCGCGCCGGGCCTCCGCGTCCGCCTTCCGGCCGCCCGCGTCGGGCAGTCCGATCGGGATGTCGACGGCCGCGACCGCGACGTCGTGCTGCTCGCGGACCAGGTCGACGAGCCCGGCGATGTCGGGTGCGACGTAGACGGAGGCGCGCAGCCCGGTGTCGAGCACCACCCCCACCCAGCCGGCCGGGCAGGCGTCGACGCCGAGGACGGGCACCGGCGGTGCGAGGACGGGCGGCGGCTCGACGTCGTGCTGGCCCGGCGGGCGCACGAACCGTGCCTCGGGGTCGTCGTCGAGGGCGGCCTCGATGCGGGCGGTCATCAGCTCCGACATCGGCGGCAGCGCACCGACGGGCCACCACCGCACCTCGCTCGACTCGTCGTCGGCCACGTGGGCCTCGCCCTCGACCCAGGTGCAGGCGAAGGTGAGGTCGAGGTAGGACGCGCGGTCGCCGTTGGCGTGCACGATCTCGCCGTGCACGCCGGTGGAGGCCAGCCGGTCCACCCGGATCCGGACGCCGGTCTCCTCCCGCGCCTCCCGGGCGGCGGCCTCGGCCGGCTCCTCCCCCGGCTCGGGGATCCCGGTGACGGGCGTCCAGTGGCCGTTGTCGGCGCGCTTGACCAGCAGCACCTGGTCGCCGCGGCGGACGACCGCGGTGACCCCGGGGAGCCAGAGCGGGTCGTGCCCGATCCTCTCGCGCAGCGCCAGGACGAAGTCGGGCACCGGGCTCACGGGCGGCTCACCGTCCGCTCACGAGGTGAGCGCCTCGACCACGGTCTCCTGGAGGTAGCCCACCCACTCGTAGATGTCGTGGGCCTGCGCCCGCGGGTCGTCGTCGGGCAGCGAGTGCCAGTAGTGCTCGTCGCCGGCCTCGACGCCGAGCCGGGTGGCCAGCGCGAGCCGGATGTCGGTGAAGGCGCGCATCCACGTCTCGGCCTCGGCGTCGGTGAGCTCGACGTCGATGACAAGGCCGTCCTGGTCCAGCTCGGACGGCAGCCCGGCCTCCTCCAGGGTGTCGATGATCGAGCCGGCCGTGGCCGCCTTGCCGTCGCGCAGGCCGCCCTCGGTGAAGCGGCGGAAGTCGGCGGCCGCCTCCTCGTCGTCGGGATAGGCGGTGGGGAAGAGCCGGGCGAGCACCGGGTCGTCGGGGATCGTCGTGGCGCCGGAGAACTCTGCCATCATCGCGTCGAACGGGTCGGCGCTCGGGGCGGCGGGCTCGGCGCGCTCGTTGCGCAGCAGCTCGACCATCTGCGAGGCCAGTGACCGCAGGAGGTCGGCCTCGAACCCGGAGAAGGTAGCGATGACGCGCCCGGACCTGCGGTGTCGCTCGAAGCCGCTCACGTCAGGCCCCCCACGTGGTCGCGTGGCGGTCGAAGTCGGCCTGGTCGGTCCACACGGGGACCACGCAGAACACCAGCCCGCCCGGGTCGGTGAGCACCGCCCAGGTGTCGTGTCGGCTCTGCACGGTGGCGCCGAGCGCTTCGAGGCGGGCCACCTCGGCGTCCACGTCGTCGGTCTCGAGGTCGAGGTGCACGCGCGGTGGAGTGCCGCTGCCGGTGCGCTGGAGCTCGAGCGCGACGTTGCCCGGCAGCCGCTCCAGCGACTCGAAGGCGGGTTCCTCGTTGGTCGTACGACGACCGCCCCGCGCGGCGGCCCAGAACGCGGCCGCGGGGTCGTAGGTCTCCTCGGGGTGGTCGATCATGACCACGGAGATGCGGGACCGGTGCACTACGACGCCTTCTCCATCGTCGCCCAGAGGCCGTACTCGTGCATCGCCTGCACGTCGCGCTCCATCTCCTCACGCGTGCCCGTCGAGACCACCGACTTGCCGTCGGTGTGCACCTCGAGCATGAGCTTCTCGGCCTTGGCCTTGTCGTAGCCGAAGTACTTCTGGAACACGTAGGAGACGTAGGACATCAAGTTGACCGGATCGTCCCAGACGAGGGTCACCCACGGCTTGGCCAGGAAGGTGATCTCGTCAGGGGTGATGGTCGGCTCGACCTCTACGGGACTGGCGGCTGACACGGGTCCCATCGTGGCACAGTGTGGGTCGTGACCAGCTCCCCCCGTGCGTCGACCGCGCTCCTGACCGACCACTACGAGCTGACCATGGTGCAGGCCGCGCGCCAGGCCGGCACGGCCGAGCGCCGGGCGGTCTTCGAGCTGTTCCCCCGGCGGCTGCCGGAGGGCCGGCGCTACGGCGTCGTCGCCGGGGTCGGCCGGGCGCTCGACGCGATCGAGGACTTCCGCTTCGACGCGGCGGCGCTCACCGCGCTCGAGGGCATCGTCGACCCGGGCATGCTCGACTGGCTCGCCTCCTACCGCTTCACCGGTGACGTGTGGGGCTACGCCGAGGGCGAGGCCTACTTCCCCCACTCACCCCTGATGGTCGTCGAGGGCACCTTCGCCGAGGCCGTGCTCCTCGAGACGGTCCTGCTGTCGATCTACAACCACGACTCCGCCATCGCCTCGGCCGCGTCGAGGATGGTGCTGGCCGCCCACGGCCGCCCGTGCATCGAGATGGGCGCGCGCCGCACCCACGAGGACGCGGCGGTCGCGGCCGCCCGGGCGGCGTACGTCGCCGGCTTCGACGCCACGAGCAACCTCGCGGCCCGGGCCCGCTACGGCGTACCCTCCACCGGCACCGCGGCCCACTCGTTCACGCTGCTGCACGACGCCGAGGCCGACGCGTTCCGCGCGCAGGTCGAGACGCTCGGCGTGGGCACCACGCTGCTGGTCGACACCTACGACGTCGCCGAGGCGGTGCGACTCGCCGTCGAGGTGGCCGGCACCGGGCTCGGTGCGGTGCGGCTCGACTCGGGCGACCTCGGCGACCTGGCCCGCGAGGTGCGCGCCCAGCTCGACGGCCTCGGCGCCCACGACACCCGGATCGTGGTGACGAGCGACCTCGACGAGTACGCCATCGCGGCGCTCGCCGCGGCCCCCGTCGACGCCTACGGCGTCGGGACGCAGCTGGTCACCGGCTCCGGGCACCCGACGTGCGGCTTCGTCTACAAGCTCGTCGCGCGTGAGGGGACCGACGGCGAGCTGGTGTCGGTGGCCAAGCGGTCGACCGACAAGCTGTCCATCGGCGGCCGCAAGCACGCCCTGCGCCGCCGCGGACCCTCGGGCGTCGCCCAGGCGGAGGTCGTCGGGATCGACGAGGTCCCGGGGGACGACGGGGACGACCGCCCGCTGCTCGTCCCCCTGGTGCGCGACGGCGAGGTCGTCGGGCGGACCACGCTCGACGAGGCCCGGGCCCGGCACCGCGCGTCGGTCGCCGAGCTCCCGCGCGCCGTCACGATGATGTCGGCGGGCGAGCCGGTCATCCCCACGGTCCACCTCGGCGGGTAGCGCCCCACCTGCCCCGAATTGTCGATGCCCTCGGGGCCGACGGCTGCGATCATGCCCCCATGGGTCTCGTCGCGCGCGACGCCGAGCTCGCAGTCATCGCCGGGGTGCTCGACCAGGAGCCGACCCCGGTGCGGGCCCTGGTGCTCGAGGGCGAGCCGGGCGTGGGCAAGACCAGCCTCTGGGAGCAGGCGCTGGCCGGCGGGCGCGACCGCGGCCTGCGCGTGCTGGCGGCGCGGGCCAGTGCGTCCGAGACGGAGCTGCCGTTCGCGGGGCTCATCGATCTGCTCGACGAGGTCGAGGTCGAGGAGCTGGAGATGCCGGCGCCCCAGCTGCACGCCCTCGCGGTGGCGCTCTACCGTGCCGACCCCGGCGAGCAGCCGCCCACGGAGCAGGTCGTCTCGCTCGCCCTGCTGTCCGCGCTGCGGACGCTGGCCCGCCACCAGCGACTGCTCGTCGCCGTCGACGACCTGCAGTGGCTCGACGCCTCCTCCCTGACCGCGCTCGCCTACGTCGCGCGCCGCCTCCCCGACGACGTGACCGTCGTGCTCTCCCGCCGCCCCGGAGCGCCGACCGCGGTCGAGCGGGCGTTCCGCGAGGGCCGGGTCGAGCACCTCGTCGTGCGCGCCACCACGCTCGGCGGCACCCGCCAGATCCTCGCGACCCGGCTCGGGCTCCGGCTGCCGCACCACCTGCTCCGTCGCGTCTACGACACCACGCTGGGCAACCCGCTGTTCGCCCTCGAGGTGGGCCGGCTGCTGGCCCGGCGCGACCCGGCGACGCTGGGCGACGAGCTCCCGGTGCCCGACGCGGTCGAGGACCTCCTCGGCCTGCGGGTCGCCGACCTCGACCCCACCACGCGCCGGCTGCTGCTCGCGCTCGCCCTCGACGCCGACCTGCGCGCGCCCCGGCTACAGGCGCTGTTCGGGCCCGACGCGCTCCAGCAGGCCGCCGCCGCAGGGGTCGTCGACCTCGACGGCGAGCGGGTGCGTTCGGCGCACCCCCTCCTCGCGCAGGCGGCGCGGCGGGCGGCGTCGCCCGACGAGGTGCGCGGGCTGCACGCCGACCTCGCCGCGGTCGTCGCCGACGACCCCTGCCGGATGCTGCAGCACCTCGCCCTCGCCGCCACCGAGCCCGACGCCCTCCTCGCCGAGCGGCTCGACGGTGCCGCCACGCGGGCCATCGCCCGCGGCTCGATCCGGCTCGCCGCCGACGTCGCGACCCACGCCCTGCGCCTGACACCGGCCGGCGAGCCCGACGCGGCACGCGTGATGGTGCTGGCCAAGGTGCTGCACATGGCCGGGGAGAAGCAGCGCCTCACAGCGCTGCTCGGCTCCCGCGCGGCGACGCTGCCCGACCGCGCCGACCGGGTCCGGGCCTACGTCCTGCTCACCGGCGGCGTGGTGCGCGGCAACGCCGACATCCGCGCGCTGCTCCAACAGGCCCTCGACGAGGCCGGCGACGACCACGACCTGCGCCTGCGCGTCCTGTGCCACCTCGCCGAGAACGAGGCCGTCATCGCGGTGCGCCACGTCGCGCTCGCCGACGCGCGCGCCGCCCAGGCCGTCGAGGCCTCCGCGACCGGCACCGGCGGCGACCAGCGCCTCGCGCTCTACACGCGGGTGTGGACCTCGGCCCTGCGCGGGCGGCCGCTCGACGACCTCCTCGAGCGCTACGAGGCGCTGGCCAGCCGGTCGACCTACCTGGCCCGCACCCCGGGCCGGGTGGCCGGCCAGCAGCACGTGTGGCGCGGCGAGCCGGGCCCGGCCCGCGAGCGCTTCGAGGCGTTCCGCGGGCTCGCCGCCGAGCGCGGCGAGCCCAACTCCTACGCGCTCGCCCGGCTCCACCTGTGCGAGCTCGAGCTGCGCCTGGGCGGGTGGGACGCCGCCGAGGCGCTGCTCGACGAGTGGGCGGCCTCGACCGACAGCAGCCTGCTGCACTGGCCGATGTACGAGCGCTGCCGCAGCCTGCTCGCCGCCGGCCGCGGCGACCCCGCGGCGGCGCGCGACTGGGCCCAGCGCGCCGTCGCCCAGGCGGAGGACACGGGCGTCCAGTGGGACTGGCTGGAGGCCACCCGGGCGGCGGGCGTGGCCGACCTGCTCGACCACCGGCCCGACGAGGCCGCCAGCCGGCTGCGCGCGGTGTGGGCGCACACACGCGACGCGGGCGTGCTCGACCCCGGCGCCTTCCCGGCCGCCCCCGACCTCGTCGAGGCCCTCGCCGAGGTCGGCAGCACCGACTCCCTCGACGAGGCGCGCCAGGTCGTCGACGCGCTGGCCGACGCCGCCGACCTGCAGGACCACGACTGGGCCCGGCAGGCCGCGGCCCGCGGCTCGGCGACCATCGCGCTGGCCCGGGCGTGGTCGGACGCCGACGCCGCCGCACTGGCCGGCATTGCGTCGGGCTACGACGACCGCGGGCTGGTCGCCGACGCCGCCCGCACCTGGCTCGCCCTCGGCCGGGCGCAGCGCCGCTCGCGCAAGTGGGGCGCGGCCCGCGCGTCCCTGGAGTGCGCGGTCGGCCTCTTCGAGGCGCAGCACGCCCCCGGCTGGGCCGACGCCGCGCGCGGCGAGCTGGAGCGCGTCGGCGCCAGGCGCCCGGGCTCCCCCGGCCGGTTGACGACCGCCGAGCGCCGGGTGGCGGACCTCGCGGCGCAGGGACTGGCCAACAAGGAGATCGCCCGGGCCCTCGTCGTCACCGTCAGCACCGTGGAGTTCCACCTCCGCAACACCTACACCAAGCTCGAGATCCGCTCCCGGATGGAGCTCGCGCCCCGCCTCGCCGAGCTCGACGCCGGCGTGACCCGACCGGAGTGACCCGACCGGAGTGAGCCGACCAGCGCCGGTCGGTCGTGTCGACTGGGGTTCCTCCCCGGCCATTTCCTCGGGTCATCCACAGTTTCGCGGACCCTCATGGGCGCGCACGGTGGAGACATGGCCGAGTACCTCGTCGAGCTCTACGTCGCCCGGGGCGACCACGCCGCCGCGCGGCATCAGGTCGCGCTGGCGGAGCGGGCCGGCGCGGACCTGTCCCGCGAGGGCCGGGCCGTGCGCTGCCTGAGGTCGATCTTCGTCCCCGAGGACGAGACGTGCTTCCTGCTCTACGAGGCCGACTCGGCCCACCTGGTCGCCGAGGCGGTGCGACGGGCCGGGCTCCGGCTCGAGCACGTCTCGGCGGCCACCACGTCCGTCGCCGGCGTTCCCGAGACGCCGGTCGGCACCACGAAAGGAACCAGCATGACCAGCATCGGCAGCAGCACCACCCCGAGTCCCAGCCCGGACCTCACCGAGCTGCGCGACAAGCAGCAGAAGGTCTGGAGCAGCGGCGACTACAACAAGATCGCCGCCCTGACCGTCCCGGTGTCGGAGCACCTCGTCGACCACGTCGGCGTCGGCCCGGCCGACCGGGTGCTCGACGTCGCCACCGGCACGGGGCACGTCGCCCTGGCCGCCGCGCGCCGCGGCGCCGAGGCGGTCGGCATCGACTACGTCCCGGCGCTGCTCGAGATCGCCCGGCGCCGGGCCGCCGCGGAGGACGTCGCCGTCGACCTCACCGAGGCCGACGCCGAGCACCTGCCGCACGACGACGCGTCCTTCGACGTCGTGCTGTCGGCGATCGGCGTCATGTTCGCCGCCGACCCCGACGCCGCCGGGCGCGAGCTCGTCCGGGTGACCCGCCCCGGCGGGCGGATCGGGCTCGCGAGCTGGACCCCGGAGGGGTTCGTGGGCGGCATGCTGCGCACTGTCGGGGCGCACGCCGCGCCGCCGCCCGGCGCCCGGCCCGCGACCCGCTGGGGCACGGAGGAGGTCGTCGCCGGCCTGCTCGGCGAGGGGGTGGGAGACCTGCGGTCGCAGACCGCCACGGTGACCCAGCGCTTCACCGACGCCGGAGCCTTCGCCGACCTGTTCCTCACCTACTACGGGCCCACGTTCGCGGCGGCGAGCCGGCTGGACGACCAGGGGCGCGCCGCGCTCCGGGCCGACCTGGTCGCGCTCGCCGAGTCGCACGACCGCCGCGAGGGGTCCGGCCACCTGGTGTGCGACTGGGAGTACCGCCTCGTCACGGCCACCCGCCGCTGAACGACGCGGACAGGGATGCGCCCTGTCGCGCCGGCCCGGCCGTGGGGACCGAGGCCGCGAGCAGCCCTCCTGCCGCGAGGCGGGAGGGCTGCTCCCACGACGGGGACCGCTAGCCTCGTGGCATGGCCCGAGCCCTGATCGTCGTCGACGTCCAGAACGACTTCTGCGAGGGCGGCTCGCTTCCCGTCACGGGCGGCGCCCACGTGGCGGCCGGCATCAACGACCTGCTCCACCGCTGGCACGCGCGGGCCGAGGACGCCCCGGCCTACGACGCCGTCCTCGCCACGAAGGACCACCACGTCGACCCCGGGCCGCACTGGTCGGCCAAGCCCGACTTCACCGACTCGTGGCCGGTGCACTGCAAGGTCGGCACGGAGGGCGCGGCGTTCCACCCCAACCTCGACCCCCAGCCCTTCGACGAGGTCTTCTACAAGGGCGAGCACGCGGCCGCCTACAGCGGCTTCGAGGGGCGTACCTCGTCGGGCGAGCCGTTGGCCGAGTGGCTGCGGGCCCGGCAGGTCGACGAGGTCGACGTGTGCGGCATCGCCACCGACCACTGCGTCCGCGCGACGGCGCTCGACGCCATCGCCGAGGGGTTCACGACCCGGGTGCTCACCGCGCTGTGCGCCGGGGTCGCCGAGGAGTCCTCGGCCGCGGCGATCACCGAGCTGGCGCGCGCCGGGGTGGAGATCGCCTGACGGCTCCGCGAGCGGTCTCAGCACCACTTCTGGGTGACCGTGCGGAGCACCTTGATGGTGCGGGCGGTCCCTCGGCCGAGCGCGGCGAGCTCCTTCGCCGCCATCACCCTCGAGGTGTGGATGTCGCCGTCGAGCAGCACGTAGGCGGCGCGGCCGTCGACGACCACGGTCTCGCCGGGGTGAGCCAGGGCGTGGACCGCGTCGACGGCCGCTGCGGGCGGCGGGTCGGCGTACAACGACACGTAGTGCTGGCCCGCGGGGTCGTGGCGGGCGTGCAGCTCCTCCCCCCGGGCAGCGAGCGCGGCGAGGTCTGGTGCGGTGAACACCACGGTCGGCACCTCGAAGCCGGCCTCGGCGGCGTACGCCTGCTCCAGCACCGCCTGCACCTTGGCCACCGAGCGGGCCGGGTGCGTCAGCCGGACGTTGCCGGTGTTGATGTAGGTCTCCACGTCGGTGCCGCCAGCCGCCTCCGTCGCGGCGCGGATCGCGTCCTTGGGGAACTTCCGCTTCGCGCCGAGGTTGATCGCGCGCAGGAAGGCGATGTAGGTGGGCATGCCGGGAGTATCCCCCCGAACCGGCGTGGGGTCAGCCGCGCTTGCACTGGCTGGGCGGCGTCACGACCGGGTCGAAGACGTGCTTGGGCGGCGTGATGTTCGCATCGTTCTGCGACTCCTTCATCGTCATCGCCCACCAGCCGGCCTTGCGGGTCTCGATGGCGGAGCGCGCGGCGGCGGGGACGTCGTTCCACATGTTCACGACGTCGACGCCGACCTCGATCAGGTGGCCGTGCGGCGTGACGACCGCGCCGGCCTCGATCTTGTCGAGCGCGGGAGGCACGGACGGGAAGAGACCGCGCGGCATCCCGGTGATCACCGTGCGCGCCGGCACGCCCACCGCGACGCCGTCGCCGGCGAGCCGGATCGCCCGGGCCGCGACGACCGGCCAGGTCGGGTCGAGGTCGGTCGGCAGGCCCCAGCTGCGAGACTCGTCGCCGGTGATGTCGGCCCAGCAGTCGGAGGCGTTGGGGCCCCAGACCTCGCTGTTGAAGTAGGTGCGGCCGGCGACGACGAGGTAGTCGACCTGCTGGCGGTTGCCGTCGATCGCGGAGTCCATCGAGAGCTCGCTGTAGCCGGTGGACGGGCTGTAGCGGCCGTCAAGGTCGAAGATCCGCTTGCCGCCGTTGTCCGGGTTCTTCGTCAGCAGCTGGCCGTGCCACTCGACGAGGCCCATCTTGTCGACCTGGCCCTTGATCGCGTCGAGCTGCTCGTCCTCCAGCAGCACGCCCTCGGCGCCGTCGGTCGCGGCGGTCTCGCCCGATCCCCCGCACGCGGCGAGGGTGAGCAGGAGGCCCGCGCAGGCGGCGACGGCACGCCCTGCGGCTCGACGACGTGTCACTGGCCTTCCCCGATCAGGTCGGTGATGAGCTCCGTGCTCGATCTGGCTCGGAGCCTAGGTCCGGCACCGTCGCCTGTCAGCCGAATCCCGGATCCGATCGAGTGCGGCCCTCAACCGGCCATCCACCCGCGGGCGGCGCCGACCACGGCGTCGGTCAGGTCGTCGACCAGCGCGGAGCCGAGGCGCCAGTGCTGCCAGAACAGCGGCACCTCGGGCCGGCGGCCCGGCACGAGCTCGACGAGGTCGCCGCGGTCGAGCTCGTCGACGACGTCCGACTCGGGCAGCAGGCCCCACCCCATGCCGACCCGGATGGCCCGGTCGAACTCGCGCACCGACGGCACGTAGGTCACCGGCGGCGCGAGGTGGCGCCGCGTGACGCGGCGGATGAAGTCGTGCTGGAGCGAGTCGTTGCGGTCGAACGCCACGATCGGCGCCTCGCCCAGCGAGCCCGAGGCGACGCCGTCGGCGAAGTGGGCGGCGTGGAAGTCGCGGGTGGAGACGGCGGCGTAGCGGAGCCGGCCCAGGCGCACCACCCGGCAGCCCGGCACCGGCTTGGGCTCACCGGTGATCGCCGCCACGACCTCGCCGCGCCGCAGCCGCTCGGCGGTGCGGGTGTGGTCCTCGCGGACCACCTCGAAGACGACCCGGTGGCGCGACTGCACCTCGGCGAGCGCGTCGACGAACCAGCCGTAGAGCGCGTCGGCGTTGACGGCGATCGGGAGCGAGGCGTACGACGTCGTGCCGCCGCCGGTCTCCTCCACCAGCTCGGCGACGGCCTCGCGCTCGAGCAGCTCGGTCTGGGTGGCCAGTCGCACCAGCACCTGGCCCGCCTCCGTGGGCTCCAACGGCTTGACGCGGTGGAGCAGCACCCGGCCGATCCGGGTCTCCAGCGCCTTGATGCGCTGGCTCACCGCCGACGGCGTGACGTGCAGCTCGCGAGCGGTCGCCTCGAAGGTGCCGAGGCGCACCGCGACGGCGAGTGTGCGGAGAGCCACAGGGTCGAGCTGGGTGATGTCTTTCATAACAAGACATCCTAATGATTCCTCAGAATAGTTCGCTGGATTGCACCACACACGCGACCTACCGTTGACCACGTGTTCCAGGTTGCTCTCGCCGGTCTGCTGACCGGACTCGCTCTCATCGTCGCCATCGGCGCGCAGAACGCGTTCCTCCTGCGCCAGGGGATCCGCGGTCAGCACGTGCTGCCGATCGTGCTGACCTGCCTGCTCTCCGACGTCGTGGCGATCACGGCGGGAGTGGCCGGCCTGGGCGTCGTCCTCGAGCGGTGGCCGGGCGTGCTGCCGTTCGCCCAGCTGCTCGGCGGGCTCTACCTGATCGCCTTCGGCCTGCACGCCGCGATGCGCGCGTGGCGGCCGAAGGGGCTCGAGGCGGGCGAGGGCACCGCACTCACCCCGGGCCGCGCGGTGCTCCTGACGCTCGCGCTGACCTGGCTCAACCCGCACTTCTACCTCGACGCGGTGCTGATGCTGGGCACGGTGGCCAACAGCTTCGGCACCGACCGCTGGTGGTTCCTCGCCGGCACCCTCGTCGCGAGCCTGCTGTGGTTCTTCGGACTGGGCTACGGGGCACGGCTGCTGCGCGGCCTGTTCGCCCGCCCGGCCGCCTGGCGCGTGCTGGACTCGACGATCGCGGTGGTCATGGGCGCCCTCGGCGTGGGGCTGCTCGCGCACTGACCCCTATCGGTCGGCGAACGCCAGGTCGCGCTCGGCCAGCGCCTCCGCGAGACGGGTGATCGCCATCGGGCCGACGCCGTGCATCGCGGCCAGCTCGTCGGCGCTGCGGGTGGCGACCTGCTCGAGCGTGGTCAGCCCCGCCCCGCGCAGCGCCCGGGTCGCGGGCGCCCCGATGCTCCTCGGAAGCGGCGTGCCCTCCTCGCGGGGGGCGCGCTCGCGCGGTGCCGGCAGCCCGGCGTCGACCACCGCCTCGCCTCGCGGGGACAGCAGGTAGCCGATCGCCAGCGACTCGGTGAGGCCGAGCTCCTTGAGCTTGCGCACGTCCTTCTTGAAGTCGGCCGTCTCGCGGCCGACCCGGGCCGCGAGGTCGGGGGCGCGCACCGTCGGGTTGAGGTCGATCAGGTCGAGGGTCTCGCGCGTCCACGGCCCGGTGGACGAGGCGGCGTCGAGGCGGTCGAGGCGGGCGTTGATGGCCGCGATCTCGTCGGCGTCCGGCACGGTGGAGCGCAGCGTCTCACGGGGGTCCGGACCGGCGTACGCCAGCCCGATGCGCCACGCCGGGTCGTCCGGGCGCGCCGCCAGCGCCTGCTTCAGCGCCACGAGCGACTGTGCTCCGGCGCGGCGGGCGTCCTCGGCGCGCAGGCTCGACACGCTGACCTCCTCGACGGAGGTCACCTCGACGACCCCGACGGCCGTGCGCATCCGGGTGCCGACCACCACGCGGGGCCGGGCCCAGCGACGGAACGCCAGGTCCACGGTCCCGGCCTTGATCGCGGCCAGCTCGGCCGGTCGGATCATCATGGCGCCGAGTCTCCCACCGGCGGCCGCGCCGTCTCCAGCGCCCGCCCCGCGCGCCGGGCGCGGTCAGAGGTTGCCGCGGGCGTCCTGCTCGCGCTCGATGGCCTCGAAGAGCGCCTTGAAGTTGCCCTTGCCGAAGCCGAGCGAGCCGTGGCGCTCGATGAGCTCGAAGAACACCGTGGGCCGGTCGCCGAGGGGCTTGGTGAAGATTTGGAGCAGGTAGCCGTCCTCGTCGCGGTCGACGAGGATGCCGCGCTTCTGCAGCTCCTCGATCGGCACCCGCACCTCGCCGATGCGCGCGCGCAGCTCGGGGTCCTCGTAGTAGGAGTCCGGGGTGTTGAGGAACTCCACGCCGTTGGCACGCAGGGCGTCGACGGTGGTGAGGATGTCACCGGTGGCGAGCGCGAGGTGCTGGGCGCCGGGGCCGTTGTAGAACTCGAGGTACTCGTCGATCTGCGACTTCTTCTTGGCGATCGCCGGCTCATTGAGGGGGAACTTCACCCGGTGGTTGCCGTTGGCGACGACCTTCGACATCAGCGCGGAGTAGTCGGTGGCGATGTCGTCGCCGATGAACTCGGCCATGTTCACGAAGCCCATCACCTTGTTGTAGAAGGTGACCCACTCGTCCATCCGCCCGAGCTCGACGTTGCCGACGATGTGGTCGAGGGCCTGGAACAGGCGCTTGGGCTGGTCGGGCTTCTTCTCCCAGCGCGGCGCGACGGGAACGTAGCCGGGGAGGTAGGGGCCGGCGTAGGTCTCGCCGTCGACGGTGCGCTGCACGAGCGTGTGGCGGGTCTCGCCGTAGGTCGCGATCGCGGCGACGCGGACCTTGCCGTGCTCGTCGGCCACGGTCTGCGGCTCCACGAGCACCGTCGCGCCGGCCCGGCGGGCCTGGGCGATGCACTGGTCGACGTCGGGCACCTCGAGGGCGATGTCGACGACGCCGTCGCCGTGCCGGGCGTGGTGGGCGATGAGGTCGCTGTCGGGCGCGACGGCGCCGCTCAGCACGAACTTGATCGAGCCCGACTTCAAGACGTAGGACTTGTGGTCGCGGTTGCCGTTCTCCGGGCCGGAGTAGGCGATGAGGTCCATGCCCCAGGCCGAGGCGTAGTAGTGCGCGGCCTGGGTGGCGTTGCCGACCACGAAGCAGATCGCGTCCCACCCGGTCACCGGGAACGGGTCGGCGTCGGCGTCGTACTCCACGAGGCCGACGAGCTGGCGCAGCTGCTCGAGGGAGAGGTCGGCCTTCATCTCGTCCACGGTCAGGGCGCCGCCGGTCGAGGCGATGTCAGTCGTCATGGTCCGAACCCTGCCCACCGACGGCACAATGTGCAACAGTACGCCGAAACATCGAGCAGATTGCCCAACCAAGGGAGCCTGATGGACGAGATCGACGGCAAGGTGATCGATCTGTTCGCCGGGGAGCCGCGGCTGGGGGTGCTCGAGGCGAGTCGCCGCCTCGGCATCGCCCGCGGCACCGTGCAGGCGCGCCTGGACAAGCTGGCCGCCGCCGGCGTGATCACCGGGTGGGGTCCCGACCTCTCCCCCGAGGCGCTCGGCTACCCCGTCACGGCCTTCCTGACCCTGGAGATCCGCCAGGGCTCGGCCGACCGCGGCGGCCACGAGGCCGTCGCCGCGCACCTGGCGGGCATCCCCGAGGTGCTGGAGGCCTACACGATCACCGGCGCCGGCGACATGTGGGCGCGCGTCGTCGCCCGCTCCAACTCCGACCTCCAGCGGGTGATCGACCTCGTGCTCACCGAGCCCGGCATCGACCGCTCGACGACGGTGATCGCGCTGGCGACGCAGATCTCCCACCGGGTGGTGCCCCTGGCCCGGGCCGCCGTGCGGCCGACCCCGGAGCCGCCGACCCCCTAGGGCGCCCGCGTCACCCGAGCCGTCGGGCGACCGCAGCCGCGGCGGCGATCACCTGCGGCGCGACGGCGTCCTCGTCGATGGCGCCGTCGAGCGTCACGATGCCCACGCTCGCCCGCAGCCCCTCGACGCCGCGCACGGGCGCCGCGAGCCCGCGGGCGCCGGTCTGCAGCTCGCCGCTGGTCACGGCGTACGCCGGCTCGTCGACGTCGGCCAGCGCGATGGCCTTGCCGGCCGCGCCCTGGGTCAGGGGGTGGCGGGCGCCGACGCGGTAGGAGACGTGGAAGTCGGTCCAGGTCGGCTCGACGACGGCCAGCGCGAGCGCCTCCTCGCCGTCGGCGACCGTGAGGTGGGCGGTCGCGCCGAGCGCCTCCGCGAGCCGGCGCAGCTCGGGCAGCGCGAGGTCGCGCAGCAGCGGCTGCACGCCGCTGGCGAGGTGGAGCACGCCCAGGCCGATGAAGAGCCGCGAGCGCGCGTCGCGGCGCACGAGGCCGTGCTGCTCGAGGGTGCTGATCAGCCGGTAGACGACCGTGCGGTTGACCTCGAGCCGGTGGGAGAGCTCGGTGACGGTCAGCCCCTCGGGGCTCTCGGCCAGGACCTCGAGCACCCGCAGGCCACGGTCGAGCGTCTGCGAGGTCTCGGTCGCCACGTGCCCACTATGGCAGTGCGAGCCTCAGGAGGTCTGCCGCACCGCCCACTCGCGGATCCGGTTGATCCGCTCGTGCAGCTGCTCGGCGTTGGCGACCGCCGCCGGCGGGCCGCCGCACTCCTTGCGCAGCGCGTTGTGGGTGATGCCGTGCGCCTGGCCCGTGCGGTGGTGCCAGGCGGCGACGAGCCCGTTGAGCTCGCGCCGGAGCACGCCGAGCTGCTGGTGCGTGCTGAGCTCCTGCACCGAGTCGACCACCCGGTCCCCGGCGCCGTCGGCGCGCTGCTTGCGCGCGCGCTCGCTCTGGCGCGAGTGCAACAGCTCGCGGACCTGGTCGGGCTCGAGCAGGCCGGGGATGCCGAGGAAGTCCATCTCCTCCTCCGAGCCCACGTTGACCTCGCCGGAGTGGCCGAACTGCGCACCCTCGTAGAGCACGTGGTCGAAGGACGCGGTGGAGCCCAGCGCCTCCCACGACATCTCGAGCTCGTCGGAGGCGGACTCCCCCTGCTGCGCCTCGGCGAGCAGCCCCTCCTCCGCGGCGAAGATGTCGTCCTCGTCGGTGACCCGGCGCCCCAGCACGTGGTCGCGCTGGGCCTCCATGTCGGAGGCGAACTCCAGCAGGTGCGGCACCGACGGCAGGAACACCGACGCGGTCTCGCCGCGCGAGCGGGCGCGGACGAAGCGGCCGACCGCCTGGGCGAAGAACAGCGGCGTGGAGACGGTGGTCGCCCAGACCCCGACCGCCAGGCGCGGCACGTCGACGCCCTCGGAGACCATCCGGACGGCCACCATCCAGCGGTCGTCGGAGGCGGTGAACTTCGCGATCTTCTTCGACGAGCCCTTCTCGTCGGACAGCACGACGGTGGGCGACTCGCCGGTGATCTTCTTCAGCAGCCCGGCGTAGGCGCGCGCCGTCTCCTGGTCGCCGGCGATCACCAGCCCGCCGGCGTCGGGCACGTGGCGGCGTACCTCCGACAGGCGCGTGTCGGCCGCCTCCAGCACCGCCGGGATCCACGATCCCTTCGGGTCGAGGGCCGTGCGCAGCGCCTGGGCGTGCATGTCCTTGGTGAGCGGCTCGCCCAGCCGGGCGACGACCTCGTCACCGGCCCGGGTGCGCCACTGCATCTCACCGGAGTAGGCCATGAAGATCACCGGGCGCACGACGTGATCGGCCAGGGCGTGGGCGTAGCCGTAGGTGTAGTCGGCGGCCGAGACCGGGATCCCGTCCTCGCCGGGGGCGTAGGTGACGAACGGGATCGGGTTGATGTCGGAGCGGAACGGGGTGCCGGTCAGCGCCAGCCGGCGGGTCGCCGGGTCGAACGCCTCGCGCACGCCCTCACCCCACGACAGCGCGTCGCCGGCGTGGTGGATCTCGTCGAGGATCACCAGCGTCTTGAAGCGCTCGGTGCGGATGCGCATGGCGAGCGGGTTGACCGCCACCCCGGCGTAGGTCACCGCGATGCCGACGTAGTCGTCGGAGGTCCTGCCCTTGCCCGCCGAGTAGGTGGGGTCGATCGGGATCCCGGCGCGGGCCGCGGCCTCGGCCCACTGCGTCTTGAGGTGCTCGGTGGGCGCGACGACGGTGATCCGGTCGACCAGCCGCCGGCTCAGCAGGTCGGCCGCGACGGTCAGCGCGAATGTCGTCTTGCCGGCGCCGGGCGTGGCGACCGCGAGGAAGTCGCGGGGCTGGCGGGACAGGTAGACGTCCATCGCCGCCTGCTGCCAGGCACGGAGGGAGGGCGCGGTGCCCCAGGCGGCCCGGTCGGGCCACGCGGGAGGCAGCGGCGCGTCGGGCCGCCCCGTCACGCCTCGGGGCCCGAGCCGTCGGAGCCGTCGCCGGGCTTGCCCGGGTTCATCGAGTCCCAGATCTCCTTGCACTCCGGGCACACGGGGTACTTCTCCGGGGAGCGGGAGGGCACCCAGACCTTGCCGCACAGCGCGATCACCGGGGTGCCCATCACCATGGCCTCGGTGAGCTTGTCCTTGGGGACGTAGTGCGAGAAGCGCTCGTGGTCACCCTCGTCCGTCGGGACGGTCTGACGCTCTTCGATCGTCTGGCTGCCCGGGGAGAATCCGATGGTGCTCATGATGGGCAAGCCTAACGCCCACGCACCCAGATGAAGACGTTGGCGACGCCGCGCCGGGTGCCGCGCAGCACGTCGTGGGCGTCGCTGGCGTACGCCACCCGCGAGGCGTCGTCACTCAGCGAGACGCTCTCCTGCGTGCCGGCGGGCCGCCCCACGAAGGCCGCGGAGCGCTCGCCCGTGGCGGTCGCGACCAGGCGCAGCGGACGTCGTGACGTGGCCACCGTGTAGTGGGCACCGTCGGCGGTGACGGCGGCGCCGAGGTTGTCACGCGACGGCCCCAGCGACGACCCGAGGAGGGTGTCGTGGACGCCGCCCACCGGACGCCCGCCGTCGCCGCAGCAGGCGGGGATGCCCGCCCCCGTCACCGACACCAGCCGCCCGTCGTTCGACACCGCCACCCGGCGCGTGCTGCCGGACTCGACGCCGAGGCGGCCGAGGTCGCGCACGGAGCCGTCGGTCGTGTCGAGCATCCGGCTGCGGTCGGCGTCGACGAGGACGACGTGGCGGGCGTCGTCCGACATCCCGGCGAACACCTGCGACCCGAGGTCGGGCACGACGGTCCGGGTCGTGCCCGTGGCGGCGGTCCACTCCAGCAGCTGGGGCGCGGGCACGTTCATCACCGGGTAGCGGTCCCGGTAGACCACCCGGGCGCCGTCCGCGGTCAGCGCCGCCCCGGACGCGCGTGGGGCGACCTCGGTCAGCGATCCGTCGGTGCGGTCGAGGAGGACGAGCCCGGGATCGAGGTCGAGCAGCACGCGCCGGCCGTCGTGGCTCAGCCCCTCGACCCTTGTCCAGGCGTCCGGGTGGAGGAGCGACACCCGCCGGGACGACGCCTCCCAGACGTAGAGCCGCTCGACGCCGCGGCGGGTGCCCGCGACGAGGTTGGTGGCGGCGGAGGAGAACACCACGGTCCCGCCGTCGCCCGACACGGTGACGTCGCCGCTCCACCCGTTGGCCGGACGGCCGTCCAGGCCGCGCGTCACCAGGACCGTTCCGGGGGCGGCGCGCGGCGTCACGGCCTTCAGGACGAGCGTCGTGCGCCGCGTCTCGCCCCGCTGCGTGCGCACCCCGCGCTCGACGAGGCCGATCCGCCAGGTCCCCAGCCGCGGCGCCGTGCCGGTGAGGCGACCCCCGCGCAGCCGCAGCCACCGCGGCAGGCGGTCCGCGTCCTGCACGCGCCAGTTCTTGCGCTGGTAGTCGTAGCGCTCCCCCCGCAGCACGGTGTCGACGACCCGGTTGCGGGCGGGCTGCTCAGCAGCCGTGCCGGCGGTCCGCACCGCGGGGGCGACGGGTGGCGCACCGGCCGCACCGACCGCGCCCCCGGGCGGCACGGCCACCAGGCCCCACGCCGCCGCAGCCGCCAGGGCGGCCACCCCACCGCGGAACCCACCGCTGAACCCGCCTCGTGCCCCGCGTCGTGCCCCGCCCCGCGCTGCCCCCGTGGTCGTCGTCATGTGGGGGGAGACGCGCGCCCGGTGCTTCCGGTTGCGCGACGAGCGGATCAGTTGAGGTCGGGGTCGACGGGCCGGTTGACGTGCCAGGCCAGCGTCCCGGGCTGGCGGCGCATGACCTCGCGACGGAGCTCGCTCGGGTCGTCGCGGAACGCGTCGGCCGTCTCACTGGTGACGACGTACCAGCTGCCCTCCTCGACCTCCCCCTCGAGCTGTCCGACGCCCCACCCGGCGTAGCCGGCGAAGACGCGCATCCCGGTCAGCGCGCCGTCGACCAGCTCGGTCGGGGTGTCGAGGTCGACCATGCCGAGCAGGCCGGCCACCGGGCGCCAGCCCACCGGCGGGTCCTGCGGATCGCGCAGCGCTGCGACAGCGAGGGCGCCGTCCGTGCCGACCGGCCCGCCGCGGAACAGCACCTCGGGCTCGACCACGACGTCGCGCCACGGCTCGAGGACGTCGGCGACGGGCACCTGGGAGGGCCGGTTGAGCACCACGCCGAGGGCACCCTCCTCCGTGACGTCGAGCAGGAGGACCACGGTGTCGGCGAAGTTGGGGTCCTGCAGCGCCGGCGTGGCGACCAGGAGCATTCCCGATGCGGGCTGCATGGCTTCCACTATGGACCGCGCCCTCCCGGCCGCACATCATCCCCCGGAAGGGCTCCCGACGATTCGTGAGGGTGCCTCGGGCACACCCCCACGGGGGCACGGGTCACCTAGGCTGCGAGCCATGGAGACCCGCCGGCCGCGCTCCTCCGACGCCACGAGGCAGGCGCTCGTCGACGCGGCGCGGGAGCTGTTCACCGTCCACGGCTACCCGGCCGCCTCGCTGGAGGCGATCGCCGAGGCCGCCCAGCTCACCAAGGGCGCGCTCTACCACCACTTCAGCGGCAAGCAGGCCGTCTTCGAAGCCGCCCTCGAGCTCGTGCAGGCCCGCGCGAGCGCCACGATCGTCCACGCCAGCGCGCAGCACGCCGACCCGTGGGAGCAGGGACAGGCCGGTCTGCGGGCGTTCCTCCGGGTCGCGCAGGAGCCCGACTACCGCCAGATCGTCGTCTCCGACGGCCCCTCGGTGCTCGGCCCCGCGCGCCACCGCGAGCACGAGCGGTCGACCTACGCCGTCGTCGCCGAGCTCGTCCGCTCGGCGCTCACGGGCCCCGACCGGTCCCCCGACGACGCGCTGCTCGACACGTCCGCCAGGGTCGTCTTCGGCGCGGTGTCGGCCGCCGGCGGCTCGGTGGCCATGAGCGAGGACCCCGCGGCCGCGGCGGTCCGAGCGGAGGCGGCGATCGGCGCCATCGTCACGGGCCTGCGGCGCCTGCTGGAGGACACCGCCGGTGGGGACGGGGCAACCGACCGCGGCGCTACTTGGCGAAGGTGACCTCGCCGTTGACGGCCGGCACCAGCTCGATCCACACGCGACCGGCGGGCACCGTGAGGTCGCCCCGCTTGGTGGAGAGCTCGATCGCGCCGTTGAGGCCGTCCTTGCGCCAGGTGCCCTTCACCACGCGGCCGCCGTGGAAGAGCAGCGCGGTGCCCTTGCCCTCGAGCTTGGTCTCGGGCACCGGGTAGCCCGCGGGGTCGCGGTAGCCGGCGTCGCCGACCTCCACCCGCAGCACGAGCACGGACTCGGCCGGGAAGTGGTCGCCCTCGGCGGCGTAGGAGTCGGTGTTGACGTAGCGGCCGCGCTGGAACTGCCAGCTGGTCGAGTGGGCGCCGAAGTCGGCGGTCAGCGTGCGGGCCTTGGCGCCCTTCGGCAGGTCGGCCGCGTCGCCCCACGGCAGGTAGGGCGGCGGCTCCTCGTCGGCCTTGACGCGCTTGGCGATCTCGCCCAGCCGGGCGAAGAGGTTGTAGGGGGCCGAGCGGGAGGTGTCCCGGTAGACCCCGGCGTCGCCCTCGGTGATCCACGGGATCCCGGCACCGTTGATGCGCTTGATGGTGACGGCTGCGGCACCGCTGGTCACCACGGTGGCGCCCTCGGGCACGATCCCGATGTCGCTCGCGCGCATCGAGCGCACCGGTCCGATGGAGCCGGGCACCTGGGAGTAGTAGAACGCCGCCAGCCGGGTGTAGCCGCCCTCGACGAGCTCCTCGACGACCAGGTCGGCGGAGCCGAGCCCGACCTGCGGGGCGCTCGAGGACGTGTTGTCGACCTTGGTGACGAGGACCGGGTGCTTGGGCGCGTCGCCCTTGCGCTCCAGGCCGGTGAGGGGCCAGTAGCTCGGCTCCGGCGGGGCCTCGGTGGTCTCCGACGGGCTCGGCTCGGCCGAGGCCGATCCGCTCGTCGGCTCGTCGTCGCCGCCGCTGCACGCGGTGAGGACCAGCACGCTCGCTGCGAGCGTGGCGACGACGGCCCGGAAGGACGAGGTGGGACGACGGTGACGCACGGTGACTCCGATCGAACGGGGGTGCCGGGCCTGGGCCCGCGGGGGCATCTGGAAAGTCTGGAGGCGCGCCCTCCCTGATCGGGGAAGGCGCGCCACAGGGTAGATCAGCAGGAACTGCCTACCAATCCGAGCCTGTCGCCCGGGTGGCGGCCCGCTCAGGCGCGTCGCAGGGTGCCGCCGAACCAGCTCGGCGTCCAGGCCGTGGCGACCCGGACCCGCTGGCCGGTGCCGGGGGCGTGCAGCATCTGGGCCTTCCCGCCGACCCAGCGGAGGAAGATCGCGGCGTGGTAGACCCCGCCGCCGCCGTAGAAGAACATCAGGTCGCCGGAGCGCATGCTGCCCTTCGCGATGCGGCGGGCGTGGGCCGCCTGGGCGCGCGAGGTGCGGGGCACGGCGAAGCCGGCACGGCTGTAGCTGTAGCGGATCAGCCCGGAGCAGTCGAAGCGGTCCGGCCCGGCGGCGCCGTACGCGTAGGCGTCACCGCGCTGGCGCATGGCGATGTTGCGGGCGGCCAGCACCCGGCTGTCGACGCGGCGCTTGGCGCTGAGGCGCGCCGACGTGCGCGCGTGCTTGCGCGGGGTGGTCCGCTTGGCGCTCCGGTCGGAGCTCCGGTCCTGGGGACTCCGGTTCATGTCGTCGCTGGTGGTGCGCGTGCTGGTGGTGCGGTCGGACTGGCCGGCGCCCGGGGCGGCCGTGGCGGGCAGGGCGCTCATCGTCGATCCGGCGAGGCCGAGCCCGGCGAGGGCGAGCGCGCAGGCTCGCGCCACACGAGTGGTCGTAGGCATGGTTGTTCCTTTCCACGCCTGTGAGGTGAGCTGTCGGGCTAGGGCAGGAAGGTGCCCCGCCCCGTCCTCCGAGGGAGTCCGGTGGCTTCGCCCCGAGCCGGTCGACGACCGGCGCTGGAACCTGTGGGTCCCCCACTCCTGCCCTGGTGCTGTCGGGGGTGTCGTCCCGGCCGGGCAGGACTCGGCGTACTCCGGGACGGTTGGGTCTCTCGACCTCCTCCAACGTGACAGGACGACCGGGCAGATCCAAACCGGCCACGACCCCTGAGGCAGGGATCGTGGCCGATCTCACGCGGAGGAGGGGCTCAGCCCAGCTTGCGGCCCCCGTCGACGTACAACGTCTGACCGGTGATGAACGACGCCTCGTCGCTGCAGAGGAACGCCGCGGCCGCGGCGATGTCCTCGGGCTGGCCCACGCGCCGCACCGGGGTGGCCTCGGCGTTGAGCCGCTGCAGCTCCTCGGGCTCCATCTTGAGCCGGCGGGCGGTGGCGTCGGTCATCTCGGTGACGATGAATCCCGGTGCGATGGCGTTGGCGGTGATGCCGAAGGGGCCGAGCTCGATGCCCAGCGTGCGGGTGAGGCCCTGGATGCCCATCTTGGCGGCCGAGTAGTTGGCCTGGCCGCGGTTGCCCAGCGCCGAGACGCTGGAGAGGTTGAGGATCTTGCCGTACTTCTGCTCCACGAACCGCGACTGAGCGGCCTTGGTCATGTTGAAGACGCCCTTGAGGTGGACGTTCATCACGATGTCCCAGTCGTCCTCGGTCATCTTGAAGAGCAGGTTGTCGCGGGTGACGCCGGCGTTGTTGACCAGCACGTGGATGCCGCCGAGCTCGTCGACGACCCGCTGCACGGCGGCCTCGGCGGCGGCCGAGTCGACGACGTCGCAGCCGATGCCGACGGCGCGCGCACCCTCGGCGAGGTCGAGGCGGCCGGCGGCCTCCTGGGCGGCGGACTCGTCGAGGTCGAGGATCGCGATCGAGGCGCCCTCGCTCGCCAGGCGCTGCGCGATGCCGAACCCGATGCCTCGGGCGGCTCCGGTGATGACGGCTACGCGGCGGTCGAATCGACCCATCTCGTGACTCCTCAGGACTGGGCGGCTGTCTGTCGTGAGGGTAGTGCGTGGGCCGGGGCGGGGCTCCCCCGCGGTGGGGAGATCCGGTGCATCTCGCTCGCGCGCCGTCGTCCGGTGCCCTAGCCTGCCAGCCATGGCACGGGGCGACTTCCGCGGCGCGATGGGCGTCGCGGCCGCGATGGCGGTCGCCACGTGGGCGGTCGCCGCCACCCACGACCTGCCGGTGCGCGACCCCGACGGCGTCTCGGTCCCGACGTGGGTGCGGCTGCCGCTCATCGTGCTCCTCGCCGTGCTGCTCGACGCGGTGCCGCGGTGGGTGGCCGGTGCGCGGGCCACGCCCCGCCCGGGGGCGTGGACGGCCCTGCGCACCGTGCTCCGCGACCGCTGGACCCGCGACCAGGTGTGGTTCACGGTGAGCGGCCTCGCGGCCTGGTACGTCTCCTACGTCGCCTTCCGCAACCTCAAGGGCTATCTCCCCTTCGTCGACGACCGGCTGTGGGACACCGAGCTGGCGCGCCTCGACCGGCTGCTCTGGCTGGGTCACGACCCCGCCGGCGTGCTGCACGACGTGCTCGGCACCGGGTGGGCGGCGTGGGTGCTGTCCGGCGTCTACGTGCTGTGGATCGGGCTGGTGCCGGCGGCGCTGGCGATCGCGCTGGTGTGGACCCGGCGCTCGGCCGCGGGCGCGCTCTACGTCACGGCGGTGTCGTTCAACTGGATGCTCGGCGTGGCGGTCTACTACCTGGCCCCCTCGCTCGGCCCGGTCTACTCGCGGCCCCAGCAGTTCGCCGACCTGCCTCACACCTTCAACACCGACGTGCAGGACCTGCTGCTCAGCGACCGCGTCGCCGTGCTGGCCGGAGCCTGGGACACCCGCGCCGTGCAGACGGTGGCGGCGTTCGCGTCCCTGCACGTGGCCATCACGGTGACCACCTGCCTGGTGATGGAGCTGTTGCGGCTGCCGCGCCCGGTGCGGGTGGCCGGGTGGGTCTTCGCCGGGCTCACCTGCCTGTCCACGGTCTACCTCGGGTGGCACTTCTTCGTCGACGTGATCGGCGGGGCGCTGGTCGGCACGCTCGCGCTGGTGCTCGCGGCCTGGGTGACCGGCCACCCGCTGCGTCGGCGGGAGCGGCCGTGGTCGCGCGCCTCGGCCCGCGACCGCGCCGACGAGGCGATGGCCTCCTAGGCGCGGAGAGCGTCCCGCAGACTAGGCGGACCGCCCCTCGCGAGCGGTGCGCTCGTCGAACTTCTCTCGGGCGTGGGCGATCTGGTGCTGATGCAGCTCGGTCCAGTGCACCAGGGACTGGATGATCTCGAGCAGCGTGCACCCCAGCGCGGTCAGCCGGTACTCGACGCGGGGCGGCACCTCCGGGTGCACGGTGCGCCCGACGAGCCCGTCGCGCTCGAGGTGGCGCAGCGTGACGGTCAGCATGCGCTGGCTGATCCCGTCGATCTCCCTGCGCAACTCGTTGAAGCGCATCGTGCGCCGCTCCAGCAGCGCGATCACGAGCAGCGACCACTTGTCGGCGATCCGGTCGAGGATCTGCCGCACCTCGCATCCCTCGCGCACGTCCCACTGGAAGGCGTCCGGGCAGCCGCACTCGGCGGCCTCGTCCACCGTGGTCACCTCACGGGAACTAGGTGACTTCGAAGTGCCTACTTCCGTCATCAGTCCATCGTCCTCACGATGAGACATGGTTACAAGTGGTAACCGAGACACGAATCGGAACTGGAGGCATCGTGACCGACCGGGCCATGGAGACGGGGGCCGACCGAGCGAGCACGCTCCGGTCCTGGGGCCTGCTGATGGTCGTCTGCGGGGCACTGTTCCTCGAGGGCATCGACATCGCCATGCTGAACGTTGCGGTGCCGGTCATCGCGGCCGACGTCGGGCTGACCGCCGGAACGGCGCACTGGGTGATCAGCGCCTACGTGCTCGGCTACGCCGGGTTCATGCTGCTCGGCGGACGGACCGCCGACCTCGCCGGCCGGCGCCGCGTGTTCCTGCTCGCGCTGGTCATCTTCGTCGCCTTCTCGGTGCTCGGGGGCCTGGCGACGGCGGACTGGGTGCTGGTCCTGGCTCGGTTCGCGACCGGTGTGTCCGCCGGT
The DNA here is from genome assembly GCF_058134345.1 of Nocardioides sp. Z24_21. Classification (NCBI taxonomy): domain Bacteria; kingdom Bacillati; phylum Actinomycetota; class Actinomycetes; order Propionibacteriales; family Nocardioidaceae; genus Nocardioides; species Nocardioides sp. Z24_21. Next base: position 512,495 of record NZ_JBYTTH010000001.1, read on the forward strand.
TTCCTGACGCCCGCCGGGTTCGGCATCGTCGTCACCACCTTCCCGGAGGGGCCGCTGCGCGACCGAGCGCTGGTCGTCTACGGCTCGGTCGGGGCGGCGGGTTTCGTGCTCGGCACGGTCGCGGGCGGCGTACTGGCGTCGGCGAGCTGGCGGCTGGTCTTCTTCGGCCCGGCCGTCCTCGGCCTGGTCCTGCTGGTCGCCGGCGCGAGGCTGATCCGGCCCGACGAGCACGACGGCCCACCCGGAGGCTTCGACGTGGCGGGGGCCCTTACCGCGACCGCCGGGATGGTGGCTGTCGTCTACGCGGTGATCACCGTCGGCGAGGGCGGCGCGCTCGGCGCCGCGGTCCTCGTCGTCGGCGCGGCGGTGGTGCTCCTCGGGGCCTTCGTCGCGATCGAGTCCCGCCACTCCTCGCCACTGCTCCGCCTGGGGATGCTGCGCGAGGGCCTCCTCCTGCACGCGAGCCTCGCCGGCCTGCTCTTCATGGGCGCCTTCTTCGGCTTCCAGTTCGCCGTCACGCTCTACCTCCAGGACCTGCGGGGCTGGAGCCCGCTCGAGGCGGGTCTCACCTTCGCGATCATGGGCCTGGACCTGGTGGCCGCGCCGCTGCTGACGCCGTCGCTGGTCCGCCGCTTCGGCGCCGCCCGGGTGATGACCGCCGGCCTCGTCGCGGCCGCCGTCGCGTTCGGCCGCCTGCTCGGGCTCGGGAACGACTGGTCCTACGTGGACTTCCTGCCGAGCCTGCTGCTGGTCGCCGCGGCGTTCGCCCTGGTCTACGGACCGCTGACCTCGCTGGCCGCCGAGGGGGTGCCGGAGGCCGAGCAGGGCTCCGCCGGTGGCGTCGTCTATACCGCGTTCCAGTTCGGCGGGGCGCTCGGCCTGGCGGGCGTCACGGTCGCGCTGGGCGCAGGCCACGCCGACGGGGCCGCCCTCGGCGACTACCAGCGGGCGCTCGTCGTGCCGACGCTGGCCGCGGTCGCAGCCGCGGTCGTCGGCGTGCTGGCGGTGGTGCGGCGTCGGGAGCGTACGACGTCGCCGGGGTGAGGTGGCGGCCCGTCCGGCTAGGAGTCGAGGGCAGCCCGCAACCGCTCGGCGTACGCCGCCGCCTCGCCCTCGGCGTACTTCGTGCGCGGCCAGAAGAAGCCGCGCAGCCCGTCGCCCTTGGTCCGCGGCACCACGTGCAGGTGCAGGTGCGGCACCGACTGGCTGACCGTGTTGTTGATCGCGACGAACGACCCCTGCGCACCGAGGGCGTCCACCACCGCGGTCGCGAGCCGCTGGGCCGCGGCCAGGAACCCGTCGCGCTGGTCGGCCGGCAGGTCGGGCAGCGTCTCGAGGTGGGCACGCGGCACGAGCAGCACGTGGCCCTTGAACACCGGCCGGGTGTCCAGGAAGGCGACCAGGTCGTCGGTCTCCAGCACCAGGTGCCCGGGCAGCTCGCCGGCGATGATCTGGCAGAACACGCATCCGTCCACCCCGCGGATGCTGCCAGACGCGTCCTGACCCGCCCAGCCCGTCGAGTCGGCGCGTCCTGACCCGCCCAGCCCGTCGAGTCGGCCCGTCCTGACCCGAGATGCGGCCGGGACGGCAGGCGGCTCGAGGACGTTCCGAGGAATCCCCGACCGGCCGTCGGGGTGGGGCGTGGCCCCCGGAGCGCCACCTAGCCTCGAACGGGTGCAGACCTTCCTCCCCTACCCCGACTTCGAGGCGTCGGCGCGGGCGCTGGACCAGAAGCGGCTGGGCAAGCAACGGGTGGAGACCATCCAGGTGGTGCGGGCGCTGACCGTGCCGGGCTACGGCTGGGCCAACCACCCGGCGACGCTGATGTGGAAGGGCCACGAGGAGGCGCTCGGGCGCTACGGCCTCACCTGCTGCGAGGTGTGGCTCGAGCTCGGCTTCGGCGACACGTGCGCGGCGACGATCGCCGCCGACCTGGCCGAGGCCGGGATCACGAGCGTGCGTACGCAGCCCGAGCTCGCCGCGGCCGGCGCACTCCCGGCGTGGCTGGGCGACCCGGCTCTCCACCTGAGCCACCGCTCGGCGCTGGTGCGCAAGGATCCTGACCTCTACCGCGAGCGGTTTCCCGGCGTCCCCGACGACCTGCCCTACGTCTGGCCGGTCCGCTCCCCCGCCGTGCTCGAGGCCGAGCGCCGCCGGGAAGAGACCGCCGCGCGGCGCGAGCAGCGGGCGGCCGAACGACTCGTGGAGGAGGCCGAACGGGCCCGCCGGCGCCGCAGTCGGGCCGCGAAGAAGGGCTGGCGCACGCGGCGACAAGCCTCCACCGAGGACGCCGGCTGACCAAGCGGTCGAGTCGGCGCGTCTTGACGCGCCCAGCCCGTCGAGTCGGCGCGTCTAGGCACAGGATGCGCCGACTCGACCCCATCCGGCGGTCAGGATGCGCCGACTCGACCCCATCCGGCGGTCAGGATGCGCCGCCTCGACACCCGATCCCGTGGGGGGACCATGCTCGACACGATCGTCCGCGCGCTCGCGCTGGCCGTGGTGGCGCTCGGCCTGAGCGCCACCGCGCCGGCGCCAGCGTCCGCCGTCGTCGACCGCGACTGCGGCGACTTCGCCAGCCAGGCCGCCGCTCAACACTTCTTCCTCGGAGCCGGCGCGGGCGACCCGCACCGCCTCGACGACGACGGCGACGGCGTCGCGTGCGAGTCCAATCCGTGCCCGTGCATCGGGCGGGGCACGACCTCGCCGCAGCAGCACGCCGGCACCAGCCAGCAGCAAGGCCCGCGGACGTACCGCGAGACGGGCGACGTCGTACGCATCACCGACGGCGACACGCTGCGCGTGCGGCTGCGCAGCGGTGCCCACGTCTCGGTGCGCATGCTCGGCATCGACACCCCCGAGCGCGGCCGGTGCGGCGCGGACGCCGCGACCGCCAACCTGCGCCGGCTCGCGCCGGTCGGCTCGACGGTCACCCTCGTCTCCGACCGCACCCAGGCGGCGAAGGACCGCTACGGCCGGCTGCTGCGCTACGTCGGCCGCCAGGGCGGCTACGGCGACCTGTCGTTCCGCCAAGCGTGGGACGGCCACACCCGGCCGTACGTGTTCGGCGGCAAGCCGGTGGCGCGGCACCGGGAGTACGTCCGCGCGATCGACCACGCCCGCACCCACGCCCGCGGCGCCTGGGCGTCCTGCTGGTGACGTAGCGTCGGCCCGTGATCCTGCCGCAGGTCCGTGACCCGCGCCTGGTGACGATCCGGCGCGGAGGGACCTTGCGCGACGAGGACCATCACCGGCTCGCCCTCTGGGCCGCCGCGTGCGCGGAGCACGTGCTGGCGCTTTTCGAACAGGCTCGGGGGGACGACCCCCGGCCGCGGGAGGCGATCGAGGCCGTCCGCGCGTGGGTCCGGGGAGAGCTGCCGATGATGCGCACGCGGGCCGCGGGCGGCCACGCGATGGGAGCCGCTCGCGATCTCGCGGGTGCGCCGCGCTTCGCTGCGTACGCCGCCGGGCAGGCCGCGGTGGTCGCGCACGTGCCCGAGCACGACCTCGGCGCCGCGGCCTACGCCATCAGGGCGGCCATGGCCGCCGCGGGGACCGAGCGCCAGGCGGCCGCGCGTGCGGCCGAGTGTCGGTGGCAGCACGCCCGGCTCCCCCGCGAGGTCCGCGAGCTGGTGCTCGAGGACCAACGACGTCGCAACCCGATCTGCTGGAACGTCTTCGACGTCTAGCCCGACGCCGGCCGCTCGCTCCGTCAGGCGACGGTGAGCCGGACCTCGATGTTGCCGCGGGTGGCGTTGGAGTAGGGGCACACCTGGTGCGCCTTCTCGACCAGCTCCTCGGCGAGCGAGCGCTCGACACGGGGAAGGGTGACCTCGAGGGCGACGGCCAGGCCGAACCCGCCCTTGCCGTTGTCGCCGATCGAGACGTCGGCCACGACCTCGGACTCCGACACGTCCGCGTCCGAGCTCCGGGCCACGGCGTGGAGCGCGGAGTGGAAGCACGCGGCGTAGCCGGCCGCGAACAGCTGCTCGGGGTTGGTCGCCCCGCCGGGGCCTCCCATCTCCTTCGGGATGCGGACGTCGACGGCGAGCAGGCCGTCGGTGGACTCGACGTGGCCGTTGCGGCCCTCGCCCGTGGCGACGGCGCTTGCGGTGTAGACAGTTTCCATGTGCTCGATCATATTGCACACAATTCAATTGCACAACCAGTATCATCGACGTCGTGGACGACTACCCGCAGCTCGCGCTCGACGAGCAGATCTGCCTGCCGCTCTACGCGACGTCGCGGGCCCTCACCCGGCGCTACGGCGAGCTGCTGGCGGGCGTCGGTTTGACCTACCCGCAGTACCTCTGCCTGCTCGCGCTCTGGGACGCCGACGGTCCGCTGACGGTCGGCGAGCTGGGCGGCCGGGTCCACCTCGACTCGGGCACCCTGACGCCGCTGCTCAAGCGGATGGAGCAGGCCGGCCTGGTCACCCGCACCCGCGACCGCGCCGACGAGCGGCGGGTGCTGGTCGCCCCCACCGAGCGCGGTCTGGCCCTCCGCGCCGACGTGGCCGGCGTGCCGGCAGGGCTGGTGGAGGGCATCGACCTGAGCGAGGACGAGGCCCGTACGCTTCGCGGCCTGCTCGACCGACTGCTGGGCGAGCTCGAGGCCGGCGCCCCGAAGTAGGCCGGCTGCCACCGCGCACCGGACCGGCGCCGTCCGAGGCGTAGCGACGAGGTCCTCCGGCGATGGGGTGGGGGAGACCCGTCCCGCCGGAGGCCCTCGTGCTCGACTACGCCTGGCCTGTCACATCACAGGTCGGCCGGGCGCAGGACGAAGGTGATGCCGTGGGCGATCTGCGCGTTGCCCCGATTGATGTCGAGAGCGAGCGGGTTGACGATCGGGTCGACGTCGTTGGGGTCCTGGTCCCGAAGGATGATGATCGGCAGGAACCGCGAGGGCACCTTGACGCCGATCGTGGGCCCGAGCGCCGTGGTCAGCTGGGCGCCGTTCGACCGGAGCGCGTCGCGGGCCGTGATGGTGGCGCCCGGGACGACGTGGTAGAGCAGGACGTTCTCGACCGTGTCGATGCCCAGGCTCGCGACTGCGGCGAACACGTCCGCCTCCGAGCGCACCCACCGCCCGGTCAGGTCCTTGACGAGCACCTGGAACGCGCGGTCGTTGGGGAGGAACGCGGTCAGCGCCACCGACCCGTCGGCGAGCAGGCGCACCGGGCTGTTGGCGTCGGAGTCGGCGGCGATGACGGCCAGCACCGCCTCGGTGACGATGTCGTAGTCGTACCAGTCGCGGTCGAACTGGTTGCCGTCGGCGGTGAGCACCGAGGCCAGGCTGTTCGTCCCCGTGGCGCCGGCGCCCCCCGATCCGGAGCCGGCAGCGTGGGCGGCAGCTGGGGCGACCAGTGCCGTGGTGAGGGCGAGAGCGAGAGTTGCGGTGGTGCGGCGGAACACGTTCATTGGCATGTCCTCTCGTGGGTGACCGCGATCTGCGGTCACCTCCTTCTCCGCACCACACCGCCCACTGGATGCACCGGCGACCGGCCGGATCCGAGGAATTTCCCTCTCCCCCGCGTCGGCGCCGCCTCAGGCGGGCGCCAGTGCCTGACCCTCGAGGCGGTGGAGGTCGGACAGCCGGCGGCGCAGCACCATGTGCACGGTGATCAGCGCGGACGTCAGCGCGGCGTACACGCACCACAGCGACGCGAACGCCTGGACGTAGACGATGGCGACAACCGTGAGCCCGACGAGGTTGAGCAGCCCGAAGGCGACGATGGAGGGGTAGCCCGAGAGCACCGACGGACCGATCACCGCGACGACGTAGAGCACGGCCCACATCGGCCCGAAGGTCAGGCCGACGTCGTAGACCAGCGCGTGCGGCTCCTCCCGGACCTCGAGCGGGCCGCTGAGCACCGCCCAGAGCAGGTAGGCCGCGACCACCGCGCCGAGCGCGACGAACGGGGTCACCCGCCGGCGGCGCCCCTTCGGCTCGAGGAGCAGCACCGCGAGTGGCACCAGGATCGGAAGCACTGGGAACGCGAAGAGGACGTAGGCCATCGCTGCGGCGTGCTGGACCCCGGGCGAGAAGATGTCGGACGCGCTGTGCCAGACGAGGGCCTCGGTCAGCTGGTGGAGCGCGAAGAGCAGCGGCAGCGAGGCGAACGGCACCTCACGCAGCGTGCGCACCTCGCTCAGGCAGAACACACCGACGGGGAGGAGGACCACGCCCGCCGTCAGATCGGCGCCCACCGAGAAACACACCCGTGGACGGTAACGCGGCCGGCCGGTCTGCGGACGGGCCACAGTGCCCATGCCGGATGGCGCGGGCAGGAGGCCAGGCCGGGCGGGGCTCGGTGCGGCAGCAGCGACAGCCGCTCAGGCGACTGCCGTCCCTTCCAGTTCGATCATCTGCCCGGGGATCGCCAGCCGAGCCACGCCGAGCATCGTGGTGGTCGGCGCCACCTGGGCTGCTCCCAGCCGCGACGCCAGCACCCCGTAGTGCTCGAAGAGCAGGTCGACGTCGGTCGTGTAGACGTTGAGCCGCACGAGATCGGCCAGCGTCATGCCGGCCGCGGCGAGCACCGCCTCCAGGTTGTCCAGGCTCAACCTCACCTGTGCTGCCATGTCTCCCTCATGACGGGGAGTTCCGTCGGCCCCCATCGCGGTCTGCCCAGAGCAGTACAACGTCCGGGTGTGGCCGGTGACCACTTCGCCCTGGTTGAACCCCATCTCCACCGACCACCCCACGGGGTTGACGGCCACTCGTTCGATCGCCACATCAGCTCCCATCAGATTGCCTCCGGAGTCTCCCCCGTTCGCGGGCCGCGGTCGGCCCCGCGTCACCACCCTGACGCTGAATCACGACACCTTGTGTCAGGTATTCGGTAGCGTCTTCGTGGTGCGCGCTGATCGGCTGGTGTCCTTGGTCCTTCTGCTGCGTCAGCGCGGCCAGCTGACCGCGACTGCCTTGGCCAAGGAGCTCGAGGTCTCCACGCGCACCGTCATGCGCGACATCGAAGCCCTTTCTGCGGCTGGCGTCCCCGTCTATGCCGAACGCGGCAGGCACGGTGGCTACTCGCTGCTGCCGGGGTTCCGCACCGAGCTCACGGGCCTCAACCACGAGGAAGCGCTCGCGCTGCTCACCACCGCGGACTCGGGTTCAGGCGAGCAGATTCTGGGACTCCGAACGGCTCTCGCCTCAGCGATGCGGAAGATCGTTGACGCGCTGCCCGAAAGCCATCAGGTCGCCGCGAGCAACGCGGCACAGCGATTCCTGGTCAACCCCGAGACCGACCTCCTTTCCCGTCGCCTGAGCCGAGACGCGCTGCCCGACGCCACGTTGACGGTGGTGCGACGCGCGGTCCTCGCCGGCCGCAGGTTGCGGATCCACTACGCCTCGCGAGGCCAGACACCCCAGTGGCGCACAGTGGACCCGATCGGCCTGGTCACCGTGCGAGACACGGGCTACCTCCTGGTCACCGAGTCCGGCACCGACCGGACCCTTCGACTATCGCGCATCCGCGTCGCCGAAGAGCTTGCCGAACCGGCTCAGCGACCCGAGCAGGTCGACCTCGAGCACGTCTGGGCACAGCGGTGCGCGGAGTTCCTGTCCGAGGGTCACGTCCCCGTCCAGGTACGGGTGAGCGCGGCGCGGCGGGATGACCTCCTCGACATGGCCGAAGCGGTTCGCGTCGAGGAGGCCGAACCAGACGGCTGGCTGCGGCTCGAAGTCACCTTCCAAGATCTCTGGCACGCAGAGTGGGCGCTGTGGCAGCTCGGTATCAACGCTGAAGCGATCGCCCCGCGTGAGCTGCGCGTCTCCCTGCACGCTCGGGCAGACGCAGTCGCCAACCGCTACCGGGACACGGCTGAGCCCGACCCGTTCCAAGGCCAGTCCATCCCTGCCCGCCCAGTCCGGGCGTGAGGTCGAAGTTGGCCGCCATCGCGCAGCTCGTAGCAGTCGCATTCCGCGAACTGCTCCGCCAATCTGCACCCTCCGACAACAGATTCAGCACCCACCGGTGCGCTCGCATCCGAACCTGATGGGAGGCGTGTGACAGGCGGATCCAGGTCGGTATGAGCTCACACGCAGCGGACGGGTGTCGGAGCGGCTCACGTTCACGAGGGCTGGCTCTCAGCGGGGTGACCCCACCGGGACCGGAACGTCGCCCGCTGCCACGAGCGACACGGCTGGCACCATGCGGCTCGTGGACATCACCAACGATCTAGCTCCGTCCGGCACCCTGCGTGCGTCGATCAACCTCGGCAACCCCGTGCTCGCCCAGGGCACACTCGACGCTCCCGCCGGCGTCACGGTCGACATTGCCCGGGAGCTCGGCTCTCGGCTCGGGATCCCGGTCGAGCTGATCTGTTTCGACGCCGCGCGCGACTCGTTCGAGGCGATGGCCGCTGGTCGGGCCGACATCTGCTTCCTCGCCGTCGACCCTGCCCGCGAAGAGACAGTCGCCTTCACCGCGCCGTACGCCCTCATCGAGGGGGTCTTCGCGGTCCCCGACGACTCGCCTCTCACCTCTGCCACCGACGTGGACCGCCCGGGCGTCCGGGTCGGGGTCAAGAAGGGGTCGGCCTACGACCTGTTCCTCACCCGCACCCTGGCTCACGCAGAGGTGGTGCGTGGCAGCGAGGGCACCGCGACGTTCACTGAGCAGCAACTGGAGGTCGCCGCGGGCATCAGGCAGCCGGTCGTCGACTTCGTCGCAACCCATCCCGGGACTCGGCTGCTCGAGCCGTGCTTCATGGAGATCCAGCAGGCCGTGGGCACCACGCGGACCCGGAGCCCCCAGACGGTCGGATTCCTGCGTACCTTCGTCGAGGACCTGAAAGTCACCGGCTTCATCGCCGGGGCGCTCATCCGATCAGGTAGACACGACGCGACAGTCGCCCCGCCCGCCGCGTGAGGTCGGCGCAGACGGATTGCTTGTGACGGACTGGCAGGCCACGCACGAGAGCCGCACCGACGGGTGTCGGAGCGGCTCTCGTTCAAGAGGGCGGGCTCTCGATGGGGTGACCCACCGGGACCGGTAATTCTGCGAAGTCTCCGCGTTATTTTGCGAAGACCCCCCAGTGGAGCTGCGGGGAATCGAACCCCGGTCCTCGAGCGTCGATCCAGGTCTTCTCCGGGTGCAGTCAGTGAGATCGCTTTTCTCGGCCCCGGCGCTCGCACAGACACGTCGCCGACAGGCCCAGTCAGGATTGAGTCCCGGTCACCCCTCCTGACAGAGAGTGACCAGCAAGTCTCCTAGATGAGGCCTGGATCCGGGACGGAGACGGGTGCCCGGTCAGACCCTTCGATCACTGCTCAGGCAGCGAGAGCGAAGTCGTTGCGATTGGTGTTGGCAACTATGGTTTTCCAGCGGTCGTTTACGAGATGACGCTGGCTTCTCGACCCGCTTCCCCTGGAACTAACGTCCCAAGTCGAAACCGATCAGCCCCTCTTGTGTTGTCAAGCAGGCCCGAGCCCGCGGGCCCAGCCTACTGGTCACAACCGACAGCGTGCGAACGCTATTCCGCCCGGCGGCCCTCGGCGTCGCCGGAGGCGTCGGCGAAGGCGTCCGTGGAGGCGTCCGTGTGCCCGTCCGGACGCGGCTTGCCGGACTCCTCCGGCGACGCTGCCGAGTCCGCGGCGGTGTCCTGGTGCGGGTCGGGCGCGGCGTGCAGGCGCACCCGCGTGATGCGGTGGCCGTCGACCTCGACGACCTCCAGCGGGCGGCCGTCGACGAGGACGGAGTCGCCCACCTCGCTCATCCGCGCCAGGCGGTGCAGCAGGTAGCCGGCGACCGTCTCGTAGGGCCCGTCCTCGAGCTCGAGCCCGGTCCGCTCGCGGAACTCCTCGATCGTCATGCCCGCGTCGAGGGTGGCCGGGTCGGCGGACGCGGCGATGGCGGCGTCGGTGTCGTACTCGTCGTGGATCTCCCCGACGAGCTCCTCCATGAGGTCCTCGAGGGTGACGATGCCGTCGGTGCCGCCGTACTCGTCGACGACCAGGGCGATGTGCGCGCCGAGGTTGCGGAGCTGGTCGATGGAGGGCAGCACCCGGTTGGTGCGCGGCAGCACCGGCAGCTCGCGCGCGATGTCGGCCACCTTGGTGGAGCGGTCGTCGGCGCGGCCGAGCACGTCGCGCAGGTGGAGGTAGCCCAGCACCTCGTCGAACGACGTGCCGGTCACCGGGTAGCGGGTGTAGGGCTGGCCGACGATCACGGCCACCGCCTCGGCGAGGGTGAGGTCGCCGGCGAGGAAGACGACGTCGCCGCGCGGCTTCATCACCTCGCTGAGCGAGCGGTCGCCCGCCTCGAAGACGTCGTGGACGAGGCGGCGTTCGCCCTCGGGGATGTCCTCGTGGCCGGAGATCATCATCCGCAGCTCCTCCTCGTCGACCTCGTCGCCGGCCGCGTCGGGGTTGCCGCCGAGGAGCCGGACGAGGAGGTTGGTGGAGAGCGAGAGCAGCCAGATGACCGGGGTCATCACGGTCGCGAACCGGCCCAGCGGCGGCGCGAACAGCTTGGCCACCCCCACCGAGCGCTGCAGCGCGAGGCGCTTGGGCACCAGCTCGCCCAGCACCAGGGAGAGGTAGGACACCACCAGCGTGGTGACCACCAGCGACACCGTGTCGGGCGCCGGGGCGCCGAGGCTCTCGAAGGCCGGCGCGAATGACGGCGCCAGCGTCGAGGCGCCGAAGGCGGCGGAGAAGAACCCCGCCACGGTCACGCCGATCTGCACCGCCGACAGGAACCGGTTGGGGTCACGGGCCAGAGAGGCGACGGCGTGCCCGCGGCCGCCCTGCGTCTCCAGGCGCTCGACCTGCCCGGAGCGCAGGGACACCAGCGCGATCTCGGTGGCCGCGAAGACACCCCCCACCAGGATGAAGGCGAGGACGAGCAGGACATCGATCCAGGTGCCGGGTTCCACGGCCACAACCTACCGAGCGGCCCGTGACGCTGCAGAGCCCGTGGCGCCTCGTACGACGTCCGCGCCCGCCTCGGCTACGGCGACCCGCCCAGGATGGCAGCGCCGACGGCCGCGACGGGGTGGCCGGACGGCACGAGGGTGAGCCGGTCGGCGAGGCCGAGCGAGGCGAGGAACGGCGACCCCTCCCCCAGCACGTGCAGCTGACGGACCACCTGCTCGCGCAGCGGCCCCCCCAGCTCGGCCACGCCGCCGCCCAGCACGATCCGCTCGGGGTCGATCGTCAGGCCCAGGATGCGCACGGCACTCGCCACGCCCCGACAGAAGCGGTCGCGTACGGCCACGGCCGCTGGGTCGCCCGCGGCCGCCGCCGTGAAGACCGCCGTTGCCGGCGAGCCGTCGGGCGTCGGCCAGGCGCGGGCGAGCGCACGACCGGACGCGATGGTCTCCAGGCAGCCGGTCTGGCCGCAGCCGCACGGGGCACCGGCGGGATCGACCGGCAGGTGGCCGACCTCGCCCGCCGCCGCCTGCGCGCCGCGACGCAGCCGGCCGTCGATCACCACGCCCGCCGCGAGCCCGGTGCCGACGCTGAGGTAGACGACGTCGTCGACCCCTGCGAGCGCGCCCGCGGCCAGGGCGGCCGCGTTGACGTCGTTCTCGACGGCCACCTCCACCCCGAGCCGGGCGGCGAGCAGGTCCCGCAGCGGCAGGTCGGCGCCGTCGACGCCGAGGTTGACCGCGTGCCGCACCACCCCTCGCTCGGCGTCCACCAGGCCGGGTACGCCGACCCCGACGCGGCCGGGCGGCCCACCGACCTCGCGCGCGAGGGCGTCGTACACCTCCGCGGCGGTCGCGACCACGCCGTCGGCTCCGGGCCACGTGGGCTCCCGGGCCTCGGCGAGGATCGATCCGTCCTCGGCGAGCACCACGCCATGCGTCTTGGTGCCGCCGACGTCGAGGCCCACGGCGCGGGTCGCCGCCGCGCCCACGTCCGTGCCCGCCCGCGTGCTCACCGTGTCCACCCGGTCCTCCCGGCGCCCGCCTCGCGGCGCCGTCTCGTGGACGGTGCGGGGGCGCGAGCGGTCCACCTCGCGTAGGTCAGCGCACCCGGCCCGCGCCCGTCAAGACGACGCGGGGTCAGGACGCGCCGACTCGACGGGCTGGGCGCGTCAGGATGCGCCGACTCGACCTTCTTGCGCTGCCTGCCCAGCCCTGCCTGCCTGCCCAGCCCTGCCCGCCCAGCCCTGCCCGCCCAGCCCTGCCCGCCCAGCCCTGCCCGCCCAGCCCTGCCGGTCCCCGCCGCTCAGAGGACCAGCTCGGGCTGCAGCCGCTCGGGGGTCCACACCCGCTGGCGGTGGGCGGCCCACGCCGTCGCCGCCATGGCGACCAGGCCGACCCCGGCCAGCACCGCGAGGTCGCGCGCGAGAAGGGAGTCCTCGCCGCCGTAGAGGGTCTGGCGCAGGCCGTTGACGGCGTAGGTCATCGGCAGCAGCCAGTGCAGCGAGCGCAGCGGCTCGGGGATCGTCTCCCACGGGAAGGTGCCGCCGGCCGTGACGAGCTGGACCAGCATCAGCACCAACCCGGCGAACTCGCCGACGGTGCCGAACCACGCGTTGAGCGCCTGGATGATCGCCACGAACGCAATGGACGCCACCAGCAGCAGCGCGATCGTGCCGAGCAGCTCGTCGGGCACGATGCGCAGGCCGAAGCGGACGACGAGCAGCATCACCGCGACCTGGAAGATCCCGACGGTCACCGGTGGGAGCAGCCCGCCGAGCGCGGTGCGCAGGGGGGGACCGTTGGCGGCGAGGGCGCGGGCCGACAGCGGCCGCACGAGCAGGAACAGGACGTAGGCGCCGATCCAGAGCCCGAGGGACATGAAGAACGGTGCGAGCCCGGCGCCGTACGACCCCGCCTGGGCCAGCGTGTCGTCGTCCAGCGCGACGGGATCGGCGATCGTGCGCGCCGTGTCGCGGCCGGTCGCCTGGTCGAGGTCGGGCACCTTCTTCAGCCCGCGGCGCAGGCCGTCCTTGAGCCGGGTCGTGCCCGACCCCAGCCGCTGGGCGCCCTTGCGGAGCGTGGTGCTCGACTTCGCCAGCCGGTTGGCGCCGGCCGAGACCTGGCCGGTCCCGGAGGAGAGGGTCGACGCGCCGCTCGCCAGCGTGCGCGAGCCGGCCGCGAGCCGCGTGCTGCCGGAGGCGACGCGGTCGCCGCCGGCGGCCGCGGTGGCCACACCGCGCGCGAGGGCCGGCGCGGCGCCGGCGAGCCTGCCGGCGCCGGCTGCCACCTGCTTGGCGCCCGAGCTCAGCCGCCCGAGCTTGCCCGCCGCGCCCTCGGCGGTGCGTACGGCGTCGTCGACACCGGCTCGCGCGACGTCGAGGACCCGCGTCAGCCGGGCCGCCTCGGCGGGCGTCAGCCGCCCCTGCCGCACGAGCTGCCGCACGATCGCCGTCACGTCGCCGCGGGCCACGGCGAGCTGGCGGGCGATCGCGCGGGCCGCGCCGGCGGCGTCCCGGCCGATGGCAGCCACCTTCGCGTTGCCGGCGGCCACCTCCCGGGCACCGGCGGCGAGCCGGTGGGTGTCGGCGGGCAGCGCGGACGTGCGCTGGCGCAGGGTGCGCAGCCCGCCCGCCAGCTGCGTGGCACCGCTCGCGAGCTGGGCGCTGCCCCGCGCCCCCTGGCTCGCCCCGGAGGCGAGCCGATTGGCACCGCGCGCCGTCCTGGCGGCTCCGGACGCGAGCCGGCCGGTGCCGCTGACGAGCCGGTCGGTGCCCTTGCCGAGCCGCTTGGTGCCGGCCACCAGCTTGCGCGCGCCCTTGAGTCCCTTCTGCAGGTCGACGTGCACCTCGTCGAGACCGCGGATGAACGTGCTCGCCGAGGTGGCGCCGACCTCCCGGGCGATCTCGTTGCGCACGTCGCCGACGACCGTCTTGGCCAAGGTGGTGGCCATGTAGTTGTTGGCGTCGTTGGTCACCAGGCGCAGGCTCGCCCGGTGGGGCTCGTAGCGGGCCACGGAGGTCAGGTCCTCGGAGAAGTCGCTGCCGACGTAGAGCGCGGCGTCGTAGCGGCCCGACCGCACCCCCTCGTCCGCCTCCTTCGCGCTCGTCTCGACCCAGCCGAACCCTCCGTCGCCGTCGACGAGGCGCTCGGCGATCCGGTGGCCGTAGTTGACCTCCTCCGAGCTGCCGGTGACCGGGTCGGTCAGGGTGGCGCCCTGGTCCTCCACCACCAGCGCGGCGGGCACCCGGTCGAGCGAGCCGTAGGGGTCCTTGTTGGCGAAGACGTAGAGGCCGGCGTAGAGCGTGGGGATCACGATGAGGGCGAGGACGGCCAGCTTGGGGAGCGTGCCGGCGCTGATGCGCCGCAGCTCGGTGATGGCCAGACGGAGAGCGATCACCGGCCTTCGTTCCTCTCCTGCGGTGGGGGTGGTGGCTCACCCGGATCGGGCGGTGGGGTGCCCTCGAGCACGCGTGTCTCGGTCGGGTCGTCGGAGACCACCGTGCGGGTGTCGCCCAGCTCGCCGGCGGTGCCGGCCGACGGCATCAGGCGCAGCGCCTCGACGGGCGTGATCCGGTGGGCGTGGCCCCCGCGCGCCGGGGGCAGGTCGGCGCCGAGGTCGCGCGCGGACGACCTGGTGCACTGCACGAGCACGCCGTAGCCCAGCGCGGCGTAGGACGTCGCGAGGTGCCACCATCCGTACGCCTCGCCGCCGTGCCGGTCGGGCAGCGTCATCACCAGGAACCGGACGTCGGGACGCTCCGCCGCGAGCCCGGTGAGCAACGCCGTGCGGACGACCCCCTCGACGGCGTCGACCCGGTGGTCCTCGAACCCCTCGAGCGCGTGATGCTCCAGCCACGTGTGCACCGCACCGGGCGTGGAGTCGTGACCGGCCAGGGCGAGGTCCTCGGCGGCGATGGTCTCGACGGGCATCACGTCGTCGGGCTCGGAGACGCCGGGCAGGTCGACCACGGCAGTGACCCGCCGCAGCTGCGCCATGTCGTCGCTCACGGTGCCGTCGTCGGCGACCAGCCGGACGGAGCCGCCGGTGGGCGCGAGGCGGCCGGTGGTGGCCAGCGCGAGCACGGAGTGGCCCTGCCCCGGCTCGCCGGCCACGAGGACGCACTCGCCGGTGCTGAGGGCGAGGTGGTCGATCTCGAGCAGGCGGTCCCGGCGGCCCATCACGTGCACCTGGTCGAGCTCGACGCGCATCGTCTGCCCGGGGTGATCAGCCCTGCGGTGGGAGTGGGGCTGGGGATGGGTGGGGGGTCGGGTCTGGGGTGGCACGCCTCGGTCCGGGTCGGGAGAGGCCAGGTCGTCGGAGCTGCTCACGGTCGCTTCAGTGCGGGGATGAAGGTCGCGATGACGAGCAGCACCCACGTGGTGAGGATGTAGGGCCAGGTGAAGTGCGGGCCGCCGTAGGCGTCGGTCATCGCGACCGTGACGACCGCGGTGATCGCGGCGCCCACGGCGGCGTAGATCCAGGACCCGACGGTGCTGCGCAGGAACACCACCGACAGCGCGATGGCGGTCAGCACCCCGGAGTAGCCGGCGAGACCCTCCACGATCGTCTCCGCGCTCTCCCCCATCGCGAGCGCGCACAGGGTGCCGATGACGCTGCCCATCGCCGCGGCCAGTCCCACCTTCCACGACGCGACGAACAGCCCGACCAGGATCAGCGCCCCCGACCACACGTTGTTGATGAGCACCACCTCCGACACGTTGGTCAGCAGCGAGCGCAGCAGCGAGCCGGCCGACTCGTCGAAGGCGTGGTGCGACGACGACTCGACGTGCAGGCTCGTCGTGAGGACGTAGATGACGCCGGTCACCGAGCAGAACGGCGCCGTGGTCGACGGCAGGCCGAAGCGCGACAGGGCGGGCGTCGCGAAGAGCCAGTTGAAGAACCAGGTGACCGGGCCGCAGACCAGGGCGCCGACGACGGTGAGCACATAGGTCCAGACCTTGCCGCCGCCGAGCTCGACGAAGAGGGCAGCGCCCACCAGGGTGCCGTTGAAGCCCGCCATGCCCATCGTGATGTCGTCGGTCTTCACCCGCATGAGCACGCCGGCGAGCGTCGAGCAGATCGCCCCGATCAGGGCGAGCAGGGCCATCTGCCAGTCGGCCACCACGAACGCGGCGACGATCAGCAGGCCGGTCCAGGTGTTGCTCTGGAAGAAGATCTCCGAGACCCCGCGCGGCACGACCTCCCAGGTGAGCCACGTGCTGGGCGCCGCCGTGGCGGCCGTTCGCGATGTTGTCATCTCAGCTCCCTTGTCCGTGGTGGTCGTACGTCGGGTGGAGCGGGTCGCCCGGGCGCGCTCTGCGCGTCGGGAGTGGGTCAGGTCTTGCGGATGGTCGGGGCGGTGCCGCCTGTCAGCAGTCGCCGCACGGACTGCCAGGCGAGCGTCATCGCGGCGCCGACCGACCGGGTGTCGTCGCCGAGGAGGCGCACCCAGACGCCCGCGTCATCGGGGAGGGCGCTGACCCCGAAGATCACCCCACCCGTGGTCGACGGGGCCAGCGCGCTGTGGAGCAGCTCGGTGACCTCGGCCACCGAAGCCTGCGAGGTGAGGACGTAGAGCATGGACAGGACGTCGTGGTCGTCGAGGACGGCGAGGTCCCCTGTCGCTCCGTCCGCGGGCGTGAGGCGCACCCGGTCGAGTGCCACGACCGTCCCGTCGGGCCGGCAGACCTCGAAGTCGGCGGCGAGCGCCGAGTAGAGGTGACGCTCGTCGTGGTGGGCGAGCCGCCCGGCCACGAGGGTCTCGCCCACGACGACGCTCGCCGACGGCGGCAGCGTGAGCCGGGTGCGCTGGTAGAGCCGGGCCTCGGCGAACAGGATCACCGGGTCGGGCAGGTACTCCAGGAAGGCGTCCTCGCCCACCGAGATGTTGACCTGCGCGACCGCGTAGTCGTGGTGCATGCGCAGCACCTTGGTCCAGGCCGAGGTCGTCACGTGCGCGGACGTGCCCGGCCCGAAGACGAGGTCGGTGCGCAGCCGATCGCCCTGCATGACGCCGGCGCCGGTCGACATCAGGTAGGTGTAGGGCATGTCCGGGCGCGCCGGGTCGTAGTAGAGCGGGCGCATGATCTGCAGCGGCGCCTTCTGGTAGTGCTGCACGAGCTCGGTCCCTCGCGGTGTGCGCCCGAACTCCAGCTCCAGCAGGCCGACCTTGCCGGGGCTGCCGGGGGGCAGGGTGTCGATCGGTCCGGCGTAGCGCTCGATGATGTCGGGCACGCGGTCGGGCTCGTAGTAGGCCGGGTCGAGGCGCGGCCCGCCGTAGCGCGTCGTCGGCACTGCGACGGTGCTGGAGGGGACCGGGTCCCGCTCGCGCAGGAGCGAGGTGGTCATCGCGAGGACGCCACCGGACGCCTGTCCCAGGCGGCGAGGATCAGGTCCTGGAGCGCGTCGACCCCCTCGCCGGTCAGGGAGTTGGTGAGGACGACCGGCTTGCCGTCGCGGACCCGGTGGGCGTCGGACTCCATGATCGACAGGTCGGTCCGCACGTACTGGGCGATGTCGATCTTGTTGATGACCAGGATGTCGGAGTCGGTGATCCCGGGGCCGCGCTTGCGGGGCATCTTCTCGCCCTCCGAGGTGTCGAGGACGAAGACGAAGACGTCCGCCAGCGACGGCGAGAAGGTCAGCGTCAGGTTGTCGCCGCCGGACTCGTAGATGAGCGTGTCGACATCGGGGTGGCGCTCGAGCATCTCGGCGCCCGCGGCCAGGTTCATCGTCGGGTCGTCGCGGACCGCGGTGTGGGGGCAGGCGCCGGTCTCGACGCCCACCACCCGGTCGGGATCGAGCACCCCGGCGAGCTCGCGCCGCACGTGGTGGGCGTCCTCCTGCGTGTAGATGTCGTTGGTGATGACCGCGGGCTGCCGGCCCGCGGCCAGGAGCCGGGGCACGAGCGCCTCCGCCAGGGCCGTCTTGCCCGAGCCCACCGGGCCGCCGATGCCGATCCGCAACACGTTCTCGCTCATACGTCCGCCTTGTTTGTCGTCGTGGTTGTCGTCGTGGTTGTCGTCGTGGTTGTCGTCGTGGTTGTCGTCGTCGTGCCGGCCGAGGAGGGTCCTCAGCTGGCGAACAGTCGTGCGTCGGAGTGCTCGTGCCGCGCAGACATCACGTCGGTCATCGGCGCACATCCGCCCATGTCCGCGAGGTCCCGATCGATCGCCTCGGCACACACCTGCTCGATGACCGGTCCCAGGGCGTGCAGCACCACCTGCAGGTGCTTGTACTCGGTGAGCCCGAGCCGCAGGGCCGCCCCGAGGAAGCTCACCGCGAAGGCGGAGAGGTCGGACGCGACGGCCTGGGCCGCCGGCACGCCCGCGGCGGCGTAGGCCACCGCGGTCGCGACCGGCTGGCACCCCGGTGTCTCCTTGGCCGCGAGGGCGCGCTGCCACTCCTCCAGCAGCGGCCCGCCGATCGCGGCGACCGCCACGTCGGTGACCTGGTGGCCACTGCGCACCGTCACCCGTCGGAGCTCGGCGTTGAGCTTGGCTGCGAACAGCAGCCGGTCGACGTGGCGTACGCGGGCCCAGTCGCCCTGCGCGACCGCCTCGTGGGCCCGGGCGAGCGCGGTGGCGTCGCCCGGGCCCACGGAGTGGAGGAGCAAGCCTCGCAACAGTCCCTCGAGACCGTCCTGGTCGACCGCGCGGGCCTGGCTGAAGCCCTCCAGCCCGTGCGACATCGTGTAGAAGCCGCTGGGGAAGGCGGAGTCCGAGAGCTGCAGGCTCACCAGCAGCTCCGGGACCGCGGTCGTCGAGGTCATCTCGTCCTCACGCCAGGAAGAAGAGCTGGTTGAGCGGCAGGGACTCCGCCGGGTCGATGTGGGCCGGCTTGCCGTCGAAGGTGACCTTGTAGGTCTCGGGGTCCACCTCGACGAGCGGGGTGCGGTCGTTGCGCACCATGTGCTCCTTGCCGATCCCCCGGCAGCGCCGCACCGGCAGCACCTGGCTCTCCAGCCCGAGCTGCTCGGGGACACCGAGGTCGATCGCGGCCTGGGACATGAAGGTCACCCGGGTCTTCTGCCGGGCCCTGCCGTACGCGCCGAACATCGGCCGGTAGTACACCGGCTGCGGCGTCGGCAGGGACGCGTTGGGATCTCCCATCTGCGCCCAGCTGGTCAGCCCGCCCTTGATGACCATCCGCGGCTTGACCCCGAACGAGTCCACCGGCCAGATCACGATGTCGGCGAGCTTGCCGTCCTCGAGCGATCCGATGTGGTCCGAGACCCCTTGGGTGATCGCGGGGTTGATGGTCACCTTGGCCAGGTAGCGCAGCACCCGGAAGTTGTCGTTGCCCTCGGCGTCCTCGGGCAGCGCCCCGCGCTGGTCCTTGTTGTGATGGGCGGTCTGGAAGGCCCGCGTCACCGACTCGCCGATGCGTCCCATCGCCTGGGAGTCCGAGGAGAACATCGACAGCACGCCCTCGTCGTGGAGCACCGTCTCGGCCGAGATCGTCTCGGCCCGCACCCGCGAGTCGGCGAAGGCGACGTCCTCGGGGATGTCGTGGGAGAGGTGGTGGCAGACCATCACCATGTCGAGGAGCTCGTCGACGGAGTTGACCGTGTAGGGCAGGGTCGGGTTGGTCGAGGAGGGCAGCACGTTGGGCAGGCTCGCGACCTTCATGATGTCCGGCGCGTGACCGCCGCCGGCCCCCTCGGTGTGGTAGGTGTGGATGGTGCGGCCGTTGATCGCGGAGATGGTGTCCTCCACGAATCCGGACTCGTTGAGGCTGTCGGTGTGGATCGAGATCTGGACGTCGAACTCGTCGGCCACCCGCAGCGCGCTGTCGATCGCCGCGGGGGTCGTCCCGTAGTCCTCGTGCACCTTCAACGACGAGGCCCCGGCCTTGATCTGCTCGACCAGGGCCTCCCTCATGGAGCCGTTGCCCTTGCCGTGGAAGCCCATGTTGACCCCCACGTCCTCGGCGGCCTGGATCATCCGGTGGAGGTTCCAGACACCCGGAGTCGTGGTGACGCCGTTGGTCCCGTCCGTGGGTCCGGTGCCACCGCCGAAGAGCGTGGTGATCCCGTTCGACAGGGCTGCCTCCGCCTGCTGCGGCGAGATGTAGTGCACGTGGGAGTCGATGGCACCGGCGGTCGCGATGCAGTGCTCCCCCGCAAGCAGCTCGGTGCCCGGCCCGACGACCAGGCGCGGGTCGACGCCGCTCTGCAGGTGGGGGTTGCCCGACTTGCCGACGCCGACGATGCGGCCGTCCTTGACGCCGATGTCCCCCTTCACGACACCCAGGACCGGATCGAGGACGATCGCGTTGGTGATGACGAGGTCGAGCACGCCCTGGGCGCTGGTCGCCTGCGGGTCCGCCGCCATCCCGTCGCGAGCGGTCTTTCCGCCGCCGTAGACGACCTCGTCGCCGTAGTGCCCTTCGTTGTAGTCCTTCTCGATCTCGATGACCAGGTTGGTGTCGGCGAGCTGCACCTTGTCGCCGGTCGTCGGTCCGAAGAGGTCGGTGTACTGCTTGCGCGAGATGATGGCCATGTCAGTTCTTCTTTCCCTGCTTGTTGGCCCCACGGTTCTTCGCCGTGGGGGCGCCGTCCTTGAACTGCCGCTCGGTCATCCGGGCGAGGGCATCAATCCGGGTCTGCCCGGCGTCGAGGCCGCCGTTGACGAGACCGTTGAACCCGTAGACGTACCTGCTGCCGGCGTAGGCCGTGAGGGTGACGTCTCTGGTCTCGCCCGGCTCGATCCGGACCCCGGTCCCGGCCGGGATGTCGAGGTGCATCCCGTAGGCCCTCTCACGCTCGAACTGCAGGGCGCGGTTGACCTCGAAGAAGTGGAAGTGGGACCCGATCTGAATCGCTCTGTCGCCGGTGTTGCTGACAGTGAGGGTGACGCTCTCGCGACCGGCGTTGATCTCGATCTCGTTCTCGTTGTGGTCGTACTTGGGGCTGCCGAGCATGGGGATGTCCTTTCATGGTGGGCACGAGCGAACGCGCGTCGCCCGGGACTCCGGGGTTCGACCGGGATGGCCCGGTCTGGGGGACGCCGCGCACTGGGGGCGTCTCGTGGCGGGGTGGTGTGCCGTCCCTACCCGCGGGGCAGCGAGCCGGCCGCGCCGACCGCCTCGAGGTCAGGCGGTGACGGGAGGTGGGAGTGCCGGTGGGTCGCACCGTCGGAGTGGCCGTGGGAGTGACCGTGCGAGTCCCCCTCGCTGCCGTGCTCGAAGGCGTGGGAGTGGGCGTAGCCGTGACCGTGGTCGGCCAGCAGGCCCGCCGCGATGCCGTCGTGCCCGTGCCGGAGGTCGTGCTCCGCCGCGGCCACGCGCCGCCGGATGACCTCCAGGACCGCCTCCTCGGAGAGCAGGGGGCCGAAGAACGACGCGTCCTCGGGCAGGCCCGCCGGCGGGGTGCGGGCGAACCCGGCCGGGACGACCACCACATGGTCGGCTCCCAGCAGCCTCGCCCGATGCACGGCCCCGTCGAGGTCACTGGGCTTCGCGACGCACGCCACCTCGACCGGCACCCCCGCGCCGTGGGTGCGCACCAGGTGCGCCACCCGGTGGAGGTCGGCGTCGTCGAACGGGTCGGCCGACGGTGCGGTGACGACCAGGGTGGCCCCCGGTCGCGCCGAGACCCTCTCCGCCGCGCGACGCAACCACGCGACCAGGTGGTCCATGGTGCCGAAGTCGGCGCTCTGCGCGACCCGTCCCGCGCCCGCCGTTGCGGCGATCCACCGCAGCGTCTTCGCCGTGTCGGCCACCATGACGGGGTCACGGCCCCAGGTCATCGGGACGACCACGACGCGGCCCTCCCCCTCGGTGAGCAGTGCCGTCACGACGTCGTGCAACGGCCGGCCAGAGGTGGTGACGACGGCGCCCAGGGTGTCGGCGATCGGCGCCAGGGCGGCGCCCCCGTCGCTCTCATGCCCTGCGACCAGGACGGTCCTGGTCCGCCCGGACATGACCGAAGACATCTCCCTCACGCCGCCACTGGATCGTGGCAGGACACCAGCTTGCTGCCGTCGACGAAGGTCGCCTCCACCTGGAGCAGGGAGAGCCGCTCACGCACCCCCGGCATGCAGTCGGCCTCGGTGACGACGTGCTTGCCCAGCTCCATGCACTCGGCGACCGACTTGCCGTCGCGCGCTCCCTCGATGATCGCCTCCGAGATGAGCGCCTGGGCCTCGGTGAGGTTGATCTTGGTCCCCCGCTCTCGCCGACGTCGGGCGAGCTCGGCGACCTGGTAGATGTAGAGCTTGTCGATCTCACGCGGAGTCAGTTGCATCTGTGTCGACCTCCTGAGGGCGGGCTGGTGGTGGGTCGGCCCAAGCGGGTCTCCCCCGGGCGCATTCCTCACCCTCATCCACGTCCGTGCGCCTTCACAAGGGCCCAGGAGGTTCGGCCCGTGCCATCGGTATGAGCCTTGCCGGGCCTGGCTTTGCGGCCCGGAAATGCGGTTAGCCTGCAGAGGTGGAGACCGTCTGGTTAGTCCTCGGCGCCGCGGTTCTCGCCGCGACCCTCGCCGACGTCTTCCTCACGGTCCTCAACTACGACGAGGCCGGATTCCTCTCCGGACCGGTCGCTCGCGGGCAGTGGCACCTGCTGCGCCGCGTCACCCGCCGGCTCCCTCGCCGGTGGCGCCCGTACGCCCTGCGCCAGGTGACCGGTCTGCAGGTCGTGATCGGGATCCTGGTGTGGGTCTTCGGGGTCATCCTCGGATTCGGGCTGATCTACCGCGGGCTGATGACCCCGACGTCGTTCTCCGTCTCCGGGCGGGGGTCGAGCCTGGACTTCTTCGACGCCATGTACTTCAGCGCCGCCCAGCTCTCGACGGTCGGTGGCTCGGCGCTCACCGCCGAGACCGACGTGCTGCGCTTCCTCAGCATCACCGAGACGCTGAGCGGCGTCGTGCTGATCTCGCTGATCCTCACCTTCCTGCTCGGCGTCTACTCGGTGATCAGCGACCTCAACGCGCTCTGCCGCCACTTCTTCACCGCGGAGCGCGGGGCGGGCTCCCCCGTCGACAGCCTCGCCCCGTTCTTCCAGGGGGGCCAGCAGTCCGGGCTCGACGGCCACCTCGACGGCATCGCCGAGTCGTTCGCGTCCTACACCGACGGCCTGCGGCTGCACCACGCCGCCTACTACTTCCAGAGCGGTCGCGACCACTTCGCCCTCCCCTACGCGGTGCGGATGCTCGGTGGGACGATCGGCGCCCTGCGCTGGGGCCTGCCGTCGGGCCACCCCGCCTCGACCCTCCCGGGCCTGGTGCCCCTCACCTTCCAGTTCCTCGAGTTCGGCGAGCAGCTCGAGCAGTCGGTGCACCTCGGTGAGCGCCCCGTCCCCGAGGTGGTCGGCTTCGAGACGTTCCGGGCCCAGGCCCTGGGCGAGCAGGCGCCCGCCGACCAGTGGGTCCCGCGCTTCGTGCAGCTCGAGACCGCCATGGCGAGGCTGGTCGGCACGGAGCCCCTCGCCGACCTGCACGACTCCTACACCCGCTACAGCCGGTGGCTGCCCTTCGCCTACCGGAGCGAGCAGCTGACGCTCGGGGTCAGCGACGACCTCGACTACCAGCCCGTGATCGTCGGCGACCGACCCGTCGCGGCCCTCGACGACACCACCACCGTCGCCGCGCAGATGGTGCTGCGCGGGCAGCCGCCGCCGGTGGGCGACCCGACGGCCGCCGGCGCCCGGTCCACCCTCACCCCTCTGCCGCGCTGGCGGAGGTTCGCGCAGCGCGACCTCGCGCAGGTCGACCCCGGCTACGCGCGGCTGCGCACCGCGATGCGCTCCGTCGTCGCGGCCGTCCTCGCCGTGGCCTCGCTCTACGTCCTCCTCGATGCGGCCACCGACCGCGCCGCGATCCAGCCGGCCGTCTTCGGCGGCTTCGTCGCGATGACGAGCACGGGCGTCGCCGTCGAGAGGTCGCAGCGCGGGCAGGTGCTCACCAGCGTGCTGCAGCTCGTGCCGATCGGTGTCGTGGTGTTCCTCGGCGCGCTGGTGTCGGACTCGACACCGCTCACCGGTGTCCTGCTCGCGGTCGTGGCCCTGGTCGGCACGTGGGTGGGCCACTTCGGCGCCCGCTGGGCCGCCATCGGCCGGGTGTCGTTCATGGCCTACTACTTCGCGCTGATCCTCCGGCTGCAGCCCAGCGACGCTCCGTGGTTCCTCGGCGCGGCCGCGGTGGGCGTGCTGTGGGCGCTGCTCGTGTGCTACGTGCTGCTGCCCGCCCGCCCGCGCAAGGAGCTGCGCGAGGGCATCGAGGGATTCACTGCCCAGCTGGTCTCGGCGATGGACACCCTGGTCGACGCCATCTCGTGGGCCCGCTGGAGCGGCGACGTGCGCAAGCGGGCCGACCTCGAGCTGCGCCAGCTGCGCCGGGCCGGTGCATTCATCGGAGGATGCATGACCGGCGACGAGGAGACGATCGGCGTCTCCCCCGAGCGCGCGGCGGCGCTGCGCCTGCGGTTGTTCGACACCGAGCTCGCCGTCAAGAACCTCGCCTCCGCCGCACGCGACGTCACCGGCACCACCTTGTCGCTGGAGCTGCGGGCGCGGCTGGCCGGTCGGCTCGAGCTGCTCCAGGTCCATCTCGCCCGCACGACCGCGTTGGCGACGCCCGATGCCCACCTGCGTCCCGACCTCGCGGCACTGCCGCCCTGGACGGAGGAGGAGCCGCCGCGGGACTGGCCCCGCCAGGCGCGTGCGCTGCACGCGGCGATCGACGAGCTGCAACGCGTCTCGGAGAAGCTGCGGGACGCGGTCGACGCGGCTCTTGACCCGGAGGTCGCCTACACCGTGCCCCTGGCCGAGCAGGGCGAGGTGGGGGCCGACGCGCTGGTGGCGCCCGGCGCGCGCCAGGCCGCCGAGGACGCTCCCCCGGCGGGGCGTTCCCTCGCGCCGTCGACGCGCCACGCGATCCAGGCCGCGGTCGCGACCGGCCTCGCGCTGGCGGTCGGGGAGCTGGTGTCCTCGAGCCACCAGTACTGGGCGGTGCTCGCGGCCTACCAGGTGTTGGGCGGGACCGACGGCGAGACCCTGGTCAAGGGCGCCCAACGCCTCGCCGGCACCGTCGGGGGCGCGGCGATCGGCTTCGCGATCGCACTGGAGAGCGGGTCGGACCCCGCGGTGGTGCTGCCGGTCCTCGCCGTGGCGGTCTTCGCCTCCGCCTACTACCGCCAGGTGTCGCCGGCCCTCACCGCGCTGTGGACGACGATGATCTTCGCGATGCTCTACGAGTACCTCGGGCGGCTGACCAGCCTCGCGCTGGAGGAGCGGGTGCTGGAGACGGTCTTCGGCGCGCTGGTGGCGCTCGCCGTCGCCGCGCTGGTGCTGCCGCGCCACACCCGCACCCACTACCACGCCAACCTCGCCGCGCTGGTCGAGGACGTCGACGTGATCGTCACCGCGAGCCTGTCGCGACTGGCCGGTGACCACGCGATCTCGCAGACGGCGGTGCGCCAACGCCTCCTCGACGCCGACCGGCACGTGCGCTCCATCGCGACCGCCGCGGACCCGCTGCGCCGCTCGGCCGGGGCCCTCGAGCCCGGGGGCGTGGAGAGCCAGCTCACGGCGGCCTGGTCCCTGGTCTTCCACACCCGGCAGCTGGTGGGGGCGGTCGAGGGGGCGATCACCGAGGGTGTCGACCCGGGCGTCGACCCGAGCCTGGACTGGGGCGCCCTGAGCCGGGCCACCAGCGAGAACGTCGCTGCGCTCACGACGGCGCTGTCCGGCCGGCTGCCGGGCGCGATCGACGACTCGGTCGGCGACGGGGCGGACGTGGACGCGCCCCAACGCACCATCGACGCGGTCCTCCTGGAGGTCAGCCTGGTCAACCAGACCCTGCTGGCCCTCCTCGAGGCCGTCTCCCCCGGGGCGGTCGGCGCCGCCGAGCCCGCCGCTGAACCGACGACTGCATGAGGAGGCACACAGTGGACGACATGGGCACTGGTCCCGGAGGGGCCACACGCGGGGGACGCATCACCGTGCCCCCGGATCGGACGCGCCGATGAGCGCGGCGACGCAGCACGACTCGCGACTCACCTCGGTCCTGCTGGTCCTGGCCGGGGGCATCGTGGGCGTCGGGGCGCGTGAGGGATTCATGCTCGCCGTGCCCAACGCCGACGGCATCCCCATCGTGGTGCCGGTCGTCAACGTGCTCGGGGCGTTCGTCCTGGGGTTCCTCTACGAGGCACTCACCCGCGACGAGACGCCGCCCCAGCTCACGTCGCGGCTCAAGCTGCTCATCGGCACCGGGTTCTGCGGGGGTCTCACCACCTACAGCTCGCTGGCGACCGACACGGCCGTGCTGCTCGACGACTCCCGCGTGGGCGTGGCTGCGGTCTACGCCCTCGGCACGCTCGTCGTCGGCGGCCTGGCCACCCTGGCGGGCATCGCCCTCGCGGCGAGCCGGCACACGCAGTCCCCCCGCGGCGAAGGAGCCAGCCGATGACGCCGGGACTCTTCGCACTGCTCGTCGTCGCCGGCGGGGTGGGCGCCAGCGTGCGCTACCTCGTCGATGCCTGGATCAAGGCCCGGACGAAGGGGTCGGCCTTCCCGTGGTCGACGGCGATCATCAACCTCACCGGCTCGCCGGCGCTCGGGTTCCTCACCGGCCTGGTCGCCAGCCACCTCGCCTCGACCGACGTGAGCGCCATCGTGGGCACCGGGTTCCTGGGCGGCTACACGACCTTCAGCACCGCCAGCTACGAGACCGTCCAGCTGGTGCGCGAGAAGCGCTACGGCCTGGCGGCGGCCTACGGCGTCGGGGTGCTGGTGCTCAGCGTCGCCCTGGCGTTCGGCGGCTACTACTGGGGCTCGCACCTGTAGGCGGCGCTCAGCCCAGCAGGGTGGCCGTGCTGTCCCAGCAGACGGCACGCAGCCACTCGTCACCGAGCCCGAGCCGCTCGAGCGACTCGAGCTGCACGCCGTAGGGGTAGGGGATGTGGGGGAAGTCGCTGCCGAGGTGCACCCGGCCGGCGAGGCCGAGGTCGCGCAGCCGGGGCAGCAGGTCGTCGGGGTAGGCGCCGCCCATCTCCTCGAAGAACGGCGTGAACGCCATCGTCGTGTCGAGGGCCACCCGCTCGTGCTGCTCGGCGAGTCCGAGGAAGTCGGCGTACTCCGGGGCGCCGGCGTGGGCGATGACCAGCCGCAGCCGCGGGTGGCGGGCGAGCAGCGCGGCGACCGGGGCCGGGCCGGTGTGCTCGGTCGCGACGGGACCGCTGCCGGCGTGGAGGACGACGGGGGCGCCGGTCTCGGAGACCACGCCCCACGCCTCGTCGAGGAGGGGGTCGGTGACGTCGAAGGCGCCGACCTGCACGTGCACCTTCCAGACCTCGACCGGCTCGGGGGCCGCGGACCGGGCGGCGACGTACGCCGCGACGCCGGGCTCGGGGAAGAACGTGCCGCAGACCGCCGCCTCCGGCACGCGCCGCGCGAACCCGGCGGCCCAGTCGTTGAGGAACTCCGCCATGCCGACCCGGTGGGCGTAGGGCAGCGCAGTGAAGCGACGCACGCCGAACGAGCGCAGCGTCTCGACGAGGGCGTCGTCGGTGTCGCGGTAGTGGAGCGGCCACGGCCGGCCGATGAGCGGACCGGCCGCGTCGAACTGCGCACGGACCTTGGCCATCACCCGCGGCGGGAGGAAGTGGGTGTGCAGGTCCTGCAGGCCGGGCAGGCCGAGGGCACGGGCGAACGCGACGGGATCGGTCACCCCGGGCTCAGTCCCGGTGACCCTTGAGCCGCCGCTGGACCGCGTCGACCTTCTCCCGGTTGGCCTGCCGCTCGGCGAGGGTGTGGCGCTTGTCGTAGGCCTTCTTGCCCTTGGCGAGCGCGATCTCGACCTTGGCGCGGCCGTCCTTGAAGTAGAGCGCGAGCGGGACGATCGTGTAGCCCTTGTCGGTGATCTTGCGCTCGATCTTGTCGATCTCCGAGCGGTTGAGCAGCAGCTTGCGGCGCCGCCGGGCGGAGTGGTTGGTCCAGGTGCCCTGGCTGTACTCCGGGATGTGCACCCCCAGCAGCCACGCCTCGCCGTTGTCGATCTCGGCGAACCCGTCGACCAGCGAGGCCCGGCCCTGCCGCAGCGACTTCACCTCGGTGCCCATGAGGACCAGGCCGGCCTCCCACGTGTCCTCGATGTGGTAGTCGTGGCGCGCCTTCTTGTTCTGCGCGACCATCTTCTGGCCCTGCTCCTTCGCCATGGGCCCATCCTCCCAGAGCGTCACCAACGCCTGTCCAGCGCGTTACAGCCAGTTCATCGGGTCCACGGCCTGGCCGTTGGCCATCACGGTGAAGTGCAGGTGGCACCCGGTCGACCAGCCCGTGCTGCCCTCGAACCCGATCACCTGCCCCACCTCGACCCGGTCGCCCACGCCGACGTTGTAGCCGCTGGCGTGGTTGTAGATCGTGGCGATGCCACGTCCGCCGAGCACGCCGTGGTCGATCACGAGGCGGTTGCCGTAGACCCCGCTGTAGTAGGACGACACCACCCGGCCCGGCGCCGCGGCGCGCAGCGGCGTGCCGCAGCCGCCGGCGAAGTCGACGCCGTCGTGCAGGCCCCAGTAGTGGTAGATCGGGTGCGAGCGGTAGCCGAACGGCGAGGTGACGTAGCCGTCGACGGGGGAGGCGAGGATCCCCGAGCCCGGGCTGGGCGCCGCCTGGGAGCGGGCCTGGGCCCGCTGGCGGCGGAGCGCGGCGAGCGCTCGCTTGCGGAGCATCTCCTCGATCCGCTGCTGCTCCTTCTCGAGCTTGCGGAGCTTGGCGAGGTCCTTCGCGCGGGCCTGGCGCGCGCCGACGCGGGCGTCGCGGCGCTCGACGACGAGCTCGACCACCGCGTCCTTGGCGGCCCGCTCCTCGGCCTCGAGGGCCTGCATCACCTCGAGGTGCTCGGCGGCAGCCTCGCGCTTGACGGCCACGTCGTCACGGGCCTCGGCGACCTGGTCCTCGCGCACCTCGAGCAGCACCTCGGAGGCCTTGAGCTCGTCGTACTCGCGCGCCTCCTGGCCGACGACGACGTCGCGGACGCCGTCGCGGCGGGTGAGCTCCTCGGTCGACTCGGCGCCGAGCAGCGACGAGAACGCGAGGAGCTCGGGGTCGCCCTCGGAGTACATGTCGGCGACGGTGCTCGCGACCTTCTGCCGCTGGGTGTCGCGGTCGACCCGGCCCTGGGCCAGGGCCGCCTCGGCGGCGGCCAGCTCGGCCTCCGCGACCTCGAGCGCGGCCTGCATCCGCGCGTCGCGCTCGTGGGCCACCTCCACCTTGCCGCGCGCGGTGGCGAGCCGGGTCTTGGCGACCCGGAGCTGCCGCTGGGCTGCCGCGAGCCGGGCCGTGGCCTTGCGCAGCTGGGCGCTGGACGCGTCGAGGTCCTGGTGGGCGCCCTTGAGCTCGCGCTCGACCTTGTTCTTCTTGTCCTTGAGGTCGTCGGCATGGGCCGCGGACACGCTCAGGGCCATGACCGCGACAAGTGCTGCGGCCAGGCGTCGTTGAGCGGCACGGGGGAAGGTACGCACCGGGGAAGCCTTTGCGTCGGGGAAGCGGGGAAGGGTGCCACTCCCGACTGGCGCCGGGCGAGACGCCTAGACGCTAACCCCCGCGACTCAGACTTTGAGGTATTTGCGCGTCAACACGAGTGTCGGGAGCAAGGTGAGCACCGGGCCGAGGATCCCGATGGCTCCGGCGGCCACCCAGTACTCGCTCCACCCGATCCACGGCACGAACCTCAGGTTGGCGGCGAGGTCGCCGATCGCGAAGTGCAGGAACGCCGCCAGCGCTCCCCCGGCGAGTGCGACGCTGATCAGGGCCGTCACCAGCGCCTCGAGGAGGAACGGCAGCGCGATGTAGAGCGTCGAGGCCCCGACCAGGCGCATGATGCCGATCTCCTTGCGGCGCGCGAAGGCGGCGAGGCGGATCGTGTTGGCGACGAGCAGCAGCGCGGCCAGCACCAGCAGGCCGGCGGTGCCGAGGGCGTACGTGCGCATCTTGGTGATCGTGGTGAGGATCGGGCCCACCTGCTCGCGCAGGTCACGCACGCGCGACACCCCGTCGAGGCCCTGCACCGCGCTGATGATGCCCTCATACTCCTGCGGATCCTCGAGGGTGATCCAGATCGTCTCCGGCATGTCCTCGGCGGTCAGCGCCGGGTTGTCGCCGGAGAACAGCTCCTCGCCGTAGAGCTCCTTGGCCTTCTCCAGGGCCACCTCGCCGGACTCGAAGCGATGGCTCGCGACCTCGGGGTTGGCCTCCACGACCGCCTCGATCTCGGCCTTCTGTGCCTCGGTCACCGGGTTGGGGCACACCGGGTTGGAGTCGTTGAGCCGGCACAGGTAGACGGTGATCTGGAGCTGGTTGCCGAAGTGCTCGGCCGCCCGCGTCGCCTGCTGCTGGAACAGCAGGCCGATGCCGACGAGCGTCAGCGACACGACGAGGGTGAGGATCACCGCGAGGTGCATCGTCAGGTTGCGTCGCAGGCCCTGGCCGAGCTCGGAGAAGACGTAGCGCAGCTGCATGGAGGAAGGATCTCGATTCGTTCGGGGGGGGTGCGGATCGGGCGGGGGCGCCGCTCTAGTTCTGGTGGCCGTAGACGCCCTGCGCCTGGTCGCGCACGACGTGGCCGTTCTCGAGCTCGATGACGCGCTTGCGCATCTGGTCGACGATGCCGGCGTCGTGGGTGGCCATCACCACGGTCGTGCCGGTGCGGTTGATGCGGTCGAGGAGCTTCATGATGCCCACGGAGGTCGTCGGGTCGAGGTTGCCGGTGGGCTCGTCGGCGATGAGGATCATCGGGCGGTTGACGAACGCCCGCGCGACCGCGACGCGCTGCTGCTCGCCGCCCGAGAGCTCGTCGGGCATCCGGTCGCCCTTGCCGCTCAGCCCGACCAGCTCGAGCGTCTCCGGCACGACGTCCTTGATCTCCTTGCGGGACTTGCCGATCACCTGGAGGGCGAAGGCGACGTTCTCCGTCACCGTCTTGTTGGGCAGCAGCCGGAAGTCCTGGAAGACGGTGCCGATGTCGCGGCGCAGCCGCGGCACCTTCCAGCTGGCCAGCCGGTTGATCTCCTTGCCGGCGACGTAGACCCGCCCGGAGGTGGGTCGGTACTCGCGCAGCACCAGGCGCAGGAAGGTCGACTTGCCCGAGCCGGAGGAGCCCACCAGGAAGACGAACTCCCCCTTCTCGACGTCGACGGACACGTTGTCGAGCGCGGGGTGGGGGTGGCCGGGGTAGCTCTTGGTGACCTTCTCGAAGCGAATCACGGCATCGAGGCTACGTGAGGGGTACGCAGGTCCGGCAAACGCGCGCCGCAGGGCCCCAGGTCGACGCGGCGGGGCCTGTGGGGTGGGTCACCAGCGCCTCCGGTGCCGCCGCGGAGCGGGCACTCAGACCGGCAGCGCCTCGACGGCGTCCTTGGCCTGCGTGAGGCTGGCGCCGGTGTGCTCGCGATAGACCTTGATGGCGTGGATCGTCTTGCCGGCGCGGCGGAGCGCCTGCACCTCGGCCAGCCAGGGCTCGGTCGCGGACGCCGTCAGCGGGGCCACGCCTGCGGGCGACGCGGCACGGGCCAGCTGGGCCAGCTGTGCCTCGAGCGAGGCGACGCGTCGCTCGAGCTCCGCGATCCGGGTGCGGTCCGCATCGCTCCCAACGCCCGGGCCGATCACCTCGGGCCTGCTGAAGAGTCCCATCGTGGCCTCAGGCGTCGACCTTCTCGGCCCCGCGGCGCCAGCGGATGCCGGCCTCCATGAAGTCGTCGAGGTCACCGTCGAAGACGGCGCTGGGGTTGCCCGACTCGTGGCCGGTGCGCAGGTCCTTGACGATCTGGTAGGGGTTGAGCACGTAGTTGCGCATCTGGTCGCCCCAGCTGGCGGCGACGTCGCCCTTGAGGTCCTTCTTGAGCGCGGCCTCCTCGGCCTTCTTCTTCGCCAGCAGCTTGGCCTTGAGGACCACCATGGCGGAGGCCTTGTTCTGCAGCTGCGACTTCTCGTTCTGGCAGGACACGACGATGCCGGTGGGGATGTGGGTCAGGCGGACCGCGGAGTCGGTGGTGTTGACCGACTGGCCGCCCGGGCCGCCCGAGCGGAAGACGTCGGTGCGGATGTCGTTCTCGTCGACCTCGATCTCGTCGGTCTGCTCGAGGACCGGCACCACCTCGACGGCGGCGAACGACGTCTGCCGGCGGCCCTGGTTGTCGAACGGGCTGATCCGCACGAGGCGGTGGGTGCCGGCCTCGACCGACAGGGTGCCGTAGGCGTAGGGCGCGTGGATGGCGAACTCGGCGGACTTGATGCCCGCCTCCTCGGCGTAGGACACGTCGTAGACCTCGACGCCGTACTTGTGCTGCTCGGCCCAGCGCGTGTACATCCGCATGAGCATCTCGGCGAAGTCGGCCGCGTCGACGCCGCCGGCGCCCGAGCGGATCGTGACGATCGCCTCCCGCTCGTCGTACTCCCCCGACAGCAGGGTGCGGATCTCGAGCGACTCGACCGACTTCTTGATGCGGGCGAGCTCGGCCTCCGAGTCGGCGAGCGAGTCGGCGTCGCCCTCCTCCTGCGCCATCTCGACCATGAGCGCGAGGTCCTCGATGCGTGCCTCGAGGCCGGTGAAGCGGTCGAGCTCCCCCTGCAGGGCGGAGAGCCGGCCGGTGATGCGGGTGGCGCTCGCCACGTCGTCCCAGAGGTCGGGGGCGGCGACCTGCTCGCCCAGGTCGGCGATCTCGCCGCGCATCTTGTCGAGGTCGAGGACCTGACCGATGGTCTTCATGGTCGCCCGGAGCTGCTTGATCTCTGCGTCGTAGTCGATGCCTGCCACGAGAGCCAACCCTACGGCCAAACGCCAGTCGGGGCCTGATCGCGGCTCCGGACGCGCAGCAGCGGCGCGCACTCCCGGGCCTGTGACCCCGGTCGTGCGCGCCGCTGCCGGATCGGGTGCGCGTCAGCGCGTGCAGAGCACCTCGGGCGTCGCCACCGCGGCGACCGCGACGGGCGTCGCGGTGGTGGACAGGTCGATCTTGAGGCGGAAGACGCCGGAGAGGTCGAGGACCTCGTCGGCCACGACCGTGCCGACCGCCAGCGGGTGCGTGGCCAGGACGGCGCCGTCGGCGCTCACGGTCACCGCGCCGCTCGAGCCGGTGGCCGAGCTGTCGGTGAGGGCGTACGTCGCGCGCAGGGCGGTGCACTTGCGGCCGAGGGTGTACTCCACCGACGCCGGCTCACCGGAGGTCGTGGTCGCCAGGCTCTGGCCGAAGTAGTCGGCGCCGATGAGGACGCCGGTCGCGTCGAGGTTCACGCGGGGGCCACTGGTGCGGTAGGCGAGCTTCTCCCACTTGTAGACCTCGACGGCGACGGGCTTGCTGAAGCCCTTCGCGATCCCGTTCGAGGCGGGCTTGAGCACGCGGTACTCGCGGGGGCCCGGGGTCGAGGGCGTGTCCTTGAGGAGGTAGGTGCCGTTGTTCTTGACCTTGACGTTGCCGGTCACCTTCCACGTCTTCTTCTTGCCCACGCGCTGCTGGAGCACGACCTTCTGGCCGGCGGCCTTCGGCGTCACGCGGCCGCGGACCTTGACCGTGTCCTCCTTGGCGACGGCGACCTCGATGTTGGCCTTGGCGGTGACCTTGTAGGCCTGGGTGGGCGCGGCCTGGGCCGGCGCGGTGAGCGCCAGCGAGCCGGCGGCGAGCGCCACCGTGGCGGCGAGTGCGGTGATGCGGTTCATGGTTCGTCCCCGTTGTGTGCGGGCCCGGGGTTGCGGGCCGTTCAGTCAGGGAGACGCGGTGGCTCCGGCGAAAGTTGTGGCCGGGCCGAGCAGCGCCCCCGCGTGGCCCGGCACGCTCAGCGTGCCGCCGCCCAGGTCGACGCCCGCCGGCGTCTCGAAGAGCACGTCGCGCTCCCCCACCTCGACCCGGGCGGGCTCGTCGCCGGTGTTGACCACGACGAGCAGGTCGCCGCGGGCCATGGTGAACACCCGGCCCTCGACGGTGCACGAGACCGAGCCGAACGACGGGTCGGTGAGCTGTGGCAGGTCGCGCCGCAGCCGGCCGAGGCGCTGGTAGCAGTCGAGCAGCACCGCGTGCCGCCCCTCGGTCCGCTCGTCCCAGTCGAGCCGGGAGCCGTGGAAGGTGGCGACGTCCTGCGGGTCGAGCACCTCGTCGCGGTCCCAGCCCATCCTCTCGAACTCGGCGATCCGGCCCTCGGCGGTCGCCGTGCCGAGCTCGGGCTCGGGGTGGGAGGTGAAGAACGCGAACGGCGTCGAGGCGGCCCACTCCTCGCCCATGAAGAGCATCGGGGTGAAGGGCCCGGCCAGCGTCAGCAGCGCCGCGCAGGCGAGCTGGTCGTCGTCGAGGTGCTCGGCGAGCCGGTCGCCGCGGGCACGGTTGCCGACCTGGTCGTGGTTCTGGTTGGCGACGACCAGGCGCCAGGTCGGCATGTGCGCGGTGTCGACGGGCGCCCCGTGGTCGCGCTCGCGGAACGACGAGAACGTGCCGTCGTGGAAGAAGCCCCGCTCGCACACCTTGGCCAGCGCCTCGAGCGGCGCGAAGTCGGCGTAGTAGCCGGTGGTCTCGCCGCTCAGCGCGACGTGCACGGCGTGGTGGAAGTCGTCGCTCCACTGGGCGTCGAGCCCGTAGCCGCCTGCCTCGCGCGGGCGCACGAGCAGCGTGTCGTTGAGGTCGGACTCGGCGATCAGCGTCAGCGGGCGGCGCACGTGGGCGGACCAGGCGGCGGTCTCGATCGCCATCTCCTCGAGCAGGTGCACCTCGGAGGTGTCGCTGAGCGCGTGCACGGCGTCGAGGCGCAGCGCGTCGACGTGGTAGTCCTCGAACCACATCCGCACGTTGTCGAGGATGTAGCGGCGCACCTCGGCCGACCCCTCGCCGTCGAGGTTGACCAGGTCGCCCCAGGTGTTGCGGCCGTCCTTGAGGTAGGGCCCGAACAGCGGCAGGTAGTTGCCCGAGGGGCCGAGGTGGTTGTGGACGACGTCCTGCACGACGCCGAGGCCCTTGGCGTGGCAGGCGTCGACGAGGCGGCGGTAGCCGTCGGGGCCGCCGTACCCCTCGTGCACGGCGAACCAGCCGACGCCGTCGTAGCCCCAGTTGTGGGTGCCGTTGAAGGCGTTGACCGGCATCAGCTCGACGAAGTCGACGCCGAGGTCGACCAGGTGGTCGAGTCGCCCGGCAGCCGCGGCGAACGTGCCCTCCGGGGTGAACGTGCCCACGTGCAGCTCGTAGATCACCGCCCCCGCGAGCTGGCGGCCGGTCCACGCCGAGTCCTGCCACTCGTGGGTGTCGACGTCGCGCCGCGACAGGCCGTGCACCCCGTCGGGCTGGCGACGCGAGCGCGGGTCGGGCCGCGGGTCGGGGTCGTCGTCGAGGAGGTAGCCGTAGTCGACGGCGTCACCCACCGGCGGCACCGGCCCGGTGGGACTCCACCAGCCGTCGTCGGCGCGGGTCATCTCCACCACCTCGCCGGCGACGTGCAGGCGCACGCGACCGGGCCTCGGCGCCCAGACGTCGAACGGGCCGCGCACGTCAGCCCACCTTCACGAGGAGGGCGACGGGGTGGACGGCGAGCAGGTCGGCGAGCCGGCCGTCGGTGTCGAGACCGGTGAGCACGTCGTGCCACCGGCCGTCGGGGAGCTCCAGCACGGTGTCGCCCCAGCCGCCGGCGGCGGCGAGCCCGACGGGCAGCCGGGTGGCGACGGCGATCGCGCCGCCGCGGTCGTAGGCGACGACGTGGTCGGCCGCGGCGCCGGTCGCGCCCACCGGGGCGTAGCCGGTGAACAGCTCGGGACGGTCGCGGCGCAGCGTCAGGGCGGTGCAGGTGACGTGCAGCTTGGTCGCCGCGTCGTCCTCGGCGGTGCCGGCCAGCACCGCGACCCGGTGGTCGAAGTCGACCCGGCGGCGGTTGTCGGGGTCGACCAGCGACGTCTCCCACAGCTCGCTGCCCTGGTAGACGTCGGGCACGCCCGGCATCGTGATCGCGAGCAGCTTGGCCGACAGCGAGTTGGCCTGGGCGGGTGCGTCGATCCGCGCGGCGAGGTCGAGGAGCACCGCGCGCACCTCCTCGGAGTCGAAGATCGCATCGACCGCCGCGTGCACCTGCTTCTCGTACGCCTCGTCGGGCTCGGTCCAGGTGGTGCGGTCGCCGGCCTCCCGCATCGCCTTCTCGGCGTAGCCGTGGAGCCGCTCGCGCAGGTCGGGCAGGTGGTCGGGCGTCTCCCAGGTCCAGGCTGCGCCGAGCACCGCC
The DNA here is from genome assembly GCF_058134345.1 of Nocardioides sp. Z24_21. NCBI lineage: Bacteria > Bacillati > Actinomycetota > Actinomycetes > Propionibacteriales > Nocardioidaceae > Nocardioides > Nocardioides sp. Z24_21. Next base: position 548,564 of record NZ_JBYTTH010000001.1, read on the forward strand.
TGCCACAGCAGTGAGCCGAAGCCCGGGTCGGGGACCGGCGCGAGCCGCAGCAGCTCGTCGAGCGCCCGCTCCCAGTGGCCGGGCTCCTCGGCGAGCACGGTGATGCGGGCGCGGACGTCCTCGCCGCGCTTGGTGTCGTGGGTCGAGAGCGTGACCATCGCGTCGGGCCAGTCGCGCTGGCGGGCGGCCATCGCGTCGTGCCACTCCTCGACGCCGACGGAGAAGATCGACGGGTCGCCGCCGACCTCGTTGAGCGACGTCAGCCGCGACCACCGGTAGAACGAGCAGTCCTCCACACCCTTGGCCATCACCATGCCCGAGGTCTGCTGGAAGCGGCGTGCCGGCTGGCCCCACTCGTCGTTGAGCAGCGGCTCCAGCACGTCGTACGTCGCCGCGAGGTCGGGGCGGTGCGCACGCGCGGCGGCGAACGCCTGGTCGAGGTGCTCGCGGCCCTCGGGGAGGTAGGAGCGGTAGACCGGGAAGCAGGCGAGCAGCTCGGCGACCGCGTCGGCCACCGAGTCGGAGTCGGCACCAGGCCCGGCCTGCTCCTCGCGCGACTCCAGCACGCGCTCGACCTCGCGGGTGATCCGCAGGACCTCCGCGCGCAGGATCCCGTCGGCGACGGCGCGCTTGTTGTCGTGGACCATCTGCGCCCAGTCGACGCTGGTGCCGCGCAGCCGGTCCTCCAACGCGGTCAGCGGCGCCTCGCCGGCCGGGTCGGTCAGCAGGCGGTCGATCAGCGCGAGCGCGTCGTAGCCGGTGGTGCCGGCGGTCGCCCAGTCGGCGGGCAGGTGCTCGCCGGGCTCGAGGATCTTCTCCACCAGCACGTAGGCGCCGCCGGTGAGGGCGGCGAGGTCGTCGAGGTAGCGCTTGGGGTCGCGGAGGCCGTCGGGGTGGTCGACCCGCAGGCCGTCGACCAGGCCCTCGTCGAACCACCGCTTCACCTCGGCGTGGGTCTCGGCGAAGACCTCGGGGTCCTCCACCCGCACCGCGGCGAGGGTGTTGACGGCGAAGAACCGGCGGTAGTTGAGGTCGTCGTCCGCCGCGCGCCAGCTGACCAGCTCGTAGTGCTGCTCCTCCAGCGTGGACGTGCCGGGGGCGAGCGGGAAGCGGTGGTCGTGGTAGCGCACCTCGCCCTCCCCCGCCTCCGACACCGCGAGGTGGATCGCGTCCTCGTCGTCGTCGCCGACCACGGGGATCAGGATGCGGCCGTCGCCGGCGGCCCAGTCGACGTCGAACGCCGACGCGTACTCGGACCCGCGCCCCAGCCTGAGCACGTCCCACCACCACGGGCCCTCCGCCGGGGTGGCGACGCCCACGTGGTTGGGCACGATGTCGACCAGCACGCCCATGCCGAGGCGCCGGGCCTCGGCCGACAGCGCGGCCAGGCCCTCGGCGCCGCCGCGCTCGGGGTCGACGTGGTCGAAGGCGACGACGTCGTAGCCGTGCGTGCTGCCGGGCTCGGAGGCCAGCAGCGGCGACAGGTAGACCCAGTCGACACCGAGGTCGTGGAGGTAGAGCAGCACCCGGGCCGCGTCGTGCAGCGTGAAGTCGGGGCTGATCTGGAGGCGGTAGGTGCTGTGCGGCGTACGCCGCTCGGGCCGGCTGGGGGTGGGGGCGTCGGTCACGAGGCGTCTGTACCCGAGCGGGCCGCCAGTGATGCCGCCACCGAGTGGTCGGAGCTGGTCTCCTCGTCGGAGTGCTCGCGGAGCACCACGACGCAGTGCGTGTCGAGGTCGAACGTGCCGCCCGCCTTCAGCGTCGGGCCGGCGTCGGCGTCGCCGCTGGTGTCGATCACCACGTCCCACGCGGCGGCGTACTCCTCCGGCGGCAGGGTGACCTGCGCCGGGCCGTCGGCGTTGAAGTAGAGCAGGAAGTGGTCGTCGGTGATCGTGGCGCCCCGGGCGTCCTTGCCGGCGATGCCGTTGCCGTTGAGGTACATCCCGATGGCCTTGCCGCCCTCCCAGTCGTCGTCCTCCATCGGGGCGCCGTCGAGGTCGAGCCACACGATGTCGTTGAGGCGCTCGCCGTCGCCGGTGCGCACGGTGTTGCCGGTGAAGAAGCGCTTGCGGTGGAACGTCGGGTGGTCGGCGCGCAGCCCGGCCACCGCCGCGGTGAACTCGATCAGCGGCCGGTCGGCCTCGTCCCAGTGCACCCAGCTGATCTCGCTGTCCTGGGCGTAGGTGTTGTTGTTGCCGTGCTGGGTGCGGCTCAGCTCGTCGCCGTGCAGCAGCATCGGCACGCCCTGGCTCAGCAGCAGGGTCGCGATGAAGTTGCGCTGCTCGCGCGCTCGCGCCTGCAGGATCTCCGGGTCGTCGGTCGGTCCCTCCACACCGTGGTTCCACGAGCGGTTGTGGCTCTCGCCGTCGTTGTTGTCCTCGCCGTTGGCCTCGTTGTGCTTCTCGTTGTAGGACACGAGGTCGCGCAGCGTGAAGCCGTCGTGGGCGGTGACGAAGTTGATGCTGGCGAAGGGCCGCCGGCCGGAGTGCTCGTAGAGGTCGGAGGACCCGGCGAGTCGCGAGGCGAACTCGCCCAGCGACGGCTCACCGCGCCAGAAGTCGCGCACGGTGTCGCGGTAGGCGCCGTTCCACTCCGTCCACTGCGGCGGGAAGCCGCCGACCTGGTAGCCGCCGGGCCCGATGTCCCACGGCTCGGCGATGAGCTTGACCTGGCTGACGACCGGGTCCTGCTGCACCATCTCGAAGAACGTCGCCAGCTTGTCGACGTCGTAGAACTCGCGGGCCAGGGTCGCGGCGAGGTCGAAGCGGAAGCCGTCGACGTGCATCTCGGTGACCCAGTAGCGCAGCGAGTCCATGATCAGCTGCACCGAGTGCGGGTGGCGCACGTTGAGGGTGTTGCCGGTGCCGGTGTAGTCCATGTAGTAGCGCTGGTCGTCGTCGACGAGGCGGTAGTAGGCCGCGTTGTCGATGCCCTTGAAGCTCAGCGTCGGGCCGAGGTGGTTGCCCTCGGCGGTGTGGTTGTAGACGACGTCGAGGATGACCTCGATGCCGGCGGCGTGCATCGCCTTGACCATCGCCTTGAACTCCTGCACCTGCTGGCCCTGCTTGCTCGACGCGTAGTCGGCGTGCGGGGCCAGGAAGGCCAGGGTGTTGTAGCCCCAGTAGTTGCGCAGGCCCTTCTCGAGCAGGGTGGAGTCCTGCACGAACTGGTGCACCGGCATCAGCTCGATCGCGGTGACGCCGAGCTTCTGCAGGTGGGCGGTGATCGACGGGTGCGCCAGCCCGGCGTACGTGCCGCGCTGCTCCTCCGGGACGTCGGGGTGCAGCCGGGTGAGGCCCTTGACGTGCGCCTCGTAGATGAACGACTCGTTGTAGGGGATGTCCAGGCGCCGGTCGCCCTCCCAGTCGAAGAACGGGTTGATCACCACGCCGTGGGTCATGTGCGCGGCCGAGTCGTCGTCGTTGCGCGAGTCCTCGTCGCCGAAGTTGTAGGCGAACAGCGACTGGTCCCAGTCGATCTCGCCCGCGGTCGCCTTGGCGTACGGGTCGAGCAGCAGCTTGTTGGGGTTGCAGCGCAGCCCGCGGGACGGGTCCCACGGCCCGTGCACGCGGTAGCCGTAGCGCTGGCCGGGCTGCACCGTCGGGATGTAGCAGTGCCACACGTAGGCGTCGACCTCGGTGACCTCGAGCCGGGTCTCGACGAAGCCGCCGGGGGCGTCCGGGTCGGGGTCGAACAGGCACAGCTCGACGCGCTCGGCGACCTCGCTGAAGAGCGCGAAGTTGGTGCCGGTGCCGTCGAACGTGGCTCCCAGGGGATAGGCAGTGCCGGGCCAGGTCTCGATCATGCGACGAACGTACCGGCGACGCGCCGCTAGTCCCTCCCCCGACCCATTCGATGGGGTGGGGCCGTCCCGTCGAGGGTGACGCGTGTCCCAGCCGGGGCTCCCCCGGTCGGCGTCGCGACGACGACAGCGGTGGCGGCCCTGGTGCGGCTCCCCGGGTCACTCCCGGGTCACTCCCGGGTCACTCCTGGGTCACTCCTGGGTCACTCCTGGGTGGCGATGTCATGGACGGGAGGGCGCCTGGTCGCGACGAGTGCGGCCACCGTCGCCGTCCCCGCGGCCAGCAGGGCGACGGTGACGCTCACGCCGCCGAGCAGCTGCCAGGGAACGGCGACGGCCGGCGACCCGAGGTGGCGCCACGTCCCGACCCACAGCCCGACCAGGGCGGCGACGGAGACCACGGTCCCGAGGACGAGGCCGATGAGCAGGATGGCCGCCGTCTCGGTGAGGACCACCCGGACGACCTGCCGGCGGGTGATGCCGGCGAGGCGGTCCACGGCGAGCTCGGAGCGACGCTGGGTGATGGCGATCGCGAGGGTGCTCAACAGGCTGATGAGCGCATAGACGCTGCCCACACCGACGAGGGCCGTCATCACCGCCCGGTTGTCGTCGGCCTTCGCCGCCGTGAGCTCCGCGACCTCCTCCTCCTGGCTGGTCACCTCGCCCAGGGCGAGCGCCTCGATGGCGCTGCGGACCTCGTCGGGGGCAGCTCCGCGCTCGAGGGTCACGAGCACGGTCGAGGGCGAGCCGGCGAGGATCCGGTCCGGGACCGCCTGTCGCGCGACGTAGCAGCAGTCGGCGGCCGCCAGGCCCTCGCCCGTGCGGGCGGCCTCCCGCAGGACCCGGGTCCGGCCGCCCACGGTGAGCGTGATGCGTCGGATGCGGCCGGCGATCCGGGCATCCTCCACACCCGGCCCGAAGACGATGTGACCGGCATCGAGCGCAGCGGTGCTGCCGCTGCGCGGAGGGTGGGGATGGACGACGCCGAACCGGGAGGGCTCGACGGCCAGGACCGTCCCCCGGAGCGCGCGGACGGCGTCACCCCGGGTGATCTCGACCCGCGCCGGGACCTGGACCTCCGTGTCGGCGCTGGCGACGCCGTCCACGGCCGCGACCCGCCGCGACGGGTCGCCGTGGGTGCGCACGAGGAGGTCTGCGCGGGTGAGCGTGGTGATCTCGAGCTCGCCGGCCTTCGTCTGGGTGTCGAGCAGGCCCTGGAGGCCCACGACGAGCCCGACGAGGACGATCAGGGGCGCGGCGACCTGGGCGGCACGGCGGGCGTCGCCACGGATCTTCGCGAGGGCGAGCCGGCCGAGCGGGTCACGGACCGCCGGGCCGATGGCCCAGGCGAGGAGCGGGACCAGCAGCGGGCTGAGCTGACTCATGGCGATCGAGCCGGTGATGATGATCCCCAGCGCGAGCAGGAGGGGGCCGAGGATGCCCCCCACGGCCACCGCCGCGGCCATCTGGGCGAGGGTGACGAGGGCGCCGAGCGTGCCCCAGATCCAGCGGGACCGCGTCATCGCCGAGCCCTCGGCGCCGCGACGTTGCAGCGCCTCGAGCGGCGTGATCCGGGTGGCCCGTCTGCTCGCCGCGCGCGCACCCGCCACCGCGACTCCGATGCCGACCGCCGCGTCGGCGACCAGGTGGGCGGTGCTCCACTCCACGTGCACGTCGTCGGGCAGGACCCCCAGGCCCACGAAGATCCTGACCTGGACCGCAGCGACGACCACGCCGAGGACCGCCCCCGCCAGGGCACCCGCCGCCCCGAGCAGGGCGGCCTCCCCGAGGAGCAGCAGCCGGAGCTGGCGCCGCTTGAGCCCGGCGAGCCGCAGCAGCGCGAGCTCTCGTCGTCGTTCGGTGATCGCGAAGTCGACGGTGGAGCGCACCACGAAGATCGTCAGGAAGACGCCGAGGATGCTCGCCAGGCCGTTGAGCGTGTTGGCGCCGCTGAGCCGCGCCTCGTAGGCGGCCTGCTCCGCGGCGGACAGGCCGGCCGGTGGCGACGCGGACGCGACGGTGCTGGCGATGCTCAGCCCGGCATGGACGAGCGCGACGCCGATCGCGATGGCGCAGAAGGTGCCCAGCAGGAGGTGCCAGCGGTCGCGGAGCACCCGCACTGTGAGGACGATCATCGCACCTGCTCCAGCCCGCCGAGACGGGCCGCGATCTGCGCCGACGTCTCACCGCTCGCCTGGTCGACCACCAATCCGTCGCGCATGAACACCACGCGGTCCGAACGGGCGGCCACCGTCGGATCGTGGGTGACCATCAGGACCGTCTGGTCGTGCCTGTCGACCAGGGCGCGCACGAGGTCGAGGACGGTGGCGGCCGAGGCGGTGTCGAGTGCTCCGGTCGGCTCGTCGGCGAACAGCACGGCCGGCCGGGTGATGACCGCGCGCGCGATCGCCACCCGTTGCTGCTGGCCGCCGGAGAGCTCCCGCGGACGGTGGGTGGCACGTTCGCCGAGCCCCAGGTCGGCGAGCACGCGGCGGACGGCAGCCGTGTCCACCCGGCGCCCGGCGAGGCGCATCGGCAGCGTGACGTTCTGCTCGGCCGTGAGCGCGGGGATGAGGTTGAAGCCCTGGAAGATGAACCCGATCGTCGTACGCCGCAGCTGGGTCAGCTCGTCGTCGTCCAGCGCCGACAGGTCGTGCCCGGCGAGGGCCACCTGTCCCTCGGTGGGGCGGTCGAGTCCCGCCGCACACTGCAGGAGCGTGGACTTGCCCGATCCCGACGGCCCCATGACCGTGGTCCACGTGCCCGGGGCGCAGGCGAGTGAGACACCCCGCAGCGCGTACACGACGTTGTCACGTGTGCCGAAGCGACGGCTCACGTCGCGGATCGTGAGGACGTCTGAGGTGTTCATGGCTCCAGTCCACCGCGGATCCGGTCCGTGCTCACTGGCGCCAGCTGCCGCGTCGAGGGTAGGGCCAGCCATACCGTCCGGGCGTCCTGTTCCTCCTAGGATGGCCGCCATGCCCGGTCGACCAGGTGCCGTGCTCGCCGTGCTGCGTCTCGCCGCGAGCGCGCTGGAGGTCCTGGCGGTGTGGTTCGTCATGACGCTGGGCCTCATCCCCGGCGTCCTCGGGGCGCAGCAGGCCTTCCTCGGCCCGGATCGCGTCGCCGGTGCGTCCCTCCTGCTGGCCGCACTGGTGCTCTCCGGCCTGCTGGCCCTCGCGACGGCCCGTCCCCTGGCCGCCCGGTCGCGGCGTCGTCTCCGGACGAGGGCGCCGGCTCGACCGAGGGGTTGGCTGGACGGTCCGTCCCTCGCCTGGCTCGCCACCACGCTCACCGTCAGGTCCGCGGTCACGGCACTCGTCCTCGTCGTCACGCTCGTCTCCGCGGTGGCGGCGCTCGCGCCGTTGCTGGTCTCGCGCGGTGACCGGGTCGACTTCGGCCCCTGGCGGATCGACGACCAGGGCCCGGCGATCGTCGTCGCCCTCATCGGTCTCGGCTGCCTGACCGCACTCCTGGTGGGTGCGCCGCGGCTCGCGGCGCTCGACTCCCGCCTGGCGCACGCCGTGCTCCTCGGCCGCGAGGAGCGGCTGGAGCAGGACCTCGCCGCCGCGACCACGTCCCGGGCCCGGATCCTCGATGCCTTCGACGTCGAGCGCCGACGCATCGAGCGCGACCTCCACGACGGCGTGCAGCCCGAGCTGCTGCGCGTGTCCATGACCCTGGGCCTCGCCCTGGCCGTCATCCCCGAGGACGACTCCGCCCGGCCCCTCGTGGCGCAGGCGCAACGCGAGTCACTGTCGGTGCTCGAGACCCTGCGCCGCTTCGTGCGCGGCATCCATCCCCAGGTGCTCGACGACCACGGCCTGACCGCTGCCCTGGGAGAGCTCGCGAGCGGGGCACCCATGCCCGTCACCATCGACGACAGGCTCGGCGGGCGCCTGCCCCCGCACCTCGAGGCGTCCCTCTACTTCGCCACCGCCGAGCTCCTCAGCAACGTCACGAAGCACGCCGACGCCGGCCGCGTCGGGATCAGTGTCGTCAGGCAGGACGGCAGCGTGGTGATCACCGTCTCCGACGACGGCCGCGGGGGCGCCGACCCGACCGGCGCGGGACTCACCGGGGTCAGCGACAGGCTGGCGGCCATCGACGCCCGCCTCGAGCTCCACTCCCCCGGCGGCGGTCCGACCCGCGCGAGGATCACCGCACCGATCGGGGACCGGCCATGACCCTGCGCGTCGTGCTCGCCGAGGACAACGCCCTGCTCCGCGAAGGGCTCAAGGCGATCCTGAGCATGGGTGAGCTCGACGTCGTCGACACCGTCGGCGACGCGGACGCGCTCACCGCGTCGGCCGAGCGGCACCGGCCCGACATCCTGATCACCGACGTACGCATGCCGCCGCACCTCGGGGCCGACGGCCTGCGCGCCGCCACCCGGCTCCGCGAACGTCGTCCCGACCTGCCGGTGATCGTGCTGAGCCAGTACGTCGAGCGCAGCTATGTCACCGACCTGCTCGACTCCGCGTCGGGTGCGGGCTTCGGCTACCTGCTGAAGGATCGGGTCACCCAGGTGGCCGAGTTCCTCGCGACCATCCACCGCGTGCACGCGGGCGGCACCGCGCTGGACCCGCTGGTCGTCACCCAGCTGCTCCGGACCACCACCCATCCGCTGACCCGCCTGACCCCGCGGGAGCGCGAGGTCCTCGCCCTCCTCGCCGAAGGGCTCTCCAACCAGGCCATCGCCTCGCGCCTCTTCGTCAGCGAGTTCGCCGTGGTGAAGCACGTCGGCAACATCCTCATGAAGCTCGACCTGCCGCCCGACGACGACCACAACCGTCGCGTGATGGCCGTGCTCGCCTACCTGCAGGGACCGGGCTCCTGACCTGCGCCGACCGAGTGCGCGAGCCTGCCGTCACCCGCCCGGCACCACGGTCACGGCAGCGGTGCTGCTCGCGCCGACGAGCGGGCTGGCCGGCGATCCCGGGATCGTCAGCGGGAGGTCGAGCGGCGCGCTGAGGCGGACGGTCACCGAGCGCCCGACGGGGTCGACGCGTACGCCGACCCGGATGCCGGGGTACTTCGCGCCTGCGCCGGCGCGGGCGAGGTAGTCGCGGACCCCGGCCTCGACCGCGGCCTCCTGCTGGGTGAGCCGCTCGCCGTCGAGGCCCTGCTCGTAGATGCCGGCCGAGCCGAGGTCGGCGCCGTAGAGGGCGGCGCCGTCGGCGAGGTTGTCGAGGCCCTGGCGCTGGAGGTAGGTGGCCGACGCGTCGATGACCACCACGATCGCCATGAGCAGGATGCTCGCGAAGCCGATGATCAGCAGGGTGACCTGGCCCTGCTCGTCACGCTCACCCATCGGGCTCGTCCGGCCCGGACTCGACGTACTGGCCGATCGGGACGGTGTGCGTCGCGTCGAGGGAGAAGCTCGCCGACCCCCTGCCGAGGATCGCGGGGAAGAACGGCAGCCGGACACCCGAGGCGACGCGCACGGTGATGACCGAGGTGCCGACGTGGCAGTCGCCCGCCGGCGCGTCGCACGTGACCGTCACCCGGGCGCGCTGGCCCGGCGCGCCCTGGTCGGCGAGAACCTGGCTGACCACGGCCTCGGCTCGGCGCTCACCGGTCGCGTCGTCGGGAGCGAGTGCGTAGGCCCGACCGGCCGCACGCGCGGCGGCGCTGGTGGCGAACGCCCCCTGCTGGACCTCGAAGACCGAGATCACGATCCACACCAGGGGCACCAGCAGGATGATCGCCAGCCAGCTGAGCTCGACCAGCGCCGAGCCCTGCTCGTCGCGGCGCCGGACCACTGGCAGGCTCACGGGGTCGGCACCTCCGCCACGGCATGGCCGGTGACGCGGATCGGGACCCCGGTGTGACCGAGCCCCAGCAGGCCGACGTCGGCCTCGACGACGGCCACGTAGCCGGGCGCGCCCCCGACGAGCGCGGGTCGGACGGTGACGGTGTGGACGAAGTCGCGCGAGAGCGCGCCGTCCACGAGCTCGTGCACCTTCGCCTGGCCGGCCGGTGCGGACGACCCGGCGACCGCGGCGTGCCGGGCGCCCTCGGCCGCGGCCGAGGCGAGGGTGTTGCGGACGTGCAGCACCAGCGCGAGCTGGAGGATGCCGATGACCAGCGGCAGCAGGACCAGCAGGACGAGGACGAAGTCGACGACCGCTGCCCCTCGCTCGCCGGGGCGGGTGCCGCGGAGCACGTCCGGCCTAGCCGCTGACCATCGAGAACGCCCGCGACAGCAGGGAGCGCAGCTCGTCGCTGACGAAGGGCGTGAGCGCTGCCACGACGATGGCGGTCATCAGCGTGACCATCACCCACCCCGGCACGTCGCCCCGGTCGTCGCGGCGGCGGCCTGCGAGGTCGAGGTGCACGAGGTGGAGGTGGAGCAGGGGTCTCGAGAGGGGTGGAGGCATGACGTGTCCTTTCGTTGGAGGCATCAGGGGGTGGTGAGGCGCAGGCCGAGCACGCCCGGGTAGAAGGCGAACAGGATGGTCACCGGCAGCACGAAGAACACGACCGGAGCCATCATCGCGATCTCCTTGCGCGCCGCCGTCTCGATGAGCAGGCGCCGGCCCGCCTCGCGTACGTCGGCGGCCTGGGCGTGCAGCACGTCGGCCAGCGGGGTGCCACGCTCCATCGCCACGGTGATGCCCGTCGCGAACCGGGCCACGATGGGCAGGCCGGTGGAGCGCGCGAACGACTCGAACGCGGCGCCGACGGGCTCGCCGGTGCGGATCCGGGCGAGCACCTGGGCGAGGTCGTCGGACAGGGCACCGTTGCTGCGGCGCACGACCCGGTCGAGCGCCGCCACGGGACTCTCCCCGGCCGCCACGGACAGGGCCAGCAGCTCGGCGACCGTGGGGAACTCGACGAGGATCTGGCGCTCGCGCTCCTTCACCTGCGTGCTGAGCCGGTTGTCGCGCAGGGAGACGCCGCCCGCGAAGCCGAGCAGGCAGAAGACCAGGCCGGACGCGACGCCGCCCACCCCGCCGAGCGCGCGCAGCAGGACGACCGCGGCGGCGGCCGCGAAGCCGACGAGGCCCCACACGACCTGCTCGGTGCGGAAGTCCTGGACGGTCCGGTCGAGCCCGGCGCGCTGGAGCCGACGGCGCACCGACGCGCTCCCGCCGAGCACCCGCTCGACCACGTCGGCCGCCCGGCGCAGTGATGGCCCGAAGATCCGCGCGGCCGCCGAGGTCGGCGTCGACACCACGGGCCGCAGGACGGCGGTCTCGTCGAGGCGTGGCACGTCGCGCAGGTAGGGCAGCACCCGCACCGAGAGCAGCGGGCGCCGCAGCACCGCGACCCGCGTCAGGACGAGCAACAGCCCGGCCCCGGAGGTGCCGCCGAGGAACGCGCCCCACACCGCGGTGCTCACGACAGGATCCGCTTCTCGATGGGCAGCCGGCCGATCCGCATCATCGCGGCGTAGGCGAGCACGCACACGCCGAAGCCGATGCCGAGCACCAGCACGCCGCCGGGTGAGGCGTACTGCCGGATGGCGGTCGTCTGGAACGACATCAGGAGCAGCACGATCCACGGCGCGGACACGGCCAGCCGGGCGCCGTTGACGGTCCAGGCCTGCCGCGACTCGAGCTCGGAGCGGGTGCGCGCGTCGTCGCGCAGGAACCCCGAGAGGTTGCGCAGGAGGCGGCCGAGGTCTCCGCCGCCGACCTCGCGGGCAAGCCGCAGGCCCTCGACCACCCGGTCGCCGACGGGGTCGGCGAGCCTGTCCTTGAGCCGATCGAGGCACTCGCCGAACCGCCCCGTGACCTGGTAGTCGAGGGCGAACCGGGAGAAGTCGGCGCGCAGCGCCTCCGGCCCGTTGGTGCCGAGGGCGGCGACGGCATCGGGCAGGGAGAGGCCGGCCCGCACGGCGCTGGCGAGGTTGTCGACCGCCTCGGGCCACACCTCGGCGAACTCGCGCAGCCGCCGGGTCGCGCGCTGGCGGAGGACGGCGATGGGCAGGTAGGCGGCCATGAGGGCGAAGGTGAACGCGACCGGTGGGGTGCGCGAGACGGCCTGCACGAGCGCGAAGGCGACCGCGAGGAGCACCGCACAGAGCGTCAGGACGCTCGCCGGGGTGACGTCGGAGAGCCCGGCACGACCGAGGAGCCGGCTGAGCGCCGTCGAGGTCGGCGCCCCGGACCTCGGCCGCCGCGGCAGGACGAACGCCGACCAGATCAGGAGCAGGCCGACGCCCACCCCCAGCCCGACGAGCGCGCCCATCAGCGACCGACCTCCTCGGACGCGAGCACCTGGTGGACGTCGATGCCCACCCGTTCGTAGCGCTCGACCCGGGCCGGCACTCCGCCGGTGCGGCGCAGCTCGCCGCCGTGCCGCACGAAGATCGGCTCGACCTCGATGATGTCGGCCTCCACCCGGCCCGGCACCGACACGACCTCGTTGACCCGGCGTAAGCCGTCGGCGCCCAGGCCGAGGTGCACCACGATGTCGACGCTGCTCGCCACCGTCGGCACCACGAAGCGGGCCGAGATGTTGTCGCCCGCGAGCAGCGGCAGGGTGCACATCTTGACCAACGCCTCACGGGCGCTGTTGGCGTGGAGGGTGCACATGCCGGGCAACCCCGAGTTGAGCGCGAGGAGCAGGTCGAGGCACTCGGCCGCGCGCACCTCGCCGACCAGGATCCGGCTCGGGCGCATCCGCAGCGCCTCCTTGACCAGGTCGCGCAGCACGATCTCGCCCGTCTGCTCGAGCCCCGCCTGCCGGGTCTGCATCGCGACCCAGTCGGGGTGGCTGAAGCGCAGCTCGAAGACCTCCTCCGCGCTGACGACCCGCTCGCCGCCGGGCACGGCTGCGGCCAGGCAGTTGAGCATGGTCGTCTTGCCGGCCTGGGTGCCGCCGGCGACGAGGATGTTCATCCCCGCACGCACCGACGCCTCGAGGAAGCGGGCGGCCTGCGGGGTGAGGCTGCCGAGCGCCACGAGGTCGGAGAGCCGGTGGGCGCGCAGCAGGAACTTGCGGATGTTGACCGCGGTGAACCCGCGCGCGATGCCCTCCAGCACGACGTGGAGGCGGTGGCCCTCGGGCAGCATCGCGTCGACGAAGGGGGTGGAGATGTCCAGGCGGCGCCCGCTCGACTTCAGCATCCGCTCGACGAGCTCGTCGACCTGCGCGGCGTCGAGGCGCAGGTTGGTGAGCTCGTGGCGGCCGCGGCGGGCGATGAAGACCCGGCTGGGGTCGTTGATCCACACCTCCTCCACCTCGGGGTCGTCGAGATAGGGCTGGAGCGGGCCGAAGCCGGAGAGCCGGGCGACCAGCTCGCCGACCACCGCACCGTCGTCGGCGATCGGGGCCACCGCTCCGGTGAGGCTGAGCTCGTCGTGGGCGCGCACCACGTCCTCGGCGATGCGGCGCACGACGGCCGGCTCGCGCTGCGGGTCGACACCCTCGCGCCGCACCTGCTCGCGCACGCGGGCGTCGAGGGCCTCGACCATGCTGTTGTCTGCGGTGTCTGGACGCGCCAGCGTCATGGTGGTGCCCCCATCCCGAGAAGGTTGCCGGCACTCGGAAACTACCCGCACCGAGCGGGCGCAAAACAGAGGTCTGGACCAATCTGTGGAGAGCAGCCCCTCACGCGGGCTGTCGGCGTGGAGGGTGCGCGTGTCGCCCCGGAGTGGCGAGCACGGGGCGCATGCCGACATCATGCCCGGCGTGACCCACGACACCCGCGACACCTACGCCGTGATCGGGGCCGGCCCCTCGGGCCTGGCCGCCGCCCGTAACCTCCAGAAGGCCGGCATCCCCTGGTCGGGCTACGAGCTGGCGTCCGGCGTCGGCGGACTCTGGGACATCGGCGGGCCGCGGAGCACCGTCTACGAGTCCGCGCACCTGATCTCGTCGAAGACCACCACGCAGTTCGCCGAGCACCCGATGCGCGCCGACGTCGCCGACTACCCCTCGCACCGCGAGCTGCTCGGCTACTTCCGCAACTTCGCCGAGACCTACTCGCTGACCGACGGCTTCGCGTTCGGCACCGAGGTCGTCTCCGCGCGGCCGACCGGCGACGGCTCCTGGACGGTGGTCTCCACGGGTCCGGCGGGGACCGTCGAACGCCGCCACGCCGGCGTGATCGCCGCCAACGGGACGCTCAGCGAGCCGTCGGTGCCGGCGTTCGCGGGATCCTTCGACGGCGAGATGTTCCACACCAGCGCCTACAAGTCGCCCACGGTGCTCGCGGGCAAGCGGGTGCTGATCATCGGCGCCGGCAACTCCGGGTGCGACATCGCCGTCGACGCGGTCCACCACGCGGCCTCGGTGGACATGTCGGTGCGGCGCGGCTACTACTTCGTCCCGAAGTACCTGTTCGGCAAGCCCGCGGACACCCTCAACCAGGGCAGGCCGCTGCCGCCGCGGATCAAGCAGGCGATCGACTCCCGCGTGCTCAAGCTGTTCACCGGCGACCCGGTGAAGTTCGGCTTCCCCAGGCCCGACTACAAGATCTACGAGTCGCACCCGATCGTGAACTCGCTGGTGCTGCACCACCTCGGCCACGGCGACCTGGCCGTCCGACCGGACGTCCGCCGGTTCGCCGGAGGGGAGGTCGAGTTCGTCGACGGCAGCACGAGCGCGTACGACGTGATCGTGCTGGCCACCGGCTACCACCTGCACTACCCGTTCCTGGACCCCGCGCTGCTGCGCTGGAAGGGCCGAGGGAGCGCGCCGGACCTCTACCTCAACATCTTCACGCAGGAGGACCCCGACCTCTTCGTGCTCGGCATGATCGAGGCCTCCGGCATCGGCTGGCAGGGACGCTACGAGCAGGCCGAGCTCGTGGCGGCGTACCTGCGCGCGCGCAGCGACAACCCGGCCGCCGCACGCGACTTCGAGGCCCGCGTCGGCGGGCCCCGGCCGGACCTCTCGGGCGGATACCGCTACCTCGGACTGGAGCGGATGTCCTACTACGTCAACAAGGACGCCTACCGCTCCGCGGTGCGCGCCGAGATCGAGAGGCTCCAGGCATGACCCCCATGGCCACCGACGTCGACACCATCAGGATCGTCTTCGAGGAGGGCTCGCTGACGACGTTGAAGATCGTCATCGGCGCGATCCTCTTCGGTATCGCGCTGGACACGAGGCTCGAGGACTTCGCGGTCGCGCTCAGGCGCCCGTTCGCTATCACCGTCGGCGTGCTCGTCCAGTTCCTCGCCCTGCCGGCGATCACCTTCCTGCTCACGCTGGTGCTCGACCTGCGTGCCTCACTCGCACTCGGGCTGATCCTCGTGGCCTGCTGCCCGCCGGGGAACGTCTCGAACATCCTCACCCACCGCTCCGGCGGCGACGTCGCGCTGTCGGTGTCGATGACCGCGGTCGGCAACGTGCTCGCGATCTTCCTGATGCCGCTCAACGTCGCGTTCTGGGGCGGCCTGCACCCCACGGGCAAGGCGATCCTCGAGGACATCTCGCTCTCGGCGAGCGACATGCTCGTCGAGGTGGGGCTGGTCATCGGGGTCCCCTTCGCCCTCGGCATCACCATCGCCCGGCTGTGGCCCCGGATCGCGGCGGTCGGGCACCGCATCGTCGGACCGCTGTCCTACGTCGCGCTCGCCGGGATCATCGTCATCGGCGTCGCCAACAACTGGGACGTCTTCGTCGACTACATCGGGGTCGTGCTGATCGCGGTGTTCCTGCACGACGCGCTCGCCCTGGCGCTCGGGTACGCCGTCGGCAAGGGCGCCCGCCTGCCCGACGGCAGCGTCCGGGCGATGACCTTCGAGGTCGGCATCCGCAACGCCGGGCTCGGTCTGCTGCTGGTGTTCACCTACTTCGACGGCCTCGGGGGCATGGCGCTGGTCGCGGCCTGGTGGGGCATCTGGGACATCATCGCCGGGCTCACCGTCGCCGTCGCCTGGCGGCGGGTCCGCGGCACGGCACCCGCCACGACCTCGGCGGAGGTGACCGCATGAAGGTCCTGGTCACCGGAGGCGGCGGGTTCCTCGGCTCGTCGGTCGTGCGCGGGCTGGCCGCGGCCGGACACGAGGTGGTGAGCACCGACCTGCGGCCACCGAGCGTGGTCATGGACGTGACCTCGGCGGAGCAGGTCTCGCAGGTCATCTCGGCCGAGCGGCCGGAGGTGGTCGTCCACCTCGCGTCGATCGTCACCCCCGGCCCGGGCTCCACCCGCGAGCTCGAGCACGCCGTCGACGTCACCGGGACGCGCCACGTCCTCGACGCCTGTGTCGCCGCCGGGGTGCGGCGCGTGGTCGTCTCCTCCAGCGGGGCCGCGTACGGCTACCACGCGGACAACCCGGCCTGGATCACCGAGGACCAGCCCGTCCGCGGCAACGAGGAGTTCGCCTACAGCCACCACAAGCGGCTGGTCGAGGAGATGCTCGCGTCCTACCCCTCCCTGGAGCAGGTCGTGCTGCGCATCGGCACCATCCTCGGGCGGTCGGTCGACAACCAGATCACCGCGCTGTTCGAGCGCAGGCGGCTGCTGCGGATCCGCGGGTCGGAGTCGCCGTTCGTGTTCATCTGGGACGAGGACGTCGTCGCGATCATCCAGCGGGCCGTGACCGGGTCGGTCACCGGCGTCTTCAACGTCGCGGGCGACGGCGCGCTGACGATCACCGAGATCGCCGGACTGCTCGGCAAGCCGGTGCTGACCGTCCCCGAGCCGGTCCTGCGGGGCGCGCTCGCCGTGGCGTCGCGAATCGGCCTCTCCCCGTACGGACCGGAGCAGACGCGGTTCCTGCAGTATCGCCCGGTGCTCGACAACACGCGCCTGAAGGCGGTGTTCGGGTACACCCCGACCAGGACGTCGCGCGAGGCGTTCGACGAATGGAGGGCCGCTCGGCGGTCATCCTGACCACCCGGTCCGCACAGCGTCCCCGGCTGCGTACGAGCAGAGGGCCGTGCCAGTCAGGTGCGACGGTCGCATCGCACCCGGCGCTCGGCGTCGCAGGTGTCGCGCCCGCCGCGGCCGTTTGGTGGCGTCGCGGCCGCGGTCGCCGTCCAGGTGGTCGTCCCCCGGGGTGCCCTTGATCGTGTCGTCGCCCCGGCCGCCGTTCACGACCGCGCGGTACGTGCCGCACTCCGGGGTGCCCATCTCAGCGCCGTCGCGGTCGCCGGACTCGGCCTCGGCGATGACGAGGTCGTTGCCCGGTCCGGCGTTCACCGACGCCTTGCACGCCACGACCAGGATCGGCTCGCCGCTGTGGAACTCATCGGCGTCTGCTGACGAACCCTAGGACTTGACCGCGGCCCGAAAGGTCGTCGCGGACCGGGTCGTCACCGGTCCTGCGCGGTCGTGGGGCCGTGCCGCGCCTCCTCGAGCCGCCCGGCGAGGAATCGACGCTCCGCCTCGTTGTCGGTGAGCGCCAACGCCTCCTCGTACGCCTCGAGCGCCTTTCGGTGGCTGCCGAGGCTCAGGAGGAAGTGGGCCCGCGCGGCGCTGAGGTATCCGCCGTACGTCGCCAGTGCCGGCTCGTCCATCAGCGGCCGGAGCGCCTCGAGCCCGGCTCGCGGGCCGTCCCGGAGGCCGACGGCCACGGCACGGTTCAGCGCGACGACGGCGGAGGGGAAGCGGCGGATCATGACGTCGTAGAGGTCGACGATCTCCCCCCAGTCCGTCGCCTCCCACGTCGGCGCATCGGCGTGGACCGCCGCCACGGCTGCCTCCAGGGCGTAGCGGGACGGGGGGCCGCTCCGCAGCGCCGCGCTCAGCAGGCGCGTGCCCTCCGCGATCGCGGCCCGGTCCCACTGCGACCGATCCTGCTCGGACAGGACGCGGGGCCGGCCATCGGGGCCCACCCGTGTCGCACGCCGCGCGTCGTTGATGAGGAAGAGGGCGAGCAGGGCGGCGGCGTCCGGGTCGTTCGGCATGAGCGTGCGCAGCAACCTGGCGAGACCGATGGCGTTGTCGACCAGGTCGTGACGCACGAGCTGGGTCCCGACGGGTGCTGTGTGCCCGGTGGTGAAGATCAGGTGCACCACCTCGAGGACGGCTCCGACGCGTTCGGGCAGGTGGTCGGGGGTCGGCACCCGGTAGGGGATCGCGGCCACCGCGATCTTCTTCTTCGCCCGGGTGATCCGCGCGGCCATCGTCGACTCCTGCACGAGGAAGGCACGGGCCACCTCGACGGTGGACATCCCACAGACCAGCCGCAGCGTCAGCGCGACCTGCGCCTCGCGAGCGAGCGCAGGGTGGCAGCAGGTGAAGATGAGCCGCAGCCGGTCGTCGTCGAGACCGTCCTCCGGGCCCGGCACCGACGCGCTCTGCACCAGCTGCGGCAGCGAACGCCGCCACACGGAGTCGCGCCGCACGATGTCGAGCGCCCGGTTGCGGGCGACCTGCGTCAGCCAGGCGGCCGGCCGCGACGGAACGCCCGACTGCGACCACGTCTCCAGCGCGCGGGCGTAGGCGTCCTGCGTGCACTCCTCCGCGAGGCCGAGGTCCCCCGTCACCCGGGCCGTGGTCGCGAGGATCCGGGCCCAGTCGGTGCGGTGCGCGTCAGCGAGCGCAGCGAGGACCTCACCGCTCATCCGTGGTCCACCAGCGGGCGGATCTCGACGCCGCTGTGGTGGGCATGCACCTCCTGCAGCCCGGGGACCAGCGCGAGCACCTCGTCGAGGTCGGCGGCCTCGAGGACGTAGTAGCCGCCGAGGACCTCCTTGGTCTCGAGGAAGGGCCCGTCCGTCGTGACGATCCGACCGCCGGCATCCGAGCGCACCGTCGTCGACATGGGTGGGGGCTGGAGCTCGGCACTGTCGAGGATCCGGGGCCCCGCTGACGCCGCGAAGGCCGCGTGCGCCGCGTAGAGAGCCTCTTGCTCCTCGGGCGTCATCTCGTCCCACTGCTGCTGGTCGCCGTAGATCAGGATCATGTACTTCGCCATCGCGCGCGTCCTCTCGTGCTCTCTCCGGGGTCTGTCTACTCCTACGACGAACCGCCGGCGCCACGATCGACAGGACCCGGGTGGGATCGGCAGGTCGTCGACCGGTCTGTCGATGGTGGCGCCTCGGTCCTCGTCGGACGAGTAGACCCGGTTCCGGCGACAGCGGATCCGGACGACCCGAAGGAGTACCCCTGATGCCGCCGTTCCGAGATGCCTATCCCGAGATGTTCCTCGCCATCGCGCAGGACCACATCCGCGCAGCCGAGCACGCCGAACGAACGAGGCTCGCCCGTCGCCGGTGGTGGCGTGTCGTCCAGCGGGGCGCCGCATCGCGGTGACCCGTCGCACCAGCCCCCGGAAAGCAGGTGCGTGCCCGGCAGCCACGGCACTAGTCTCGCGCGATGCGTGCCGAAGCGACCTTCACGGTGGCGGAGTTCCAGCCCGCCTCGATCAGTCCGGAGCCGGCGATCACCGCGCGGCTGCCCATCGGTGTGGCGGTGATGCTGAAGGAGTTCGCCGGTGAGCTCTCCGGCCGCTCCGCCACCGTCTTCACCTCGGTGTTCGACGACACGACCGGTGTCGGCACCTACGTCGCGGTCGAGGCGTTCGAGGGATCGCTGGGCGAGCGGAGCGGGGCCTTCAACTTCGTCCACTCCGCCAGCACCTCCGGCACCGACCGCACCGCCGAGCACCTCGCCATCGTGCCGTCCAGCGGCTCGGGCGAGCTCAGCGCGATCTCGGGGACCGGCGGGATCACCGTGGACGACACCGGGGTGCACCGCATCTGGCTGTCCTACGATCTGGGCTAGCGACGCCGCCCCCGACCCCGCGGCTGCAATATCGATGGTCTGCGAGCACCCCCGTCGCGATCATGGTCGAGTGACGAGGAAGCCCATCGCGACACCGGCCGGGTCCGGCGCCGCCCCGCAGCCGGTCGACGAGCGGGCCGCCCGCACGGCCCACGGCGCGCTGGCGCTGTGGGCGCTGCTGTTCGCCGCGCCGCACCTCTACTGGGCGTTCGGGGGCCGTGGCGGTCTCGGCGCCGAGAGCGGGGCCGCCGACGCCGCGCTCGGGACGACCTGGTTCTCCGCCTACAACTGGGGCGTCACCGTCGCCTCGGTGCTCGGCGCCCTCCTGTGCGGCTGGCTCGCGCTGCGACCTCGTACGCACGTCCCCGGCTGGCGCCGCGTCCTGCAGGTCACGGCCGTCCTGCTGCTCGTCCGAGGCGCGATCGGGCTGCTGTCCCTGCTCCTGCTGGTGCCCGACGGGCCCATGCCGCCCTACCTCCTGGTCGCCGTCGAGCCGTGGTTCGTCATCGGCGGCCTGCTGTGCGCGCACGCCGCTCGCACCGCGGGCCCGGCCCGTGTCGGGCGCCGGCCGCGCCCGGCCACCGACACCGACTGAGACCGGCCCGACCAGCCCCCGGGACGCGTACGCCACCCGACCGGCACCGCCTCCGCACGAGCGCGCGGGGACCCGTGTCGTTGGCCCCTGTTCCCCCCCGTCGGCCGCACATAGCGTCGGGATCGCGACCACGACCCGTGGCCGACTCACTGGACCGAACTCGGAGGAGCAGACATGGCCACCTTGACCGTGTGGAAGTTCGACACCCCGGAAGGCGCCGAGCAGGCGGAGAAGGCGTTGTTCAAGCTCCAACGCCAGGAGCTCATCACGGTGCTCGACGCCGCCACCGTGTCGTGGCCCGAGGGGAAGAAGCGCCCCCGCACGCGCCAGGCCAACGACCTCTGGGGCCCGGGACTGTTGGGCGGGATGTTCTGGGGCCTGCTCTTCGGGATCATCTTCTTCATCCCGCTGATCGGCCTCGCCGTCGGCGCCGCCACCGGCGCCCTCATCGGCGCCCTGACCGACATCGGCATCGACGACAAGTTCATCAAGGACGTCCGCTCCAAGGTCACGCCGGGCACCTCGGCGCTCTTCGTGCTCAGCTCGGACGCCGTGATCGACCGCGTCCACAGCTCCCTGCGCGAGGAGGGCATCCGCGGCGAGCTGATCGAGACCAACCTGTCCGCCGAGGAGGAGGCCAAGCTCCGCGCGGCGGTCGAGGACGACCACCAGGACGCCTGAGCGACCCGGGCACGCGGCCGCGTCGCCTCAGACGCGGCCGCGCAGGATGCGGCGCCAGTAGACCTGCGGAAGGGCGTACCGGTCCACCCACCAGGTCACCGCCCGCGGCACGGTGAGGTCGGGGAACGGCACGCTCGGCCGCGGTCGGCCGTCGCGGTCCACCTCGACGAGCATGAGCCGGCGCCGCGCGGTCGTGATCGGCATGACGGTGTAGCCGTCGTAGTGCGCCATCGGCCCCCCGGTGCGGGCGGCGAGGAGGTTGGGCGCCAGCACGGCGACCTGCTTGCGCAGGGCTCCCCCCGAGGGCCGGGTGCGCAGGTCGGCGACATCGCCGAGCGACCACACGTCGGGGAAGCGGCGGTGCCGCATCGTCAGCGGGTCGACGTCGACCAGGCCCGCGGGGTGGCCCCCGGCGAGGCCGGAGTCGGCCACCCAGCCGGGCGCCCGGTAGTGCGGCACGACGTGCGCGAACGCGACGTCGTCGAGCCGGTCGGGCCCGGTCGGCGTGACCAGCGTGACCCGGCCGTCGTGGAGCCCGGTGACCAGCGACTCGCGGTGGACCGTGACGCCGTACGACGCCAGCGCCGCCTCGAGGCTGGCGTCCGGCCCGTCGAGGCCCAGCGGCGTGCGGCCGGGGAGCACCAGGTGGACGTCGACGTCGTGCAGCACGCCGGCACGGCGCCAGTGGTCGCAGGCCATGAAGAGCGGCTTGAGCGCGGTCGCGCCACACGGCGCCGGCTCGGGCGGGACCGTGAACACGACGCGCCCCGACCGCACCCCGCGCAGCGCCGGCCAGACACCCGCGGCGGTGTCGTCGTCGAACGTCGAGGCCGCCCACCCGCTGGCGTACGCCTCGCGCAGGCCCGGGGTCGCGTCCCAGTCCTCGTCGAGACCGGGGCACACCACCAGCGTCGTGCCGGTGAGGCGGCGACCCGAGCGGGTCTCCACCGACGGCCCGGACGGGTCGACCGCGACGACCTCGTCGCGCAGCGCCGTGCAACCCTCGGGCACGACCCGATCCGCCGGGCGGGAGAGCGACGCCATGGTCGCCTCGCCACCGCCGACGTAGTTGAGGAGCGGGCGGTAGCGGTGCACCGGGCGGGACTCGACCACGGCGACGTCGGGGGCCCCGTCACGCAGCAGGCGGGCGGCGAGCGAGATGCCGGCGTTGCCGCCGCCGACGATCAGGACGTCGTGGTGCTGGGGGGTGTCGGGCACCCTGCCACGCTAGCCCGCGGTGTCAGGTGCCGGTCTCGAGGCGGAAGCCGACCCCGCGGATCGCGACGACCTTCTCGCCGGCCGCGGCGGCCTCCAGCTTGCTGCGCAGGCGCCCGATCGTGACGTCGAGGGTCTTGGTCGAGCCGTACCAGTTCTGGTCCCACACCTCGGTCATCAGCGTCTCCCGCGACACGACCTTGTCGTGGTGGGTGGCGAGGACGGCGAGGACGTCGAACTCCTTGGCGGTCAGCGCGATCTCGCGCTCGCCCAGGTGCACGCGGCGCGAGCCCGCGTCGATGCGCAGGCCCGAGGACGTGGTGACGGTCGTGGCGTCGTGCGCCGGCGCGCCGCCGCTGCGGCGCAGCAGGGCCCGCACCCGCGCGAGGAGCTCGGCGAGGCCGAACGGCTTGGCGAGGTAGTCGTCGGCACCGACGTCGAGCCCGACGACGCGGTCGAGCTCGCCGGCGCGGGCGGTCACCATGATGATGCCGCCGAGGTAGCCGCCCGAGCGCATCTGGCGGCACACGTCGATGCCGTCCATGTCGGGCAGGCCCAGGTCGAGGATCACGAGCGCCGGCCCCGCGCCCACCGCGAACGACACGGCCTCGGAGCCCACGGACACCCGGTTGACCTCGTAGCCCTCACGCTCGAGCGTGCGCATGAGGGGGACGGCGATGTCTTCCTCGTCCTCCACCACCAGCACGTCGTGAGCCATGGCGAGAGCATAGAGGCGCTTCCAGCAAACGGTGGGGCGAATCGGACGGCCGTGGTCCGCCTCACCCCTGGGGGTGTCAGGCCTCGAAGACGTCGCCCAGCTCGGCGACCCGGCGGAGCACCTCGTCCATCGAGAGCTGCTCGAGCGCGAGGTCGTCGGCGGCCCCCTCCTCGACCTCCGCCCAGGTCAGCGGCGCCGCGACGGTGGGTCGCTCCCGGCCGCGCAGCGAGTAGGGGGAGATGGTCGTCTTGGAGCCGGAGTTCTGCGACCAGTCGAGGAACACCTTGCCCGGCCGCTTGGCCTTGGTCATCACGCTCGTGACCTGCTCGGGGTGCTCCCTCATCAGCTCCTCGGCGACCTCCTTGGCCAGGGCCGTCGTGCCGTCGCTGTCGAGACTGCCGCGCCCGGTGGGCAGCGGGGCGTAGAGGTGCAGCCCCTTGCTCCCGCTGAGGACGGGCGTGCAGCCGAGGTCGCGCTCGACCAGCGCGTCGCGCACCAGCAGCGCCACCTGCGCGCACTCGTGAAGCCCTGCGGGCTCGCCGGGGTCGAGGTCGATGACGAGCCGGTCGGGGTTGCGCGGCCGGCCCTTCGCGTCGACGGTCCACTGGTGGACGTGCAGCTCGAGGGCGGCGAGGTTGGCCAGCCAGGTGAGGGTGGCGAGGTCGTCGCAGATCGGGAAGCGGATGGTGCCGTCGCCCTTGCCCGAGCGCGAGCCCGTGGTCGGCACCTCGTGCGTGCGCACCCACGACGGCGTGCGGGAGGGCGCGTTCTTCTCGAAGAAGCTCGATCCCTCGACGCCGTGCGGCCAGCGGATGCGGGTGACGGCGCGGTCGCGCAGGTGCGGCAGCAGGACCGGGGAGACCTGCGCGTAGTAGTTGAGCACCTCCCCCTTCGTCGTGCCGGTGCGCGGGTAGAGCACCTTGTCGAGGTTGCTGATGGTGAGCGTGCGGCCCTCCACGTCGACCTGCACCTCGCTCACGCCTTCCGCTCCCCTCGGGAGAGGTCCTCGGGCGTCACGTCGTCCCGCACGCCCTGGAACGACGGCTGGCGCAGCCGGTCGTAGCCCAGCCCGTGGGTGTCGACGTCCACCACGACCCGCGGCTCCACCCAGAACGTGCCGGCCGCGTCGACCCGCGGCACCTCGTCGGCGAACGGCGACGTCCCGGTCGCGAGCGGGGCGAGCAGGCCGGCGAGCCGCGCGCTGGTGGCGCCGGCGATGCCGCTGCCCACCCGTCCGCGGTAGAGCAGGCCGTCGGGCGTCTGCTCGCCGACGAGCAGGGCCGCGAGTCGGTCGGTCGTGCCGACCTGGGGGCGCCAGCCACCGACGACGAACGAGCCACGGTGGCGGTGGGCGAGCTTGCGCCAGTCCTCGCTGCGGGCGCCGAAGCGGTAGCGCGACGAGCGGCGCTTGCTCACCACCCCCTCCAGGCCCTGCTGCAGGGTGGCCTCGAAGAGCATGTCGCCGTCGTCGTACGACGCCGGGACCTGCCACGTCGAGTCGGCCAGCGGCAGCCCTTCGAGCAGTGCCCGCCTCTCCTCCAGCGGTCGGGAGGTGAGGTCGTCGCCGTCGAGGCGCAGGAGGTCGAAGACCATCAGCGTGGCCGGCACCGCCGTGACGAGGCGGGCCACCTCCCGGCTGTTGCGCACGTGCATGCGGTGCTGGAGCACCCGGAAGTCGGGGACGCCGCGCTCGTTGAGGGCGATCACCTCGCCGTCGACGAGGACGTCGCGGTCGCCGAGCGGCGAGACGGCCAGGTCGGGCCAGGCCGGGGTGACGTCGTTGTCGTTGCGGCTGGTCATCCGCACGCCGCCGTCGCGGACGTCGACGAGCACGCGTACGCCGTCCCACTTGACCTCGTGCAGCCACTCGGCCCCCGCGGGCACGCGGTCGGTCTTGCTGGCGAGCATCGGGCGCACGGGGTGCAGTCTGGCACCAGGGCGCGCGGGCGGCACCCCGCGAGGGGAGACGACCGTCCGTGGCGGCGGCTATCGTCGGTGCATGCGTGCGATCTGGAAGGGTGCCGTCTCCTTCGGCCTGGTCAGTGTCCCGGTCAAGCTCTACGCCGCCACGGAGAGCCACGACGTGTCCTTCCGGCAGGTGCACGCCAAGGACGGCGGCCGGATCAAGTACCAGCGGGTCTGCTCCCTCGACGGCGAGGAGGTGGCCTACGCCGACATCGCCAAGGGCTACGAGACCGAGGACGGCGAGATGGTCATCCTCACCGACGACGACATGGCCGAGCTGCCCTCGACGTCGTCGCGGGAGATCGCGGTGGAGAAGTTCGTGCCTCGCGAGCAGATCGACCCACTGCTGTTCGAGAAGTCCTACTACCTCGAGCCCGAGGGCGCCGGCGCCAAGCCCTACGCCCTGCTGCGCCAGGCCCTCAAGGACGCCGACCGGATGGCGGTGGTGACCGTCGCGCTGCGCCAGCGCACCACCATCGCGGTGCTGCGGGTGCGCGAGACCGAGGCCGGGGAGGTCATCGTGCTCCAGACGATGATGTGGCCCGACGAGGTGCGCACCCCCGACTTCAAGGTCGAGGTCGACGACGCCAAGCCGCAGGAGGTCAAGATGGCCCACATGCTCGTCGAGACGCTGTCGGGCGACTTCGACGCCACCGAGTTCGAGGACGACTACGCCGGCGCCGTCGAGGCGCTCGTGAAGTCGAAGATCGAGGGTGGGGAGATCAAGCGCACCGAGACCTCCACCAAGACCTCCGGCGAGGTCGTCGACCTCCTGGCCGCGCTGCAGAAGTCGGTCGCCGCCGCCAAGAGCGCCCGCGGCGAGGACGCCGCCTCGTCCGACGACTCCGACTCCTCTGACGCCGATTCCGACGAGGACGAGAAGCCGGCGAGGAAGAGCGCCGCGAAGAAGCCCTCGGCCAAGAAGGCGCCCGCCAAGAAGGCGGCGGCGAAGAAGTCGAGCGCCACGAAGAGCACGACCAAGAAGACCGCGGCGAAGAAGCAGGCCAGGAAGGCCAGCTGACCCTCCCCTCAGGCCGAGGGCCGGGCCGTCAGGGGCCGGGGCCGTCAGGCGCTCGCGAGGTCGCGCAGGTCGGCGAGGATCTCCTCGAACCTCGCGACCAGCGAGATGTGTCCCTCGTCGTCGAACAGGTGCGCCCGTGCGCCGGGGATCGCGGCCGCGAGCCAGCGACCGTGCTCGAAGGGCACCATCTTGTCGTGGGCGCCCTGCCAGACCGAGGTGGGCACGGTGACCTCGGCGACGTCGAAGCCCCACGGCCGCACGATCTGCAGGGTGTCCTCCACCATGCCACCGGGTCCCTGCGCCATGGCGTGGCGGAAGGATGCGGCGACGTACCCGGCGAACCCGCCCGTCAGGGCAGCGGCGTCGACCTCGTCGACCAGGCCACCGAAGGCGGCGACGATGTCGTCGGCCGTCACGGCGCCCAGCTCGGCGGCCTGCTCGGTCGCGATCGGGAGGTAGGCCTCGCGACCGGACGCCGCGGCCGCGAAGTCGCGGACGTTCTCCGGACCCATGCCGGCGCTCCAGTCGAGCCCGGCGGCGTCGAACGGGGCGACGCCCGCGAGGAGGGCCACCGACCGGCACCGCTGCGGCATGGTCGCCGCGCACGCCAGGGCGCGCGGCCCGCCGCCGGAGTGGCCGAGCGTGACGAACTCGTCGATCCCGAGGTGGTCGAGCAGGGCCGCGGTGTCGTCGGCGTCGGCGACGAGCGGCACCGGCCATCCCTCCGGCGCGGGCCGGGGGGTGGAGGCGCCGTATCCCGGGCGTGAGCACGTGACCAGCCGGAGGCCGGCTCGCCCGGCGGCGTCGCACAGGGACGGGTCGACGACCGCGGCACTCGGGGTGCCGGAGTGGTGGACGAGCGCGAGGCCGTCGGGGGCGCCGCCGGTGAGGTACTCCAGCCGTCGTCCGTCGGGCAGGGTCAGCAGCTCAGCCGGGGAGGTCATGCCGGATCGTCGCACAGGTGCTCCGCGGTCAGGACGCGCCCACTCGACCCCGATGCGCGGTCAGGACGCGCCCACTCGGCCCCGATGCGTGGTCAGGACGCGCCCACTCGACCCCGATGCGCGGTCAGGACGCGCCCACTCGGCCCCTTCGCGCGGTCACGCGCCGCCCCCGCCGATCCACGAGCGGATCTCGTCGGCGTGCTGGTCGAGCAGCGGAGGGGCGACGTGGTCGCGCCGGGTGACCTCGGTGCCCTCGGCGTCGAAGAACCGCAGCGGCGGGCCGGGCAGGGTGATGTCGCCGAGCGTGGGGTGCTCGACGTCGACGAGCAGTCCCTGGCTGGCGACCTGGTCCCACACATAGACCTCGTCGAGCGTGCGCACCTTGCCCGCCGGCACGCCGACCTCGGCGAGGCGGGCGAGCAGGGGCTCGGCGTCCCAGTCGGCGAAGGCCCGCTCGACCACCTCGATGACCTCCTCGCGGCGGGCGACCCGCTCGCCGTTGGTGGCCATCCCCTCGGCCTCGGGGTCGAGCCCGAAGCCCTCGCAGAACCGCTTCCACAGCCCCTCGCTGCCCAGCGCGATCTGCACCGCGCCGTCGCGGCAGTGGAACAGGCCGTAGGGGGCGATCGAGGGGTGGTGGTTGCCCTGGGCGCGCCCGACCTCGCCGGCCACGGTCCAGCGGGTGCCCTGGAAGGCGTGCACCCCGACGACCGACGCGAGCAGCGACGTACGCACGACCGTGCCCTTGCCGGTGCGCTCGCGCTCGTGGAGCGCGGCGAGCACGCCGTAGGCGCCGTACATCCCCGACAGCAGGTCGGCGATGGGCACGCCGACGCGCTGCGGGTCGTCGGGACCCGACCCGGTGAGCGACATCAGGCCCGCCTCACCCTGGGCGATCTGGTCGTAGCCGGCGCGACCTCCCTCGGGACCGTCGTGGCCGAAGCCGGTGATGGAGAGCACCACGAGCCGCGGGTTGCGGCGCATCAGCTCCTCGATGCCGAGGCCGAGGCGCTCCAGCACGCCGGTGCGGAAGTTCTCGACCAGCACGTCGGCGCGCTCGACGAGGCCGACCAGCACGTCCTTGTCGACGTCGTCCTTGAGGTCGAGCGCGATCGACTCCTTGTTGCGGTTGGTGCAGAGGAAGTAGGTCGACTGGCGCGCGTCGGGCTCGCCGACGAACGGCGGTCCCCAGCCGCGGGTGTCGTCGCCGCTGCCGGGCGCCTCGACCTTGATCACCCGCGCGCCGAGGTCACCGAGCATCTGGGTGGCGTGCGGGCCGGCGAGCGCGCGGGTGAGGTCGACGACCAGGAGGTCGGAGAGCGGGCCGGTCGGGGATGCGGTCGCGTCGGTCATGTCGGGGTTCACCATCCGGGGAGGACGAGGGCGGCCCAGACGAGCAGCGGCCCGGCCAGGGTGACGATCAAGGCGTAGGTCAGGATCTGCTTGTAGTAGACCGGCTCCTCGATCGTGTCGGGCTTGTTGGCCAGCATGAGCGCACCGTTGGTCGAGAACGGGCTGACGTCGACGATGGTCGAGGCGACGGCGAGGGCCGCGACGAACATCGCCGCGTTGATGCCGCCGTCGGCGATGAGGGGCACGGCGATCGGGATGATGACCGGCAGCAGCGCGGTCGAGGAGGCGAACGCCGACACGACGCCGCCGACGTAGCAGAGGACGAGGGCACCGATGGCGGCCGCACCGAGGCCGGCGGCCCAGCTGCCGACGAACTCCGGCGAGCCGGCGGTGGTGAGGATCGTGGCGTAGGTGCTGACGCCGGCGACGAGGAGCACGGTGGGCCAGGCCACCTGGCGGATGGCGTCCTTGTGCTCGTTGGGCGAGAGCATCGCGAGGATGACCGCGGCCGTGATGGCGACGAAGCCGATGTTCTTGTCGAAGACGAGGGCGACCAGAGCCACCCCGACGAACGCGACCAGGGTGAGCACCTGGTCGCGGCGCACGCCCTGGGCCTGGGTGCCGACCGGGGCGGTCGCGCCCATCCCCCGCGCCGGCACCGTGACTCCGCCGCGGTGCAGGTCGTCGTCGAGCGTGTCGTCGTCGTCCGGGTCGATCCGCAGCGCCATCAGCTTGCGGCCGCCGAGGACCACGAAGAGGATCGCGGCCATCACCGTGTTGACGACCAGGCTGGCGAGGAAGACGGTGATCTCGCTCGAGGGCAGGCCGGCGTCCTCCATCACCGAGTTGGTGATGACGCCGTAGATGCTGATCGGCGAGAAGCCGCCGGCCTGGGCGCCGTGCACGACGAACATGCCCATCATCAGCGGGCTGATGCCGTAGCGCCCGGCGAAGCCCAGCGCGATCGGGCCGATGATCGCGCACGCGGCGGGGCTGACCGCGCCGATGCCGGTGAGGACGCCGGTGACGGCGAACATCACCCACGGGATCAGCGCCACGCGTCCGCCGACGGCGCGCACGGCCGTGCGCACGATCAGGTCGACGGTGCCGTTGTTGCGGGCGATGGCGAACAGGTAGGTGACGCCGATCAGCGTCAGGATCAGGTCGCCGCTGACGCCGGCCAGGATCTCCTTCTCGTCGAGGTCGAGGGCGTACATGCCGACGAACCACGCGGCCACGTAGGCCAGCGCGCCCATGTTGATCGGCAGCACCGTGCCGACCACGAACAACGCGACCAGCGCGATGATCGCAATCCATTCCGGACCCATTGCGGTCCCCTTCCGAGTAGAGGGCCGGCACGGCGGGGCCTCGGGGGGTGGGCCCTGGTCACAGCGCGGCGCAGTGGCCTAGCCAATAGGACAATGAGCCGGATCGTCAATAGGCTGGAGACATGTCCGAGTCGTCCTCCTTCCCCCAGCGCCTGCTCCGTACGCGGCTCTACGAGCAGGTCGCCGGGCAGATCTCGGCCTGGATCGACGACAACGGGCTGACGGCGGGCGACCGGCTGCCCCCCGAGCGCGAGCTGGCCCAGCGCCTCGGCGTCAGCCGCGCCACGCTCAGCCAGGCGCTCGTCGCGCTGGAGGTGATCGGCGTGGTCGAGGTGCGCCACGGCGACGGCACCGTCGTCACCGCCGGGCACCGCACGACGCGCCGCATCGTCGACGCGATCCGCAGCCACGCCGACCGGCTGCCCGAGATCATCGAGACCCGCGACGCCCTCGAGACCAAGATCGCCGCGCTCGCCGCCGTGCGTCGCACCGACGACGACCTCGCGCGCATCGACGACGCCCTCGACGCGATGGCCGCCGACATCGAGGCCGGCGGGCGCGGCGTGGAGGGCGACGAGCGCTTCCACGGCGCGGTCACCGCCGCGTCGCACTCCCTGCTCCTGGCCCGGCTGATGGACGAGATCGGCGACCTGGTCGAGGAGACGCGGCTGGAGTCGCTCGGCCAGCCGGGCCGCCCCCAGGACTCGCTGGCCGGCCACCGCGCGATCGCCGAGGCGATCCGTGCGCAGGACGCGGCCGGCGCGGCCGAGGCGATGCACGCGCACGTGGCGCTGGTCAGCGACGTCGCGCTCCTCCGCGAGCAGCAGTGAGTCCCGCGGAGCTGGTCCTGGTCGTGGCGACCGGGCTCGCCGCCGGCGTCCTGTCGTCCACCGTCGGGGTGGCGTCGCTGCTCAGCTTCCCCGTCCTCGTCGGCCTCGGGCTGCCCCCGGTCGTCGCCAACGTCTCCAACACCATGGGTCTCATCCCCGGAGGGCTCGGCGGGGTCGTCGGCTACCGGCAGGAGGTGCGCGAGGCGGGTCGTGTGGCGTACGTGATCATGGTCGTCTGCGGCCTCGGCGCGATCCTCGGCGCCGCGCTCCTGATCGGACTGCCACCCGGCGTCTTCGAGGCGATCGTGCCCTACCTGATCCTCTTCACCTGCCTGCTCGTCGGCATCCAGCCACGGATCGCCGCCTGGCTGCGGGCGCGCCACGAGACACGCCACGGCGTCGCCCTGGCCGAGCGCCGCCACATGTCGCCCCTGACCACCGTCTTCGCCACGATCACGGGCGTCTACGGCGGATACTTCGGCGCCGGCGCGGGGGTGATGATGGTCGCGGTGCTCGGCATCGGCACCGACCTCGAGCTGCGCGTCGTCAACGGGCTGAAGACCCTGTCGCTGATGGTCGGCAACATCGTCGCGGGCGCCATCTTCGCCGTCGTGGCCGACCCGCGCTGGGACGTCGTGGTGCTGCTCGCGGCCGGCTCGCTGGTCGGCGGCTACGTCGGCGCGCGCATCGGTCGCAAGCTGCCCGACGCGGTCTTCCGTGGTGCCGTCGTCGCGGCGGGCGTGGTGGCGGCGCTCCTGCTGTTCTGAGTCCTGGCCGGCCCGGGCCCGGCGCACAGCCGGGCCCGGGACCGCCCCTCAGGACAGCAGGCTCCGCACCACCCGCAGGCCGACGGACAGGCGCGCCAGCTCGGCGCTCTCCTCACGGCAGATCTCCTCGAGCGTCTTGGCCGCCCGCCCGACCAGCTGCGCGTCGGCCTCCTCCCACGCCGCCACCCGGGCCGGCGCCGGGTCGGCGGCGTCGGTCGACTCCAGCACCTGCGCCGTGAGCTGCTGGTGCACGCCGTAGAGGTCGTCGCGCACCGCGGCCCGCGCCATCGTCTGCCACCGGTCGTCGCGGGGCAGGCCGAAGATCCGCTCCACCATGGCCGGCAGCCCCAGTCGCTCGCCCAGGGCGAAGTGCACCCGGGCCACCTCGACGGGGTCGAGGTCGAGCCGGTCGGCGGTCTCCACGATGCCGAGCAGCGCGTAGGCCGAGGCCAGCACCGCCACCCGGGACGCCAGGTCGGCGGGGACGCCCTGGTCGGTCAGCCGCTTCTCCCGGGCCTGGTAGTCGTCGAGCTCGCGCCCGCTCATGATCTCCGGCAGCGCGGCCATGACCGTCTGCACGCGCTCGCGGAAGAACTCGACCGTGGCCCTCGAGTCGAGCGGGGGCCGCCGGTTGGTGACCAGCCAGCGCGACGCGCGCTCGACGAGGGTGCGCATCTCGATGCGCATCCGGGTCTGCCGCTCGGCGGGCACCTGGTTGTCGAGCGCCGCGATCTCCTGGCGCAGCGGCAGCGAGCCGAAGATCTCGCGCGCGACGAAGTTGGCACGGGTCAGGTCGGCCGGGCTCGCGCCGGTCTCGCCCTGGAGCCGCGGCCAGAACGTCATGCCGGCGCCGTTGACCAGGTCGTTGACCACCTGGGTCACGATGATCTCGCGCCGCAGGGGGTGGTCCTCGATGGCCGCCTCGAGGTCGGGCAGCATCTGCCTCGGGAAGTAGCCCAGCAGGTCCTCGCGCAGGTAGGGGTCGTCGGGCAGGTCGGAGTCGATGAGCTCCTCGGCCAGCACGATCTTCGTCCACGCCAGCAGCACCGAGAGCTCGGGCGTCGACAGCGCCTGCTTGCGGTCGAGGCGGCGGCGGACCTGACGAGTGCTGGGCAGCCCCTCGAGCTCGCGGTTGAGCACGCCGCGGCGCTCGAGCGCGCGCATCCACTCCTCGTGCACGTGCAGCAGCGACGGCGCGTGCGCCTGGGCGTTGGCGAGCGCGAGGTTCTGCTCGTAGTTGTCGCGCAGGACCAGCTCGCCGACCTCGTCGGTCATCGCGGCGAGGAGCGTGTTGCGCGCGTCCTCGTCCATCGCACCCGCGCGCACCACGCGGTCGAGCAGGATCTTGATGTTGACCTCGTGGTCGGAGGTGTCGACGCCGGCGGAGTTGTCGATGAAGTCGGTGTTGATCCGCCCGCCGTCGCCGTTGACGCCGAACCGGGCGTACTCCACGCGACCGAGCTGGGTGAAGCCGAGGTTGCCGCCCTCCCCCACGCAGCGGGCCCGCAGGTCCTCGCCGTTGACGCGGATCGCGTCGTTGGCCTTGTCGCCGGCGTCGGCGTTGGTCTCCTCCGAGGACTTCACGTAGGTGCCGATGCCGCCGTTCCAGAGCAGGTCGACCGGCGCGAGCAGGATCGCCTTCATCAGCTCGGCGGGGGTGAGCGCGGTGACGTCGGCGCCCAGCCCGAGCACCTGGCGCACCTGCGCCGACACCGGGATCGACTTGGCCGAGCGGGGCCACACCCCGCCGCCCTCGGAGATGAGGGAGGTGTCGTAGTCGCGCCAGCTCGACCGCGGCAGCTCGAAGAGCCGGCGCCGCTCGGCGTACGACGTCGCGGCGTCGGGCGAGGGGTCGATGAAGATGTCGCGGTGGTCGAACGCCGCCACCAGCCGGGTGTGCTCGGAGCAGAGCATGCCGTTGCCGAAGACGTCACCGGACATGTCGCCGATGCCCACCGCGGTGAAGTCCTCGGTCTGGCAGTCGACGCCCATCTCGCGGAAGTGGCGCTGGACCGAGACCCACGCGCCGCGGGCGGTGATGCCCATCGCCTTGTGGTCGTAGCCCACCGACCCGCCGGAGGCGAAGGCGTCGCCCAGCCAGAAGCCGTAGTCCTTGGCCACGCCGTTGGCGATGTCGGAGAACGTCGCGGTGCCCTTGTCAGCCGCGACGACGAGGTAGGAGTCGTCGCCGTCGTGGCGCACCACCTCGCGGGGCGGCACGGGCCGGCCGTCGACGAGGTTGTCGGTGATGTCGAGCAGGCCCGAGATGAACATGCGGTAGCAGGCCACGCCCTCGGCCAGCCACGCGTCGCGGTCGGAGGGGTCGGGGAGCTGCTTGCAGAAGAACGCGCCCTTGGCCCCCACCGGGACGATCACGGTGTTCTTCACCATCTGCGCCTTGACCAGGCCCAGCACCTCGGTGCGGAAGTCGTCGCGACGGTCCGACCAGCGCAGGCCGCCGCGCGCGACGGCGCCGAAGCGTAGGTGGGATCCCTCGACGCGCGGGCTGTAGACGAAGATCTCGAAGCGCGGTCGCGGCTCGGGCAGCTCGGGGATGGCCGACGGCTCGAGCTTGAACGAGATGTAGGGGTGCACGTCGCCGTCGGCGGAGCGCTGGAAGAAGTTGGTGCGCAGCGTCGCGCGGATCAGCGTGCGGTAGGAGCGCAGGATGCGGTCGTGGTCGAGGCTGACGACGTCGTCGAGGGCCCTGGCCAGCCGCTCCTCCACCGCCTCCACCTTCGCCACGCGCGCCTCCGCGTCGTGCTCGAGCGCCCGGCCGTCGCGGCCGGGGTCGAAGCGCGCCTCGAAGAGCTCGACGAGCAGGCGGGTGATGTCGACGTTGCTGCGCAGCGCCTCTTCGATGTAGTCGAGCGCGAAGGGCGAGTTGCCCTGCTTGAGGTACTTCGCGTAGGCGCGCAGCACGGTGGCCTGGCGCCAGGTCAGCCCGGCCGCGAGCACGAGCCGGTTGAAGCCGTCGATCTCGTTGTAGCCGTCCCACACCGCGCGCAGCGCCTCCGCGAACAGCGCTCGCTCGCGGGGGGCCAGCACCCGGCCGTGGCGCAGGCCGAACTCGTAGATGAACGACGGGCGCGCGAGCCCGCTGAGCTCGTAGGGCCGCTCGTCGACGACCTCGACGCCCATCGAGGTGAGCATCGGCAGCATCGCGCTCAGCGACAGGGGCTCGCCCACGCGGAAGACCTTGAGCCGCGACTCGCCTCGCCGGTAGGTGCCGCGGACCTCGTCCTGGTCGAAGAGCGCGAGGTCGATGCCCTCCTCGCCCTGGATGGCCTCGATGCGCCCGAGGTCGGCCGAGGCGCGCTGGGGCTGGTAGTCCTCCTTGTAGGCCTCGGGGAACGCCTCGGACCACGCCCGCGCCAGCGTCGACCCCTCGTCGACGCCGTACTCGGCGACCACGGCCGCCACGAAGTCGTCGCGCCACGAGCGCGAGGCCTCCATCAGCCGCCGCTCGAGGTCGGGCACGTCGATCTCGGGCACCTGCGCGCCCTTGGGCGGGTGCACCACGAAGTGCACCCGCGCGGTCGTCGACTCGTTGACCCGGGCGGTGAACTCGACGTGCTCGCCGCCGAGCTGCTCGCGCAGGATCTCGGAGAACCGCTCCCGCACGGCCGTGTTGTAGCGGTCGCGCGGGAGGTAGACGAGGACCGACACGTAGCGCCCGTAGGTGTCGCGGCGCACGAACGCGCGCAGCTGGCGGCGCTCGCGGGCGCTCATCACGTCCTGCGCGACCGGGGCCAGCTCGTCGGGCGAGGTGTGGAAGAGCTCGTCGCGGGGGTAGTTCTCCAAGGTGTCCATCAGCGCCTTGCCGGCGTGGCTGCGCGGGTCGAAGCCGGCGTGGCGCATCACCTCGGTGACCTTCTCGCGAAGCACCGGGATGCGGGTGACCGACTCGGTGTAGGCGGCGCTGGAGAACAGGCCGAGGAAGCGGCGCTCGCCGACCACCTCGCCGTCGGGGCCGAACGTCTTCACCCCGACGTAGTCGAGGTAGGCCGGACGGTGCACGGTGGCGCGCGAGTTGGCCTTCGCCAGCACCAGCAGCCTCTTCTCCCGAGCCTTGGCCTTGACCAGCGGGGGCAGCTTGGCGAACGACGTCGACAGGTCCTGGTCGTGGCGCAGGATGCCCAGCCCGGAGCCCGGCACGGCCCGGAGCCCGCATTCCTCGGGCGCGCCCTCCTCGGCCTCGAGCCGATACTCCCGGTAGCCCAGGAAGGTGAAGTGGTCGTCGGCCAGCCAGGTGAGGAAGTCGCGGCCCTGACGCAGCTCCTCCGCGGGCAGCGGCGGCGGCGCCTGGTCGAGCTCGGTGACCACGGCGAGGGCCTGGGCGTGCATCTTCTGCCAGTCCTCGACCGACTCGCGCACGTCGCGGAGGACCCGCTGCAGCGCCTCGGTGATCTCGGCGGCCTCCTCGTCGTCGGTGCGGTCGATCTCGAGGTGCATCCACGACTCGGTGGCCTCGGGAGCCTCCGTGGTGTCGCTGGTCGCGGCCCGGGGCTCGTGGGCGTGCATGTGCTGGAGCGCGCCGGTGATGTCGCGCTCGACGGCCAGCTGGGGGTGGACCACCGCGTACACGGTGTGCCCGAGGCGGTTGAGCTCCATCGTCACGGAGTCCACGAGGAAGGGCATGTCGTCGGTGACCACCTCGACGACGGAGCGGCCCGACGCCGACCAGCCGGAGCCGGCGATCGTGGGGGTCACCACGCGCACGGCGGCGGTGCCCTGCGGTCGCGCCGAGGCGAGCTCGCGGTGCGACGCCACGGCGCCGAGCAGGTCGTCCGGGGACCGCTCGGCGACCTCCTCCGGAGCGACGTGGCGGTAGTAGGCCCGGAGCAGGTCGCCCCACTCCGGACGGTCCGCCGTCGCCGCTTTGAGCTGCTGGTCCTTGGTCTCCTCAGGCGTGGCCACGCATCGACCCTAGGACGCGCGATGTGACCGTCACAACACGGGTCCGTGGCGCCGCACTCGCGAGCCTTCCACGGGCACGGACGTCACCGTCCTCGCCGCGTCGCGACTGGTCGGCCATGATGGGTCACCGGTCGGGACGCCCGTCCCGACCGCCCGCACGAACACTCCGGAGGACCCCCAGATGGGCAAGCGCGTGGTCAAGGACATCACCTACGACGCCCCGCTCGACGAGGTGTGGGCGATGCTCA
This sequence comes from Nocardioides sp. Z24_21, assembly GCF_058134345.1. NCBI lineage: Bacteria > Bacillati > Actinomycetota > Actinomycetes > Propionibacteriales > Nocardioidaceae > Nocardioides > Nocardioides sp. Z24_21. The sequence continues at coordinate 584,588 of NZ_JBYTTH010000001.1, forward strand.
CCGACCCGGCGTTCCGCGAGCGGGTGCTCGAGCGGATGAAGGTCGTGCGGGGCAGCGTCGTGGTCGAGGGAGGGGTGGTGACCCTCGACCAGGTGCAGTCCGCCTCCGGCCTGCCGTCGTTCGCCACCAAGCTGGTCGGCGACGAGATCCGCATCGTGCAGGTGGAGACCTGGCGCTCCCCCGAGCGCGCCGACATCGAGGTCACGATCCCGGGCAAGCCGGGCGAGATGTCCGGCACGGCGACGCTCACCGAGTCGGGCGGCCGCACCACCCAGCGGGTCGACCTCGAGGTCACCGTGCGCCTGCCGCTGGTCGGCGGCAAGATCGAGGGGCTCGTCGGCGACCTGCTCCTCAAGGCGCTCGACGCCGAGCACCGCACGGGCGTCGAGTGGCTCGCGTCCCGGTGAACGACCTGCTCGCCGAGTCGTACGACGCCCTGGCCGGCGTCGTCGGCGGGTTGGGCGAGGAGGACGGCTGGGCGCCGACCGGATGCCGGGGATGGGCCGTGCGCGACCTGGTGTGGCACCTGCACGCCGACGCCGTGCGTGGCCTCGTCGCGGCCCACACACCGGCGGGACGCGCGCCCGACTGCGACGCGGTCGGCTACTGGCGGTCGTGGGGAGCCGACCCGGAGGCCGACGAGCGCAGCCGGCGCGCCACGCGGGTCGAGGCCGGCCTGGACGGCTTCGCCGACCTGCGCGGGCGCTACCTCGAGGCCGCGGCCGCAGCCCGGCGCGCCGTCGGCTCCCTGCCGGTCGCGACGGTGCTGGCGACGCAGGGGCACGCGCTGCGCGCCGACGACCTCGCGAGCACCCTGGCGGTCGAGGCGACGCTGCACCACGCCGACCTGGTCGCGCACCTCGACGCCGCCGGTCCCACCGACGCGGGCCTCGCGGAGGTGCGACGGGTGGTCGAGGCTCTCCTGGGCCGAGCGCTCCCGGACTGGTCGGACCGGCGGGTGGCCCTGGTGGGCACCGGGCGCGCCGAGCCGAGCGACGCCGAGCACCGGGACCTGGCGGGACTGGCCGTCCCGGTCTTCAGCTGAGTCGCTCGTCCGCCGCGGCGGTGGTCGACTCGGGGTGAGCGGGGGCCTCGGGCCCAGGACCCTCGGCGTCGACCCCCTCGGACCTCCGGGCGCTCGCCCGGTCGTCCTCGCGGCGCCGCCGCCACACCACCAGGCCGAGCAGCAGGAACGGGCCGAACGCCAGCAGCAGCGTCAGCGCCTGCTCGTAGGGGTGGAGCGCCCCCATGTGCCACAGGGGACGGAGCGGGAGGACGGGGACGAGCACGCCCCCATCCTCCCCCATCCGGCCGAGGGCCGGGACGTCAGCCCTGGTGGGGGTAGCGGTGGTCGGTCGGAGGCACGAAGGTCTCCTTGATCGAGCGCGGTGAGGTCCAGCGCAGCAGGTTGACCGCGGCACCCGCCTTGTCGTTGGTGCCCGACGCCCGACCGCCGCCGAACGGCTGTTGGCCGACCACGGCACCGGTGGGCTTGTCGTTGACGTAGAAGTTGCCGGCCGCGAACCGCAGCGTCTTGCGCGCCCACGCGATCGCCGAGCGGTCCTGGGCGATGATCGCGCCGGTCAGCGCGTACGGGGCGAACGACTCCATCTGCGCCACCACCGACTCGAAGTCGGCGTCGTCGTAGACGTGCACGGCCAGAATCGGCCCGAAGTACTCCTCGGAGAACATCTGGTCGGTCGGGTCGCTCGACTCGACGATCGTGGGCCGCACGAACCAGCCCACCGAGTCGTCGGTCTGCCCGCCGGCGAGCAGGGTGAGGTGGTCGGTGCCCTCGACCCGCGCGATGGCCAAGCGGTGCTTGGCGAACGCCCGGTCGTCGATGACCGCGCCCATGAAGTGGGACAGGTCGGTCACGTCGCCCATGGTGAGCGCCTCGGTGTCGGCGATGAGCTGGTCCTTGATCTTCGCCCACACCGAGCGCGGGACGTAGGCGCGCGAGGCCGCCGAGCACTTCTGGCCCTGGTACTCGAACGCGCCCCGGATCATCGCGACCCGCAGCACGTCGGGGTCGGCGCTGGGGTGGGCGACGATGAAGTCCTTGCCACCGGTCTCGCCCACGATGCGCGGGTAGGAGCGGTAGCCGGCGATGTTCTCCCCCACTGTGCGCCACAGGTGCTGGAACGTCGGGGTGGAGCCGGTGAAGTGGATGCCGGCCAGGTCGCGGTGCGCCAGCGTCACCGTGGAGACGTCGAGGCCGTCGCCGGGGAGCATGTTGATCACGCCCGGCGGCATCCCGGCCTCCTCGAGCAGCTCCATCGTCAGCGACGCGGCCAGCTGCTGGGTCGGCGACGGCTTCCAGATCACCGTGTTGCCCATCAGCGCCGGGGCGGTCGGCAGGTTGCCCGCGATCGCGGTGAAGTTGAACGGCGTGATCGCGTAGACGAAGCCCTCGAGGGGGCGGTGGTCGGTGCGGTTCCAGATGCCGGGGCTGTTGGCGATCGGCTGGTCGGTGAGGATCTGCTTGGCGTAGTGGACGTTGAAGCGCCAGAAGTCGATCAGCTCGCACGCCGCGTCGATCTCGGCCTGCACCGCCGTCTTCGACTGCCCCAGCATCGTCGCGGCGTTGAGCCGCTGCCGCCACGGTCCGGCCAGCAGGTCGGCGGCCTTGAGGATGATCGCGCACCGCTCGTCGAACGGCATCCCCCGCCAGCCCGGCGCGGCCTCGGCGGCCGCCGCGATCGCGTCCTCAGCGTCCTTCGTGGTCGCGTTGCGCAGCGTGCCCAGCACGTGGGCGTGGTCGTGCGGCTGCACGACCTCGATCTCGGCGCCGCCGCCGTCACGGCGCTCGCCGCCGATCACGGCCGGGAGGGAACGCTGCTGCGTCTCCAGCCGCGCCAGCTCCGTCACGAGGGTCTCTCGCTCCGCGGTGCCGGGCGCGTAGGTCAGGTTGGGCTCGTTGGTGGGAGCCGGCGGAAAGGTGATCGCGTCCATGCCGTGATCGTGTCAGAGAGGCCAGCGGGCACCAAGCGGCCGTCAGCGCGAGGCGAGCAGGTCGCCGATCTCCTGGGTCGCCCACCAGGCGAGGTCGTCGTCGGCGTCGGCGTCGTCGTCGGTGTCGACGTGCGCGGCGACCACGTCGCGCCACCGGACCGGTCCGTCGTCCGCCGCCGTCTCGACGACCACCACGACCCGCCGGCGACAGCCGTCGGGCAGCCCGGCCACCAGCTCGGCCGAGGCGTCCGCTGCGCGCATCAGGGCGACGTACTCGCTCTCCTCGCCGTCGTCGGCGGCCACGACCGCGCCGGTCGTGCGCGGTCCGTCCGCCTCCCAGTCCTCGGCCAGCCGCGGGAGCGTCGACGGGAGGTAGCGCCGGGTCACGTCGTCGCCTTCCGCGGCGTCCTCGGTGTCGCCTTCCGGCGACCCCGCGGGGCGCGGGGTCGGGTGTCGGAGGCGGAGTCCTTGAGCTCGTCGAGGGCGTCGCAGACGCTCTGGGCGAGCACGTCGGCGTCGGGCACGGCGTCGCGGTCGGTGGTGATGCCGTAGAACACCCCGCCGTCGTAGGACGTCACCCCGATGGCGATCGGGTGGTCCGGCAGCAGCGGGTGCACGGGATAGGACTCGAGCATCCGGGCGCCGTCGGCGTAGAGCGGGAACTGCGGTCCGGGGACGTTGGTGACCGAGATGTGGAAGCCGCGCCGCATCTCGGCGGCGGCGAGTCGCGAGCCGAGCGCATGGAAGGTCGTCGGCGCGAACCCGGCGATCCCGGAGAGCCGCCGCGCCGAGACGTTGCGGCCGTTGTCGCGGTGGGCGCGCAGGTCGTAGCTGACCTGGTGGAGCCGCACCACCGGGCTGGGCTCGCCGATCGGCAGGTGCACGAGGTGGCCGGTGATCTGGGTGCCGAGCGAGGTGGGCTCGAGCTCGTCGTCGATGACCGACATCGGCACGATCGCCTTGATCGTCCGCAGCCCGCCCAGCGACTCGTTGCGCGCCATCAGCCAGCTGCGGAGGCCGCCGGCCAGCGTGGCGAGGATGACGTCGTTGACCGTGCCGCCGTGCACCTCGCGGACCGCCCGGTAGTCGGAGAGCTCGGTGCGCACCGTCACGAAGCGGCGCTGCTGGGACAGCCGCCGGTGCACCGGGGTGGCATGGACCGGCCCGCGACCGGCGAGCGCGTTGGCCACCTGCACCATCCGGGCGCCCGACGCGGACGCCGCGCGGCCCAGCGAGTCGGCGTTGGCACGGGTCGTCAGCCAGAGGGTGCGCGGGCTCTCGAGGGTGTCGGTGACGGCGTCGAACGCCGCGGACACCGGGCCGGGGGGCCGGCGCGGGCGCCAGTCGTCGTGGCCCAGCGGCGATCGGTCGGGCGAGGTGTCGAGCAGCACCTGGCCGATGTCGACGGTCTCGCGTCCGTCGACCAGGATCTGGTGGCTCTTGGTCAGCAGGGCGACCCGGCCGTGCTCGAGGCCCTCCACGACGTAGCACTCCCAGAGCGGCCGGTTGCGGTCGAGGGGACGCGAGGCGATGCGCGCGACGAGGTCGCGGAGCTGGTCCATCGAGCCCGGGCGCGGCAGCGCCGAGCGGCGCACGTGGTAGCCGAGGTCGAAGCCCTCGTCGTCGACCCAGGCCGGATTGGCCAGACGTGCGGGCACCATCTGGAGGCGCTGGCGGTAGCGCGGGACGAACGCGATCCGGTCGCCGATCAGCCGGACCAGCCGGTCGTGGTCGAAGCCGGAGTCACCCGGGTCGAAGATCTCGACCGTGGCGTTGTGCATGGGCGTCGTGGGGGACTCGGCGGCCAGGATGGCCAGGTCCCGCGGCCGGAGCCGCTCACTCATGTGCTGCCCTCTCGTCGATGATCTTGTCCCGCATGGGATTCTGACAGAGGCTGCGAGCCGGCGTCCGCGCCGGCCGCTGCCCGTCCCTCACCCCGCCGAAGGAGATGTCCGTGTCCGGTCGCGTCCTCGCGCGCCTCACCCCTGTCGTGCTCGTCCTGGCCGTCTCGCTCACCGCGTGCGGCGACGACGACACCTCGTCGCCGTCCGGGTCCTCGTCCCCGTCGTCCTCCTCGTCCTCCCCGTCCTCCTCGTCGGGGTCCTCGGAGTCGGGCTCCGCGACCGTGTCGGTGACGCGGGAGGGCGACACCTTCACCCCCAACGGGGAGCGCGTCGAGCTGGCGGTGGGCCAGACCCTGGTCCTGACGATCGACTCCGACGAGCCTGGTGAGCTGCACGTCCACAGCACCCCCGAGCAGGAGATCTCCTACGACGAGGGCACCTCGGAGCACGAGATCACCATCGACCGGCCCGGCGTGGTCGAGGTCGAGAGCCACGACCCGGACATCGTCCTGCTCCAGCTCGAAGTCCGGTGAGCGCGGGGGCCTCCGGCGTGGGCGGAGCGATCTCGGCGCACGGCCTGGGCGGCGCCAAGGACCTGCCGATCCCCTCCGAGCTGGCGATCGCCGGCGCCGTCGCCGCACTCGTCGTCTCCTTCACCGTGCTCGCGGTGGCCTGGCGCGAGCCGCGCTACGACGCCGCCACCAGCGGCCGGCCGGCGCCGGCATGGCTCGACCGACTGGTGTCCTCGCGTGCGCTGGCGGTGACCGCCCGCGTGCTGGGCATGGCGTTCTTCCTCTACGTCGCCGCCGCGGCGGTGTTCGGCCAGGACTCCCTGATCAACCCGTTCCTGGGCACCTTCTACGTGCTGCTGTGGGTGGGCATCGTGCCGGCGTCGCTGCTCCTCGGCCCGGTCTTCAAGGCGGTCAGCCCGGCGCGGACCATCAGCATGGCCTTCGCGAAGGTGTCCGGCGTGCCCGAGGGTCAGGGGCTCTACGCCTATCCCGCCCGGCTCGGCTACTGGCCGGCGGCCGCCGGGCTCTTCGCCTTCGTCTGGCTCGAGCTGGTCTACCCCTACTCGACCGACGTGGGCCCCGCCCGGCTGTGGTGCGCGGCCTACCTCGGCATCATGTTCATCGGCTCGGCGCTGTGGGGCACCACGTTCCTCGAGCGTGCCGACCCCTTCGAGGTCTACTCCTCGCTGGTCGCCAAGCTGTCGATCTGGGGACGCCGCGACGGCGTGCTGGTGCTGCGCAGCCCGCTCGCCAACCTCGACACTGTGGTGCCCCGGCCGGGCCTGGTCGCCGTGGTCGGCGTGCTCTTCGGCAGCACCGCCTTCGACTCCTTCCGCGAGTCGACGCCCTGGCTCCAGCTCGTGCAGTCGCTGTCGGGCTCGCGGGTGTGGCCCGACACGCTGGCGCTCATCGCGTTCTCCGCCGGGGTCGCCCTCGTCCTGACGATCGCGACGATGGCCACGGGGGTCACCAGCGACACGCCCCGGCGGGCCCTGCCCGACCTGTTCGCGCACTCCGTGGTGCCCATCATCGTGGGCTACATCGTGGCCCACTACCTGACCTACTTCGTCGAGTACGGCCAGCAGACGCTGATCCAGCTGAGCGATCCCTTCAGCCGCGGCGACAACTACCTCGGCACGGCCGACCTTCAGGTCGACTACTGGCTCTCGTCGCACCCGACGTTCCTCGCAGTCACCAAGGTGCTCGCGGTCGCGCTCGGCCACGTCGTCGGCGTGGTGGCGGCCCACGATCGCGCGATCAAGCTGCTGCCGCCGCGGCACCAGCTGACCGGTCAGCTGCCGTTGCTGGCAGCGATGGTCTGCTTCACCGTGGGAGGTCTGTACCTGCTGTTCGCGGCATGACGGCCCGCTGCGGCGGCACCGGCCCGTAGGGCCAGCCCTCGGGCAGGACGTCGGTGACCGTGACGATCTCGCACGACCCGCGGTAGTCGATCACGTCGGCCGGGTCGCGCCAGCCGACGAAGACCACCCGGTCGGCGTCGCCGTTGTCGCCCTGCGTCGGGTCGTCGCAGTGGATCTTGTCGCGCTGGCCGTCGGGCAGGACGTAGATCGTGTCGTTGCCCTGCTCGGTGAACACCTTGTCGGCGCCGGGGCCGAGGAAGACGACGTCGTCGCCCTCGTCGCCCTTGATCTTGACGTCGTCGCCCGCGCCGTCGATCAGCACGTCGTCGCCGGGGCCCCCCTGGATCGCGCCGTCGTCGCCGGGGCCGGCGTCGATCCAGTCGTTGCCGTCGTTGCCGATGTGCTTGTCGATGCCGTCGCCGCCGTGGAGGCGGTCGTCGCCGGGGCCGCCGCCGACGAGGTCGTTGCCCGCCTCGCCGTGGACCACGTCGTTGCCGGGCCCGGCGGTGAGCTTGTCGTTGCCCTCGCCGCCGTAGATCTCGTCGTCGCCCTGCCCGCCGTCGATCGAGTCGTCGCCGAGCCCGCCGGCACCCCAGTCGTCGCCGGGCTGCAGGGTGATCCAGTCGTTGCCGTCGTCACCGGTCACGGTGTCGTGGCCCTTGCCGGCGAAGATGGTGTCGTGCCCGCCGCGGCCCTTCACCTTGTCCGCGCCACCGAGCGACATGATCCGATCGGCGCGGTTCTTGCCGCGGATGACGTCGTCGCTGGTGGTGCCCATGGTGAGCTTGGCCGACCAGGCCGGGCCGGCCGCCAGGACGACGACCAGGCTCGTGAGGATGGTGAGTCGCAGTTGAGGTGGCATACGAACAAAATAGGTCAAATCTTGATCTTTTACAGAGTCTTGGCCCACCTGGGACGCCTCATCCGGCCGCCGCCGCCCGTCTGCCGCGCCCCGGCCCGCGGGCTCGCCGGAAAGGCCAGCGACGGGGGCCCGAGCGGTCGCCGGTGGTCCGGTCGCCGGGGACCGCGTGCTCGGGGAACACCGCGTCGGCCAACGCACCGACGCCCTGGGCCAGCGCCGAGTCGCCGAGGTCGACGACCGCACGGCCGCTGACCAGCGCGCGGTCGAGCCCGGCGCGGTCGTCGGGGAGGAAGTGCAGGCCCGCGACCCTGCTGAAGCCCTCGACCATGCCGGCGATCTCCTTCTCCGACCACCCGATCGAGGAGCGCATGCGGTTGACGACCACGCGCACCGGCGTGGGCGCCCCACGCTCGCGCAGATCGACCAGCGCCCGAGCGAGCCGGGTCAGGCCGACCGGATCGGCCGATCCCACGACCACGACCTCGTCGGCCTGCTCCAGCGCCGCCAGGGTCAGTGCGTTGCGCCCCGGCCGTCCGCTCAGGTCGGAGCCGGCCTCGTCCTCGAGGCTGAACCCGGTGTCGACCACGACGTCCCCGTGGGCGCGGGCACGCTGGAGCAGCCGGTCGACCTGAGCCCCCCTGACCTCGCGCCACCGGTCGGCGCGTGGCAGCCCGGTGACCACCGCGAGGTGCTCGCCGACGCCCCGGCACACCGACGCGAACCGCTCGTCGAGCTGGCCGGCGGCCGCGAGCCGGGAGGCGGAGAGGAGCCCGGAGACCTCGTCGAGGATCCCCAGCTGCTGCGCCACGGCGCCGCCGTAGGGGTCGAGGTCGGCGAGCACGACGGGCACGCCACGACGGGCCACCTCGGACGCCAGGCTGGTCGCGACCGTCGTTCGGCCCGGAGCGCCGGCCGGACCCCACACCGCCACGACCCGGCCCCAGACGGGGGCGGCACCGGGCTCGGCGTCGGGCGGGTCGGGCACGGGCGCGCCCTCGTGCCCGGCCCGGGTGTCGACGTCGTCGAGCGTGGTGACGACCCGCGGCAGGGTCGCCAGCTCGCCACGGCCGACGAGCGCGCTGATGCCCAGGCGTCCGGCGTGCTCACGCGCGTCGAGGTCCTCCGGGAGGGCCGAGGTGACGGCGACGGGGCGCACCGCGTGGCGGTGCAGGTGCGCGATGCTCGCCGGGTCGAGCCCCGGGGCGTCGAGCGAGACCACGGCGACGTCGGCCTGCCCGCTGGCGACGGCCGCGAGCAGGTCGTCGACGTCGACGCAGCGCTTCAGCACGACCACCCCCGGATGGGCCTCGAGGTCGGCCAGCGCCGGCGACTCCCACGGCTCGCCCGCTGCGAGCAGCAGCACGCAGATCACGGCGATCAGCCCCGGCCGACCACGCGGAGCCGGTCGTCGCCGACGGCCGCCAGCACCGTGCCGAGGGCCTCGTCGTCGGCCTCGGGCACCGCCAGCACCAGCTGGCGGGCGGTCGCGGAGGCGAACGCGTCGGACACCACGGGCGCGTCGAGGACCACCACGTCGGCCAGCACCAGCTCCGCGGGCGGCCCGGAACGCCGCTGCGCCAGGCCGGGCTCGGGCACCACCCAGACGTCGACCCGCGACCCCCGGACCAGGCCGGTGGGCACGTGCTCGGCCGCGACCGCGATCGAGAGCGACACCGTGTCGCCCGCCGCCTCCTCCCCCAGCGCCGAGGCGGGCACCAGCTCCCCGGCCGTCAGCGCCCGGGTCAGGGTCAGCGCCGCGGGCAGCTCGTCGTCCACGGCGAGGTAGCGGGCGTGGTCGGCGGAGTCGTCGAAGCGCACCAGCGTCGCCTCGAGGTCGTCGGCGGTCAGCGTCTGCCCCGCCACCAGGTCGGCCGAGGCCGACCACACCGGGGTCATGTCGTCGGCCCCGGAGAGCAGCCGCGCGCCGGCCACCACCGAGCCCGTCACGAGCACGACCCCGATCCAGAGCCGGGGATCGCGCCACCCCGGCGTGGTGGCGCGGATGGCCGCCGGCACCACGCCCGCCCCGTCACCCGCCGGCGTGGTGGCGAGTGGGCCGTGGCGGCTGATGCTGCGGGAGGTGGTCCGAGACGTGGTCCGAGGCACGACGCCATCATTGCCCCGGGGGGCGGACTTCACACCTGGCTCTCCACAGCCCACGGCCGGGCGGCGCCGGGCGCCGGACGTGCGGTGGCACGATGGTCCCATGGCCGACGACCCCCGCTTCCTGACGCTCGCCGACGTCGCCGAGGTGCTCAACACCTCCGGAGCGCAGGTCTACGCGCTGGTCCGCCGCGGCGAGCTCCCCGCGATCAAGATCGGCGGACGCGGCCAGTGGCGCGTCGAGCGGGCGCAGCTCGAGGAGTTCATCCAGCGCATGTACGACGAGACCCGCACGTTCGTCGACCAGCACCCCTTCGTCGACGTCGAGGCCGACACCGACTGAGTGAAGGGGCTGCGGCGTGTCGTGATCAGACCGCTGCGCGGCGGTGCGAGTGGGCCGACGACACCACCGCCCGGCTGACCGGGCGCGGTAGCGACAGGGCCTCGCCAAGCCCCTCGGGCGGTGCTAGCGTCGATCGATGCTGCCTCGCCGCGTGTCCTCGCGTCTGCCTCTCACCGCTGTCACGGCGCTGCTGCTCGCCGTGGTCGCGCTCCCGCCGGCGCCCGCGGCCGAGGTCGCCCTGCCTGGGCAGGTCACCGTCCACGACAGCCGGACCTCGAGCCCGTCCGTGGACATCTCGCGAGTCGTGGTGGCAGGCGCCCCCAAGATGTCGGAAACTCAGTCCGTGCGCGTCGCGGTGCCCGGCGGGTTCCGACCCGGGCACCACCTCACGATCTGGTTCGACGTCGACGGGGACGCCGAGCCCGAGGGCCGCTTCGACGTGCGCTTGAGAACGCCCGGACCGAGGCACCCCCGCCGCCTTCGCGTCGACCAGCAGTTCCGGATCGGCGGCGGCTGGGACGGCCCCGGGACCCGGGTCTACTGCCGAGAGGATCAGGACTTCCTGCCTGTCTACAAGGTGCGTCCCGGTCAGCCCCTCGTCTGGGTCAGCCTCACCCTGTGGGAATGCCTCCAGCTCCCGTACCCCTTCGAGTCCGGCGATGATGACAGCGGTGCCTGGCGCACGGCGGTACGGGTGGCCAAGGACGGCCGAAGCGACACGGCGCCCAGCGGACGCGGATGGAGCCCACGGGTGCTGGGCTTCGGTGCGGGGCCGGACCCAGAGCCCAAAGTCCTGTCGTGACTCTCGTGGACTTCCCCTCCTGTGGGGGCATCGTGATGATGAGTCGCGCCGGGCGTTTGCCGGGAGTCTTCGCCGGCCGTCTCGCGGATGGGCGACCGCCGGGTCCTCGCCGTTGGCGGCGGCCTGTGACCAGGTGGCGTACTCCTGTGCGCTCATGTGGGGCTCGGCGGGAACCGCAGGACCTCCAAGGCCTCGAGGGAGTCGGCGCGCGCAGGGGTTGCGCGAGCTCGGCTCATCGGCCGGTGCGCTTCGAGCACATCCCCAGGTGCTGGGCTGGGGCGCTAGGTGCTGGGCTGGGGCGCTGACGGGGCCGGGCCCGGGCTGCGTCAGCCGACCTTCCCGTCGAGCTCGACCTCGACGACCCGCTCCTCGTCGCCGCGGACCACCGACATCTCGACCGTCTCGCCGGGCCGGTGGGTGCGGATCGCCACGATCAGCGCGATGCCGTCGCTCACGGGCTGGTCGTCGACCGCGACGATCACGTCGTCCTTCTCCAGACCCGCGCGCGCGGCGGGCGTGTCAGGCATGACCTCGGTGATGGTGGCGCCGTTCGACTGCGACTCGCCGCCGGTGCGCACCTGGGCGCCGATGACGGGGTACTCCGCGCGGCCGGTGCGCAGGATCTGGTCGACGGTCGTGCGGACCTGCTCGATCGGGATCGCGAAGCCCACGCCGATGTTGCCCGACTCGCGCGACAGGCCGCCGGTCGTGGCGATGGCGGAGTTGACGCCGACCACCTCGCCGGTCAGGTTGACGAGCGGGCCGCCGGAGTTGCCCGGGTTGATCGCGGCGTCGGTCTGCACGGCGTTGATGTAGGACGAGTCGTCCTCCGACTGTCCCGTCGTCACCGGTCGGTTGAGGGCGCTGACGATGCCCGACGTCACCGTCTGGCTCAGGCCCAGGGGCGCGCCGAAGGCGACCACGGGGTCGCCGACGCGCAGCACCTGCGAGGCGCCCAGCGCCGCCGGCTCGAGGGTGTCGGCGGCCTCGACGAGCAGCACCGCGAGGTCGTAGACCGAGCTGCGGCCGACGACGGTCGCGTCGAGGCGTTCGCCGTTGGTGTCGATGACGACGATGGTGCCGTCGTCCTCGGCGGCTGAGGCGACGACGTGGTTGTTGGTCACGACGTGGCCCTCGCGGTCGAGGACGAAGCCGGAGCCGGTGGCGCCGCCGGCCTCCCCGTCGAGCTCCGCGACGATCTGCACGGTGCTGGGAAGCAGCGCCTGGGCCACGGCGGCGACCGAGCCGTTCTCGGCCTCCAGCGGCGCGGCGGTCTGGGTGCGGACCCCGCTCAGCCCGTTGTCGTTCGTGCCGGGCCGGGACGACAGCTCGTCCTGGATCGCGGCACCGGCGAGGCCGCCGAGGATCCCGACCACCAGCGCCAGCGAGGCGACCGCAGGCCACACCCACAGCGGGATCCTGCGGGCGACGGCCGAGGGGCCGGCGTACGGACGCGGCTGCGGCCCGGGGCCGACGTAGGGCTGGCCCGGCTGCGCGGGCTGCTGGCCCCAGCCGCTCGGGAAGGGCACCGTGGGGGCCGCCGGGTCGTGGCCCTGGGCGTGCCGCGGCAACGCGGGCTCACCGAAGGGCGTGTGGTGCGGCGGCGGGCCGCCGAGCATCGCGTCGCCGGAGGACTCGTCCGATGCCTGGCCGGCAACCGGCTCGCCGGTCGACTCGGGGGTCGGCTCGGGGGTCGGGTCGGCGCCGTAGGGCCGTCCCTCCGGGTGGGCGGCCTGGGCGGCCGGCGCGCTCGGCGCGAGCTGGTCGCCTCCGCGTGCGGGCTCGGGCTCGGGCTCCCGCGACCGCCAGCCGGCCAGCGGCTGGGTCGGCTCCTCGTCGGTCGCAGCCATCTCGTCGGGGTCGGGAGCCGCGGGCTCGGGGTGCCGGGCGCGCGCCTGCTCGGCCGGGACCTGGTCGTCGTGGTCCCGCTCGTCGGGCCTGTGCTCGTCGTTCACGGGACGATCTTCTCCCGGATCGCCACGAGGCGCTCGGCCAGGGGCGTCCGGGAGGGCGTGGCCGGACCGCGGGTGGCGCGGTCGTCGACCATGGCGGCCGGGCTCACCGGGCCGGTGGGGCGGCTCAGGTCGGTGACCGGCGGACGCGGCTCGACGCGGGGACCGCCGGCGACGCCGAGGGCGAGCACGCCCACGACGCAGGCGCCCGCCGCACCACCGCCGATCGCGACGAGGGCGCGGCGCGGGCGCGGCCGGGAGGTGGGGAACGGCGCGGCGCCCACGCCGAGGCCCGGGCCCGGCTCGAGCGCGGAGCAGCGGCCCACCAGGGCGGACTTGAAGTCGTGCGAGGTCTGCCCGGGCCCGAACGACAGCTGGGCGAGCTGGGTCTTGACCCACCCCTCCTGCTCGACGAGGTCACGGCAGGCATGGCAGACGTGGACGTGGTCCCAGCAGCGCTCCTCCTCCTCTGCCGTGAGTCGGCCGTCGAGGAGGGCGCTGACCCGCGATCCGAGGTGGCTCATCACGACACCCGCGGCTGGGCGCCGAGCGGCCCCGAGTAGCGCGAGCGGCCCGCGGCCGGCTCGCGGTGCGCCAGGGCCTTGCGGAGCATGGTGCGACCGCGGTGGATGCGCGAGCGTACGGTGCCGAGCTTGGCGTCCATGATCTCCGCGATCTCCTCATAGCTGAGGCCCTCGACGTCGCAGAGCACCACGGCGGCGCGGAAGTCGGGGGGCAGCGTGGCGAGCGCGGTCTCGATGTCGTCGTCGAACGTCCGGTCGGCCACCGCCAGCTCCGGCGCGGGCGCGGTGCTGGTCAGGCGCGCGGCGCGCTCGTCGGAGAGCGCGTCGAAGCGGATGCGCTGCTTGCGGCGCGCCCCGTCGAGGAACAGGTTGGTGGTGATGCGGTGGAGCCACCCCTCGAACGTGCCGGGGGTGTAGCCGTCGAGCGACCGGAAGACCCGGACGAAGACCTCCTGGGTGAGGTCCTCGGCGTCGGGCCGGTTGCCGGTGAGGCGGTAGGCGAGGCGGAAGACGCGGTCGGAGTGCTGCTCCACGACCTCGTCCCAGGTGGGTACGTCGACCGCGTCGACGTCGGGTGTGGCGTCGACGTGATCACCCACGAGGGCTCCCTTGTTCGTCCTTCTCGACCGCAGCTGCACCGGTTCGCTGTCCTTCCCTGACGCTAGGCATGCCGACTGAGAGTTCCCTGTGAGCCACATGCGCTCCGGCCAAGAAACCTGAGCGGCCCGTCGGATCACAGCGTCCAACGACCGGAGGGCCGCATGTGTTCCCGGCCACGCCCGCCGACGACCGCGCGATAGGGTCGGCGGGTGCCGACCCACACCCCGCCGATCAAGTCCGCGAGCTGGTCCTACGCCGAGTCGTTCGTGGCCGAGGACGAGGTCCTCGCCGCCGCTCGCAGCCGCGCGGAGGAGGTGGGCGTGGCCCCCGTCGGCGCCGGCGTCGGGGCCGCGCTGCGCTTCCTCGCCTCCGTGCTCGACGCGCGGGCCGTGGTCGAGATCGGCACCGGCACCGGCGTCTCGGGGCTGTGGCTGCTGCGCGGCATGCGCGCCGACGGCGTGCTCACCACGGTCGACATCGAGGCCGAGCACCAACGCCTGGCCAAGGAGACCTTCACCGAGGCCGGGATCCCGGGCAACCGGGCCCGCACCATCGCCGGCGCGGGTCTCGACGTGCTGCCCCGCCTCACCGACGGCCACTACGACCTGGTGTTCTGCGACGGCGACAAGCGCGAGTACGCCGCCTACCTCAAGGAGGCGCTGCGCCTGCTCCGCCCCGGGGGGATCGTGGCGTTCGACAACGCCCTGTGGCACGACCGGGTCGCCGACCCCGCCCAGCGCGACGAGGAGACGGTGACGATCCGCGACCTCGGCCGGGCGGTCCTCGAGCACGAGGCCCTGGTGCCGGTGCTGCTGCCCGTCGGTGACGGCCTGCTGGCCGCCAAGAAGGAGTGGGCCCCCGAGACCTGAGCGCTGCCGGGGGCGAGCGTGGTCAGGACGCGCCGACTCGACGGGATCTGGCGGTCAGGACGCGCCGACTCGACGGGATCTGGCGGTCAGGACGCGCCCACTCGACGAGATGTCAGAGGCGCGCGGCGGCGGTGAAGCCGTCCCAGCCCTCGGCGACGGCGACGACGTCGCACGCCTCGACCAGCACCGGCGGGCTGCCGACGATCTGCGAGCCCGGCGCCTCGGCGGCGCCGGCCACGAAGGCGCGCTGGAAGTCCTCGCGCGCCTGGCTGCTGGCGAAGACGTAGCAGCCCTCGAACCACTCCCCCGGCACCTGGCGCCAGGTCTTGAAGCGCAGGCCGTCCATGCCGGTGAACCGCGCGTGGGAGGTCTCGGCGACGTAGGCCGCCAGCCGGTCCTCGACGCCCTCCGGCGCGCCGGCCAGCGACCACCGCACGGTGAGTCCGAGCATCAGGCGATGCCGGCGAGGGGGTCGTCGGAGCCCAGCCAGGACAGCAGCAGCCGCGGCCCCCAGCCGCTGGGGCCGGCGGTCCACTCGTGGCGGTCGACCGGTGACTCGGCGGCCGAGGCGAAGTCGATGTGGGCCCAGGGCACGTCGCCGGCGAAGTGCTGCAGGAAGAGCGCGGCCGTGATCGCACCGGCGCCACCCGCGGCGTTGTCGCCGTCGGCGATGTCGGAGTTGACCTTGTCCTCGTAGTCGGCGACCAGGGGCATCCGCCAGGCGTTCTCACCGGAGGCGGCCGCGGCGGCCGCGACGTGCTTGGCGAGTCCCTCGTGGTTGGCGAAGTAGCCGCCGGTCCACTGGCCCAGCGAGACCTTCATCGCGCCGGTCAGCGTGGCGATGTCGACCAGCACCGCCGGGTCGAGCTCGCTGACGGCGTAGGCCATCGCGTCGGCCAGCACGAGGCGGCCCTCGGCGTCGGTGTTGTTGACCTCCGAGGTGCGCCCGCCGTAGTGGGTGATGACGTCGCCGGGGCGCATCGCGGAGCCGCTGACGGAGTTCTCGGCCGCCGGCACCAGGCCGACGACGCGGACCGGGCAGTCGACGTCGGCGAGGGCGGCCATCGTCGCGATCACCGCTCCGCCGCCGCTCATGTCGCGCTTCATGGTCAGCATGCCCTCGCTGGGCTTGATGTCGAGGCCGCCGGAGTCGAAGGTGATGCCCTTGCCGACCAGCACGACGGTGGGCACCCGCTTGGTGGCACCGCGCGGGGTGTAGTCCATCCGGATGAGCCGCGGCTCGTTGACCGACCCGCCGCCGACGGCACGGATGCCGCCGAAGCCCTCCGCCTCCAGACGGGCGTCGTCCCAGACCTCCACGTCGAGGCCCGCGGCCGCACCCACCGCGACGGCCTGGTCGGCCAGCCAGGCGGGTGTCTTGAGGTTGGACGGGACGGTCGCCAGCACGCGCGAGCGCCAGCCGGCGCCACCGAGGGCGAGCGCCCGGGCGAGCGCCTCGTCGGCGCCGTCGTCGCTCACGCCGGCCAGCACGATCCGGGCGACCGGCCGCTCCTTGGGCCCGGTCGAGCGCCAGTGGAAGGCGAACGAGGCCAGCATGGCGCCGACGACGAGGTCGCCGAGGCCGTCGGCAGGTGCGATCGCCGGCAGCGAGGTGATCACGCTGGAGCGGTCCTTGGTCGCGCGGGCCAGCGCGGCGCCGGCGCGGCGGAGGTCGGTCGCCGTGGCCTCGCCGACACCCACGAGCAGCACCGTGCCGAGGCTGTCGGTCGCCCCCTCGAGGTCGGGCGGAGCGGCGACGGGGACCGTCGTCACCTCGCCCGTGCGACCCGTGGCCCGCGAGGACTCGAGCGCGGCGAGGAGGTCGACGCCGAGGACCTGCGCGGCCTCGTCGGCGCCGGGGCCCAGCAGCGGGGCGTCGTCGTCGCCGGGGAGCACCGGGAACGCCCACACCTCCGCGCCGCCGATCTGGTGCGGCAGCGCGGGGCTGAGGGCGAACTCGGGGGGCGAGACCTGGGTCGGCAGTGCGGTGATGGGCACGATCAGCCGACGACGTCCTTGAGGGCGTCTCCGAGAGCCGCGGCCTCCTCGGCGTTGAGCTCGACCACCAGCCGGCCACCGCCCTCGAGCGGGACGCGCATCACGATGCCGCGTCCCTCCTTGGTGACCTCGAGCGGTCCGTCGCCCGTGCGGGGCTTCATGGCGGCCATCGGCGCACCTCTTCCTTGTTCAGCCATCACTGGATGCGGCTCTTCACATGCGAATCGAGGCGGCTGAGCGTGCTGGCCGCCCCGATCGGCGTCGTACGGCGCCCATTATCCCTCATGACGCGCGTGATCGGCACCACAGGGCCGCAACACCTCCTCCACGTCGGGCAGACTTCGCCCATGACGACCTCCCGACCCGACCCCGCCGCCGACCCCGCCGCCGACGCCGCCGCCGATCCCGACCCCGTGCTGCTCCACGTCGAGGACGCCGTCGCGACGATCACGCTCAACCGGCCCGAGGCGATGAACGGGCTCGACGTCGCGACCAAGGAGCTGCTGCGCGACACCGTCCACCGCGTCGCCACGGACCCGGAGGTGCGGTGCGTGGTGCTGACCGGCAGCGGCCGGGCCTTCTGCGTGGGACAGGACCTCAAGGAGCACCTCGCCGGCCTCAAGGGCGAGGCAGAGGTGCCCCTGTCGGAGACCGTGACGATGCACTACAACCCGATCGTGCTCGCCCTGGCGACGATGCCGAAGCCGGTGATCGCCGCGGTCAACGGCGTCGCGGCGGGCGCCGGCGCCAGCCTGGCCTTCGCCGCCGACTTCCGGATCGTCGTCGACACGGCCGGGTTCAACACCTCCTTCGCGGGCGTCGCGCTCTCCTGCGACACCGGGGCGAGCTGGACGCTGCCCCGCCTCGTCGGGCGGGCCAAGGCGATGGAGCTTCTCTACTTCCCGCGCACCGTGACGGCGCAGGAGGCGCTCGAGCTCGGGCTGGCCACCCAGGTCGTCAGCGCGGAGGAGCTTCCGCAGGCCGTGGGCGAGCTGGCCGCCCGGCTCGCCGCGGGCCCGACCGTCGCCCTCGGGTCGATCCGCCAGGCGGTCGTCCACGCCGCCGCCCACCCGCTGGAGGAGTCGCTGGCCTTCGAGGCCGAGAAGATGGCGCTCACCGGGGGCACCGACGACCACCTCGCCGCCGTCGACGCCTTCATGTCCAAGCAGAAGCCGGTCTTCCGGGGACGGTGAGCCTCAGACCGCCGCGGTGAGATAGGCGTAGGTGAAGACCAGCACGCCGACCACCATGCCGAGGTGGGCAAGCAGCGAGAGTCCCGGCCCGTCGCTCCACGAGTCGCCGGCCGCCGCCGGGGCATGACGTCCCCTGGCAGGCAGCCAGCGAGCGAGGATGAGGAGACCGCAGATGGCGGTCACCCACCAGCAGGCGATCGCGAGGATCCCGACCAGTGGTCCGCCGACGGGCGAGTCCTCCGGCGCGACGAGCACGCCCAGCCAGAGGACGAGTGCCACGACGCCCGACCCGAAGTGCACCCAGGGGACCCGCCTGCTGATGGACAGCCGGCCCGCCGCGCTCTCGCCGCGGAGGCGGAGCCGGGTCAGCACGATCGCCACGGCCGCCAGGGCCGTGAGGATCCAGACGACGATCGGGAACGACATGACGCGGGAGTCTGCCCTAGTCGCTCAGCGGCTCGCCAGACGAGGGTCCCGGGCCCGGCTCGCGGCGCCGCCGCTCCTCCATCTCGGTGGCCAGGCGGGCCAGCAGGGCGTCGACCTCGGACATCCGGTAGCCGCGCAGCGCGAGCGGGAACCGCACCCTGCGCAGGTCGTCGGCCCCGATGGGGCGCCCCTCGGGCAGGTCGAGGTCGGGACGGTCGTCGTAGGCCGGGGGCATCGAGCCGCCGCGGCCCGAGGCGATCACCGCGACCCCGCCCATGGCGAGGACGATGAGGACGGCGAAGAACCACATCATCATTCGGGCCGCTCCGGAGCCGGGGTGGGCCAGCGATCCGCCCGCGCGGCGACCATCAGCTCGACCGCCTCGTCGACGTCGTCGGTGACCACCATCATGTCGAGGTCGGCGGCGTTGATCTTGCCCTCGGCGAGCACCGTCTCGCGCAGCCAGTCGACCAGGCCGGACCAGTAGGACGTGCCGATGAGCACGATGGGGAACGAGGTGACCTTGCGGGTCTGGACCAGGGTCAGCGCCTCGAAGAGCTCGTCGAGGGTGCCCACGCCGCCGGGCAGCACGACGAAGCCCTGGGAGTACTTGACGAACATGGTCTTGCGGGCGAAGAAGTAGCGGAAGTTGATGCCCTTGTCGACCCATTGGTTGAGCCCGGACTCGAAGGGCAGCTCGATGCCCAGCCCGACGCTGACCCCGCCGGCCTCGCACGCACCCTTGTTGGCCGCCTCCATCGCGCCGGGACCGCCGCCGGTGACGACGGCGAAGCCGGCCTCGACGAGCCGCCGGCCGACCTCCTCGCCGACGGCGTACGCCGGGGCGTCGACCGCGGTCCGGGCGGAGCCGAACACCGCGATGGCCGGGCCGAGCTCGGCGAGCGCGCCGAAGCCCTCGACGAACTCCGCCTGGATCCGCAGCACCCGCCACGGGTCGGTGTGCACCCAGTCGGTCGGGCCACGGGAGTCGAGGAGGCGCTGGTCGGTGGTGCTGCCCTCGTGGACCTGGCCGCGCCGCTCGATCACCGGGCCCGCCATGCGGCCCCCCTGGCGATCGCCGGGCAGGTCGGTGCGCTCGCTCATGCCAGCCACTCCTTGAGGATGCGCTCGCACCGCTCGACGTGCTCGGCGGGGACGTGCTCGTCCTGCTTGTGGGCGAACATCGGGTCGCCGGGGCCGAAGTTGACGGCCGGGACACCGAGCCTGGTGAACTGGGCGACGTCGGTCCAGCCGAACTTGGGGGCGACGTCGCCTCCCACCGCGTCGACGAAGGCCCGCGCCGCGGGACGGTCGAGGCCGGGCATCGCGCCCGCGGCCATGTCGGTGACGGTGAGGTCGTAGCCCTCGAAGTAGTCGCGGACGAACGCCTCGGCGTCGGCCTCGCTGCGGTCGGGGGCGAAGCGGAAGTTGATCTCGACGACGCACTCGTCCGGGACCACGTTGCCGGCCACGCCACCGCGGATGCCGGTGGCGTTGAGGCCCTCGTGGTAGGTCAGGCCGTCGATCACGGGCTGGCGCGCGACGTAGGCGTCGAGCCGGGCGAGCACCGGGGCGACGAGGTGGATCGCGTTGACGCCCTTCCAGCTGCGCGCGCTGTGCGCCCGCTCGCCGGTGGTGCGCAGGTCGACGCGCATGGTGCCCTGGCAGCCGGCCTCGACCGCGGCGTTGCTGGGCTCCATGAGGATCGCGAAGTCACCCTGCACGAGGTCGGGGTCGCTCTCGGTGAGCTTGCGCAGCCCGTTGTGCACCGAGTCGACCTCCTCGGCCTCGTAGAAGATGAACGTCAGGTCGCGGTTGGGCTCGGTGAGGTCGGCGGCCAGCTTGAGCATCACCGCGTCGCCCCCCTTCATGTCGCAGCTGCCGAGGCCGTGGAGGATCCCGTCCTCGAGGCGACCGGGCAGGTTGTCGTTGCGCGGCACGGTGTCGAGG
The DNA here is from genome assembly GCF_058134345.1 of Nocardioides sp. Z24_21. Taxonomy (NCBI): domain Bacteria; kingdom Bacillati; phylum Actinomycetota; class Actinomycetes; order Propionibacteriales; family Nocardioidaceae; genus Nocardioides; species Nocardioides sp. Z24_21. The sequence goes on from NZ_JBYTTH010000001.1 coordinate 604,882, forward strand.
TGCCCGGCGAGGACGACGCGCTCGTCGCGGCCGAGGTCGGTGCGGGCCACGACCGTGTGGCCGCGGCGGGTCACCGTGAGGTGCGGCAGCGCGGTCAGCGCCGCCTCGACGGCGTCGGCGATCTCCTGCTCCTCGTGGCTGACGGAGGGGATGTCGACGAGCTGCCGGGTCAGGGTGACGACGTCGGCGGAGAGATCGAGGTGGGGCATGGGTCGATTCAACCAGCCGGACCCCTCGTCCGGTGCGGTGCGCGCACGTCACCGCTGCGCGAGGTCGCGCCCGCCTCGTCCGCGCCTGGGCGAACGCCTGTCCGGCTCCCGCAGGGCGCCGAGCAGGTCGTGCTCGAGCGCGCCGTAGCCGGTGCGGCTCCACGCGCCGAGGTCGAGCCGGAAGTAGTGCACGGTGCGGTCGCCCTGGATGAAGTCGAGGACGTCGTCGGGCTCGCGGCCGGCCCGGACGTCGCCGGCGCAGGCCGCGCAGGCGGGCACGTCGACCGCGCGGTCGTCGTCGCGCCACACGACCTCCGCCGTGGGCCCGGTGTGCAGCGGGTTGAACCAGCAGTGCACCGGCGGCTCCCACGCGGTGGATCCGCGCTCCTCCGCGCTCGCCCGGGCGTCCTCGCCGCGGCGCGCGAGCACGAGGGCACCCACGACGTCGGCGGGCGCGGCGTCCTGCGCCAGGATCGAGCGGGCGGCGGCGTAGTGGTCGAGCGCCTGCTGCCAGGCCTCGAGCGCGGCGGCGGTGCCGCCGGAGTCGCCGCGCCCGATGGCCTCGCCCAGCGCCAGCACCTCGGCCTCGGCCTGCTGGCGCAGGCGCCGGTCCTCCGCGGAGCGGACCGTGTGCAGGACGGTGGCGGGGAGGGTGAACCCCGACGGGCGCAGGCGGCGACGCCTGCGCCAGACCACCAGCGCGCGCACGACGGCGACCAGCGCGGCGAGCACGCCGATGCCGACGACGACCTCCGAGGTCTGCAGGCCCTCGTCGGCGGTCCAGGAGTACCTCTCGTCGGAGGGGACCTCGTGCCAGAGGTCCTCGGCGTTGCCGTCGTCGAGGAGCTCGGCGACGCGCACGACCTGGTCGACCACCGCGTCGGGGTGCTCGTGGTTGGCCACGTTGGCGACATAGATCGCCTCGGGCTGGTCGCCGAACTCCTGCAGGCTGAGGCTGGGCTCGCTCCACTCCTCCCACCCGACGTAGGTCGCGTCGGGCTCGGCGGCGCTGTCCTGCAGCCAGGCGCTCAGGCTGGTGAAGCTGCCCTGGAAGCGCTCGTCCTCGATGTCGACCTCGATGAGGACGACCTTGAGGTTGCTGTCCTGCGCCGTGGCGACAGCATCCTCGATGCGTGCCTCGTCGGCGGCGGAGATGTCGTGGCTGCGGGCGAACGCGGGGTCGATCCAGACCCCGTCACCGGCGAGCTCCTGCTCGATCTCGGCGATCGTGGCGTCACTGATCTGCTCGCTGCTCATGTCCTCACCCAACCTTCCGTCGTCGGGTCCCGACCCACCAGCGCAGCACGCCGAACGCGGGCAGCACGCCGAACGCACCGAACAGGACGGCCGCGCCGAGGCCGCCCCACAGGCCCCCCCAGTAGTCGAAGTCGCTCGGCGGGGCGGGCTCGGTCGGGAGGGGCTGGGCCTCCCAGGTGGCCATCTCCTCGGCGAGCCGCACGAGGGCCGGGCCGGGCTGGCCCTTGGTGCGGGACTCGACGTAGTGCTCCTCGAGCCCGACGGCGCCGGGGTCGGTGCTGCCGGTGTCCCACAGCACGACGTAGTGGCCCTCCTCACCGACGGCCGTCCACCACTGCGGCCCCACGCCCGACGCGGTGTAGCCGACGTCGTTGGTGTCGGGATAGGGCAGGTAGGCGATCCTGGCCGGCACCCGCGAGCCGGCCAGCACCGCCTCGGCCTCGGCCAGGTCGTCCGGCGGGATGCGGCCGCTGAGCATCGGGTCGACGGCCACCCGGCTGTCCTGGCGCAGCAGCTCCTGGACGGTGTCCACCGGTCCGGGCACGACGTCCTGGCGGCCGAAGACCTCTGCGCGCAGCGCGATGTCGTCCTCCTCCCGGGACTCCTGCCACGACTGCGTCCAGAGCCCCAGGGCGGTGCCTGCGACGACGCCCACGAGCGCGCCGATCGCCCAACCGAAGCGCCGGATCACGGCTCACCCACTCGCTCGGCGAGCACGTCGCCGGCCAGGTCGTCGGTGATGGCGCCGAAGCCGGTGCGCGCCCACACGTCGTCGCGCTCCCAGTAGGGCACGGTGCCGCGACGGTGCGGCAGCCGGTGGGGCAGGCGGAGGTGACGGGGCGTCGCGCCCTGGCCCACCGCGGTGGCGCACGCGGGACAGCACGGCACCTCGACCGTGCCGTCGCCCAGGCGCCACGAGGCGGTGGCGGTGCCGTCGGGGTGGCGCGGGTCGAAGAAGCACGGCACCAGCGCCGCGCCGCTCCCGCGGCGGCCCCGTCCGAGGTCGTGCGCGCCCATCTGGGCGATCGTGCGGGCGCCGATCACGTCGCCGATGTCTCCGGAGGCCAGCAGCGGCTCGACGGCGTCGCGCGCCGTGAGGGCGCGGGCCGCCACGTCGCGGTCGCGCAGGGTCTCCCAGTCGGTCTTCTCCAGCGACCGCGTCAGCGCGTCGGCGAGGCGCACGGCGCGCTTGCGCTCGTCCTCGAGGTCCGGGGGCGCCACGGCGTACGTCGCCGCCTTCTCCGCCGTCGGCGCGACGGCGCGACGCGGGGCGCCCCGACGCGGCCACCCCCGCAGTGACTGGCCCACGAGCAGCGCCACGACCAGTCCCCCGAGACCTCCGACGAGCGCGGAGAGGCCCGACGCCGCCGTGCGGACCGAGACGTACTCCTCGGACGTGGGGCGCCAGTCCGCGGTGGCCGCGACCCGCACCGCGTAGCGCGCCAGGTCCTCGACCTCGGTCTCTTCCAGGGTCACCGGGTAGTCGTCACCGGACGGCTCGCGGGCCATCTCCACCAGGTCCTCGGCGGCCAGCACCTGCGCCTCCGCCTCGGCGACCGCCGGCGGGTAGAGGTAGTCCTCGGTGCCGATCCGGTAGCCGCCCACCTCCTGCATCGCCTCGTCGAGCGCGTCGTCGTTGCGCCCGGCACCGAGGCTCAGGCGGGAGGGATTGGTGTCCAGGCCGTAGGCGAAGACCTGCTGGATGCCCTCCGTGGTGTCGAGGACGTAGAGGCCGTCGCCGAGGCGGCGGTTGAGCAGGCCGGCGAGCGCCTCGGTCGCATCGATGGCGTCGTCCGGCAGACCCTTCGGCTGCTCCACGAGCGCGACGTAGACCGGGAACGGCGTCTCCCGCACCAGTGCCGCGATGCGGTCGTGCGACTCCTGCGCCGCCCCCGATCCCATCACCCGGTCGACGACCACGCCGTCCTGGCGCAGCGCCTCGGCAAGCGAGTCGACATCGGTCGGTCCATCCATGCAGCTTCTCCCCCGTCAGTGCAGGCGCGTGTGCGCGCCGGCTCCCCTCTTTCCCCGCAACCGGTGGTTCACACCCGAGCGACCTGTACGCCCACCTCCGCTGCGTCCGCGTAGGACACCGACGTGGCCAGGGTCTCCTCGGCGATGAGTCCCTCGTGGGTCCGGGCCGCGGCAAGGGTGGCCTCGGGGCCGCTGATCGTCACGCCGATCCGGTCGCTCACCTGCAGGCCGGCGTCCTTGCGGGCCTGCTGGACGGCGCGCACCAGGTCGCGGGCGGTGCCCTCGGCCTCGAGCTCGGGCGTCACCGCGGTGTCGAGGACGACGAAGCCGCCGCGCGGCAGCATGCCGATCGCGCGGTCGTCGTCCGACGTGCCGGCCACCGTCTCGAGGGCGTACTCCCCCTCCACCAGCGCCAGGCCACCGGACGTGACGGTGCCGTCGTCGGCGACCGACCAGTCACCGGACTTCGAGCCCTTGATCGCGAGCTGGACGTCCTTGCCGAGTCGCGGCCCGGCTGCGCGGGCGTTGACCGTGAGCCGCTGCGAGACGCCGTACGACGCCGCCTCGGGCGCGTCAGCCGCCAGCACGTCGACCGCCTTGAGGTTGAGCTCGTCGGCGACCAGCTGCTCGAAGCCGGCCAGGTCGGTCTCGGTGACCACGGTCAGCCGGGCGAGCGGGAGCCGGTTGCGCAGGTTGGCGGCCTTGCGCAGCGCCGAGCCGGCCGAGCAGACGTCGCGGACGGTGTCCATCGAGGCCACGAGCGCGTCGTCGGCGGGCAGGCTCTCGGCGGCCGGCCAGTCGGTGAGGTGCACCGACCGCTCGCCGGTCAGGCCACGCCAGACCTCCTCGGTCGTCAGCGGCATGAGCGGCGCCGTGACCCGGCAGACGACCTCGAGCACGGTGTAGAGGGTGTCGAAGGCGTCGGCGTCCTCGTCCCAGAAGCGCTCGCGCGAACGGCGGATGTACCAGTTGGTCAGCACGTCGAGGAAGCCGCGCGTGGAGTCGCACGCCGCCGCCACCTCGTAGTCGTCGAGCTGGTCGGTCATCGCGGACACGTAGTCGCGCAGCTTGGCCAGGATGTAGCGGTCCATCGGGTGCGCGCTGTCGGTGCGCCAGGTCGCGTCGTGCCCCTCGTCGCCGCCGGCGGCGTTGGCGTAGAGGCTGAAGAACGACCAGCTGTTCCACAGCGGGATCAGCACCTGCCGCACCGAGTCGCGGATGCCCTGCTCGGTGACGATCAGGTTGCCGCCGCGCAGGATCGGGCTCGACATGAGGAACCAGCGCATCGCGTCGGCGCCGTCGCGGTCGAAGACCTCGCGCACGTCGGGGTAGTTGCGCAGGGACTTCGACATCTTCTGGCCGTCGTTGCCCAGCACGATGCCGTGGCTCAGGCAGGTCGAGAACGCCGGCCGGTCGAAGATCGCGCCGGCGAGGACGTGCATCGTGTAGAACCAGCCGCGCGTCTGCCCGATGTACTCGACGATGAAGTCGCCCGGGAAGTGGTGCTCGAACCAGTCCTTGTTCTCGAACGGGTAGTGCACCTGCGCGAACGACATCGAGCCGGAGTCGAACCACACGTCGAGCACGTCGGTGACGCGCCGCATCGTCGACCGGCCGGTCGGGTCGTCGGGGTTGGGCCGCGTCAGCTCGTCGACGTAGGGCCGGTGCAGGTCGGGGTTGCCGTCCTTGTCGCGCGGCAGCGTGCCGAAGTCGCGCTCGATCTCCTCGAAGGACCCGTAGACGTCGATGCGGGGGTAGTGCTCGTCGTCGGACTTCCACACCGGCACCGGGCTGCCCCAGAAGCGGTTGCGGGTGATCGACCAGTCGCGGGCGTTCTCCAGCCACTTGCCGAACTGGCCGTCCTTGATGTGCTCGGGCACCCAGCGGATGTCCTGGTTGAGCGCCATCAGGCGCTCCTTGACCTTGGTCACCTCGACGAACCACGACGAGACGCCCTTGTAGATCAGCGGCTGCCGGCAGCGCCAGCAGTGCGGGTAGGAGTGGTCGTAGGTCTCGCGGCGCACCAGGACGGTGCCGGGCGTGACCGAGCCCGCGGGCTCGCCCCTCGTCGCCGCCTTGAGGTGGTCGATGATCTGCAGGTTGGCGTCGAAGACCTGCATGCCCTCGTAGTCGGTGACGGGGAACGTGAAGCGGCCGTCCTTGCCGACCGGCATCACCGCCTCGATGCCCTCGCGGTCGGTGACGACCTTGTCGTCCTCACCGAAGGCGCCGGCGGTGTGCACCAGCCCGGTGCCGTCGGTGGTGGTGACGAACTCGGCGGGCACGAGGCGGAAGGCGTGCTCGTGGCCCGCGTAGTAAGAGAACGGCGGGGCGTACTCGAGGCCGACGAGGTCGGCGCCCGTGCCGCGCCAGGTGACCTCCGGGTCGCTCTGCCCATCACGAGGGGCCAGCTCGCGAGCGTACGACGCCAGCCGGGCCTCGGCGAGCAGGTAGCGCTCGGGGCTGCCGGTGGGGCCGTCGGAGGTGACGACGACGTAGTCGATGTCCTCGCCGACCATGACGGCGAGGTTGGCCGGCAGGGTCCACGGCGTGGTCGTCCAGACGAGCACCTTGACGCCCTTGAACGGCCCGTCGGTGGTGACGTCGTAGCCGACGGTGACGGCCGGGTCCTGGCGCATCTGGTAGACGTCGTCGTCCATGCGCAGCTCGTGGTTGGACAGCGGCGTCTCGTCCTGCCAGCAGTAGGGCAGGACGCGGAACCCCTCGTAGACCAGGCCCTTGTCGTGGAGCTGCTTGAAGGCCCAGATCACCGACTCCATGTAGTCGGGGTTCATCGTGCGGTAGTCGTGGTCGAAGTCGACCCAGCGCGCCTGGCGGGTGACGTAGTCGCGCCACTCGCCGGTGTACTTCATCACCGACGCGCGGCAGGCCTCGTTGAACTTCTCGATGCCCAGCTCGGCGATCTCGTCGGTGGTCTTGATGCCGTTGAGGCGCATCGCCTCGAGCTCGGCGGGAAGGCCGTGGGTGTCCCAGCCGAAGCGGCGCTCCACCTTGCGCCCGCGCATCGTCTGGTAGCGCGGGATCAGGTCCTTGACGTAGCCCGTCAGCAGGTGGCCGTAGTGGGGCAGGCCGTTGGCGAAGGGCGGTCCGTCGTAGAAGACGAACTCGTTGGCGCCGTCCTCGCCGGCCTCGCGCTGCTCGACGCTCGCCCGGAAGGTGTCGTCGGACTCCCAGTAGGCGAGCACCGCCTCCTCGATGTCCGGGAAGCGCGGGCTGCTGGGGACCGTGGTCGCATCGGTGTGCGACACCTTCGGGTAGGTCATGGGCGGCACTCCTGCGGTGGCGTCGTACGTCTCGGTCTGATGACACGAGGACGACAGGGCTGCCGCGGTACCACCTCGCTTGCTCCCCACCGTCGGGGAACCGCTCGTTCGTCGGCTGTGTCGGGCCGCACCCGCCGGGTTCTAGTGAGGTGGCGGCCGGCTCGCCGCACCCGTTCTTCCCGAGGCTCGCCGCTGATGACGGCTCAGACGCCTGCGGCGATCGTACGACCGGCGCGCCCGGCCGCGCCAATCGGCTCCACGAACGGTGTCAAAGAAACTTGACATCCGGGCGAGAGTCCGGCATCGTCGCTGATGTCAAAGAACTCTAACACCTACCGAGGAGCGACCCCGATGACCACGACCGCACGCACCCCCCTGTCCCCCTGGCTGAAGGCCGCCGTCCCCGCGGTCGTCGTGGCACTGGCCGTCGGCGCCGGCGCCGCAGCAGTGCGCACCGACGCACCCGACGGCCTCACCTTCGCCGTGTTCGCCGCGATGACGTTCCCGTTCGTCCTCGCGCTCGGCGCCCTCCTGCTCGACCGGAGCGAGCATCCCGAGCAGCACGAGGACTCCGTCGAGAGGCAGTGGACGACCCGCGCCAGCAGCGGCGCCTTCTTCGACACCGTGACCGCCATGGGACTGACGGTCTTCGCCACCGCGGTGCTCGACACCCGCAGCGCGCCGCTGTGGATCTTCGTGATTCTCGCGCTGGCCGACTTCACCGCCCGGCTCGCCGTCCTCCGTCGCCGGGAGTCCTGATGCACAACACGCTCCGGTCCCTGCGCGAGGCGGCAGGCATGTCGCAGGGCGAGTGCGCCACCGCCCTCGGCGTCTCACGCCAGACGGTGATCTCCATCGAGAAGGGCCACTTCGATCCACGCCTCTCGCTCGCCTTCCGGATCAGCCGGCTCTTCGAGGTCCGGGTCGACGAGGTCTTCGTCCCCGACCCCGAGTGAGGTGACCACCGGCTTTGCCTGCCGTTGAGGAACGGTTGGCCCGGCCTTAGCACCCAGCGGCGCACCGTGGAGACGTACCGCTCACCGACTCGAGGAGACGCTTCCCATGAACGTTCGTCGCACCGCGCTCGCCGCCCTCGCCCTCCCTCTGTCGATCGCGCTCGTCGCGTGCGGCGACGACAGCGCCGACGACGCGTCGGACGACCAGTCGGCCTCGTCGAGCCCCGCCAGCCCGTCGGACTCGTCCAGCTCCGCCGACACCGAGACCGACGCCCCGTCCGATGCCGACGCCCCCGTGCTCGCGGCCGTGCTGACGGCCGTCGAGGCGGTGCCGGGCGGCACGCTCTTCAGCCTCGACCAGGAGGTCGACGGCTGGGAGGCCGAGGTCGTCGACGCCGACGCGAAGGCGTTCGACCTCACGGTCTCCGCCGACGGCGCCACCGTGACCCGCGACCCGGTCGAGGACACCGACGCTGAGGACCGTGCCGAGCGCGAGCGGCTGCTCGCCGACGTCGACCTCGACCCCGAGGAGGCGCTCGCCGCCGCACGGGGCGCCGTGACGACCGGGACGATCACCGGGCTCGACCTCGACGTCGACAAGGGCACGCCGGTGTGGGACGTCAAGTTCGACGAGGACTCGGCCGTCGAGCAGACCGTCGTCGTCGACGCCGCCACCGGCGACGTGCTTCGGACCATCAAGGGCGACTGAGGCCGCACGCCTATCGACTGGACGCCCGGGAGCGGGCTGCGGTTGGCTGGGCGGATGGCTCACCCCGGATACGACGGCATGTGGCTCCCGACCGACCAGGATCCCCGGATGCAGGCGGGGCCGACGAGGGGCGAGCGCGAGTGCCTCGTCGGCTATCTCGAGCACTACCGCCAGACGCTGGCGCTGAAGTGCGACGGCCTCACCGCCGAGCAGCTCGCCAGCAAGGCGGTGCCGCCGTCCAACATCTCGCTGCTGGGTCTCGTGCGCCACATGGCGCGCGTCGAGCAGAGCTGGTTCCGCCGGGTGCTCGAGGCCCGGACGGACATCCCGCGGCTGTTCTCCGGTGACGACGAGGACGCTGGCTTCGACTTCCCCGACGCCGACGACGAGCTGGTGCGCGCCAGCCACGAGCTGTGGCAGTCGGAGGTCTCCTACGCCCGCGAGGTGCTCGACCGCACCGACCTCGACACCGTCGTGGACGTCCACGGCGACCCGGTCGAGGTGCGACATCGTGGTCCACATGATCGAGGAGTACGCCCGCCACTGCGGGCACGCCGACCTGGTGCGCGAGTGCATCGACGGCCGCGCGGGTCAGTGACGGGCACCCGCGACCGGGTCAGCGCCTGAGCCTGGCGGTGAACCTCTCGATGGCGGTGCACCGCGCCGGGCCGTAGTAGGAGAACCTCCCGACCGCCTTGGTGCGGCTGACGAACTCCAGATCGAGGTAGGCCGCGTAGGCGGCGCTGCTCTCCTGGTCGTTGCGCTCCGTGCCGACCACCTCGTTGTTGCGCGGGATCGTGGTGGTGACGAAGCTGTAGGTGTTGTTGGTCGTCGTGGGCATGTCGGGGTAGCCGCCGCAGGTCGTCCGGGCGTTGATCCGGAAGCCGCGCACCTTGCTACCGCGGACCGTGAAGCTCACTCCGCCGGCCGACCAGCTGCCCGCCTTGGGAGGCGCAGGAGCCGGGCGTCGCCGGAGCTTCACCGTCGCCCGACCGAGCGCCTGGCCCTTCTCGCTGACGGTGAGCCGCAACGTGCCCTTCGGCCGCGTCAGCCGGGCCCAGACATGGCCGTCGATGTCGTCCTGCCCCTGCAGCGAACCCAGCGCGAGAGGTCGCACCTTGACGCCCTTGCCCGCGCCGGTGACCGCGACGTCGCGGGCGCCGATCCCCTCCGGCGAGGCGTTGGACACCGTGACCGGGATCCGGGTCCACACGCCCTTCACGAGCCGGTCCTTCCTCGGCGCCCGCACCGCGAGCTCGGGCGTGGCCGCGACGACGTCGAGGACGCTGACGAAGGCGTCGTAGGGCGGCGTGCCGGGCCCGGAGTCCACGAGCAGCACCGCGCAGTCCCACCCGGCAGCGCTCGCGAGGTCGGGAGTCTCCTTGTCGTCGTAGAGCAGGACGTCGGGGATGTAGCGGTAGAGCCAGGCGACGCTCATCTCCTCGACGGTGCAGCTGGTGCCCTGGCGGCTGCCGAAGCCGAGCACCGTCCGGGTGCTGGCGTCGGGATCTCCGGCCCCCATCGCGGTGTCGAGGCTGTAGTCGTAGATCAGGGAGTCGTCTTGCCAGTGGTAGCCGTAGTCCACCGTCACGGAGAGGCTTCCGCCGGGCATCACGAACTGGTGGTGCGGAGCGGTGCTGGTGGGCATGCCGGCCACCCGGTTGGCGGCGGTGAAGGTCGCCGTCGCGCTGATCAGCTGCTCGGCGCCGGCTCGGCGCTGCCGAGGGCCCTTCTCCCCGATCTCGAACGACTGGCCGACGAGCGCGCCGCCGGGGGCGCTCGGCTCGGTCCCGCCGGCCGGCGCTGTCACGCCGACCAGCAGCCCTCCGCCCAGTCCGATGGCGGTCGCGATCGCGATCGTCCTGCGCATGCGTCTTCCTCCCCCGTGGCACCGACCCCGTCGGCTGCGGTCAGTCTGCCCGGGCCATGTGGGTCTGGGAAGATCCTTCGGCATCCGATCAGGCCGTCCGACTCGCCGTGGGGCGCCTTCCGTAGGCTGAGCCGCGTGACTGCTGCCTCCGGCTACGGCCTGCTGACCCTGCACGGCGAGACCGTGCTCGACGCCTGGTTCCCCTCCCCCGCGCTCGGTGCGACCGAGGGCGACGCGCCGCCGGAGCTGGCCGCGCTCGAGGGCGACGACGAGGTCCGGGGCGTACGGCGCGAGGTGCGGCTGGTGGAGATCGCCGACCTCGACGAGGCGCCGTCGTCGACCGAGGACGTCTGGCTGCGGCTGCACCTGCTCTCCACCCGGCTGGTCCGTCCCCACGGCACGTCGCTGGAAGGCGTGTTCGGCCTGCTCACCAACGTCGTGTGGACCTCGGCCGGCCCCTGCGCCGTCGAGGGCTTCGAGGCCACCCGCGCCCGGCTGCGCGCCGGCGGCCGGCACGTCACCGTCCTCGGGGTCGACAAGTTCCCCCGCCTCGTCGACTACGTGATGCCCAGCGGCGTACGCATCGCCGACGCCGACCGCGTACGCCTGGGCGCGCACCTCGCCGAGGGCACGACCGTCATGCACGAGGGCTTCGTCAACTTCAACGCCGGCACGCTCGGGGCGTCGATGGTCGAGGGCCGCATCTCCGCGGGCGTCGTCGTCGGCGACGGCTCCGACGTGGGCGGCGGCGCCTCGATCATGGGCACGCTGTCGGGTGGCGGCAAGGAGGTCATCTCGGTGGGCGAGCGCTGCCTGATCGGCGCCAACGCCGGCATCGGCATCTCCCTCGGCGACGACTGCGTCGTGGAGGCCGGCTGCTACGTCACCGCCGGCACCAAGGTCACCGTCACCGACATGGACGGCAAGCCGCAGGTCGTCAAGGCGGCGAGCCTCTCGGGCGTCGACAACATCCTGTTCCGCCGCAACTCGGTCAGCGGCGCCGTCGAGGCCGTGCCGTGGAAGGGCGACGGCGTCGCCCTCAACGCGGCGCTGCACGCCAACTAGCCCTCCGCCCGTGCCCGCCTCCCTCCGTACGGCCGCCATCGGCGTGGTGGTGGCCGTGGGCGCCGTCGCGACCGCCGTGGTGCTCGTGGACCGCGGCGCGGTGCCCCCGCTCCTCGACTCCAGCGGGTGCACCGCCGAGGTCGACGGCCACACCGTCGAGGTCGACCTCGAGCAGGCCGAGAACGCCGCCCTCATCACGGCCGTCTCCATCGAGCGTGGCATGCCCGCGCGGGCGGCGAGCATCGCGCTGGCGACGGCCTACCAGGAGTCCAAGCTCTACAACATCGACTACGGCGACCGCGACTCGGTCGGGCTGTTCCAGCAGCGCCCGTCGCAGGGCTGGGGCAGCGTGGCGCAGCTCACCGACCCGGTCTACGCGACCAACGCGTTCTATGACGCCCTGCAGAAGGTCGAGGGCTACGACTCGATGGAGATCACCGTCGCGGCGCAGGAGGTGCAGCGCTCGGGCTTCCCCGACGCCTACGCCGACCACGAGAAGGACGGCCGCGCGCTCGCCTCGGCCCTCACCGGCAACTCGCCCGGCGCCCTGTGGTGCGACGTCCCGGGCGACGCCGAGGAGGTCGACGACGCGCTCGACGAGTCGGGGCTGGTCTCGCGCGCGACGTCCGTGCGCCGTGCGCTGGAGGCGCGCTTCGGGACGCTGTCGCTGGGCGGGTTCGAGCCCGGCGGGGTCTCCAGCGGCCACATGGAGGACTCGGCCCACTACGACGGCCGGGCGATCGACGTCTTCTTCCGCCCCATCAACGCCGACAACACCAAGCGCGGCTGGGCGGTGGCGTCCTACCTCGTCGCCAACGCCGACCGGCTCGACATCAAGACCGTCATCTTCGACGGCCGCATCTGGCGCGCCGGGACGGACGACGGGTGGCGCGACTACCGCGTGCCGTCCTCCTCCCGCGGCGACCGCGCGATCCTCGAGCACCGCGACCACGTGCACGTCGACGTCTTCGACTGACGTCCTCGGCGGCGGCGGCGGCCGGGCGACTGCCGGCTGTCGGAGTCCCCGCTCGAGCGGGGACTCCGACACCTGGAGGCTGTTGCAACCCCCTCCGAGTGTCGGACTACGCCGACAAGTCGGGGCTCAGCCGGCGAGGCGAGCCACGGCGGCGGCGACCCGCTCGTCGGTGGCGGTGAACGCGACGCGTACGTGCTCGCGCCCCGACGGGCCGTAGAACTCGCCCGGCGCCACCAGGATGCCCTGCTCGGCGAGGTCGGCGACCGTACGCCAGCAGTCCTCGCCCCGGGTCGCCCAGAGGTAGAGCGAGGCCTCGGAGTGGTCGATGCGGAAGCCGGCGACCTGCAGGGCCTCCTTGAGCAGCGCCCGGCGGGGGGCGTAGGTCGCGTGCTGCTCGGCGACGTGCGCATCGTCGTCGAGGGCCGCGATCATCGCGTGCTGCTGAGGGCCGGGCATCTGGAGGCCGAGGTTCTTGCGGACCGCCAGCAGCTCGCCGACGAGGGCGGGGTCGCCGGCGACGAAGGCACACCGGTAGCCGGCGAGGTTGGAGCGCTTGGACAGCGAGTGGACCGCAAGGACGCCGTCGAGCGAGCCGCCGTTGACCTGCGGGTCGAGGATCGAGAGAGGCTTGTCGCCCTCCCACGCGCACTCGATGTAGCACTCGTCGGAGACGAGCACGGTGCCGCGCTCGCGGCACCAGTCGACGACCTTGCGCAGGTGGTCGAGGGGCAGCACGCGCCCGCTCGGGTTGGCCGGGCTGTTGAGCCACAGCAGGCTCGGGACCCGCGGTCCGAACGCGGTCAGCGAGTCGGTCGCCAGGCTCTCCGCGCCGGCCAGCGCCGCGCCGACCTCGTAGGTCGGGTAGGCGAGCGCCGGGTAGCCGACGAGGTCGCCGGGCCCGATGCCCAGGTGCAGCGCGAGGTCGGCGATCAGCTCCTTGGATCCGGTCACCGGCAGCACGCCGTCGAGCCCGAGGCCGCTCACCCCGTGACGTCGGGCGAGCCAGTCGATCGCGGCCCGGCGGGTGTCCTCGAGGCCGATCGTCGTCGGGTAGCCCGGGGAGTCGGCTGCAGAACGCAGCGCGTCCTGCACGACGGCGGGCGTCGGGTCGACGGGCGTGCCGACCGAGAGGTCGCAGATCCCGTCGGGGTGGGCGCGAGCCGTCGCGGCGTACGCCGTCAGCCGGTCCCAGGGGAAGTCCGGGAGGCGCGCGGACACGCGCGGTCGGTGCGCGTGCACCTCAGCCGCCGAGGGGGCAGGTCACTCGTCGTGCTCCTGCGGGGGCAGCGCGGCTACGAGCTCGTGGTCCTTGTCGATGACGCCCATCTTGGCCGCGCCACCGGGCGAGCCGAGGTCGTCGAAGAAGTGGACGTTGGCGTCGTAGTAGCCCTTCCACTCCTCCGGGGTGTCGTCCTCGTAGAAGATCGCCTCGACCGGGCAGACCGGCTCGCAGGCGCCGCAGTCGACGCACTCGTCGGGGTGGATGTAGAGCATCCGCTTGCCCTCGTAGATGCAGTCGACGGGGCACTCGTCGACGCACGCGCGGTCCTTGAGGTCGACGCACGGCTGGGCGATGACGTAGGTCACCTGGTCCTCCTGGAGGCGGGGGTGCTCGGGGTGGGGGAACGTGTCGGTTCACTCTAGTATCCGGCGGGTGTCCGACACGTCAGAACCCCGTGCCGACGAGACGACCACCGGCCGGCACGCCCTCGGCCCGCACGTCGTGGGCCAGCGCGTCGTCGTACGCCATCTCCTGCCGGACGGCCGGGCCACCGACGTGCTCGGCACCTGCACGTCGTGGGACGCCGGCTCGATGACCGTCGATCGGGAGGGGCACGGCCCGGTGGTGATCGCCCTCGCCGACGTCGTCACGGGCAAGCCGGTGCCACCACGCGCGTCGGTGCGCGCCCGGGTGTCCGCACAGGAGGTCGAGGAGCACGTCTCGGCGCTCTGGGACTCGATCACCACCGAGCCGCTCGGTCGGTGGCTCCTGCGGGCCTCGCCGCCGCACGGCGGTCGGCTGCGCCGCCGCGGCAACTCCGCGCTGGCGATGGCCGAGCCGGGCATCGGCTGGGCCGACGCGGCGTTCGGCGTACGCCGGTTCTACGAGGCGCTCGACCAGACGCCGATCGTGCAGGTGCAGCGCGGGTCGGACGTCGAGCGGACCCTCGCCCCGCTGGGCTTCCGGTCGATGGGAGACGGCGACGCGCACGCCCAGCTCGCGTCCGTGGCCCGGGCGCTGCGCTCGGCCCGGGCGGCGGCCCCGGACGTCGCCGCGACGTACGACGAACGGCCGGGCTCCGTGGTGGTGTCGCTCGAGGGCGGCGCCGCGACCGGACGGGGCGTCCTGTCGGGCGACTGGCTGCTGGTCGAGTCGCTCGCCGTCGACGCGGCCCACCGCCGCCGCGGCCTCGCCACGGCGGTCCTCGCGGAGGTCCTCGACTGGGGCGCGTCGTCCGGCGCGACCACCGCCCTGCTGCACGTCGAGACCGACAACGAGGCCGCGATCGCGCTCTACGAGCGGCACGGCTTCGTCACCCACCACACCAACCGCTACCTCGTCGCGTAGCCGGGTCTCACCTGCCGCCCTGTTGGATGGAGGGATGACCGTCACCGAGCGCACCACCGCCCCCGCCCCGACCGGAGCAGACCGCGGACGCCAGGTCGGCGTCACGGTCGCCGAGGTCCTGTGCCTGTACGGCACGCTCGTCGGGGTCGGCGTCGTCGGCACCAGCGTCGAGAGCTCCTCGGGCGGCGCGCTCTCCGCAGACGCCACCCTGCTGGCCCCGCTCGGCCCGGCCTTCTCGATCTGGTCGGTGATCTACGCCGGCCTGGCCGCCTACACGATCTGGCAGTGGCTGCCGTCCTCCGCCACCGACGCCCGTGCCCGCAGCACCGGCTGGCTGGCCGCGGCGTCGATGCTGCTGAACGCCGGCTGGCTGCTCGTCACGCAGCAGGGCTGGCTGTGGGCGAGCGTCGTCGTGATCCTCGCGCTGGTGGTCGTGCTCGGGCTGCTGGTGCAGCGCCTCGCCGACCTCGACCCCGCGCCGTCGCTGCTGCAGCGGGTGGTGGTCGCCGGCACCTTCGGGCTCTACCTGGGCTGGGTCTCGGTGGCCACCTGCGCCAACATCACGGCGACCCTGGTGGCGGAGGGCGTGGACTCCTCGACCCTGGTGGGCGAGCTGGTGGCCGCGCTGGTCATCGCCGTGGTGGTCGGCGTCGCCGCCGTGGTCGTCGCCCGCACCGGGCCGCGCTGGGCCTTCGCCCTCGCGGCGGCCTGGGGCCTGGCCTGGATCGCCGTCGGCCGGCTGACCGACGAGCCCGCCTCGACGCTGGTCGGCATCGTCGCCGCGGTCGCCGCCGCGGCCGTGCTCGCGCTGACCGCCCGCGCCGCCGTCCGCGACTGACCGACTGCGGCCGACCCCACCGGGTCGACCTGGCGGCCGCAGGCGCCGCGAAAATCGGTCGCAGTGGCGGCAGCCCGCGCCCTAGGCTCGCCGCGACGAGCGTGGGGCCTGACGAACCCCCTGCCTGCGGGCAGCGACGCGGTCGTCCGCGCGTCCGGCGTACCCGACGAGAGGCCGGCACCCCACGGGGCCGCCGGCGAAGGTGTGGTGGCACCGCGACCTTGCCCCCGCCCACACCTCCAGGGCCGACACCGACTGGAGGACATCATGAGATCGCTCTGCTCATCGCTCCCGGCCGCCGAGCCCGGCTCGACCGTGACCCTCGAGGGGTGGGTGCACCGTCGCCGCGAGCTGTCGCGCGTGACCTTCCTCGTGCTGCGCGACCGCAGCGGTCTTGCCCAGGTGGTGCTGCCACCGGGGGCGAGCGTGCCTCCTGAGGAGACGACCGTCCGGGTCACCGGCACCGCCACCCGCACGCCCCAGGCGCCGGGCGGGGTCGAGGTCACCGACGCCCGGGTCGAGGCGCTCACCTCGGACGCGGCCACCCCGCCGGCGGAGCTGTGGCGCCCCGCGCTCGACGTGTCGCTGCCGACGCTGCTCGACCACGCGCCCGTCCTCTGGCGCCACCCTGGCCAGCGGGCGCGCTGGCAGCTCGCCGCCGCCTCGCTGCGGGGCTTCCGCTCGACCCTGGACGCGAAGGGCTTCACGGAGGTCGCCACCCCCAAGCTGGTGGCGTCGGCGACCGAGTCGGGTGCGTCCGTCTTCGAGGTGGACTACTTCGGGCGCCCGGCCTACCTCGCCCAGAGCCCGCAGTTCCACAAGCAGCAGCTCGTCGGCGTCTTCGAGCGGGTCTACGAGGTGGGCCCGGTGTTCCGTGCCGAGCCGCACGACACGGTGCGCCACCTCGCGGAGTACCGCTCCCTCGACGTCGAGCTCGGCTTCGTGCGCGACCACCGTGACGTGCTGGCCGTGCTGCGCGACGTGCTCTCCGGGATGGTCGGGGCGCTGGGCCACGAGGACGAAGCGCTCCACCTCACCGGCGCTCGCCTGCCCGTCGTGCCGGCGCAGATCCCGGTCGTGCACTTCGCGGACGCGCTCACGATCGTCGGCGCGCCGGCCGACGAGCCCGACCTGTCACCCGAGCACGAACGGGCGCTGGGTGCGTGGGCGCTGGCCGAGCACGGCTCCGAGCTGCTCGCGGTGGAGGGCTACCCCATGACGAAGCGACCCTTCTACACCCACCCCCAGCCCGGGGACGAGCGCTGGTCCAACAGCTTCGACCTGCTGTTCCGCGGCCTCGAGCTGGTCACGGGCGGCCAGCGGCTGCACCGGCCGGCGGACTACGAGCGGGCCATCCGGGCGCGCGGCGAGGAGCCCGCGGCGTACGACGCCTACCTCCAGGCGTTCCGGCACGGGATGCCGCCGCACGGCGGGTTCGCGATCGGGCTCGAGCGGTGGGTGGCGCGCCTGGTGGAGGCGGCCAACGTCCGCGAGGTCACCCTCTTCCCGAGGGACCTGCACCGGCTGGCGCCCTAGGCGCGGTCCGGCTACTCGTCGACGGCGTCGGGGTTGGTGCAGATCACCGTGTCGCTCGGGATGTAGGTGGTGCTGAAGACCTCGTCCTCGCGCGTCTCGGTGTTGTCGCCGACCGGCTCGAAGCGGCGTACGACGTCGATGTCGAAGCCGCCGAAGCCCTGGTTGGCGTGACACGTCAGGGAGTCGATGCGACGGGTCTCGGGCTGGGTGAGGTTGTGGCGCTCGCCCGTGGTGGACGTGATCTTCCAGTGCTTGGTGGAGTACATCGTCACGGTCACCGCGCCCGAGGAGGACGGCGTGGAGTTGGTGAAGGAGGTGTCGATCAGCACGCCGTAGGGGGTGTCGTTGCGGAAGCGCAGGTCGACCGCACCCCAGGCCACGGTCGCCTCGCGGCCCACCGGGTAGCGGTCGATGTAGAACGAGTGGGGCTTGTGCTCGACGTCCTCGAGGCCGGCGAAGAACATCGCGTTGAAGAGGGTGGTGGCCATCTGCGACACCCCGCCGCCGAGGTCCTGCACGAGGATGCCGTCGTTGATCACGTAGCCCTTGGTGAAGCCGTTGGCCTCGGTGCGCTCGCCGACCGTGTCGTTGAGCGAGAAGGTCTCCCCCGGCTTGAGCAGGGTGCCGTCGATGAGCTCGGCGGCGCGGCCGATGTTGACGTTGCGGTACTCCGCGTAGGGGAAGTAGGTCGTGAAGGTCGAGACCCGCTCGCGGACGCGGAGCGCGCGGGCGTCCTTGGTCGTGAAGTCGGGCTTGGCGACCTTGGCAGTGAGGGCCAGGGTGCGCTCGCCCTGCGGCTTGGCGACGACGTCGAGGAAGCCCGCCTCGAGCTCGGCGGGGTCGAACGTGACGCCCGGCTTGGCCGGGACGACCCGCGGCTTGCCGCCGACCAGCGCGACGGAGGCGTCGACGGGCGCGCCCTGGGTGACCGTGCCCGCGACCACCTCCGACAGCACCGCGGCGTCGAGCGTGGGCACCAGCTCGCCGTCGGTCGGCACGAGCGAGAGGGCGCCGGTGTAGTCGGCCGGGAACACCTTCACGTCGGAGCCCTCGAAGCGCAGGACGACGGGCGCGGCGACGGCCGGCGAGGCGAACCCGTCGAGTGCCTCCTGCACGTCGGAGGCGTCGATGTCGGGCTGCACCTCGACCATCTCGAGGGCGACCACGTCGGGCTCCTCCTCGAGGAAGGCGGACTCGAGCGCCGCCAGCGTGTCGCTGGGGTCGAGCGCGCGACCGGCGCGGGCGTCGGTGGTCTCGAGCCGGTTGCCGGCGAAGGCGATCGCGCCGTCGCGCGGGGCCTCACCGTGCTGCTCGTCGAGCTCGGCGAGGAAGGCGTTGTAGGCGGCCTCGTCGACCTCGACCACCGCCTCGGAGGCGTCACCGCCGGTGAAGTAGTCCCAGAGCCGGACCGGGTCCCAGCTGCGCTCGCCGCCGGACTCGGCGACGGAGGCCTCGTAGTCGACCGACAGCCCGGCCGTGGCCGGGTCGACCGCCACCTGCTCGCCGTCGACGGTCGTGGCGATGTCGCGGGCGACCCGGTCGGCGAGTCCGGCGCGGAGCCGCTCCGCGGCCTCCTCCTGCGGGTGCCCGCCGATGCGCACGCCGGCGACGGTCGTGTTGCGCGGCACCTTGTCGCCGGCGACGTAGTGCGCGGCGGCGTAGAGACCGCCGAACAGCACCACGATCCCGACGAGGAGCCACAGCACGACGGACGCGCCGGCCTTCTCCCGGGGCTGCGCGGCACTGGTCTGGTTCTTCGGCACGCGGCGAGTCTAGGAGGGCAGGCCGCGAACCCCGGGATCGTCGGCGCGAGCCGCGGGCGTACGACGACTCGCCCCGACCGTGGCCAGCGCGACCCCGAGGAGCACCGCCGATCCGGCCAGGAACGACCACCCCGCCGCGTCCGCGGAGATCAGGTGGCCGCCGCCGGGCCCCTCGAGGGCGCCTCGCGCGACCGGTGCGCACCAGCCCAGCGCGAAGGCCACTCGCGGGGCGCCCGCCGGCAGCCAGCCGAGGACGGCCACGGCGGCCCCCAACGCGAGCAGCAGTCCCCACCAGCGCTGGTGCACGAGCGTCCCGGCTGCGCCCGAGACCAGACCGACCAGGAGGGCGACCGGGACGAGGAGCGCCCTCACAGACCCGCGAACAGGTCCTCCTCGAAGCCGTCCGGGCCCGGGGCGCCCGGCGTGCCCTTGGCGATGCGGTAGTACTCGTCGGACCACCACGAGTGCCCGCTCTCCGCGCCCGCGAAGAACCCGCCGTCCTGCTGCACCTGGGTGCGGTGCTGGGCCAGCGCGTCCATCTTGCGCTGCACCGTGGCCGCGCCGTCGACGCGCGCGCTGATCAGCTCGTCCGGGGTCACGAAGGGCGGCAGCTTGCCGTCGGGGTCCATCCCGGCGAAGGTCTCGGTGTCGCCGGACTCGCGCAGCTGGCGCAGGCTCTCGCGCATCCGCGACTCGCTCATCGCGGTCCAGTAGACCTTGGCGATGTCGTGGGGCTCGCCGAGGTCGAGCTTGTAGGACGGCACGGCCGCCAGCTGCGCGCCGTACATCGCGACGCGGTGGGCCTGGATGTGGTCGGGGTGGCCGTAGCCGCCGAACTGGTCGTAGGTGACGAGCACCTGCGGGCGGACCTCGCGGATCACCTTGACCAGCTCGTCGGCGGCCTCGGTGAGGTCGGCGTTCCAGAAGGCGTTGTCGGGCAGCGTGTCCGCGGCGACCGCGTGACCCTCCTCGTGCCAGGCCATGCCGGAGTCGTGGAAGCGGCCGAACCCGCCGAGGAAGCGGTGGTCGGTGACGCCGAGCACCTTCATCGCCTCGTCGAGCTCACCGCGGCGGTGCTCGCCGAGCCCGCCCTGCTCCTCGTAGGCGAGGTGGGAGAGCTCGGGCACGAGCACCTCCCCCATCTCGCCGGCGGTGCAGGTGACGAGGGTGACGCCGACGCCCTCGTCGACGTAGCGCGCCATGGTGGCGCCGTTGTTGATGCACTCGTCGTCGGGGTGGGCGTGGACGAGCAGCATGCGTCGGTCGGTCATGACTCAGAGCCTAGGTCGGGACGCTTGATCCGGCGGGGAGCAGTGGGCAGGTCGAGCGCGGGGGGCGGGGCGTCGTGGCCGTCCTCGTCGAGCCAGCCGTCATGGACGTCGACCAGGACCTCCAGCATGAACGCCGGGGCATCGCTGAGCACCGCCCAGGGATGGTCCTCGTCGTCGTCCTCGCCCGCGAGCCGCTCGCGCTCCACGTGCGCCTCGAAGCCGTCGGCGCGCAGCCGGGCGACGACCGCCTGCGCGTCGTCCTCGTCGAAGAAGATCGCCCTCACGCGAGCATTGTCCACCGCCCGCGGCTGGCTAGGGTCGGAGGATGACCACCGCCTCCGAGCCGCCCGACGTCGTGGGGGTGCACCTGAGGCGCACCGACGAGAACGTCCGCGAGATCGCGGCCCTCGCCGAGGTGCTGGGCGAGCCGGCCGGGCTCGACGGGCTGCTCGACGACCTGAAGTGGGACCTGCGCCGATCCCGGGCGCCGCGCCTGCTCGGCCGGGCGGTGCGCGAGGCGTACCGCTGGGACTCCTACGACGAGCGCGACGTGCAGTGGTACCCCCAGGGCATCTCGACCAGCGCCGACGCCTCCGACACCGAGGACATCGCCGGGCGCCGGGTCCTGGTGACGACCTGGTACTCCACCGGCCGCGACGGCGTGAAGCGCGGCTCGCGGGTCAGCGTCGTCGACCTCGACTCCCGTCGCTACCGCCACGTGCTGCTCGTGGTGCCGGTCCTCGACGAGTCCGGTGCGCTCACGCTGCGCCCGATGAGCATCCACGCCGGCGGCATCGTGTGGGCCGGGCCCTACCTCCATGTCGCCGCGACGGCCCGGGGGTTCGTGACTGCCCGCGTCGACGACATCATGCGGGTGCCCGGCGACGACGACCACCAGGACCGGTTCGGCATCGAGGGCGCCACCCTCCACTCCTACGGCCACCGCTACGTGCTGCCGGTGCGCTTCACCTACCGGGCCTCCGCCGACGAGGGGCACGAGAAGCTGCGCTACTCGTTCATGTCGCTCGACCGCCACTGCGACCCGCCGGCGCTGGTGGCCGGCGAGTACGCGCTGCACCGGGACGCGACGCGGAGGCTGGCCCGCTACGAGCTCGACCCGGAGACGTGGCAGCTCGCGACCGGCGAGGACGGCTCCTCGCGGCCGCTCGCGGTCGACGACGGCGGGGTGCGGCAGATGCAGGGGGCGGTGATGGCCGGTGGGCGCTACCACGTCTCGGTCTCGCGCGGTCGGCTGACGCCCGGCAGCGTGTGGTCCGGGCGCCCCGGCTCGATGCGCGAGCGGCGCTGGGCGCTCCCGATGGGGCCCGAGGACCTGTCCTACTGGCCCTCGACCGACCGGATCTGGTCGGTCACCGAGCATCCCCGCCGCCGCTGGATCGTGGCCATGGACCGGCGGTGGCTCGACCGCTGAGCCGGCCGCCGGTGCCCGGGGTCGCCGGGGTCGCGTTCCCGGGGTGCTGATGGTTCATCAAGGTATGCAGGGAAACCCGCACTTCCCACGGTGAGCTGACCGAGGGAAGTGCGGGTCCAGCGACATACCTTGATGAACCGTCGGTCGCCGGGAGCACCTGAGTCGCTAGGAGACTCAACGGACAGGGCGCGGTCAGCGGCGGGGCTGCATGGCGAGCTGGCGGCTCTGGGCGACGAGCCGGCCGGCGGAGTCCCAGACCTCGCAGTCCTCCTCGAACATCCCGCCCGCCACGTTGCGGGTGCGGTGGGAGACGGTGAGCCAGCCGGGCGCAGGGACGCCCCGGACGTGCACGGTGAGCTCGAGCGTCGGGGCCCAGCCGGGCCGGCCGAGGTCGAAGGTGACCGGCGGGAGGGCGTCGCACACCATCAGCAGACCCACCGGGTCGACGTCGTGGCCGTCGGCCATCCGGAACCACGCCTGGATGTGCCCCTTGCCGCTGGGCTCGCCCATCGCCCAGCCGACGCAGGCCGGGTCGAAGCGCATGTCGAAGCGCTCCATCATCGGCGCCAGGCGTCGTACGTCCTCCGGGGCGGTGGAGGCGGGCACGCACTCCTCGAGCGGCGGGAGCACCGGCTCCTCCGCCGTGGTGTCCACGTCGTCGGGCATCGCCCGGAGGTCGCCGTAGGTCGCCAGCACCGAGATGCGGGTGGTGCCCTCCTGGCCGAGCTCGGCGGCCACCGTCGCGACCGAGCCGCCCTCGCGGAGCACGCGGGTGGACACCTGGGCGGGCCCGGGCCGCGAGGCGGACACGTAGTGGGCGCTCACGGCGAGCGGGTGGGGCTTGGCGGGCACCGTCTCGGCGATGGCGCGGCCCACGACGCCGAGGAGGTAGCCGCCGTTGACCCCGCCCCCGACGATCCAGCCGGGGTCGAGCTCGGCGCCGAACAGGCCGTCGCCGGCGGCGGTCAGGGAGGTGTGCGCGTCCCACTCGGAGGCCATCCGAAGAGCCTAGGGCGGGCCCGCGTCAGCGGGCGCGGAGCCAGGAGGTGACCTGCGGCACACCGTCGGCCCAGCCCAGCCGGGCGGCGTACAGCGCCCGCCGGCCCCGCTGGCGCGGCTTGTGGTCCCACTTGCCCCTGCCGGCGCACGGGAGCGCGGTGCCGCGGCACGTCCAGCCGTGCAGGAACGCGATGAGGCCGCCGCGCCGGCCCTCGACCAGGTCGGCGCCACCTGGACCGCAGAGTCCGGTGGTCGTGGTGTCCAGGAACACCCCGCCCGTGGCGGTCGACCAGTCGAGCAGGGCGGGCGAGCGTCGCCAGGTGGTGCGGTAGCCGCAGCGCGTCCAGTCGCCCTCGGATGCGAACAGCACGTAGCCCTCGGGCCGCAGCGTGAGGACGGGGTTCTCCAGGACCCCCTCGGAGCGCAGCAGCTCCTGGCTCGTCGCGCCGCTCCTGACCGACTGCCCGTCACGGGTGAGCGCGACGATCCGGATGGTGGAGGGGATCCGGTCGGTCTTGTAGAACAGGTAGGACGTGCCGTCGACGTCGCGGAACCAGGACGGGTCGATCACCCCGGCCCGTGGCAGGGTCGGGTCGCGCGGCAGGAGCGGGTCCTGCGCCAGCGGCGTCCCGGCGTACGACGGACACACGAGCGGCGCGCTGCCGACGGGGCGGAACGGCCCGCGGGCCGAGCGTGACCGGGCCACGCCGATGCAGCGGCCGTGCTCGCCCATCCCCTTCACCGGCGTCGCGTAGTAGAGCAGCCACCGTCCGCGCACCCGCGCCACGTCGACCGCCCACACGCCGCCGGCGCGCGACCACGACGGCTTGTGCGTCAGCAGGCTCGGCCCGCGCCGCCACGGGCCGTCGGGCTGCCGCGACCAGGCGTGCGGCACGAGGTCTCCGGTGGCGTACGCGACCAGGCCGCCGGGGGTGGTGACCACCGCGGGGTCGGGGAAGTCGAGGTTGAGCACCGGCCGCGGCACCCACTCCTCCGCGGGGGCGGCGGAGGCCGGACCGGAGGCGGCCGGGCCGACGACGGACAGCAAGGTCGCGGCGAGCAGCAGCACGAGCAGGCGGGCTGCTCCTCGTTTCGGCACCGGGGGAACGTACCCGCCGACGGCCGGGTCAGGGACGCAACGTGGCCGGGAGCCGCTCGAACCCGCGCAGGATGCGGGTCTCGCGACGACCGGCGCCGGGCTCGAGCCGCAGGTCGGGGAACCGCTCCCAGATCGCCCGCAGGCCGACCTCGCCCTCCATCCGGGCGAGCTGCGCGCCGAGGCAGTGGTGCCGGCCGGCGGAGAAGGAGATGTGCTCGCGCGCGTTGGGGCGTGCGACGTCGAAGCGCAGGGGGTCGGTGAAGACGGCAGGGTCGCGGTTGGCGCCGCCCAGGATCGCGGTGACCATCGCGCCGCGGCGCACCGGAGCGCCGCCGACCTCGGTGTCGCGCACCGCCATCCGGCCGGTCAGCAGCACGGGCGGGTCGAGGCGCAGCGCCTCCTCGACCGCGTTGGGCCACAGGGACGGGTCGGCGGCGAGCGCGGCCCGCTGGTCGGGGTGGTCGTGCAGCAGCGAGATGCCGTTGCCCAGCAGGTTGACCGTCGTCTCGAAGCCGGCCGCCAGGACCAGCCCCGCCGTGGCCTTGAGCTCGGTCTCGTCGAGGCCGCGGCCCTCCTCGCGCGCGGCGACGAGCTGGCTGAGCAGGTCGTCGCCCGGGTCTCGGCGCAGCGACTCCAGGTGCTCGCCGAGCCAGTCGTCGAACCGGGCCAGCGCCCGGCTGACCGAGCGGTAGCGCCAGAAGCCCAGCCCGAGGTCGAGGCTCGGGGCAGCGGCCGAGCCGAAGGCGAGCACCTGGCCCCGGTCGCGCTCGGGCACCCCGAGGATCTCGGCGATGACGGTGACCGGCAGGACCGCGCAGTAGGTCTCGACGAGGTCGATCGGGCCGGTCGCGCGGGGCGCCAGGGAGTCGAGCAGGTCGGCGGCGATCTCCTCGGTGCGCGCCCGCAGCCGCTCGACGGCGCGCATGGTGAAGACGCGGGTGACGAGCCGGCGGTAGCGGGTGTGGTCGGGCGGCTCGGTCACCAGCAGCGACGGCGGCTCGACCGGGTGGAGCGAGTCGGGGGCGGCCCAGCGGGTGACCCGGCCGAGCGCACCCTGCGCGGTCGGCAGGCCCGTACGGAAGTCGTCACTGGTGAGCACGTGGCGCACGGCCGCGTGGTCGGTGGTGACGTGGCCGAGCCGGGAGCGGTAGAGCGGTCCGCGCGACCGGATCTCCTCGATGAGGTCGAACACCTCGTCGGCGCCCGTCGCGCCGACCCTGATCAGCCGGGCCTGCAGGTCGCCGCGACCGGCTGCGCGGCGCAGCACGAGGGTGGGCAGCCCGTGGGCCACGCCCCAGTGGACGCCCGACCTCAGCTCGCGTGCGACCCCCGGCCCCCCCGGCGTCCCACGGACTGGGCGGGACGCGGGCGAGGACATGCTCCGAGACTAGTGCTGCCTAGGCTGACGGCATGTGGCTCGTGATCGACCTCGTCCTCGTCGGCGTCTTCGCGGTCGTCGGGCGGCTCAGCCACTACGACACGCTCAGCGTCGCCGGCTGGTGGACCACGGCCTGGCCGTTCCTCGTCGGCACCCTCCTCGCCTGGGCCGCGCTGGCCGCCACCCGGCGACCGCCCTCCGCGATCTCGTCCGGCGTGCTCGTGTGGCTGGGCGCGCTGGCCGGGGGGATGGTGCTCCGTCAGGCCGGCGGCCAGGGCACCGCCCTGCCCTTCGTCGTGGTGGCGACCCTCGTCCTCGGCGCCCTCCTGGTGCTGCCCAGGATCGCTGCCCGTGCCGCGCGCTGACGACCGCGCTGACGACCGCGCCCGCGCTGCCCCGCGCGCCTCGGGGCTCGGGCTCGGCGTGCTCGTCGCCGCCGTCGTCCTCGTCTCGGTCAACCTGAGGCCGGGGGCGTCCTCGATCGGCCCGGTCCTGGAGGAGGTACGCGTCGGGCTCGGCATGGGTGCCGAGGTGGCGGGGGCGCTGACCGGGGTGCCCGGACTGGTCTTCGGCCTCGCCGGCGCCCTCGCGGTCGGCCTCGCCCGCAAGGTCGGTATCAGCGCGGGCATCGCGTTCGGCCTCGCCGTGGCGGCCGCCGGCCTGCTCCTGCGGGTGACCGTGGACGACGCCCCGCTCTTCCTGCTGCTCACCGTCGTCGGCCTGGCCGGGCTGGCCGTCGGCAACGTCCTCGTGCCGGCCTGGATCAAGGCCCGCGGGCACACCGTCGCGCTGATGACCGTCTACGGCACCGGGCTCGTCGTGGGCGCCACGTTCGCCACGCTGGTGACGGCCCCCGTCACCGAGGCCGCCGGCTCGTGGCGCGCCGGTCTCGGCACGTGGGGCGTCCTGGCCGCGGTCGCCCTTCCGCTGTGGGGCTGGCTGGCCCTGCGCGAGCGGCGCTCCCCCGCCGAGCATCGGGTGAGCGGCGACGCGCCGCCCGACGGCCGGATGATCCACTCCCCGACCGCGGTCGCCCTCACCGTCCTGTTCGGCGTGCAGTCGATGCACGCCTACGTGCAGTTCGGCTGGGTGCCGCAGATCTACCGCGACGCGGGCATCTCCGCCTCGCACGCCGGGGCGCTGCAGGCCCTGCTGTCGAGCGTCGGCATCGCCGGCGCGCTGGTGCTCCCCACCGTGATCGACCGCGGGCGGGGGCTCCGGGCGCTCGCCGTGTCCTTCGGCGTGCTCCTCGCCGGCGGCTACACCGGACTCCTCCTCGCCCCGGCCACGACCCCCTGGCTGTGGGCCCTGATGCTCGGCTACGCCGGGCTGGCCTTCCCCACCTCCATCGCGCTCATCACCGCGCGCACCCGCCACCCGTCGGTGACGGCGCAGCTCTCCGGGTTCGTCCAGCCGGTGGGCTACGCGCTCGCCGCGATCGGCCCGTTCCTGGTGGGTCTGGTCCACGACGCGACGGGCGACTGGACGCTCGTGCTGGTGCTGCTGGCGCTCACCGCCGTGCCGCTGACGCTGGCCGGCGTACGCGTGGCGCGGGCGACGTACGTCGACGACGAGCTCTGAGTCGGCCCCGGGCATGTCAGGATCTGCCCCGTGAGCCAGTGGGTGGTGGTCGTCGGCGGGACCAACATGGACGTCGTCGCGCGCACGTCCGCGCCGCTCGTCGCCGCGTCCAGCAACCCCGGCCGGACCCGGATCTCCCCCGGCGGCGTCGGCCGCAACATCGCCGCCTGCCTGGGCCTGCTCGGCGCTCCGGTGCGGCTGGTGTCGGCGGTCGGCGACGACGCGTTCGGCGACGAGGCGCTGCGGGTGACCGCCGCATGTGGCGCCGACGTGGGTGCCGTACGCCGGGTGCCGGGCGCGACCGGCACCTACACGGCCGTCCTCGACGACCGCGGCGAGCTCGTGGCCGCGGTCTCGGACATGGCGATCGTCGACGAGCTGGTGCTCGACACGGTCCACCTCACCGACGCCGCGCTCGTCGTGCTCGACGGCAACCTCGCCCACGCCCAGGCGGCCCGGGTCGTGGCCGCGGCGGCCGCGGCCGGCGTGCCCCTCGCGTTCGAGCCCGTCTCGGTGGCCAAGGCCGCGCGGCTGGCCGACCTGGTGCACGACCTGTTCCTCGTGACCCCCAACGCCGACGAGGTCGCCGCGCTGACCGGTCGCCCGGCCGCCGACTGGCGTGGGTCCGTCGCCGAGCTGCACGACCGCGGTGTCGAGCACGTGTGGCTGCGGCAGGGCTCGGCGGGCTCGTGGATGTGCAGTCGCGGCGCCGAGCCGGTCCACCTCGCGGCCACGCCGGCGACCGTGGTCGACGTGACCGGCGCGGGCGACGCGATGCTCGCCGCGTGGGTGGCGGCGTGGCTGCGCGGCGCCGATCCCGTCACCGCCGCCCGGCTCGGCCACCGTGCCGCCGCCGCCACCGTCGAGAGCCCGTCCACCGTCCGGCCGGACCTGGCCGACGCCCTGAGGGAGGAACCCCGATGCTGACCGTCACCGACGAGGTCCGCGACGCGCTCGCGTCCGGGCAGCCCGTCGTCGCGCTGGAGAGCACGATCATCAGCCACGGCATGCCCTACCCGCAGAACGTCGAGATGGCGCGGACCGTCGAGGGCATCGTCCGCGAGGGCGGGGCCGTGCCGGCGACGATCGCGGTGCTGCACGGCCGGCCGAGGATCGGCCTGTCCCCCGACGACCTCGAGCTGCTCGCCTCCGACGACTCGGTCGTCAAGGTCTCGCTGCGCGACCTGCCCTACGTCGTGTCGCGCGGCCTCCACGGCGCCACGACCGTCGCCTCCACGATGCGGCTCGCGGCCCTGGCCGGCATCAGCGTGTTCGTGACCGGCGGGCTGGGCGGCGTGCACCGCGGCGCCGAGACGTCGTACGACGTGTCGGCCGACCTGACCGAGCTGTCGACCACCTCGGTCGCCGTCGTCTGCGCCGGGGTGAAGAGCATCCTCGACATCGGGCTCACCCTGGAGAAGCTGGAGACCCTCGGCGTGCCGGTGCTGGGCTACGGCACGGACGAGTTCCCGTCGTTCTACTCGCGCTCGTCGGGCTTCGCCGCTCCGATGCGGGTCGACTCGCCCGCCGAGGTCGCGGACCTGGTGCGGGCCAAGTGGGACCTCGGCCTGGCCGGCGGTGTCGTCGTCGCCAACCCGATCCCGGCCGGGTCCGAGATCCCCGCCGACGAGATCGGCGCGATCATCGACCGCGCCCTGGCCGACATGGACTCGCTCGGCATCACCGGCAAGGACGCCACCCCCTACCTGCTGGGACGCATCGTCGAGATCAGCGACGGAGCCTCGCTGACGGCCAACATCGCCCTCGTCGAGCACAACGCGCGCCTGGGCGCGGAGATCGCGACGGCGTACGCCGCCCGTCAGGCGTAGGCGTCGAACTCGCCGCGCTGCGTGGGCACGATGTCCTTGCCGAGCGGTGCCAGCGAGATCGGGACCATCTTGAGGTCGGCGAGAGCGAGCGGGATGCCGACGATCGTCACCGCGAGCGCGACCGCCGACACGATGTGGGCGATGGCGAGCCACCAACCGGCCAGCACGAACCAGATCACGTTGCCCAGGAACGACCCGACGCCCGCCGAGGGCTTCGTGACGACGGTGCGGCCGAACGGCCACAGCGCGTAGACGGCGATGCGGAACGACGCGATCGCCCACGGGATCGTGATGATCGGGATGCAGAGCAGCACGCCGGCGACCAGGTAGCCGACGAACAGCCAGAAGCCGCCGAAGACCAGCCAGACCACGTTGAGGATGAGGCGCACCTCGTCATCAAAGCACGGCCGCCTCTGAGGTGCTTCAATCGCCAGATGGCCTCCCGACTGACCGAGATCTCCCTCGACTGCCACGACCCCGACCGGCTCGCCGACTTCTGGTGCGGCGTGCTCGGCTGGGACGTCCTCCACCGCGAGCCCGGCCTCGTGGAGATCGGCCCCGCGCGGGTCGAGGACCAGGCGCTGCTCGACGCCGTGCGCTCCGGACCGGTCTGCCCGACGATCTTCCTGGCGCAGGTGGAGGAGGACAAGGTGGTCAAGAACCGCTCGCACTTCGACGTCTCGCCGGTGGACGTCTCGCAGGAGGAGGAGGTCGAGCGCATCCTCGCCCTCGGCGCCACCCACGCCGACATCGGGCAGACGGGCGAGGAGTCGTGGACGGTGCTCGCCGACCCCGAGGGCAACGAGTTCTGCGTGCTGCGCAGCCTCGCGCCGGACCACTTCACGCTGTGACGCCTCTGGCCCTCGACCTCCCGGTCGAGACCGAGCGGCTGCTGCTGCGCCCCCACCGGATGGAGGACCTCGACGACCTTGCCGCGTTCCACTCCGACCCCGACGTCGTGCGCCACGTGCCGTGGCCGGTGCGCGACCGGGCCGCCACCGAGGAGACCCTGCGCGTCAAGCTCACCCAGACCGAGCTCCTCGCCCACGGCCAGTGGCTCGTCCTCGCCGTCGAGCTCCGCGAGACGGGGACCGTGATCGGCGAGGTGCTGCTCAAGTGGGCCTCGGACCGCCAGGGAGAGGTCGGCTTCGCGCTCCACGGCGACCACCAGGGTCGCGGCTACGCCGCCGAGGCCGCGACCGCGATGCTGCGCCTGGGCTTCGACGACCTCGGCTTCCACCGGATCACCGCGGTGGTGATCGACGGCAACGACGCCTCCGCCCGCCTGCTGGGGCGCCTCGGCTTCCGACAGGAGGCCCGATTCGTCGACGGTGTGCACTTCAAGGGCGAGTGGGCCACCCAGCTGGTGTTCGCGCTGCTCGCGGACGAGTGGCGGCGCGGCGCCGCCCCGCGCCCGCTCGCCTGAGGTCGCGCCTGGACCTACCCCTGGCGGGCCTTGCGCCGATGGCCACATCAGTGTGTAATCACTTTGGTTACGATCTAGCGAGGACACATGACCAAGCCACCGTCCAGCATGTCGGCCGCCGCCCTCGTCGAGCTCCGCCAGTACACGCTCAAGCCGGGAGCTCGTGGCGACCTGGTCGAGCTCTTCGAGCGGGAGCTCATCGAGCCCCAGGAGGCTGCCGGCATGCGCGTGGGCGGGGTCTTCCTCGACCGCGACGACGCCGAGCGCTTCGTGTGGTTCCGCGGCTTCACCGACATGGCGGCGCGCCGCCAGGCGTTGCAGGGCTTCTACCACGGGCCGACCTGGGCACGCTTCCGCTCCGCGGCGAACGACACCATGCTCGACAGCGACGACGTCCTGCTCCTCCGCCCGACGTCACCGGCGCACCCGTTGCGTGGCCCGGGTGCGCCGCGCTCGGCGCACCCGGGCTCGCCGCCGTCCGACGAGTGGGTGACCGTGTCGGTCTACGGGCACGACCCGGACCCCGAGCTCGCACGATGGCTGGCCACGGACGTCCACGCCGAGCTGGAGGAACGCTTGCAGGTCCCGGTTGCCACGTACCGGTCCGAGCCCGCGGAGAACGACTACCCGGCGCTGCCGGTGCGCGCCGACAACGTGTTCGTGTGGAGCGCGGTCTTCGCCGACGAGACCGCCTGTCGCGACGCGAGGCAGCGGCTCGAACGGAGCGCCACCTGGCGCAACGACATCTCCCCGGCGCTCGAGCGCCGACTCTCGACGAGGCAGCACCTCCGGCTGCAGCCGACGGCACGCTCGCAGCACCCGGCCGCGTCGCCCCACGAGGCGAGGCCGTCCTGACCGTGCCTGCGGCGGAGCGCACACCGAGGCCCGAGCGTCGGCTCGCCCGTCCGGAGGAGGATCACGCCGGGAGCGGCCGCTCCCGCAGGATCCGGTCGAGCACCTCGGCGACCGTGTGCCCCTGCAGCACCTGCGCGACCGCCTCCTCGGCGTCTCGGTAGACGCGGTCGAGCACGTCAGGGATGCCGTGCCCGACGGGGCAGTCCGGCTTGGGCGGGTGGGGGTGCAGGGCGAAGACCGGGTCCTCGCCCAGCACCCGGTGCACCTCGCGCAGCGTGATCTCGCCGGCCGGTCGGGCCAGCTGCCAGCCGGCCCCGGGTCCGCGCCCCACCACCCTCAGGAGGCCCGCGTCCCGCAACGGCGCGAGCGTGCGCCTGATGAGGACCGGGTGCGACTGCAGGCTGTCGGCCACCTGCGCGGACGTCAGCGTCGCGGTGCCGCGTCGCGCCGACAGCTCGAGCCAGCACAGCGCATGGATCGCCGTGGTGAGTCGGCTGTTGCTGCTCACGTGCCCTCCCGGGATCGCGTCCTCGCTGGCACCACGTTATGTAACAACGTCGGTTACGGACCAGGGCTGGTGTCGGCGTCGCCGTCTGCCATGAACTCGCGGAGCGCCCGTGCGAAGCGGTCGGGGTCGTCGAGGTGCGGGAAGTGGCCGGCGCCCTCGAAGAGCTCCACCCGGCAGCCCGGCAGTGCGCGCTGGGCGCTCAGCGCGTGCCAGGCGGGGATCATCCGGTCGCGCGAGCCCCACACGATCAGGGTGGGCGGCGGTGTCACGGCACCCAGGTGGTCGTGGGCACTGATGCTCTGGCCGCCGATGTCGATGACGGCCCGGGTGGTCGCGAGGAAGGACCGGCGGCTCTCGCGGTCGCCGAGCGAGGTGAAGCCGCGCCAGATCGCACCGATGTCGGCCCCGGGCCTCCAGCCGACCTTCCGAGCTCCGCGGCCCAGCGCCTCGACCCGCTCCAGGACGGGTGCGGAGGCGATCACCCCGAGCACCTGCGCGGCGCCGGGGAGCGTGGCCGAGCGCAGCACGAGGTGGACCTCGCGACCGAGGCCGCCGCTCGCCACGAGCACGAGCCTGTCCACGCGCTCGGGGAACAGGTAGTAGAACTGCATCGCGATCCCGCCGCCGAGCGAATGGCCCACGAGCGTGACCCGTTCGATGCCGAGATGGTCGAGCAGGTCGCGCAGCGTCGCGGCGTGCGAGCTGAGCGAGTAGTCGCCCGTCGGCTTGGCGGAGTCGCCGTGCCCGAAGAGGTCGGGCACCACCACACGGTGATCCTCGTCGACCGCGTCGACGAGGTGGGACCACTGGCGCTGCGAGCCCAGGATGCCGTGGATGAAGAGGACCGCGGGCCCCGAGCCACTGTCGACGTACGACAGCTCGTGTCCGTGGAGCACGACCGTCCGCGGAGCCAGGGGGGTCATCGTCGCTCCCGGGGTCGAGAGGGGGTGGGTTACCCCACGGTAACCCCTCGCGCGCGGGCAGCGGCGGGATCGGGCGAAGATCGTCCGTCGGGTCAGCGGTCCGGCCGCACCCACGCGTGGCCCCACGGGCCCAGCTCCAGCGGCTCGAGGCGACGGCCGGTGAGCACGTCGGTGCCGACCACGTCGGCGAGGCGGACGACGTCGGCGCTGACGTTGGTGACGCAGAGGAGCTCGTCGGGGGTACCCCGGCCACGACGGACCGCGAAGACGCGGTCGTCGGGCCGTTCGACGTGCTGGGTGCCGAACGGCGAGAAGGCGGGCTCGCTGCGGCGTACGTCGAGCAGCCGGCGGAGGCCGGTGAACACCGCGCGCCGCCGGGGGTCGTCGGCGAGCTCCGCCAGCAGCCGGTCCGCGTCGAGCACCGCCCGGTTGATCCGCCGGTTGATCCGGCTGGTGACCATCCCCTCGAGGTCGGGCGGGGAGCCGACGAGCGAGTGGAGGTAGATCGCCGGGACACCGAGGAACGCGAGCAGGATGCTGTGCGCGGCCAGCGACTTCCCGGCGAGCACGGACGGGTCGCGCGCCTCCTCGACGGTGCAGAGCGCGTCGAGATAGCTGAGGTTGAGCTCGTAGACGCTCCGTGAGCCGTCGGGCCGCTCCACCCACGAGACCCGGCCGCCGTGGGCGTGGGTCCGGTCGACCAGCGCCCTGCGCTCGGCCTGGTCGAGGATCCCCTCCGTGGCACGCATCCCGATCCCGTCGTGGCTGGCCAGGAAGTTGAACCAGGTGGCCGTGTCGCTGACCGGTCCGATCCCGGCGGCCCAGTCGCTGAGCCGCGACGTCGACCCGGCCACGAAGGAGTGCAGCACCAGCGGCGGGAGGGCGAACTGGTAGACGAGGTGGGCCTCGTCGTGACCGTCGCCGAAGTAGGAGACGTTCTCGGCGTGCGGCACGTTGGTCTCGGTCAGCAGCCGCGCGCCGGGCGCGACGTGGTCGACCAGCGCCCGCCACAGCTTGATCACCGCGTGTGTCTGCGGGAGGTGGAGGCAGCTGGTGCCGGACTCCTTCCAGAGGAAGCCGATCGCGTCGAGCCGGATGGCGCACGCGCCGCGCGCGAGGTAGCCGAGCAGCACGTCGGTCAGCTCCTCCAGGGCTCGCGGCTCCCGGACGTCCACGTCGACCTGGTCCTCACCGAACGTGGTCCAGGCCCGCGCCTCGGTGCCGTCGGGCCGCGCGAAGGCGTGGAACAGGGGCGTCGTCCGCGGTCGCGTCACGCGGGAGGTGTCGAAGTCGGGATCCTCCTCGAGGTAGAACCCGCGGCGGGCCGGGTCGCCCGCCAGCCAGCCGAGGAACCACGGACTGCGGCTGGAGGTGTGGTTGGCGACGAAGTCGAGCATCAGCCCGTGCTCGGCGGACAGGTCGGTGACGTCCTGCCAGTCGCCCAGCGCCGGGTTGACCGCGCGGTGGTCGACGACCGCGAAGCCGTCGTCGGACGTCCACGGGAAGATCGGCAGCAGGTGGACGTCGCTGACCACGTCGCCGACCGCGTCGTGCAGGAACCGGCCGAGCGTGTGCAGCGGCGCCTCCCCGCGCCTGCGGATCCCGTCGCCGTAGGTGATCAGGTAGGTCGTCCGATGGGTCAGCGGCGCGATCTCGCGCCCGGCGAGGAGCTCGGCGTACCGCTGCGCCAGGGCGACCAGGCGGGCGCCGACCTCGTCGGAGCGACCGGGGTAGAGCAGCGTCAGGTGCGGCGAGATCCTGGCCGCGAGGCCGTCGGCGCTCACCTCGTCACCTCGCGCTGCGCCACCTCGGCGCCGGACCGGATGCGCTCGAGCGGGAACGGGGTGCCCGCGTCGACGGTGTCGGCCAGCAGCCACCGCACGATCGCCAGGCCCGAGCCGTCGAGCTCGGCGACCCGGTCGGAGAACGAGCGGAGGCCGCCGTACTCGCGGGCGAGCGCCGCCCACCGCTCGCGGTGCGCGTACGTCGGGCGCGCGACCACGCAGTCGGGGTCGTTGACCCACAGCCGGCCGTGCTGCCACGCCCGCGCGGCCATCGGCATGAGCCCGCGCAGGCCGGTCGAGCCGTCCTCGCCGCCCTCGTGGAAGGTGTCCGGGGAGACTCGCATGGCGTCGACCAGGCCGACGCTCGGCAGCAGGGGTGCGCCGCAGCCGACCAGATAGACGTGCGGGCCGACCGCGTCCCGCACCAGCTCCAGCCCTCTCCGGTAGGCCGTGACGCCGTCGACGTCGTCGTGGCGCCGGCCGGGCACCGCGCCGCCGTAGAGGAAGTCGAGCTTGAGGTAGTCGATGCCGAGGGCGGTCAGTCGTCCGAGCGCGTCGACCAGCAGCTCCTGCACGCCGGGGTGGGTGAGGTCGAGGCCGGCCAGCGCCTGGCCCCAGTTGCGTCCGGCCGGGCCGACCAGCCAGTCGGCGTGGTCGCGGGCGAGGGTGGTCTCGACCCCCACCAGGAAGGGGGCCGCCCAGAGGCCGGCGCGGCGGCCGGTCGAGCGGATCTCCTCGACGAGCGCGGCCAGCGACCCGAACCGCGCGGACGGGAGCAGGCCCTCCCCCAGCCCGGCGCTCCACCCGTCGTCGACCTGGACCACGTCGACCGGCAGGTCGTGGGACTCGATCGCGTGGAGGTTGTCGCGGACGTCGTCGGCGGTGACCTCCTCGAAGTAGCGGTACCAGGAGCACCACACCGTCGGCGGCGCGCCGCTCGGGAGGGGGCCGCGGGCGGCGGCGAGCTCGTCGCCGTACGCCGCCAGGGCGGCCTCACCGCCGTCGACGTGCTCGGTCGTGGCGACGTCGCCGGTGGCGCGGACGACGACCCGGTCGTGCTCGAGGACGGCGTGGACGGTCGGCACGTCGTGGCGGCCGCCCGCAGCGGCGCGGTAGCAGTGGGCCGGATCGCCGGTCCCGGGGTCGACGACCAGCAGGCCCTCGCCCTGGAACGCCTCGCGGTGGACCGGGGTGCCGGGGCGGAAGCGCATCAGGTGCTGCCAGTGGTGCTCGGGACGCCGGGGGCTCGCGGTCACCGGGGACCACGTCGCGGGGCTCCAGCTCTGCCAGCCCTCGGCGTAGACGCGGCCGCGGACCGGGTCGACCGCGAGCTCGCCGACGACCTCGCCGCCCCGCGTCACGGCGCCACCAGGGGGTACGACGGCGCGACCGGGACGCCGCCGCGCTCGGCGGACTCGCGGGCGGCGAGCACCAGCGCCACGGACCGGGAGGCGTCGGCCGCGCTGTTCTCCGGCTGCCGGCCCTCGGCCACGGCGCACATCAGCTCGCCCATCGCGGCCGCGAACCCGTCCACGAACCACGCACCCTGCAGCGGGATCGGACGGCGCGACGAGCCGTCGTCGTGCTCGAGCCGGTCGGAGTCGAGCAGGACGCTGCCGCGCAGGGTGCCGGTCGTGCCGTGCACCCAGAACGGGCACCCGGGCTCGGCCGAGACGGCGTTCCCCGCGATCCGCACGACGGCGGAGGCGCCCGACTGGGCGGCCAGGGACAGCGTCGCCGACCACGGGTTGAGCGCGTCGGCGGGCTGCCCGGGGACCCGCGAGTCCACCGCCTGCACCGAGACCACCTCGCCGGCGCCACCGTCGCGGAGCCAGGTGCGGGTGATGTCCACCCAGTGCAGGAGGTAGTCGGTGAGCAGCATGTGCGGCACGTCGTCGAAGGGCGTCCCCGCCAGTGGGGGAAGCGGCTTGTCGTGCAGGTGGGTGACCCCGACCAGGTCGCCGACCGCACCCGCGCGCAGCAGCAGCGTGGCCGCGCGCCACGGCGGCGCCCAGCGCCCGTTGTGGTTGACCGCGACCCGGACACCGGCCGCGTCGGCGGCAGCGAGCAGGCCCGGCAGGGCGCGCAGGTCGTCGCCGGACAGCGTCAGCGGCTTCTGCGCGAGCACGTGCTTGCCGGCGGCGATCGCGGCCGCGATCCACTCCAGCCGGCCCTCCGGGCCGGTCGCGATGTCGACGAACCGCACGGCGGGGTCGGCGAGCAGGTCGTCGGCCGTGTCGTAGACACGGCCGACGAACGGGAACCGCTCGCGCACGGTCCGCGTGGTGCCGGGGCTGCGGCTCCACACGCCGGCCACCCCCACGCCGTACTGCTCGTAGGCGGGCAGGTGGGCCGACTGCGCGATGGCGCCGCAGCCGAGGATCGCCACGCCGCCGCGGTCGGCGGGGAACCGGGGGCCGGTCTCGCCCGGGGCCGGCGCGCTCATGCGTCGTCCGGGGCGGCCGGGAAGCGCAGCACCGCCTGGAGGATGTCGGGGTCTCCTTGGTCGAGGCGCGCGAAGATCGTGGCCACGTCGGCGGCGTCGACCACGTCGGTCACCAGCGACCGTACGTCGACCCGTCCCCGCCGGACCTGGTCCATGAACGTCCGCACCAGTCGCGGCTGGTCCCACCGCGAGCGCAGCTCCGCCGGCACGCCGGAGATCTGGCTCGCCACGATCCGCACCCGGTTGTGGTGGAACTCCTCGCCGAGCCGCAGGTGGGCCGCACCGCCCTGGTAGAAGCCGGCGGCGACGACTGTCCCGTCGACGACCACCGACCGCACCGCCTCGTGCAGCGCCCGGTCGCTGCCGCTGAGCTCGATCGCGGCGTCGACTCCGCCCCCGGACCACTCGCGGACCACGGCCCCGGCGCCACCGGGGGCGTCGGCCGCCACCACGGCCCCAGCGCCCATGGCGCGGGCCGCGTCGAGCCGCCGGTCGAGGGCGTCGACGGCGGCCACCTGCGCCCCGCTGAGGACGGCGACCCGGGTCGCCAGCAGCCCGATGACACCCTGGCCGAAGACCGCGACCCGGTCGCCGAGGCGCACGTCGGCGGCGAGGACCGCGTTGAGCGCGATCGCCCCGACCCGCGCGAACGTGCCCGACAATGCGTCCTGCCCCGTCCACACCCGGCCACGCACGGCCGCGGCGGGGACGACCGCCTCGCTCCGGTGGCCCCAGATGCCGTGGACGACGTCGCCGACGACCGGACCGCCCACGTCGCCGGGCACGTCGACGGGCACGTCGTCGGCCACCTCGACCACCTCGCCCACCTCGGAGTAGCCCCAGCCCAGGACCGGGTAGGCGAAGGTCGGTGCCCCGTCGACGAACAGTCGGCGCTCGGCGTCCCAGGTGCGCGAGAGATAGGGGTTGGACCCCCGGTAGGCCGTCAGCTCGGTGCCGGCCGAGATCCCGGAGTACCAGGTGCGCACCCGCACCGACCCGGGCACGAGCGGCGCAGCGTCACACGGAACCAGCGCGACGTCCCCCGGCGCGGTGAACGAGACGACCTCGGGCACCCCCGGCTCAGCCCTTCTCCGCGCCCGCGGTCAGCCCGCCCGCCAGCCACCGCTCGCTGAGGAAGAACATGACGACGATCGGGAGGGTCAGGATGACCGAGCCCGCCATCAGCACCGTGGTCGGCACCTCGATGCTCCCGGCCAGCTGGGACAGCCCGAGGGAGACGGTCCAGTTATCCCGACGCTCGACGAGGAAGAGCAGGGCGAAGAGGAACTCGTTCCACGCGATCATGAAGACGAACAACGCGTTGGACGCGATCGCCGGCAGCGCGAGCGGCAGGCTCACGTGCCGCATCGCCTGCAGGCGCGTGCACCCGTCGATGGCGGCCGCCTCCTCGAGGCTGGCCGGGATGGTGTCGAAGTAGTTGCGCAGCATGTAGATCGACACCGCCGCCACCTGGGCGACGTAGACGACGAGCAGTCCGGTGAGGGTGCCGCGCTGCCCGATGCGGGTGAAGAACACGAACAGCGGGATGGCGAGCAGGATCGCGGGGAAGAAGTAGACCGCGAGGAAGACCGCGCTGATCTGGCGCCGGCCGAAGAAGTCGAGCCGACTCACCGCGTACGCACCGGGGATGGCCACCAGCAGGCTCAGCACGACCGTGCCGACGGCGACGAGGGCGCTGTTCCTGATGAAGGTCAAGAAGCCCTGCCCCCCGTCCTGCGTCGAGGCAAGCACGTCGCGGTAGGTGCCGAGGTCGATCTCGCCCGAGGCCGGCCACAGCGCGCCGGGGTCCTGGAGCAGGCTCTCGAGCGGACGGAACGACAGGAGCACCATGTAGTAGAAGGGGAAGAGCGTGATCAGGAGGAGGAACGCGATCGTGAGCGGCCGGAGCACGCCCCACAGCCTGCGCTCGACCGCGTCGCGGCCGGTCGTGCTCATGCCACCTCCTCCGAACGGCCGAAGAGCCTGAGGTAGACGGTCACCAGCACCGCCAGGATCGCGGCCAGCACCAGCGCCTGGGCCGCCGCGGCACCGATGTCGCCGCGGTTGATCAGGTAGTCGTAGACGCGCACCGCGACCACCTGGGTGCCGGCTCCGCCACCGGTGAGCAGGTAGATGTCGTCGAAGTTGTTGAACGTCCAGATGAAGCGCAGCACCGTGAGCACGGCGATGGTCGGGAGCAGCTGCGGCAGCACGACGTGGCGGAACCGCTGGCTCGGGCTCGCGCCGTCCATCATCGCCGCCTCGTCGAGGGTGTCGGGGATGGCCTGGAGCCGCGCGGTGAGGAAGAGGAAGGCGAACGGGAACGAGCGCCACGCCTCGAACAGCACCACGCTGAGCATCGCCTGGCTGACCGGGAGCTCCGCGCCGAACAGCGAGATGGGCTCGCCCGAGCTGAGGAACGCGATCGGCTCGTCCCAGCCCAGCAGGGTGGTGCCGTAGTGGTTGGCCACGCCGAACTGCGGGTTGAGCATCGTGGCCCACACGAAGGTCGCGGCCACCACGGGCGCGACGTAGGGCAGCAGCATGCAGGCCCGCGCGAGCCCGCGCCCCCGGAACGGCCGGCGCAGCGCGAGCGCCGCGACCAGCCCGAGCGCGATGGCGCAGACCGTGCCGCCCACCGAGTAGACGAGGGTGTTGACCAGCGCGTCGAGGAAGCCCGGGGAGGTCAGGACGTTGCGGAAGTTCTCGAGGCTGTAGTCGCCGACCACACCGGTGGTGCTGAGGTTGAGCAGCCGCACCCGCTGGAACGCCAGGGAGATCGTCCAGAGGATCGGCAGCACCACCATCGTCGCGACGATGACGACCGTGGGGGTGATCAGCAGGTAGCCGGTGCGCCGGTCGTCCCGCGCGCGGACCGAGCGCACCCGCCGGTTGCGCCGGCCGGTCGGGGTGCTGCCGCCCGGGTCCGGTGCCGCGACCGTGGCCGGGGCGGCCGGCCCGCTCATCGTCACAGCGAGTCCTGCACCGCTCGGATCGCGTCGGCCGCCTGCTTCGCGGCCTCGTCGGGAGACGTGCCGTTGGCCGCCTCGTTGACGGCGTTGGCCACCGGCTGCTCGCCCTGGATGGCGCCGAGCAGGTCGCCCTGTCCCTGCGGGATCGCCCAGCGCTGGAGGGTGTCGGTGCCGGACGTCAGCGCCTCGAGGACGTCGGGGCCGTAGAAGTCCGAGAGCGGGGCCTTCGTGTCGACGCCGACCTTCATCTTCGCCCAGGCGTCGGCGTAGTCGGTGGCGCCGGCGCTGTCACCGGAGCGGACCGGGATCTTGCCCTCGGGGGCGATCGCGATCCAGGGCTCGTAGCCGTCGGTCATCATGTACTCGACGAACTGCGTGGCCGAGTCGGCCGAGTCGGGCGTGATCGTCCACGACGTGACCTCGCCGTACGTCTTCGGCTCCGAGCCCGACGGCCCCTGGATCGCGGTCACCACGCCGCTGTTCTCGGCCAGGAAGGCCTTGTCGCCCGTGCACTCCTCGCAGGTGGGCAGTGCGTCGTCGCGCAGGCCGGCCAGCTCGTCGAGGATGAAGCTCGACCAGATCAGCATGGCCGCCTGCCCCGCGAAGTAGGAGGCACGCGTGGTGTCGACGTCCTGGGCGCCGTTGACCGAGTAGTCCTGCTGCAGGGTGTTGTAGAACTCCAGCGCCTCGACGCACTCGTCGCTGTCGAGGGTGACCTCGCCGGCGTCGTCGACCATCTCGCAGTCGTTGCCGAGACCGATCTCCTCGAAGGTCTGCGCGGTGAAGGCGTCACCGGCGACGTTGGCGCCCACGAAGCCCGCCACGTCGCTGCTGTCGAGCTCCTCCGCTGCGGCCAGCACGTCGTCGTACGTCTCCGGCGCAGCCAGTCCGGCCTTGTCGAAGAGGTCCTTGCGGTAGACGAGCAGCTGCACCCACGACTCGCTGGGCACCGCGAGCTGCGAGTCGCCGTCGGCCGTCAGCTCGAGGGCGCTCTCGCTGAAGGTGGCGGCGTCGAGGTTGTCGATCACCTCGCCGACCGCGGCGGTGTCGACGAGCTCGTTGGCCGACAGGGTGCGCACCTGCCCCAGCGGGAGGGCGCCGATGACGTCGGGCAGGTCGCCCGCGGCGGCGTTGGAGGTGAGCACCTGGTTGAACTGGTCCTCGGCGACGG
This sequence comes from Nocardioides sp. Z24_21, assembly GCF_058134345.1. Taxonomy (NCBI): domain Bacteria; kingdom Bacillati; phylum Actinomycetota; class Actinomycetes; order Propionibacteriales; family Nocardioidaceae; genus Nocardioides; species Nocardioides sp. Z24_21. The sequence goes on from NZ_JBYTTH010000001.1 coordinate 645,562, forward strand.
CGACCAGCTCGACGTCGACGCCGCTGTCGGCGGCGAAGTCGTCGACGACCGCCTGGGTGGCGGCCACCCGGTCGGGGAGGTCCTCGACGATCCAGACGGTGAGGGCGTCGGCGTCCCCGCCGCCGCCGTCCCCGTCGTCACCGCCGCAGGCCGCCAGCGAGGCGACCAGCGTCGTGGCGAGCACGGCGGCTGCCCGAGATCGGGACCGGCGGAACGTGGACATGGAGCCTCCCGATGTGAGCACGCGCACTTTTGCTCACACAATCGACCTATCATGTCTAGGTGTCAAGCAATTACTGCTGAGCGCTTGCGCATGTGGGATCATGGCCGACGCAACTGCGGCGCTCGCAGACAGTCGCAGGAGGAGGAGACCCGCCCGTGCCCACCGGACCCGGCGACATCCTCGACCTGATCCGGCACGGCCACGCCTCCACCCGGGGCGACGTCCTGGAGGCCACGGGCCTCTCGCGGATGACGGTCGCGCAGCGCGTGGACGCGCTGCTCGCCGCCGGCATGATCGTCGAGGGCACCACCACCGAGTCGACCGGCGGCCGGCACCGCCGCCGGCTCGCGTTCAACACCGACCAGGCCAAGGTGCTGGCCGCGGCGGTGGACACCACCCACACCCGCATCGCCGTCACCGACCTGGGCGGCACGGTGATCGGCGACGCCCACCTCGACGTGGCCGTCGACGCGGGCCCCTCCTCCGTCCTCGACCTCATCGCCGCCCGCGCCGGCGAGCTCCTCGGCGACCTCGGCGTCGACGCGACCGAGCTCTGCGGGCTCGGCCTGAGCCTGCCGGGGCCCATCGACCCGCGCTCGAGTCGTCCCAGCGAGCCGCCGATCATGCCCGGCTGGGACGCCTACCCGGTGGGCGAGCACCTGCAGGCGGGGATCCACGGCGTCCCCGTGCACGTGGCCAACGACGCCGACGCCGCTGCGCTGGGCGAGCTGGCCGCCGGCCACGGCGACGCGCGGGCGCTGTGCCTGGTCAAGGTGTCCACCGGAGTCGGCACCGGGATCGTGATCGGCGGCCGGCTCTACGCCGGCTCCGACGGGGGCGCCGGCGACATCGGCCACATCCGGGTCTCCCCGGCGTCCGACGCCCGCTGCCAGTGCGGGATGCAGGGCTGCCTGGCCGCGGTCGCCAGCGGGCGCGCCGTCGCGCGCCAGCTCCGCGAGCTGGGGGTCGAGGCGGCGTCCGGCCGCGAGGTGGGCGAGTTGCTGCGCGTCGGCAACCCCGACGCGGCCCGCCTCACCCAGGAGGCCGGCCGGCGCATCGGCGAGGTGATGGCCAGCCTGGTCTGCGTCGTCAACCCCGATGTCGTCCTCGTCGGCGGCGACCTGTCCTCTACCGCCCTGCTCGCCGGGATCCGCGAGACCCTCTACGCCATGGCGCTCCCCCGCGCCACCCGCCACATGCGGCTCCAGCGCGGCAGCCTCGGCGAGGACGCGGCGGTGGTCGGCATGACCCGGCTCGTGGTGGACCACGAGTTCTCACCGGGCGCCGTCAACCACAAGCTCCGCCGCTGAGCGTCCGCTCTTCCGGCCGCCGCCTCGGGTCCCCCGGCGCGTCGGGCAGGACGAAGTCGCGCCGGAGTCGGCTGCTCAGGCGTACGCCCGGGCCGGCGCGGCGACTTCGTCCTGTCGGACGCGCCCGTGAAGACCCCGGGGGACGGGCGAGAACCCTCAGACGTTGAAGCGGCACGAGAGCGGATCTCCATCGGTCGCCCCAACTGGTCTCGACTGGCCTTTGGACTGCGCGAACGTCGTTCCCGGTCCTTCGACCGTTCGTCCTCATATTGGGGTCGAATTCGGCTCCGGTGGGGCAAACTGAGGCATCGATGGTCCTCGACACGGGTCACACGACGTCTGACGACCCTCTCCGAGATGTCGCGATGCGCTATCCGCGACATGACCCTCGGTCACGGGTCTGGCTGCACCAGCCCGGCTGGAGGTTCGTATGCTCGGGCGTCGATGGCGAGGAACTTTCGCCGCAGCTTCTTGTGCCACTTGCGGGCCGGACTTGCGCACAGCCACGAACGCGTCTAGCGATCTGTCCCGTGCGGCACACGCTCGAACGTGACCGCGATCGTTGCAGCGCGCGTCCCGACCTCCTGCCACCAGAGGTCGCGACGACCGAGACAGGGCCACCGTCGTCGCGCTTGGGTCGCCAACGCCAGCTCGAGACAGGGTTGGCGACGGGGCAACCGAGGCAGACCAGGCGTGCGCGCTCCATCTGTTCGGAGGCCATGCGGAGGGATCGGGGCGGGAAGAACAGTTCCGGGTCTTCTCCGCGGCATCGCGCCCGTTCCATCCAGTCGGTCATGGCGTGGCCGCGGGCCTGTCGGTCAATGCGTCGAGGACCAATGCTTGGAACTGGCGAAGCAGCGCCTCGTTCTCAGCAAGAAGAACGCCATGGGACAGCATCCCCGAGGACAACCCCACCTGGACTTGCTCGAACATCTGCCAGTCCTCGCGCATGATCTGGTGAATCTCCCCGATCGCATCCTCGATCTGCTGGTCGTCCCAGGTCTCAGGGAAGAAGAAGTCGTTGCGCTGGAGCGTCGTGCCGGCGTCCACCGGGATGTAGCTGTACGTGTAGAAGTAGTCGTTGCCGCGGGCCGAGAGCATGAAGTTCGGCCACGCGTAGCTCAGATGGAAGTCCTCCCATCGGTTCTCGTCCGTGCTGCCGGACTCAGCAGCCTTGGAGGGTGAGATGTGAGAGAACGCCTTGGGGAACGTGGTGATCTCGTAGTTCTCCGCGTCGACGTGGTACTTGCTCGCAAAGGTGGGGTGAACCGTGCTGCAGTGGTAGCACTCGGTGTTGTTGTCCAGAGTGACCTTCCAGTTCGTGGCGATCGTGTACTCCCGGCTGGCCCGGAGTGGGTGCCTGTCGATGTCGAACCCACGCACCTCGGCGAGGTCCACCAAGCCACCGATCGTCTCGCCCAGGGGCGCGGCATCCGGATCGAGGTTGACGAACATGAGCGGACCCCAAGTCTCCAGCCGTAGTGGGCGGAGACCGAGCCCGGTCTTGTCGAATCCGCACTCGCTCTCCGATCGCGGCGCGTGCCGCAGCGACCCGTCGAGGTCGAAGGTCCAGCCGTGGTAGTGGCACTGGAGTACCCGACGTGATCCCTCGCCGTGCGCGACGATGTTCCCGCGGTGGGGGCAGACGTTGAGGTGGGCGCGCAGCTCCCCGCTCTTGGTCCGCGTGACCACCACCGGCACCCTGCCGATCCGGGTCGCGAAGTAGCTCCCAGGGCGCTGGACCTTCGCGGTCGGGCCGACGTACTGCCAGCTTCGCTCGAAGATGCGCCGCTGTTCCAGCTCGAACACCTCAGGGTCCGTGTACCAGTCCGCGGGCAGGGTCCAGGCCTTCTCAAGCGCTTCGCCCGGCTCGACTCGGATGTACTGCGGATGCAACGTCGTCTCGGTCATGGGGAACTCCATCTTCTTCGCGTGGGGTTTGGTGGCGATGCTTGAGCAGGCGGTGCGCCGAGGGCGTCCCGGCACGGGACAGGGAGTACGAGGTCAGAGATCGAGCACGACGTGGTCGCCACGCGCCCGGGAGACGCACGCCATCATGCAGCTGTTCTCAGCTCGCTCCTCCTCGTCGAGGACGCTGTCGCGGTGGTCTACCTCGCCTTCGAGCACACCGACCTCGCACGTGGCACAGGTGCCTTCCCGGCAGGAGAACTCGACAGGCACGTCGTTCTCGAGGAGAACCTCCAGCAACGACCTGCCGATCGGGACGTGCAGCACCTTCTGGCTCTGGGCCAGGGTGACGTCGAAGGGGCTGTCGGCAGCCTCGCTCGACGCTGCGGCCGATGGCGCGAAACGCTCGCAATGGAAGGTCCATGGTTGACCCACGACGAACTCCGTCAGGGCGTCGAGGAGCCCAGCCGGACCGCACGCCATGACGGCCGCGCCGACAGGGACGGGGCCCAGCAGCTCAGGGAGCGGGACCGGCTCGGCCGAGATGACACGCTCGACATCGGCGCCGTGGAGTGCCGGCCAGAGCCCCAGATCGACAGTGCGGTCCTCCGACCGCGCCAGCTGGACCAGCCGGACCGGCCTCCCCACCCGAAGGGCTGCCGCGGCCAAAGAGACGATCGGGGTGACCCCGATGCCCGCGGCCACGAAGACATATGCCGGAGCGTCAACGAGCGGGAAGTGGTTCGCCACCCGGCGAACCTCGATCGTCTGACCCTCGTGCAGCTGCTCGTGAATGGCACGGGAGCCGCCGCGGCCAGCGTGCTCGAGCTGCACTGCGATCTTCCACGTCGGTGAGGCCGCCTCATCCACCAGCGAGTAGTGCCGCAGCAAGGCCTCGCCCTCGGACTCGATCGCGACCTCGACGTGCGCACCGGGCTCCCAGGTCGGTAGCCGGCTACCGACCGGCGCCCCGAGCTCGAACAGTGCGATGTCCCTCGCCAGCTCCGTTCGCCGTAACACACGAGCGCGCAACGGGAGCTGAGCTTCGGCCTCAACGACTACCTCCTGACCGAGGCGGCAGGGGCCGCGTCCCGGCCGGTCGACCAAGGTAGACATCGGCACGCTGGCCGGGTTCGACTGCCTAGTCACGGCGCCTCCTTGTTGTGCGTTGGCAACGCACGTAGTGTGCACTCTTACCGCACGAGGAGTCAATGGGTCCCCGCACGCGGGTACAAGTTGTGGCACACCCTGTGCAGCGTGGCTTGGCGTACTATCGCGGCGTGACTCACTCAGAAGGTTTCGGAGCAGCCGAGACGCCAGGCATCGGCCCACGGATGCGTGCAGCGAGACAGTCGCGCGGCATCAGCGTCCGGGAGCTGGCGAAGCGCGTGGGTTGCTCCCCCAGCAACATCTCAGCCATAGAACGCGGCATCACACAGCCATCGATCAGCACCCTGACCGCTGTGGTGACCCAACTCGAGATTCCGATGGAGTCACTGTTCGGCGAAGGGCCGCTAGCGACGCGAAGCGAGGCCGAGAGCGGCGCTTCGACAGGCATGCCCCGTGGCGCCGAAGTGACGCCTCGACGGCCGCCGCCGCGCCGGCACGGCGTCATGCGGCGCGAACGCCGACCCCAGATCCGGATCGAGTCGGGAGTGGTCTCGGAGTCCCTGGTCCCGACGCACGAGGACGACGTGGACTTCTGCATCTACTCCTACGACCCCGGCGGGGCCTCCGTCGCCGATGCCCAATCAATCCGCCACCCTGGCCGGGAGTACGGTCTGGTCCTCGAGGGCACCTTGCGAGTGCAGATCGGCTTCGACGAGCTCACGCTCGAGGAGGGCGACTCGATCGCATTCGCCTCCACCACGCCGCATCGATTCTGGAACGACACGGACCGGGTCACTCGGGTCGTCTGGTTCTCGGGTGCCTCCCTCTGAATGAGGCGGCCGTCGAGGGTGCTGTGACCATGGCATGTCTTCGTACGACGACAGAGCGGTCGTCGTGCTGCTTGGTGTGCATCACGACGACCGCTCCAGCGGGAGCGTGCCGCTGACCTTGAGCCGTACGGGCTCAGCCCAGCGGCGGCGTTTCCACGTAGAAGAGCTCGGCCGGCTCCGTGCCGTCGTTTCGGATTCGGAAGCGACCCCCTGGAGGGAAGAAGATCGAGTCGCCAGCGCGGAACGAGAACCGCTCAGACTCGGTCTCCACCACGCACTCGCCGCGGGTGAGGTAGAAGATCTCATGGACTGGCCCGAGGTGGTGGTAGTCCCCCGACGGCGGAGGGGTGGTCTCGGTCGACCACCACGCGCTGATGTCGCCGGGGTTCATCCAGCTGACCCCGGCCATCAGCCGCGAACCGTGCTCGGCGTGGGTGATCGTCCGAGCCAAGGACATCCGCACTCGATTGGTCTCTCGAGTGGAGACCTGACAGTCGGCGATGGACACCACAGTGGGCTGGGCCAAGGCCGTGCGCTCAGCAGTCATCGTCTGGGCCGGCTCTCTTCAAGCGGGCTTGATGGCCTCGATCACGGCCTTCATCCAGGGACCCATGTCGGCCGGCACCCGCGCGGTGATGAGGTTGCCGTCGACAACAACGGGCTCGTCGACGAAGGCGACACCCGCGTTGACCATGTCGTCCTTGATGGCGGACACGGCAGTCGCCTTGCGGCCACTGACGATGCCTGCGGAGATCGCAACCCACCCCCCGTGGCAGACCGTCGCAACCGGCTTGCCGGCCTCGTTCATGACGCGGACGACATCCAGGGCCTGGGGGAATCGCCGGACCAGGTCGGGAGCGAAACCACCCGGGATCACGACGGCGTCGAACGCTGCTGCGTCGAGGTCGTCGTACGAAGCATCGACGGGGAAGGGGCTCATGTGGTTCTTCCCGGTCAGCGCTGCACCATCCGGTGAAGCGACGGTCACGTCGGCGTCCTCCTCCTTCAGTCGGTAGACCGCATAGATGAGCTCGGACTCCTCGAAGTAGTTCGCCGTGAGGATCAGGACCTTCTTACCAGTCAACGACATCGTCGACTCCCTTCGTGCAGTGATCGGAAGTTGTGCAGTGTCAACGTACACAGCGGACACTCGGGGCGCAATCGGCGCTCGATACTCGCTCGTTCGCCCAAATAAGTGCATCAATGCTTGACACGTATGTCATGTGGCGCTGAACATTGGCCGCCGACGGTGATCGCCGTCACACCGTGCGTGGCTCCGTCAGCACGGTCGTACACCGAGGAGGTGCTCGTGTCCCTTGCCATCAAGGATCCCGCCCAGCCGGACAGCGCGGAGCTCGAAATTGCGTCAGGCTTCCAGCCGAGGGTCTTCATTCCGTCGGCGGCAATCATCGTCGCCGTCGTGGTGGCCACTGCCTTGGCTCCCGACCGCATGTCGGCCTTCTTCGGGCGCGCACTGGAGGAGGTCGTCCACCTCTTCGGCTGGTGGTACATCCTGTTGGCTGCCGGGTGCATCTTGTTCACCCTCGCCTTCGGGGCGTCCCGGTACGGCAGGCTCACCCTCGGTCCCGACGGTTCCAGGCCCGAGTTCTCGCGGCTCTCCTGGTACACCATGCTCTTCAGCGCGGGCATCGGCATCGGCGTGCTCTTCTACGGCACTGCGGAGGCCGTCACCCACTTCACCTCTCCTCCGCCGCGGGGCATCGAGGCCGGCTCGATGGACGCTGCTCGTTACGGCGTCCACATCACCTGGATGGAGTGGGGGATCGGCGCGTTCGCGATCTACGTCGTGGCGGGACTCGCGATCGCCATGGCCGTTCACCGCAGGGGCCGACCCCTGTCCATCCGATGGGCTCTCGAACCACTCCTGGGCGACCGCGTGCGGGGCTGGATCGGCGACGTCGTCGACGTCATCGCGATCCTCGCTACCGTGTTCGGGCTCTCGACGTCCCTGGGGCTCGGGTCCCTCCAGCTCAACACCGGCCTCGACTTCCTCGGGTGGGCGAGCGTGTCGACGACCACTCAGCTGGTCCTCATCGTGGTGATCGGCGCGGTGGCCGCCGCGTCGGTCCTCTCCGGCGTCGACCGCGGGATCAAGTGGCTGTCCAACGTCAACGTCGGGTTGGCGATGCTGCTGCTGCTGTTCGTGCTGATCGCGGGACCCACCCTCTTCGTCCTCGAGGCCGCGGTGTCCCAGGTCGGGTACTACGCCCAGAACATCGTCCAGACGACCTTCGAGACCGACTTCTCCGAGGGCAACGCGTGGCAGAGCTACTGGACCACGTTCTTCTGGGCCTGGTGGGTCTCGTGGGGTCCCTTCGTCGGCACCTTCCTCGCCCGCATCTCACGAGGGCGTTCGGTCAAGGAGTTCTGCCTCGGCGTCATGTTGATCCCGGCCGGAGGCATCTTCCTGTGGTTCGGCATCATGAGCTGGTCAGCGCTCGAGCGAGAGATGTCCGAGCCCGGCAGCCTCAGCTCGCTGGCGACCGAGCACATCCTCTTCGAGTTCCTCTCTGGCCTGCCCTTTGGCACGATCAGCTCGGTGCTGGCGATCGTCCTCATCGTGACGTTCTTCGTGACCTCGGCCGACTCCGGCGCCCTCGTCATGGCGACCCTCTCCTCGGGTGGCTCGATCACGCCCTCACTGCTGACGCGTGCCGTGTGGATCGTCCTGCTGGTCGGCATGGCGAGCGTGCTCGTCATGGCCGGGGGTCTGAGCGCCCTCCAGACCGCGGCAGTCGTCGGCGGACTCCCCTTCACCATCGTCATGGTCCTGATGGCCGCGTCCGCGGTCCGCGGTGCTCGAGAAGCGAGCGACGACAGAGCAACGCCCTGACAGGCGGGCATTCGAGCGGTTTGCCGCTGGTCCCCCGTTTCGGCCGCACAGGTCCGGCGGGGGACCAGCGTCGTTCTGGGCGCTGTCGCTTCTTACTGGCCCGCATCTGTTGGGCCGCGCCGGCGAGTCGATCAGGCCACCTCGGCTGCGGCGGGCGGGCGTCATCACTTCGGAGAGGTCGGAGAGGACTGACATAGTGTGCATCGCTCCCCCGTCCGGGGCCTCCCATGGCTGAGGGAGTCAGCCGTCGTGGTGATTCGTGGCGGGCTCGGTGTCGCAAAGCGGAGACGGGTCGCCAGCACGAGCGGTCCGTCGATCGCCAGGACGATGCTGTGCTGTAGCGGCGCCAGTGGTTCAACGCGTTGGACCGCGGACGCGGGGATGACCCCAAGCCGGCAAGGTGTCGTTGATTGCTTACGCCGAGGCGTGGGGCGCCGATCAGCTCTGGACGGAGACACGCGGCAGGCGATGCCGTTGGCTGCGAAGTCCACGGCGTTTCGACGAGGTCGGCCTGCGCCCGATTCGACCCGCCCGGGCGCGCCCGCTCGCCCCCGGCGCGTCGGACAGGACGAACGTCGCCGGCGGGCGCGCGCTCAGGCGTACGCCAGGCCCGGAGCCGTGACTTCGTCCTGTCCGACGCGCCTGTGAAGGCCCCCGCCTGATCTTCTGGGCACACCGGCCGACCGGCGTCCCCAGCCGCGTCGCTGGATCGGCGGACCTCACCGCCAGGGCCTGCTCGACCGTCAGGAGCTCGGGTTCCTCAGCTCCTCCACGACACGGGACCCGTCCTCGCCATGGCCGCCGGCGACGGCGGCAGCCGCCAGCCCTTGCATCAGCCTCGGCAGCCGGCTGTCCAGGCCGAGCTCGTCACTGGTGTCCACGATGTGGTTGATCGCGGACAGCTCCATGGCCAGGTTGTCCTCCGTGCCGGGATAGTCGCCCTTGTCGACGTCTCGAGCCAGGCCGGCGAGGGTTGCGGGCAGGATCTCGACCATGATCGTGGCCAACGGCGCGAAGTCGCTCGCCGGGTAGGCCTGCGCCGTCACCATGGCCGACGCGTGCAGGAAGCTCGTCATTCCGGCGAAGAACACCTCGAGCATCCCGGTGTCCAGGAGCGAGGCCAGCCCGTGTCGTCGCCGAGGCAGCGGTTGTCTTCCCCGAGGAGCTTCGTCACGTCGAGGTGGGCCTCCATGGCGGCACGGTTGCCGCCGAAGAGGAACAACGCCTGCACCGCACCGATGAGGGGTGTCGGCACCATGATGGCCCCACGCAGCCAGTCGAGGCCGGCGTCCGTCGCCCTGGCGGCGAGGGTGCGCGCCTCGCGAGGTGTCGAGCTCGCGAAGTTGAGAACGGCTCGTCCCGATGCCACGTCCCGCGGCACCGACGCCATGACACTCCTGGTTGCCGACGGGTCGCGAGAGCACTGCGATCGTGAGGTCGGCGGCCGCGACCGCGGCCGCGGGGGTGTCGGCGATGGTCGCCCCCAGGTCGGCCGGTGGACTGCAGCGCTCCCGCGTTCGGTTCCACACGACGACCTTGGTGTCTCGCCCCAGCAGTGCCTGCGCCACTGCTGCGCCCATGGGCCCCTGGCCCAGGACGGCGATGGTTTCTGCGTCATGACGTCCCTCTCGGTCGGGCAACTCCCCTTGGAGACGACCCTGAGGGGCGCACGGTCGTGGCGACGAGTACGTACCTTCTCGTTCGGCACTTACCTGTGGTGAGGAGGCGCCGTGACCGGCGACAACGGTGGCGAGTTCCTGTGCGGGCTCGATGCGGCCGTCTCGGTGGTGGGCGGGAGTGGAAGCCGCCGATCCTCTGGGCACTGAGCGTCGAGCCGCGACGAACCAGCGAGCTGCGGCGGGACGGGCCCTCGAACGAGCGCTCGCACCCCTCGGTGACTGGAGCGAGGAGAATCTCGAACGCCTGACGGGGGCCCGTCGATCACGGTGAGCAGCCGCGGGGCTTCGCTGTCGCGCACGCCCCCCGGTCGTGGGGCGCAGGGACCCCGGCACAACGGCACTTCCTTGACCGGACGGAGGCTTGAACACTGTGGGTGCCCCGACCCGGAGGAGGCCCCTTGTCCGCCACCACCGCCACCACCGCCACACCGGCGCCCGCGCCGGTCGCCACACGGGCGCTCACCGGCTGGCACCGGATCGCGGCGTTCGCGACCATCGGCCTGGGCATGCTGCTGGCCGCGCTCGACGGGACGATCGTGTCCACGGCACTGCCGACCATCGTCGGCGACCTCGGCGGCGGCACGCACGTGTCCTGGGTGGTCACGTCCTACCTGCTCGCCCAGACCACGGTCACCGTGCTGGCCGGAAAGCTCGGCGACCAGTTCGGCCGCAAGCTCGTCTTCCAGCTCAGCGTCATCGTCTTCATCCTGGGCTCGGCGCTGTGCGGCCTGGCCGACGGCATGGTCTGGTTGATCGGCTCCCGGGCGCTGCAGGGGATCGGCGCCGGCGGGCTCACGGTCACGGCCACCGCGCTCATCGCCGACATCATCCCGCTTCGCGAGCGCGGCAAGTTCCAGGGCGCGCTCGGCGCCGTCTTCGGCCTCGCCACCGTGATCGGACCGCTGGTCGGCGGCCTGCTGACGGACAATGCCAGCTGGCGTTGGTGCTTCTACGTCAACGTCCCGCTCGCCGCCGTCGTGGTCGTCGCCGCACGCTGGACCATCCCCCACGTGGCCCGCGGGGCCAAGCCGCGCATCGACTACCCCGGCATGGCCGCGGTCGCCGTGGGCGCCTCGATGCTGATCCTGGCGACCAGCTTCGGTGGCACGACGTACGCGTGGAGCTCGTGGCAGATCATCGGCCTCCTCGTCGGCGGCGTCGCGGTCCTCGGCGTCTTCGTGCTCATCGAGCAACGGGCGGCGGACCCGATCCTGCCGCCGCGCCTGTTCGGTGCCAGGGTCTTCACCGTCTGCTGCGCCCTGAGCTTCGTCGTCGGTTTCACGATGCTCGGCGCGATGACGTTCCTGCCCACGTTCTTCCAGTACGTCGAGGGCGTCTCGGCGACCGAGTCAGGGTTCCGCCTGCTGCCGCTGGTGGTGGGCCTGCTGATCACCTCGGTCACCGCCGGCAACATCGTCAGCAAGACCGGTCGCTACAAGGTCTTCCCGGTCGTCGGCAGCCTGGTGATGGCTCTCGGTCTCTTCCTGCTCTCCCGGATGGATCCGTCGACCCCCCTCGGGGTCTCCTCGCTCTACCTGTTCGTCCTGGGCCTCGGCATCGGCATGAGCATGCAGGTCCTCACGATCGTCGTGCAGGGCTCGGTCCAGTACAGCGACCTCGGAGTCGCCACCTCCGGCGTCACCTTCTTCCGCACCATGGGCAGCGCCTTCGGTGCGGCCATCTTCGGGACCCTCTATGCCAACTTCCTCCAGGACCGGCTGCCCGAGGCGATCGCCACGTCACCCAGCGTCACAGCCGCCGACCGGGCGACGCCGGAAGCGCTGCACGCACTCCCCGCACGGGTGATCGCTCCGATCGTCGACGCCTACTCCGGGGCGCTGACCCAGGTGTTCCTCTGGGCGGTCCCGGTCGCCGTGCTCGCCTTCGTCCTGGCGCTCGTGCTGCCGCAGGTCAAGCTCGCCGACAACGTGGCCGACGCCGCGCCGGACCTCGGCGCCGGGTTCGGTGCCCCGCACTCGCCGGACAACGAGGAAGTGCTGTCGCGCCGGATCACGAACCTGCTCTACGGTCGGCACCGCGACCGGGTGCTGGACCTCCTGCAGTCCTCCGAGGAGGACCTGGACGCGGCCGGGCTCTGGGCGGTCGTCCAGGTCTACGGGCTCACCGCCGCCGGACATCGCGCCGACGTCGGTCAGATGGCGCGGTCCCGAAACCTGCCCACCGCGGTGCTCGAGCCGCCCTTCCGCCAGGTCATCGCCGCCGGGTACGTCGAGGGCGACCTCGACGACCTGACCGTGACCGCCCGGGGCAGGGGCGCGGTCGACCGGCTGCGCGACGACCTCACGGCGTGGATCAAGGCCCACCTGGAGGGGACGAGCGACAAGTCGCCCGAGGTGATCAGCACCGCGATCTCCTCCGTCGTCCGACGCGTCGTCGTCGAGCGCGCCGAGGCGGACGGCTCGCCGGCCGAGGAGCCCATGGTCGGCGCGGGCCGGTGACGCTGTCGTCCGGGACGCAGCACGAGAAGACCCGCAGGCCCCGTGAGGGACCTGCGGGTCTTCCGCTGGTGCGCGATCGTGCTGCGGAAGACCCGCAGGCCCCGTGAGGGACCTGCGGGTCTTCCGCTGGTGCGCGATCGTGCTGCGTGTCAGCGCCTGGCGCGCGCCTTGACCTTCACGCTGTCCGACCCGCCGGTGATCGCGGAGGAGCTGGGCACGACCACGGAGTAGCGGTGCGTGCCCGTGCGCTTGACCTTGACCGTGACCTTCATCGGTGCACCGGTCCAGGTCACCTCGCGCACCAGCTTCTTCCCGTCGCGGACCTTGAACACGGTGCCGACCGGCACGTTGTCCAGGGTGACCTTGAGCGCCAGCTTGGTGCCGACTCGCACCGCCTTGCCGCGGGCGGACCTGGGCAGCCGCACCACCACGCGGGTCACGGCCGGAGGTGTGGCGACCGGCGGCACCACCACGGGAGGGGTGACCGTCGGCGGGGTGACCGTGGGCGGGGTGGTGGGCGGGGTCGTTGCCGAGACGGCGGTGAAGGTCCAGGACGCCACGTCGAAGAGCTTGGTCCCGGCGGCACCGGCGTACGAGAAGTACACGTCCGACACGCCGTTCAGTGCGCCGGCGGTGATCGGGACCGTGACGTCACTCCACGTGGAGCCGTCGCCGGCCGGCACCTCGACGCTCCCCAGGACCGCCGCGGTGGCGGAACGGTCGGGTGAGGTGCTGACGGTGATCGTCCCACCGCTGCGCCCACGCACCTTGGCGACCAGTGACTGGGCGCCGCGGGCGCCGAAGTCGGCGTTCGAGATCGAGGTCCAGTCACCGTTGTCGATGCTGGTCAGGATCGAGGTCGGCACCGTCGTGCCGAAGGAGCCGTCCCCGTCGAAGCCCTGCCGGGTCCCCGCCTGCCACGCGATCGTCTCCGCGGAGACCGGGCCCGCGTAGGGGTCGAGGTCGGCCAGCTGCCCCGGACCGGTCCGGGTCCCCGTGGCCGGCGTGATCGTGCCGTCGGCTGCGATGGAGATCCTGTCGATGTGGGCGTTGCGGAACCCCTTGGTGCCGCTCGGGCTCTGCAGCGCCTGGTCCAGCGTCTCGGCGTGGTAGGTCAGGTACCACTGGTCGTCGAAGGAGAAGATCGCGTGGTGGTTGTTGCCGCCCACGCCGAAGAAGGCCGACTGGTTCTGGAACACCGGACCGACGTAGGTGTCCTCGGTCCACGGACCCAGGGGGCTGTCGGACTTCATGTAGTGGATGTTGCCGCGGCCCAGGGACCTGCCGTTGATCACGCGGTTGTTGGTGAAGTTCGTGCAGTAGGAGTAGTAGTAGGTGTCGCCGACCTTGTGGATGCCGGAGTCCTCGAAGACGGCGGGAGCGTCGACCAGGACGGCCGGGTCGATGGCACCGTCACCGTCGTCGTCGGCCAGGGACACCATGTCGTCGCCCAGCTTGATGGCCCGGGCGGTGCCGGGTGAGTCCGGGTTGACCTGCTGACCGTTGGCCTCCGGGACGCCACCACCGAAGTAGAGGTAGCCGCTGCCGTCGTCGTCGACGAGGACGGCCGGGTCGAAGAGCCACCACACGTCGGCGGCATCGGGGTTGCTGTTGTTGCGCACACCGGGAGTGTCGAAGGAGACCAGTGCGGTCTGCCGCGGCGCGGTGAAGGGTCCGACCGGGCTGTCACCCTTCAGCACCCAGATGCCCCCAGCAGAGTTGGCGAAGTAGAGGAAGACCTCTTCGTCGCCGTCACCGTCGGTGTCCTTCGCGACCACGGCAGGCGCCCAGGAGTTGCCCGGACGACCGGCGCTGGTGCCCGACAGGCCCGCAGGCCCGGCCGCGTTGATGCCGCCGTGGTTGGTCCAGTTGACCATGTCGGCGCTCGACCACACGTTGATCTGGTTGATCAGGCCGTAGTTGTTCGACTCGCCCTTGGTCAGCCAGTCGGACCACTCCTGGGTGTCGTTGGTCGTGTAGACGTAGACGCGTCCGTCGAACTCGAACGCCCAGGGATCGGCTCCGAAGTTCTGCGTCACCAGCGGGTTGCCGCGCGCGGCGACGCCGGTGGTCCCGGGGAGCTTGGCGAACGCACCGAAGGAGCCCGCCTCGGTGTTGTCGTTGCGTTCGAGGAGGTCGGGGCGGGTGACCGGCGTGGCGCCCTCCCCCGTCTTCGTGATGCTGACGTCGTCCAGACCGAAGGAGGCCGGGTAGGCGGTCAGGCCGAAGTCGTTCTCGAAGTAGACCTGGAAGTTGCCGACCGCACGATCGGCGGGGATGGTGAACGAGCCGGAGAAGGTCGCCCAGCTCCCTCGGGCGATGGTCGAGCTCGCCAGGACGACGTACTGGGCGCCGTCGGCGCTCGATCCGTAGTCCGCGGTGAGGTTGAACTTCATCGAGGCCGGCACGGGGTCGGCGTCGGTGTACTTGATCTTCGCGCTCACGCTGTAGGTCGAGCCGGGATCGACGGTGACCCTCTGGCTGATGCCCTGCACCGAGCTGGAGCGGTTGGCCGCCAGCAGGCTGGCGGTGCCCGTGGCCTTGTCGTCGGTGTTGCGGGTGACCGTCACGGTGCCACCGCCGCGGGCCTGCCACGGGGCGATCGTGGTCTCCTCGGCGCCGCCGTTGACGATCACCTCGGTGCCCACGGGAGCGGCTTGGGCGATGACCGCGGTGGAGGCCAGCGTGGCCGTGGCGGTGGTCGCAGCGACCGCGACGAATGCCGCCGCCACGCGTGTGAGTCGTCCTGGCTTCATGAGTCCTGCTCTCGGTGGGGTGACCCGACCGGGGAGGCCGGGGCGGAACTGGTGGCGCTCATCGCACGATCCGTACGGACCGTTCGGCGACGGTGGCGGCGTGGTCGTCGAGGGTGGTCGTCGAGGGTGGTCGTCGAGGGTGTGGACGAACGGGACGACCCGCGCCGGCCCCGCGTGCCCGGACCCGGCACCACCAGTCAGCAACACGCACGCTCGTGACCGCCCTGCCGCGAACAGTCGGACCAAGGCCTGGCGCACCATCGCGATCTCCCCGTTCCGAGTTCGGGCCGCAGTGACGATGATCACAGTGTTAGCGCTAACATGCGTTCCCGCAAGGGGCTCGGCACATCGACGACCTGCGGAGTGCCGAACGTCAGGACCTGCGAGCGTCTCGAGCGAGCGCACGGCCTCCGCGACGGGCGCTGCGGCGGCCTACCCGCCGAGCCGGCCCGCTGGCGCCGCGGTGCTGCGTCGCACGGTCAGCGTGGGCACGATGGGCACGATGGGCTCGATCGTGGCCTCGTCGTCACCGCGTACGGCCGCGAGAGCGAGCGCCAGCGCCCGTCGGCCGAGCTCGGCGAAGTCCTGCGCCACGGTGGTGAGGGCCGGCCAGAAGAACGCTGCCTCCGGCACGTCGTCGAACCCCACGACGCTGATGTCGTCGGGCACCCTGCGCCCTCGCTCGTGGAGCGCGTTCAACAGGCCGAGTGCCATCTGGTCGTTGCTCGCGAAGACCGCGGTCACGTCCGGGTCGTCAGCGATGAGCAGTCCGGCGCGGTGGCCGCTGGCCGGCGACCAGTCGCCCACCAGCTCCGGTCCGGGCAGGAGCCCTCGCGCCTCGTGGGCGTGTCGCCAGCCGGCGCGCCGCTGGTCGGCCTCGACCCAGTCGGCCGGTCCCGCGACGTGCGCCACACGGCGATGACCGAGGTCGAGCAGGTGGTCCACGGCGAGCGCCGCCCCGGCGTGCTGGTCGATGCCGGCGGACAGCGGCGCACCGGCTCGCACTCCCTGCACCGTCACAAGGGGGATGGAGAGCTGCAGCGAGCGCGTCATCTCGGCCGCCTCGCGGTGCGCGACCGCGACGACGATGGCCTCGACAGCCTGGTCGAGCAGGCGCTGGACTGCGTTGTCGAGCAGCTCGGACGAGAACTCCGGCAGTCCCACCAACGCGACGTCGTAGCCCGCGGAGTGGCCGGCCTCCTGCACGCCGAGGGCGATCATGCTCGGCCCGTGCAGTGCGAGGTGCGCGGTCACCATACCGATGCGGCGGGACCGGTTGGTCGCGAGAAGGCGCGCGGCGAAGTTGCGGCGGTAGCCGAGCTCCTCGATCGCCGCCAGGACCCGGAGCCGGGTCTCCTCCTTCACCAACGAGGCGTCGTTGAGGACGCGCGACACCGTCTGGTGGGAGACGCCGGCGCGCTCGGCGACCTGTGCCATGCTCGGCATGCGCGTTCCCGCCCGTTGCCGGGCGCCTCTCTCCCCCATGCGCGAATCCTAGGACCGCAGGCGCAGGAACCGCTGCCGATCACGTTCGAGGCAGGCGGGGGCGGAGCACCGCCTCTGACCTGAGAGAAACAGTGAACCGTCAGACATTGAAGCGGAACTCCACCACGTCGCCGTCGGCCATCACGTAGTCCTTGCCCTCCATGCGCACCTTGCCGGCCTCGCGGGCCTTGAGCATGGAGCCGGCGGCCATCAGGTCGTCGAAGGAGACGACCTCGGCCTTGATGAAGCCCTTCTGGAAGTCGGTGTGGATGACACCGGCGGCCTCGGGGGCGGTGGCGCCCTTGGGGATGGTCCAGGCCCTGGTCTCCTTGGGGCCGGCCGTCAGGTAGGTCTGCAGGCCCAGGGTGTCGAAGCCGACGCGGGCGAGCTGGTCGAGGCCCGACTCGGTGATGCCCATCTCGGCGAGCATCTCGTGCGCCATCTCGTCGTCGTCCATCTCGGCCAGGTCGGCCTCGAACTTGGCGTCGAGGAAGATCGCCTCGGCAGGCGCGACGATCTCGCGCATCCGGTCCTTGAGCTCCTCGTCGGCGAGCTCGTCGGCGTCGCAGTTGAAGACGTAGATGAACGGCTTGGCGGTCAGCAGCGAAAGCTCGCGCAGCAGCGACCGGTCGATGTCGGTGGCGATGATCGGGGTGCCGGCCTCGAGCGCCTCCTTGGCGGCCCTGGCCGCCTCCAGGTTGGCGACGAGCTCCTTGACCTTGCGCGACTCCTTCTCCAGCCGGGCGATCGCCCGCTCGACGGTCTCGAGGTCGGCGAGGATCAGCTCGGTCTGGATGGTGGAGATGTCGTTGGCGGGGTTGACCTCGCCGTCGACGTGCGTCACGTCCTCGTCGCGGAAGACGCGGGTGACCTGGCAGATCGCGGCCGACTCGCGGATGTGGGCGAGGAACTTGTTGCCCAGGCCCTCCCCCTGCGAGGCGCCGCGCACGATGCCGGCGATGTCGACGAACTCGACCGTGGCCGGCAGGATCCGGGCCGACCCGAAGACCTCCGCCAGGCGGGGCAGCCGCTCGTCCGGCACCCCGACGACGCCGACGTTGGGCTCGATCGTGGCGAACGGGTAGTTGGCCGCGAGCACGTCGTTCTTGGTCAGAGCGTTGAAGAGGGTCGACTTGCCCGCGTTGGGGAGACCGACGATGCCGATGGTGAGAGCCACGGGCGGGAAGTCTACGGGCGCGCGGCGCGCCGGGGCGAAACGAGGCGGGGCGACGAGAGAGGGCCCGGCCGCTCGGCCGGGCCCTCCTCGGTGCGGTGCTCAGCGCAGGTCAGGACCCGTAGACGGCGCGCACGCCGGTGCGGTCGGTGTTGGTCATCGACAGGTTGCTCGAGGACCCGTTGCACTGCGGGTAGTGCATGATCGACGCCGAGTCGTACGGGGTCAGCGGGCGCCAGTTGTTGTCCTCGAAGCAGGTGCGGGCCTCGGGCCGCGTGTGCTCGTGGCGGAAGCCGAGGGTGTGCCCGAGCTCGTGGGCCATGATGTTGGCCGGCGTCCAGGAGCCGCTGCTCACCAGCGACCTGGCGTTGACCAGCACGTTGCGCTGGCTGTCGGGGCTGCTGGGGAAGAACGCGCGGGCGATGTACTGGGTGGTGGTGGTCGGCTCCACGGAGAACAGCACCGCGTTGTTGGAGGTGCGGCAGTTGCTGTCGGCCGAGGAGACGTAGGTGAAGTTGACCCCCGACGAGGCGGCCTCCCACTGGGCGGCACCACTGGCCATCGCGTTGACGATGGTGGACTTCTGCGTGCCGAAGGAGTTCGACACGCAGTAGGTGAGGTTGCGTGCCTGGGTCGCCGACCACCGGTCGTCGCGACCGTAGACCCGGTTGATGATCAGCTCGCTGGACGGGCCGCCCTCGACCTCGTGCTCGTAGGCGGCGACCATCTCGTCGTAGTAGGCGACGAGCTCCTTGGTGTTGACGATCGTCTCGTCACCGTTGACGACGTACTGGCCGCCGGCGTCGACGTAGGTGGCGGCCTGGAACTCCTCGAAGGAGGGGACCTGGTCCCGGGCCGGGGCTGCGGTGGCGGGCGAGCCGAGGGTGACGGCGACCGCTGCGGCGGCGAGGACCGCGGTGGCGGTCCTGGTGATCCTGCTGTTCGACATGGGTGCGTCCTCTGGGGCAGGGAGTGGATGGAGTCCCTCCAGACCACACCCGGCGCACGTCGCCCGGGAAGCACACCCGGGCCGCAGGTGTGTGCACTGCAGGAACTTGCAATACCACGCCCGCGGCCCGTGCCGCCCCCGCTTGCACAAGTTCGCCGGGCCAGGTGGACCTGCAACACTCAGCGCATGACTGACGTGGGGGCTACACCGGTGCTGCGCGCGCCGGCCAACCGGGTCTCGCCGCGAGCGATCCCGTTCTGGACCGTGGGCGCACTGATGGGCGACACCGTGGTCGTCGTGGGCGCCGCGCTCGTGTGGCTGCTCGTCCCGGGCGTGCCGGGCTGGGCGGGCCTCGTCGTGCTCCTGCTCGCGGTCGCAGCGGTGCTCCACGTCGCGCTCATGCCGCGCATCCGCTACCGCGTGCACCGCTGGGAGGTCACCGACACCGCGGTGCACACCCGCTCGGGGTGGATCGGTCGCGAGACGCGCATCGCGCCCATCAGCCGGGTGCAGACCGTGGACTCGCGGCAGGGTGCGCTCATGCGGCTGTTCGGCCTCGCCTCGCTCACCGTCACCACCGCGTCCGCGGCCGGACCGATCACCGTCGACTGCCTCGACGCCGAGACCGCCCGCGAGGTGGTCGCCCGGCTGACCGAGATCACCGCCGCGACGGAGGGCGACGCGACGTGATCCCCGCCCCCGGCGAGGGCTGGGTCCGGCTCAGCCCGCGCAAGCTGCTGCTCGACCCCGTCAAGGCCGTCGGCCAGGCGATCGTGCCCGTCGCCGTCGCGCTGGTGGGCATCAGCCGCAGCGACACGAGGTTCTGGCCGATCATCATCCCCCTCGCGGTGCTCGGGCCGCTGGTCCTCGGCGCGCTGCCCTGGCTCACCACCTACTACCGCCTCACCGACACCCAGCTGCAGGTGCGCCGGGGCATCCTCAACAAGACCACCTCGACCGCGCCCCTCGACCGGGTGCGCAGCGTCGACCTCGAGGCCTCGCTGCTCCACCGCATCCTCGGGCTGCAGAAGGTCCAGATCGGCACGGGCGTCGACGACGACCGCATGACCCTCGACGCCCTGGCCGCCGCCGACGCCCACGCCCTGCGTACGACGCTGCTGAGGCGCCGCGCCGCGGACGGGTCGGCCCAACCGCCCCACGCCCCCGTCGCCACCCCCGTCGCCACCCCCGCCGCTGGCCCGGCTCCCGACGGAGCGCCGGTCGACCAGGCCGGCGCCCCGACGGCCGCGCCTCCCGCCACGCCTCCCGCTGCGCTGTCGTTCACGCCCCTGGCACCACCTGTCGCGCTCGCCGCGATCGACTGGTCCTGGCTGCGCTTCGCCCCCTTCAGCCTCGGGCGGCTGGTGCTGCTGCTCGGCGGCCTGGGCGTGCTGTCCCAGTTCGCCGACGACCTGCCCATCTGGAACGAGGACACGGCCACGTCGGTGTGGCAGTGGCTCACCCAGTTCGCGGTGCTCGCCATCGTGCTGGCGGTCGCGGTGGGCGGCACCGTGCTGTGGCTGGTCGTCTCGGTCGCCGGCTACGTCCTGCAGTGGTGGGGCTTCCGCCTGGTGCGCGAGCAGGGCTCGCTCCACCTCACGTCCGGGCTCGTCACCACCCGCTCGATCACGGTCGAGGAGGCGAAGGTCCGCGGGGTCGAGATGACCGAGCCGGCGCTGATGCGCCTGGTCGGTGGCGCCGAGCTCGCCACCCTGGCGACCGGCGTCGAGAACGGGGTCACCCAGGTCCTGCCGCCGTGCCCCCGCGACGTCGCCGTCGCGGTGGGCGAGGCCGTGCTCGACCGTCCCGGCCCCCTCACCGACCCGCTCGTGGACCACGGGCCCGCGGCTCGCCGCCGCGCTTGGTTCCGTCAGCTCCGCCACGCGCTGGAGGTCATCGCGCTGCTGGCCGTCGGCTGGTGGTGGTTCGACCTCGGCTGGTCGTGGCTGGCGGGCATCGCCGTCGTCCTGCTGGCGATCGCCGCGGCGGCCGGCGAGTCGTCGTACCGTCACCTCGGGCACGCCCTCACCACCGACCACCTGGTCGCCGGCAGCGGCACCCTCGCCCGCGTCCGCACCGTCCTCGAGACCGACGGCATCATCGGCTGGGTGGTCTCGCAGTCGTGGTGGCAGCGTCGCATCGGCCTCGCCGACCTGACCGCCACCACGGCGGCCGGCACCGAGCGGGTGGTCGTGCGCGACGTACGCCTCGACGTCGCCGTGGCACTGGCCGACCGGGCCACTCCCGGGCTGCTGACCCCGTTCGTGGAGCCGGCTCCGGCCTAGAACCAGTCGCCGCGCATGTCCAGCGTGGTCGTGTCGCCGCTCGCGAGGAGGTCGAGCATCGGGCCCACCTTCGGCAGCTCCCAGCGGTGGAAGAACCGGGCCGCGGCCCGCTTGCCGTCGTAGAAGTCGCCCTGCCGGTCGCCGACCGCGACGAGCTGGTCGAGCCACATCCACGCGACCACGACGTGCCCGGCGGCCTCGAGGTAGACCGTGGCGTTGGCCATCGTCCGCTCCGCGTCGCCGAGCCCGGCGAGGGCCGCGGTGACCGCGCCCAGCCGGTCGAGCGCCGCCGCGAGGGCGTCGGCGTGGGCCGCCGGCTCGCCGCCGAGGTCGCGCGCGCGGGCGACGGTGTCGCCGACCCGGGCCGCGAGGGTCGCCAGCGACGCGCCCCCGCCGCCGAGCACCTTGCGCCCGAGCAGGTCGAGTGCCTGGATGCCGTGCGTGCCCTCGTGGATCGGGTTGAGCCGCTGGTCGCGCCAGTGCGCCTCGACGTCGTGGTCGCGGGTGTAACCCGCTCCGCCGAGCACCTGGATCGCGAGGCTGCAGCCCTCCTGGCCCCACTGCGCCGGCCACGACTTCGCGATCGGGGTGAGCAGGTCGAGCAGGTGTGCCGTCTCGGTGCGCTCGCGCTCGTCGCGCGAGGTGGCCTGCAGGTCGAGCAGCCGCGAGCAGTAGAGGTTGAGCGCCAGCGCGCCCTCGGCGTACGCCTTCTGGGCGAGCAGCATCCGGCGCACGTCGGCGTGCTCGATGATCGGCACCTGGGGCGACGCCGGGTCGGCCGCCGTCAGCCGGCGGCCCTGCGGGCGGGAGCGGGCGTAGTCGAGCGACTTGAGGTAGGCGGTGTAGGCGGTGGTCGCCGCGGACATCCCGACCCCGAGGCGGGCGGCGTTCATCATGTGGAACATCGCGGACAGTCCCCTGCCGGGCTCCCCGACGAGGTGGCCGACGGCTCCCGGCGCCCCGCCGGGTGTGAAGGCGCCGCCGCCGAAGACGGGCGCGGTGTTGACCGTGCCGCGGTTGCCGAGCTTGTGGTTGATGCCGGCGAGCGCCACATCGTTGCGCTCGCCGACCGAGCCGTCCTCGCCGACGAGGTGCTTGGGGACGATGAACAGCGAGATCCCGCGCGAGCCGGGCGGGGCGTCGGGCAGCCTGGCCAGGACGAGGTGGACGATCGTGTCGCCCATCTCGTGGTCGCCGCCGGAGATCCACATCTTGGTGCCGAAGATCCGGTAGGTGCCGTCGTCGGCGGGCACCGCGCGGGTGACCACGTCGCCGAGGCTGGAGCCGGCCTGCGGCTCCGAGAGCGTCATCGTGCCGAAGAAGCGCCCCTCGAGCATCGGCCGGACGAAGCGGTCGACCTGCTCGCGAGAGCCGTGGGCCAGCAGCAGGCCGGCGTTGGCGACGGTGAGGAACGCGTAGGCCGCGGTGCCGATGTTGGCCGCGGTGAACCACGCCATGCACGCCGCGGTCACCACCTGCGGGACCTGCTGGCCGCCGACCTCCTCGTCGAGGCTCAGGGTGAGCAGGTCGGCGCGGGCGAACGCGTCGAGGGCCGCGCCGATCTCGGGGATGAGCCGCACGCGCTCGCCGTCGAAGGCCGGCTCCTCGGTGTCGCTCCTGCGGTAGTGAGGGGCGAAGTGGTCGGTGGCGAGCTGCTCGCACAGCGCGAGCAGGACGTCGTAGGTCTCGCGGTCGTGCTCGGCGAACCGGGGCCGCTCGCCCAGCCGCTCCACGTCGAGCCACTCGTACAGCATGAACTCGAGGTCGCGCGCGGAGAGGATCGTGGACGTCGACGGGGGCACGCGCCGACGCTACCCCGCAGCGCCCCGCGCAGAGGTCGTCCGGACAGGACGAACGCCCCCTCCGCTCGGGACAGAAGGGGCGTTCGCCGCCTGGTCCTCAGACGAGGCGTCCGGGGCGGGTCAGGAGCCGGTCACGGCCGCTGGCGGTCCGTCGCCGTCGTGCTGAGGTGGCTCGAGATGCGGCGCGAGGTGCCGAGGGCGGTCGCGCCGAGCCGACTGCGCTGCATGCTGCTCTTCTCTCGTGAGGGGGTGGCACTCGCCGTCTCGGAGGTCGCGCAGCGTCGGAGGTGGTCCGGGGGCCGGCGGAGAGCCGGTGCACGAGTGCCCGAGAAAGGTGCCCACCTACGAACGTCCCCCACGGATCGCGCCCTGTAAAGCCCCTCCTTAGGGTGGGGCCGTGCGCATCGCGACCTGGAACGTCAACTCACTCCGCTCCCGCATCGATCGCGTCGAGGCGTTCGTCCAGCGCCACGACATCGACGTGCTGGCCCTGCAGGAGACCAAGGCACGCGAGGACCAGCTGCCCCTCATGGGCCTGCAGGCACTCGGCTACGACGTCGCCGTCGCGGGGGTGAACCAGTGGAACGGCGTCGCGCTGCTCTCGCGCGTCGGACTCGACGACGTCGAGGTCGGCTTCCCCGACATGCCGGGCTACGGCGACCCGCTGGCGGCCGAGTCGCGGGCCATCGGCGCCACCTGCGGCGGCGTGCGGATCTGGTCGCTCTACGTCCCCAACGGCCGCAAGCCCGACGACCCGCACTACGTCTACAAGCTCGACTGGCTGGCCCGCCTGCGGGCCGCCGCGAGCGGCTGGCTCGACGGCGAGACGGCGCTGGTCGGCGACTGGAACGTCTGCCCCACCGACGACGACGTCTTCGACGTCAAGCAGTTCGCCAAGTCCACCCACGTCACCCCGCCCGAGCGGGCCGCCTTCCAGGCGTTCCTCGACGACGGCTACGCCGAGGTGACCCGCGCCCACGACCCCGGCTACACCTACTGGGACTACTACCGCCAGCGCTTCGAGCGCGACCGCGGGCTCAAGATCGACTTCGTGCTCGCCTCCCCCGCACTCGCCTCCCGGGTGACCGGCGCGTTCGTCGACCGCGACGAGCGCGACCCCGCCCAGGGCACCGGCTCACCGTCCGACCACGCGCCGGTGGTCGTGGACCTGGCCTGACCCGGCCCGAGCGTCACATCACGCCGGCGGACGGCTGTGCGGCCGGCTGCGGCGTGCGCCGGATGGCGTACGACATCACCGCGGCGACCGCGCAGAGGCCGGCCGCGGCATAGAACGCGGGGTCGTAGGCCCCGGTGAGGTCGCGCACCACGCCCGCGCTGGTCGCGGCGACGGCGGCGCCGACCTGGTGGCTGGCGAAGACCCAGCCGAAGACGATCGGGCCGGCGGCCGCGCCGAACCACTCGCGGCACAGCGCCACGGTCGGCGCCACGGTCGCCACCCAGTCGAGGCCGTAGACGATGATGAAGACCCACATGCTGGGCGCGACGTGCGGGGCCATCAGCGCGGGCAGCACCATCAGACCGACACCGCGCAGGGCGTAGTAGCCGACCAGCAGCAGCCGCGGGTCGACCTTGTCGGTGAGCCACCCCGAGGCGATCGTGCCCACGACGTCGAAGATGCCCACCACGGCGAGCAGTGAGGCGGCGGTGGTGGCCGGCATGCCGTGGTCGTGGGCGGCAGGGACGAAGTGGGTGGCGATGAGGCCGTTGGTGGTCATCCCGCAGATCGCGAACCCGCCGGCCAGCAGCCAGAACGTACGACTGCGCGCCGCGTCGCGCAGCACCCCGAGGGCGCGGCCGGCGCTCGAGCCGACCTGCTGGTGGGGCGGCGGTCCGGGCTCGGCGTCGGTGGCACCGAAGGCCCGCAGGCCGAGGTCGGCCGGGTGGTTGCGCAGCAGGAGCAGGACCAGGGGCACGACGGCGAGCGCGGCCGCGGCGGCCAGCAGCGCGGCGGTGCGCCAGCCGTGGTGGGTCGCGAGCCAGGCCACGACGGGCAGGAAGATCAGCTGCCCGGTGGCGTTGCCCGCGGTGAGGATGCCGCTGACCAGCCCGCGACGCGCGACGAACCAGCGGCTGGTGATCGTCGCGACGAAGGCCATCGACATCGAGCCGGTGCCCAGGCCGACGAGCAGGCCCCAGCAGAGGATGAGCTGCCAGGGCTCGGTCATGAAGACGGTCAGGCCGCTGCCGAGGGCGACCGTCAGCAGCGCGAAGGTGACGACCGGTCGGACGCCGAACCGGTCCATCAGCGCGGCCGCGAACGGCGACATCAGGCCGAAGAGCATGAGGTTGAGCGAGACCGCCGAGCCGATCAGCCCGTGCGACCAGCCGAACTCCTCGTGCAGCGGGTCGAGCAGCACGCCGGGCACCGAGCGGAAGGCGGCCGCGCCCACCAGCGTCACGAACGCGACACCCGCCACCACCCACGCCCAGTGCAGGCGCGGTGGGCGCTCGACGGCGGGCTCGGGAGGGGTCGTCGTGGTCACGCGCACCATTCTCGAGGCACCGCGGCCACGCTCACGAGTGGCCCGAATGCCAACATGTGAAAGGATTCGGCCATGACATCCCGGGCCCGCGAGCCGCACCGTGTCGTGGTGCTCGCGGTCGCACCGGTCATCGGCTACGACCTCACCATCCCGCCCCAGGTGCTCGGCGAGGCGTACGACGCCGCTGGACGCCCGCTCTACGACGTCCAGGTGGTGAGCCTCGACGGCGCTCCCGTGCGAGCCACCCGCGGCTACGCCATCGCCCCCTCGGCCGGGCCCGAGGCCCTCGCCACCGCGCAGACCGTGATCGTCCCCGGCACCCAGCTCGCGGGCCCGCGCCGCGACGGGACGCTTCCCGACGAGCTGCGCGCGGCCCTCGCCACGGTGCCCGCCGAGGCGCGCTGGGTCTCGATCTGCACGGGGGCGTTCGTGCTGGCCGCGGCCGGCGTGCTCGACGGCCACCGCGCGACCACGCACTGGAAGTACGCGGCCGACTTCCGCCGGCTGCACCCGGGCGTCGCGGTCGACGAGGACGTGCTGTTCACCGACGACGGGCGGGTGCTCACCTCCGCCGGGCTGAGCGCCGGCATCGACCTGTGCCTGCACCTCGTGCGCCGCGACCACGGCACCGCCGTGGCCAACGCCGTCGCGCGCCACATGGTGGTGCCACCCTGGCGTGACGGCGGGCAGGCGCAGTACATCGAGCGCACCGTCCCGCAGCGCGCGGACGAGACCACCGCTGCTGCGCGCGCGTGGGCCGAGGCGCACCTCGACCAGCGCCTCGACGTCGCGACGCTGGCCGAGCACGCGTCGATGAGCGTGCGCACCTTCACCCGCCGCTTCCGGGAGGAGACCGGCCAGTCGCCCGGCGCCTGGGTGACCCAGCAGCGCGTCCGGCACGCCCTGCACCTGCTCGAGGCGAGCGACCTCGGCGTCGACGAGGTGGCGTCCCGCGCCGGGATGGGCACCGCGGCCTCGCTCCGCCAGCACCTCCGGGCCAGCGTCGGGGTCTCGCCCTCGGCCTACCGGCGCACGTTCCGAGGCGCACCTCCCGCGACCACGGACGCCTGAGCGCGGGCCCGACCTCGGCGGGGGTGTCGGTGCCGCGGTCCATGCTGGGGGCCATGGACACCTTCCCCCTCGTGCTCACCCTGGCGACCGTCCTCGCCGTCGGCCTGGCCCTGGGCGCCGTCATCGGTGTGCTGTGGTCGCGCAGCCGTCCTGCCGACGACCCCGCCATCGCGGCGCTCCAGCAGCGGGTGGCCGACCACGCGGTCGTCCAGGACGGGCTCGAGCGCCTCCAGGACCAGCTCAGCGACCTCGCCCACGACCGCACGGCATGGCAGGCCCAGCTGCACGAGCAGGTCGCCGACATGCGACGGTCCACCGAGACGCTGCGCCGCGAGACGACGACGCTCGCGACCGCGCTGCGCAAGCCGCAGGTGCGCGGGCAGTGGGGTGAGCTCCACCTGCGCCGTACGGTCGAGCTCGCCGGGCTGGTCGACCACTGCGACTTCGCCGAGCAGGTGCGCGTCGACGACGGCCGGCTGCGTCCCGACCTCGTCGTCACCCTCGCGGGCGGACGCACCATCGCGGTCGACGCCAAGGCGCCGCTGGCCGCCTTCCTCGACCTCACCGCCGCCGACGACCCCGACGAGCAGGACCGGGCCCTGGCCCGCCTCGGCCAGCACGTCCGCACGCACGTCGCCGACCTCGGCTCGCGACGATACTGGGAGGCGCTGGCCGGCACCCCGGAGTTCGTCGTGCTGTTCCTGCCCGGTGAGGCGATCCTCCAGGCGGCGCTGCAGGCGGTGCCCGACCTGGTCGAGCAGGCGGCGGCGCGCAACGTCGTGCTGGCCACCCCCTCCACCCTGATCGCCCTGCTGCGCACGGTCGCCCAGGGCTGGCAGCACGAGGTGCTCAACGCGCAGGCCGCGCAGGTGCAGCGACTCGGGCAGGAGCTGCACGCCCGCCTCGCCTCGATGGCCGGTCACCTCGACCGGGTGGGCCGCTCGCTCAACGCCAGCGTCGTCGCCTACAACCAGGCGATGGGCTCGCTCGAGGGCCGCGTGCTGGTCTCGGCCCGTCGCTTCGCCGACCTGGGCGTGACCACCGAGCAGCTCGACGGCCCGCGCCAGGTCGAGACGGTGCCGCGCTCGGCCGCCGCCCCTGAGCTGACGACCCACGAGACCGGGGCCGGCGACCTCAGCCTCCTCGACGACGTCCCCGGGGCCACCGGCGACCCCACCCTCGACGACCTGCTCGACGAGCAGCCGTCCGGCCCCGTGCCCGGCTCGGTCCCCGACGCGGCGCGCCGCGCGCGGGGCGCCTGAGATCGGTCCTAGGGTTGAGCCTCGTGACACGGGCCGGCGCGTTCTGGCAGGTCGGGCGGGAGCCGGGCCGGCAGGTGGCGTGCCTCGGGGTGGCCCTCACGCTGAGCGCCGTGGCCCTCGACGTGCTCGTGGCCGGGCGACTGACGATGTTCTTCGACCTGTGCTTCGTGGCGCTGTGCCTGGGCCTGGCCGCGCTGGTGCGCCGCCAGGACTTCTACCTGGTCGCACTGCTGCCGCCCGTGCTCATGCTCGCCGTGTTCGGGTTCGTCGCCCTCGTCGCGCGCGGCGCGCTCGCCGACCCCCGCGACAGCGTCCTGCAGGCGGTCGTCTCCGGGGTCGCGACCCACGGCATCGCCCTGTTCGCCGCCTACGCGGTGTGCCTGGGCTGGCTCGGCTGGCGCCTGCACCGCAGGGGCCACCTCGCCTCCGAGCTCGAGCGCGAGCTCGGGCAGTCGCCCGGCTGAGCGGCGCCCGCCCGCTCAGGCCTCGAAGCGCTCCGGGTCGCCCGCCCCGCGGCGTACGACGACGGGCTCGGGCCCCGACCAGTCGATGACGGTGGTCGGCTCGGCGGTGACCTCGCCCGACTCGACGACCACGTCGACGACGTGGTCGAGGTCCTCCTTGATCTCCCAGCCCATCGTGCGCGCCTCGGTCTCGCCGGGCAGGATCAGCGTGCTGGTGAGGATCGGCTCGCCGAGCTCCTCGAGCAGCGCGCAGACGAGCGGGTGCTGGGGGATGCGCACGCCGACGGTGCGCTTCTTGGGGTGCATCAGCCGCTTGGGCACCTCGCCGGTGGCGGGGAGGATGAACGTGTAGGGGCCCGGCGTGGCCGCCTTGATCGCCCGGAACGCCGAGTTGTCGACGTGGACGAACTGGCCGAGCTGGGAGAAGTCCTTGCACATCAGCGTGAAGTGGTGGCGTTCGTCGAGGTCGCGGATGCGCAGGATCCGGTCGCGACCGTCGCGGTTGCCGAGCCGGGCGCCGAGGGCGTAGCCGGAGTCGGTCGGGTAGGCGATGAGCTGGTCGTCGCGCAGCGCCTCGACGACCTGCCTGACCAGCCGCGGCTGCGGGTTGTCCGGGTGGATGTCGAGGTAGCGGGCCATCTCGTCGCTCCGGTCAGGCCCGCTGCGCCGCGCGGAGGTCGCGCCGCAGCTCGGGGGGCAGCGCGAAGATCAGCGACTCCTCGGCCGAGTGGACCGCCCGCGCGTCGGGGAAGCCCCGCTCGGAGAGGAAGGCGAGCACGCCCTCGACGAGGTCCTCGGGCACCGAGGCGCCGGAGGTGACCGACACGGTCTCGACCCCGTCGAGCCACGCCTCGTCGATCTCGGTGTGGTCGTCGACGAGGTAGGAGGCCTTGGCGCCGGCCTCGAGCGCGACCTCGACGAGCCGCACGGAGTTGGAGGAGTTGCGCGAGCCGACCACGATCACCAGGTCGGCGGCCGCGGAGATCTCCTTGATGGCGAGCTGGCGGTTCTGGGTGGCGTAGCAGATGTCGTCGCTCGGCGGGTCGAGCAGCAGCGGGAACCGCTCGCGGATGGCGGCGACCGTCTCGAGGGTCTCGTCGACGCTGAGCGTGGTCTGCGAGAGCCAGGCGACCCGTGCCGGGTCACGGACCTCGATGCGGGCCACGTCGGCGGGGCTCTCGACCAGCTGGATGTGGTCGGGCGCCTCCCCGGCGGTGCCCTCGACCTCCTCGTGGCCGGCGTGGCCGATCAGCAGGATGTCGTAGTCGTCGGAGGCGAACCGCTTGGCCTCGTGGTGCACCTTCGTCACCAGCGGGCAGGTCGCGTCGATGGTCTTGAGGCCGCGCTCGGCCGCCTGGGTGTGCACGGCGGGCGAGACGCCGTGGGCGGAGAAGACGACCGTGCGGCCCTCGGGGACCTCGTCGAGCTCCTCGACGAAGATCGCGCCGCGCGCCTCCAGGTCGGCCACCACGTGCTTGTTGTGCACGATCTGCTTGCGGACGTAGACCGGGGCGCCGTAGAGGTCGAGCGCCTTCTCGACGGTGATGACGGCCCGGTCGACGCCGGCGCAGTAGCCGCGGGGCGCAGCGAGCAGCACGTTCTTCGCGGTCTCGGGATCGAGGACGGGAGGAAGGCCGAGGTCGGTCGTCATGCGCCGAGTCTACGGGCCGCGCGAGGCCCGCCCGCCCGGCCGTGTCCGGGCCCTCCCCTATCCTCGCCGCGTGCCCTCACTCCGCGACGCCACGGCCGAGTCACCGGCCCCCGTGCGGGCCGTCGCCAACGCCGTCGCCCAGTGGATCGACCGGCTCGGGGGCGTGTGGGTCGAGGGCCAGATCGCGCAGGTCAACCGGCGCCCGGGCGTCAACACCGTCTTCATGACGCTGCGGGACACCGTCGCCGACATCTCGGTCACCCTCACGTGCGCGCGCTCGCTCTTCGACTCGATGAACCCGCCCCTCGTCGAGGGCGCGAGCGTCGTCGTGCACGCCCGGCCCACCTTCTACGCCAACCGTGGCTCGTTCTCGCTGGCCGCCCGCGAGATCCGCATGGTCGGCATCGGCGAGCTGCTGGCCCGCCTCGAGCGGCGCCGCCAGCTCCTGGCCGCCGAGGGCCTCTTCGCGCCCGAGCTCAAGCGCGACCTGCCGTTCCTGCCGGGCTGCGTCGGCCTGGTCACCGCGCCCAACAGCGCCGCCGAGCGCGACGTCCTCGACAACGCACGGCGCCGCTGGCCGGCGGTGCGGTTCGAGGTGGTCCACGCCGCCATGCAGGGCACCCGCTCGGCCACCGAGGTCATCGAGGCGCTGGAGCGGCTCGAGCGCCATCCCGACGTCGACGTGGTCGTCGTCGCCCGCGGCGGTGGCTCCATCGAGGACCTGCTGCCCTTCTCCGACGAGGCGGTCCTCCGCGCGGTCCACCGCATGCGTACGCCGGTGGTGTCCGCCATCGGCCACGAGCCCGACCAGCCGCTCCTCGACCTCGTCGCCGACGTGCGGGCCTCCACGCCCACCGACGCCGCCAAGCTGGTCGTGCCCGACATGGCCGAGGAGGTGCAGGGCGTCGTCTGGGCCCGCGAGCGGCTGCGTCAGCTGGTCACCCAGCGCATCGCGCGCGAGCAGGAGTGGCTGGCCCAGGTGCGCTCGCGCCCGGCGATGGCCGACCCGCGCAACCTGCTGACCGCCCGCTCCGACGAGCTCGACGAGCTGCTCGCCCGCGCCCGCCGCACCCTGTCGCACCGCCTCGACCGCGCCGCCGACGACATCGGCCACCAGCGCGCCCGGGCCCGGGCGCTGTCGCCGCTCGCGACTCTGCAGCGTGGCTACGCCGTCCTGCAGGACGCCGACGGCCACGTCGTCACCTCGGTGGCGCAGGCCGCGGTCGGCGCCACCGTGTCGGTGCGGGTCGCCGACGGCCGCATCCACGCCACGACGGACCGCGTCGAGGCAGCCACCCTGTCCGAGGAGGACCCCGATGAGTGACGCCCCCAGCTATGAAGAGGCCCGCGAGGAGCTCATCGAGGTCGTGCGCACCCTCGAGGCCGGCGGCACGACCCTGGAGGAGTCGCTCGCCCTGTGGGAGCGCGGCGAGGCCCTCGCCAAGGTCTGCCAGCAGTGGCTCGACGGGGCGCGCCAGCGGCTCGACGACGCCATGGGCGCCGAGACCGACGGCTGACGCCGCGTCGTCGCCCCCGCGGGAGGTGGTGGCGGCGAGACGGTCAGCGGGTGAGCAGGCCGATGAAGGTCTCGATGTCCTCGACCGGCGCGGAGCCGTAGACCAGGAGTGCGTCGTCGCCGACCTCGGTCGAGTAGCCGTGGTCCCCGCCCTCGTCCGACCACGTCTGCCACGTGTCGGTGACCTCCGAGTCGACGGTGGCGTCACCCTCGGGCTCGGCGTCCTCGTCGATGTAGCGCTCGACCAGGTCGCGCACCGAG
Source organism: Nocardioides sp. Z24_21 (assembly GCF_058134345.1). Lineage (NCBI taxonomy): Bacteria > Bacillati > Actinomycetota > Actinomycetes > Propionibacteriales > Nocardioidaceae > Nocardioides > Nocardioides sp. Z24_21. The sequence continues at coordinate 677,115 of NZ_JBYTTH010000001.1, forward strand.
GCGTCCTGCTGGCGGAGGCCGACGAACGTGCCGTCGTCGGTGAGCACGCCCATGCCCCAGCGCGGCTCGTCGCCGGCGACCAGGTCGGTGCTCGTCGCCTTCCAGCCCGCCGGCAGCTCGCGCGGGCGGACCACGTCGAGGTCGGCCCGGTCGGCGATCTCGACACTCTCCTGCCAGTCGACCGTGTCGACGGTGTCGTCGACGTCGGCGCGCCACAGCCCACGCCAGGCCACGAACGCCAGCACGGCGATGACGGTGACGATGAGGGCGCCGGTCATGCCGCTGAAGGAGCGGGTGTAACGGCTCGGCTGCTCACTCACGTCGACCATTCTCCCAGCCCGCCGGTCACCCCGCGTCGCCGGGTCGCGAGCTGTCACGCCGCGCATCGACGACGGGTGCGCCGGTTCCGCGCGTGCGGACGATGCTGTCCCGAACGTCCGCAGATGCGCCATACTCCCCGCATGACCACCTACCGAGTCGCGGAGGCAGCCGAGATCCTGGGCGTCAGCGACGACACCGTACGCCGCTGGGTGGACGCCGGTCGGCTGCCCGTGCAGCGCGACGGTGGGCGTGCCATGGTCGCCGGCCGCGACCTGGCCGACCTCGCCGAGCAGCTGGCGGAGTCGGGCGAGCTGGCCGAGCGCGACCGCACCCGGGCGGGCAGCGTCAGCGCCCGCAACCGGATGAGCGGCATCGTCACGCGGGTCAGGCGCGACACCGTGATGGCGCAGGTGGAGATGATCTGCGGCCCCCACCGCGTCGTGTCCCTGATGAGCAGCGACGCCGCCGACGAGCTGGGCCTCGAGCCCGGAGTGCGTGCCATCGCCAGCGTGAAGTCGACCAACGTGGTGGTCGAGGTGCCCCGGTGAGGCGGCTGGCCGCCCTCGCCCTGCTGCTCCCCCTCGCCGCCTGCGGGGGTGGCGACGAGGGGGACGCCGCGGACGGGGGCGAGCTGACCGTCCTCGCGGCCGCGTCGCTCACCGACGTCTTCGCCGAGCTCGCGGTGCCCTTCGAGGAGGAGCACGACACCGAGGTGGGCTTCTCCTTCGGCTCGAGCACCGACCTCGCCGGCCAGGCCGCCGACGGGGCGCCCGGCGGCGTGCTGGCCACGGCCGACGACGCCTCGATGGCCGTGGCGCAGGACGCGGGCGTCACCGGCGACGTGGAGACCTTCGCGACCAACGTCCTCACCATCGTCGTGCCGGATGGCAACCCCGCCGGCATCGCGTCCCTCGACGACCTGGCCGACGCCACGTGGGTGCGCTGCGCCGACGAGGTGCCGTGCGGCAAGGTCGCGGCGGCCGTGCTCGACGCGGCCGGGGTCGAGGCGGACCCGGTCAGCCTGGAGGACGACGTGCGGGCCACACTCGACAAGGTCGCCTCGGGCGAGGCCGACGCCGGACTGGTCTACGCCAGCGACGCCGTCGCCGCGGCCGACGACGTCGACAGCGTCGAGATCCCGGCCGCCGACGACGCGCTGACGTCCTACTCGGTGGCGACGCTGGACCAGTCGCAGGACCCTGCGCTGGCAGCCGACTGGGTGACGTGGGTGACCTCCGACGAGGCCCGCGCGATCCTCACCGACGCCGGCTTCGGCACCCCGTGAGGGACCGGCTCGGCCGGCCGCCGGCGCTGCTGGTCGCACCCGCGGCCCTCGCCACGCTGCTGCTCCTCGTCCCGCTCGTGGCGATGGTGGCCAGTGCCGACTGGCAGGCGCTGCCCGGGCACCTGACCTCCCGCACCGCCGTCGACGCGCTGCGGCTGTCGCTGGTGACCTCGACGGTCGCGATCGCGTTCTGCCTGCTCCTGGGCCTCCCCCTCGCCTGGCTCCTCGCCCGGGTCGACTTCCGCGGCCGCGGCGCGCTCCGGGCGCTCGTCACCGTGCCGCTGGTGCTGCCCCCGGTGGTCGCCGGCGTGGCGCTGCGGGCGGCGTTCGGCCGCGCCGGGCTGGTCGGCGAGCCGCTGCTCGACTGGACGGGCTTCGCCTTCCCCTTCACGACGTACGGCGTGGTGCTGGCCCACGTGTTCGTGTCGATGCCGTTCGTGGTGATCGCGATCGAGGGCGCGCTGCGCTCGGCGGACCCGAGGTACGACGACGCGGCCGCCACGCTGGGCGCGACCCGGTGGACCACCGTCCGGCGGGTCACCGTGCCGCTGGCACTGCCCGGCGTGATGGCCGGGACCGTCCTGGGGTGGGCGCGCTCGCTCGGCGAGTTCGGCGCCACCATCACGTTCAACGGCAACTACCCCGGCACCACGCAGACGATGCCGACGCTGATCTACGTCACCCGGCAGGCCGACCAGGACGCCGCCCTGTCGCTGAGCCTGGTGATGCTGCTCGTCTCGATCGGCGTGCTCGTCGCGCTGCGCGACCACTGGCTGGGGACGCCGTGAGCGCGGCCCCGAAGCAGCTGGTGGCCGACCTGCGGGTGGCCGACCGGGTCGAGGCCGCGTTCACCGCCGAGCCGGGCGAGGTGCTCGCGGTCATCGGGCCCAACGGCGCGGGCAAGAGCTCGCTGCTCCACGCGCTCGCGGGCCTCGTCGACGTCGGGGGGACCGCCCACCTGGCCGGCACCGACCTGCTCGCCCTGCCCGTGCGCGAGCGCCGGGTCGGTCTGGTGTTCCAGGGCCAGCTGCTCTTCCCGCACCTGTCCGCGCTCGACAACGTGGCCTTCGGCCCGCGCTCGCGCGGGGTGCGGCGGGCGACCGCGGAGGCGGTGGCGCGCGACTGGCTCGAGCGCTTCGGCATCGCCGAACTCGCCGGCCGCAGGCCGCGCGAGCTGTCGGGCGGGCAGGCCCAGCGGGTGGCGATCGCCCGCGCGCTGGCCACCGATCCCGACGTGCTGCTCCTCGACGAGCCGTTCACGGGCCTCGACGTCTCGGTGCAGATGGCGCTGCGGATCGAGCTGGGCCGGCACCTGCGCGACTTCCCCGGCATCGCCCTGCTCGTCACGCACGACGCGATCGACGCGCTGACCCTCGCCGACCGCGTGCTCGTGCTCGACGGGGGGCGGGTGGCCCAGGCGGGCCGTCCGGCGGAGGTGGCCGCCGAGCCGCGCACCCCGCACGTCGCGCGCCTCGTGGGCCTCAACCTGGTCGCCGACGGCGACGAGCTCATCGCCTTTCCCCCCGACTCCGTGGTGGTGTCGCTGCACGAGCCGGAGGGGTCGACGCGGCTGCGGTGGCACGGCCCGGTCGGCACCCTGGCCCCGCACGGCGACGCCGTACGCGTGCTGGTGCACGCCGGACCGGACCTGCTGGCCGACCTCACGCCTGCCGCCGCGACGGAGCTGGGCCTCCTGCCCGGACTCGACGTGTGGCTCTCGACCAAGGCGACCGCGGTGAGCCGCTACCCCGCCCGTCGATAGAGTTCCCGGCATGAGCACCAGTGCCCCGAAGCCCGAACGCAACCTCGCCCTCGAGCTGGTGCGGGTCACCGAGGCGGCCGCCATGGCGGCGGGCCGCTGGGTGGGCCGCGGCGACAAGAACGACGCCGACGGCGTCGCGGTCGAGGCCATGCGGGTGATGATCTCCACCGTCGAGATGCGCGGCACGGTGGTCATCGGCGAGGGCGAGAAGGACAACGCCCCGATGCTCTTCAACGGCGAGGAGGTCGGCGACGGCACCGGTCCCGAGTGCGACGTGGCGGTCGACCCGATCGACGGCACGACCCTCACCGCCAAGGGCATGAGCAACGCGGTGTCCGTGCTCGCGGTGTCGCCGCGCGGCACGATGTACGACCCGAGCGCCGTGTTCTACATGGACAAGCTCGCCACCGGCCCCGAGGCGGCCGACGTGGTCGACATCCGGCTGCCGGTGAAGGAGAACATCGCCCGCGTGGCCAAGGCCAAGGGCATCTCGGTCCACGACGTCACCGTCGTCCTGCTCGACCGGCCCCGCCACGCGCGGCTGGTGGAGGACATCCGCGAGACCGGCGCGCGCATCAAGTACATCACCGACGGCGACGTCGCGGGCGCGATCATGGCGGCCCGCCCCGACACCGGCGTCGACCTGATGCTGGGTGTGGGTGGCACCCCCGAGGGCATCATCACGGCCTGCGCGATGAAGGCCATCGGCGGCACGATCCAGGGCCAGCTGTGGCCGCAGGACGACGACGAGCGGCAGCGGGCCCTCGACGCCGGGCACGACCTCGACCCCGACTTCGTGCTCGGCACCGACGACCTGGTCACCGGCGACGACGCCTTCTTCGTGGCCACCGGCATCACCGACGGCGAGCTGATGCGCGGTGTCCGCTACCGCGGCGACGGCGTCACCACCCACTCGCTGGTGATGCGCTCGCGCAGCGGCACGGTGCGTTCGATCACCGCCGAGCACCGGCTCTCCAAGCTACGCGGTCTGTCCTCGATCAACTTCGACAGCTGACGCGGCGGCGACGCCCGGTCGCAGTGCGGCCGACACCGCGGCGATGACGACGGGGTCGAACGCCATCCCCACGTGGGACGAGCGCACCTCGACCGCCTGCGCGGTGGGGTCGAGGCAGGCGCGCCAGTCGACGATGCCGTCGCGCCGGGAGAAGATCGCGGTGAAGTCGACGCCCTCCGGCATCGGCGCGCGGGCCCGGTCGAAGCTCTCGCGGGCGCACGGCCCGGCGACGCAGTCCTCGGCCATCAGGCCGCGCACTCCGGCGCGGTGGAGCCGCACGAGCACCTCGACGCTGCGCGCGAGCGAGACGTGGTGGGCGCCGGGCGCCAGCACCGGGCTGCCCATGGTCACGATGCCCGCGACCAGGTCGGGGCGCCGGGCGGCCACTCCCCTGGCGAGCATCCCGCCGAGGCTGTGGCCGACGACGCGCACCCGCGCGCCGCGGCGCCGGGAGACCTCCTCGAGCCGCTCCTCGAGCTGGTCGGCGGCCGACAGCGTGCAGCCCACGTTGGCACGCACGTCGGCGCGGTAGGTGCGGAAGCCCAGGTGGCGCAGCGTCCGGCTCATCGGGCCCAGCGAGGAGTCGCCGGCCAGGAACCCCGGCACCAGCACCACCGGCTCCCCCGACCGCTCGGGTCGGGCACCCAGCGGCGTACGACGTCGCGCACCGCGGGCGCCCCAGGCCGACGCGGCGTAGCGGCCGGCCTCGGCGAGCGCGGAGCCCTCGCGCAGCACCGCCACCACCGGGGGCTGCGAGAAGCCCTCCGGGGTGAGGAAGGCGGCCAGTGTGCGCTGCGTCACAGTGTCGAACCTAGCCCACCCCGACCTGCGGGTGCGGGACGTCGGCGCCTCGCCTGCTCGTCGCGGGCCGTCGTGTTCACTGGGGCCATGTCCGAGCCCCGTCCAGACAGCACCCAGCCGCCCGTCGCGTCCGACGAGCTCCGCGCTCCGGTCGGCAACGAGGTCGAGCTCTGCTACCAGACCTTCGGCGACCCCGACGACGAGCCGCTGCTGCTGGTGATGGGGCTGAGCGGTCCGATGACGTGGTGGGACCAGTCCCTCTGCGAGCAGCTCGCCGCGGCCGGCTTCCACGTGGTGCGCTACGACAACCGCGACACCGGGAGGTCGACGCGGGTCGACGCGCCGGTGCACCCCGGCCAGCTCGTGCGTGCCTTCGTCACCGGGCGCGCGGACGCGCCGTACTCGATGTCCGACCTCGCCGGCGACGCCGTCGGGCTGCTCGACCACCTCGGGATCGACTCGGCCCACCTGGTCGGCGTCTCGATGGGCGGCATGATCGCCCAGACCGTCGCCGTCGAGCACCCCACCCGGGTCCGGTCGCTGACCAGCATCAGCTCCACGACCGGGCGGCGGACGGTCGGCTGGCAGCACCCCTCGCTCCTGCCGCGGCTGATCGCGCCCCGCCGGGCCGGGCGGGAGGCCTACATCGAGAGCAGCCTGGCCATGTGGTCGCTGATCGGGTCGGCGGGCTATCCCACCGACCCCGACGCGCTGCGCTCGCGCGCCGCCGAGACCTTCGACCGGGGCGTGAGCAACCCCGGCGCGCTCCGCCAGATGCTGGCCATCCTGACCCAGGACGACCGCACGCCGCGGCTGCGACGCGTACGCGTGCCGGCCCTCGTCATCCACGGCACGGCCGACAAGATGGTCCACGTCAGCGGCGGCCGCTCGACCGCCGCCGCGATCCCGGGCGCCGAGCTGCTCACCATCGACGGCATGGGCCACGACCTGCCCCCCGGCCTCTTCCCCACCTTCGTGGACGCCATCCGGCGCACCGCCGACCGCGCCTCGGCCTAGCCCGTACGCCCCCGCCTGAGGCCGGCGCCCGCACGCCCCCGGGGTCGGAGTCCCCGCTCGAGGCCGGCGTCGGAGTCCCCGCTCGAGCGGGGACTCCGACACTTGGAGGGGGTTGCAACGGCCTCCAGGTGTCGGACTCGCCCACCAAGTCGGGTGAGTCTCCCGGAGACTCAGCTGCCAAGGGCCCTACCGCGGACACCGCCGGGGAGGCGGTGGGCGCCGCGGGTGGGCCGGGCGGTGAAGAGGGCGGGCTCGGTGAACGCCGCGTCGGCGAACGCGGCGCGTACGGCGTCGGCGGCGCGCGCGACGTCGGGCCCGGGCACCAGCCCGATCACGCACCCGCCGAACCCGCCGCCGGTCATCCGGGCGCCCAGCGCGCCTGCGTCGAGCAGCGCGTCCACCGCCGTGTCGACCTCGGGCACCGTGATCTGGAAGTCGTCGCGCATCGAGGCGTGCGAGGCGGTCAGCAGGGGGCCGATGTCGGCGAGGCGGTCGTCGTCGAGCAGCCGCACCACCGAGAGCACCCGGTCGTCCTCGGTGACGACGTGGCGCACGTAGCGGCGCAGCTCGGCGTCGTCGAGGCGGGCGAGCGCGTCGTCGAGGTCGTCGACGGCGACGTCGCGCAGCGCGGGCACGCCGAGCCGGCGGGCGGCCTCCTCACAGCCGCGCCGGCGGGCGCCGTACTCGCCGTCGGAGTGGCGGTGGGGCGCGCGGGTGTCTGCCACGAGGACCGCCAGCCCCTGGCCGGCGAGGTCCAGCGGCACCGGGCGGGTGTCGTGGCTGCGCATGTCGCAGAAGAGGGCGTGCCCCTCCTGCCCGCGCAGGCTCACCAGCTGGTCCATCCCGCCCGTCGGCGCGCCCACGGCGTCGTTCTCGACGTCGCGGGTCAACGCGAAGAGGGCGTCGTCGTCGAGCCCGAGGCCGAGCTGGTCGTCGACGGCCCGGGCGACCGAGCACACCAGCGCCGCCGACGAGGACAGCCCCGCCCCGGTCGGCACGTCGGAGTCCACCTCGATCGCGAGCGGGGGGACGTCGACCCCGCGGTCGGTGAGCAGCCACAGCCCGCCGAGGACGTAGCGCGACCAGTCCGGCACCTCGGGGGCGTCTCCCAGGCCGGTGCGGGGCACCGTGACGGGCTGCGCCTCCTGCGCCGAGCGCACCCGCCACCCGTCGTCGCCGGACGCGCCCGCCGTCACCGTCGCGGTGCAGCCCACCTCGAGGGCGAAGGGTAGGACGAACCCGTCGTTGTAGTCGGTGTGCTCACCGACCAGGTTGATGCGCCCCGGGGCGCGCCACACCGACGTCATGTCGTTCCCCTTCCCCACCCTGCCCCAAGGAGTGGGATCTGTTGCCAAATGGGTCGTGGGCCACTAGACCAGAGACTCAGACTAGGCATGAGGAGGGGCGCGGATGTCACGAGCATCGTCGATCCGGCAACGAGGTCGGCCCAGGCCGATACGGAGAGTGGCATCGCTCGCCGCCCTCGCCCTCGCGGGCGGGCTGCTGTCCGCCTGTGGCGGCGACAGCGGGAAGGCGACGCTCAACTGGTACGTCAACCCCGACGGCGTGGACACGTTCCGCACCTGGGCGGAGAAGTGCAGCACCGACCAGTACGACATCGAGGTCCAGCAGCTGCCCTCCAGCGCGACCGACCAGCGCACCCAGCTGGCGCGGCGCCTCGCGGCCGAGGACTCCTCGACCGACATCATGAACCTCGACCCGGTCTTCGTCGCCGAGTTCGCCAACGCGGGCTGGCTGCAGGAGGTCCCCGAGGAGCTCGCCACCGAGATCACCGACGGCGGCGACTACCTCGAGGGCGCGGCCGACACGGTGGTGTGGGACGACACGGTCTACGCGATCCCGCTCTGGGCCAACACGCAGGTCCTCTGGTACCGCAAGTCGATGGCGGAGGCCGCCGGCCTCGACATGGACAAGCCGGTCACCTGGGACCAGATCATCGACGCGGCCGCCAAGGAGGGCGGCACCGTCGGCGTGCAGGCCAACCGCTACGAGGCCTACGTCGTGTGGATCAACGCCCTCATGCAGGGCGCGGGCGGCGCCATCATCACCGACACCGAGGCCGGCCGCGACGCGACCGTCGAGCTCGACACCGATGCCGGGCGCGAGGCCGCGGCGATCATCGAGAAGCTCGCCAAGAGCTCCGCCGCGCAGCCGGACCTCACCGTGTCCAACGAGGGCACCAGCCTCGGCCAGATGTTCCCGGCCGACGGGCCGGGCGAGTTCATGGTCAACTGGACGTTCGTCTACGCCAACTACAAGGGCCTGATCGGCAAGCCGGGCGGCCCCGCCGACGAGCAGGAGTTCGAGGACCTCGGGTGGGCGCGCTACCCCGAGACCGTCGAGGGCGAGCCGTCCAAGCCGCCGATCGGTGGCATCGACATCGGCGTCGGCGCCTACTCCGAGCACCCCGACTGGGCCATGGAGGCCGCGCAGTGCATCACCTCCACCGACGTCCAGGTCGATCTCGCCATCAACGACGGCCTGATGCCGTCGACCAACACGGCCTACGACGAGGTGGTGGCCAGCGGGGAGTTCCCCGAGAGCCTCATCGAGCTCTACCGCACGAGCGTGGACGAGGGCGGGCCGAGGCCGAAGAGTCCCTTCTACAGCCAGATCTCCAGCGCCGTGCAGTCGGTCTGGCACTCACCGACGTCGGTCAACCCTGACTCGACACCCCGGGAGTCGGAGAAGTTCCTGTCCGACGTCCTCGCCGGAAGGAGCCTGCTGTGACGCACACGACCGTGGCGCCCGACGACAAGCGTGACGTGCGGCGGGCCGAGAAGGCCGCCGCCAGCGACCGGTTCAAGGCGGAGAACAGCCTCGGGATGAAGCTGGTCGCGCCGGCCATCGTCCTGATGCTGCTGGTGACCGCGTTCCCGATGCTGCGCGCGATCTACCTCAGCCTCTTCAACTACAGCCTGACCGCCCCCGACGACCGCGAGTTCATCGGGCTCTCCAACTACTGGACCGCCCTGACCGACTCGCTGTTCTGGGAGACGACGCTCAACACCGTCTTCATCATGGTCGTGACCGTCGCGTTCGAGCTGGTGATCGGCTTCGCCTTCGCTATGGTGATGCACCGCGTGATCTTCGCGCGCGGCATCATCCGCACCTCCATCCTCATCCCCTACGGCATCATCACCGTCGTCTCGGGCTTCGCGTGGCAGTTCGCGTTCAGCAACAACAACGGCTTCGTCAACGAGTGGCTGCCCTTCGTCGAGGACGGCTTCAACTGGTTCGGCCAGTACGGCTCGGCGATGGCGGCGATCATGGTCTCGGAGATCTGGAAGACCACGCCGTTCATGTCGCTGCTCCTGCTCGCCGGGCTGGCACAGGTGTCGGAGGACATGCTCGAGGCCGCCAAGGTCGACGGAGCGACCTGGTGGCAGCGGCTGTGGAAGGTGATCCTGCCCAACATGCGCTCGGCGATCATGGTGGCGGTGCTCTTCCGCGCCCTCGACGCCTACCGCATCTTCGACAACATCTACGTCATGACGGCGGGCGCGCAGGGCACCGAGTCGATCTCGTTCCTCACCTACCGCCAGGTGATCGAGCAGTTCCAGCTGGGCATCGGCTCGGCGTTGTCGGTGCTGCTGTTCCTCTCGGTGCTGCTGATCGCCTTCCTCATCGTCAAGATCTTCCGCGTCGACCTCGCCGCGGCCCGACAGGAGGGATGACATGTCCGCGAAGAACAAGGTCGGCGTGGTCGTCGGCGCCATCCTCATCCTGGTGTGGTGCCTGCTCCCGGTCGCGTGGATCATCTCGCTGTCGTTCAAGAGCCAGGCGTCCATCACCAACGGCAGCCCGGGCTTCCTGCCCGCCGAGGGCGGCGGCGCGGGATGGCAGAACTACCGCGACGTGCTGGCCGACGACCAGTTCCTGCGCGCCATCCTCAACTCCGTCGGCATCTCGCTGATCGCGACGCTGCTGTCGGTCATCATCGCCACGCTCGCCGCCTACGCCATCGCCCGCCTGGAGTTCACCGGCAAGAAGTTCGTGCTGACGCTCGCCCTGGTGATCGCGATGTTCCCGGTGGTGTCGCTGGTCGGGCCGCTGTTCGACATGTGGCGCACCTTCGGCATCTACGACACCTGGCCGGGGCTGATCATCCCCTACATGTCGTTCACGCTGCCGCTGGCGATCTGGACCCTGTCGGCCTTCTTCCGCGAGATCCCGTGGGAGATGGAGCAGGCCGCCCAGGTCGACGGCGCGACCTCGTGGCAGGCGTTCCGCAAGGTGATCGTCCCGCTCGCCGCCCCCGGTGTGTTCACCGCGGCGATCCTGACGTTCTTCTTCGCCTGGAACGACTTCGTCTTCGGGATCTCGCTCACCTCGACCGAAGCCGCACGACCGATCCCGGCGGCCCTGTCGTTCTTCGTCGGGTCCGACCCGTTCAACCGGCCGGCGTCGCTGCTGGCCGCGGGGGCCGTCGTCTCGACGATCCCGATCATCGTCATCGTCCTGCTGTTCCAGCGCAAGATCGTCGCCGGCCTCACCTCCGGCGCAGTGAAGGGGTGATCAGCTCATGGCTGGCATTCAGATGAAGAACATCGTCAAGGAGTACGGCGACGGCTTCCCGGCCGTCAACGACGTGAGCATCGACGTGGACGACGGGGAGTTCCTGATCCTCGTCGGCCCCTCGGGCTGCGGCAAGTCCACCCTGCTCCGGATGATCGTGGGACTCGAGGACATCACCTCCGGCGACATGATCATCGGCGACAAGCGGGTCAACGACCTCGCCCCGCGCGAGCGCAACCTGGCGATGGTGTTCCAGAACTACGCCCTCTACCCGCACCTCACCGTCTACGAGAACATCGCGTTCCCGCTGCGGCTGGCCGGGAAGTCCGACGCCGAGGTCGACGAGAAGGTCCGCGCGGCGTCCAAGACGCTGGAGCTCGACGAGCACCTCGAGCGCAAGCCGGGCAACCTGTCGGGCGGTCAGCGCCAGCGCGTCGCCATGGGCCGCGCGATCGTCCGCGACGCCGAGGCGTTCCTCTTCGACGAGCCGCTGTCCAACCTCGACGCCAAGCTGCGCGGCCAGATGCGCACGGAGATCTCGCGCCTGCAGAAGCGGCTGGGGATCACCACGGTCTACGTCACCCACGACCAGACCGAGGCGATGACGCTGGGCGACCGGGTCGCGGTGCTCAAGCGGGGCGTGCTCCAGCAGCACGCGACGCCGCGCGAGCTCTACGAGAACCCCGCCAACCTCTTCGTCGCGGGGTTCATCGGCTCGCCGCCGATGAACTTCCTGCCGGCGAAGGTCGACGGCAACCGGGTGGAGCTGCCCTTCGGCACCGTGACGGTCCCCGAGGACCGGGCCACGCGCGCGCAGGGCAAGGGCCTGCTCATCGCCGGCATCCGCCCCGACCACTTCGAGGACGCCAGCGTCGTCGACAGCGACAAGGTGACCGACGAGGCGACGTTCAAGGCCACCGTCGACGTGGTGGAGTGGCTCGGCAACGAGGCCTACGCCTACATCCCCTTCGAGGCGCCGCCGGAGGTGCGCGAGCAGCTCGCCCAGCTCGAGAAGGACCTCGACGGCGAGTCGCTGCGCACCCAGCTGGTGGTCTCCCTCGACGGCTCGAGCCGGATCCAGGAGGGCGACGAGGCGACGATCTGGGTCGACGCCCGCAAGATCCACCTCTTCGACCCGGCCACCGGCGAGAACCTCACCATGGACGCCGAGCACGCCGGCATCATCCCGGGCGAGAACGCGATGGCGAAGGCGGAGCAGGTCGGGGAAGCGCAGGACGACGTGCAGCCCACTGCCGACCCCGCCACCTGAGCACGTCGGACCGAGCACGACAGAGCACGACAGAGGCCCCGGGAGCAGCGCTCCCGGGGCCTCCGTCGTTGGTCGGACTGGCCCGTCAGTCGGAGAGCCGCTCCCCCGACTCGGTGTCGAACACGTGCACGTGCTGGGGGTCGGTCGTGACGTGGAGCATCTCCCCCTTCTGCGGGTGCTGGCGCCCGCTCAGGCGGACGATCACGTTGGAGGGCGTGCCCTCCACGTCGCAGGTGCCGTAGACGAAGCTGTCGGCCCCGAGCTCCTCGACGACCGTCACCTTGACGGGAAGGCCGCCGTCGGCGGCGCCGACCAGGCGCCAGCTCTCCGGGCGGACCCCGACGGTGACGCGGCCCGACATCTTGCGCTCGGCGGCCGGGTCGACCGGAACGGTGTAGCCGCCGACCTTGACGTCGCCGTCGACCGCCACGCCCTCCATCAGGTTCATCTGGGGCGAGCCGATGAAGCCGGCGACGAACAGGTTGACCGGCTTGTCGTAGAGCGCGAGCGGGGTGTCGACCTGCTGGAGCACCCCCAGCTTCATCACCGCGACCCGGTCGCCCATCGTCATCGCCTCGACCTGGTCGTGGGTGACGTAGACCGTCGTCACGCCGAGGTCCTGCTGCAGCCGGGCGATGTCGGTGCGGGTCTGCACGCGCATCTTCGCGTCGAGGTTGGACAGCGGCTCGTCCATGCAGAAGACCTGCGGTGCGCGGACGATCGCGCGACCCATGGCGACGCGCTGGCGCTGACCGCCGGAGAGCGCCTTGGGCTTGCGCTGGAGGAACTCGGTGAGGCCGAGGAGCTCCGCGGCCTTCGCCACGCGCTCCTTGCGCTCGGCCGCGGGCACCTTGGCCATCTTGAGCGAGAACGCCATGTTCTCCTCGACCGACATGTGCGGGTAGAGCGCGTAGTTCTGGAAGACCATCGCGATGTCACGGTCCTTGGGCGGGACGGTGGTGACCTCACGGTCGCCGATGTAGATGTGCCCCTCGTTGACCTCCTCCAGCCCGGCGAGCATCCGCAGGGTGGTGGACTTGCCGCAGCCCGAGGGGCCGACGAGCACCATGAACTCGCCGTCCTTGATCTCGAGGTCGATGCCGGGCACGGCCGGCTCGTCGGTGCCGGGATACCAGCGCTGCGCCTTCTCGAACGTCACTGATGCCATTTTCTGCTCCTTCACCGGCAGGTACGTGCCGGACGATCCGTAGTGAAGTGACCCGGGTCACAGTAGGGGCCGGAGCAGGGTGGGGCAATCGAGCGTCCACGGGCGCTGCCCGCGGGCGTCGAGCGGCCGGGACGCGGCCGGGCGGCTCAGTAGGTGCCGAGGTACTTCTTCGGCGTGCCCGGGGCGGGCTGGCGCTGCACGGTGACCGAGCCCATCAGCGCCATGCCGCGCACCCGCACGATCGGCGAGCCCGGGCCGAGCTCGGCGGGCACCTTGTCCTTGGCCTGGCTGAACTCGCCCATGATCGGGGTGCCGTCGAGCACGACGTGCATGTCGGCGGGGACGATCACCTTGACCTCCCCCATGATCGCGCTGGCGTTGATGAGGGTCTCGTGGGCCGAGAGCTGGGCCTGCCGCAGGTCGATGACGACGGCACCCATCAGCGCGAACGCGCTGTGGTGCTCGGGCACCGCCCAGACCCCCTGGCGCGCGGTCTCGCTCATGATCGCGACCGAGGAGTTGTGGCCGACCGCGGGCAGCCCCGGATCCGGTCGGCGCACCGGGGACGCGGCGGCGTGCGGCGCCGGACCGGGCGCCTGCAGGTCGAGGGTGATCGGCACGAGCTCGCCGTAGGTCTTGGCCTGCCAGGTCAGCTCCAGGCGCTCCTCGAGCTCGTCGAGGTCGAGGCGACCGTCGCCGGCCGCGTCCCGCAGCACGTCGGCGACGCGCTGGCGGTCGGCGTCGGAGATGCGCATCTGCGACGGGTCGTGCGGGCGGTTCTCTAGCTCCCCCATGGGGCCAGCCTAGCGAGGTCGCGGCGCACCGACCCGTGACGGGCGTCAGGCCGCGACCGAGCCCAGGTGCCGCGACACCGCGAGCGCCGCCTGCCGGCCGGCTCGCGAGACGCCCAGCGTGCTGGCGGACGGCCCGTAGCCGACGAGCTGCACGCGCGGGTCACGTGCGGCCGTGGTCGCCGCCTGCACGTTGCCGGGCACGGGGACGAGCGCGATCCCGCCCGACGACGAGCGCAGGCCGAGCGGTGCCAGGTGGTCGACGGCGGGCCGGAACCCGGTCGCCCAGATGATCGCGTCGACGCGCTCGAACCGCCCGTCGGCCCACCGCACGCCGTCGGGCTCGATCCGCTCGAACATCGGCAGCCGGTCGTAGGCCCCGAGCCGGGCCGCCTCCTGCTCCTGGGGGCGCACCAGCAGCCCGGTCACGCTGACCACGCTCGCCGGCGGCAGCCCGCGGCGTACGCGGTCCTCGACGGCGGTCACGGCCGCGAGCCCGGCAGCGGAGTCGAAGTCGTCCTCGCGCCACACGGGCGGGCGACGGGTCACCCACAGCGTGTCGGTCACCGGTGCCAGCTCGCCGAGGTGCTGGACGGCCGACGCGCCGCCGCCGACGACCAGGACGCGCCGGCCGCGGAAGTGCTCGGCAGCGGGGTAGCGGGCGGTGTGCACCTGCTCGCCGCGGAACGAGGCGGCGCCCGGGTAGTAGGGCACGAACGGACGCGTCCAGGTGCCCGTGGCGTTGACCAGGGTGCGGGTGCGCCACACGCGCTCCCCCGCGTGCACCACCAGCAGCCCGCCCTCGCTGTCGACGCGGTCGACGCGGACGGGACGCACGACGGGCAGGTGGTGCCAGCGCTCGTAGCCGTCGAAGTAGTCGGGGACGACGAGGTTGGCCGCGCGGTCCGAGCCGTCGGGCGCGCTCGAGCCGGGGAGGTCGGACACCCCGTGCACGTCGCGCATGGTCAGCGACGCCCAGCGGTGCTGCCAGGCGCCGCCGGGCTGCGGGTTGGCGTCGAGGACGAGGTGGTCGATGCCGCGCCCGCGCAGGAAGTAGGACGTGGCGAGACCGGCCTGGCCGGCGCCGATCACGACCGCATCGAGCACCGGACCGGGCTCGACTCCGGCCTTCAGGACGGGCTCGGGGACGCGCGCGGTGTCAGGAGCCTGCATGCCGGGTGAACGCCCGCGGGCGCGAACCTATGCCCCCGCAGGCCTGTGCCGGGAGGCCCGCGCGTGGCAACCTCGGGGCATGGCCTCCGTCCCCGCCCTCGCCACCCGGCTCCTCGAGCTCCACCACACCGGCACGACGCTGGTCCTGCCCAACGTCTGGGACGCCTGGTCCGCGACGGTCGTCGCCGGCGCCGGCTTCGAGGCGCTGAGCATCGGCAGCCACCCGCTGGCCGACTCGCGCGGCCAGGGCGACAACGAGGACATGACGCTCGACGACGCCCTCGACGGCGTACGCCGCATCTGCGCGGCCGTGCCCGACGTGCCGGTCACCGCCGACATGGAGGCCGGCTACGGCGCCGAGCCCTCCGAGCTGGTCGAGCGGCTGCTCGAGGCCGGAGCGGTCGGGCTCAACATCGAGGACACCGTCCACTCCGAGGGCGGGCGGATGCGGTCGGTCGCCGAGCACGCCGACTACATCGGCGGCCTGCGCCAGGCCGCCGACGCCGCGGGCGTCGACCTCGTCATCAACGCACGCACCGACGCGTTCGTCGCCAAGGGCCGGTTCGACGACCCGGTCGCCGAGGCGATCACCCGGCTGCTGGCGTGCGAGGAGGCCGGCTCGCGCTGCAGCTATCCGGTCGCCGCGCCCGACGCCGACTCGCTGCGTCGCATCCTCGACGCGCTGTCCGGCCCGGTCAACGTGATCGCCGACCCACGACAGGGCTCTGCCGCGGGCTCGCTGGAGGACCTGCAGGCGATGGGCGTGCACCGGGTGACGTTCGGACCGCTGCTGCAGAAGGCACTGGCCCCCGACCTCGCCGCGCTGGTGACCCCCTGGAAGCAGCGCTGACGGCTCAGGCCACCACGAGCACCGCGGTGGGCGCGATGTCGAGGCGCACCGCGTCGCCCGGCGAGAGCCGCAGGGCGTCGGAGCTGGCGAGCTGGGCGACCACGTCGGTGCCGTCGGCCAGGGTGCAGGTGACCCGCGACGTGGCCCCGAGGAACATCACGGTCGCGACCCGGGCGTGACCGTCCGCGTCGGCGACCACCGAGACCGACTCGGGCCGCACCAGGGCGAGGCCGCGGTCGGTGGCCGATCCCGGCAGCACCGGCACGTCGTGGCCCAGCACCGAGGCGACCCCGGCGCGCACCTCGGCGGGGAGGCGGTTGCTGAGGCCGACGAACTCGCCGACGAACGGGGTCGCCGGCGCCTCGTAGAGCTCGGCCGGGGGCGCGATCTGCTCGAGCCGGCCGGCGTTGATGACCCCGACCCGGTCGGCGACGGCGAGCGCCTCCTCCTGGTCGTGGGTGACGAACAGGGTGGTGGTGCCGACCTCGATCTGCACGCGCCGGATCTCGTCGCGCAGCTGCACGCGCACCTTGGCGTCGAGGGCCGAGAGCGGCTCGTCGAGGAGCAGCACGGACGGCTCGACGGCCAGGGCGCGGGCCAGGGCGACGCGCTGCTGCTGGCCGCCGGAGAGCTGGTGGGCGTAGCGGTCGGCGTGCTCGGAGAGCCCGACGAGCTCGAGCATCTCCCCGGCCCGCGCCCGCCGCGTCGCGCTGTCGCGACCGCGGAGCTTGAGCCCGAAGGCCACGTTGTCCATGACCGTCATGTGGGGGAACAGGCTGTAGGCCTGGAACACCATCCCCATGTCGCGCTTGTTGGCCGGCACCCGGGTCAGGTCGCGACCGCCGACCGACACGGTGCCGGACGTCGGCTGGTCGAGCCCGGCGAGGATCCGCAGGGCCGTGGTCTTGCCGCACCCCGACGGGCCGAGGAGCGCGACCAGCTCCCCCGGCGCGAGGTGCAGGGTCAGCCCGTCGAGCGCCCGCACCGCGCCGTAGACGCGGGTCAGGTCGGACAGCTCGACGGCGAGACCCCGCTCGCCCGGGTGGTCGCTCATGAAGAGGCTCCTTGCTTGTGCCGGTCGCGGCCGAGGAACGTGAGCCCGACGAGGAGCAGGGCCACGAGGATCATGGAGGCGAGCGCGGCGGCCATCGCGGCCGGCCCGTTGTTCTTGTAGAGCGCGGCCATCGCGACCGGCAGGGTGTCGAAGTGCAGCAGCGAGGCGAAGACGTACTCGCCGAGCACGAGGGCCACGGAGATGAACGCCGCCCCCAGGACGCCGCCGGTGATGTTGGGCAGCACGATGCGCACGATGACGGTGAACCACCCCGCGCCCAGCGAGCGCGCCGCCTCGGCGAGGGTGGCGACGTCGATCGCCGACAGGGCGGCGTCGATCGCCCGGTAGGAGTAGGGCAGCACGAGCACCACGTAGGCGAACGTCAGCACCAGCGGGGAGTCGCCCAGCAGGTAGGTCACCCACGAGTAGACGTTGCTGATGCCGACCACGATCACCAGCGCCGGGATGGTCAGCGGCAGCAGGCACAGGAACTCGATCAACCGGCGGGCGCGCGGCACGCGCAGGCGCACCCACACCATCGTGGGGACCAGGATGGCGACCATCAGCACCACGGTGAACAGCGCCAGCAGCAGCGAGGCGATGATCGAGGAGCGCAGGTCCTCGTCGGTGAACATGAAGCGCCAGTTGTCCCACGTGCGCCCCGGCGCGCTGCCGCGCACCTGGGTGGAGAAGTCGAACATCGCGAGCAGCGGGACGAGGAAGTAGGCCGCGAACGCCACCAGCAGGACGGCGCGGGCGGTCCGGAAGCTCCGGGTGGGGGTCATCGCATCCACCTCGACGTCCGGCGCAGCAGGAGGTTGTAGGCCACCATCACCAGGGTCACCACGACGATCATCTCCAGCGCCAGCGCGAACCCGACGTTGGCCTGGCCGAGGAGCACCTCGCTCGTGATCGCCTGGCGGATGAGCAGCGGCAGGATCGGCTGGCCCTGGCTGACCAGCACGGCCGCCGTGGCGTAGGCCGCGAAGGCGTTGGCGAACAGCAGCAGCAGCGCGCCGAGGAAGGCCGGGGTGAGCAGCGGGAGCGCGACGTGGCGCCAGTAGTCCCAGGTGCTCGCGCCGAGGTTGACCGCCGCCTCACGCCACTGGGGACGCAGCCCCTCGAAGGCGGGGGCGAAGACGATCACCATGAGCGGGATCTGGAAGTAGGCGTAGACGACGACCAGGCCGGGCAGTGCGAAGAGCCAGCCCGAACCGTAGAGGTTGGCGCCGGCGAGCTCGAGCACCGCCTTGGTCACCACGCCCACGGGTCCGATGGTCGCGATCCAGGCGAACGCGAGGACCACCCCGCCGAACTGCGCGAGGACACCGCTGACCGCGAGCGTGGCGCGGCGCAGCAGGCTCTGCGGGGGCATCGAGACCACGAGGTAGGCCAGCAGCGCGCCGAGCACGGCGCCGATCAGCGCCGTCGACGCCGCGAGGATCAGCGATCCCCGCAGCGCGGTGAGCGCGGCGTCGCTGGTCAGCGCGTCCAGGTTGCCCAGCGTCGGGCGGCCGTCCCCGTCCTGGAAGGCGCCGACCACCACGGTCAGCGTCGGGATGACCAGGAAGATCAGGACGAAGACGAGGAACGGCAGCAGCGCGAGGGCCGGGCCGACGGAGAACCGTCGGGCCCGGCCTGCTCCGGTGACCGCCGCCGTGCTCAGCGGATGGCCTTGGACCAGTTCGCTGCGAGGTACTCGCCGGCGGCCTCCGTCTGGGCGTTGGTGGGGATCACCGGGTCGCCGGTGACCTCCGGTAGGGCGTCCCACAGCTCGGCGTCGATCGTGCCGTCCTCGGCCATCTGCTCACCGCGCACCGGGCGGGCACCCCCCGCGAGCCACAGGTTCTGGCCCTCGTCGCTGTAGAGGAACTCCTGCCACAGGCGGGCTGCGGCCGGGTGGGGCGCGTCGGCGTTGATGGCCTGGAAGTAGTAGCCCGCGATGACCGCCTCCGACGGGACGACGGTCTTCCAGGTGTCGACGTTGGCCGCCGCGGCCGCACCGAGGTAGTCCCAGTCGATGACGACCGGCGTCGTGCCCTGCTCGATGGTGGTCGAGTCGGGGTCGACGGTGAGGAAGTTGCCGGCCTTCTTGAGGTCGGCGAAGAAGTCGACACCCGGTGCGATGTCGTCGGCGGACCCGCCGTTGGCGACGGCCGCCATCATCACGCCGCTGAACGCGGCGCCGGCCTGCGTCGGGTCGCCGTTGAGCGCGACCTTGCCCTTGAACTCGGGCTTGAGCAGGTCGGCCACCGACGTCACGTCGGGGACGACCGCCGAGTCGTAGCCGATCGACATGTAGCCGCCGTAGTCGTTGACCCACGCCCCGTCCGGGTCCTTGAACTCGTCGGGGATGTCGTCCCAGGTGTCCACCTTGTAGGGCGCGAACATGTCGGTGTTGGCCAGGGCGACGGACTGGCCGAGGTCGAAGACGTCGGGCGCGCGCTCAGTGCCCTTGAGGTCGTTGGCCGCGTTGATCTCGTCCTGCGAGGCCGCGTCGGGCTGGGCGGAGTTGACGTCGATGTCGTACTTGTCCTCGAACGTCGAGATGATCTCGCCGTAGTTGGCCCAGTCGGGCGGCAGCGCGATCACGTTGAGCTCGCCCTCGTCCTGGGCGGCCTTGACGAGCTCCTCCATCCCACCGAAGTCCTCGGCGGTGGTGGCCGACGACGCGTCGACCCCGCTCTCGGTGGTGGTGTCGTTGTCCTTCTCCGGCGCGGCGCAGGCCGCGAGCGAGACGAGGGTGGCCGTCGCGGTGAGCGAGGCGAGCATCGTGCGGGTGTTCATCTGACCTCCAGGGGAGCGACTGCTGCGGGTCGGGGGGATGTCTCGCGCGCGAAGCCTCGTCGATCCCGTCCATTCGGAGGCTACCCCCGAATGGACGGGGCGCGTCCGGGGGGTGAGCACCTGTCGGGACGCCGCGCCGGTGCGGCAGGCGATCTGCATGCCCGCGCGTGCCCTCGCGCTACTCTCCCGACACGCCGGGTCGCGTCCCGTCGTCCGCGGCCCCGGCAGGGCCCACCTGCGGGGGTCCTGACGTGCGGATCGTGCTGTACCTCGTGCCTGTGGTGCTGACCGTCTACTGCCTCATCGAGGCGATCTCGAGCCGCGACGACGAGGTGCGCCACCTCCCCAAGCTGGGGTGGATCCTCCTCGTGCTGTTCTTCCCCTTCGTGGGCTCGATCGCCTGGCTCGTCGCGGGACGGCCCCAGCGCCGGCCGCGACCACGGGGCCCCCACGAGGGCAGCGCACGCGCGTTCCCGGAGTACGACCGGCCCGGGCGCTACGCCGCGTCCGACCCCGCTGCCGACGAGGCCTTCCTCAAGCGGGTGCGAGAGCGCGCGGAGGAGCAGCGCCGGATCGCGCGGGAGCAGAAGGAGCGGGAGGCGGCGGCAGAGGAGGCGGCGCGACCGGTGACGCCGCCGGACGCCGAGGCCGGATCGGGCGAGGAGCCCGACCGGGCGTAGCATCTGCGGCCGTGAGCGCCGCCGACTTCCACTACTCCGACCTCCTCCCCACCGCCGGGTCCAACGGCGCGCCGGCCACTCCCTACCGGCTGGTGACCACCGAGGGCGTGTCGACGGTCGAGGTCGGGGGGCGGACGTTCCTCCAGGTCGAGCCCGAGGCGATCCGGCGGCTCACCGAGGAGGCGATGCACGACATCAGCCACTACCTCCGGCCCGGCCACCTCGCCCAGCTGCGCAGGATCATCGACGACCCGGAGGCCTCGGGCAACGACCGCTTCGTCGCCCTCGACCTGCTCAAGAACGTCAACATCTCCGCCGGCGGCGTGCTGCCGATGTGCCAGGACACCGGCACCGCGATCGTGATGGGCAAGAAGTCCGAGGGCGTGCTCACCGGTGCCGACGACGGCGAGGCGATCAGTCGGGGCGTGTACGACGCCTACACCCGGCTCAACCTCCGCTACTCCCAGCTCGCGCCGCTGACGACGTTCGAGGAGAAGAACACCGGCACCAACCTGCCGGCGCAGATCGAGCTCTACTCCACCCCCGCGCAGGACGTGCCGGAGTACAAGTTCCTCTTCATGGCCAAGGGCGGCGGGTCGGCCAACAAGTCGTTCCTGTTCCAGGAGACCAAAGCAGTCCTCAACCCGACGCGCCTGATGGAGTTCCTCGACGAGAAGATCCGCTCGCTCGGCACCGCCGCGTGCCCGCCCTACCACCTCGCCGTCGTCATCGGCGGCACCAGCGCGGAGTTCGCCCTCAAGACCGCCAAGTACGCGTCCGCGCACTACCTCGACGACCTGCCGACCGAGGGCTCGATGAGCGCCCACGGCATCCGCGACGTCGAGCTCGAGGAGAAGGTCTTCGAGCTCACGCAGTCCTTCGGCATCGGCGCCCAGTTCGGCGGGAAGTACTTCTGCCACGACGTGCGCGTGGTGCGGCTGCCGCGCCACGGCGCCTCGTGCCCGGTCGCCATCGCCGTGTCGTGCTCGGCCGACCGGCAGGCACTCGGCAAGATCACGCCCGAGGGCGTCTTCCTCGAGCAGCTCGAGACCGACCCGGCGCAGTACATGCCGGACGCCGGGATGGCCCACGACATCGAGGGCGGGGCGGTCGTCCCGATCGACCTCAACCGGCCGATGCCCGACATCCTCGCCGAGCTGACGAAGCACCCGGTGAAGACGCGGCTCTCGCTGACCGGGCCGCTCGTCGTGGCGCGCGACATCGCGCACGCCAAGATCAAGGAGCGCCTCGACGCCGGCGAGGAGATGCCGGCCTACCTCAAGGACCACCCCGTCTACTACGCCGGACCGGCCAAGACGCCCGAGGGGATGCCGTCGGGCTCCTTCGGCCCGACCACCGCGGGGCGGATGGACTCCTACGTCGAGCAGTTCCAGGCGGCGGGCGGCTCGATGGTGATGCTGGCGAAGGGCAACCGGTCCAAGCAGGTCACCGACGCCTGCGGCACCCACGGCGGCTTCTACCTCGGCTCGATCGGCGGTCCGGCCGCGCGGCTCGCGCAGGACTGCATCCGGTCGGTCGAGGTCGTGGAGTACGAGGAGCTCGGCATGGAGGCGGTGTGGAAGATCGAGGTCGAGGACTTCCCCGCGTTCATCGTCGTCGACGACAAGGGCAACGACTTCTTCACCGACCCGTCCGGGACGGTGACCGTGCCCGTCTCGGGGATCCGCGTCCGCTCCGCCCAGTAGGCGCGAGCAGCCCCGGCGAGCTCAGTCGGCGAGCTCAGCCGGTGAGCCGGTGAGCCGGTCGGCGAGGCGGGCGGCCGCCTCCCCGATCCGGTGCCCGAGGGCGTCGGCGCCCTCGACGCGCGACTGGTGGGCACCGCCGAGCAGCACCGGGGCGATCGGGCGGATCGCCTGCGCCGCCTCGCGGACCGCCGGGAGGTCCTCCACGGTCGGCACGGCCAGCACCACGGCGTCGGGCAGCAGCGCGCGGACCGTGTCGATCCAGCTCTCCACCGGCAGGTCGGCACCGAGGTAGGTGACGTGGACGCCCCGGCTGCGCAGCACCATCGCGAAGGCCATGATGCCGAGCTCGTGGCGCGAGCCGCGGGCCAGGCCGACCATCACGTGGGGTGCATCGGGAGCGGGGTGCGGGAACTGGTGGAAGGCCTGCGCGAGCCGGCGCAGCACGGCCCCGCTGACGAAGTGCTCACCGGCGACGCCGACCGTACCCCGCTGCCACGCCTCGCCGAGGCGTACGAGGGACGGCATCAGCCACTCGTCGACCGCGACGGCGAGGTCGGCCTCGGCGAACGCCTTGGCGAGCATGCCCTCGAGCCGCACCACGTCGAAGTCCTCGCCGCACGAGGCGAGGTCGTCGATCCGCGTGAGCGGCGATCCCTCCGGCCCGGCCGGGGTCGTCGAGCGGTCCGGCTCGGCGAGCACGCGTCCCGCCGCCTCCCGCGGCGACCACCCGGAGTCCACGAGGTCGCGCATCACCGACAGGCGGCGGACCGCCTCGTCGTCGTAGAGGCGGTAGTTGCCCTCGGTGCGTGCCGGTGCCACCACGCCGTATCTCTGCTCCCACTTGCGCAGGGTCTCGCGTGGCACTCCGGTGAGCTGGGCGGTGCGTCCGACGGTGTACACACCCCGAGGGTAGCGAACTTTGGACAAACTGTGGACAAGGTTCTAGTCTCGGCATCACCACCACCAGTGGACAAACTGTGGACAAGCCGCAGGGGTGCCCCAGGAGGCCCGATGACGACGATGGCGATCACTGCACGGCCCTCCCCCCGGCCCGGCCTGCGTCGCCGCGACCGCACCGGCCGGCGCCTGCGCGTCATCGGGGTCACGGTCCTTGCCGCGGCGGCCCTCGGCTCCGTCCTCAGCGCCTCGCCGGCGGCGACCGACGCCCCGGCGACCGACACCGCGTGCCGGATGGACATCGTGGGCAGCTACTGGTTCAGCAGCGGGTGCGCGGACGAGTCGGGGCGCACGGCGCGCTGACGCGTCAGCTCACCGCGCCGAGGCGGGTGGCGAGCGCCGCCGCGGCCGCGCCGGCGGCGTGGCCCAGGTGCTCCCCGCCCGCGACCCGGTCCTGGAAGGCGCCGCCGAGCAGCACGTCGGTGAGGGGCGCGAGGGCGCGGACCGCCTCGCGGACGGCCGGGAGGTCCTCGAGCGTCGGCGCCGCCAGCACGGCCGCCGCGGGCCGGACGAGGCTGACGGCGCTCACCCACGCCTCGAGCGGGAGGTCGGCGCCGAGGTAGGTCACCGCGACGCCGCGCGAGCGGAGCACCGTGGCGAACGCGAGGACGCCGATCTCGTGGCGCGACCCGCGCGCGAGGCCGACGACGACGCGCGGGCCACCGCTGGGCGCGGGGGCCACCGACTGGAAGGCGAGCGCGAGGCGGCGGTGCACGGCACCGGTCACGAAGTGCTCCCCCGCGACCGAGACGAAGCCGCGCTGCCACGCCTTGCCGAGGTGGACCAGCGACGGCAGCAGCCAGTCGTCGACCACCGACACCACGTCGTTGTCACCGAAGCTCTCCTCGAGCAGGCGCTCGAGCCGGGGCTCGTCGAAGTCCTGGGCGCAGCCGAGGAGCGTCTCGAAGCGCTCCTCGTACGGCGGCTCCTGCGGTCGTACGACCTCCGCCTCGGCCGCGCTCGCGCTCTCCACCACGTGGCGGGCGGCCTCCTGCGCGCTCCACCCGGCGTCGACGAGGCTGCGCATGACGCTGAGCCGACGCACCGCCTCGTCGTCGTAGAGGCGGTAGTTGCTCGGCGATCGCAGGGGCACGACCACCCCGTAGCGCTGCTCCCACTTGCGGAGGGTGCCGGTCGACACCCCCGTCAGCTCTGCGGTGCGCCCCACGGTGTACACGGAGCCACCGTAGACGCGGACCGGGCGGCCGGGCGTCATTTCACCCAGCGTCTCGCCGCGGCGACCGTCCGGGCCCTGCCTCCGCGGCCGACCGGCAGCCCACTTCCATCGGCGCGGGCACGGTTGGCAGGATGGCGCCATGGCCGGCCCCCTCAGTCCCGAGAGCACGAGCACCGGGATCCCCGAGAGCCCCGAGAGCTCCGAGAGCCCCGAGATCGCCCGGGCGGAGTCGGCCCGCGGGGAGGTCGTGCTGCGGCGGCGCAGCTCCGGCGCCGGGGCCGACGTCATCGAGCTGCGGGTCAACGGCGTCTTCGTGATGGACACGCTGGAGACGACCAGCGAGATCGAGCTCGCCGCCCAGGCCCTCGACCTCGTCGAGCAGCCGGCCTCGGTGCTGGTGGGCGGGCTCGGGCTGGGCTTCACGCTCCAGCGGGTGCTCGCCGACACGCGGGTCGAGCGCGCGGTGGTGGTGGAGATCGAGGAGTCGCTGATCCGGTGGATGCGCGACGGGACGGTGCCGCACGGGCCCGCGCTGCTCGCCGACACCCGCGCGACCGTGGTCAACGCCGACATCGCGATGGCGATCGCCGAGGCCCGCTCGACCTACGACCTGGTGCTGCTCGACGTCGACAACGGGCCCGGCTACCTCGTGCACGAGCGCAACGAGGCGGTCTACGAGGAGGAGTTCCTCCAGCGGTGTCGCGCCGTGCTGTCGCCCGGAGGCGTGCTGGTCGTGTGGTCGGCGAGCGCCGCCCCCGAGCTGCTCGCCGCGCTGCGCACGGTGTTCGGCGCCGCCGAGGAGCAGGCCCACGACGTGCTGCTCCAGGACCGGCCCGAGGAGTACTTCCTCTACCTCGCGCACCGCTGAGCCGGCGCGCCGCGCGGCGGGCAGGCTCAGCGCAGGAACGCCTCGAGCAGCGGACCCGCGGTCTGGGAGCCGGAGACGCCGGTCTCGACGAACACCGCGACGGCGAGGTCACCGCGCGTCGCGATCATCCACGCGTGCGTCGGCAGCTCGCCCGACGCGTCCGGCTCGCCGTGCTCGGCCGTGCCGGTCTTGGCACCCACCCGGCCCGGCACGTCCTGGAGGAAGCGCCCCGACCCGGCGGTCACCACGCTGCGCATCAGCCGGCGCAGGGCCCCCGCCTCGCCGCCGGTGAGCGGCCGCTCGGGGGCGACCTGGTCGACCTCGTGGTCGGGCAGCAGGACCGGCAGCACCGCCCGTCCGGCCTGCACCGACGCGGCGACGGTGGCCATGGCGAAGGGACTGGCCAGGACCGTCCCCTGGCCGATCATGTCGGCGGCGGCCCCGGTCTCGGTCTCGGGCGGCGGCACCTGGCCGAAGTAGACCGGGAAGCCGAGGTCGTGGTCGGTGCCGAGGCCGAGCGCTCCGGCCGCAGCCGCCAGCTCACCCTCGGCCACCCGGTCGGCGTTGCCGATCAGCGCGGTGTTGCACGACTGGGCGATCGCCTGGGTGAGGGTGATGTCGCCCAGCGCGGCGGCCGGGTAGTCGTCGTAGTTGGTGAACGAGCGGCCGTCGACGACGGTCGAGGCCGGGCACGAGACCACGTCGCCCACACCCATCCCGCTGCGCAGCAGGGCGAGCGCGGTCACCACCTTGAAGGTGGAGCCGGGCGCGTACTGCCCCGTCATGGCCAGGTCGGCGCCGCCCGCCCCGGCCCCGTTGGCGCTCGCGAGCACCGCGCCGTCCGAGGGACGGATCGCGACGAGCGCCGTCGCCGGGGCCTGGTCGCCGAGGTCGCCGAGGACGTCCTCCGCCTTCTGTTGCAGCGCGGGGTCGAGGGTGGTCGCGAGGTCGGCCCCGTCGGTGGGCGCGACCTCGACGAGGGTGCGCAGCCGGTCGTCGGCGTCGCGGGCCACGATGGCCGTGCCGGGGACGCCCCGCAGCTGCTCGTCGTAGCGGGCCTGGAGCCCGGACAGGCCGACCTCGTCGCCGGCGGCGATGCGGCCGCCGGACTCCTCGACGAGCTCGGCGGTGGCCGGACCGACCCGCCCCAGCAGGGCCGCGGCGAACTCGCGGGTCGGGGCGAGCGGCAGCGTGTCGCGCACGGCGAGCGCACCGCGGATGTCGGCGAAGGCGGGCAGCACGTCGAGGGCGTCGTCCTCGCGCAGCACCACCGCCTCGACGAAGGCCTCCGGCCCCATCGCCTCCGCCCGCTCGACGAACGAGGCCGCGTCGACGTCGAGCACGCGGGCGATCCGGCGCGCACTGCGAGCGACCTGCGGTCCGCTGACCTTGGTCTTGTCGAGCCCGTAGCGCAGGACCGGTCGCTCGGTGACCAGCACCTGACCCTCGGCGCCGGTGATGTCGCCCCGGCTCGGCGGCAGGGTCCGCAACCCGAGGGTGTCGCCGTCGGCGAGGTCGGGGGCGAGCGCCCCCGGCGACCAGTCGACCACCCACCCGCTCCCCTCGCGTACGAGCGTGGCGGTGGTGTCGTACTCCCACGACTCGGCGTCGGTGAGCTCCCACCGCCACGCCAGGGTGGCGGTGGCGGTGACGCGGTCCTCGCCGGAGGCGGCGTCGCCCTCGACCTGCTCGTCCTCCTCGACGGCGGCGACCCGCACCGCGACGGGCACCTCGTCGAGCGGGGCCACCAGCTCGGCGAACGTCGCCCGGTCGGCCTCGTCGGTCAGCGGCACCTCCCCCAGCGAGTGTCCGGCGAGGGCGGCGGCGAGGTCGCCGGCCACGCCCTCCGGGGGATCGGCATCGTCGCCGCCGAGCACGGAGCAGGCCGAGGCGGCGACGAGCACGACGGCCGTCGCGCAGACGGACCCGAGGCGCAGTGGACGCATCGGACCATGCTGGCGAGCCGGGGCGCCGGAGCCAAGCCGCAACGCCGGGTCGGGCGGGACCAAGCCCGCTCAAGCGGGGTCAGGCACGCTCAAGCGGGATCAGGCACGCTCAGGTGAAGAGCCGCCGGTAGTGCGAGGACCCGCCGACGTAGGCCTCCCAGTCGACGGCGCCCACCGGGTCGCCGGACAGCGCGGCCCCCAGCCGGTCGAGGTAGTACTCCCAGCCCGGGCCCACGCTCGCGGCCATGTCGACGCGCGGCCCTCCGGGATCCAGCACCTGGACGAACCGGAGGGACGTGACGCCGTCGGCCTCCGTCAGCTCGAGCTCGAGCTCCCAGTGGGCCGTGTCCCCCGAGCCGTCCTCGCTGAAGGGCTGCGGGTCCCGGCCCCGTGCCACGAAGCGGCGCGGCGGCTCGCACACCAGCACGTCCCACTCCTCGCCCGCGACGTCGTCGCCCTCCGCGGTCATCCAGAACGTCACCGGACCGGCAGCCGGGTCGCCGCGCCACGTCCCGATCCACCGCTCCATGCGGGTCGGGTCGGTGCAGGCCGCCCACACGTCGTCGACGGGGGCCCGGAACTCCCGCTCGATCACGAGCAGGGTGCTCCCGTCGCGCTCCTCGCGCCGGCCGGTCATCACGGTGCTGCTCATGCGGTGTCCTCCTGCTGTGGGGTGGATGTGCCGGTCGCGGCATCGCCCGCCCGGCGGTCGCGTCCGGCGCGGCGGACCTCGAGGTCGAGCCCGTCGAACGCCGACTGGGCGAACCGCGGCGGCGGCGCGCCGGTGGGGTCGAGCGCCGCCAGCCACTCGGTGACGGCGGCCAGCCCGTCGGGCCGGAGGCGGTAGTGCCGCTCGCGCCCCCGGTCCTCGGCCTCCACCAAGCCCGCCTCGCCGAGCACCCGGAGGTGGCGGCTGATGGCCGGCCGGCTGACGTCGCGGCCGGCAGCCAGGTCGACCACCCGCGACGGCCCGTGCGACAACCGGGCCACGAGGTCGCGGCGCAGGGGGTCGGCGAGGGCGACGAACGGGTCCATGCCTCTATTGGTAACTGTTGGGTTACCAATTCGTCAAGGACCCCCCACCCCTCGCCCGTCGCTAGAACCCGGCGAACTGGGTACGGTCGGGCCGTGAGCGAGACACGCACCGAGCACGACTCCATGGGCGAGGTCGAAGTGCCTCGCGACGCCCTGTGGCGGGCCCAGACGCAGCGCGCGATCGAGAACTTCCCGATCAGCGGCCTGACGCTCCAGCCCCGGCACGTGCAGGCGCTGGCCCACGTGAAGGCCGCCGCCGCCACGGCCAACGCCGCGCTCAGCGTCGTACGCCCCGAGCAGGCAGAGGCCATCGTCGCGGCCGCCGACGCCATCGTCGCCGGCACGCACGACGCCGAGTTCCCCATCGACGTCTTCCAGACCGGGTCGGGCACCAGCTCCAACATGAACGCCAACGAGGTGATCGCGACCCTGGCCTCCCGCGCGGGCGTCGACGTGCACCCCAACGACCACGTCAACGCCTCGCAGAGCAGCAACGACACGTTCCCGACCAGCATCCACGTCGCGGCGACCCTCGCCGTCGTCGACGACCTGCTCCCCGCGCTCGACCGGCTGGCGACGTCGTTCGAGGGCAAGGCCGAGGAGTTCGCCGACGCGGTGAAGTCCGGGCGCACCCACCTGATGGACGCCACGCCCGTCACCCTCGGGCAGGAGATGGGGGCCTACGCCGCCACCCTGCGCCTGGGCGTCGAGCGCCTCGAGGCGGTGCTCCCCCGGGTGCGCGAGCTACCGCTCGGCGGCACCGCCGTCGGCACCGGCATCAACACCCCCGCCGCCTTCGCCGAGCGCGCGATCGCCGCGCTCAGCGACCGGACCGGGCAGGAGTTCACCGAGGCGCGCGACCACTTCGAGGCGCAGGGCACGCGCGACTCGCTGGTCGAGCTGTCCGGCGTGCTGCGCACCGTCGCCGTGGGCCTGACCAAGATCTGCAACGACCTGCGCTGGATGTCGTCCGGCCCCACCACGGGCCTCGCGGAGATCCGCCTCCCCGACCTCCAACCCGGGTCGAGCATCATGCCGGGCAAGGTCAACCCGGTGCTGCCCGAGGCGACGCTGATGGTCTGCGCGCGGGTCGTCGGCAACGACGCGACCGTCGCCTGGGCCGGGGCGTCGGGCAGCTTCGAGCTCAACGTGATGATGCCCGTCATGGCGCACGCGCTGCTCGAGTCGATCCACGTGCTGTCCACCTCGACGGTCCTGCTCGCCGAGCGGTGCGTCGACGGCATCACCGCCGACACCGAGCGGATGCGGCGCTACGCCGAGTCGTCACCCTCGGTGGTGACCCCACTCAACGCCCACCTCGGCTACGAGCAGGCGGCCAAGGTCGCCAAGAAGGCGCTCGCCGACGGGGCGACCATCCGGGAGACGGTCATCGCGATGGGCTACATCGAGCGCGGCGACCTGACCGAGGAGCAGCTCGATGCCGCCCTCGACGTCGAGTCGATGACCGGACGCCGATCGTCCTGATCTCGTCCTACCGTCACCGGATGAGCGACGACACGACGTACGAGGTCCGTCCCCTCACGCCGGAGACCTGGCCCGCCTTCGAGGCGCTGGTCGAGCGGCACAACGGCATCTTCGGCGGCTGCTGGTGCATCTGGTTCCATCCCGACGGCCCCGAGCGCGGCCAGGGGGCCGAGGCCAATCGCGCGCTCAAGAGGTCCTACGTCGAACGGGGCGAGGCGCACGCCGCGCTGGTCCTCGACGGCGACGAGGCGATCGCGTGGGCGGAGTACGGCACGCCGCTCGAGCTGCCCAGCCTCCACCACCGCAAGCAGTACGACGCCGAGAAGACCACCGATCCCGACTGGCGCATCACCTGCGTCTTCGTCGACCGCCGCCACCGCCGGCTCGGCGTCAGCGAGGTCGCGATCCGTGGGGCGCTGGACCTCATCGCCGAGGCGGGCGGCGGGGTCGTGGAGGCGTACCCCCACGACCTCACCGAGCAGACCAAGAAGATGTCGTCGTCGTTCCTCTACAACGGCACCCGGCGACTCTACGAACGGCTCGGGTTCGCCTACGACCGGCCCAAGGGACTCAAGAACTGCGTGATGTCGACCGTGGTGCGCCCCGCCTGACGCGTGCTCAGGGGTGTCCGGCCTCGCCCCCGACGGTCTCCTCGAGCACCGTGGCGAGGTCGTGGGGCGGCTGCTCGCGCAGCCGCAGCGCCAGCAGCGCCGCCGCCCAGACCAGCACGGCGGAGACCACGAGGCCGGCGTGCAGGCCGCTCGTGAACGCCTCGGCCGCCTGCGGCAGGCCGGGGATCGGGACTCCGGCCGACGCGGCCTCCTCCGTCCCGGCGGGCGCGGCGGTGCCGTGCAGCGAGGTCGACACCTTGCCGGCCACGACGGCCGACAGCACGGCGGTGCCCAGTGCGCCTCCGAGCTGGATGCAGGTGGTCTGCACGCCGCCAACGGCAGCGGCTGTGGCCTTGGTCGCACGAGCGACGGGCCTGTGGCCGCGGGCAGGCGGTGCGGATCAGGCGGTGCGGCGGCGAGGCTGCGCACACAAGCCGAGCCCACGGCGTTCTGTCGCCACCAGGACGACTCTCAGGGACCCGGGTTCGTCGGTTGGTCATTGCCCCGCAGCAGGAGCGCCCCGCTGATCGCAGCTGTGACTACCCCGATCAGCTGCACGATCTGGCCCAAGGCCACATCGGCACCGTTGCGGCCGAGCAGATTGTCGAAACCTGAGACCGAGCGGTGGCCTGTCGCTGTCAGTCCGAACGTCAGGGGGCGCGGCCGGTCCGACCCACCACCCCTGCGCCAGTGCGGCGACCTGACAGGACTTTCGGCACGGTGTGACGTTGACCATCTGGGACCGGTCGATCAGGCGACGGCGGCGACCGGGACGGTGTTGGGGCCTGGCCCGGAGTCGATGATCTGTTTGAGCAGATTAAGGCCGGGACGGTCCACGGATCGGTTGTTGGCGTTGAGGATGACGACCGCGGCGTGGTGTTCAGGAGCGATGGCCAGCAGGCTGCGGTAGCCGCCGGTGCCGCCGTTGTGGAACATGACTCGATGCTCGCTGCGGGGCGGGGTGGCTGCGATCCAGCCGGGATGGATCGCAGCTCTCGCGTTGATGCGGTGGGAAGTGGCCCGGTTGAGAGCGATGGCTTCCGCGAGCTCGTCAGGTGCTGAACCGAGGTGAGCACGCGCGAACTTGAGCAGATCGGGCACAGTGGAGTGCAGACCACCGGCGCCGGCGAGGGCGCCCAGGTGCCAAGGTGGGCGTGGGCGTCCCAGGCGGGAGTGGCCGGTTGCCAGTCGGGCCGTCCCTTCGGCGTCGAGCACCACGCGGGTATCGCTCATGCCCAGGGGCCGGCAGATCTCGCCCTGAATGAGGGTGTCGTAGTCGGTACCGATGTGGCGTGCCAGAACAAGTCCCAGTAAGCCGGCACCGAGGTTGGAGTAGTGAACGCGGACACCGGGCACCGATCGCAAACGGGTGCGCCGCAGTCCGTCCATCAGGAACTCGCCGGTGCATCCGGCGTAGGGATCTGATCGGAAGAGCCCCCGCGCCAGGAGTCCTTTGGGCAGGCCTGGAAGGCCAGAAGTGTGGGAGGCCAGGTGCCTCAGCCTGATGACCTCGCCGCCGCGTTCTGGGGCCGTGATGTCGCGCGGCAGAAGGTCGTTCAGCGGTTGGTCAAGTTCCACGACACCGCGCACGACGAGCCGGGCCAACGCAAGGGCGGTGAACGTCTTGGTGACGGAACCGATCTCGAACTGCGTGCCGGGATCTGCGCCGTGCACTGCCGACTGCCCGTGGTGTAACGCCCCCACCATGACGACCCCCCGCTGTGTGGCGCCGAGGCGTTCCGCTGATCGTCCCGCCAGATCATCGAGGAGCGAGTTCGTCACCGTCCTGCCTCCGTCCGCCCGAACAGGCGTCGGCCGCCGTACTTCTTGTGAACGGCCTGCTTCGTCACACCGAGCGCTTCAGCGATCTGCGTCCACGTGGTCCCTGACACCCGAGCGCGGTGCACCAGGACTTCCTCCTGTCCCTCCAGTCGGCGGCGCAGCGCGGTTGTATCGCGCAGGGCTTGGAGCGGATCAGCGTTCTCGGTGATGCGGGCAAGATCGACCTCTGTCATGCGGTCAACCGTAGTTGACTTCTCCCGTG
Organism: Nocardioides sp. Z24_21; assembly: GCF_058134345.1. Taxonomy (NCBI): domain Bacteria; kingdom Bacillati; phylum Actinomycetota; class Actinomycetes; order Propionibacteriales; family Nocardioidaceae; genus Nocardioides; species Nocardioides sp. Z24_21. The sequence continues at coordinate 709,457 of NZ_JBYTTH010000001.1, forward strand.
ATAGTCAACTCATGTTGACGCAACAGACGCCACTCTGCAGGGCAGCGGTCATGCGTCGAACTCTAGGTCGGCAAGCCGTTCTACGACGCGAGCGCAGCCCCGACGGGATCGTGCCGAGCTCTTGGCGCGTCGAACGCGCCCCACTGCACCTGGGGACGCGAACGCTGGCGGCCACCCCGCTCGCCCGGCGCCCTCATCTCGGCAGATCCGCACGCTCATCGCGGCAGATCCGGGCGTCTGGGCAAGTGATGTAGTGACTACGCGCCGCCCTCAGCATCTTCGTCGTCGGTCATCTCGAACGATCGGAGGGCATCGGGATCGTAGTCATCACTTGCCTGCAGCCCCAGGGCGGCGAGTGCCTCCGACGAGGGCAGTACATCGTCAAAGATCCCGACCGGGTGGCTCGGTTCCTCAGGCGTCCACAGCACCCCGTCGAGACGCCCGGCGCGCATTAGTTCCTCCACTGTGGCCCGGGCGAGACCGGTGCTTCGGCAGAAGTCCTCGATCCGCAACATGCCGCGACCACTGATAAGCGGCTTGGGACCTGAGGGCTCATCCATGGACGCAGCATGGCACCGTCAACCGCTCATCGGCAGATCCGCGCATGTCAGCGGCAGACCCCGGACGTTCTCCGTCAGCCGAGGTCTTCGTAAGAGTCAGGGTCATCGAAGCGGTTGGGCTCACGTTCGCGATGAGGCCCGTCGTAGGGCCGGTGCCCGACGAGCCAGTCGTAGCCCTTCCACTCGATGGTTCGATGCGCGGCTTCAAGGTTGCCCACGCAGAAGTGCAATCGACCACCGAAAAGAACGACTCCACGGCGCCACAGAACGCCCGGAAGCATGTCAGGCAAGCGGCTACGCGTGACCCATCTCGGAGTCAGGCGGTGACCGTTGTCAGTCCGCACTACTCCCCGCCAACCCATGGTCAGATTCTGGCGCATCGGCGTCAGGACATCGGTGTGGGCTCAGGCGGCATGAGCGGACGTTCGACGAAGCCAGTCGGGGTCGTCCGTGGACTTGGGCCGCCGCAGGAACTCAGCGCGTACGCCCGGTCTCAGCTGCCACCAACCGGCGACCAAGAAGGCAACCGCCAGGAAGAGGAGTGCCAGCCGGTGAAGGAGCGAGTGCCAGCCATCGCTCAGCAGTCCCGTCGTCATGAGACCCGAGACGGCTGCGCCCGGGGACTTCACGCGCAGCAGGTCAACGGTGACCACGCGACTGCAACAGCGGCCTGGGAGACGGACTCATCGACGTGAGCGGACGCACGGGTCGCGGCAGATGCGGGTGCCTACTCGTAGCCAGTGGCCGCGCGGACCATCTCGGCGAACAGACGCCCTGAGGGTGCCTCTTGGTCGTAGTCCACATCGGTCTCCACCGGAGCGGTTGAGAAGGCGGTCAACGCATCCAGAAGGCGTTCGACGGTCGAGTTCTCCCACTCGACGCGTCCCGCATCGACATAGTCGCGGAGCACCTCCTCCACGAACCATCCGAACTCGTCGCGCGTCGTCACAACGGACGGGTCGGCGATCGTGTCGCGCCCTGTCTCGTGTGCCATGGCCGCAGACTGTCATGCCCGACGCCGCGAGAACGCGTCCTCACATCGGCATGAGCCGCCCCCGGCCAGGGCATGTCAGGACGTCGAGTGCAGCCGCCGGCCGCGAGGTGCTCGTGCCGGCCGGCGTCTTGGGGTACGGGACCGGATGGCTGAACGTCACTGGACCCGCCTCGGCATCGTCGCGATCGCCGGTCACGTCTGCTACGAGCTCGTGGCGGGCGTCGCGGTGCCGCTGGCGCCACATGTCGGCGTACGAGCGGCTGCCGGGACGTTCGCGCTCTCCGCCGCTGCCGCGTACGTGCCCGCCGGTCGGCTCGTGAGCCCGCGCGGTGACCGTACGTACGCGATCGCGAACGGCTTGTTCCTCGCAGCGGTCGTCGGGCACTACAGCAGCTGGCCTCGCAGGTGGCGCGCCGGCCTGCCGTGGTTGACCGAGCACGAAGGGCTCGAGGGGCCGGTCGTCGGCCCTACAACGTGATCCTCCAGGCGCCGGCTGTCGCCGGGGTCGCGGGACTCTGGAGAACCGCAGCAAGTGGCGGTGGGGCGCTGTGACGGCACTCGCGGTGGCGCCCGTGCTGCGGTGGGCCACGCCTCGCGAGTACGCCAGGCTGCGGCAGCAGGCAGCAGAGCACCCCGGATGGTGGAACCGGCGGCTGGAGTCAATCGAACGGGGGATCAGTACCAGCCGTTGGCCTGCTTGAAGCTCCACGCGCTGCAGGGGGTGCCGTAGGTGTCGCGGATGTAGTCGAGCCCCCAGCGGATCTGCGCCTCGGCGGAGGTCATGTAGTCGTCGGGCAGGTCGTGCAGCTGCGTGAGGGCCTGCGGGATGCCGTAGGCCGAGGACGTCGGGTTGTCGGCGTCGACGCGCCAGTTGGACTCGCTGACGTAGAGCGAGTCCAGGCACGAGAACTGGTCGGCGGAGAAGCCGTAGGCCGGCAGCAGGGCGCGGGCGATGTCGCGCGGGTCGCCGTCGGACAGCTTCTCCGAGCGCGTCACCGCCGCACCACCGGACATCTCGAGCGCCGTGGCCTTGACGCGGTCGGTGCGGCGGGCCGCGCGCGAGACGACGGCCCGCGAGGAGCGCCGCTCGAGCTCACCGGCGCTCGACTCGGTGTCGGCGACCGTCTCGGCACCGTCGGTGGTGCCGCCAGCGGTGGTGGTGCCAGCAGCCGTGCCGGCGGTCGTGCCGGTGGCACCGGACGCGCCGGCCGCCGAGCTCGCCGGGTCGGCGGCGATCGGAGAGGGCACGCGCGGCTCATCGAGCGCGAGACCGCCGGTGACGCTCATGCCGGTCACGGCGACGGCCAGGCCGGTCAGCGCCACGCTGGTGCGCAGGGGTCGACGCGGGGCGCGCACGGACTTGTGCCGGCCGGGCGCGCGGTGCTTCGGGACGTGCTTGTCGGACTTCGACACGGGGGCTCACGGGGTAGACGACGGGGTGCCACGCCCCGGTGGAGCCGGGCGTGGAGCGACCGCGCGGACCCGGGCCCAACGGCCCAGGTCACGAAGCGGTCACGAGCCACCATGCAGGAGCCTCAGGAGCCGTGCAAACCAAACGCCACATCCGGTGCTGTCCCTTTCGTCACATGAGACACGCCTGACCTCAGGGGTCACACCAGCACCGGCACGCCGGTGTCTTCTCCGCCACAGCGCGAGGTCAGAGGGTGACGTCCTCCAGCATCTCGGTGACCAGGGCGGCGATGGGCGAACGCTCCGATCGGGTCAGCGTGACGTGGGCGAACAGCGGGTGGCCCTTGAGCTTCTCCACGACCGCCACGATGCCGTCGTGGCGCCCCACCCGCAGGTTGTCGCGCTGGGCCACGTCGTGGGTGAGCACGACCTTGGAGTTGGCGCCGATGCGCGAGAGCACGGTGAGCAGCACGTTGCGCTCGAGCGACTGGGCCTCGTCGACGATGACGAAGGCGTCGTGGAGCGAACGGCCGCGGATGTGGGTCAGCGGGAGCACCTCGAGCATCCCGCGGTCCATCACCTCGTCGACGACCTCGCGCGAGACCAGCGCGCCGAGGGTGTCGAAGACGGCCTGCGCCCAGGGCGACATCTTCTCCCCCTCCGAGCCCGGCAGGTAGCCGAGCTCCTGGCCGCCGACGGCGAACAGCGGCCGGAAGACGACGACCTTGGTGTGCTGGCGACGCTCCATCACGGCCTCGAGGCCCGCGCACAGCGCCATCGCGGACTTGCCCGTGCCGGCGCGCCCGCCGAGGGAGACGATGCCGACCTCGGGGTCGAGCAGCATCTCCAGCGCCACCCGCTGCTCGGCCGAACGCCCGTGGATCCCGAAGGCGTCGCGGTCGCCGCGCACGAGGTGCACGCGCTTGTCCGCACCGACGCGGCCCAGCGCCGTGCCGCGCTCGGAGAGCAGGACGAGGCCGTTGTGGCAGGGCAGGTCGCGCGCCTCGGCGAGGTCGATCACCCCGTCCTCGTAGAGCTCGTCGAGGTCGCCCGCGGGCACCTCGAGCTCGGCCATGCCGGTGTAGCCGGTGTCGGAGCTGCTGACGGCCTCGGCGCGGTACTCCTCGGCGTCGAGCCCGACGGCCGAGGCCTTGATCCGCAGCGGGAGGTCCTTGCTGACCAGGGTGACCCGGTGCCCCTCGTCGGCGAGGTTGCGCGCGACGGCGAGGATGCGGGTGTCGTTGTCGCCGAGCCTGAACCCGGACGGCAGCGAGTCGGCGTCGGTGTGGTTGAGCTCGACGCGGAGCGTGCCGCCCTCGGTGCCGACGGGCACCGGCTGGTCGAGGCGCCCGTTGACGATGCGCAGCTCGTCGAGGGCCCGCAGCGCGGAGCGGGCGAAGAACCCCAGCTCCGGGTGGTGGCGCTTGCCCTCCAGCTCGGTGATGACGACCACTGGCAGCACCACCTCGTGCTCAGCGAAGCGCTTGGTCGCGGCCGGGTCGGCGAGAAGGACGCTCGTGTCCAGGACGTAGGTGCGGCGGGTGGTGCTGGGTGAGGTCTTGCTGCTGGCCACGACTAACCCCTTGCTGCGGGTCGGCGCGCGCACTCCTCGCCCGGCCCGATGTCATTCAACGGACCGGAGAGCTCCCCTCTGAGTGCCCACGGTGTGCCTCCCGGTACAGCAGGCTTCCCCACCTGCCGATATCGCGAAAGTACGCTTGGTCACACCGCGATCCGGGTCGACACGCCCGAACGCGAGGTCACGACGAGGCAACGGCCGGGGGCCGCGGTCAGCCGCCGAAGCGGCGCTCGCGGGCGGCGTACGCGCGGATCGCGCGCAGGAAGTCGACCCGGCGGAAGTCGGGCCAGAGCGCCTCGCAGAAGTAGAACTCCGAGTTGGCCGACTGCCAGAGCAGGAAGCCGCCGAGGCGCTGCTCGCCCGAGGTGCGGATCACCAGGTCGGGGTCGGGCTGGCCCTTGGTGTAGAGGTGCTCGGCGATGTGCTCGACGTCGATGCTGTCGGCCAGCTCCTCGAGCGAGGTGCCCTTCGTGGCGTGGTCGGAGAGCAGCGCGCGGACCGCGTCGGCGATCTCGCGGCGCCCGCCGTAGCCCACGGCGACGTTGACCAGCAGCCCGTCGATGTCGCGGGTCGCCTCCTCCGCCGCCTTGAGCTTCGCGGCTGTCTCGGGCGGCAGCAGGTCGAGGGCACCGACCGGGTGGATCCGCCAACGGCGTGCCTCGGCCAGCGACTCGACCGCGCCCTCGATGATCGTGAGCAGGCCGGTGAGCTGCTCGGCGGGACGGTTGGTGAGGTTGTCGCTCGAGAGCAGCCAGAGCGTGACCACCTTCACCCCGACCTCCTCGCACCAGACCAGGAGGGGACGGATGTTGTCGGCGCCGGCCTGGTAGCCCTCGGCCGTGTCGAGACCGACCGCCTTGGCCCATCGCCGGTTGCCGTCGAGCATCACGCCGACGTGCTGCGGGATCTGGTCGTGGGGCAGGCGCTTCACCACCCGGGACTCGTAGGCCGGGTAGAGCACCCGTCGCACGACGTCCTTCACGTTGATCACGGACCGATCGTAACGCCGGGTGTGCCGGCGCTTGTCGCCGACGACTGCGCGCCTCTCGCCCTACGGGGTAGTTTTTCCGTATGGACCACCCCGCCATGACCCCCCGCGACCGCGTCGAGCACGCCGTGGACCGTGCCGGCGAGGTGATGGCCGACAAGATGGCCGAGATCAAGCCGCGCCTGCGCGGCTGGCTGCACGCCGCGACCGCTCCGATCGCCGGCGCCGCCGGCATCGTGCTCGTGGCGATGTCTCCGACCGCCTCGACCCGCATCGGATCGGCGGCGTTCGCCCTGTCCGCCCTCCTCGTCTTCACCGTCTCCGCGATCTACCACCGCGGCACCTGGTCGCCGCGCACGTGGGCCTTCCTGCGGCGCTTCGACCACGCCAACATCTTCGTGCTCATCGCCGGCACCTACACGCCCTACGCGCTGCTGTTCCTCGACGGCACCGCCCGCACGACACTGCTCGTCGTGGTGTGGTGCGCGGCCGTGGCCGGCGTGGTGTTCCGCGTGTTCTGGACCGACGCGCCCCGCTGGCTCTACACGCCGATGTACATCGCGCTCGGCTGGGCCGCGGTCTTCTTCATCCCCCAGTTCATGGAGGGCGCCGACCGGTTCAGCAGCGGCGTCGCGGTCGCGACGCTCGTGCTGGTGGCCGTCGGCGGCGTCCTCTACACGCTGGGCGGCCTGGTCTACGGCCTCAAGCGGCCCAACCCCTCGCCGCAATGGTTCGGGTTCCACGAGGTGTTCCACTCGTTCACCGTCCTGGCGTTCGCCGCGCACTACATCGGTGTGGCGCTCGCCACCTACTCGCTGCGCTGAGCGCGACCCAGGCCGAGTCCGGGTCGTGCTCAGCCGAGGTTGAGCAGCGCGAACAGCACCAGCGCGGCGCCGGTGACGGCCCCCGCCAGGGCCCAGGCCGCCACCGGCGAGCGGCGCGCCAGCCACTCCGCCGTCCGGTAGGTCGCCGCGATGGCGGCCAGGGCGACGGTGACGTGGAGCAGCACCGCCAGCATCATCCCGGCGATCGCGCCCGCCGTCCGCAGCCGTCCCCAGAGCAGGCTCAGCGCCAGCGGCAGCACCACGGCCCCGGCGAAACCGCCTGCGAGCTCGACCCACCACGTCCGCTCCCCCATCCACGGCAGGTCGACCGCGCCCCACCACGAGCGGTCGAGCAGGTCGCTCGTGGCGCTGTAGCCGAGGGAGACGATGACGGCGATCGTGAGGGCGGCGGCCACCCGGTAGGACCAGTGCCGAGCCGTCGACCAGGGCACCGCGCGGCCCACGAAGACGGTGGCCACGGTCACCGCCGACCACACGATCCAGCGCCGGACGACGCCCGTGCCGGTGTCGGCCATCGCGTCGCGGAAGACCCGGTCGGCCTCGACCCGGTCGACCACGTGGCCCTCCGTGGAGACGTAGGACGTCGGGTCGTCGCGACCCGCCACGAGGGCGTCGTGGAGCAGCGCGGCCGGCAGGTGGGCGCCCGTCTTGGGCACCAGCCAGGTGAAGAGGGCGGGCACGGACGTCAGGTCGGTGCGGAAGTCGGGGCGCGCCGGCACGAGCAGCTCGCCGAGGTGGCGGTCGCGGTAGGCCAGGCGTCGCGCCAGCGCGAACGTCTCGACCCCCTCGTCGGAGTGGCGCTCGAGCACGATGCGGGGGTCGGAGCCCGGATCGGGCGGCTCGCCGGGCCCGGTCGGCGTCGGCAGGGTGCCGCCGTCGTAGAACCTGCGCGGCTGCACCGCGACCTGTCCCCAGCGCTCCCGAGTGCCCATGGCCCCAGTGTGGCGCTGCCGACCGACAGGCGTCAGGGGTCGAGCAGGTCGTTGCGGAACGCTCCGGCGGGGTCGAGGCGCGCACGCAGCGCCTCGAACGCAGCGCGGTCGTAGGCGCCGCCGGGGTCGCGCAGCGCCGGGGTGGCCGTGATCTTGCCCCAGTGGGCGCGCGGCTCCCACGGCGCGAGCGCGTCCTCCACCGCACGCAGTGCGGGGCGCACCAGCGCCGCGTCGGGGCGCCACGTGAAGTGCGCGGCGACCGTGTCGCGGCCACGGAACGGGCTCAGCCACAGGTCGTCGGCGGCGATCGAGCGGATCTCGTGGACGAGGAGGGCCGGGGCGACCAGCGGGGCGATGGCCGTCATCGTCGGCAGCAGGTGGGGTGCAGCGGCCCTCGGCAGGAAGAGCTCGCTCTGCAGCTCCTCCCCCACGCTCGGCAGGTGCGCGGCCCGGAAGTGCGGCAGCCGCTCGTGCCACGGACCGGGCACGCCCTGCTGCGGCGACGTCGCGAGCGGGTCGACCCCCGGCACCGGGTGCAGCTCACGGTCGGCCGGGGCGCGTGAGGCCAGGCACGGCGCGAGCGCGCGAGGGCTGTCGAGGCGCTCCTTGACCCACACCGAGGTGACCCGCTCCGGGTCGGACAGGTCGGTGAACACGCTGACGCTGTCGCCGCTGGCCAGCACGGCCGGCAGCTGCTCGGCCACCTCGGCTGCGGGAAGGTCGGCCCAGACCCGCTGACGGACGTCGTAGGTGGGCTCGGTCCGCAGCCACAGCCGGGTCACCACGCCGAGCGCGCCGAGCGAGACCACGGCCCCGCGCAGGTCGGGGTCGTCGGCCCCGATGCGGACGAGCTCGCCGGCGGAGGTGACCAGCTCGAGCGCGGTGACCGCGGTCGCCAGGGAGCCGTTGTCGTCGCCGGACCCGTGGGTGCTGGTGGCGCAGGCGCCGGCCACGCTGATGTGGGGCAGCGACCCCATGGTGTGGAGCGCGCGGCCCGCGCCGTGCAGCACCGGCGCGACCTCGGCGTAGGTCGCCGCCGCCGGCACCACCGCGACCGGCCCGTCGGGGCCGTCCTCGATCTCCACCGGCAGCCCGAGGTCGCGGGCGCTGACGTGGAGTCCGTCGGTGTCGGCGACCGTCGAGAACGAGTGGCGCGAGCCCAGGGCACGCACCCGCATCCCATCGGCCGCGGCCGCCGCGACCACCTCCTGCAGCTCGGAGGTGCTGCCGGGCGCGACCAGCTCGCGGGCGCGGTAGGTGACGTTGCCCGCCCAGTTGATGCGGGCGGGGTCGGAGGTGGTCACGGGTGCTCCTCGGCGCCGCCACGCGGCAGGGTGAAGTGGAATCCGTCGGCGACCTTCTCGGCGACGACGAGGGCGACGGCGTCGACGGTCGTGGCCCGGTCGCCACCGCCGTCGTGGGCCAGGACGACGGCGCCCGGGGCGATCGCGGCGCGCAGGTGGTCCGCCAGGGTGGCCACGCTGCGATCGTCGCAGTCGTCCCAGTCGTGGATGACGTTGCCCAGCCCGAGCGGCTGCATCCCGAGCGACGCAGCCACCTGCCCGGTGCGGCCGAACGAGCCGTTGGGCGCGCGATACCAGGGCACCGCCGCGTCCGGGTCGCCCAGCGCCTCACGGATGATGCGGAGGGTGGCCAGCAGCACGGCGGCGGCCTCCTCCTCGGTGGCCGACCCGAGGTCGGCGTAGTCGAGCGAGTGGTTGCCCAGCGCGTGTCCCTCGGCCACGATGCGGCGCAGCAGCTCGGCCCCTCCGGGGGCACGTACGCGCTGTCCGACGACACAGAAGGTGGCCGTGACGCCCAGCTCGGCGAGCACGTCGAGCAGGCGGCCGGTCTGGCGGGGGTCCGGGCCGTCGTCGAAGGTCAGCGCGGCCACCCGGCCGGTGCCCCGCGCCGCCTCGACCGGGACGGCCGTCGGCGCGGTGGCCCCGCCCGGCACGAACCCGTCGCTCACGGTGCCACGTCGACCTCGACGACCTCGACGACCTCGGGCTCGAGCACGCGGTCGGGACCGACCGTCCGCTCGGAGCCGACCAGGCTCAGCGCCAGGACCGCCTCGTGGTCGGCGCTGGAGCGACCGACCCGCAGCTCGACCGCTCCGGGCTCGACGAGCCGGACGTGGTCACGGCCGGTGAACGACGTGAGGTCGGCGTGCAGCCGCAGGTCGAGTCGGCGACGTGCGCCGGGTGCCAGGTCGACCCGGACCGCCGCCACCAGGCGCTGGACCGGGCGCACCACTGAGGCGGCGCAGTCGTGGAGGTAGACCTGCACGACCTCCGAGACCTCGCGGTCGGTCTCGTTGGCCAGCTCGACGCGCACCTCGGCCACGCCGTCGGTGGGCCAGGTCGGCCCCGACAGCAGCTCCACGCCGCGCCAGGTCGCCCGCGCGTAGGCGAGGCCGTGCCCGAAGGGGAACAGGGGCGTCGGGTCGAGGGTGGTGACCTCGGTGCGGTGCGCGAGGGGCGAGCCGAGGTAGGTCGACGGCTGGACGGAGCCGGCGCCGGGGAAGCTCACGGGCAGCCGCCCGGACGGGTTGGTGCGGCCCGAGAGCACCTCGGCGACCGCCGTCGCGCCCTCCTCGCCCAGGAAGAACCCGCACACGACGCCGGCGAGCCGGTCGGCATACGCGCTGAGGTCGTAGGGCCGCCCGACGAGCAGGACGGCGACGACGGGCGTGCCGGTCTCCAGCAGCCGGCCCAGCAGCTCCTCCTGCCGCCCGGGCAGGTGCAGGTCGGCCGCGTCGCAGCCCTCGCCCGAGGTGCCGTTGCCGAAGAGCCCGGCCCGGTCGCCGAGCACCGCGACGCACACGTCGGCGTCGCGCGCCGCGGCCACCGCCGCCTCGAGGGCGGCCTCGGGGTCGTCCGGCTCGTCGTCGACGAGGCGCGCCACCCCCACCGCGCAGCCGCGCACGTGTACGACGTCGTAGGACCCGGCGAGCACGTCGCGCAGGGTCGGGATCGCAAGGCCCACCTCGGTGCCCGGGTGGTGGGCCAGCACGTGCATCGGGAAGGAGTAGCAGCCCAGCATCGCCTCGCCGGTGTCGGCGTTGGGCCCGACCAGCGCGACCCGGGTGCCCTCGGCGAGCGGGAGCGTGCCGTCGTTGGCCAGCAGCACGACAGAGCGCCGCGCCATGTCGCGCGCGAGAGCGCGGGCCTCCGGGGGGTCGAGGTCGACCGGACGCGCCGGGGCCGGCTCCCAGTCGGCGTCGAGGAGCCCGAGCTCGCACTTCTGCCGCAGCACGCGCCGCAGGGCGCGGTCGACGACCTTCTCGTCGACGCGGCCGTCGGCGAGCGCCTCCAGCAGCGGGGCGCCGTAGGCGTCGACCGTCGGCAGCTCGACGTCGATGCCGGCGTCCAGCGCGAGGCCGGCCGCCTCTCCGAGGTCGGCGGCCATCCGGTGCAGGGTGTGCAGGAACGCCACGGAGAAGTAGTCGGCGGCCAGCGTGCCCTCGAAGCCGAGCTGGTCGCGCAGCAGCGTGGTGAGCAGGGCCGGGTCGGCGGCCGACGGGATGCCGTCGATGTCGGTGTAGGCGTTCATCACCGAGCGGGCGCCCGCGCGCAGGGCCATCTCGAACGGCGGCAGCATCACGTCGTGGAGCTCGCGGGTGCCCATGCCGACGGGGGCGAGGTTGCGCCCGCCGCGGGACGCGGAGTAGCCGAGGAAGTGCTTGAGGGTGGCCACCACGCCGGCGGACTGCACGCCGCGCACGTAGGCCGAGGCCATCGTCCCGACGAGGTAGGGGTCCTCCCCCATCGTCTCCTCGACGCGGCCCCAACGGAGGTCGCGGGTGACGTCGAGCACCGGCGCCAGGCCCTGGTGGATGCCCAGCCGCGCCATCAGCGTGCCGATCTGCGCCCCCATCCGCTCGACGAGGTCGGGGTCGAACGCCGCCGCCCAGCTGAGCGGCGTCGGGTAGATCGTGGCGCCCCAGGCGTTGAGCCCGGTCAGGCACTCCTCGTGCACCTGCGCCGGGATGGCGAAGCGGTTGGCCGCCCGCACCTGGTCCTGCCGCTCGGCGAGCGTGCGGAGCCCGTGCTCGACCTCGACGGGCGCGGTCCCGAACGGCCGGGTCAGCTGGCCGAGGCCGTCGGCGACGATGTCCTCCCACGCCAGGTCGGGACCCGACTCGTGCAGCATCGGCGCCATCTCGCCGGCGTCGGCGGCGAGGAGCCACACCCCGGAGAGCTGGGCGACCTTCTCGGCGGGCGTCATCCGGGCCACCAGGTCGTCGACCCGGTCGTCGATGCCCACGGTCGGGTCGCGCCATGGCTCGTGCGGGTCGGTCGGGGAGAGCGGGGCGGTCACGGGGCGACACCTCCGGGGGCTCGGGTGGAACGCCGCAGCACCAGCTCGGTGCCCAGCGTGTGGTGGGGGTCTGCGGGCTCGCGGCCCTCGATCAGCCCGAGGAGCATGGAGACGGCGTCGCGTCCCATCTCGCGGATGGGCTGGGCGACCGTGGTCAGCGGCGGCTCCGACAGCGCCGACTCGGGGATGTTGTCGAAGCCCACGAGCGACAGGTCGCCGGGCACGTCGATGCCGAGCTCGCGGGCGACGTCGAGCACCGCGAGGGCCATCTGGTCGTTGGCGGCGAAGACCGCCGTGGGCCGGTCGCTGCGCCCGAGCAGCTGGTGCGCGACCTCGCGGGCCACGTCGGTCTCGAACGCGCCGCGCACGACCAGCGACTCGTCGACCGGGACGCCTGCCTCGCCGAGCGCGTCGCGGAAGCCCTGCTCGCGCAGCTGTGCCGAGACCAGGTCGGCGCGGCCCGTGACCATGCCGATGCGGGTGTGCCCGAGCTCGAGGAGGTGGCGTACGCCCGCGCTGGCGCCCTGCAGGTTGTGGGCGGTCACCGTCGGGATGGTGGTGCTGCCGGTGTGCGGGTCGATGGCGACGACGGGCCCGTCGGCGTCGACGTCGGTGACCGTCGGCGTCACCAGCACCGCCCCGTCGACCAGGGTGCCCATCAGCCGGGAGAGGTAGCGACGCTCCCACCCGACGTGCTCGTCGACCCGACCACCGGCGGAGTAGGCGACGAGCTCGAAGCCGGAGCCCCGGATGGCGTCGGCCGCTCCCTTGAGGACCTCGGTGCTGAAGGGCTCGAAGTCGGCGACCAGCACGCCGACCACGTGGGTGCGCTGGTTGCGCAGGCTACGCGCGACGAGGCTGGTCTCGTAGCCGAGCCGCTCGATCACGCCGCTCACGTGAGCGGCGGTCACCGCGGAGATGCCGTAGCGGCCGTTGATCACCTTCGACACGGTCGAGACCGACACCCCCGCCTCGGCGGCGACCTGCTGCATGGTCACCCGGCGGGCGGTCCGCTGCCCGGTCATCTCCACCATCCTCATCAGCCCTTCACCGCACCCTGCAGCCCGTTGACGATCCGACCCTGGAGGGCCAGGAAGAGTATGAGTGCGGGCAGGGTCGCCACGGTCGTGAACGCGAGCACGCCGGCCGTGTCGGCGGAGTACTGGGTGGAGTAGTCGGCGACGCCGAGCGGGAGCGTACGCATCTCGCCCTGCAGCAGGAGCAGCGGCAGCAGGTAGGAGTTCCAGGACCCGACGAAGGCCAGCACGCCGACGGTGACCAGGGCGGGCAGGCTGAGCGGCAGCGCGATCCGCCAGAACACGCCGACCCGTGAGGCGCCGTCGATCAGGGCCGCCTCCTCGAGCTCGCGCGGCAGCGCCATCAGGAAGGGGCGCAGGATCACGACGGTCACCGGCAGCGCGAACGCCGCCTGCGGCAGGGCCACGCCCCACCAGGTGTTGGACAGCTGGAGGTCGCGGCTGATCAGGATCGAGAGCGGGATGATCGCGGTGGCGAGGGGGAAGAGCAGGCCGAGCACGAACACCATGAACAGCGGCTCGCGCAGCCGGAACTCGTAGCGCGCCAGCGGGTAGGCCGCCATCACTCCCGCCCCGACCGCGACGAGGGTGGTCAGGGCCGCCACCACCAGCGAGTTGGTGGCGTAGCGCCAGAAGTCGGGGTTGGTGAGCACCGCGGTGTAGTTGTCGAGGCGCCACGGGCTCGGCAGCCCGGCGGGGTCGCTGGCGATCTGCTCGTTGGACCGGAAGCCGTTGAGCGCGCCGTAGACGACCGGGCCGACGCTCACCGCCACGACGGCGAGCGCGATCACGTAGACGGCGGGGTTGGCGCGGCCGATGGACCGGGGAGCCGCCCGGGGGGCAGCAGCACGAGGGGCTGCGCTGGGAGACGTCACGGTGCTCACCTCAGGTCTCGGGTGTCGCGCCGCAGCACGAGACGCTGGTAGAGCGCGGCCATGGCCACGCCGATGACGAAGAGCACGACGGAGGCGGCCCCGGCGATGCCGTAGTTGCCGCGCTGGGTGCCCTGGGTGACCAGGTAGGTCGCCATGGTCGTGGTGGCGTTGGCCGGGCCGCCGCCGGTCAGCACCCAGACCATGTCGAAGAGCTGGAGGGAGCCGATCATCGACAGGAAGCACCAGGTGCGGATGGTCGGGCCGAGCAGCGGAACGACCACGCGCCACTGGGTCTGCCACCACGACGCGCCGTCGAGCTGCGCCGCCTCGTAGACCTCCTCCGGCACCGACTGGAGCCCGGCGAGGAGGAGCAGGATCGCCAGCCCGAGGTACTTCCACGTGAGCACGGCCATGACGGCCCACAACGCCAGCCCCGGGGTGCCGAGGAAGCCCTGCTCCGGCGGGACGACGCCGACCCCGCCGAGCAGTCCGTCGACGACCCCGGTGTCGGGGATCATCAGCTGGAACCAGATGACGCCGGCGATGACCTCGGCGACGACGTAGGGGACGAAGATGAGCGTGCGCACCACCCCGCGCCCTCGCATCCGCCGGTTGAGCAGCAGCGCGACGCCGAGGCCCAGCGGCAGCTGGATGGCGATGCTGAGCACGACGATCACCAGGTTGTGGGTCACCGCCTGGGTGAACACGTCGTCGGTCAGCACCCGGCGGTAGTTGGCCAGGCCGACGAAGTCGTCCATCGGCCCGAACCCGCGCCACCGGTAGAGCGACATGCGCACCGCCGAGAGCACCGGCCACGCGACGAACAGGCCGAGCAGCACCAGGGCGGGCAGGACGAAGACCACGATCTCCAGCCGCTGGCGCGCGGTGGGTCGGGTCCCGCCCCGGGGGCGGGCCGACCGCACCATCTCGGCCCGATCCCCCGGGGCGGGGTCGCCGGTCCCCAGATCGGGGGCGGCGGTCAGTGGAGGCAGGGTCACGGAATCTTCCTGGCCGGCTTCCCGCTCAGCCCTGGTCGTCGGCGGCCTGCTGCATGGCGTCGACGACGTCCTGCGGCGTGGCCTTGCCGGCGAACATGAGCGCGATCGCGTCGTTCATCGCACCGCCCACGGACTCGCCGAACGCGGTGTCGAAGTAGAGCTGGACGTAGGGCGCGCTGTCGCGGACCTCGATCAGGTCGGCGAGGACCGGGTCGCTGACCGCGTCGGTCGCGGAGGGCACCGTCGGCAGGCCCATGTCGTTCTCGGCGAACTCACGCTGCACGTCCTCGCTGAGCAGGTGGGTGACCAGGTCGACGGCCGTGTCGGGCGCCCCCTCCGCGACGGCCCACGCGTCACCGCCGCCGAGGGCCGCGGCCGGGTCGCCGGCACCACCCTCGACCGCGGGGAACGGGAACCAGCCGGTCCGGTCGCCGAGCCCCTCGCCGCTGTCGGTGAGGCCCTGCATGACGCCGGGCTCCCAGTGGCCCTGCATCTCGCTGGCGACCTTGCCGGTGGCGAGCAGGCCGGACGCCGAGTTGGCCCCCTCCTGCGCCGGCGTCGCCAGGAAGCCCTTGTTGAACGGCTCGGTGGCGACGATGTCCTCGACCACCTCGCCGGCCTCGACGAAGCAGGGGTCGGAGAAGTCGAGGTCGGCGACCGCCTGGGTCAGGACGTCCTCGCTGCAGGTGCGCACGGCCGCGTAGTACCAGTAGTGGGCGGCCGGCCACTTGTCGCCGGCGCCGAGGGAGAGGGGCGTCATGCCGGCGGCCTTGAGGTCGTCGTTGGCCTGCTCCCACTCCGCCATGGTGGTGGGCGGCGTGACTCCGGCCTCCTTGAACTGCTCGGTGTCGTACCAGACGCCGACCACGCCGAGGGAGAAGGGAAGCGCGTAGGTGCGGCCGTCGACCTGCCACCCGGCGACCGAGCCGCCGATGGCCTCGATCTCCTCGGCGGCGTCCTCGGTCAGGTCACGGGTCAGGCCCGCGTCGACGTGGGCGGCGAGCTCCCCGCCGCCGCGCTCCATGTAGACGTCGGGGAGGTCGCCGCTCTGGAAGGCGGCGGCGAGCTTGTCGACCATGTCCTCGTGGGCCATCGCCGTGACCTCGACGGTGACGCCCGGGTTGTCGTCCTCGAAGTCGGACGCGACCTTCTCGTAGAAGCCCTTGCCCGGCTCGTTGTTGGAGTTGTGCCACCACGTGATGGTGTTGTCGTCCCCGTCTGCGGTGCTGTCGTCGGCGCCGCAGGCCGTCAGGGTGGTCCCGGCGCACAGCAGGGCCAGCGCTGCGACTCGTGTCTGCTTCCGCATCTCGATCGATCCTCTCCGACCCCGCCGCCTATGACGTGGATCACACCCGAGCAGGGTGCCCGAGGTGCATCTGCGGTGTCAATCGTTGTCGATAACGATTTCTTCGACCTGTTCCGGGCCGACAGGGCCGCCCCGCGGGTGGCCACCTAGGGTGCGGCGCATGACCACCGCGCGCACCGTGCCCGTCACCACGGAGATGGACGGTGACGAGCTCGACGCCCTCGACGCGTGGCACCTCGCCCGCGAGCACGGGCTGCGCCGGATCGCGGTGGAGTCGTTCGTGCGGTTCCGCTACGGCGACGGGTTCACCAACTCCCGGGCCCTCGCGCTGCAGGCGTGCCTCGCCGTCGTTCCCTTCCTGCTGGCCCTGACCGGCCTGGCCGCCGACCTCGACGAGGAGCGGCCCGCTGCGGTCGTGGCCCACGTCGTCGACTCGATCTCCCCCGGCGCCGGCGAGGGCGACGCGCTCGCCTCGGCGGTGGACGGGTCGGACGCCTCCGAGCTGGCCGGCGAGATCGCGCTGTTCCTCGGCCTGGGGTTCGCGCTCGTGTCGATGACCACGGCGATGGCCCAGGTCGAGCGCGGCGCCAACCGCATCTACGGCATCCGGCGCGACCGCCCGGCGCTCGCCAAGTACGGCCGCGCGGCGGTGCTGACGGCCGTGCTCGCCGCACCGGTCGGCATCGGCTTCGTGATGCTCGTCGGCGGTGGCGCCTTCGGCGACGCGATGGCCGACAGCTACGGCTGGTCCGATCGCACGGTCGACTGGTGGAACGTGCTGCGCTGGCCGGTCGGCATCGCACTGCTCGTGGTCGCGATCGCCGTGCTCCTCGACCACGCGCCGCGCCGCCGGCAGCCGGGCCTCACCTGGCTCGCGCTGGGGTCGGGCATCGCGGTCGTGCTGAGCGCGGTCGCCACGGCCGGGCTGGCGGCGTACGTCTCGCTGAGCGGGTCCTTCGGCAGCGTCTACGGCCCGCTCGCCGGCGTCTTCGCCCTGCTGCTGTGGGCGCTGCTGTCGTCGGTCGCGTTCTTCTACGGCACGGCCGTCTGCGCGCAGCTCGAGGCGCTGCGCGCGGGAGAGGTCGCGCCCGCCCTCGACGACCCGGGCCGCCCGCACGCGCGGACCGTGGGCGACCGGGGCGACCGCTGAACCGCGGCCGGGCGCGGGTGCCTCAGCCGCGGGCGACGAGCCCCAGCAGTGGACGCAGGTCGTCGTGCACCTCGGTGGCGCCCGCATCCTCGAGCCGGGCCGCGAGGTGGGTGGTCGCGACGCCCACCACGCGGCGTACGCCGGCGCCGCGCGCCGCGCGCACCCCGGCCGGCGAGTCCTCGGCTGCGAGGGCGTGGGCCGGATCGATGTGGAGCCGCTCGCAGGCCAGGGCGTAGCCGGCCGGGTGCGGCTTGCCGTCGGCGACGTCGCGGGAGGTGACGACGACGTCGACGCTGTCGAGGTCCAGCGCCATCGCGCGCAGCGAGCGCTCGACCCAGTCCGGACCGGCCGAGGTGACGATCGCCAGCGGCACACCGGTGGCGCGGGCGCCCAGGAGCAGGTCGCGGGCACCGAGCACCGGCGTGGGCGGCTCGTCCGGCACGAACGGCACCACCTCCCGGGCCAGCGCCACGGGGTCGTGCCCCGACCAGGGACCGGGCTCGACGGCGAAGACGTCCTCGGCGCGCCGCCCCGTGAACATGGCCAGGTCGGGCAGCTCCCAGCCGCGGTGGGCGAACCACGCCTCGTACGACGCCCGGTGCAGCGACTCGGAGTCGACGAGGGTCCCGTCGAGGTCGAGCAGGAAGCCCGAGAGGGCGGAGCCGGTCGTGGAGCCGGTCGTGGAGCCGGTCATGGAGCCACGAAGAGGAGGTCGCCCGCCGCGACCGAGGTGCCGATCGCCTCACTGGTGACCGAGCCCTTCGCCGCGTCCATCAGGACGACCGGCACGACCGGCGAGACGTCCTGCCCTCCCGCGCTGGCGGGAAGCGACGAGGGGTCCCAGGCGATCATCGGGTCGCCCGCGGCCACCTCGCTCCCCTGCGCGGCGAGGACGTCGAAGCCCTCGCCCTCGAGACGGACGGTGTTGATGCCGAGGTGCACCAGCACGCCGACGCCGTCGCCGAGCACGACGAACGCGTGCGGGAGCACCTTCACGGCGGTCCCGGCGATCGGCGAGACGACCGTCGTGGGTCCGCCGTCGGGCTCGATGGCCGGCTCGATGGCGATCCCGGGGCCGACCATCTCCTCGGCGAACACCGCGTCGGGCACCTCGGCGATCGCGACCACCCGCCCCGGACAGGGGGCCAGCACCTGCACGGACCCACCGCTCACATCAGGTCCTCGATGTCGTCGGCGAGGTTGTCGGCCTCGGGCCCGACGACGACCTGGACGACGGTGCCGCTGGCCATCACACCGTGGGCTCCGGCGGCCTTGAGGGCGGGCTGGTCGACGAGCGACCCGTCCTTGACCTCGGTGCGGAGCCGGGTGATGCACGCCTCGATCTCGACGACGTTGTCGGCGCCGCCGAGGCCGGCCAGGATCTTCTCTGCCTTGCTGCTCATGTGGATGTCCTTCGGTGGGTGGGTCGGGGTCAGCGGTCGGTCCGGGTGAGCTTGCGGAGTCCGCGGGGATTGTCGGGGTCGAGGCCGAGCCGGCGGGCCGTCTGCTCGACCATCATCTGCGCCGGGACGATGGACGCGATCGGCTCGAGCGTCTCGGGCAGGTCGGGCCCGGCGAGGTGCAGGTCGCACAGGTCGGCGAACGTCGGCGTCCCGCCGATGCCCAGGACACGCGCGCCCCGCTCGCGGAGATCGCGGACGAGGTCGGCCATCGGCTCGGCCAGCGGGCCGCTCGCCGAGCCCATCAGCACGGCCAGCAGCCCCTCCCGCACCACCGAGATGGGACCGTGGCGCAGGTCGGCGTAGGAGTAGCCCCGCACCGGCCGCAGGCAGGTCTCCTCCATCTTCAACGCCGTCTCCAGGGCGGTGCCCAGCAGGAGCCCGCGACCGGAGACGACGACCTGCTCGGCGGCGGCGAGAGTCTCGGCGGCCGCGGCCACGTCGGACTCGAGCAGCCGGGCCACCGCTGCGGGGACGTGGGCCAGGCCGTCGGCCAGCGCGTGGTCCGGTGCGAGGGCGTCGGCCAGCAGGGCGAGCGCCACGAGCTGGGTCAGGTAGGTCTTGGTGGCGGGCACCGCCGTCTCGGGGCCGGCGCGGGTGACCAGGCTGAGGTCGGCGGCGTCGGCGAGCGGTGACCCGTCGACGTTGGTGATGGCGACGGTCGCGGCCCCGCACGACCGGGCCCAGTCCTGGGTCTCGACGATCTCGGCGGTGGCGCCCGACTGCGAGACCGAGACGACCAGGCAGTCCGAGAGGTCGAGCCGCGAGCGGTAGTGGGTGGCCACGCTGGGGGCCGCCAGCGCCGCCGGCACCGCGGCGGCGACCTCGAGGAGGTAGCGGCCGTAGATCGCGGCGTTGTCGCTGGACCCGCGCGCGACGAGGAGCACGCGGCGCCTGTCCTCCGCGAGCTCGCGCAGGCGGGGCTGGAGCGGCACGAGGTGCTCGAGGGTGCGCGCCGCAGCCGCCGGCTGCTCGGCGATCTCGGCGGCCATGCGCGTCGGTGCTGTGCTCATGAGCGGTCCTTGACAACGGGGGCGCCGGGACCCATCCTCCCAACTGGTACGGACCAGACCGTACCAATGCAGGCGCCCGGCGTCGAGAGGTGGAGATGGCCCGCAGGATCGACGACGGCCCCCGGCCCAAGCACGCCCAGCTGAGCGACGTGCTGGCCGACCTGGCGACCCGCGAGCTCGGCCCTGACACGGCCATCCCGTCCGAGCGCGAGCTGATGGCGACGTACGACGTCTCGCGGGCGACCGTCCGCAGGGCGATCGAGAGCCTGGTGGCCGGCGGGCTGCTCCGCCGGATCCAGGGCAAGGGCACCTTCGTCGCCGCGCCGCGCGTGGAGAGCCACCTCCACCTGGCGTCGTTCTCCGAGGACATGCGCCGTCGCGGGCTGGTGCCCTCGACGCGCCTGATGCTCGTCGACGAGGAGCGGCCGCCCGGTGACGTGGTGGGCTCACTGCAGCTGGGTGAGAGGGGCACGGCATGGCGCATCGACCGCGTGCGCCTGGCCGACGGGCGCCCGATGGCGATCGAGCAGGGGTGGTATCCCACCGACCTCCTGCCCGGCCTCGACACCGCCGACCTCACCGGCTCGCTCTACACCCTCTTCGCCGAGCGCTACGGCCTCGTCATCGACAACGCGGAGCAGACCGTGTGGGGCGAGAGCGCCGAGGGGGCCACCGCGCGTCGCCTCGAGGCCCCCGTCCACACCCCGCTCCTGGTCTTCCGTCGCGTCTCCAGCGCCGCCGGGCGCCCCGTCGAGCACGTCGTCTCGCGCTACCGCGGAGACCACTACCAGGTCCACATGAGCCTCCGCGCGGATCCACGCGCGAGCAGCACCGACAGCACCACCGACAGCACCACGAGAAGGGAACGATCCTGATGACCACCCAGGAAGCCGCGTCGAGCGGCACCACGTCGGACAAGCGCAGGTGGAACCTCGCGCCGGTCCAGAGGTTCGGGCGCAGCCTGATGCTCCCGATCGCCGCCCTCCCCGTGGCAGCCCTGCTGCTCCGGCTGGGGCAGCCCGACCTGCTCGGGGCCGACGGCCTGGGCTGGGACAACGTCGCCGCGGTCATCGGAGCCGCCGGCAACGCCCTGTTCGCCAACCTGCCGCTGCTCTTCGCCGTCGGCATCGCGATCGGCATGGCCCGCAAGTCCGACGGCTCGACGGCGCTCGCGGCGGTCGTCGGCTACCTCGTCTTCAAGGGCGTCGGCGACGCGATGTCGCCGGTCATCCTCGAGGGCGACGAGCTGATCAACTACGGGGTGCTGGGCGGTATCGTCTCCGGCCTCGTCAGCGCGTGGCTGTGGCAGCGCTACCACCGGATCACCCTGCCGCCCTACCTCGCGTTCTTCGGCGGGCGCCGCTTCGTGCCGATCATCACCGCGTTCGCGATGCTGGTCGTCTCGGTCCTGATGAGCTTCGTCTACCCCGCCTTCGACGCCGGCATCACCGGCCTCGGCGAGTGGGTGACCGACAACGCCGTGCTCGGCGGGTTCGTCTACGGCACCCTCAACCGGCTGCTCATCCCGCTCGGCCTGCACCACATCCTCAACAACCCGCCGTGGTTCATCTTCGGCGAGTACTCCGCCAACGGCGAGGTCTACCACGGTGACATCGCGCGCTTCCTCGCCGGCGACCCCACCGCCGGTGCGTTCATGACCGGCTTCTTCCCGATCATGATGTTCGCCCTCCCGGCCGCCGCGCTGGCGATCTGGCACGAGGCGCGCCCGGAGAACAAGAAGCTCGTCGGCGGCATCATGCTGTCCGCCGCGCTGACCGCGTTCCTCACCGGCGTCACGGAGCCGCTCGAGTTCGCGTTCATGTTCGTCGCCTTCCCGCTCTACGTCATCCACGCCCTCCTCACGGGCACGTCGATGGCTCTCGTGAACGCCCTCGGGATCAAGGACGGCTTCGGCTTCTCGGCCGGCCTGTTCGACTACGTGCTCAACTTCAACATCGCGACCAGGCCACTGCTGATCATCCCGATCGGTCTGGCCTACGCGGCCGTCTACTACTTCGGCTTCCGCTTCGTCATCCGCAAGTGGAACCTCAAGACGCCGGGGCGCGAGGACGACACGGACCCCGCCAGCGGCGGGTCGATCCTCGTGCAGGACAACAAGGCCTGACGTGATCGTCAGCGCAGCCCAGGTGGTCACCCCGGCGCGGGTCCTCGCGCCGGGGTGGCTGCTCCTGGAGGGGGCGAGGATCGTCGAGGTGGGCGAGGGCCCGCCGCCCCGCTCCCCCGACGTCGCCCTCGGCGACGTCACCGTCGCGCCCGGCTTCGTCGACATCCACGTGCACGGCGGGGGCGGCGCGTCGTTCGACGCGGGCACGCCCGACGCCGCCGAGGTCGTCGCAGCCGCCCACCTCGCCCACGGCACCACCTCGATGGCCGCCAGCCTGGTCACCGACACCACCGACCGGATGGCGGCCGCCGTACGCGAGCTCGCCGGGGTGGTCAGGGCCGGCCGGCTCGCGGGGATCCACCTCGAGGGCCCCTGGCTCAGCCCGCGACGCTCGGGCGCCCACCAGCCCGGCGCCCTCGCGCACCCCGACCCCGCCGCGGTGGAGGCGCTGCTGGGCGCCGGCGACGGAGCCGTCCGGATGGTCACCCTCGCCCCCGAGCTGCCCGGCGGGCTCGACGCCGTGCGCCGGCTGGACGCGGCGGGGGTGGTGGTCGCGATCGGGCACACCGACGCGACGTACGACCAGGCGCGCGCCGCGCTCGACGCGGGCGCACGCCTGGGCACCCACCTCTTCAACGCCATGCGAGCGCTCCACCACCGCGAGCCCGGGGCCGCCGGGGCGCTCCTCGACTCGACCGCCGCCGTCGAGCTGATCGCCGACGGGGTCCACCTGCACCCCGCCGTTCTGCGCGCCGCCTTCGCGGCGGCGCCCGGGCGCTGCATCCTCGTCACGGACGCGATGGCGGCGGCGGGGGCACCCGACGGCGACTACCGCCTCGGCCCGATGGACATCGAGGTGCGCGACGGCATCGCCCGACTGGCCGACAGCACGGGCGACGGCGCGATCGCCGGCTCGACGCTCACCATGGACGCAGCGGTGCGGTTCGCCGTCCGGACCGCGGACCTGCCGCTGGTCGACGTCGTACGCGCGGCCAGCACCGTCCCGGCCGCCGCGTGGGGGCTCGACGACGTGGGCGCCCTCGCGCCCGGCCGCCGCGCCGACCTCGTGGTCCTCGACGCCGGGCTCGAGGTGGTCCGGGTGATGCGGTCCGGCGCCTGGGTGCGCCGCTGACCCGCTGACCCGTGCTGACGGTTCATCAAGGTATGCAGCCCAAACCGCACTTCCCTCGGCGAGCTCACCATGGGAGGTGCAGGTCCAGCGACATACCTTGATGAACCGTCGGAGGGTGGTCAGCCCTTGGTGGAACCCAGCGTCAGCCCGGACACGAACTGCTTCTGGAGCGCGAAGAAGACCACCAGCACCGGCAGGGCGACGATGATCGACCCCGCCGCGACCAGGTTGGTGTCGGTGAAGAACTGCCCGCGCAGGTTGTTGAGCGCCGACGTCACGGGCAGTTTGTCGCCCTGCTGGATGAGCACGGTCGCCCAGAAGAACTCGTTGTAGACCCAGGTGACCTGCAAGGTGGCCAGCGCGGCGAGCGCGGGACGGACGAGGGGCATCGTCAGCTGCCAGTACTGCCGCCACACGCTCGCCCCGTCGAGCTCGGCCGACTCGTAGATCTCGTGGGGCAGCGTCTTCATGTAGTTGCTCAGCACGAACGTGCAGAAGCCGAGCTGGAAGGCGGTGTTGACGAGGATGAGCGCCCAGAAGCTGTTGAGCATCGACTCCGAGTCGCTCATGAAGTAGGGCAGCGGGATCTCGCGGAACATTCGGAACACGGGGATGAGCAACGCCTGCGGCGGGAGCAGGTTGGCGGCGAGGAAGACGCCCAGCATCGCGAGGTTGAAACGATAACTGAACCGGGCCAGCACGAAGGCCACCATCGACGAGAGCCACAACGTCAGGACCACCGCCGGGACGGTGATGAGGAGCGAGTTGCGCATGTGCCGCCCGAAGTTGCCCTGCTCCCACGCCTGCTCGTAGTTGCTGGTGGTCCACCCCCCGAAGGACAGGTAGCCGTTGGCCTGCGTGTACTCGTACTCCCGGAACGAGTTGATGAGCGCCCAGAGCAGCGGGAACAGCCACACGAGGGCCAGGACGGCGACGATGACCGTCGCCACGGCACCGCGGCGCTTGCTGAACACCCCACCCTCCGTGCGGGCCGGCACGGACCCGAGCGGGGTGGGCGCGGTGGCGACCGGGGTCTCGTAGGTCATCGGGAGCGCTCCTCGCGGAAGACGGTCCGCAGGTAGAGGGTGATGAACACCGAGGAGATGACCATCATGATCACCGCGAGCGCCGAGCCGAAGCCGTAGCGCGTCGCCTCGCCGACGACGTTCTGCGCGACGAGGGCGCCGATGACCTCCAGCCCGTTGCGGCCCTTGTTGATCACCCAGACGAGGTCGAAGGCGCGCAGCGACTCGATGACCACGATGACCACCACGACCAGGTTGATCGGACGCATGACCGGGAAGATGACGTGGAAGAAGGTCTTCACCTCGCCGGCGCTCGGTGTCGAGTGGGACCTCACCCGCGTGGACGACGCCGGGCTCGCCGAGCTCCGGTCCTGGATCTCGTTGCACAAGCAGGTCCGCCCGCTGATCGGCACCGGCACGCTCGTGCACCCCGACCACCCCGACCCGTCGGTGATGGTGACGGGCGTGGTCGCCGCCGATCGCTCGGAGGCGTGGTACGTCGTGGCCACCGTCGGCGTGACCGCCACCCAGCACCTCGCGCCGCTGCGGCCGACCGGCCTGGACCCTGCCCGCATCTACCGCCTCACCGAGCAGCTCCCGCCACCGCCCGGTGGGGCGGACCTCACCGACGCCTGGGCGCCCGATGGTGTCGAGCTGCCCGGCAGGGCGCTACAGGAGGCGGGGGTGGCGCTGCCGGTGCTGGGCCCGGAGGAGGCGCGGGTGCTGCGGGTGGCGACCACGGTCGCTCGCTGACCGGGTGCTTCACGTGGCGGCCGCAGAAGACGAGAGGCCCGACGGATCTACGCTGACCCCATGGACGCACAGGCGTGGGACGAGCGGTACGCGGCCAGCGAGCTGGTGTGGTCACGCGAGCCCAACCGGCTCGTGGCGGCCGAGCTCGCCGACCTGCCACCCGGCACGGCCGTCGACCTGGCGGCGGGTGAGGGGCGCAACGCGATCTGGCTGGCGAGCCGCGGGTGGTCGGCGACCGCGGTGGACTTCTCGCAGGTCGCCCTCGACAAGGGCGCCCGGCTGGCCGAGGGCCTCGACGTGACGTGGGTCTGCGCCGACGCCACCACCTGGCAGCCGCCCGCCCCGGTCGACCTGGTGGTCGTGGCCTACCTCCAGCTCCCGGCCGCCGACCGCCGCCGGGCGGTGCGCAACGCGGTCACCATGCTGCGGCCCGGCGGGACGTTCCTCCTCGTCGCCCACGACTCGACCAACCTCACCGAGGGGACCGGTGGGCCGCAAGACCCGTCGGTGCTGATGACGGCGGAGGACGTCGTGGCCGACCTCGCCGGCTCCGACGTCCAGGTCCTGCGCGCCGAGCGGGTCGACCGCGAGGTGACCACGGCGGAGGCGCACCGCCGGGAGGAACGCCGCACGGCGCGCGACTGCCTGGTCCGGGTGGTCAGGCGCTGACCCGCGCCCGACCACCCGGCACGCTCACCGCGTCAGGCGCACCTTCACGCGCTGCGTGGAGCCGTCCTCGTGCCGGACCACGAGCACGGCCTTCACCGTCGCCTTCTTGCCCAGGAGCGCACGCGCCCGCTGGGTGAGCCGGAAGGTGACGGTGCCCTTCTCCCGCGCGTCCAGGTCGAACGCGCCGGCGCCGAGGCGCGTGCCCGTCGCGCCGCGGGTGCGCAGCACGACCTTGCCCTCGCAGGGAGCCGACCCGCAGCTCAGCACCATCCTGGCCCGGCGACGGTCGCGCGTCGCGTCGACCTTGCCGCCCTTCTTCACCGCGACCACGGGATCGACCGAGGGCGGGACGACGGGCGGGACGACGGGCGGGGTCGGCCGTACCACCTCGAGCCGGGTGCTGCCGCGCCCGGCGTCGACCGCCAGGTCACCGGCGTAGGACGCCACCAGCTCGACGGTGCCCGCGGCCTGGAAGGGGCCGACCTCGATGGTCGCCTTCCCCTCCTTGAGCTGCGCGGGCGGCAGGTCGCTGCCGTTGACGGACAGCACCACCTCGCCGGTCGGGACCTCCGGGGCGGCCGAGGACACCGCGACCTGGACCTGCGTCTTCCGTCCGGTCTCCACCTGCGCGGGTGCCGTCACCGTCACCGTCGACGGCACGTTCTCCGGATCGGCGAGCTCCTTGACCTGCACGTCTCGGTAGAAGACGTTCTCGCCGCCTCCGTGGTTCTGCAGCCCGAAGTAGCTGGGCCACGTCAGGCGGTTGTCCTCCGCCTCGGGGCTGGTGAAGTCGTTGACGAGCACGTCGTTGAGGTAGACGCGGATCCGCTTGCCCTCGACCCGGATCTCGTAGTGGTTCCACTCGTTGAGGCCCTTGAGCGCCGAGTCCCGCTGGGCGTTGGCGCCCTGGAACGTGTAGACGGCACCGGTCGTGCGGTCGGGCAGGTCGGAGGCGTCGATCTGGATCTCGTAGCCGTTGTCGACCGCGACCCACGGGTCGTTGCCGGGATCGGGGAACCCGACGAACACACCGCCGTTGTCGTCCTTGGTCAGCTTCCAGTCGAGCTGGAGGGAGTAGTCACCCTCCAACGGCTCCGAGTGCCACAGCAGCCCCATCCCGCCGTTGGTCTTCAGCGAGCAGTCGGCCTCGCGGGTGAACAGCCCGGGGCCGGCCATGTTCCAGTCCTCGAGGCTCTCGGCGGTGCCGTCGAAGAGCGTCCGGTATCCCGGGTCGGCCGTCGTCGGCTCGCAGGTGTCCGGCGCGACGACGGGGTCGCCGCTCACGCGGAACCAGTCGAACGCGCCGACCTGCCGGCCGGTGCCGTTGTAGGCGGCGACGCCGATGTCGGGGTCGACGAGACCGGTGGCCGGGTAGCCGGCGCCCATCGACGACCAGGTGGCGCCCTGGTCGGTCGACCACCGCGCCTGGATCGCGCTGCCGGTCGAGACCAGCTGCAGCTGCAGGTCCTCGGGAGCGGTCCCGCCGGGGAGGTCGGCGTTGGTGTAGACCATCTCGCCGTTGATCCGGCGGCCCAGCTCGAGCACCCAGTCGCCGTCGGGCGTCTCCATCGCCACGACCTTGGCGTAGTTGTCGGCGTCGGTCCACGCGACGAGGCCGCCCTGGAGGTAGTCGTCGGTGCCCGTCATCGTGAGCTGCGTGGTGGCGGCCCACGGTCCGTCGGCAGGCGCGTCCTGCAGCACCACGTTCCTGGCGTCGACGGCGCCACCGGACAGGTCGCCGGCCTGGGCGTTGATCCTGAGCCGGCCACCGGAGACCTCGAGCCCGCCGGGGGTGCGGTTGCGGATCGTGGTCCAGCGGCAGGCGTCGAGCCGGTCGCCGTCGAACTCGTCGTCCGACGCGACCTCGGCCTCGGGGTCGCAGACCTCGCCTGGCAGTCCGATGTCGAGGTAGTCGAGGTTGACGCGACCATCGGTCGGACCGCCCGCGGCGGGGACGGTGTAGGACAGCGTGTTGGCGCCCTCGTCGAGCTCGACGGTGTCCGTCGACGTGCTCCAGGCGTTCCAGGCCCCGGTGTTGGCGAAGGTGACCGCCTCGACCGGACCGTCGTTGACGGACAGCTCCAACGTCTTGGTGAGGCCCGGCGAGGGGTGCGGGCCGTTGGCGTAGCCCAAGGTGAGGGCGTGCTCCCCCGCCTCGGCGGCGTCGACGGTGAACGTGACGCTCGCCCCGGGCGTCTCGAGCCCGCCGACGTAGCCGGTGCCGCTGAACCCGGCGTGCTCGGTCTGCACATTGGCACCGCCGGACCTCCCCGCGGTCTCGGCCTCGTAGCGCCGCGTCGTGGGCTCGAGGACCTGGACGTAGTCGAGGTTGACGTGCCCGTCGTCGCCCGGGTCGCGGACCACCCGGAGGCTCGTCGGCCCGGCCGGGAGCTCGATGCGCCGGGTGATCGACCCCCAGGTCTTCCACGTGCCCGTCGAGGGCAGGGTGAGCTCGGTGCGCTCCCCGCCGACGTAGAGGCTCAGCGTCTTGTCGCCCTCGAACGGGTTGGGCCCGTTGGCGTAGCCGAGCGTGAGGTCGTACGCGCCGGCCTCGTCGACGACCACCTGCACCTCGGAGCCGGCGCCGTCCTCGCCCATCCCGGCGACGAAGCCGCTGCCGCTGTAGCCGGCGTGCTCGGTGTCGATCCGGGCAGAGCCGGACAGCTCGCCGTCCTCGAGCTCGTAGAGGCCGAACGGGGCGGGCGTCGGCGGCGGCTCGACGTAGCCGGGGTAGCTGTTGAGCGTGTACCAGGCCTCGGTGCTCCACAACGTCTGGCCCGAGGCCGAGTCGAAGGGCCGGGGCGAGCGCAGGTGCACGACGCGGTCGGGCTTCATGCCCTCGACCTGGAGGGTGACCGTGCGGCCGTCGTCGCTGGCCGTCGCGCTGGTGACCTCGAGGCTCTCCTCGTCGAGCTTGGGGCCGCCGTACTGCGCCGTGGCGCGGTAGCGCCACTGCTCGAGCTGGTACTTCGACGCCAGGTCGGTCAGGGTCTGCGCCGACAGCGGCTCGGTGTAGGTGATCTCGAAGCCGCCCTCGACGACGTCCATCGACGCCATGTCGAAGGGCACGTCACCGCTCAGGTCGAGCTTCTGCAGGCCGTAGCGCAGCTTGCCGGTCTGGCCCCAGTTGCCGCCGGCGCCGAGGCCTCCGACGATGAGTGAGCCACCCGGGGCGGCGAGGACGCGGCTGACGCCGGCCTCGAGTCCCTGGGTCATCCGGAACAGCGCGCCCTGGTGGCGGCCGTCCACCTTCTCCAGGTCGGCGCGCTGCAGGCCGCCGTAGGTCACGTCGCCGATGAACATCTGGCCGGCGTAGGGGCCCTCCTCCACGACGATGGGGGTGCTCGGGGAGTTGGCGATCTCGTTCTGCGGCATCCACAGCACCGGCTTGGTCACCGGCTGGTCGTCGAACCGACCCGGGCTGCCGTCCGGCTCGGTGGTGTAGTGGTTGTAGAACTCGCCCGGCTTGATCTCCAGCAGCTTGGACGCGGGCAGCCAGCCGCCCTGGTTGTCGGTCACGAAGATCTCGCCGTCGGCACCCCAGCCCATGCCGTGCGGGGTGCGGAGGCCACCGGCGACGACGTCGATCGCGCCGGTCTCCCTGTCGATGGTGATGTGGGTGCCGCGGTCGTGGGAGCCCTGGGGCACCGTGGTCGCGCCGCCGAGGTTGATCGACACCGACAGGTTCACGTGGAACTTGCCGTCGCGGTAGAGCATCCCGAAGCCGAACTCGTGGAAGTTGCCGTCGAACGGGTAGTCCGCGATCTCGTCCCGGGTGTGGAAGACGCCCTGGGGGTCCTCGCCGGTGAGCCTGACCAGGCCGGTCTTCTCCGAGACGTAGATCTCGCCGTCGACGACCGCGATGCCCTGCGGCTCCTTGAGCTCGCCGGCGATCCGGGTGCGGGTGACGTCGGCCGGGGAGGTCGCGTCCTCGACCCCCTCGAGGCGCCAGAGCTCGCCGAGCTCGACGTTGCCCTGGTCGTTGCCGTTGCCGCCCCACGTGAGGACGAGCAGGTCGTCGCCGTCCCACTCCAGGCCGGTGACCTGCGGCTCGAAGCCGGCGGGGCGCAGGTCGACGAGGTCGTAGGCGGGGTTGAGGCCGTCGAGCTGGAGCCCGTCGCCGGCGGAGTCGCTCTGGCCCTCGCAGTACTTGAAGCCAGGGGCCGTCACCCGCGTCACGTTGGCCTCGGTGCTGAGGGCGGAGGTGGGAACGACCGTGAAGCCCGGCTCGCCGGGCTTGCGCCACGACAGCGTCAGGCGCTCGCCGCCGCCGGCCTCGAAGTAGTCGATCCGCAGCGGGTGGGCCCCGGCGCCCAGGGTGATCGAGCCGTCCTTGGCCGTGTCGCCGTGCAGACCGTCGTGGTCGACGACGACCTGGTCGCCGATGGTGAGCCGCGAGCCGTCGTCGCTGACCAGCCGGAACTCGTAGGTCCCCGCCTCCTCGATGGAGAGGTTGGCCAGCACCTCGACGACGAAGTTGTCCTCGAGGCCCCCGAAGTCGGCCGGGCTCGCCCAGTCGACGACCGGCTCGAGCTGGTCGACGTTGGGGGTCTGCCCCGACTTGAGCGTGCACAGCTCGGAGATCGACTGGCCGAGCTGGAAGGCGCGCATGGTCACCCCCGCCTCGTCGCCCGGGGGCACCGCCGACGCGCTCGGCATCGCGGCCGTGAGGCCGGCCGCCACGGTGACGGCCAGGGCGCCGGCGCCCCAGCGGGAACGGCGACGTGAGCCGGTGCGGGCGGCGCGCGAGCGCGGGTGGAGCACGACGGACTTCGACACCGGGACCTCCTGGGCGCCCGACGGCACGACGCACGCCGGGAGAGCTGTGACGTGGCTCACCCTAGGGCGCATCCGACGCCTTGTGAACAACTTTTGACCGGCAATCGTCAGAAGCGCGGCGGGTGGCTACAGTCGCGCTCGTGCTCGCGGACCTCGGACGGCTGCTCCACCGGTGGCGACGTGTCGTCCTCGCGGCGTGGGCGGCCCTGGCCGTCGCGGGCGCGATCCTCGGGGGATCGGTCTTCGACCTCGCGCGGACCCCCGACCCGCTGCGCGCCGAGGCCGAGTCGGCGCAGCTGGAGCGGCGGCTCGCGGCCGACGACCCGGAGGGCGAGCTCGTGGTCGCCGTGCTGTCCGGGGCGGACATCTACGGCATCGACCTCATCGACCAGGCCAGCCGCGTCCTGCACGACGTGCGCGACCTGCCCGACGTCGTCGAGGTGCGCGACCCGTGGACCACCGGGGCCCAGGACCTGGTGGCGCCCGACCGCACCGGCACGGTCGTCACCGTGGAGATCGATCCCACGGTCGACGACGAGCGGGCCCGGGCGGCGGTCCAGCGGGTGGAGGACACGCTGCGGAAGGTCGCCGTGCCGGAGGTGCTCGTGGGCGGCCCACTGCTGGCCGAGGAGGCCTTCGCCGAGCAGGCGATCCGGGACGCCGCGCGGGGCGAGGGCGTCGCGGTGCTCGTGCTGCTCGTCGTGCTGGCGCTCGTCCTGGGCGGTCTCGTGGCCGGCCTGCTCCCGGTGGTCACCGCGCTCGGCACGGTCGCCGTCGCGTTGCTGGCGCTCGCCGGCCTGGCGCGGGTCAGCGCGGTGAGCGAGTACGCCGTCAACGTCGTCACGCTGCTGGGCCTCGGACTGGCCGTCGACTACGCCCTGCTGGTGCTCGGACGCTTCCGCGAGGAGCGGGCCGCGGCGCCGGGACGCACGGGCACCGCCGACCTGCTCGGCACCACCCTGGCCACGGCAGGACGCACCGTGCTCGTCTCGGGCCTGACGGTCGGCACGGCGCTGGCGGGCCTGCTGCTGGTCGGCGATCCGGTGCTCTCCCCCATGGCCGTCGGCGGTCTCGTCGCCGTCGCGGCGGCGACCCTGGCCGGGCTCACCCTCGCCCCCGCGCTGGTCGCGGTCGCCCACCCCTGGATCGCCGCCCCGGCGCCCCGCCGGGTGCTCGGCGGGACCCCGAGCGCGCACGCGCTCCTGCCGCGGCTGGCCCGGCTCGCGCTGGCCCGACCGTGGCCGGTCCTGCTGGGCGCCACGGCCCTGCTGCTCCTGCTCAGCACACCCCTGCTGTCGCTCGACCTGCGCAACTCCGACGCCCGCTCACTGCCCGCGGACAGCGAGCCGCGGCAGGTCCAGTCGGCGATCGAGCGCGGCTTTCCCGAGCAGGTCGCGACACCGGTCACGGTGCTGGTCGACGCGCCCTACACGTCCCAGGAGACGGCCGACGCGATGGCGCGCATCGTCGGCCTGCCGGGCGTGGCCGACGTGATGCTGCTCGACCCCGTGCCCGGCGACCTCAGCCGGCTGGTCGTGGAGCCGGAGCCCGACGGGGCCGGCGACTACGACGGGCCCCTCGCCCAGGACCTGGTCCGGCGGCTGCGCGCCGCCGACCTCGGCTCGGACGTCCTGGTGGGCGGTCCGACCGCTGAGCTCGTCGACACCCGCGACGCCCTCGCCGAGCGCGCGCCGCTGGCGGTCGCCGTGGTCGTGCTGCTCACGGCGCTCCTGCTCGGGCTGCTCACCCGCTCGGTGGTCGTGCCGGTCAAGGCGGTGCTGCTCAACCTGCTCTCGCTGTGCGCGACCCTCGGCGTGGTCGTCGCGGTCTTCCAGTGGGGGTGGGGCTCCTCCGTGCTCGGCTTCGAGCCGTGGGGCGCCCTCGACGTCACCACCCCGCTGCTGCTGTTCATGTTCGCGTTCGGGCTGTCCATGGACTACCACGTGTTCCTGGTCGCCCGGATCCGCGAGGCGTGGGACGCCGCCGCCGGGGAGCGTCCGACGCGCCGCCGCGCTCGGCCCGTCGACCCGCGCACGGTCACCGACCGCGCGGTGCTGGAGGGCATCACGGCCTCGGGCCCGGTCGTCACACTGGCCGCCGTCGCGATCGGCATCGTCTTCCTGGGCTTCGCGATGGGCGAGCTCGTCGCGGTCAAGGAGATCGGCGTGGGCATGAGCGTGGCCGTGCTCCTCGACGTGACCGTCGTACGCGGCCTGCTGCTGCCGTCGACGATGACCCTGCTCGGGCGGTGGAACTGGTGGCTGCCGAGCCGACGGTCGGGTCGGCGGCAGGGGTGAGCGGCCGGGTGGGTCAGCGCTCGTCGGTGGCGGCGGAGGAGTCCGTCGCGTCGCGCTGCGCGGGCTCGTCGCCGTAGACGCCGGCGTCCTTGGCCGCCTGCGCCTTGCGCAGCTGCTTGACCAGGCTGAACGCGATGACGACGACCGCGAGGATCATGAAGATCCACACCGCGAAGCCCAGCGGGCCGGCTTTGACCTCGGTCGGCTCGGGGGTGGGGTCTTCGAGGAGGACGATCAGCAGGTCGAGCATGCCCCCAGTGTCCCACCTCCCCCCTAGGGAGCGGGTGTCGGGATCCCCGCGAACAGGTCGTCCTCCGGCAGCGAGGTCTCGACCGTCGACTCGACCAGCTCGTAGTCCTCGGTGGGCCATACCTTCTGCTGGATCTCGCGCGGGATCGCGAACCACATGCCGTCGGGGTCGATCTGGGTGGCGTGGGCGAGCAGGGCCTGGTCACGCACGCCGAAGTAGTCGCCGCACGGCACCCGCGTGGTGATGCGGTCGTCCCAGTCGGGCTCGCGCTTCCACGTGGCCAGCCGCTCGGCGTAGGGCGACTCGAGGTCGTGGGCGAGCATCGCCTCGTGCAGGGCGTTGGTCTTCGCCCAGCTCCAGCCGTGGTGGTAGTAGAGCTTCATCGGCTGCCACGGCTCCCCCGCGTCGGGGAACCGGTCAGGGTCGCCGGCCGCGCGGTGGGCGGCCACCGAGACCTCGTGGCAGCGGATGTGGTCGGGGTGCGGGTAGCCGCCGCGCTCGTCGTAGGTCGTCAGCACGTGGGGGCGGAACTCGCGGATCAGGCGCACCAGCCGCTCGGTCGCCTCCTCCAGCGGCACCAGGGCGAAGCAGCCCTCGGGCAGGGGCGGCGGCGGGTCGCCCTCTGGCCAGCCGGAGTCGACGAAGCCGAGCCAGTCCTGCCGGATGCCGAGGATGTCGCGGGCGCGGTGCATCTCCTCGCGACGGATCTCCGTGATGTTGTCCCAGACCTCGGGGCGGTCCATCTTGGCGTTGAGCACCGAGCCGCGCTCGCCGCCGGTGCAGGTGACGACGTGGACGTCGACACCCTCTGCGACGTACTTCGCCGTGGACGCCGCGCCCTTGCTCGACTCGTCGTCGGGGTGGGCGTGCACGTGCATGAGTCGGAGACCGGCGCGGGGCGTCTCGCGGGGGTGCCGGTCTGCGGGGGGCTGGGCCATGCGAGGAGTCTAGGAGGGGGGACTTACCCTTCTGTGCGTGACCACCGACCTCACCGACCTCAGCGATCGCTATGGCGCGCCGGCCCGCTGGGGACGACCCGTGGCCATCGCGCTGACGGTCGTCCTGGCGGTCGTCGGGCTCACCTGGCTGGGGTGGGCGGCGTGGTTCCACGGCAGCCCCGACGTCCGCTCAGACGTCGTCACCTTCGAGGTGACCGACGACCACGAGGTGCGGGCCCGCGTCGACGTCGAGCTCGAGGACGGCGTGCAGGCGAGCTGCCGCGTACGCGCGCTCGCGGAGGACAAGACGGCCGTCGGCGAGCTGGCCTTCACCCCCGTCGACGGCGTCAACGAGGTCGTGATCCGCACCGAGCGCCGGGCGACGTCGGTCGAGAAGCTCGGCTGCACCGCGCCCGGCCAGCCCCGGCCGCGCTGACCGTCGGCCTGCACTTTTGCGCCAGTCTTGCTAACCTGAGCGTTCTGCCCGTCCGGGTGCGCTGGCCGACGTCCGTCGCCGCGCCCACTCCGATCGGACGGAAGACCCACCACACCGACCCCATGCAGGGCGGCTGAGGCACACCCTCGTCCAGTTACCACGTGAGCAGGAGCACCGACATGACCGACCAGGGCACCATCTGGCTGACCCAGGAGGCCTACGACAAGCTGCAGGCCGAGCTCGAGGACCTCAAGGGACCCAAGCGCCAGGAGATCATCGAGCGCATCTCGGCCGCCCGCGACGAGGGTGACCTCAAGGAGAACGGCGGCTACCACGCCGCCAAGGACGAGCAGGGCAAGCAGGAGGCCCGCATCCGCCAGCTCGAGGACATGCTGCGCAAGGCCGAGGTCGGCGAGACCCCGCCCAACGACGGCGTGGTCGAGCCCGGCATGGTCGTCACCGTCGACTTCGGTGGCGGCGACCACGAGAAGTTCCTCCTCGGTGCTCGCGAGAACCTCAGCGAGGGCGACGAGCTCGACGTCTACTCCCCGCAGTCCGCGATGGGCGCGGCGATCAACGGCCGCTCGCGCGGCGACGAGGTCACCTACACCGCGCCCAACGGCAAGGAGCTCAGCGTCACGATCGTGGACGCGGAGCCCTACAAGGCCTGAGCGCGTCGCCACCGCCCGCCACCCCGGCGCACCGAGGCGGGCGGTGGCGCGTACTCCCGTGGTGCCCGCTGCCGCGGCCCGGCCGCACTGCGGGCGTTGCTGCTGCGCTCCGCACGTGCTCCGGCCAGCTCCGTGGGGTAGTCCGACACCTGGAGGGGGTTGCAACCGCCTCCAGGTGTCGGAGTCCCCGCTCGAGCGGGGACTCCGACCGACCCACGCCGAGGAAAGACGCGGAGCCCTACAGGGCCTGACCGGCCCGCTCAGGAGTCGACGCGGTAGCCGCGCTCGCGCAGCCGTTGCACCAGGTGCGCGGCGTGCGGCTCGCCGCGCGTCTCGAGCTGGATGCGCACCTCCACCTCGTTGAGGTGCAGCGAGGGCGAGAGCCGCTCGTGCGCCACCTCGAGCACGTTGGCACCCTCGGCGCCCACCTCGGAGAGGAGGGACGCCAGGCCGCCCGGCAGGTCGGGGATGCACACGCGCAGGTAGAGGTAGCGCCCGGCCGAGGCGAGGCCGTGGCGGATCACCTTGCCGAGCAGGAGCGGGTCGATGTTGCCGCCCGAGAGCACCGCCACCGCCGGCGTCTCGAAGCCGGCCGGGTTGTCGAGCAGCGCGGCGACGGCGGCCGCGCCGGCCGGCTCGACGACCTGCTTGGCGCGCTCGACGAGCGCGAGCAGCGCACGCGAGAGTGACTCCTCGGTGACCGTGACGACCTCGTCGACGTGGTGGCGCACGGCCGCGAAGGTGATGTCGCCGGGCATCCCGACGGCGATGCCGTCCGCCATCGTGCTCATCGACTCCAGCGGCACCGGGCACCCGGCCGCGAGCGACCCGGGGTAGGCGGCCGCCCCCTCGGCCTGCACCCCCACCACCCGGACGTCGGGGCGCAGCGCCTTGATCGCGATCGCGACCCCGGCGAGCAGCCCGCCGCCGCCGGTCGGCACCAGCACCGTGCGTACGTCGGGCGCCTGCTCGAGCACCTCGAGCCCGAGGGTGCCCTGCCCGGCCACGATGTCGGCGTGGTCGAAGGGGTGGATGAGCACCGCCCCGGTCTCCTCGGCGAACCGGCGGGCTGCGACGAGCGAGTCCTCGAGGTAGCGGCCGTGGAACACCACCGCCGCGCCGTAGCCGCGGGTCGCGTTCTCCTTGGGGATCGGTGCCCCCTCCGGCATGAAGACGGTCGCGGGGATGCCGAGCTTGGCGGCGGCGAGCGCCACGCCCTGGGCGTGGTTGCCGGCGGAGGCCGCGACGACGCCGTTGGCCCGCTCCTCCGGGGACAGGCGGGCCATCCGCACGTAGGCCCCTCGTGACTTGAACGAGCCCGTGCGCTGGAGGTTCTCGCACTTCAGCGCGACCGGGCCGCCGACCAGCGCGGAGAGCCAGCGTGACTCCTCCATGGGCGTGGTCACGGTGACGCCGTCGAGCATCTCGCGCGCGGCGACGATGTCGGCGAGGGAGACCTGCGGGGCGGTCATGACGGGTCCTTCTCGTCGGGGTCGGGCGCTTCGGGGCCGGCGAGCGGGCTGTCGTCGTCGGGGACCTCGTCGGCCTCGGTGGGCGGTGGCCCGATGTCCTCGTCGAGGGCCTCGTCGTGGTCCTCCTCACCGATCTCGGTGTAGGACGCGAGGTGCTGGGCGACCGCGTTGCCGGCCGCGGCGAGGGGGACGGCGATGAGCGCGCCGGCGACGCCCGCGACCAGCACGCCGCACCCGATCGCCACGATCACGCCGAGGGGGTGCAGCGAGACGAAGCGGCCCATCAGGAACGGCTGCAGGACGTGGCCCTCCACCTGCTGCACCAGGATCACGCCGCCGAGCATCAGCAGCGCCGTCCACGGGCCCTGGTCGACCAGCGCGACGAGCACGGCGACCGTGCCGGCCACGGTGGCGCCGATCATCGGTACGAACGCGCCGAGGAAGACGAGCACGCCGATGGCCACGACGAAGGGCACCTGCAGGAAGTAGGCCACGATCATGATGCCGATGGCGTCGGCGAGCGCCACCAGCACCGTGGCCCGCACGAACTGCGTCAGCGACACCCAGGCGACCCGTCCCGAGGCGTCGACGCGCTCGCGCGCGGCCCGCGGGGCGAGGCGGACCAGCCACGACCAGATGCGCTCGCCGTCGGCGAGGAAGAAGTAGGTGGAGAACAGCACGATGAACAAGCCCGCGACGACGTGTCCGAGTGCCGTGCCGACCTCGGTGGCGCGGGTGACCACGCCGTCGGCGCCGGTGCTTCCGGAGACGGCGGACTGCACCTGCTTGATGTAGCCGTCGAGCTGGGAGTCGGAGACGTTGAGGGGCCCGGTGCGCAGCCAGTCGCGGACCTGGCCGAGGCCGGTGACGACCGAGTCGGCGAGGTCACTGGCGCCCTGCGCGACCTGCTGGCCGACGAAGGTGAGCAGCAGGGCGACGGTGCCGATCCCGACGATCATGACCATGCCCGTCGCGAGCCCACGTGGCACCCCGACCCGCCGCAGCCACACGACGAGCGGCGACGCCATCGCCGCGAACAGCAGCGCGATCGCGATCGGCAGGGTGATCACGGCGAAGTAGCGCAGCGTCCAGAGCAGGCCGAGACCGGCGACCACGATGACGATGAGGCGCCAGGACCACGCCGCGGCCAGGTCGAGCCCCCACGGCACCTGGGCGCGGCTGAAGTTGGACGGCCCGGTGGTGAAGGCGGGCTCGGACCGGCGCTCGGCGCGTCCCTGCGCCCACTGGCTGACGATGCGCTCGGCGAGACCGTCCTCCTCGCGAGCCAGCGCGGCGAAGAAGCGGCGTCGCCCCGACTCGACCTCGGTGTCGCCGGGGACGTCGGACGCGGGCCTGCCGTGATCGCTCACGTCGCTCACGCTACCGATCCCCCCGTGGCCCTGAGACCACCCAACAGTCGGTGTGCCGCGACCGGGTGGTCCGCGGCGAGCAGACCGGCGGCCGCGAGGACGTAGTCGTGGTCCACCACGACGCGTGGCGCGCGGGGCAGCTGCCAGCCGCCCTCGAAGGCGTCGCCGGTGGCCGGCACCAGCACGCGTCGTACGGCGTCGGGCCCGCCGTGGCGCAGCACCCCGCCCGAGCCGACGAGCAGGTCGACCTCGCGGAGGTCCTTCCCGCTGCGCTCGACCACCCGGCCCTCGGGGCTCACCACGACCTTGCTCCGCCCCGCGTGGCGCTCGAGCGCGATCCGGACCGCGGCCGCGGCGATGGCGAGGTCGGCCTCCTGCTCGGCGTCGCTGTCGGGCAGGAGGTCGGGGCGCTCGCGACGGCGTACGGCGGCTTCGTGCAGGTCGTCGCGGCCGGCCGCCTCGACCGTCGAGATCGCCGACCAGCGCATGCCGAGGTCGCCCTCGACCGTGCGGGTCACCGGGGTGGTCGCGACGACCTCGCGGGCCAGGCCGCTGTCCTCCGGGTCGAGCTCGACGACGCTGTGGACGTCGGTGGTCGCGCCGCCCACGTCGACGACCACGACGTCGCCGGCGCCCGGGTGCTCGTCGTCGAGGCCGCGCGCGAGCAGCTCGACGCCGGTGAGCACGACGTCGGGCGTGGCGCCGCGCACCATGTCGGTGAAGGTGCGCCCGCGCGCGTCGGTGCGGCTGCTGAGGTGCTTGCCGCCGATGACGTGGCTGAGGAAGATCTCTCGGATGGCCCGGCGCGCGCCGTCGGGAGCCAGGACCCCGATGCGCGGCACGACGTTGTCGGCGAGGACGTGGGGGGTGCCCGAGGCGGCGAGCAGCTCGGCGACCACCGGCTGCGACTCGACGTTCCCGGCCACCACGACCGGGCCCGGCCACGGGACGTCGGACAGGAACCGGGCGTCGCCCTCCAGCACCTCGGCGTTGCCGCCGTCGGTGCCGCCGACCAGCAGCACGACATCGGGCTCGGCGGCCCGGAGCCACTCGAGCCCGGTGGCGTCGAGGCCGCCGTGGAGGACGAGCACGACCTTGCCGCCGCTGGAGAGGGCGACCCGCCGGCCCGCCTCGGCGGTGACCAGCTCCTCGTTGCCCACGACCGCGATCCGCAGCCCGCCGCCGGCCGACGAGCAGGCGAGGACGTCGGCATCGATGGCACCGGGGTCCTGCTCGGCCAGCGCCGCCAGGCAGGCGTCGTAGCCGTCGAGGACGTCGCCGTCACCCCCGGCGTCGGGGAGGGTGGTGGGGTGGCTCGCGGTGGCGAGCAGCTCCCCCGTCGCGGCGTCGACCAGCGCCGCCTTGGTGAAGGTCGACCCGAAGTCGACGCAGACGACGCGGGTCTCCGCCGCGACGGGAGGGGGCACGCCTCAGCCCAGGGCGCGGTCGAGGTCGGCGAGCAGGTCGGCGACGCTCTCGATGCCGACGCTCAGCCGCACCAGGTCGTCGGGCACCTCGAGGTCGGTGCCCGCGACGCTGGCGTGGGTCATCCTCCCGGGGTGCTCGATGAGCGACTCGACGCCGCCGAGGGACTCCCCGAGGGTGAACACCTCGGCGCGCTCGCAGACCGCCAGGGCCCGCTCGACGCCGCCGGCGACGCGGAAGGAGACCATCCCGCCGAAGCGCCTCATCTGGCGGGCCGCGACCTCGTGGCCGGGGTGCGCGGCGAGACCGGGATAGATCACCTGGTCGACGCGCTCGTCGCCGTCGAGGAAGTCGACGATCCGCTCCGCGTTGTCGCAGTGGCGGTCCATCCGCACGCCGAGGGTCTTGAGGCCGCGGTGGGTGAGGAACGCGTCGAAGGGGCCGGCCACCGCACCCATGGCGTTCTGGTGGAAGCCGATCTTCTCGGCGAGCTCGAGGTCGCGCACCACCACCGCTCCCCCGACGACGTCGCTGTGCCCGCCGACGTACTTGGTCGTGGAGTGCACCACCACGTCGGCGCCCAGCGTCAAGGGCTGCTGGAGGTAGGGCGAGGCGAAGGTGTTGTCGACCACCAGCAGCGCGCCGGAGTCGTGGGCGACCCGCGCGAGCGCCTCGATGTCGCCGACGGTGAGCATCGGGTTGGTGGGGGTCTCCACCCACACCAACTTGGTGCGGCCGGGCTCGATCGCCGCGGCCACGGCCTCGGTGTCGGCGACCGACGCCGAGCTGTGGTCGGTGCCCCACACCTTGGCGACCTTGTCGAACAGCCGGTGGGTGCCGCCGTAGGCGTCGTCGGGGATGACGACGTGGTCGCCGGGCCGGGTCAGCGCCCGGATGATCGCGTCCTCCGCGGCGAGGCCGGAGGCGAAGGCGAAGCCCCGCTCGCCGTCCTCGACGGCCGCGAGCGCGCCCTCGAGTGCCGTACGCGTGGGGTTGGCGGAGCGGCTGTACTCGTAGCCGCCGCGCAGTCCTCCGACGCCGTCCTGCTTGTAGGTGCTGCTGGCGTAGATGGGCGGGTTGACCGCCCCCGTCATCGCGTCGGGCTCGTAGCCGGCGTGGATCGCACGCGTCTCGAACCCGGCCTTGTTGGCGCGTTCCTGGGTCACCCGGCGAGCGTAGTCCCCGCGCGGGGATGGGGCCCCGCCCGGGGACTGCGGAGCTGGGTGTGGTGCCGTCCTGCTGGTCGTTCAGGGAGCCGCGGCGTCGCCCTCGACGCCGCGGTTCACCGCTGCGGGCGCCGACGCAGCGAAGCCCGCGCTCACGACGGGCGAGCCCGGGCGCATCGCCCAGGTCCCGCGGAACCACGCCGTGGTGGCGCTGTTCGTCTGCGAGCCGACGATCGTCGCCCCGTAGGCGGCGGACCCAGCGGTCACGGTCCCCGGGTTGAAGACGTCCTTCCCGCCCACGTTGGCCGAGCCGCTCTCGAAGACGCACAGGTGGCCGGGCGCCGCGTTGGGGGCCGCCACGGATCCCGAGCAGCCTGCCGGCACCGGGGCCCCGACTCCGATGTAGTGCGCCTCCGGCGGAGTGGCGAGGGTGAAGCCGAAGTCGACGGACTGACTCAGCAGGGTCGTGCCCGGCGCGACCTGGTGCAGGTAGACGCCGCGGAGGAGGCCGGGCGCCGCGGCGTACCGCGCGTCGCTCTCCGCCTTCGTGTAGGACGCCCCCGCGCCGGCGTACCTGGCGTCGCTCTCACCCTTGGAGTAGCCCGAGCCGGCGGGCTCGTAGGAGCCCTTCGGCTGGTAGGCCGCGTCGCTCTGCTTCTTGGTGCGGTAGCGCTTGTCGGCCAGGGGCCGCAGCTCCTTCTTCCAGACCTTCTTCCACTGCGTGGCGACCGCGCTGCTGACCTCGGCGCCGGCCGGAGTGACGGCCATGAGGCCGCCCCCGACCAGGATCCCGGCCAGGACGGCGACGAGGAGCGGCCTGGCTGATCGACGTGACGACATGACGATTCCCTTCGGCGGGTGGTGCTGACGCCTCCACACCGTCCTCCGCCGCCACGGACCGCGCATCGGTG
The DNA here is from genome assembly GCF_058134345.1 of Nocardioides sp. Z24_21. Lineage (NCBI taxonomy): Bacteria > Bacillati > Actinomycetota > Actinomycetes > Propionibacteriales > Nocardioidaceae > Nocardioides > Nocardioides sp. Z24_21. Next base: position 750,346 of record NZ_JBYTTH010000001.1, read on the forward strand.
ACAGCACGACGTCTAGACCGCGTGGAACTACGTACGCGGCTCCCCGGCCCGAGCGCGCTTGCCCGGCGCGCGACACTTGAGCCATGTTCGGATTCGGCAAGCCCACCACCCTCCCCACCCCCGACCAGGCGCTCCCGGGGCGTGAGCAGCAGCCCTGGACCCTGGGCGAGCACGTGGTGCTGCACACCCCCGTCGTCAGCGACGAGGTCCCCGAGGGGCACGAGGTCGCGATCCTCGGCCTGGGCTGCTTCTGGGGCGCGGAGGAGGTCTACTGGCAGATCCCCGGCGTCTGGTCGACGTCGGTCGGCTACGCCGGCGGCAGCACACCCCACCCGACCTACGAGGAGGTCTGCAGCGGACAGACCGGCCACACCGAGGCGATCCGCGTCGTCTTCGACCCCTCCGTCGTCTCCTACGCCGACCTGCTGAAGAGGTTCTTCGAGATCCACGACCCGACCCAGGGCATGCGCCAGGGCAACGACGTCGGCACCCAGTACCGCTCGGCGATCTACTGGACCACCCCCGAGCAGGAGCAGACCGCCCGCGAGCTGACCAAGGTCTACGGCGACGAGCTCGCCCGCCGCGGCCTGGGCGAGATCACCACCGAGATCCGCCCCGCCAGCGAGACGCCGTACTACTACGCCGAGGACCCCCACCAGCAGTACCTGGCCAAGAACCCCTTCGGCTACCGCTGCCACGCCAACACGGGCGTGAAGTTCCCCGAGACCGCCTGAGGAGCAGCTGCGGCGATCGACGCCGTGCCTCAGTCGTCGATGCGGAGGACGACTCGTCCCACCGGCTGGCCGGACATGAGGTGGCGCATCGCTCGGGCCGCCTGGTCCAGGGGGAAGGTCCGGTCCACCACCACCCGCAGCTGGCCCGCCTCCAGGTAGCCCGCGAGCGTGCCCATCAGCGCCCTCTTGTCGGGTGCTGCGAAGGACCCGCCGCGCAGCTGGGGGGACACCGCCGAGCGTGCCACCAGTCCGAGCACGCGCGGGATGCTGCCGAGCCAGCGGTGCTCGGTCGCGCCGAACGCGTCGTGCGCGATCAGGACGTAGCTGCCTCGCGGGTCGAGTGCGCGGCGGATCTCCCGGAAGGAGTGGTTTCCGGGCACGTCGAAGACGAGGTCCCACCGCTCGCCGCTACGCGTGAAGTCCTCGGACGTGTAGTCGATGACCCGGTCCGCGCCGAGGGAGCCCACGAGGGCGAGCTTGCTCGTGTGGTCGACCCCGGTGACGTGGGCGCCGTACACCTTGGCGAGCTGCACGGCCATCGCGCCGACGCCTCCCGCGGCGCCGTTGACCAGGACTCTCGACCCGGCCGGCACCCGACGTCGGGGCAGGTTGCTCAGCGCGATGAGGCCGGCGGTCGGCACGGCGGCCGCCTCCTCGAAGCTGACGTTGGATGGCTTGAGCGCCACCCCCTCCTCAGGGGCGGTGGCGTACTCGGCGAACGCCCCGCCGTTGCGCCACTGGACACCGCGAACGGTCTCTCCGAAGACCTCGTCGCCCGGCTCGAACCGGGTCACCGCGCTGCCCACGGCCTCCACCACCCCGGCGACGTCGGTCCCCGGCACCTGCTCGCGAGGCGTCCTGATCCCGGAGCCCATGAGGCGGAGCACCGCGGGTCGGCCGGCCACGACGTGCCACACGTCCGGGTGCACCGACGCCGCCCGGATCCTGACCAACACCTCGTCCGGGGCCGGCTCCGGCACCGGCACCTCGCCCAGGGTGAGGTCGTCGACAGATCCGTAGCCGCTCTGGACGATCGCTCTCATGCCCGGAACGTACTGGAACGGCCTCACCCCGGAACGACGAATGCCGAGGGCTGTCGGTCCCGACGAAGCGCGGGGACGCGCGGCTGCGACGCGCAGGTCGCCCCACGACGACTCCGGGAGTCGTGCGGACGACCTAGCGTCGGCGGGGTCGGCTCGTGAGACCGGCAACGACGACGAAAGCGCAGGACCGTCCATGGAGCAGCACCGTCGACCCGACCCGATGAGCAGCGCCGAGGGCCGCCGCCTGCGCCTGCTCGCGCTCGAGGCGTTCGCGCGGGAGGGGCGCGCCCCGACGCTTGCCGAGCTCGCCCGCAGCACCGCTGCGCCGCCCGGGCAGGTGCGAGAGCTGCTCGGCGACCTCGCGGACGCCCACCTGCTGGTCCTGGACGGGGCCGGCGACTCCATCCGGATGGCGCACCCGTTCGCCGCCTCCCCGATGGGGTTCGTCGTCACCCCCCTCGGCGAGGGGGACGACCGACGGTGGTGGGGCGGATGTGCGTGGGACTCCTTCGGGATCAGTGCCGCCCTCGGCCTCGACGTACGCGTCGACACGACCTGCCCGCACTGCTCCGCCTCCCTGTCCGTCCCGGCCGGCCCGGCCACCCCTCCCCCGGAGCACCTCGTGGTCCGCTTCCCGCGACCGGCGCCCGAGTGGTGGGACGACGTCGTCGCGACGTGCTCGGCGATCCGGATGTTCTGCTCGCGCGACCACGCCGACCGGTGGACGGTGGCCCACGCACCGGGCCGCGGACGGGTCGTGTCCGCCGTCACGGTGTGGGACCTCGCCCGCGACTGGTACGCCGACCGGCTCGACCCCGACTTCCGGCGGCCCACACGCGAGCACCAGCAGGCCCTGCTGGACGAGCGGGGGCTCGACGGGGACTTCTGGCGGCTCCCGCCCGGCCCCCGTCGGGAGGACGACGCCTGACAAGTGGCTACGACGCGGCACCCTCCCGCGCCCGGGCCGACTCCTCCTCGGTCGGCCGCCGCCGGGGCGACGGCTGGCGCAGGGCGACGACGAGCAGGGACACCATCACCACGGCGTTGAGGGCGTGCAGCCCGAAGAAGAGGCCGCCGCCGGCGTCGGCTCCCGCCGACTTGCCCAGGTGGACGAGCACCGGCTGCAGGAACATCAGGGCGAACGCGCCGGCGGTGCACGACACCGCGCGCCGGGGCGCCCGGGCCACCAGCCCCGCCACCGTCGTCACCAGCGCGAGCACCAGGACGCCGTAGGCGAACCCCCGGTGGGGCGCGAACGAGCCGGTGCCGATCCCGCGCCCGGCAAGGAAGATCTGGACGGCCACCGACCCGAGGAGGGCGGCGGACAGGATCCGGTAGGTCGCGCGCATCATCGTGCTCCTTCGTCATCGTGGGTGTGGAGGTGCTGGTCATCCATCACGGCACCGTAGGGAGGGCGCACCGACCCGGACCATCCACTGGGGAGGACGGACGTGACGCCGTGGATCGACTCCGCCGTCACGCCCAGCGCGGACTCACCGGGGCCGTGACGCGGAGCGCGAGGTCGCGCACCGGTGACCACCGCGGCGACAGCTGGAGCGCCAGCAGCCGCCTGGACCGGCGCACGAGCCGCTCGCCGACGGGCCGCTGCACCCGGTCGTAGCGCACGAGCGCCGGGACCACGTCGTCCTCGTCGAGGAGCCTGGCCAGGGTCAGGGCGTCGAGGACGGCCTGGCACGCGCCCTGGCCCAGGCTGGGCGCCATCGCGTGCGCGGCGTCGCCGACCAGGACGAGCCGGCCGCGCGAGTAGGCCGGCAGGGGCGGCAGGTCGTGGAGCGGGTGCCGCAGCAGGGCGGGCGGGTCGGTCCGGGCGACGGCGTCCCTGATCTCTGCCGGCCACCCGGCGAGCCGGTCCTGCAGGTCGCGGAAGGAGGACACGGGCGCGCTGTCGGCGACGGGCACGTACCAGTTGGTCCGGCCGGTCCCGGCCGGCGTGACGCCGGCGAACATCCCGCGCCCCCAGATCTCGCCCCAGTGCCCGACGGTGCCGTCGCAGGAGCCCCGCCACACCTCGGCTCCCAGGCTCCGCGGGCGCACGACACCCGCCACGTGACCACGTACGACGCTGTTGATGCCGTCGGCCCCGATCACCACGTCGTGGCCGGCGATCCGGTCGGGTCCGCCGAACGCCGTCCCGAGGGCGAGGTCGACACCTGCGGCCCGGGCGCGGGACACGAGCTCGGCCATCAGCGCCGGCCGCGTCACCAGGCGCACGGGCGCGCCGGCCCTCTTCTCGATGCGCCCGAGCGGCAGGTGGCCCATGACCCGCCCGTCCACCGAGCGGATGGTGGCGGCCCGGTAGGGGTGGGCCTCGCCGAGTCCGGGCGTGACGTGCACGTCCTCGAGGCCACGCCAGGCCGCCGGCCAGAGGCCCAGCGCGGCCCCGCGGGAGTCCACGGTGTCGCGCACGTCCTCCACGCGCACGTGCCAGCCGCGGGCGGCCAGGGCGACGGCCGCCGTCAGGCCGCCGACGCCCGCCCCGACGACGAGCGCGGAGCGCGAGGGAGTGGGTGCAGGGCTCATGGGGCGACGCTACGGAGCGGGAGCGGGCGGCGGAGTCCCCGCAGAGCGTGACCACGGACGCCGGGACGCGACGCGTACGGGACCCGCGGTTGGACAGTCGCCCGGGAGCGAGGCAGGTGTCGCCCCGGCCCGCATGGCCGCGGGCGCGGTCGTCCCTAGCCTCGAGGAGATGTCGCGTCCACACCGCCCCAGCCCGTCCCGTCCCCCTCGCCTCCCCGGCCGGCGGCCGGTCCGCCTGACCCGCCGGCGGCTGCTCGAGGCCGGGCTCGCGGGGTTCGCGGTGACGACCCTCGCCAGCGCGTGCGGCGGACCGGACGTCTGGGAGCCGCCCGTCGAGTTCGACACCCCGCTCCCGATCCCACCCCTGGCCGACTCCCGGCTGGAGGACGGGACGCGCGTCTTCTCGCTGACGATCCAGCAGGGCACCCACGAGTTCCGCCCGGGCGTGCGGACCCCGACGTGGGGCTTCAACGGCAGCTACCTCGGGCCGACGCTCCGGGCGGCCGTCGGCGAGGACGTGCGGGTGGACGTGGTGAACGAGCTCGACGTCGAGACGACCGTCCACTGGCACGGCATGCACCTGCCGGCGGAGATGGACGGGGGCCCGCACCAGCCGATCGCCGCCGGCGGCGGGACGTGGAGCCCGTCCTGGCAGGTCCGGCAGGCCCCCGCCACCCTGTGGTACCACCCGCACCCCCACGGGGAGACCGAGGAGCACGTCTACCGCGGTCTCGCCGGGCTGTTCGTCCTCGACGACGCGGGCGCTGAGGGCCCCGCGCTGCCCAGCACGTACGGGGTCGACGACGTCCCGATCATCGTGCAGGACAAGAAGATCGATGTCGACGGACGCCTCGTCTTCGACGACGGGGGCAACGAGATCGGCCTGCTCGGCAACCTCATGCTCGCCAACGGCGTCGCGGGCGCCACCTTCACCGTCTCCGCCGCCCGGACCCGGCTGCGGCTGCTCAACGGGTCGACCGCCCGCACCTACGACATCGGCATGTCGGACCGGCGCACCGTGCAGCTGGTCGCCTCCGACGGCGGCCTGCTCGAGGCGCCCGTCGCGGTGGAGACCGTCCGGCTCTCGCCGGGCGAGCGGGCCGAGCTGGTGGTCACCTTCGAGGCCGGGGAGACCGTGCACCTGCGCACGTTCGGGGCCGAGCTCGGCGACGTCGCCGCCCCCCAGGCGTTCGGGGCCGAGGACGAGGCCGACCTCGTGGAGTTCCGGGTGGCCGCCCGGCCCCACGCCGGGGTCTTCGTCCCCGGCACCCTGGCCGCGATCGAACGGCTGGAGGAGTCGAGTGCCGACGTCCGGCGCACGTTCGAGCTCGAGGGTCGTGACATCAACGGCCGGCAGATGGAGATGGATCGCGTCGACGTGACCGCCCACCTCGGCGCCGTCGAGGTCTGGAGCGTGCACAGCCGCAACCTGTTCCCCCACAACTTCCACGTGCACGATGTGCAGTTCCAGGTGCTCGCGATCGACGGCTCACCGCCGCCACCGGAGCTGGCCGGGCTCAAGGACACCGTCTACCTCGAGCCGCTGCGCACCTACGACCTGATCATGCGCTTCGACGACTACGCCGACCCCACCCGCCCCTACATGTTCCACTGCCACCTGCTCCTGCACGAGGACGACGGCATGATGGGCCAGTTCGTCGTGGTGGAGCCGGGCGACGACGACCGGGTCGAGCTCGGAGGCGCCGACCACGACCACTGAGCCCGGCGCCCACGCGCGCGAGGGGCGGGGATCAAGCGCCGGGTCAGGGGTACGGCGACACGTGACCCACACCCAGCACGACTTCCTGGCGACGGTCGGCGCAGACACCCCCGAGGCGACGGACGGACGCTCGACGCTCACGGTGGAGGCGGACGAGCGGCACCTCAACGCGGCCGGCACGGTCCACGGCGGCATGCTCGCCACCCTGGTCGACGCGACGATGGGCGCCGCGATCCGGAGCGCCGTCGACGGCGAGACCCCCGCCACCAGTCAGCTCACCCTCACCTACCTGCGCCCCGGCAGGCCCGGGCAGCTCGTCGTCACCGCCCGGGTGCGCAAGCGGGGGGACAGCCTCACCGTCTGCGAGGCCGACGTCGAGCAGGAGGGGAGGACGCTGGTGCACGCGCTCGCCACCTTCGCCCTCCTGGCGGACTGACGCCTGTCGATCTCGGCCCTGCTCGTCCGTCAGAGTGGTGACCGGCCGCACGGGGCGGCCGCAGGAGGAGGATCGACATGACGAAGTACGCCATCTACTTCCAGCAGCACTGGGTGGGCGACCACCCTGCCGAGTGGTTCCAGGGCCGGGTGGCGCCGAGCAAGGCGGTCATCGAGGAGATGAAGGACGCCGGGGTCCTGGTCTTCGCCGGCGGCCTCGAGGAGGACATGGCCGAGGCGTTCACTGCCGACGCCACCAGCGGCACCATCACCATCACCGACGGGCCCTACACCGAGAGCACGGAATACCTCGGGGGGATCACCATCGTCGACGTGCCCGACATCGATGCGGCCAAGCTGTGGGCCGGCAAGGTCGCCGAGGGGTGCGGCTGGCCCCAGGAGGTCCGCGTCGTCACGTAGCGCCGGCTACCGAGCGACCCAGTCGGTGAAGCTGCGCGGCTCGCCGAGCCAGTCCGTGCCGGCGTTCGAGCCGTCGTGGCGCGTCCCTGCCACGTGCACGGCGACGCGGACCTGATCCGGCGAGCCGAGCGCCGCGCGGGCGACCCGCATCCGCACCTGCTCGCGGTCGTAGTCGATGCGCAGCCGGTAGCTGCCCTCGACCGGCTCGCCCCACTTCTTGGCGGCGAAGCCGTCGACCGACAGCAGCTGGTAGTCGGTGCCGTCGAAGTAGCCGCTGGCGAAGACGTACTCGGGCCCCGGGTCGGCGGGGTCGGTGTCGAGGAAGACCGATCCCGAGGAGCCGCTGCGCCAGGTCTTGCGCAGGTTGGCGTGGGTGGTCGTCACGACGATGTTGCGCGCCTTGTGCTCGACCCGCACCGCGCGGAGGTCGACGCCGTGGCCGAGGTCGGCGGGGTCGGTGACGTCGATCACCGCGGCGCCGGCCGGGGCGAGCGGGCTGAGGGTGAGGGCGGCGACCGCCAGGGCCGCGGTGCTCAGGAGGGTCGTACGCATGGGGTGTCCGTTCTCATGTCAGGTGCCCGGGCGGGACGAGAGGGAGACGCACGGTCCGGCCCCGAGGTTGCCCCCCGGGAGGTCAGGCGGTCTGGACCGGCGCCGCGGAGGGGCGACGCATGAACCAGTTCTCGACCCCGATGACCGGGGCCGAACCCACCACCTCGAAGCCGCAGCCCTCGTAGAAGGGCACGTTGGCGGCCTTGTCGGTCTCCAGGTAGCCCGGCAGCCCCGAGGAGTCGAGCTCCGCGCAGACGGCCGCCATGAGGCGGGTGCCGAGCCCGCGTCCCTGCAGGTCCGGATGCACGGCGACGGGACCGACGTGCACGTGCGGCTCGCGCAGGTCGTGCCGGGACCACTCCCCGAGCCAGCCCGCCACCCGACGTCCGGCCCGGGGTCCCAGCCTCGCCAGGACCGGCAGCAGCCGGAGCCGTTGTCGCGCCGTGGGCCGGCAGCGACCGGCCGGGACCATCCCGGCGACCCCCACGACCCGGCCGCGGGACCTCAGCGCCAGGACCTCCAGCGCGTCCATCACACCGATGGCGCCGCCGACGAGCCTGCGGTGCGCGACGAGGCGCACGTCCGGGTCGCCGCCGTAGGCGGCCACGTGCAGCGGGTTGTCGACCATCGCTCGGGCGACGAGGTCGACGGCCGCGCTCCGCTCGGCCCGCGCGAGGCGTCCGACCGCTGGTGAGGCGGGGGATGGTTTCACGTCCCCCACCGTAGGAACGCCGAGGACGGGCGCCCATCGACGGGAGGCGACACCCGTCCGCTCGTGTCCATCGAGAGAGTCGCCTGCGAGCGACGCCGCGCGACGCGATGTCGTCCTAGCATCGAGCAATGGACGGTGCGAGGTGAACGCCCGCAAGGTCGACGTGCTGCTCGCCGTCGGGGTGATCGTCATCCTGGCCACGATCGTCACCTCGGGGCAGGGCGGCAGATTCACGGGACCGATCAACCCGTTGGCCTACGTGTGGACGGTGGGCCTCGGGCTGCTCATGCTGATCCGGCGGGCCCACCCGCTGCTCGTGCTGGTGCTGACGACGATCGGCTACTTCAGCTATCACGCGGCCGGATTCCCCGCCATGGGCGTCGCCGTGCCGGTCGCGGCCGCCCTCTTCTCCGCGGCCGAGATGGGGCACACGCGGGCCGCGGTGGCGACCGGCGCCGTGACCCTGCTCGGGTCCACCGGCTACCGGGTCGCCTCGAACCAGAACCTGGCCTACGTCCTCGCCTACGAGCTCGCGTCCCACGTCGCGCTCATGGCCGCGGTGATCGCCCTCGGCCACAGCCTGCGCACCACCCGCCAGCTGCGCCTGAGGCGCGACCAGGTGACCCGACTGCTGGCGCGTCAGCGCCACCTCGACGCGGAGGTGACGAAGCGCGACGACCGCCTCACGCTGGCCCGCGACCTGCACGACTCGATCGGTCACTCGCTGACGGTCGCGTCGATCTACGCGGGGCTGGCCCTCGAGCGCGACGTGGGACCCGAGCGCAGGGACCAGAGCCTCACGATGGTCAGGACGGCGGTCTCGGAGGCCCTGTCGCACCTGCGACGGACGGTCCGGGTGCTGCGCGAGCAGGACGCCAGCCTGGCCGGGCCGGGCCTGGAGGACATCCGTCACCTCGCCGAGGCACCGCGCGCCGCCGGCTACGACGTACGCGTCGACGTGCCGGACGTCGCCGTGCCGGTGCCCGTCGGCGCGGCGATCTACCGCCTCGCCCAGGAGGGGATCACCAATGCGCTCAAGCACTCCTCCGGCCGCCGCATCGAGGTCCGCGTCTCCTGCGCGGGCTCGCACACGGTGGACGTGAGCATCTGCGACGACGGCGCCGGCCACCGGACCGCGCCGGTCGAGCTGGGACACGGGCTGAGCGGCATGCGCGAGCGGGTCGCGGACCTGGGCGGCGTCCTGACCGTCGACACCGCGAGCAGCGGCTGGCGCGTCCACGCCACGATCCCCTGGGAGGCGGCGACGTGATCAAGGTGCTCCTGGTCGACGACCAGCGACTGCTGCGCGAAGGGCTTCGGGCCATCCTCGACGTGGCCGACGACCTGACCGTGGTGGCACAGGCCCGCAACGGGCGAGAGGCCCTCGCCCTGGGGCGCGAGCACTCCCCCGACGTGTTCTTGATGGACCTCCAGATGCCCACGATGAACGGCCACGAGGCGATCAGGGAGATCCGGAGGGACCCGTCCCTCAAGAGCGCGGCCGTGCTGGTCCTGACGACGTTCGACGAGGACGACGACGTCGTGGAGGCGCTCGCCGCCGGGGCCGACGGCTACCTGCTCAAGGACATCGACGCCGAGGATCTGAGGCGCGCCGTCCGGAGGGCGGCGGCCGGCGAGGCGGACATGGCGCCCGGCGTGCTGCGGCAGATGATGGACCGGATCGCGCGGCTCCCGACGAGGCGCAGCCGCGAGGAGCAGCTGGCGGGCCTGACCGAGCGCGACCTCGAGATCCTCACCCACGTCGGCCTGGGCCTGTCCAACGAGGAGATCGGGCGCGCCCTGTTCCTCAGCCCGGAGACCGCCCGCACCTACGTGAGCCGCCTGATGACCAAGCTCGGCGCGCGCGACCGGGCCCAGCTCGTCGTGCTCGCGCACCGCGCGGGCCTGGTCGACCCGACCGTCGACTGAGGGCGCACCTCGGGCACGGGGACGCCGGTCATGCCGGCTCCCCCTGCCGGGGCTCCGGCGGCTCGATGTCGAGCGTGGGCAGCACGCGGTCGAGCGGTCGCGGCAGCCACCAGGCCCGGTCGCCCAGCAGCTGCATCACCGAGGGCACGAGCACCAACCGCACGAGGGTCGCGTCGACGAGGACGGCGAAGGCCAGTCCGAAGCCGAACAGCTGCAGCTCCCTGCTGCTGCCGAGGACGAAGCTGCCGAAGACACAGATCATGATCGCGGCCGCGGCCGTGATCACGCGAGCCGTGCGGGCCACGCCTTCCACGACCGCTGCGGAGCTGTCGCCGGTGCGGTGACGCTCCTCCTTGATGCGCGACAGGAGGAAGACCTCGTAGTCCATCGAGAGGCCGAACACGATGGCGATCAGCATCATCGGTGCCCAGGCCTCCACCGGCGCGCTGGCCCCCAGGTCGAGCAGGTCCACCCCCCAGCCCCACTGGAAGACCGCGACCGTCGCCCCGAAGGCAGCGCCGATCGACAGGAGGTTCACGACGACCGCCTTCACGGCGACCGCGATCCCGCGGAACACCGCCACCAGGAGCAGGAGGGCGAGACCGAGCACCACGGCGAGGAACACCGGGAGGCGCTCGGCGGTGTAGTCGGCGAAGTCGACCGCCGCCGCTGTCGTGCCGCCGATGGCGACCTCCACGTCCTCCCCGGCGACGATCGAGGGGACGACGTCCTCCCGCAGGCGGTGGACTAGGTCGGTGGTGCGCTCGTCTCGCGGTCCCGTCCCGGGGACGACCTGGAGCACCGCCACGTCCCCGGCCTCCCCCACCGCCGGGGGGCTGACGGCGGCGACGCCGGGCGTGCCTGCCAGCTCCTCCCGCAGCTGGTCGAAGACCGCGGGCCCGGACCCCTCGCCGGTCCGGACCGCGACGACCAGGGGGCCGCTGGAGCCCGCGCCGAACCCTTCCGCCATCAGGTCGTAGGCACGCCGGGCGGTGTCGCTCGGCGGCTTGGTGCCGGCGTCGGAGAAGCCGAGGCGCATGTCGAGGACCGGGATGCTCATCACCAGCAGCACGGCGGTGGACGCCAACGCCCACGGCAGCGGGTGGCGCTGCATCCGCCGGCTCCACCTCCGCGCGATCGCTCCGTCGGCCGCTCCGTCCGCCGCTGCGCCACCCCGCCTGCGGAGATGGATCGAGTACCGGTCGATGCGGCGCCCGACGACGGCCAGCATCGCCGGCAGCAGCGTCACGGCGGCCAGCATCGTCAGGAGCACGGAGACCGCGATGCCCAGCGCCACCCCGGTGATGAGCTCGAGGCCCATCAGCACCAGGCCCAGGGACGCGATCACGACGGTGACCCCGGCGAAGAGCACCGACCGGCCGGCGGTGGCCTGCGCCGACACGACGGCCTCGGCCGGCTCCTCGCCGCCGGCGAGCGCCTCGCGGTAGCGCGTCACGACGAGGAGCGCGTAGTCGATGCCCACCCCGATCGCGATCATGGCGCTCACCGGTGCCGCGAAGCTCGGCATGTCCACCCACCGCGCTCCGATGCCGACGGCCGCGATGCCGCTCGCCGCCCCGATGACGCCCACCAGGATGGGCAGGCCCATGGCGATGACGGAGCCGAAGGCGAACAGCAGGATGACCACGGCGGCGAGGATGCCGATCAGCTCGCTCGGCGGGCCGCCCTCGGCCTCCTGCTCGACCGCGACCCCGCCGACCTCGAGGCGCAGGTCGGGTGAGGTCTCGCGGATGCCCGAGAGGGTCTCCTGCACGTCGGCGAGCTCCGCCGCGTCCATGCGGGGGAGGTCGACGGCGACGTAGCCGATCGCCCCGTCCGGCGAGAGCTGGCGGGCCCCCTCCGGCTCGTACGGGCTGACCACCCGCGCCTCGGGGACCTCGTCCCGGACCCGGTCGGCGATCGCGTCGACCTCGGCGCGCAGGCCCTCATCGTCCGCCTGGTCGACGCGGAACACCAGCTGTGCCTGCGTCCCGGCGCCCACGTCGAACCCGGCCTCCTGCAGGATCTGGGCGGCACGCTCGCTCTCCGAGCCCGCCAGGGCGTAGTCGTCGCTGGTCTCCCCGGCCACCGCTCCCGAGAGCACCGACACCGCCACCACCAGGACCACCCACGCGGCCAGCACCACGAACCGTCGGCGCGCACACGCTCGCGCTAGTCGTTCCACCTCACGCTCCTCCGCTCAGCTGCTCGAGCCCACGACGCTAGGCACGAGCCGGGACCCGCACAGGCCGCGGCAGGCGAGAGCAGCGTCGTCACCAGGCGACGGTCGGATCGGTGAGGAGGGACGGGTGCGCCCCGCGTGGGGCTCGGTGAGCCCGGCCGGCTGAGCGCCGGTCCGAGATCACGAGGACGACACCGCGCAGTCGTGGAGGAGGTGGTCCGCACGCCTGTAGACCCGCCAGCTCGGCCAGGGCTTGCCGGGGATCTTGACCTTCATCTCGACCACGATCCCGAGCGGATCCCTGGCCGGCGCGCAGGGCAGCGCGCCCTCGGTGGTGAAGATGAACTTCTCGCCGACGCCGAGCTCGACGACGTCGGTGTAGCGGTAGCGACTCCACCGGAAGGTGCCCGGCAGCTTGTGCCGCTCGCCCACCCGCACATGGCGCTGCCCCCGCCCACCGACCCGCCTGAACTTCACGCGGACGCGATGGTCGACGAGCGAGGGCTCGCTGACGCCGATCAGCACGCCCGAGTAGGGAATCACGCCGTACGGGATCGCGTCGCTGCGATCCTTCCGGGCCTGGGCAGGGGCGGGTGCGACCAGGGTGGCCAGCACCGCCACGACGACGCCGAGCACGAGTCGCTGCACCCGATCGAGGCTACGTGCCCCGGCGCCCCGGCGGCACCCCCGCGGCCGCGGCTCAGTCGCGGCCGACCTGCAGCCGCACCTCGACGACCTCCCCCAGCTCGATGCCCTCGGCGCGGCGGACGGCCACCTTCAGCGGCAGGAACCACGTGCCCTCTCGCGGGAACATCGCGGTGGCGAAGCCGGTGTCGCCGATCCGGGCGCGGACGGGGACCACGCCCCAGTAGACGACGTCGGCCTTCACCTCGTCGACGAGCCCGGCTGCGTCCGGAGGCAGAGCCGCGAACACGTACGGCGCAGGGCCGCGCCACTCGACCACCTCGCCGGCGAAGTCGATCTCCATCGCCCCACCCTGCCAGCAGTCCGGCCGTCCCGGGCCGAAGGTGGGGTGCGGGCGGGGGACCCCACGGCCCTCGCCCGCACTCCGCCACCGCCCCCCTGCCGCGGTGGCTTCCTCCTGACGGGTCGTGCTCTCGTCACCTGTGTCAACGAGCGGACCGGCGGCAGGTCACGGCGCAACGCGATTGCGCGGCCGGGGACAATGGGGGAATGACCGACCTCCCCCGCAAGGCCGCCGCCCGCACGGCCCGCCTCGCCGCACTCCCCCTCGGGTATGCCGGCCGCCAGGCGATGGGGTTGGGCAAGCGGCTCGGGGGCAAGCCGGCCGACGCGGTGCTCACCGAGGTGCAGCAGCGCACGGCCGAGCAGCTGTTCCGCACACTGGGCGAGCTCAAGGGCGGGGCGATGAAGTTCGGCCAGGCGCTCAGCGTGCTGGAGTCGGCCCTGCCCGAGGACGTCGCCGCGCCCTACCGCGAGCACCTCACCGCGCTCCAGGACTCGGCGCCGCCCATGCCCACCGCGACCGTGCGCGAACAGCTCACCACCAACCTGGGCCCCGACTGGTCCGACCGCCTCGTCTGGCTCGACGGCGCACCCACGGCGGCGGCCTCGATCGGACAGGTGCACCGCGGTCGCTGGCGCGACGACCCGGACGACGACGACATCGACGTCGCGGTGAAGGTGCAGTATCCCGGCGCCGGCGAGGCGCTCATGTCCGACCTGCGCCAGATCGCCCGCGTGGCGCGCGGCGTCGCGCCCGTCTTCCCCGGCATCGACGTCAAGCCGCTGGTCGCCGAGCTCCAGGAGCGTGCCGCCGACGAGCTCGACTACGAGCTCGAGGCGCAGGCGCAGGCGGCCTACGCCGACGCGTTCGCCGACGACCCCGACATCGTGGTGCCGGCCGTGGTCGCCGTGGGCACCGAGGTGCTGGTGACCGAGTGGCTCGACTCCGCCCACTCCCTCGCCCACGTCATCCGCGTGGGCACGCAGGAGGAGCGCGACCACTACGGCGAGCTCTTCGTGCGCTTCCTCTTCGAGGGACCGCAGCGCACCGGCATGCTCCACGCCGACCCGCACCCGGGCAACTTCCGCGTGATCCCGGCTCCCGACGGCGGACTCGGCCGGCTCGGTGTGCTCGACTTCGGCGCCGTCGCCCGACTCCCCCAGGGCCAGCTCCCCGAGGCGATGGGCCGGCTCATCCGCATCGCGCTCGACTCCGACGAGGCGTCGCTCGTCGCGGGGCTGCGCGAGGAGGGGTTCATCAAGGACGGGATCGAGGTCGACCCGGCGATGCTGCTCGACTACCTCGGGCCGTTCGTGGAGCCCGCGGCGCAGGAGCGCTTCGCGTTCACCCGCGACTGGATGCGCGAGCAGTTCGAGCGGATCAACGACTCCCAGGCCGAGTCCTTCTCGCTGGCCACCCGGCTCAACCTGCCGTCGTCCTACCTGCTCATCCACCGCACCTGGCTCGGCGCGATCGGCCTGCTCAGCCAGCTCGGCGCCACGGCGCCCTTCCGCGAGATCCTCGAGGAGTCGCTGCCGGGCTTCGACGACTGACGCCGCGCGATCGGCCCGGATCGCGTGACCGGGTGGCACCATGACGCGCATGGATGCCGCCGCCGCCCTCGCCCGTTGGCACGCCGTCGTCGAGAGTCGCGACCCCGCCGGGCTCCCCGGCCTCATCGCCGAGGACGCGGTCTTCCGCAGTCCGGCGGTGCACACGCCCCAGGAGGGTCGCGACACGGTCGTCGGCTACCTCACGGCCGCGTTCACCGTGCTGGGTCCGGGACTGACCTACGAGCGGGAGTGGCTCGGCGCGGACTCCGCGGTGCTCCAGTTCCGCACCGACGTCGGCGGCCTGCAGGTCTCCGGCGTCGACATCATCACCTGGGACGACGCCGGGCAGATCGTCGACTTCACCGTCATGGTGCGTCCGGCCAAGGCCCTGCAGGCGGTCATCGAGCAGATGGGCGCCGAGTTGCTGCGGATGCTGGAGGCCGCGGGCGGCTAGACCCAGAAGCCCCGCCCGCCGCCGTACCACTCGCCGAACTGCTCGCGGTAGGACGACCCGGGAGCCCGCGAGCCCAGGTAGGACCCGACCACCGCGGCCCCGAGGTCGTCGAGCTCGGGGCTGACCATCCGGCCGTCCACCCGGCGCGCCATCGAGTCGATGAAGCGCGCCAGTCCGGGGTCCTCGCCGAGGCGGAAGAACGTCACCTGGGCGCCCAGCCGGGCGGCGGCGTCGAGCTCGCGCACCGAGTGGGCGATCGTCAGAGGGTGGGGCGGGTAGGAGAACCACACCTCGCCGTCGGGCTCGAGGTGGGCGGTCGGCTCGCCGTCGGTGACGACGAGGAGCACCGGCTGGGCATTGGGGTGCTTGCGGAAGAACCGGTTGGCGAGCAGCAGCCCGTGGTGGAGGTTGGTGCCCTTGTCCCAGCGGGCGTCGAGGGCGGTGAGCTCCTCGATCTCCATGACCTGGGCGTGCCGGCCGAACGCGATCAGCTGGAGGTCGTCGCCGCGGAAGCGGGAGCGGATGAGCTGGTGCAGCGCCAGCGCGGTGCGCTTCATCGGCACCCATCGCCCGTCCATCGCCATCGAGAACGACGTGTCGACCAGCAGCACGACCGCCGCCTGGGTGCGCGCCTCGGTCTCGACCACCTCGATGTCGTCGACCTGGATCCGCACGGGCGACGAGCCTCCGTCACGCAGCACCGCGTTGGTGATGGTGCGCGGCACGTCCCACGGCTCGGTGTCGCCGAACTCCCAGCGCCGCGACGCGCCCGACGGCTCGCCGGCCAGGCCGGTCGTGCGCGTCTCGCGGGCGCCGGAGCGCCCGCTCATCCGCTCGGCCACGTCGCGCAGGAGCGCCTTGCCGAGCTGGCGCATCGCCTTGGGCGAGAGCCGCAGCTCGCCGTCGGAGCCGCGCTTGAGGTAGCCGCTGTCACGCAGCGCGCGCTCGAGCTCCTGCAGCGTCCTGGCGGCCACCGCCGCGTCGGGACCGAGCTGCTGGGCCAGCGCGTCGAGGTCGACGTCGTCCATCCGCGCGCCGTGGTGCGACTGGGCGAGCTGGTCGGCGAGCGCGTCGAGCTGGGCGAGGTCCTGCAGCGCGCCCGTGCCGTCGCCGAGGCCCATCCCCTCCTCGCCCTCGAAGCTCTCCGAGCCCGACCAGTCCTCGCCGGGGCGCAACGCCTGGAGGTTGGCGTCCATCCGCGCCAGCTGCTCCATCAGCTGCGGCGAGCCGAAGGCCTGCTGCGAGAGCTCCATCAGCTCCTGGCGCTGCTCGGGCGTCATCGAGTTGAGCATCCGCTGCGCCGCCGCGGCCCGCTGGGCGAGGGAGTCGAGCAGCTCGTCCATGTCCTGTGGGTCGTCGGGGAAGAAGTCGCCGTGCTTGTCCATGAAGTCGCGGAACTCGTCGTCGGTGACGCCGTCCGCGGCGTGCTTCTCGAGCAGGTCGTTGAGGTCGGAGAGCATCTCGTTGACCGCTGCCCGGTCGTCGTCGGTGGCGCCCTCGAGCGCCTGCTTCATGCCCGCGAAGCGCTGGTCGAGCAGCTCGCGACCGAGCAGGTCCTTGATCTCCTCGTAGGCCTCGCGCGCCTCCGACGACTGCCAGTCGTAGGACGACAGCTCGCTCACCGCCGCCGGCGTGGAGGTCGGCAGGTTGTCGAGCATGAGCTCGCGGAAGGCCCGGTCGCCGTCGTCCATGGTGATGTCGCGCGCCAGCTGGCCGCGCTCGGCGAGGACCGCCCGGTCGAGGAGCTCGCGCACCTCGCGCATCGTGCCGTCGAGGTCGTTGCGCTGCAGGATCTCGCGCCGACGCTCGGCCACCTTCCGGGCGAGCTCGTCGAGCCCGGCCCGGTCGGTGCCGCCGCGGCGCAGGAACTCACGCATCGCCCGTTCGGGCGAGTAGCCGGCCATCACGTCCTGGCCGATGGCGTCGAGCGCCTCGGCCAGGTCGACCGGCGGGGCCAGCGGGTCGCCGCCGTCGTACTTGCGGAAGCGGCTCACCGCGGTCCCCTGCCCAGCTCCTTGCGGAGCCACACGTCGTCGGGCCAGTCGCGGTCGGTGACCCGCTCGACCTCGGTGAAGCCGTGGGCGCGGTAGAAGTCGTGGGCCTGCTGGTTGCCGTCGACGACCTCGAGCCACAGCACGTCGCCCTCGACCATCGCCTCGACCTCGGCCAGCAGGCGGCCGCCGATGCCGCGACCCTGGTGGTCGGGGTGGACGTAGAGCTTCCACATCACCTCGCGGTCGCCGGTGACGTGGGGGAAGTCCCGGTGCGACTGCGAGAGCCGGCCGAACGCGGCCATCGCGACGACCTGGCCGTCGACCTCGGCGACGAGGTGCGCGTTGCGCGCCAGCGACCGCTCGAAGACCTCGGGCACCCACCACTCGTCGAGCATCCGCTGGGCGTACGCCGCGTCGATCGGGCCGTAGGTCGCCGGCACGACCGCCTCGCCGAGGGCGCGGAAGGCGGGGATGTCGGCCGTCGTGCCGGGGCGCAGCCTGATGTCGTGGGTGATGACGTGGGTGATGACCCCGTCGCCCCGCGTCTCGCCGGCCGCCTCACCCATAGACGGTCTCCCCGGCCTCGGTGTCCTTGCCGATCTTGCGCGCGAGGTAGAGGCCCTCGAGCGCCAGCTCGATCGCGGCGGCGCGCTCGCCGTCGTTGGTGGCCCCCAGCCGGTCGCACACCGCGTCGTAGAGGTCGGACTCCCCCAGCACGGGGAGACCGGCGAGGAAGTCGCGTGCCCCCACCCGGGCGCCGGTGCTGACCATCGCCCCCTCCTCGATGGCCTCGACGAGCAGGCGCAGGTCGATGCCGGCGAGGTGGGCGCGCACCGTCTCGGCGACCGCGGTGCGGAGCAGGTGGGTGAGGATCTCGGTCTCCCGGCCCTCCTCGCCGGTCTCGAACTCGATCTTGCCGCCGAGCACGTCGACCGCCGTCTCGAGATCGACGACGCGAGCCACGGCCTCGTCCTCGCCCTGCGTGGTGGCGCGGTGCAGGGCCGCGGCGGCGATGGTCTCGGCGCCCGCGATCGCGAAGCGCGCACTGACCCCGGAGCGCTGGTCGACCGACTGCGAGTCGCGCAGGTGGCGGGTGAACCGTGCCAGCACCTCGAGGAGGTAGGGCGGGACGGCGGCGACGAGGTCGGCCTCCTGCTCGATGACAGCGATCTCCTCCTCCACCTGCCGCGGGTAGTGGGTGCGGATCTCGGCGCCGAAGCGGTCCTTGAGCGGGGTGATGATGCGTCCGCGGTTGGTGTAGTCCTCGGGGTTGGCGCTGGCGACCACCAGCACGTCGAGCGGCAGCCGGAGGACGTAGCCGCGGATCTGGATGTCGCGCTCCTCCATCACGTTGAGCATCGCGACCTGGATCCGCTCGGCGAGGTCGGGGAGCTCGTTGATCGCCACGATCCCACGGTGGCTGCGCGGGATCAGGCCGAAGTGGATCGTCTCGGGGTCGCCGAGGTGGCGTCCCTCGGCGACCTTCATCGGGTCGACGTCGCCGATCAGGTCCGCCACCGACGTGTCCGGCGTCGCCAGCTTCTCGGCATACCTCTCGTCGCGGTGACGCCACGAGATGCGCAGGTCGTCACCGTAGGTCGCGACCGCCTGCTGGGACGTCACCGTGACCGGCTCGTAGGGGTGCTCGCCCAGCTCGGACCCGGAGATCACGGGTGTCCACTCGTCGAGCAGCGCCACCAGCGAGCGCAGCAGCCGGGTCTTGCCCTGGCCGCGCTCACCGAGCAGCACCATGTCATGACCGGCCAGCAGCGCCCGCTCGACCTGTGGGATCACCGTGTCGTCGAAGCCGTGCAGCCCGGGCCACGGGTCCTCGCCGGCGCGCAGCCGCGCGAGCAGGTTGTCGCGCAGCTCCTGGCGCAGCGGCTTGAGCCGGTGGCCGCTCTCGCGGAGCTGGCCGAGGGTGCTGGGCTCGGGGTGCTGGTTGGTCTGCTGGGCTGCGTGCGTCACGTCCTCCACGCTACGCAGGTCCGTCAACGTCGAGTGCGCTCGAAGACGCCCGGAAGAAGCTCCCCCGACCGGCGCGTACCGAGGGTCGAACCGGTCGCGACAGGGCAGGATGCCGCCATGCCCGCGGTCACGCTGCTCGTCCTGCTGGTCGTCGTGGCCGTGCCGGTGGCCTACTGGCTCGGTCGTACGTCGGCGCCCGCCGCGCCGCTCGCCACCGACCCGGCCGAGCTCGCCGAGCGCGACGCGTTCATCGAGCAGCTGCGCGAGCTCGCCTGGCAGCACCGCGACGTCTCCCCCGAGCTGTCCACCATCGTCATCGACGAGATCGCCCAGCGGCACCGCAAGGGCCGCGGCCTGCCCGGCCCGGGCGCCTGAGCCCCGGCTCGCCCACCCACCCACGCACGCACCGCCCGCCCATCGCCCACCCACCGCACCCAAGGACCGCCATGCCCTCCATCGCCCCCGTCTCCCAGCGTGTCGGCCGCGCCGGCAAGGTCCTGCTGGGCCTCGGGCTGGTCGTCGCCGTCCTGCTCGCGGTGCTCGTCGTCGTGCGGCCGACCACCGTCTCGACCGGCCCCGACCAGGTGGCGCTGCACTACAGCGACGGCGCCTTCACCCCCCGCCGGTTCCAGGACTGCGTGGAGAGCTCGCAGCGGGCCTGGCACGGACCGGGCGACAAGCACTACTCCTACCCGTCCTCGCAGCGCAACTACGTCTTCGGCCAGCAGGGCGACCGCGCTGCGGTGACGTTCGTGAGCAAGGACGGCATCGAGATGTCGGTCGACGGCGTCGCCGCGTTCCTGCTCAACACCGACTGCCGGACCCTGCAGAAGTTCCACGACCTCATCGGCAACCGCTACGCCGCCTACATGGACTCCTCCGACGGCAACGGCTCGGCGGGGTGGCTGGCGATGCTCAGCGTCTACATCAGCCGGCCCCTGGAGACCGCGATCGACCGCGCCAGCCAGAACTACACCTACACCGAGCTCTACACCGACCCCAACGTCAAGGCGCAGTGGGAGCAGGACGTCCTCGAGCAGATGCCCGACCTCGTCGGGCGCCAGATCGACGGCGACGAGGAGTTCTTCACCAACTTCGCCATCACCCTGCAGAAGCCGGTCCCGCCGGAGTCGGTGAAGGCGGCCCTGGTCGCCCAGCAGGAGGCGGTCGCGCGGGCGAAGGCCAAGGAGGCCGAGGCCGCGGCGCAGGTGAAGGCGGCGCAGGCGCAGGTCGAGGTCGAGCGCGCCGAGGCGGCGAAGATCGCCGAGCGGATCAAGGTGCTCGGCCGCGAGGGCTACCTGCGGCAGTACGCGATCGACAAGGGCCTCAACCCCTACCAGCCGACGACCGGCGCGCTGATCACCAACTCCGGACCCTGACGCGCGGGACCTTCGGCCCTGCTGAGGACGACCCGGCCGGGCGAGGCTGGGAGTCGAGCCGAAGGAGGACCCATGCACACCACGCACGACCTGTCCCGGGAGGACTGCACCCGCCTGCTCACTGCCGGCGTCGCAGGCCGGGTCGCGGTCACGACTCCGACCGGGCCGCACATCCTGCCGGTCAACTACGCCGTGGACCACGAGTCCATCCTGATCCGCACCACGGCCTACAGCCTGCTCGGCACCTACGGTCGTGACGCCCAGCTGTGCTTCGAGGTCGACCAGTTCGACTACGAGCTCAAGCGGGGCTGGAGCGTGGTGGTGCGCGGACGCGGACGATTCGTCGACGACCAGGACGAGCTCGCGGAGATCGCCCGGTCGTGGCAGCCGCGCCCGTGGGCCACCGGCCAGCGCAACCTCATCGTCCGGATCGCGTGGACCGAGGTGACGGGCCGCCAGCTCGGCGACGGATGGGACCCGTGGCAGCACCTGCCGGTACGCCGGCTCGCCTGACGGCAGACTGGGGCCCGTGACCCCCACCCCACCCTCCTCCGACCTCGGCGACGACGCCCGCTCGCTGCTCGAGGCCGTCACGGCCATCTCCAGCGACCTCGACCTCACGAGCGTGCTCACCCGCATCATCGAGGCGGCGACCGCGCTGACCGGTGCCCGCTACGGTGCGCTCGGCGTCCTCAGCAGCGACGGCGACCTGGCCGAGTTCATCACCACGGGCATCGACGAGCGCACCCGCGCCCTGATCGGCGACCTGCCCCGCGGACGCGGGATCCTGGGGGTGATCATCGAGGACCCCTCGGGCCTGCGGCTGGCCGACCTGAGCGCCCACCCCGCGTCGGTCGGCTTCCCACCCGACCACCCACCGATGAAGACGTTCCTCGGCATGCCCCTGCGCATCCGGGGCACCGTGTTCGGCAACCTCTACCTCACCGAGAAGGCCGGCAGCGGCCCCTTCACCGAGGCCGACGAGCGGCTCGTCGAGGAGCTCGCCCGCACCGCCGGCTACGTCATCAGCAACGCACGCTCGTTCGCCGTCAGCGAGCGTCGCCGGCAGTGGCTGGAGGCCTCGGCCGAGCTCGCCGAGCTCCTCCAGCCGCCCGTGGACCTCGACGCCGTGCTGCCGCAGATCGTCTCGACCGCACGCCAGGTCTCCCGCGCGCGGGCGGTGGCGCTGCTCTCCTCGCTCGACCCCGAGCACGACTCGATCAGCCTCGCGCCCGACGCCACGGCCGATGCCGACCGGATCACCGACATGATGTCCGCCGCGCGGGCGGCCGTCGAGCCCGGCAGCAGCGCCGCGGTCGTGACGACCGGCGCCGACGGCGTGCCCCTCGTCGTCGTGCCCCTGCGCTCCCACCTCGCCCCCGTCGCTGCGCTCGTCGCGGTCGCCGAGCCCGGCTCGAGCCTGCTCGACGTGCAGGAGCGTGACCTCTTCGCCGGGTTCGCCGACCAGCTGGCGCTGTCCCTCGACCGCACCCAGGCGCTCGCCGACCGTCAGGAGCTGGCGCTGATCTCCGACCGCGAGCGGATCGCCCGCGACCTGCACGACATCGTCATCCAGCGCCTCTTCGCGACCGGCCTGCAGCTGCAGGGCATCGCGGCGATGAACGGCGGCAGCGCGATCGCCGAGCGGCTGGACAAGTCGGTGGCCGACCTCGACGACACGATCAAGGCGATCCGCGGCACCATCTTCGAGCTCCAGGACCGGCGCGGCGACTCGCTGCGCGCCGCGATCCGCAAGCTCGTCAAGGAGTACGTCCCGGTGCTGGGCTTCACCCCGGTGGTCCGCACGTCCGGGCCCGTCGACACGGCCGTCCCGCCGGAGATCGGCTCCCAGCTCGTCGCCGTGCTCCGCGAGGCGGTCTCCAACGTCGCCCGGCACGCCCTGGCCGATGCCGCCGAGGTCGACGTGGTCGTCGCGGGAGACCGCCTCGAGCTGCGGGTGACCGACGACGGCGTCGGCCTGCCGGACGAGATGATCGAGAGCGGCCTGCGCAACGCGCGCCGCCGCGCGGCCGACCTCGGCGGCACGCTGGAGCTGTCCCGCGTCGGCGAGCGCGGCACGCTGCTGGTGTGGCGCGTGCCGCTGCAGTGACCCACACGCGAGAGGACCCGGCGCTGTGGGCGCCGGGTCCGGGTTGTGTGGTGTGGGTGGGTGTCAGCGGAGGATGGGGAACCTGCGGACCAGTGCGGTGTTGCTCCACCAGCGGCCCAGGCCCCAGGTCATGCCGGCCGCGCCGAGGGCGAGGACGACCATCACGATGACGCCGATGAGGTGGTCGTCGACGATGGGGTTGTTCTCCAGCGGGAGCGACGCGGCGTACATGAAGGCGTACATCAGGGCGCCTGCGGCGGTGCCGATGCGCATCCCGATCCCGAGCAGCAGGGCCAGGCCGATGCCGAGCAGGCCGGCCATGAAGAGCCAGTCGACCCAGGCGTGTCCGGCCAGGGAGGTGAAGAACCCGTGGAAGGGGTTGTCGGCCGGGACGGCGAAGGACAGGAATCCCTCGGTGGGGCTGCCGCCGTTGATCCAGGCGGCGGGGCCGAAGCGGTCGAGGTTGCCTGCCTGGTCGTAGCCGGTGTGGAAGCCCAGGGCGAAGGTCTTGTCGAGGAAGGCCCACAGGAAGGTCACTCCGAAGGCGATCCGCAGGACGGCGAGGGCGCGGGCGAAGCCCGGGCGGGTGACCTCCTCGGTCTCGGAGGTGGTGACGCCCTCGGTGCTGATGTGGTGCTGGCGGTGGATGACGCTCATCGTCATCTCCTCCTCGGTTCACGATTCCGGATGTCTTCCGGTACCTCTACTGTCCGCCGAGGGGCGGGGTCGCGTGGAGGGGAGGACGTCCATGATCGGCCGGGACCAAGGTCCCCACCACCCAGGGACCTCAGGGCGTGGCGCCACCGAGGAGCTTGGAGGCCAGCACGGCGGCCTGCGTCCGCCGCTCGAGGCCCAGCTTGGACAGGATGCTGGAGACGTAGTTCTTGACCGTCTTCTCGGCCAGGAACATCTGCTCGGCGATCTGCCGGTTGGTCAGGCCCTCGGCGATGTGGCCCAGCAGGATGCGCTCCTGGTCGGTCAGCGAGCTCAGCTCGTCGGGGGTGTCGGGGCCCTTGCGGATCCGCTCCAGCACGGTCGCGGTCATGGCCGGGTCGATGAGGGACCGGCCCGAGGCGACGTGGCGCACGGCGGTGACCAGGTCGGAGCTGCGGATCTCCTTGAGGACGTAGCCGGACGCGCCCGCCATGATGGCGGCGAAGAGCGCCTCGTCGTCGTCGTAGGACGTGAGGATGAGGGCGTTGATCGACGGGTCGACCGCCCGCACGGCCCGGCACACCTCGATGCCCGACCCGTCGGGCAGCCGGGCGTCGAGCACGGCGACGTCGGGCCGCAGGGCGGGGATCCGCGCGGTCGCCTCGGTCGCGGTCGCGGACTGGCCCACGACGACGATGTCCTCCTGCTGCTCGAGGAGGAACTTCAGACCCTCACGGACGACGTCGTGGTCGTCGAGGAGGAAGACGCGGATCGGCTCGGACATGCGGACATTCCACCAGATGCGCGGCGCGGACCACACACACGTACGCTGGCCGGACCCGTGAGCGCCGGGGCGACCCACCTCGACAGGATCCCCCCGCGAGTGGTTGAGGCAGCCTCGGCCTGCGTACTCCTGCGCCCGTGATGCCCAGTTTCCCACTGTCTTCCTGAGGTCACGGACGGTCTCCTCCGGACCGTGCCGGACGCTGCGGGGGCGTCCTTGTTGTCCCTCCGGGGCGGGCGCATGCTGAGTGATCCACGTCACGCCAACGATCGGGGACGTAGCTCATGAAGAAGACACTCATCAGCGCGCTTTCCGCGCTCGCCCTCGTGGTCGTGACCACGGGGGCCACCCTCGGCATCCAACGGTCGGCTGCGGGACAGGCGGACCTCCCCTGGATGAACACCGCGCTCTCACCGACGCAGCGCACCGAGCTGCTGCTGGACGCGATGACGCTCGACCAGAAGCTCCAGCAGATCTTCAACCAGCCCTTCTACAACGACGACCTCGACGACGGCGTCCCGGGCAACGGCAAGGGGTGCGACTTCACCCAGATCGGCCGCCACATCGAGGGCATCCCGGAGCTGGCGATCCCCGACTTCCGGATGGCCAACGGCGGCACCGGCATCCGCGGGGGCGACTGCCTCCCGGAGCCGACCGCGACGGCACTGCCCGCCCAGATCTCGTCGGCGGCGACGTTCAGCCGACCCCTCGGAGACCGTTGGGGCCAGGTGCTCGACCTGGAGCTGCGGGCCTGGGCCCACCAGGTGCTGTGGGGACCGGTGCTCAACCTGATCCGCACGCCCTACGGCGGGCGCAACAACGAGTTCTTCAGCGAGGACCCCTACCTGACCGGCGTGCTCGCGTCGAAGATCATCAGCGGCATCCAGGCGCGCGGGGTGAGCCAGGCGACCGCCAAGCACTTCGTCGCCAACGACTCCGAGTTCCAGTTCGAGCGGTGGACCGCGGCGATCCGGGTCCCCTCACGGGCGATGCACGAGCTCTACCTGCTGCCGTTCGAGATGGCCGTCAAGGACGCCAAGGTCGCTTCCGTGATGTGCGCCTACGGCTACGTCAACTTCAGCTACAACTGCGAGAGCGCGCCCCTGCTGCGCCAGACCCTGCGTGACGACTGGGGCTTCGACGGCTACGTGTTCTCCGACCGGCGCGCCCAGCAGAGCACGGTGCCCTCGATCCTCGCCGGCACCGACGTCGAGGTCGACGAGGCACCCGAGTGGTACGCGCCCGACCTGGTGAAGGCAGCGATCGCCGCCGGCCAGGTCACCGAGGCCGACATCGACGACATGCTCCGAGACCGTTACATCAAGATGTTCCAGTTCGGCGACTTCGACGACCCGGCCACGTCCTTCGGCTGGGACCAGCTCCAGGACGAGCTGGCCAAGGGTGGTCCGCACGCGCAGGTCGCCAAGGACGCTGCCGCGGAGAGCCTGGTGCTCCTGCGCAACGAGCGCAAGCAGCTGCCGCTCGACGCCAGGGCGATCGACTCGGTGGCGCTGATCGGCCCCAAGTGGTTCGCCGGCGAGGCGACCCTGCCGCCGCGCAGCGGTGACCGGACGCGCAACATCTCCGTCAACGCGCCGTACGAGGTCACGCCCCAGGAGGGCCTGCAGAACACGTTGCGCAGCCTCGGAGCCGGAGACGCCACGGTCACCTACAACAACGCCACCAACATCGGCAACGCCATCGCCCTGGCCCAGAGGTCCGACGTGACCATCCTGATGGTCGGCGACGTCGCCCGCGAGACGTGGGACAAGAACAGCAACTACCAGGACGAGAACCCGGGCGGCAACGTCTCGGGTGCCGGCAACGAGATCCCCGACCTGGACCTGCCCACGGTGCAGGGCACCGACCAGCAGGAGCTGATCCCCCGCATGCTCGACGCGGTCCCCGACACGGTGATGGTGCTGAAGACCCAGGGGCAGGTGAACATGCCCTGGATCAACAAGGTCGACACCCTGGTGGAGGCGTGGTACCCGGGCCAGGAGGACGGCAACGTCGTGGCCGACGCGCTCTTCGGGGTCACCAACTTCTCCGGCAAGCTCCCGGTGACCTTCGGGCGTACCGACCGCGAGGCGGCCTACCAGACCAAGGAGCAGTACCCGGGCTACCAGGAGGACACGGGAGTCGACGGCGGCATCGGTCGCGACCCGATCCCCGGGGCGCCGCAGCGGGTGGTCCGCTACACCGAAGGGCTCAAGATGGGCTACCGGTGGTACCAGGCGACCGGCACCCAGCCGCTGTTCCCCTTCGGCTACGGGCTGTCCTACACGACCTTCGGCTACAGCAACCTCGACGTGGCCAAGATCCGCCAGGACCGGCGTACGACCGGTCTGAGGGTCAGCTACACCGTGACCAACACCGGCAGCGTCGCCGGCAAGGAGGCCTCGCAGGTCTACCTGAGGCTGCCACGTGACGCCCACGAGAACTTCAACCGCCTCGTGGAGTTCCAGAAGGTCAGCCTCGCCCCCGGTGAGAGCAACCGCGTCACGGTGGTCCTGGACGCCAGGGCGTCCAACCACCCGTTCTCCTACTACGTGCCCGACGATCCCGACGACCTCAAGCTGTGGGCGGACGGCGAGTGGAGGACGCCGGACGGCGACTTCACGATCTTCGTCGGCGGCTCGTCCGAGGATCTCCCGCTGCGACGGACGGTGGATCTCCGCGACCTGGCCACCACCCCCTCGAGCACCAAGGCGCCGTCGCGGATCAAGAAGCCGACCGTGCGCCCGAAGCGGGTGACGACGAAGACCCGGGCGCGCATCAAGTTCGCCGTCGTCTCGGGCGGACAGCCCGCCGCAGGCAAGGTCCGCGTCCGGCAGGGCGGGGGCGTGATCGGGCGCGCCACCCTCGACCGACGCGGAATCGCGAAGGTCAGGATCTCGCGGCTCAAGGCGGGCAAGCGCAAGGTCAAGCTCGTCTACCTCGGGTCCGAGGTCTCGCAGCGAGCCACCCGGACGCTCGTGATCCGGGTCAAGAAGGCCAGGAGGAGGTAGTCGCAGAGGCCGGCGACGAGCGGGAACGAGCTGGGCCGGCTGTGCCGATGCGTCGCCGGTGCGGGATCGTCCTGGGGCTGCTCGTGCTCACCCTGAGCGCCTGCACCGGGGACGCTCCCGCACCCACGCGCCCGACGCCCGAGGCGACCACCGGCTCCCCGACGGGTCCGCGGGCCGGGCTGGTCGCCACCGACGGGACGCCCGTCGACGTCCCGGTGCCGGACCCGCCGACCGGATCGTCGTACGACGTCACGGAGCTGGACGCCGACCCGGAGCCGGGCACCGGTGACGACGCCCCGGCCATCCGGGAGGCGCTGGCCACCGCAGGGGCGGGCGACGAGGTCGTCCTCCCCGCCGGGGTCTACGACCTGCGGTCGACCGACCCCGACGACGCGGAGGCCAACCTGCTGCTCCCCGACGGCGTGCGGCTGCGCGGGGCCGGGCAGGGCGCCACCGTGCTGCGCACCTCGCTCGACGGCGAGGACGACAGCGCCGTCGTCCGTGCGATGGGCGTGCACGACGCCGCCGTCGCGGGTCTCACCATCAGCTCCGAGCACACCGGGGCGCTCGGCACCGACCCCGACGACGAGGGCCCGGGAGGTGGGCCCATGTATGGCGTGCAGATCGGCGACGGCAGCCGACGGATCCTGGTCGAGGACGTCTCCGTGGAGCTGTTCCAGCGCCACGGCATCACCCTCAAGGGCACCCGCGAGGTGACGGTGACCGGCTGCCGGGTCGCCGACGCCACCAGCGTCGGCCCGGGCGGGTCGGGCTACGGCATCGCCGTGGAGGGCATGGCCGACCAGCGCGACCCCGACGCCGGCGACGACTCACGGCACAACGTGGTGGTGGACAACCACCTGGACGGCACGCACCTGCGGCACGGCATCCTGCTGCAGTTCCCCACGCACAACAACCTGATCGCGGGCAACACCATCGACGGGGGTGTGCTGGACGCGATCGACCTGCACGGCGAGGGCGAGTACCTCAACGAGATCCGCGACAACACGGTCACCGACGTCCCCGCCGCCGCGGTGGCACTGGGCAACTCCGGAGGCGAGAAGCACCGGCACGACGCGAGCGGTGAGGGCAACTGGGTCCACGACAACAGGCTGGTGGGCAACCTCCAGGGGGTGCTCGTCATCCTCGGCACCCCGGACACCCTCGTCGAGGACAATGACATCGTCGGCAGCCGCGGCTCCGCGGTGGGCATCGAGCTGCGCAACGCACCCGGGACGGTCGTGCGCGACAACTCCGTCGCCGGGGGCGACGCCGACTTCTGGGCGATCGTGGTGACCGAGGACGAGGGCACCGACGGCCGGGGCGCCGGCGTCGCCACCGACGTGCTGATCGCCGGCAACCGGGTCACCGGCCCTGCGAACGGCATCGACGTCGAGGCCGGACGCGCGATCGAGGTCACCGGCAACTCGGTCGACGTCGACGGCACCCCGGTGCGGGTCTCCCCCGACGCCGAGGTCCGCGGCGTCTCAGGGACGCGATGACACGTGGGGCCGGGCCAGGTCGAGGTACATCACGTGGAGGCCGACCCTGCCGTGGCGGGCACTGTCGAAGGCACGCGGCACCGTGCCCACGACCTCGAAGCCGAGCTGCTGCCACAGGCGGACGGCGGCCACGTTGGTCTCGACGACCGCGTTGAACTGGATGCCGGCGAAGCCCTGCCCGCGGTGCCAGGCCACCATGTCGTCGGCGAGCCGCCGCCCGATACCGCGGCCGCGGGCCGCCGCGTCCACCATGAAGGACGCGGTGCCGACGTGCGCGCCGCGCCCCGGGCGGTTCGGGCCCATCTTGGCGGATCCGAGCACGCGATCGCCCTCCTCGAGGACGGTCACCCGGCTGCCGTCGAACCACCAGCCCCGCGCCTGCTCGGAGGTGGCGCCGAGCGGGTAGGCATAGGTCTCGCCGGCCTCGACGACCTCACGCCAGATCGGCCAGATCGCGGCCCAGTCTGCGTCGGTGGCCTCGCGGACGCCGGTGGGCACGCTCATACGTCGGTCGCGCCGTCGATCGACTGGCGGATGAGGTCGGCGTGGCCGGCGTGGCGGGCGTACTCCTCGACCATGTGCACGAGGACCCAGCGGATCGTGACGGTCTCGCCCTTCTCGGGCGGGCGCCGGCGGGCGACGGGGCGGCCCGGGTCGGGGTCAGCCGTGAGCGCGGCGTCGAGACAGGCGTCGGAGCGCCGGATGGCCGCGGCGAGCAGTCCGTCGAGCTCGGCGTGGGTCTGGCCGGCCGCGCTGTGCCAGTCCCAGTCGGGGTCGTCGCCCCACGGGGCGGTGTCCCACGGCGGAGCCGGCTCGTTGGCCGCGAGGTGGTAGGAGAGCCACCAGTCCTCGACGTAGGCCAGGTGCTTGAGCATCCCACCCAGGGTCAGGTCGCTCGGCGCCAGCGCCTGGTCGAGCTGCGCGTCGGTGAGCCCGCTGGCCTGCAGCCGGACCGTGGCGCGGAAGTGGTCGAGGAAGGACCGCAGCATCGTGGTCTCGTCGGCGCTGAAGGGCGGGTCGGGCCGCTCGATCGTCATGGCACGCGACCCTAGCGGCCGCTCAGAGCACCGGTCCCTCGCCGCGCAGCTTGTCGACCTCGGCCATCGCGTCGCGCAGCTGCTCGAGCCACTCCTCGGCGTGCTCGCCGACGAGCCGCACCGACCACGCGAGCGCGTCGGAGCGGGACCGGGCGACGCCGGCGTCGACGAGCGTGTCGAGCACGCGCCGCTCCGGCTGGCGCAGCCGGGTCATCACCGGCGCGGCGACGTGGGTGAAGAGCGCCTCGGTGTCGCCGATCCGCACCCCCCACGACACCTTGCGCTGGTAGCGGGCCTGGGCCTCGCGCGCGATCTCGATGCGCTCTTCCTTCGTCTCGGCGCGGAAGCGGCCGATGCGGCCCTCCGCCTCGGCACCGCTGAGGTCGTCGGCACCGGACAGGGTGCCGACGACGAGGATCTCCTCGCGGTCGACGGTGACGTCGACCGCGCTGAACCATGCCTCGGGCAGCCGCCCGTGGAACCACTCGGACGCGTCGGAGGCGTCCGGCAGGTCCGCGACCTGCCACCCGCCGCGGCGACCGCGACGGCTCTCATCGTTCTTCATGCATTACATGATTACACCGCAAGTCAAATGATGTCGATATCCTCGCGGCGTGCTGTCCACCCCCTGCCCCTGCGGGTCCGGAGCGACCTACGACGCCTGCTGCGGCCCGCTGCTCGCCAACGTCGCCCAGGCGGCGACGCCGGAGCAGCTCATGCGCTCGCGCTACACCGCCTTCGCCACCGGCGACGCCGACCACCTCTTCCGCACCTGGCACCCGCGCACCCGCCCCGACGACGTCCGTCCCGACCCCGGCACGCGGTGGACCGGCCTGCGGGTCGTGGCCGCCGAGGGCGACACCGTCGAGTTCGTCGCGACCTACGAGGGCGGGCAGGTGCACGAGGTGAGCCGGTTCGAGCGCCGGGCCGGCCGGTGGTGCTACGTCGACGGCGAGGTCGACCGGGACGTCACGCGCTGACGCCGACCACGGCGGGGGCGGCGAGCTGCGGAGGCGACGCCGCGTCGGCCCTACCTGCCGACGATGCCGAGGGCCGCGTCCACGATGTCGGACGTGTCGATCTGGTGCAGGGCGTACGCCTCGGCCAGGCTGCTCGACTGGCCGAAGTCCGTCACACCCAGGCAACGGATGCGGTCGCCACGCACCCCGGCGAGGAACGACAGGGTGTGGGGGTGGCCGTCTTGGACCGTGACCAGCGGTGCCGGGGCGTGCGCCGGGAAGATCTCCCCGACGATGTCGCCGTCGCCCGCCTCGCGGACACCGTGCTGCTGGAAGGACCTGAAGACCAGGTCCGGACTGGTCAGGCACACGAGGCCGGCGGTGACCCCACTGTCGGCCAGCACCTCGGCTGCCGCGATGACCTCGGGCATCATCGCACCCACGCCCACCAGGGTGACGTCGTCGCGACCGGCGGGGTGGGCGCTGAGGCGGTAGCCGCCCGCGATGGCCTGGCGTCGGCGGCGCTCGAGGAGCGACGGCTCCTCGGGCAGCCGGGCGAGCGCCGGGTCGAGCGGCCTGGTGGAGAGGCGGAAGTAGGACGAGGTCCCGCCGGGGATGCCGACCCGGCTGGCGGCGTGGAGGAACGTCCACTCCAGGTCGGAGGCGAACGCCGGCTCCCAGGCGATGCAGCCGGGCTGCTCCAGGCCGATGGAAGGCGTGGTGATGGACTGGTGCGCCCCGCCCTCCGGCGCGAGCGTGACTCCCGAGGGAGTGCCGACGAGGATGGACTGCCCGCCGGCATAGATCCCGTAGGACCACGGCTCGAGCGCGCGGCTGACGAAGGGGTCGTAGATCGTGGCGATCGGGATGAGTCGCTCGCCCCAGCGCGACCACGTGGTGCCCAGCTCGCCGAGGAGTCCGACGAGGTTCACTTCCGCGATGCCGAGCTCGATGTGCTGTCCGGCCTCGCTCTCGGACCACCGCAGCACGCGCTCGCGGTCGTCGGCGAACCAGTCATGGCGCTCCCGCACGGACCACACGCCGGTCTTGTTGATCCACCCGCCCAGGTTGGTGGACGAGGCGACGTCCGGGCTGCAGGTCACCATCCGGGCGGCGACGTCGGGGGCGTCGCGGACGAGGTCGGCGAGCAGGCGTCCCAGCGCCGCCTGGGTGGAGACCGGCTTGCGGTGCGGGTGCCCCAGCGAGGTCGGCACAGCGATCGCGGGGGTGCTGGCCAGCGCGGGGCGGCGCAGCTCGTCGGCACGCCGGGCGCACAGGCGGCCGGCGTCGGAGGTGCTGGGGAAGGTCGCCCAGGGGTCGGCGAGGTCGGTGCCGCAGGCCTCGGCGAGCTGCCGCATCTGCGGCTCGGTCAGCAGGGCGGAGTGGTTGTTGGGGTGGCCCTCGGTCGCCAGCCCGCGGCCCTTGATCGTGTAGGCGAAGACCACCGTGGGGCGGTGGTCGTCGGCACCGTCGAACGTGTCGACGAGCAGCGACAGGTCGTGCCCGCCGAGATCTCGGACGGCGTGAGCGAGGTCCTCGGGGCTCAGGCTCTCGACGAGGTCGCGCAGTGCCGGCGACTCCTGCGCGGCGAGGATGCGCTCGGCGACGCCGGTGTCCGGGACGCGCAGCATCCGCTGGTACTCCTCGTTCGGCATCGCCTCGAGTCGCTGTCGCAGCTCCTGTCCCCCGGGACGCTCGAAGAGCTCGGAGATGAACCGACCCCACTTCAGGGTGACGACCTGCCACCCGGCGGCGGCGAACATGCCGTGCAACCGCTCGATCTGGATGTCGGGCACGATCCGGTCGAGCGACTGGCGGTTGAGGTCGACGACCCACAGCAGCTCTCCGAGCGAGGCGACCTGGGGGTCGGCGACGGCCTCCCAGATGGCGCCCTCATCGAGCTCCGCGTCCCCGAGGAGGCTGACGAAGCGGCCTGCCTCGGGCGTGTCCGGGAAGTGTGAGCGCGCGTAGCGATGGGACACGGCCGCCCACAACGCGGCGGTGGCACCGATGCCGACCGATCCGGTCGAGAAGTCGACGGTGTCGGGGTCCTTGAGCCGGCTCGGGTAGCTCTGCAGGCCGCCCTTCGACCGCAGGGTCGTCAGGTAGGCCGGGTCGAGGTCGCCGAGCAGGTAGTTGATGGCGTGCAGGACCGGGGAGGCGTGGGGCTTCACCGAGACCCGGTCGGTGGGGCCGAGGGTGTGGAACCACAGTGCGACCATGATGTCGACGATGGACGCCGAGGATGACTGGTGCCCGCCGACCTTCACGCCGCTGCTGTTGGGCCGGCCGCGGTTGGCCGCGTCGACGATGGCGGCGGAGAGCCACAGCACGCGCTGCGAGATCGAGCGCAGCACGGCTGCCTGCGCGGCGTCCTCCCCCGGGGCCAGGGGCGCCTGCGCCGAGGCAGCGCCGGTCGTGCCGAAAGGCGGGGCCATGGTCATGCTGGTCTCCTCGGTCATCGTGCGTCGCGTGTCGTCAAGCGTTCAGTGCATCCGAGAAGCGTCGTCGCCACCACGTCCGGTGCGGCTCAGCGCCTCCCTGCGTGAGGGGTCGTCGGCGGCCGACGAGAGCCACTGGATCGTGGAGGACGGGGCCGTCGGGTTGCTGAGGGTGCCGATCTCGTCGATCGTGATCTCGACGAGGTCCCCGGGACGGAGCGTGAAGTCGAGGTCCGGGACGATGCCGGTGCCGGTCGCGAGCACCGCCCCGTCCGGGAGCGCGAGGGCCCGGCCCAGGTGGAGGACGAGGTCGTCGAGCCGACGGTGCATGCGCGCGGTGCTCGTGCGTTCGTCCAGCAGGGTGCGGCCGTCTCGCCGGACGACGAGGCGGATCCCCAGCGCGTGGGCATCGGGCACCTCCCAGGCCGGCCGGACGAGCGCCCCGATCGCGCACGAGCCGTCATACATCTTCGCCTGCGGCAGGTAGAGCGGGTTGTCGCCCTCGATGTCGCGCGACGAGACGTCGTCACAGATCGTGTAGCCCAGGATCTCGCCGCCGGCCGTGACGAGCATCGCGAGCTCGGGCTCGGGCACGGTGAGAGCGGCGTCGGGCCGGACGCCGATCGGCTCACCGTCGGTGACCGTGCGCCAGCCGGGGGCCTTGAAGAACAGCTCCGGCCGCTCGGCGTCGTAGACCCGCGCGTAGACGTCCTGGGACGCGGTGGTCTCCTCGATCCGGGCATCCATCGATCGCTCGTAGGTCACCCCCGCGGCCCACACCTCCATGCGGCCGTCGACCGGCGGGAGCAGCAGGACGTCGTCACGCGAGCAGGCCTCGCCGGCCGGCGGTCGGGTGACCAGGCTCTGGATCTCGGCCACCGGGCGCCGGAGCAGCTCGGCGAAGCCCGAGACGTCGGGCAGCGGCAGCACGTCGTCGTCGACGAGGACGCCGACGCGCTCGCGCCACGTGGCGCGCTCGGCGTAGCGGATCAGGTGCATGGGAGAGGTCCGTCCGTCACTGGCCGACCGAGGAGCTCTCGGCGGCCCAGGCGCGGATCGCGTCGTCGTGCTCGCCGAGCAGCGGGGGCGGGCTGTGGCTGGTCCGGCCCGCCGGCTCCCCCTCGGGGCTCTCGAAGCGGAGCGGGGGCCCGGGCAGCCGGACGGGTCCGAGCGTGGGGTGGTCCACCTCGACCACCAGGCCCTGGCTGATCGTCTGGTCCCATTCGTAGACCTGGTCGATCGTGCGGATCCGGCCCGCCGGGACGCCCGCCTCGTCGAGGCGGGCCAGCCAGGTGTCCGCCGGCGCTGTGGCGAGCCGTTCCTCGATCGCCTCGATCAGCTCCGGGCGGTGGTCGACGCGGAGCCGCGAGGTGGTGAAGCGCGGGTCGTCCGGGTCCAGGCCGAGGCAGCCCGCGAACACGCGCCACTGCTGGTCGTTGCCGACAGCGGCCTGGATCATGCCGTCGGCCGCCCGGAACGACCCGTACGGCGCGATCGCCGGGTGGTGGTTGCCACTGGCCTGCGGCACCTCACCCGCCACGGTCCACCGGGTCCCCTGGAAGGCATGGACGCTCACGATGGCCGCCAGCAGCGAGGTCCGGACCACGGTGCCGCGTCCGGTCCGCTCCCGCGCGGCGAGGGCGGTCGCGACACCGAACGCGCCGTTCATCCCGGCCAGCAGGTCCGCGATGGGTACGCCGACCTTGGTGGGGTGCTGCGGGTCCGGCCCGGTGAGGGACATGAGCCCGCCCTCACCCTGGGCGATCTGGTCGTAGCCCGCGCGGCCACCCTCCGGACCGTCGTGCCCGAACCCGCTGATGGACAGCACGACGAGTCGTGGGTTGATCTCGGCCAGGCGGGTGACCGGGAACCCGAGCCGGTCGAGCACGCCGGGACGGAAGTTCTCGATGAGCACGTCGGCCTTGGCCACCAACGCCGCCAGCGTCGCGCTGTCGGTCGGGGTCTTGAGGTCGAGGCGGACGGACTCCTTGTTGCGGTTGGCCGAGAGGTAGTAGGTCGACACCGGGTCGTCCTCCGGCCCGACGAACGGCGGCCCCCAGCCTCGGGAGTCGTCACCGGTCGCCGTCTCCACCTTGATCACCCGGGCCCCCATGTCGGCGAGCATCATCGCCGCATGTGGACCGGCGAGCGCCCGGGACAGGTCGAGCACCACGGTGCCGGCCAGCGGGCCGGCGACCTCGGTCGTCATCGGCCCTGCCACTCGACCTGCTCCTTGGCGGCGAAGGCCGCGACGGCACGGTGGAAGTCCTCGCTGGCGAAGGCGCGCGCGACGATGTCGTCGCCCTCCGGGATGGTCATCCGGCGGAACCGGCGGACCGCCTCCTTGGCCGCCCACATCGAGATCGGGGCGTGACCGAGCAGGGTCTGCACCACGCCGTCGGTCGCAGAGGACAGCTCGTCCTCGCCGCACAGCTCGGCCACGAATCCCGAGGCGTGCGCCTCCTCGCCCGTGAGCAGCCGCGCCCGCAGCAACAGGTCGAGGGCCACCGACGGACCCACCTGCTGGATCAGGATCGAGTAGTTGTTCATCGACAGGCAGTTGCCGAGCGTCCGGGCGATGGGCAGCCCGAACCGCGCCGAGGGGGTGGCGATCCGGAGGTCGCAGACGCTCGCCAGGCCGAGGCCACCACCGACGCAGAAGCCCTGGATGGCCGCCACGGTCGGGACGTCCACGTCCTCCAGCCGGTTGGTGATGCGAGCGATCTTCTCCTCGTAGGCGACGCCCTGCTCACCCTCGGTGAAGTCGGCGAACTGGCTGATGTCGGTGCCGGCGATGAAGGCCTTGTCGCTGCTGCTGCGCAGCACCATGACCCTGATCTCGGCGTCGGCGTCGGCGCGCTCGCACGCGTCGAACAGTCCTTCGTACATCTCCCACGTCATCGCGTTGCGCTGGCGCGGGCGGTTGAACGTGACGGTGAGGACGGGGCCGTCCTGCTCGACGAGCAGCTGCGGGGCGTCGTTCATGTCGGGGGGTACCTCCGGGGTCACTGGACGGATTCGGTGGCCGCCGCGCGGCGGCCACGGAGCAGACGGGAGAAGATGGCCGGCGCGACCACCTGGAGCAGTGCCA
Organism: Nocardioides sp. Z24_21; assembly: GCF_058134345.1. Classification (NCBI taxonomy): domain Bacteria; kingdom Bacillati; phylum Actinomycetota; class Actinomycetes; order Propionibacteriales; family Nocardioidaceae; genus Nocardioides; species Nocardioides sp. Z24_21. The sequence goes on from NZ_JBYTTH010000001.1 coordinate 786,539, forward strand.
GGCCGAGGACGACCATGACGATCGGCCGCTCGAAGATGATGGCGAGGCTGCCGTCACCCATGGCGGAGGTCTGCACCAGCGCCTTCTCGAACAGCGGGCCGAGCACCAGGCCGAGCACCAGCGGCGCCATCGGCAGGTCCAGCCGCTTCATGAAGTAGCCGACGATCCCGAAGATCAGCACGACCCAGACGCTGAACATGCTGTTGGTGACGGAGTACGCGCCGATGAAGCTGGTGAGCAGGATCAGCGGGTACATGTACCCGTAGGGCACGCGCAGGATCTGCGCGAAGACCGGCGCCAGGGGCAGGTTGAGCAGCAGCAGGATCACGTTGCCGATGAAGAACGAGGCGATCAGGCCCCACACCAGCTCGGGCTGCTCGTCGAAGAGCAGCGGCCCGGGCCGGATGCCGTTCATCAGGAACGCACCGAGCAGCACGGCAGTCGTGGCACCGCCGGGGATGCCGAGGGTCAGCGTCGGCACGAAGTTGGCGTTCGCCGCGGCGTTGTTGGCGGCCTCGGGGGCGGCGACGCCCTCGATCGCGCCCTTGCCGAACTCGGCCTTGTTCTTCGACACGTTCTTCTCGATGCCGTAGGCCATGAACGAGGCGAGCGTCGAGCCGGCACCCGGCAGGACGCCGAACGCGAAGCCGAGGAAGCTGCCGCGGAGGATGGCGCCACGGGACCGCAGCAGGTCGGCCTTCGTGATCATCAGCTCCCTGAAGCCCGCCCGGATGGGCCGCGCGGCTCCTTCATGGATCTGGTTCAACACCTCGCCGACCGCGAAGAGACCGATCATCACCTCCACGAACGGGATGCCCGAGAGCAGGTAGATGGAGTCGAACGTGTAGCGGGCGGTGCCGCTGCCGGTGTCGACGCCGACGCAGGCGATGAGGAGTCCGACGAGCGCCATGAGCAGGCCGAGCAGGCGGTTGTCGCCGGCGAAGCTGATGATCGTCGCGAGGCCGAGGACCATCACGGCCATCATCTCCGGCGGGCCGAACTTCAACGCCCACTGGGCGAACGGCGGAGCCAGCAGGATGAGCAGCACGAGCGAGATGATCGCCGCGACGAACGAGCCGATGGCCGCGATGGCCAGCGCTGCTCCGGCGCGTCCCTGTTTCGCCATCTGGTAGCCGTCGAGCGTGGTCACCACGCTCGCCGCCTCGCCCGGTGTGGAGATGAGGACGGACGTGATGGTGCCGCCGTACTGCGAGCCGTAGTAGATGCCGGCGAGCATGATCACCGCCGTGACCGGCTCGAAGGCGAGAGTCAGGGGCAGCAGCACGGCGACGCCGGTGGTGGATCCCAGTCCGGGGAGGACGCCGATCACGGTGCCCATGAAGACCCCGACGAAGCACCAGAGCAGGTTCTCGGGGGTCAGCGCCGTCTGGAAGCCCAGCATGAGGTTGTCGAGCATCTGCTAACCACCTATCCCGATAGCGCCGGCTGGGAGGGGAACGTTGAGGACGACCGAGAACACGAGGTAGATCACCAGCACGGACACCGCCGAGATGATGACCGACGAGAGCCAGGGACGGCGCTCGACCACGATCGAGGCGAAGAGGCTGAACAGCCCCAGGGCGCCCAGGAGGCCGACCACGGGGACGAGCAGGAGTGCGACCACCAACGCCACGGTCACGATCTGCAGCTGTCGCATCCGTTGCGCCGCCGTCCGACCGAAGATGTCGACGCCACTGTCGGCACTCTCGACGTCGGACCCGGTGTCGGCTGCCGGCCCGGACGCGGGAAGGCTGTCCGGAGCCACCGACTGGGCGACCTCGGCCAGGCCGTGGTCGTGCCGAGTCCGGTGTCCGGTCAACGTCGAGACGAGCAGCCCGGCCGAGATCAGCGTGATGAGACCGCCGAAGACGGCCGGCAGGAGGCCCGGTCCGATCCGGTTGCCCTCGGTGAAGGCGGGGTAGTCGAACGCGGTCAACGTGGCGTAGCCGCCGATCGCGGTGAGGAAGCCGTACGCGACGGCCTCCTCGACCGCGATCCGGCGTGCTGGAGCGCTCACTCGCCCATGACCTCTGCCAGCTGGGAGCTGTTCTCCTCGAGGTAGGTGGAGAACTCGTCGCCACCGGCGGCGTTGGCCTGGAGGAAGTTGTCCTCGATGTAGGTGGTGTACTCGTCGGTCTCGATGGCCGCCTCCATCTGCTCGACCCAGTAGTCCTTGGCCGCGTCACTGATGTCCCCCGGGGCGAGCACGCCGCGGAACTGCGCGAACGACACGTCGATGCCCTGCTCGCTCGCGGTCGGGATGTCCTTCAGCTCGTCGTACTCGTAGCGCTCGTCGGCGTAGGCGCACAGGGCCTTGATGTCGCCGGACTCGAGCTGCCCGATCACCTCGCCCGGGTTGAGGGAGGCGATGTCGATCTGCTTGCCCAGCAGCGCGGCGGTGAGCTCTCCGCCGGACTCGAACGAGACCCGGTCGAACTCGACGTCGGTCTGCTGCTCGGTCAGGGTGAACACCACGTTGTCGAGGCCGGTGGCCCCGCTGATCCCGGCCACGATCCGGTCGCTCTTGGCCGCGTCGACGACATCCGCGCAGGTCTCGTAGGGAGCGTCCGCACGGGTCACCATCAGGGTGAAGTCGTCGGCGATCTTCATGATCGGCGTGAAGTCCTCGTAGGTCCACTTGACGACGCCGCTCAGCGGCAGCGCGAGCAACGCGGTCTCCGAGGCGAGGAGGTACTGCTCGTTGCCGGACTGACCCTGGAGCTGGGCGTACCCGACGGCGCCCGAGCCTCCGTCGCGGTTCTCGACGTTGATGTTGAGGTCGTCGTTGGCCGCCTCCATGGCGGCGGCCGTGGCACGGCCGGCAAGGTCGCTGCCGCCGCCGGCGGCGAACGGGATGAGCATGGTGACGTCGCCGTCGAGGGTGAACTCCCCCTCGGCGTCACTGCCGCCACTTCCGCCACAGGCGGTGAGCAGGCTGAGCACGGCGGCGGCCGCAAAGGTCGTACGGATGGTGGGCTTCACGTGGAGCTCCTTCAATGGGTGACGCTGAGAGGGTGGGGTGTTGTTTAGCCGAGTCGGGTGGACTTCTGCGCGAGCCGGTCCTCGAAACCGGGCACGTCGACGATGAAGCGCTCGTGCGTCCCCGTGCCGATCTCCTCGAGGTCGTCGACGACCTTGATCGAGAAGACGACGCGACGGCGGTCGACCTCGGTGACAGTGGCTGTCGCCGTCACCTTCTGCCCGAGCAGCGTGGCCGCGGTGTGTGCGACCTCGACCTTGGTGCCGACGCTGGCCTGGTCGTCGCGCAGGTAGGGCGCGAGCGCCTCGATCGCGGCCTCCTCGAGGAGGAGCACCAGGTTGGGGGTGGAGAAGATGTCGAAGCGGCCGCGCCGGGTGGTGTGCTGCATCTCGACGGTGCGCACCAGGACGCCTTCGGTGCCGGGGGCAAGCTCTGTCATCGGGTCGTTCTCCTCGTGTGGGTCTGGGCGTTGGTGCGGGAAGGTCGGTGCGTGTGGGGCATCAGTCGGTCGGCGGCTGCGGCGAGCCCGCCGGGCGGCGCGGCGGGGGGCCGGTGCGCGTCGGGTCGACGACCACGCCCGCCTCGGCCAGTGCGGTGACCTCGGCGTCGGAGAACCCCCCCACCTCCTCGAGCGCGGCGCGGGTGTCCTGGCCGAGGAGGGGCCCGGCGTTGCCGCGCCGTGCCGGTGTCCGAGACATCCGCATCGGTGACCCGAGCTGCCGGACCGATCCCATGACCGGGTGCTCGGCGTCCCAGAAGTAGCCACGCTGGTTGAGGTGGTCGTCGTTGAAGACCTGCTCGTAGTTCGCGATCGGCGCGCAGGGCACACCGGCCGCGTCGAGCCGCTCGATGACCTCGTCGGTGGTGAGGGTGGCGGTGACGGCCTCGATGGACGGGATGAGGGTGGGTCGGTGCGCGTGCCGGTCGGACGCGCTCGCGTAGCGCTCGTCCTCGAGCAGCGCGCCGAGGTCGAGTGCGCGGCAGAAGGCCTCCCAGGTCTTGGGAGTGACCGCGCCGACCGTGACGTGGCCGTCGGACGTGCGTACGGCCTGGTAGGGGGCGGTGCTCTGGTGGGCGGACCCCAGCGGGGCACCGACCTCGCCGGTCGCGAAGTACTTGCCCGCCTCCCAGATCGCGAACGAGACCCCGGCCTCGAGGAGCGAGACGTCGAGGTGCTGGCCCTCGCCGTCGATGTCGCGCTGCCGGAGGGCGGCGAGCACGGCCATCGAGACGTACATCGCGCAGACGAGGTCGCAGATCGGGACCCCGATCTTCACCGGGTCACCGTCGGCGGTCCCGGTGATGCTCATCAGCCCGCCGCGGGCCTGCGCCATGATGTCGAGCCCCGGCAGCATGGCCAGGGGTCCGTCCTGCCCCCAGCCCGAGGCGGAGGCATAGATGAGGCGCGGGTTGAGCTGTCGCAGCTCGTCGTAGCCGAGACCGAGCCGCTGCATCGTGCCCGGCCGCAGGTTCTCCACCAGGACGTCCGCGCCCTCGACCAGCCGGCGGAACGCCGCCAGCCCGTCGGGATGCTTCAGGTCGAGGCCGACCGACTCCTTGTTGCGGTTGAGCCGGGCGAACGGGGAGCTCTCACCGGCGACGAAGGGGCCGGTGGCACGCACCGGGTCGCCGCCCGTGGCCGGGTTCTCCACCTTCAGCACCCGGGCACCGAGGTCGGCGAGGTGCATCGTGGCGAACGGGGCAGCCATGAATGCCCCCACCTCGAGGACAACGATGCCGTCGAGCGGCCCGGATCCCTTCGTGGTGGGTGGTGATGCGGGGGTGGTCATCGGCTGTCCGATCTCTTCTGGAAGCGGCGGAATCCTGGCGTCCGGGTGTCCGACCGGCCCGCGAGAGGCCTTGCCTTGTCGACCCGCGACGGAATACTGTCTACAGAACATCAGCCGCTGTGGCAAGCATCACAAGGGAATTCATGTGAAGTGCCGCACTGCCGCGACCGTCGCGGCCGGGCTGCGGCACACGGTCGAACCGCCGTGCCGACCGGATCGTGCGAGAGGGTGAGTCATGAGTCCACACCAGGAACCTGCGGGCGCCGAACGGCGCATCGCCGCGCCACCCACGATGTCCGTGCTCGCCGCCGAGGCGCTCCGCTCCATGATCCTCAGCGGTGAGCTGCTGCCCGGCGACCGACTCCCGGAGAACACCCTGACCGCCCAGCTGGGCGTCAGTCGCTCGCCCCTGCGGGAGGCGATGGCCGTGCTCGAGCAGGAGGGTCTGATCGTGCAGGCGCCCCGGCGCGGTGCGATCGTCAGGCCGCTCACGGCCCACGACATCTACGAGATCTACACCCTGCGCGCCGAGCTCGAGACGCTCGCCGTCCAGCTCGGCGTCCCCGTGGTGGAGCAGAGCCGTCTGGACCGGCTGCGCGCCGCCTACGCCGACCTCGAGGCCACCACCGGCGTCGACCAGGAGGAGCACACCAGGCACGCGTTCGCGTTCCACCTCGCCCTCGTGGGGCTGGCGGGCCACAGTCGGATCGAGGAGACCTACCGGTCCCTGTCGTTGCAGATGCAGCTCTGCATGGCGATGAACCGGCGCGCGCGGGCCGGCCTGGAGTCCATCGCGGAGGATGCCGTCCGACACCGACCCCTGCTCGACCTCGCGGTGGCCGGGGACCGCGACGGGTTGCTCGAGGTGCTCCGCGACCACGGCCAGCGCACCTTCCTCCTCGATGCCGAGGAGCTCCTCGGCGGGAACTCGCCCCAGTCGGAGGCCTGGTTCGCAGAGGTCCGCGCGCAGCTGGAGTCGTCCGCTCAGGACGCTCCGGACACGCCGGACGACGCTCCCGGGCAGGGCGCGTGATGGCGGCCGGCAGGCCCGCGGAGGCGGGCACGGACAGTCCCGCGCTGACCCGGCTCCGCGAGGCCGTGGGCTGGCAGGGCCCCCAGCGCGTCGACGTGATCGAACGACGACACCTCGCCGACTACCGCCGCACCCTCGGCCTGGACCCACAAGGCACCGACGTCCCGTTGACGATCTGCGCCTGCTTCCTGTCCGAGCCCCCGCCGATGCCGGCGGCCGAGGCCTACGGGCTCGGCTGGATCAACGGCGGTGACCGCTTCGAGTACGCCGGGCCGCGGCTCACCCTCGGGGACGAGCTGCGCTCTCGCCTGACCTTCACGGCCGTGAGCGAGAAGCACGGCCGCAGCGGGACGTTGGCCGTGCTCACCTTCGAGACCGAGTTCGTCCGCCCGGACGACACGGTCGCCGTCCGCCACATCGGGACGAGGATCCGCCGATGACCGACGCCACGCCCGAGCGCTTCGAACGCGCCCACACCGCCTCGCTGCGCACCCTCGTCCAGTACGCCGGGTCCAGCGGTGACTTCTACGAGATGCACTACGACCTGCCCTTCGCGCACGAGCGCGGCCACCCCGAGCTGTCCGTCCACGGGCTGCTGAAGGCGGCATGGCTCGGACAGCTCGTCGACGACTGGTTCGCAGGCCGGGGCCGGGTCACCTCGTTCGAGGTCTCCTACCGCGGGATGGACTTCCGCGACCAGGCGGTGGCCTGCGGCGGCGAAGTGACTCGGCGGGAGGGCTCCACGGTCGAGCTCGCGCTCTGGACACGCAACGGCGACGGCGACATCACGACGACCGGCGCCGCCACGATCGAGCTCGACGACCCCTCAGGGAGCAACGCATGACCTTGGACCAGATCAGGACGCTGGTGGCCGGCCTCGGGCACCCGGTGGTGACCGGCGAGCCGGAGTCGGCGGGCCGGTTCCCCGACGGGCGCCGGTACCGCATCGAGATCCCGAGCTGTGAAGGGCCGGCCGTGATGGCGGCGGTGCTGGAGGAGGCCACCACCCGCGGGGTCCCCATCGACCGCATCTCCCAGGGCAGCGGCATCATGATGCTCACCGACGACGAGATCACCGCGATGGTGGAGCTCGCCCGCGACCACGACGTCGAGGTCTGCCTCTTCCTCGGTCCGCGCGGCGCCTGGGACACCGGCGCGCAGGCCAAGGTCTCGGCCGCCGTCGGTGGCGCCGCCCGCGGCAACGCGGCGGTCGGCGCCTCGCTGGCCGACGCCGTCCGCGCCTGCGACCTGGGCGTGCGCAGCCTGCTCGTCGGTGACCTCGGCGTCCTCGAGCTGCTCGGCCGGATGAAGGCCGCCGGCGACCTCCCGTCCGACCTGGTCCTCAAGACCTCGGTGCTGATGCCGCTGGGCAACGGACCCACGGCGGCGCTCTACGAGCGGGCGGGCGCCACGAGCCTCAACGTGTCCACCGACCTCACCATCGCGCAGCTCGCCGAGATCCGGGCGGCGACGACCGCACCCATCGACATGTACCTCGAGGTCCCCGACGACCAGGGCGGCAGCGTCCGGATGTACGAGGTGGCCGAGGTCGTGCGGGTGGCCGCGCCGGTCTACCTCAAGCTGGGGGTGCGCAACGCCCCCCACATCTACCCCGTCGGGGCACACCTCGCCCGCGTGGCGGTGGACCTGGGCCGGGAGCGGGTCCGCCGGGCCGAGCTCGTCCTGCGGCTGCTGGCCGAGCTGGCCCCCGACCTCCTCGAGCACCCCACCGCCCCCGCCGTCACCGGGACCCGCGCATGAGGGGCGGTCCGCTGCTGGTGACGCTGCGCGGCGTGGCGCCCGTGGTCGAGCCGGGCGCCTGGGTCGCGCCCACCGCGGTGCTCGTGGGCCGCGTGACGGTGCGCGCCGGAGCCAGCATCTGGTTCGGCTCCGTCCTCCGCGCGGAGGAGGGCACGATCGAGGTCGGACCGGACGCCAACATCCAGGACAACTCCGTCCTCCACACCGACGACGGGTTGCACCTCTCCGTGGGCCGCAACACCTCGGTCGGCCACGGCGTCGTGCTGCACGGATGCTCGATCGGCGAGGACGTCGTGGTCGGCATGGGCTCGCGGGTGCTCAACGGGGCGCGGGTCGGCTCCGAGTCGCTCCTCGCCGCGGGAGCAGTCGTGCTCGAGGGCCGGGAGACACCTCCGCGGTCCCTCCTCGCGGGTGTCCCGGCCAAGGTGCGCGGCGAGCTCGACGAGGAGAAGGTCGAGGGCCTGCGCGAGAACGGCCGGATCTATCAGCGGCTGCGAGACGAGTACCTCCTCGCCCTTCCGTGGGACGACGCCCGATGAGCGGCGCGGCGCTCGACGAGCTGATGGCGGCGCTGCCCGCCGACGTGGTGGTCGTCGAACCGGTGACCGTCGAGAACCATCGCCGCGACCGCGCGGACCTGTGCCCGGCCGGGACGCCGCTGGCCCTGGTGCGGCCACGGACGACCGAGCAGGTGCAGGTCGTCATGCGGTGGGCGACCCGACACCGCGTGCCCGTCGTCCCGCAGGGAGCGCGCACCGGCCTCTCCGGTGGCGCGAACGCCGTGGACGGCTGCCTGTTGCTCTCGCTGGCCCGGATGGACGCGATCGTCGAGATCGACCCGCTCGACCAGGTCGCCGTCGTCGAGCCCGGTGTCGTCAACGCGGTCCTGTCGCGTGCTGCCCTCGACGCCGGGCTCTACTACCCGCCCGACCCGTCGTCGTGGGAGGAGTCGACGATCGGCGGCAACATCGCCACGAACGCCGGCGGCCTGTGCTGCGTGAAGTACGGCGTCACCGGCGACTTCGTGCGCGGCCTCGAGGTCGTGCTCGCCGACGGTGAGGTCATCCGCACGGGCCGGCGCACGGTGAAGGGTGTGGCCGGCTACGAGCTGACCAAGCTGCTGGTGGGCTCGGAGGGGACGCTCGGCGTGATCACCCAGGCCACCGTGTCGCTGCGACCGGCTCCCGAGGACGCGCTGACGATGGTCGCGCTCTTCGACGCGGTGCCACCTGCGCTCGAGGCCGCCATGCAGATCATGTCGTCGGGCATCCGGCCCTCCCTGCTCGAGTTCCTCGACGGCCCCTCCATCGCCGCCATCCAGGCCTACCGGGACATGGGCCTGTCGGAGTCGGCGCAGGCCATGCTGCTGCTGCAGTCCGACCGCGGGCCGCTGGCCGCCGACGACGTCACGGCCATGGGCGAGCTGTGCGAGCGGCTCGGCGCCACCGACGTCGCCGTCGCGAGCGACGCGGAGGAGTCGGAGATGCTGCTCGCCGCGCGCCGGATGATCAACCCCGCGGTCGAGCACGTCGGGGCGAGCTTCGTCGACGACGTCGCCGTGCCGCGGGCCAGGCTCGTCGACCTGCTCGACGGCATCGCCGGGATCGCCGCCGAGCACGACGTCCGGATCCTGTGCCCCGGACACATCGGTGACGTCAACATGCACCCCCACGTGGTCTTCGACCGCGGCGATGCCGCGTCCGCAGCCCGGGCCGAGGCCGCGTTCGGCGCGATCATGCAGCTCGCGCTCGAGCTCGGGGGGACCATCACCGGCGAGCACGGCGTCGGGACCTTGAAGAGGCCGTGGCTCGAGCAGGAGATCGGCAGCGTCGGGCTGCGCCTGCAGCGGCGGGTCAAGGAAGCGTTCGACCCGCTCGGCCTCCTCAACCCCGGCAAGGTCGTGTGACCCGCATCCCCAGTCCTGCCCTGCCCCGGGTGACACCACCCGGGCACCCACGCACACCACCAGCACCTCACAGGAGACGGCAATGAGTGACCCCATGAACGTCCTGGCCGCCGAGCACCGGCGGCTCCGGATCGGCGACACCTGGCGCGACGCCGCCGACGGGGCGACGTTCGACGTCGAGGACCCGGCCACGGGCGCGATCATCGCCGAGGTCCCGGACGCAGGCCCCGAGGACGGCCTCGCCGCCCTCGATGCCGCGACGGAGGCGATGGCGGCCTGGGCAGCGACACCGCCGCGCAAGCGCTCGGAGCTGCTGACCGCGACCTACCAGGCCCTGACCGACCGGACCGAGGAGATCGCCCGGCTCATCACGCTCGAGATGGGCAAGCCGCTCGCCGAGGCCCGTGGCGAGGTGGCCTACGGCGCGGAGTTCTTCCGCTGGTTCGCCGAGGAGGCGGTGCGCGTGGAGGGCCGCTACAGCACCGCTCCCGCCGGGGGCTACCGCATCCTCACCGTGCCGAAGCCGGTCGGCCCGTGTGTCTTCGTGACACCCTGGAACTTCCCCCTGGCCATGGGGGCGCGCAAGATCGCTCCGGCGTTGGCCGCTGGCTGCACGACGATCACCAAGCCTGCCGGGCAGACGCCCCTCACGATGCTGCTCCTCGCCCGCATCATGGAGGAGGTCGGCGTCCCTCCGGGCGTCGTCAACGTGGTGACGACCGAGCGTTCCGGCGAGGTCGTCTCGGCGCTCCTCGCCGATCGGCGGACCCGCAAGGTCTCGTTCACCGGCTCGACCGAGGTCGGCCGCCTGCTGCTGCGTCAGGCGGCCGACAACGTGCTGCGGACCTCCATGGAGCTCGGCGGCAACGCGGCCCTGATCGTGTGCGCCGACGCCGATCTCGACGTGGCGGTGGACGGCGCGATGGTGGCCAAGATGCGCAACATCGGCGAGTCGTGCATCGCGGCCAACCGCATCTACGTCGAGGAGCCGGTGCGCGAGGAGTTCACGGCGCGCTTCACCGAGCGGATGGGCGCGCTGTCGATGGGCCACGGGCTCGAGGACGGCACGGACGTCGGGGCGCTGATCGACGAGGCCTCGGTCACCAAGATCGACGGCCTCGTCACCGACGCCGTCGAGCGCGGCGCCAAGGTCCTGGTGGGCGGCGAGCGCCCGGACGGCCCGGGGTACTTCTACCCGCCGACGGTCCTGGTCGACGTCCCCGAGGACGCCCGGCTGCTGGAGGAGGAGATCTTCGGCCCGGTGGCGCCGATCATCTCCTTCACCTCCGACGACGAGGTGATGGCGAAGGCCAACGACACCGAGCACGGCCTGGTCGGCTACGTCTTCACCCGGGACCTCCAGCGCGCGCTCCGCTTCACCGAGGGCCTGGAGACCGGGATGCTCGGCATCAACCGCGGCCTGATCTCGGACCCGTCGGCCCCCTTCGGCGGCGTGAAGCAGTCCGGGATCGGCAAGGAGGGGTCGCACGAGGGCATCCTCGAGTACCTCGAGGTCACCTACGCGGCGGTCGACCTGCCGTGACCGACCTGCTCCGGGTGCCCGTCAGCGAGCACCGCGACGTGTCCACGCGCGTCCTCACCGCCCTCGGGGTGCCGGAGGCGGCGGCGCGCGAGCAGGCGGAGCTGCTGCTGGAGGGCGACCTCCGCGGCCACGCCTCCCACGGCCTCCGCCGCCTCGACATGCTCGCCCAACGGCTGCGCAGCGGTGCCGCACGGGCGGACGCCCGGCCCACGAGCACCTGGGTCACGGAGTCGGTCCTCGTCGTCGACGGTGACGGCGGGCTCGGTCCCCCGATCGCCCGGCGCGCCACCGAGGAGCTGCTCGGCAGGGTCGCCGAGAGCGGGGTGGCGGTCGCCGCCGTCCGCAACGCCAACCACCTGGGCATGCTTGCGCCCTACGTCGAGGCGATGGCCGCGGCAGGAGTTGTCGGCATCGCGCTGACCACCAGCGAGGCCCTGGTCCACCCGTGGGGCGGGACCCAGGCACTGGTCGGCACCAACCCGCTGGCCGTCGCCGTGCCGGTGCCGGGCGAGGACCCGCTCGTCCTCGACATGGCGACCGGCCAGGTGTCGCGCGGCAAGGTCCTCGACCACGCCGCCCGCGGCCTGCCGCTGGCGCCCGGGGACGCTGTCGACGCCGACGGCGTGCCGACCACGGACGCCGCCGCCGCGGTCGACGGGGCGATCAGTCCGTTCGGGGGCCCGAAGGGCTACGCCCTCGGCGTCATGCTCGAGGTGCTGGTCGCGACCCTGACCCGCACGGCGCTCGGCCAGGACGTGCGCGGGACCCTCGACCCGACCGATCCGTCCACCAAGGGCGACCTCTTCATCGCCATGGACCCGGCGGTCTTCGGGTCCGGCACCGCTCCGGTCGCCGACTACCTCGCCACGCTCCGGCAGACCACGCCGGCGCCGGGGCACGACCGGGTCCTCGTCCCCGGCGACCGGGCCCGGGCCACCCGCGCCGCCAACCTCGCTGCCGGCGTCCCGGTCGCCCAGGGGACCTGGGCGACCGCCCAACAGATCGCAGCCGACCTCTCCGAAAGGCACTGACATGCTCGAGACCGTTCGTGGACCACGCCAGCTGATGGTGGGCGAGGGAGTCGCGGAGAACGTCCCGCGGGTGGTGGCCGAGTGCGGCTCGCGCGTCCTCATCGTGACCGACCGCGTCCTCCTCGCCCAGCCGCGGGTGGCCGAGCTGATCGCCGCCGTGCAGGCCAGGGTCGCCACGGTGGCGGTCTTCGCCGACGCGACGCCCGACGTGCCCCTCACGGACGTCGACCTCGCGGTGGCCGCCGCTGCCCAGGTCGACGCGGACGTACTGCTCGCCATCGGTGGCGGCACGGTCATCGACCTCGCCAAGATCGTCGGGGTCATCCACCGCTACGGCGGAGCGCCGCGCGACTACTACGGCGAGTCCCGGGTGCCCGGACCGACGATGCCCCTCGTGGCCGTGCCCACGACATCCGGCACGGGCTCCGAGCTCACCCCCGTGTCCGTGCTGACCGACCCCGAGCGCGAGCTGAAGGTCGGTGTCTCGAGCGTCCACATCGTGCCCGACTTCGCCGTCGTCGACCCCGAGCTCACCTACTCGTGCCCCGCGACCGCCACGGCGTACTCCGGCATCGACGCGTTCTGCCACGCGGTCGAGAGCTACATCGCCGCCCCCCGTGCCCACGAACCGCGCGACCTGGTGGAGCAGGTCTTCCTCGGCCGCAACCCGATCACCGACCACTACGCGCTCCAGGGCGCCGAGCGCATCGCCCGCAGCCTGCGCCGCGCCGTCCGCGACGGCAACGACGTGGTGGCCCGGGCGGACATGTCCTACGGGTCCGTGCTCGCCGGGCTGGCGTTCTCGCACGCAGGCAACGGCGCCCCGCACGCCCTGCAGTACCCGATCGGCGCAGCCACCCACACGCCGCACGGCCTCGGAGTGGGACTGCTGCTGCCCTACGCCCTGGTCGCGGCGCGCGAGGTGATCGGCGACCGGCTGGCCACCTTGTCGAGGGTGTGCGGACTGGAGGTGGACGGCTCCTCGGAGAGCGAGGCCGCGGACGCGTTCGTGCCCTGGCTCGTCCAGCTGCTGGCAGACATCGGCATCCCCGCCAGCCTGGCCGACATCGGCGTCGAGCGCGCCGACCTGCCGCGGTTCGCCGACATGGCCAGCGGGGTCACCCGGCTGATCCAGAACCACCCGGGTCCGACCGACACCGCCAGCCTGACGGCGTTGCTCGAGGCCGCGTGGCTCGGCGACCCCACCGCAGCGACTCGCTGATCGACCGGGACGTCACGCGCTGACGTCGACCCACCGCTCCCCCACCGCGACCGGGCGCACCCGGCCGCCCGTGGCCGCGGCGACGAGCTCGTCGAGGCGCTCGACCTCACCGGGCGGGGCGGCCAGCAGCAGCCGCACCTGCGCGTCGTACGTCGCGTCGAGGACCGCGACGCCCCGTGCGCGCAGCTCCCCCTCCACGCGGCCCGCGTCGGCGTGGTCGAGGTCGACCGCCAGCTCGGTCAGCAGCGAGCGGCGCAGCACCCCGGCCTCGGCCACCGCACCCCGCACGGCGTCGCCATACGCCCGGACCAGGCCGCCCGCGCCCAGCAGCGTGCCGCCGAACCACCGGGTCACCACCGCCGCGACGTCGCTCAGCCCGGCCCCGCGGAGCACCTCCAGCATCGGGGCGCCCGCCGTGCCCGCCGGCTCGCCGTCGTCGGAGGAGCGCTGGACGGCGGCGTCCGGACCGAGCACGAACGCCGAGCAGTGGTGGCGCGCGTCCCAGTGCTCGCGGCGCAGGGCGGCCACGAGCGCGCGGGCCTCGTCCTCGGTGGACACCCGGCGCAGCGTGCACAGGAAGCGCGAGCCGCGGTCCTCCACCATCGCGCTCGCGTCGCGCGCGATCGTGAGGTAGGACGTCACGCCGGGCGTTGCGACGGCTCGTCGGTCGTGTCGGGCTCGGCGGCGGGACTCTCGGTGGGACCCTCGGTGGGATTCTGGGTGGGACTCTCGGCGGGGCCGGGCTTCCAGCGCACCACCACCTCCTCGAACCCCTTGTGCCGCTGCATGCCTGCGTAGAGGGCGTAGGCCGTGCGGTCGGCATCGGTGAGCTCGACGTTGTCGGTGAACGGCGTGAGCAGGGCCCGCGGCCACAGCCGGCGCGAGAGCACCACGTTGATCTCGGTGGCCAGCACGGCCATCACCGCGCCGATCCACAGGAAGCCGATCAGGCCGAGGACGAGGCCGAACGTCTTGGTCATCGAGGTGGTGTTGACCAGCGTGCGGTCGACGTAGGCCGCGCCGCCGATCTGGAGCAGCTGCCACATCACCGCGAGGGTGAACCCTCCCGGCGCCGCCCGCCAGAACGAGTGCTGGCCGGTGGCGGCGAAGCGGAAGAGGTAGGTCAACCCGGTGCCGACCAGCAGCACGGTGAGCAGCGGGAGCAGCCCCTTCACCGCGCCGCCGATGACCTCGGTGAACAGGTCGGTGGTGCTGGCGATGGTCGACACGATCGTCACCGCGAGCAGCGAGAGGCCGGCGGTCAGGAGCAGCAGCAGCGTCTTGACCCGGGCGTAGAACGGGTTGGGACGGCTGTTGCGCGGCACCGACCAGGCGACGTGCTGGGTGTTCTGCAGCGCCTGGCCGAGCCCCATCGCGCCGTAGAGCGCGGCGAGCCCACCGACGACGACACCGGTGACCGAGCCCTGCAGCCCCTCGGGCCGGCCGAGCTCGTCGCCGATGATCGGGAACTGCGAGAGCGCGGAGTTGAGGATCGCCTCCTGCCACTGCGGCTCGTTGCGCAGGACCAGGCCGAGGATCGAGGTGCCGAGCAGCATCAGCGGGAAGATCGCGATGAAGGCGTAGTAGGTCAGCGCGGCCGCGAGGTAGGGGCCCTGGTCGTCGAAGAACTTGTAGACGACGGCGATCGGGAAGCCCAGCACGGGATGACGGCGTTGGAACCCGTCGACTGCCGAGACCGCTCCCACCTGATGGAGGCTACCGGGCGCATCCGCCGATCCCGTCACCACCAGCCGAGCAGCTGTCCGCCGAGTCGCACGACGAACCCCGACACCACGACGAGGAAGAACGCCCGGACGAAGCGCGCGCCGCGCGCCATCGCCAGCCGGGCGCCGCAGTAGCCGCCGGTCACGTTGGCAGCCGCCATGACCAGCGCGAGGTCCCAGATGACCGCGCCCTGGGGGATGAAGACGGCCAACGCGGCCAGGTTGGTCGCCCAGTTGGCGAGCTTGGCCTTGGCGGACGCCTCGAGGAAGTTGTAGCCCAGCAGCCCGACCAGCGCGAACACCAGGAACGAGCCGGTGCCGGGGCCGATGGCGCCGTCGTAGAACCCGATGGTCAGGCCGGTCAGGGCCACGACGGCGAGGTGTCGGCCCTGCTGGAAGCGCAGCCGGGTCAGCTCGCCGACGCTGGGGCGCATCAGGACGTAGCCGCCGACGACCACCAGCACCACGAGGATGATCGGGTCGAAGGCGCTGCGCGGCAGCATCGAGGCCACCAGCGCTCCCCCCGCCGACCCGAGGCCGGCGGCCAGCATCAGCGGCAGGAACGTGCGCGGGTCGGGCCGGATGCGCCGCACGTACGTCGCTGCGCTGATCGACGTGCCGCAGAAGGAGGCCAGCTTGTTGGTGGCCGCGATCTGGACCACCGAGGCGCCCGGCAGGCCGATCAGCAGGGCGGGCAGCTGCACCAGGCCACCGCCGCCGACGACGGCGTCGACGAACCCGGCGACCAGCGCCGCCAGCACCAGGAAGAGGACGACCTCGGCGGAGAGGTCACCCATGTCGAGCCCCCACGTCAGCTGGAGGTGGTGTCTCGGCTGAACTCCTGCACGACGACGGCGTCGTAGTCCTCGGGCATGGTGGCGCTCAGGCCGGGGCAGACGAACTCCTGCGACTGGTCGGGCTCCATGGTGGCGGCCGAGCAGTTGAGGGTCGCGACCGGCGCCCCGTCGGCGGAGAACACCATCTCGAAGAGCGCTGCCCGCTCCTCGTCCGAGGCGTTGGTGATCGTGCCCCTCACCTCGGGGGTGGTCACCTCCTCAGCGCCCGTCGACCGCTTGACGCCGGTGAGCTTCCAGCCCTCCTCGACGCTGAAGCCGTTCCAGGTGAAGGCCTCGCCGACCTCGACCTCGACCGGGTCGGTGCCGGTGTTGACGTCGTCGCCGCACGCGCCCAGCGCGCCGAGGCACGCGAGGGACAGCACGGTGGCAGCGAGCCGCCTCACGAGGAGGCCACGAACGTGAGCAGGTCCTGGCGGGTCAGCACGCCGATGGGCTTGCCGTCCTCCTGCACCAGCACGGCGTCGGCGTGCTCGAGGAGCTTGACGGCGTCGGCGGCGGCCTCGGTCGAGCCGATGGTCGGCAGCGCCTCCGACATGTGGTCCTCGACCTGGTCGGTCAGCTTGGCGTTGCCGGTGAAGAGCGCGTCGAGGAGGGTGCGCTCGGAGACCGATCCGGCGACCTCGGCGGCCACGATCGGCGGCTCGGCCCGGACGACGGGCATCTGGCTGACGCCGTACTCCTGCAGGATGTGGACGGCCTCGGCGATCGTCTCGCCGGGGTGGGTGTGCACCAGGTCGGGCAGCCAGCCGGCCTTGCCGTGCAGCACCTCGCCGACGGTGCGGTGGTCGGCCTGCGCGCCGGTGGCGAAGCCGTACTGGCCGAGCCAGTCGTCGTTGAAGACCTTGGTGAGGTAGCCGCGGCCCGAGTCGGGCAGCAGCACCACGACCACGGCGTCGGTGCGCCCCTCGGCGGCCAGCTCGTGGGCGACCTGGCGGGCGGCGAAGGCGGCCATGCCGGCGGACCCGCCGACGAGCATGGCCTCCTCACGGGCCAGGCGCCGGGTGAAGGCGAACGAGTCGGCGTCGGAGACCTCGATGACGCGGTCGGCCACGCCCCGGTCGTAGGTGTCGGGCCAGAAGTCCTCGCCCACGCCCTCGACGAGGTAGGGACGGCCGGTGCCGCCGGAGTAGACCGACCCGGCCGGGTCGGCGCCGACGACCTGGATGTCGGGGTTCTGCTCCTTGAGGTAGCGCCCCACCCCGCTGATCGTGCCGCCGGTGCCCATGCCGGTCACGAAGTGGGTGATCCGGCCGTCGGTCTGCTCCCAGATCTCCGGGCCGGTGGTCTCGTAGTGCGAGCGCGGGTTGTGGGGGTTGGAGTACTGGTCGGGCTTCCACGCCCCGGGCTGGGAGGCGAGGCGGTCGCTGACGTTGTAGTAGGAGTCGGGGTGCTCGGGCGCGACGGCGGTCGGGCACACCACGACCTCGGCGCCGTAGGCCTTGAGCACGTTGCGCTTGTCCTCGCTGACCTTGTCGGGGCACACGAAGATGCAGTGGTAGCCCTTCTGCTGGGCCACCATCGCCAGCCCGACGCCGGTGTTGCCCGAGGTCGGCTCGACGATCGTGCCGCCCGGCTGAAGCTCCCCCGACGCCTCGGCGGCCTCGATCATCCGGGACGCGATGCGGTCCTTCACCGAGCCGCCCGGGTTGAGGTACTCCACCTTCGCCAGCACCAGGGGGGCGGCCGCGCCCTCGGGGAGGTCGAGGGTCCGGCCGAGCCGGACGAGCGGAGTGTTGCCGATGAGGTCGAGGAGCGAGTTCACGTACTGCACCCGGCCAATCTAGCCCGCCGTTCGCCCGAGACCGTCACTGCCGTTGCGTAGCATCAGGGTGTGGGGGCAACAGGAGCAGCACGCAAGCTGGCATCGGCCGCCGCCCTGGGCGGTGGCGGGCTGTCCGTGCTCGGCGCCGGGCTCTACGGGGTCCTGGTCGCCGAGGCGAAGTTCGCGCGGCGGATCATCGGCAACGCGACCGACATCCCGCCCGACGCCACCGGCTGGTACGGCCGCGGCCGTCCCGGGCCGGCGATCCGCATCGCCCTGCTGGGCGACTCGGCCGCTGCCGGCTACGGCGTCGAGCGGGTCGAGGACACGACCGGCGCCCACCTGGCCACCGGCGTCGCCGCCCAGGCCGACCGCCGGGTCCACCTGCGCTCGTTCGCCGTGGTGGGCGCCCAGTCGAGCGCGCTGGGCGAGCAGGTCGACGCCGCGATCGGCACCCACCCCGACCTCGCCGTCGTGCTCATCGGCGCCAACGACGTCACCAACACCGTGCTGCCGTCCGCGTCGGTGCGCCACCTCGCGGAGGGCGTACGCCGCCTGCGCGAGGCGGGCATCGTGGTCGTCGTCGGCACCTGTCCCGACCTCGGCACCATCCGCCCCATCCCGCCGCCGCTCAAGCAGATCGCACGCGAGTGGTCGCGGCGCCTCGCGGCAGCGCAGACCATCACGGTCGTGGAGAACGGCGGCCGGTCCGTCTCGCTCGGCGACATCCTCGGCCCCGAGTTCGACGCCGCCCCCGCGGTGCTCTTCGGTCCCGACCGGTTCCACCCCTCGGCCGACGGCTACAAGCAGCTCGCGTCGGTGCTGGTCCCCTCGTGCCTGGCCGCCCTCGACCTGCTGCCCGAGGACGAGGCGATGCCCGAGCCGCGGCGTCGCGAGGGCATCCTCCCGGTCGCGGCCGCGGCCGTGCGTGCCGCGCGCACGCCCGGCACGGAGGTCGACGGCACCGAGGTCGGCGGCACCCAGCGCGGCCTGCGCGGTCGCTGGGTCGAGCTGCGGCACCGCCGGCGCCGCCCCACCCCCGACGCGGAGTCGCCGGGCGAGCACGAGGAGGAGGACACCGCCGGGGTCTCCCCCGCCGGCACCTCCCCCGCCACCAGCCGATCCGGCAGCAGCTCCGCCGGCCAGGACTGAGCCTCCGGACGCACCGCGGCCCGCCCGAGCTGTGCTCGGGCGGGCCGTGGTGTGTGGTTCAGGTGGTGCGGCTCAGCGGATCAGTCGCCACGCAGGATCGCGAGGATCCGGAGCAGGTTGGTGTAGATCCAGACCAGGCTGACGGTCAGGCCGAAGGCCGCGCGCCACGACTCGCGCTCGGGGAGGCCGGCGGCGACGCCGTTCTCCACGAAGTCGAAGTCGAGGATCAGCATGAAGACACCGAGCGTCAGGCCGACGATCGACATGACCAGGCCCAGGGTGCCGAAGCCGAACAGGCCGGTCTGGACGCCGAAGAGGCTGAGCACCAGGGACAGCAGGCCGAGGCCGACCATGCCGAGCATGCCCGCGACCACGAAGGTGCGGAACTTGGCGCCGACCTTGATGTCGAAGAACTTGTAGGCGGCCAGCGTGCCGATGAAGGCGGCGAAGGTGCCGAGCACGGCCTGGGTGACGATGCCGTCACCGAACTGGGCGTCGAACACCTTGCTGATCGCACCGAGGGCGACACCCTCGGCGGCAGCGAAGGCCAGGACCAGGGCGGGGCTGATCACGCGCTTGAAGCTGTTGACCAGCGACAGCAGGAACGCGCCGCCCGCGCCGAGCATGGCCAGCAGGCTGGCCTGACCCAGTGCGTCGCTGTCGGCCACGGTGCGGCCGAACGAGTCGGTCGTGACCATGTCGCCGATCCACCACCAGGTGAGGAACGCCGTCACGAAGACGAGGCCCACCGACATGGCGGTCTTCTGCACCACCGAGTCAACGGTCATCCGGCCCTGGTCGACCTGACCGGGCGCGCCGGTGCCCCACGTCGACGGGTCGGTGCCGGCGTCGCCGTAGCCGGGGTAGGCGGAGCCGCCGCCGGCGTGGGTCTGGTTGCCGTAGGCGTTCGACGAGGCGCGGTTGAACTCCTCGGAACGGGCGAAAACAGGGTTGTTGCTCTTCATGGTCTCTCCTTGGAGGCCGCCCCCGGAGCTTCCGGAGGGTGGGCGCCGTCGCGGTGACGACGCCTGTGGTGTCACGCCACTCTAGCCGGGGTGACATCGGTTGAAACGCGGGCACGGACCGCGGTGTTCCCCTCACAGCAACTTCTCAGGTTGGCGCGCGATGTCAAGCGACCTTGACAACTCCGGTCATGTCAAGCACCCTTTACGTCGTGCGCAACACCATCCGCGAGGTACGGCTCGAGCGAGGCCTGTCGCAGGCCCAGCTCGGGGAGGCGATGGGCGTCTCGCGTCAGACCATCATCTCGATCGAGACGGGGCGCTACCTCCCGTCCCTCCCGTTGGCCGTCAGCCTCGCCCGATTCTTCGACACCGCAGTAGAGGAGCTCTTCCATGACGACGACTGACGTCACGCAGCGCAGGCGCTGGACGATCCCGACCGTCGCAGTCGCGATCGGTGTGGCCTACCTCGTCGCAGGCCTCATGGGCGGCGACACGGCCTTCGCGTGGGGCGGCCTGGCCCTGATGACGGCGGTGGCCGTCGGGGCCTGGTTGCTCAGCATCCGCAGCGAGACCGTCGAGGGACTGCTCGATCGCCGGGACGAACGCATCAACAGCATCGACCGCGACGCGTCCCTCGTCAGCGGGATGGTCGTCCTCGTCGCGGTCCTGGTGGGATTCGTCGTGGAGGTCGCCCTCGGGCGGGACGGACAGCCCTACGTCACCCTCGGCGCCATCGGCGGACTGGCGTACGTCGCCGCGCTGGTCTGGCTCCGCTTCCGCCGGTGATCCGCCGCAGGCACGACCTGGAGCCCGATCGCGACCTGGTGGTGCCCCGGCTGGGGTTCGAACCCAGACTGTGCGGTTTTTAAGACCGCTTCCTCTACCGGTTGGGATACCGGGGCGGCGACCTGGAGCCAGGTCAGAGGTAGGTCTTGCGAGCGTAGACGGCGTGGGCGCCGGCGGCGCGATCGAGGAAGAGCAGCCCGTCGCAGTGGTCGATCTCGTGCTGCAGCGCCCGCGCCTCGAACGCCTCGGCCTCGATCTCGACCTCCTCGCCGGTGCCCGGCAGCTGGCCGCGTACGACGACCCGGCTGGGACGCTTGACGTCGCCGGTGAGGTCCGGGACGGACATGCACCCCTCGCGGGCCTTCTCGTTGCGGCTGCCCGAGACCACCTCGGCGTTGCACAGCACGAACGTGCCGTGGTGCGCCCGGGTCTTGGGATGCTCGGAGACGTCGACGCAGAACACCTTGGCGCCCACCCCCACCTGCGGCGCGGCCAGGCCGACGCAGCCGGGCGAGACCCGCATGGTGGCGACCAGGTCGGCGGCGAGCCGGACGACGTCGGGCGAGGTCGGGTCGACGCTCTCGCCGACCGTCGACAGCACGGCGGCGGGCGCGCGGACGACCTCGCGGAGCTCCCCGGCCACGCCGAGGTCGGTCTCGGTCCACTCCAGGACCCGGGTGTTGACGACCATCGCTCGCGTGCTCAGAGCTCGTCGGTGTCGGCGGCGCGGAGGGTGACCCCCACACCGAGGTCGGCCGCGACCCGGGAGAGCTCGCGCTCCACGGCGCTGGCGTCGGCGCCGGACGGGAGGTCGACCTCGGCGACGAGCAGGTAGAGGTCGCCGGCCAGCCGGGTGGTGAGGTCGGTGATGTTGCCCCCGACGCCCGCGATGACCGCGACGACGGCAGACACGATGCCGGGCCGGTCGCCGCCGTGGACCGACAGCACCCACGACGTGCCGTCGCCGGCCGCCCGGTGCTCGGTGGGGACCTCGCGGACCGTCACGGTCAGGCTGCCGTCGGCGGTGAGCGGCGCGAGCGCCTGCTCGATCTCGGCGTCGGGCGCCGAGCCCTCGCAGACCAGCATCATCGCGAAGTGGCCGCGCAGCAGGGTCATCGTCGAGTCCTCGAGGTTGAGGCCCAGCCCGGCGAGCCTGCCGGTGGTCTCGGCGATGATGCCGGGGCGGTCGTGGCCGAGGACGGTGATGGCGTGGAGGGTCACGCCGCGCATCCTCTCAGCCGGCGGCGTCGGTCAGCTCGCGGGCACGCTCGAAGACCTCGTCGGTCATCTCGCGGGTGAGCCGGCGGGTGTAGGTGTTGTGGGGCGAGGGGTGGTAGCAGCCGAGGAGGGTCACGCCGCCCAGCACCACCTCGGCACCGTGGCCGAACCGCGGGCGCTGCGCCGGCGCCGGCGCACCGGCCGCGACGAGCGAGCGCACCGCGCCGTCCCACCCGAAGCCACCGAGCGCCACCACCACCCGCACCGTCGGCAGCAGCGCCAGCTCGGCGGCGATCCACGGCGCGCAGGTGTCGCGCTCGACCGCGGTGGGCTTGTTGTCCGGCGGTGCGCAGCGCACGGTCGCGACCATCCGGGCGCCCAGCAGCCGCTGCCCGTCGCCGGCGTGCTCGCTCGTCGGCTGCGCGGCCCACCCGGTGCGGTGCAGGCTAGCGAAGAGCCAGTCGGCGCTGGGGTCGCCGGTGAAGATCCGTCCGGTGCGGTTGCCGCCGTTGGCCGCGGGGGCCAGGCCGACGACCAGGAGCGCGGGCTCCGGGTCGCCCCAGCCGGGGATGGGCCGCCCCCAGTAGGGCTGGTCGGCGAACGAGGCCCGCTTCGCCACCGCGACGTCCTCGCGCCAGGCGACCAGGCGCGGGCACGCGGAGCAGACGCTCACCCGGGCGTCGAGCTCGGCCAGCGGCACGTCGCTCGCGAGGCGGCGCACGTCGCCGGCGTCGCGCGCGACCGGGGTGTCGGGGGCGGCGGGGTCGTCGGGCCATCCGGTGCCGGGCGCGACCGGGCTGGAGAACGCGCCGCCCACGACGGGGTGCGGCAGGAGCACCGGCTCGCTCATCGCCCGATCGCCGCCGCCATGCCGTGGAGGATGTCGGCCTCGGACACGACGTGCTCGGTCACCGGCACCCGGTCGAGGATCCGGCTCCAGATCAGCGCACCGGCGCCGATCACGTCGGCACGACCGGGATGCATGTAGGGCAGCGTGCGCCGCTCGGCCACCGTCATCGCCACCAGGTCGTCGACGAACGAGGTCGTCGTGGCGTTGGGCAGCACCGCCCCGTCGAAGCCGTCGCGGTCGTAGCCCGCCAGGCCGAGCACGCCGCACGCGATCGTCTTGATGGTGCCCGAGGTGCCGATGACCGTGCGCGCCCGCTGGAGCGGGACGCCGCAGTCGTCGAGGTGCCGGTCGATGTCGGCGACGCAGGCGGCGACCTCGGCCGCGGTCGGGGGGTCGCTGTGGAGGTGGCGCTCGTGCAGGCGCACCGAGCCGATGTCCATCGACACCGCCTGCCGCTCCTCGCCCCCGCCCAGCACGAGCTCGCTGGACCCGCCGCCGATGTCGACGACGAGCACGGGCGCCGGCGGCACCGGGTCCTGGGCGGCGATCGCGCCGGCGTAGACCAGCGCGGCCTCCTCGTCGCCCGACAGCACCTCCGGCTCGACACCCAGCCGCGCGCGCACGCCGTCGGCGAACACGCCCGCGTTGGCGGCGTCGCGGGTGGCCGACGTGGCGCAGAAGCGCACCCGCTCCGGGGCCACGCCCTGGCCGCGGACCATCGCGGCCAGGTCGTCGATGGCGGCGAGCGTGCGAGCCAGGGCCTCGTCGGCCAGCACGCCTGTGCGGTCCACGTCCTGCCCGAGGCGTACGACGCGCGACTCGCGCAGCACCACGTCGAGCCGGCCGCCGTCGAGCACGCGTCCGACGAGCAGCTTGATCGAGTTGGTGCCGCAGTCGACGGCGGCGACGAGCCCGGGATCGGTCATGGCGTCATTGTGCCGCCCCGGATCGGGGCGTCCGGCGGCTCGCGTCAGTCGGCGCTCACGCAGGGCCCGGCCGACCACCAGTCGCCGAGGAGGTCGAGGACCTCGTCGCCGAGGGGGTTGACCCCGCGACCCATCGCCAGCGACTGCGCGGCGAGCACGTGCAGGCACTTGACCCGGTCGGGCATGCCGCCCGCGGTGATCCCCTCGATCTCGGGCACGTCGAGCCCGGCCCGCTCGGCGACCTCGGCGCGGGCCTCGAGGTAGCGCTCGTGCGCCCGGCGGTAGGCAGCGGCCAGCTCCTCGTCGGTGCCCAGGCGCGCCTGCATCTCCTTCATCAGGCCCGAGCCCTCGAGGGTGCCGATGCGCGAGGCAGCCCGCGGGCAGGTGAGGTAGAAGGTCGTGGGGAAGGGCGTGCCGTTGGGCAGCCGCGGCTCGGTGGTCACCACGTCGGGGTTGCCGCAGGGGCACCGGTGGCCCACGGAGTCGATGCCGCGGGGGCGGCGCTTGAGCTGGGCGCGGATGGCGGCCTCGTCGGCCGGGTCGATGCGCTGCTCGGGCGAGGGGGTCGGCGCGTCGTCGCTCACTGCTTCGTTCCGTCGGTGGTGCCGTCGACCAGGTCGGCCGGGCGCTGCTCGGGCGGGGGCGGGTTGCCGGCGAGCTCCATGGACTCCCAGGCGGTCGTCCACCAGGCCGTGGGCACCGTCTTGATCACGTCGTCGGGGTCGTTGAGGGAGGCCTGCGCCTCGAGCGGCCTGCCGTCGGGCCCGGTCACCTCGAAGCCGGCCTCGCCGGGCATCAGGTAGCCGAACCGGGCGCGGGCCTGGGCCTTGACGTAGGCCGGGTCGTCCCAGCGCTTCTTCTCGCGCTCGAGGTCGTCGATGCTGGCCTCCCGCTCGGCGATCTGCGCCTTGAGGTCGCCGATGTGGGAGCGCTGCTGCAAGTAGGCCCGCAGCGAGGACGCGTAGGACACGGTCAGCACCGCCAGCACGAGCACCAGCACCGCCGCGCGGCCGGTGAAGCGGGGACGCCGCGCGGCCGGCCGCGCCGGGCCCGGGCGCGCCGCGGCACCGCCCGGCTCGCCCGGGCGGGCGGACGTCGTCCGCGCCGCCGCGCCGCGCGGGCGCGAGCCGCGGGACCCGGGGCGCGTGCTGTTGCCCTGCCTCGGTCCGCGCGACCCGTTGCGGCCGCCGGGCCCGCCCCGAGGCGTACGGCGCTGGGAAGGCATGGCGCCCAGTGTGCCTGCTTCAGCCGCCGAATCGCGGGAAGGCACCCCGGCCGGCGTAGCGAGCCGCGTCACCCAGCTCGTCCTCGATGCGGAGCAGCTGGTTGTACTTGGCGACGCGGTCGGAGCGGGCCGGCGCACCGGTCTTGATCTGGCCGCAGTTGGTGGCCACCGCCAGGTCGGCGATCGTGGTGTCCTCGGTCTCGCCCGAGCGGTGGCTCATCATGTTGCGGAAGCCCGCGCGGTGGGCGAGCTCGACCGCGTCGAGGGTCTCGCTGAGCGAGCCGATCTGGTTGACCTTCACCAGCATCGCGTTCGCCTGGCCGCCGTCGATGCCTCGCTGCAGGCGCTCCACGTTGGTCACGAAGAGGTCGTCGCCGACCAGCTGCGTCCGGGTGCCCAGGGCCTCGGTGATCGCCTTCCAGCCGTCCCAGTCCTCCTCGTCGAGCGGGTCCTCGATGGAGACGATCGGATAGGCGGCGACGAGGTCGGCGTAGTAGTCGACCATCGCGTCCGTGGTCGTCTTCTTGCCCTCGAACGTGTAGGAGCCCTTGTCGTGGAACTCGCTGGCCGCGACGTCCATCGCGAGGGCGATGTCCTTGCCGAGGGTGAAGCCGGCGGCCTTGACCGCCTCGGCGATCAGGTCGAGCGCGGCGCGGTTGCTCGCCAGGTCGGGCGCGAAGCCGCCCTCGTCGCCGAGCCCGGTGGACAGGCCCTTCTTCTTCAGCACCGACTTGAGTGCGTGGTAGACCTCCGCGCCGTGCTGCAGCGCCTCGCGGAAGGTCGGCGCGCCGATCGGCGCGATCATGAACTCCTGGACGTCGACGTTGGAGTCGGCGTGGGCGCCACCGTTGAGGATGTTCATCATCGGCACCGGCAGCAGGTGCGCGTTGGGGCCGCCGACGTAGCGGAACAGCGCCAGCCCGGCCGACTCCGCGGCGGCCTTGGCGGTCGCGAGGGAGACGCCGAGGATCGCGTTGGCGCCGAGGTTGGCCTTGTTGGCCGTGCCGTCGAGGTCGAGCATCGTCTGGTCGACGAGGCGCTGGTCGTCGGCGTCGAGCCCGACGATCGCCCCGGAGATGGTGTCGAGGACACCGGTGACGGCCTTCTGCACGCCCTTGCCGAGGTAGCGCTTGCCGCCGTCGCGCAGCTCCACCGCCTCGAAGGCGCCGGTCGACGCCCCGCTGGGCACGGCCGCCCGACCGAACGCACCGTCCTCGAGCAGCACCTCCACCTCGACGGTGGGGTTGCCGCGCGAGTCGAGGATCTCACGGGCACCGACAGCAGCGATGATCGACATGGAGGACTCCTGGGGAACGTCGGTAGGGGAACGTCGGTAGGTGAACGTCGTGCTCGACCGCCAGCCTAGTCGCGCCCGACCCCGACGTCGCCGGGGCGTCCGAACGGGTGGCCGGCGTCGGCCGGGGGTGCCTACGCTCTGCGCCGAGGTCCTCGGCCGGGCCATCCTCGTCGCGCTGGGCACCGCCGTCGTGCTCTACCTGCTGGTCGCCCTGGCGCTGGTGCACGTCCTCGGCGCCGCCCTGGTCACGTCCGCGGTGCCGGTCGCCGACGCCACCGCCGCGCGACCTGCCCGGCCACCTGGCGTCCGTCGACCCGCGACACCGGGTCCCCGACACGGCGCAGGTCGTCATCGGTGCCGCCGTGGTCGCCCTGGTGCTGCTCGTCGACCTGCGCGGCGCGATCGGCTTCTCGTCGTTCGGCGTGCTCGTCTACTACGCCGTCGCCAACCTCGCGGCCCTGCGCCAGCCCGCCGAGCACCGCCGCTGGCCGCGCGCCCTGCAGGTGGCCGGGATGGCCGGCTGCGTCGCGATGGCCGCCGCGCTCCCCCTCGGCTCGGTCCTGGCCGGGCTGGCGGTCCTGGCCATCGGGTCGCCGGCCGCCTCGTGGCCCGCCGGCTCACCACCGCGCCCTGACTGGCCTACTCGGCCTTCTCAGCCGCCTTCTCGGCCCTCTCAGCCGCCTTCGCAGCGTTGTAGAGGCGCATCACCTCGGCGGTGTCGGTCGCGACGGCGTCGCCGAAGACGTGCGGGTTGCGGCGCTCCATCTTGGCGATCACCCCGCGAGCCACGTCGTCGAGGGTGAACTCGCCGGCCTCCTCGGCCATCACCGCGTGGATCACCACCTGCAGCAGCAGGTCGCCGAGCTCGTCGCACAGCGCGGCCGGGTCGCCCGACTCGATCGCCTCGACGACCTCCTCGGCCTCCTCGCGCACGTAGGGGATCAGCGAGGCGTGGGTCTGCTCGCGCTTCCAGGGGCACTCGCGCTGGAGCACCCGCATCTGGTCGGCGAATGCCTCCAGCGCGGAGCCCTCGGCGCCGTCGGTGCCCTGGGGAGCGCCGCCCGTCATGGCCTCAGCCGCAGCGCTGGTTGACCGGCAGCGACGAGGCGAAGGCCGGGTCGGGCTCGGTCGCGAGGCCCGACTTCGCGAAGTCGCCCACCGCCACGGAGGTGTTGGTGTCGACCGGCGAGAGCACCCCGTCGACGCTGCGCAGGCCGTAGCGCGGGTCGATCTCGAGGTCGTGGGTCTCGGGCCACGCGTTGAAGACCTCGATGCCGGCGTCCGTCGCCTGCTCGACGGACGGGTCCTCGGTGCCCTCGTCCTCGAGGACCTCGCGCCCGACCTGCTCGAGGACGTCCTGGGCGTACGCCGAGGCGGACGCCAGCTCGACGAAGTCGTCGCGGACCTCCTCGGGCTTGGTGGCGGCCGTGCCCTGGCGCTGCGCGACGTCGTTGTAGTAGCCCGAGCCCGGCTCGACGCCGTACTCGTCCGCGATCTGCGACACCTGCGCGCGCAGGGTCAGCAGCTGCACGACGTACTGGCGCACGAAGCCCATCGGCACCTCGGTGTCGAGGTCGCCCACCGCGGTGCAGTAGTTGGCCGTCACCCGGTCGACCTCGCGGGTCGTGATCTCCTCGTCGCCGACCTGCACGGCCACGCCGGGGCTGATCCCGCCGCAGCCGGTCAGCAGCAGTCCTGCGAGGGCCGTCGTCGCGGCCGTCATCAGGCGGGTCTTGCTCACGGGGTCACTCCTTGGTCGATGCTGCGGGGGCGGCGCCGCTGGCCGCGGGCGCGGGCGGGGCGACGACCTCGTCGATCACGCCTCGGGCCCATTCAAGCAGGGCCACGCCCGCCACCGGACGCACGGGGAACCCGGTGCCCTGCGGGCGCGGCACGAGGATCGTGCTGACGGGGGCCTTGACGACGCTGCGGGGGTAGAGCCGCTGGAGTCGTACGACGCGCGACTCGGGCAGGTCGACCGGCGCGAACCGGACGTACTTGCCGGCCACCGTGACCTCGCGGACGCCGACCTGGCGGCAGCGCGCCCGGAACCGGGCCACGACGAGCAGCGACTCGACCACCTCCGGCGGGGTGCCGTAGCGGTCGACCAGCTCGGCGCGCACCTCGTCGACGTCGGCGTCGGTGCGCACCTCGGCCAGCCGCTTGTAGATCTCGAGCCGCAGGCGCTCGCTGGGGATGTAGTCGTGGGGCAGGTGGGCGTCGACCGGCAGCTCGATGCGCACCTCGGCGAGCTCCTCCTCGCCCCCGCCCTTGAAGTCGGCGACCGCCTCGCCGACCAGCCGGACGTAGAGGTCGAAGCCGACGTCGGCGATGTGGCCCGACTGCTCACCGCCGAGCAGGTTGCCCGCGCCGCGGATCTCGAGGTCCTTCATCGCGATGGCCATGCCGCCGCCGAGGTCGGAGTGCTGGGCCAGGGTGGCGAGCCGCTCGTGGGCGGTCTCGGTCATCGGCTTCTCGGCGGGATAGAGGAAGTAGGCGTAGGCGCGCTCGCGCGAGCGGCCGACCCGGCCGCGCAGCTGGTGCAGCTGGGACAGGCCGAGGGTGTCGGCACGCTCGATGATCATCGTGTTGGCGTTGGACACGTCGAGGCCCGACTCCACCAGCGTGGTGCAGACGAGCACGTCGAAGCGCTTCTCCCAGAAGTCGAGCATGACCTGCTCGAGCTGGCGCTCGTTCATCTGGCCGTGCGCGGTCGCGACCCGCGCCTCCGGCACCAGCTCGCGGATGCGGGCTGCCGCCTTCTCGATCGACTGCACCCGGTTGTGGATGTAGAAGACCTGCCCCTCGCGCAGCAGCTCGCGCCGCACGGCCGCGACGACCTGGCGGTCCTCGTAGGCGCCGACGTAGGTGAGCACCGGGTGCCGCTCCTCCGGCGGGGTGGTGATCGTGGACATCTCGCGGATGCCGGTCACCGCCATCTCCAGCGTGCGCGGGATCGGCGTCGCGCTCATCGACAGCACGTCGACCGACGTGCGCATCCGCTTCATCTGCTCCTTGTGCTCGACGCCGAAGCGCTGCTCCTCGTCGACGATGATCAGCCCGAGGTCCTTGACCACGATGTCGGGGTTGAGCAGGCGGTGGGTGCCCACGACGATGTCGATC
The DNA here is from genome assembly GCF_058134345.1 of Nocardioides sp. Z24_21. NCBI lineage: Bacteria > Bacillati > Actinomycetota > Actinomycetes > Propionibacteriales > Nocardioidaceae > Nocardioides > Nocardioides sp. Z24_21. The sequence continues at coordinate 815,690 of NZ_JBYTTH010000001.1, forward strand.
GAGCCGTCGGCGAGGCCCGCGGCGACCTCCTTGGCCTCCTTGTCGGTCTGGAAGCGCGAGAGGGCGCGGATCTCGACCGGGAAGCCGCTCATCCGCTCCGAGAACGTCGACAGGTGCTGGGTGACGAGCAGGGTCGTGGGCACCAGGACCGCGACCTGCTTGCCGTCCTGCACCGCCTTGAACGCCGCGCGGACCGCGATCTCGGTCTTGCCGTATCCCACGTCGCCGCAGACCAGGCGGTCCATCGGCACGACACGGCGCATGTCGGCCTTCACCTCCTCGACCGTCGTCAGCTGGTCGGCGGTCTCGGTGAACGGGAAGGCGTCCTCGAGCTCGCGCTGCCACGGGGTGTCGGGCCCGAAGGCGTAGCCCTTGGTGGCCTGGCGGGCGGCATAGAGCTTGATCAGCTCGGCGGCGATCTCCCGGACCGCACGGCGCGCCTTGTTCTTGCGCTTGGTCCAGTCGCCCCCGCCGAGGCGGTCGAGGCTGGGGTTCTCCCCGCCGACGTAGCGGGTGACCTGGTCGAGGGTGTCGGCCGGGACGTAGAGCATGTCGTTGGGGCCGCCGCGCTTGCTGGGGCCGTACTCCAGGACGAGGTACTCGCGCACCGCGCCGCTGATCTCGCGCTGCCTCATCTCCACGAAGCGGCCCACGCCGTGCTGCTCGTGGACGACGTAGTCGCCGGCCTTGAGCTCGAGCGGGTCGATCTGCTTCTTGCGCCGCGCCGGCATCTTGCGCATGTCGCGCGTCGAGGCCTTCTGCCCGGACAGGTCGTCGCCGGTGAGGACCGCGACGCGCGCCTCGTCGTCGACGATGCCGTGCACGAGGTGGCCGCACGTCACGGTGACCACGTGGGGCCCCGCCGTCTCCTCCTCCTCGACGAGGCGGGCCGCGATGTCGTTCTCGCCGAGCAGCTCGACGAACCGCTGCGCCGGGCCGTGGCCGGCGTGCACCACGACGACGTCGACGTCGTCGCTCACCCAGCCGCGGATGTCGTCGACCGCCTGCTGGAGGTCGCCGCGGTAGGCCTCGGCGGGATGCACCGGCAGGGTGCGGCTCGGCACCCCGGCGGTCGCGGCGTCGGGCACCACGTCGTCGGTGTCGATCCCGAAGGGGCTCACCGTCCACCACGCGTGGCCCAGCCCGAGCGCGTGCAGCCGGACGTCGGCGACCTCGCGGTAGGAGGCCGCGCCGAGGTCGATCGGCGCCGTGCCACCGCCGGCGGCCGCGGCCCACGAGGCGCCGAGGAACTCCTCGCTGGTCGCCACCAGGTCGTGGGCGCGGGTGCGGGCGCGCTCGGGGTCGAGCACGAGGACCGTGGTGTCGGCCGGCATCAGGTCGACGAGCAGCTCCATCGAGTCGACCAGCGCGGGCGCCAGCGACTCCATGCCCTCCACCGCGATGCCGGCGGCCATCTTGTCGGTGAGCTCGACCAGCTGGGGGTGCGCCTGGCCGAGCTCGGCGGCGCGCCGGCGTACGTCGTCGGTCAGCAGCAGCTCGCGGCACGGCGGCGCCCACAGCCGCTCGACGGTCTCGAGGGTGCGCTGGTCGGCGACGGAGAAGGCGCGGATGTCCTCGACGTCGTCGCCCCAGAACTCCACCCGCAGCGGGTGCTCCTCGGTGGGCGGGAAGACGTCGACGATGCCGCCGCGCACCGCGAACTCGCCGCGCCGCTCGACCATGTCGACCCGCGAGTAGGCCGCGTCGGCCAGGCCGCGCACGACGTCCTCCAGCGCCCGGGTGTCCCCCGGCGCCAGCTCGACCGGCTCGATGTCGGCGAGACCGGCGACCTGCGGCTGGAGCAGGCTGCGGATGGGGGCCACGACGACCTTGAGCGGGCCGTTGGCGACGTCGGAGCCCGGGTGGCGCAGGCGCCGCAGCACGGCGAGGCGGCGTCCGACGGTGTCGCTGCGGGGGCTCAGCCGCTCGTGGGGCAGCGTCTCCCAGCTCGGGTAGTAGGCCACGGAGGCGGGGTCGACGAGGTCGGCCAGCTCCTCGACGAGGTCCTCGGCCTCGCGCGAGGTCGCCGTGACGGCGAGCACCGTGCGCCCGCGCTCCACCAGCCCGTGCACCACGAACGGCCGCACCGCCGCGGGGCCGGTCAGGTCGAGCGCGGACTGCACCCCGGCGTCGGCCAGTGCTCCGCCCAGCGTGGGAGCGGCGACGACGCGCCGGGCGACGGCGGCGAGGGGCGTGGACGACACCGGAGATCCCTTCGAGAGCACGCGGAAGAGCCCCCCTGTGGTCCGAGAGGGGGGAGGATGAAAGTCTACGGGGGCTGCCGGACACGCGGACGGGGAGAGGGGTTTGTCCCGTACGCCCCACGGGTAGCAAGCACGTCAACGCCCGGCGTTGCCGGGCGTGTCAGCACTTCACCTGAGAGGAACACACGGGGACATGCGCATCACTCGTCTCATCGCAGGCACGGTCACGGCCGGCCTTCTCGGCCTCGCGCCCATCGCCGTCGCCGCACCCAGCAGCGCGACCGAGAACCTGACCGCCACGGTCACCGCCACGCCCAGCACGGACGCCGTCGAGTACGGCGACGACCTGTCCGTCAGCGTGACCGTCACCGGCTCCGACGGCCGCAGCGTCAGCTACGGCAACTCGACCCTCTACGCCCTCGAGGCCGGCGCGGCCGCGTGGGCGCCCGTCGCCACCGGCACCTACGCGTCGAGCTCCTTCTACGACGTCAAGCCGGCCGCCAACACCCAGTACAAGGTCGTCTACAACGGCTACGCCGCCACCTCGACCTACCAGAACAACTACGCGGCCGCCGAGTCCGCGCCCTTCACCATCGGCGTCGCGCGCAACGTGACCATCGGCAAGGCCAAGGCCCGCCTGACGATCAAGGGCAAGGTCAAGCCGGACTACAAGAAGAGCAAGGTCAAGATCCAGATCAAGAAGGGCAAGAAGTACAAGAAGTTCAAGACGGTCAAGACCGACAAGAAGAGCAAGTTCCAGGTCCGCCTGCCTGCTGCCAAGCGCGGCAAGCGGCTCTACTTCAAGATCACCGTGCCGGGGAACTCGAAGTTCCTCGCCTACAGTGAGGTCTGGTACACCTACAGCTACAAGGCTCCTCTCGCGCGCACCGTCGCCGAGCGGGCCTGACCGCCCAGCTTCACCACGTGAGCCAGCGTCGCCCGTCGAGGGCGGCGCTGGCTCGCGGCCCATCCCGAACCACCGAGGGGCGCGAGAATGTCCTCCCACCGCGGCACCGCCCGACTCCTCGTCACAGGAGCGCTGGTCGGCACGATGACCGCCGTCGCCGCCCCCGCCACCGCCGCTGACCCGGAGTCGACGACGACCGTCGCCGTGCCGAGCGAGACGGTGATCGATTTCGGGGACGTCATCGTCATCGACGTCGACGTCGACGTCGACAGCGAGTCGGGCTCCGCGCCGACCGACGGCACGACGACGCTCCTCGCCAAGCGGGCCACGTCCGACGAGTGGCGCGAGATCGCGACGAACTCCTCGCCCCTGCTCGACTTCACCGGCGTCAGGCCGCGGATGAACACCTCCTACAAGGTCGCCTACGACGGCGACAAGGCAGGTTCCTCCCAGGACGACGGCTACACCTCCAGCGAGTCGGACGAGTTCACCGTCCAGGTCGCCCGGTCCATCACCCGCCCCTCCGGCGGGTTCGCGATCACGGGCAAGGTCCGGCCCCGCTACGTGCAGAAGAAGATCGTCGTCAAGGTCTCGCGCAAGCAGTACTCCGGCTACACGCGCTACCGGGTCATCCGGACCGACGACCGCGGCAGGTACCGCCTGGACCTCCCCCGTCGCAAGGGGACGTGGTTCTGGTCGTTCCAGACCAAGGGCGACGCCGCCTACCTCCCGGCGAGCTTCCGCTGGCGCACCTGGGTCTCCTGACCCCCGTGCCGCGCCGTCGGGCGCGGATCGTGGATCGTGCCTTTACCGTTCGACTGTCGGACACATAGGTTCGCCTTCCATGAACGACTTCTCGGGATCAGACCAGTCCAGCCTGCCCACCCAGCCCACCCAGCCCACCCAGCCCACCCCGTCCGGCCAGCCCGCCGCGGCGCTGACGCGGCGCAAGCTCCTCGCCGGCGCCGCCGGAGGCGTCGCGATCGTCGCCGCGGGTCAGCCCGCTTGGGCCGCCGACGCCACCCGCCCCGGAGCGGTGCGCGGCCCCTCCCTCGCCGTCCGTGACCGCCTCGTCGTCAAGGGCATCCGCCCCTCCCGCGCGCTGTCCGACCTGCGGGTGCTCTCCGAGCGCATCGGCCCGCGGATCGGCGGCACCGCCTCGGAGCGGGCCGCCGCCGAGTTCGCCCTCACCTCGCTGCGCAGCGCCGGCTGCCGCGACGTACGCCTCGAGCCGTTCGCCGTCGCCGACAAGTTCCTCGCCGACATCGGCGACCCCGACCGCCAGCTGGCCGACGACATCAGCTGGCAGGCCGGCGCGTCCCCCGACGCCGGCCTCGACCGCGCCCCGGTCACCGGCCGCGTGGTCGACGTGAAGGCGGCGACCGCACCCGCGTGGCCCGCCGACCCGGCGGCGATCACCGGCGCGGTCGTGCTGGCCGACGACGCCCAGGACGCCACCCCCGCCACTCGCGTCGAGCTGCGCGCGGCCTTCGTGCTCGAGGCCCAGCGACGCGGCGCGGCGGCCGTGATCCTCCTGCCCGCCGACCTGGAGTATCCCCGCCGCGCCTCCGCTTCCTCGCCGCGGCTGGTGCCCACGACGGGGTCGAGCGCCCCGCCGTGGACGCCCGTCGCGACGATCCCGGTGCTGGGCGTCGCGCAGGTGCAGAAGCGGCTGCTGCGCGAGGAGCTCGCGGTGCGCCCGCTGCGCCTGACGATCCGCACGACCTCGCACCGCGGCCTGACCAGCAACAACGTCCTCGCCGACATCCCCGGTCGCGCCCGCGCCGGCGGCCCGCTCGTCTACATCTCCGCTCACTACGACTCGGTGATCGGCGCCCCCGGAGCCAACGACGACGGCTCGGGCACCGTGCTCACGCTCGAGCTCGCCCGGGTGCTGCGCAAGCTGCCCAAGGTCGACGCCACGATCCGCCTCGCGCTGTGGGGCTCGGAGGAGCAGGGCCTCATCGGCTCGCGCCACCACGTCGCCCAGCTCTCGGCGACCGACCGCGGACGCATCCGCGGCGTGTTCCAGAACGACATGGTCGGCACCAGCTGGAGCCCCGCCACCCGCTACTGGCAGCTGTCGTTCTCGGGCGCCGGCAACGCGACCACCGACCAGATCACCGCCGCCTCGCGACGGCTGGGCTACGAGCCGCAGATCTCGCCGGTGACCCAGCGCGGGGCCAGCGACCACCAGTCGTTCCAGGAGGTCGGCATCGCCTCGGCCAACTTCTCCTGGCGTGGCGAGGCGACGCCGGCCCTGCTCGAGCCGCCCTACCACTCGCCCGAGGACACCATCGACAAGAACATCAGCATGGACCGGCTGACGGTGAGCATGGAGATGATCGGCTGCGCGGCCTACGCGCTGGCCACCTGAGCCTGGTCGCTCACGCAGGCGGGGGTGGCGCGGCGTCCGCCTCCGCCTGCGAGCGCAGGATGCAGAACTCGTTGCCCTCGGGGTCGGCGAACACCACCCATCCGGTGCCCGGCCCCCACTCGCCGCGGTGGTCGGCGACCTCGGTGGCGCCGAGGCCACGGACCCGCTCGATCTCGTCGTCGCGGGTGCCGGTGCGCGGGCGCAGGTCGAAGTGGGTCCGCTTGGGGGGCAGGTCGGCGTCGGGCACCTCGAGGAACAGGATGCTGTGGCCGGTGTCGGGGTCGAGGATCATGCACTCCTCGTGGCCCGGCTCGTTGGGGTCGTCGGCCACGTCGACGTAGCCGAGCAGCGCCTTCCACCAGGTGGAGAGCTCGTAGGCGTCGTGACAGTCGACGGTCGTGTGCGAGACGAAGGAGGTCATGGGCGCCCACACTGGCAATGGGCGCGACCTCCCGCAACCGGCTTTCGGGGTGAGTTGCCCGCCTCGCCCCGGCGTGACACCGTGGGCCGTGCCCCGACCGCGGGCGACCGGACGAGGGAGCCGTACCCGGACAGCGACAAGACGGCCGTCGAGGAGATGGCCATGGCCTGGTTGGTGCTCGTCCTGTCCGGCGTCCTGGAGGCGGTGTGGGCCACCGCGCTCGGCCGCTCCGAGGGGCTCACCCGTCCGCTGCCCACCGCGACCTTCCTCGTCGCGCTCGCGATGAGCATGGCCGGCCTGGGCTACGCCATGCGCACCCTGCCGGTCGGCACGTCGTACGCCGTGTGGGTGGGCATCGGCGCCGTGCTGACCGTGGTCGTGGCGATGCTCACCGGCACCGAGTCGTTCTCGGTGGTCAAGGCCCTGCTGCTGGCCGGGCTGGTCGGGTGCATCGTCGGGCTCAAGCTGGTGCACTGACGCCCTCGATCCGATCGACCCCCTCGACCCGAGGCAGCGGGTCAGTCGGTGCCGTGGCGGCGGACGAAGTCGACGATCTCGTCGGCCAGCTCGGGGCGGCACACGATCAGGTCGGGCAGCGAGGTGTCGTCGGCGTTGTAGACCAGCGGCGAGCCGTCGACGCGGCTGCAGTGCAGGCCGGCCGCCCGCGCGACGGCGACCGGGGCGGCGTTGTCCCACTGGTACTGCCCACCGGCGTGGACGTAGGCGTCGGCGATGTCACGCACCACGCTCATCACCTTCACGCCGGCGCTGCCCATCGGCACCAGCTCGGCGTCGAGCTCGGCGGCCAGCGCCTCGACGAAGGCGGGCGGGCGGCTGCGGGAGACCGCGATGCGGGGACGCTGCGACGTGCGCGGGGGCACCACGCTGGGCCTGCCGGTGCTGAACGTCTCCCCCAGCGCGGGCTGGGCGACCGCGCCCGCGACGAGGTCGCCGTCCTCCCACAGCGCCACGTGGACCGCCCAGTCGTCGCGGGGCGGCTCGGAGAACTCCCGGGTGCCGTCGAGCGGGTCGATGATCCAGACGCGACGCGCGGTGAGGCGCGACTTGTCGTCGGCCGCCTCCTCCGACAGCACCGCGTCGTCCGGTCGGTGCAGGGTGAGGACGCGGTCGAGCTCGGCCTGGGCCGCGGCGTCGCCGGCGTCCTTGAGCGCCTTGCCCTCCAGCCCTTCGGCCGCCGCGCCGGCGCGCACGTCGAGCAGCACCGAGCCGGCGCGCTCGGCCGCCCAGGCGGCGAAGGCGTGGTCGTCGAGCGTGGCGGGGTCGATCATGCTGCGGCCCCCGCGGCGAGGGGGGCGGAGCGGTGCTCGACGTGGGGTGAGGTCATGGACCGAAGCCTAGCGACGGAGGAGCACCAGGGCCGGGGGCGCCCGGTCCGCAGTCCCCCGCCGAGGGTCCGGCACCGCCTCGACCGTGACGCGCACCTCCCCCACCGCTCGGGGCTCGGCGGCCGGCTCGGCTCGCGGCACCTCCCCCGAGTCCGAGCCGGAGTCCGAGTCCGAGCCCGAGTCCGAGCCCGACTCCGGCTCGCGCTCCGAGCCCGCGTTCGAGCCCGGGTACGACTGGTAGGCCTGGTGGAACGTCGCCACGGCCTTGAGCTGCGTCGACACGCCCAGCTTGGCGCGCAGCGCCTTGACGTGGCTGCGGACGGTGCCCTCCGCGACCCCCATCTCGACGCCCACCTCGGCCACCCGCCGCCCGGACGCGAGGAGCTCGAGGACGCGCCGCTGCTGGGGCGAGAGCGTCTCGAGCTGGGCGCGTGCCTGCCGGCGCCGGTCGAGGTCGTGGGCGTAGGCGGCGCGGAGCACCGCCCGCCTGTCCGGGTCCATCGCCGAGTCGCCGGCCACGAGTCGCCGTACGACGTCGGCGAGCTGGGTCACCGAGGTCGACACGGTCACCACGTCGACGGTGTCATCGGCCAGGAGTCCACCCCATCGCACGGAGGCCTCGGCGGAGGTCACCACCACGACCCGACCGGCTCGTCGGCGCGCCAGCGCCTCGACATGGGCGACGACCTCCGGATTGTCAAGACCGTCCACCACGGCGACGAACACCGCTGGACCGAGCTCCTCGGAGTCGTCGGAGGTCGCCTCTCTGTCCACGGACTCCCACCGGCGGGTGCGTGCAGGCACACCGACGGAGCCGAGCGCGGCGGTGATCGCCTGCGCCACCAAGAGGTGCGGGGACAGCACCCACACCGGACCCGCCACGCTCATGTACGCCTCCCTCGCGCTGGTCGCGCCTCCCAGCCTGTCCGGGCCGGGGCGAGGAAAGGTCCCTCGCCACCCAACGTGCACCGAATTGGGGAGGCGGGAAGCAGCGTGGGTGACGCCTACCCGCTTGAAGGGAAATCCATGCCCGCTGGATCCGCTCTGACGGCGACCTGAACGGCTCCTTGACGAAGCCTGCAGGACTCCTGCGAACGGCGGACCAGACCGGCGTTGCCCGATATGGGGGAGGGCTCACACAATCGTCGGACCCCCTCGCGCCACAGTCGCACTCTCGTGGAGGGAGTGCACTCACACACCAACCACGTCGATCTCGCAGGGCGCCGGGAACGCCCACCGTGATCGATCGGCGTGGACCGAAGTCGTATCGCAGGGGGAGCACGATGTTGGGGTTCTGCAGGGGGGATCTGCGTCACTGGGTCCGCATGGGGATCACGGGGCTCGCCTCGTTCCTGGTGCTGGTCTGGATCGGATCGGGGTCGGACCACCCGTGGTGGGCACCGCCGTCGGCGACGACGGTGCCGACGCTCGGGGAAGGCGTCGTCAGCGGCGTCTTCGTCGCCGCAGCCGGGTGCGCAGCCATGGTCACCTGGCGCAGGCACGCCGGGGCGGTGGCCGGGTGGATCGTGGCGACCGGGGCGCTCGTCGCCGGCCAGGCGCTCGCCGTCACGCTGATCGCGCTCCACGACCCGCCGCCGCACGGGTCGAGCATGCACCTCGCCCTGCTCGTCGCCGCGCTCGTCGGCATGCTCGGCGTCGTGGTGCCGCTCCTGGCACCCGAGCGGGTGCGGCGGGTGGTCGACGAGACGTTCGTCATCGGGCTGGGCCTCGGGCTCGTCGCCGCGGGTCACCTGCTGCTGCAGTTCCCGCGGATGCAGCCGTCGTCGCCGGCGATGCAGCTGCTCATCGGCGTGCTGATCGCCACGCACCTGCTCGCCGCCGTCCTGGTGCTCCAGCAGCGGGTCGCGTCCACTGCACTGCGCCTGCTGCTGCTGGCCACGGTCGGCGTGGTCGTCGCAGGCCAGCTGGTCCCGCCGGCCGGGCTCACCGGCGGTGCCCTCGACGCCGCCCTGTGGGCGGCGCGCACCGCCATCGGCGCCGCCTGGCTCGGGATCGCCTGGGCGCGGCTGCGCCGCAGCCTGGAGGACGAGCGGCGCCGCCTCGACTCCTTCGAGCACGTGCTCGTCGACTCCACCCGCGAGCAGCGCGAGCGGCTCCACGAGCTGCGGAGCACGGTCGCGGGCCTGGTCTCCGGGTCGGCCCTGCTCGACCGGGCGGACATCCCTCCGCAGACCCGCGAGCGCCTGTGGGCCTCGGTGCGCCGCGAGCTCGACCGGATGGAGCGGATGCTGACCGGCGCCGGCGACTCGACCGCCGACCTGCGCCTCGACGACGCGCTGGCCCAGATCCTCGACCTCCAGCGGCTCAAGGGCCGCCGCGTCGAGCTGCACGCGACGTCCGAGGTCGTCCGAGCGCGCTTCGACGCCCTCGCCGAGGTGCTCAACATCCTCGTCGACAACGCCGTCAAGCACGGCGGCACCGACGCCAGCGTCGTGGAGGTCACGCGCCGCGACGAGGACACCGTCGACATCACCGTGACCGACTTCGGCCGCGGGATCCCCCTCGAGCAGCGTCCACAGATCTTCGACTGGGGTCGCCGCGGCAAAGACTCGCGTGGCGAGGGCATCGGCCTCAACGTCGCGCAGCGGCTGATGACCGAGGCCGGCGGGTCGCTGCGGCTCGCCGAGCGCGAGGGCGCCGGGTCGTCGTTCGTGATCTCGCTGCCCGCGGCTCGCGGCTCGGCCGAGAACGGGCTGGCGAACGAACTGGCCAAGGACCTGACCAAGGGCCTGACCACGGACCTGAGGATGGAGGACGACCGTGCCGGGCGCATCTCGCGGTGAGCACCGCGTGCTGATCATCGACGACCACGTGCTGTTCGCGGAGTCGCTCGAGCTCGCCCTGTCGCTGGAGGGCTACGACGTACGCCGCCTCGAGCCCCCCGAGGAGGGCGGCTCGATGGCGACGCTGAGATCGCTGGCCCTGCGGGCCAACCCCCGCACGGTCCTGCTCGACCTCGACCTGGGGCGGTTCGGCGACGGGATGAACCTCGTGGCGCCGCTCGCCCGGGCCAACGCCAACGTGGTCGTGCTGACCGCGTCGGACGACATCGGCCGGTGGGGTGCGTGCATGCGGCTGGGGGCGCGCAAGGTGCTCTCCAAGAGCGGGGCGCTGCAGCAGGCGCTCGCGACCGTGCGACGACTGCACCAGGGGTTGCCGGTCGTCACCCGCGAGGAGCTCGAGTCGCTCCTCGAGGCCTGGGCGCGCGACCGCCAGGTGCACGACGACGTACGCCGCCGCCTCGACCTGCTCACCCCGCGCGAGCGGCAGGTGCTGGGGGCCCTCATCGAGGGCCGTACGGTGCGCTCGATCGCCCAGGACAGCGTGGTGTCGGAGGCCACGGTCCGTACGCAGGTCAAGTCGATCCTCGGCAAGCTCGAGGTCTCCTCGCAGCTGGCGGCCGTGGGCATGGCCAACCAGGTCGGCTGGAAGCTCGGCGCCTGACCCAGCAGACCCCCCGTGCGCGCGGTTGCGGCGGCCGAGGAGGGGGACCTCGGCCGCCGCCACTGGTTCGCTCGGTTCCAGGTGACGAAGCGTGGGGTTCCGCGTCACGCCAGCGGCCACCGGAGTGGCCAGTGCGGGGCTGGCCCGAGAGATGCGAACCAGTGCTGGTGCACCTCCTCGAGAGTAGGGCCGGCCCCGGCGCGGTGCCCATCCCTCCGAATGGGTATCTCCCGGGCGCGCACCGCTTTCGCTCATTTGCGGCATGCCCCTGGCGGCGGTCCTTCCTAGGCTCACGGGAAGGTCAGCAAACGGGGTGCCTTGGGCGGTGTCCCGGAGGGGGATGGTGAGCATGACGCAGGTCGTGTCCGACGTGGTCACACCGGACGGAGGCGTGCTGGCGAGGCCGGTCCCCCGCCCGCGCAGCATCGCCATGGTGCCGCCCCTGGCGGCCCCGGTCGCGGAGCCAGTCGCCGAGACGGTCCTCCGTCGGGCGTCGAGGCGTCGCTCGTGGCCGGCGCCGGCCCTGGACCTGGCACTCGGTGTGGCCCTCGCGGTCGGCTGGTCGGCCCTGGGCAGGGTCGGGCTGGGCGCCGCCCTGGGCATCGCGGTCGTGTGGCCGGCCGCGCTCGCGATGTCGGGCCGCTACCGCCACCAGGCCCTGGGCCACGCGCGGTCCGAGCGGCTCGCCGTGGTGCTCGGCGCCGGCGGTCGCACCGCCGTCCTCGCGCTGGCGGCGTCGCCGTGGCTCGGCGACGCCCACCCCACGTCCCTGGGCGTGCTCGTCGCGGGACTCACCGTCGCCAGTGCCGTCCCGTTCGTCGGCCCCGGACGCTCCCGGCCCCGCGTCGTGCTCGCGGGCAAGCCGCGCGCGGTCCGTGAGGCCGCGGCGCAGCTGCGGGCGAGCGGCACCCACGAGGTGGTCGCCGCCTGCCTGACCCGGGCCTCGGCGACACCGATCGAGGGCGACGTGCCCGTCTACGTCGGCCTCGAGTCGTCCTCGGCGGCCGCGGACGACCACCGCGCCGACGCGCTCGTGGTGCTGCCCGGAGCGCGCCTGTCACCCGTCGAGGTGCGACGACTGCACTGGTCACTGGGCAAGGTCGGCACCGAGCTCTTCCTGGGCACGGGCCTCCTCGACGTCGAGCCGCAGCGCACCCGCGTCATGTCGACAGCGGGCCTCGACGTGCTCCACGTCGGCAAGCCGGCGCTGCACGGCCCGCGCCGGGTGCTCAAGGACCTCGTCGAGCGCACGCTCGCCCTCGTCGCCCTCGTCCTCGCCCTGCCGCTGATCGCGGTCCTGGCCGTGGCGATCCGCCGCGAGACGCCGGGACCGGCGTTCTTCCGCCAGGAGCGCATCGGGCGCGACGGCGTGCCGTTCACGATGCTCAAGCTGCGCTCGATGGGGGTCGACGCCGAGTCGGTGCGGACCGGGCTGGCCGACGACAACGAGAAGGACGGCGTCCTGTTCAAGATCGCCCACGACCCGCGGATCACCCGGCTGGGCAGCCGGCTGCGCCGCTACTCCCTCGACGAGCTGCCCCAGCTGTGGAACGTCGTGCGGGGTGACATGTCGCTGGTCGGTCCCCGTCCGGCGCTGCCGTGCGAGGTCGCCCAGTACGACGTCGACCCCCGGCGCCGGCTCGTGGTCAAGCCGGGAGTGACGGGCCTGTGGCAGGTGTCGGGTCGCTCCGACCTCACCTGGGCGGAGTCGGTGCGCCTCGACCTGAAGTACGTCGAGAACTGGTCGCTGCGCCTCGACCTCTCGATCCTCGTCCGCACCGTGAGCGCCGTGCTCGGGCACCGCGGCGCCTACTGATCACGCGACCTTTCGTTCCACCAACGACCGTGGGGGTCGCCAGTCCATGAACACCAGACGATCGCGCAACGCCGGGCTCGGCGTCGCAGCCTGCCTCGTCCTCGTCCTCGTCCTCGGCGGCTGCGGCGCCGATGCGGCGTCTCCCGACGACGCGCCCGGCTCGTCCCCGGCCGCGACGGGCTCGGCCGGCTCGCCTTCGCCGTCCGCTGGCACGGCGGACGGGGAGTCGGGCGGAGGGCCGGGCGGCTCGGGGGCTGCCACGACCGGCGACAGCGACAGCAGCGTCGCCGGCGACGCCGGCGACGAGGCACCCGACCCGCCCGGAGACGGCGACGGCGACGGCGCGAGCCCCGGGACCGAGGGGCCGCCGGCGCCCGAGGCTCCGGTCACCGGCCTCGCCGAGCTCCTCCCGCCGGCCGACCCCGCGCCGCTCGTGACGTCGCCCCTCCCGCGGGCGGCGAGCGCGCGGGGACGCCTGGTGCGACGGTTCCCGGCCGCCCTGCGCCCCACCCGCTCCGCGGCGGTGCAGAGCAGCAGCGTCTCGCCCTCGGGCGACCGCCTCCAGGTCGGGCTGGTCGCGTCGACCGCGCTGTCCGCGTCCCAGGTGCTCCTCGCCTACCGCACCCGCCTCGCTCGCCGGGGTCTGGTCGAGACGGCCGCGCCGCCGGCCGTCGCCGGCTCGCAGGCGGCCGCCTTCCGGCGCGGCGGCAGCATCGTGACCGTGACGGTGACCCCGCGCGGGTCGGGGGCGACGTACTCGCTCCACGCCTCGCTGCGCGCCGGGCGCGGATGAGCCGGTGTACATCTCGCTCCGCGACCGGCCGGCGGCCGGCGCGACCACGACCGGCACCACGACCGGCACCACGACTGGCACCGCCACCACCCGGCCGCCGGTCGGCCGGGTCGTCGTCACGCTGGGGATCGTCTCGCTGCTGACCGACGTGTCGTCGGAGTCGGTCTCGGCGATCCTCCCGCTCTACCTCACGGTCGTCGTCGGCCTCACGCCCGTGGCGTACGGGGTCATCGACGGCCTCTACCAGGGCGTCAGCGCGCTCGTGCGCCTCGGGGGCGGGTGGCTGGCCGATGCCTCCGACCGTCCCAAGTGGGTGGCGTTCCTGGGCTACGGCCTCTCGGCGGTGGCTCGCGTGTTCCTGCTCTTCGCCAGCGGGGCGGCCGGGATCGCGGCCGTCGTGACCGCCGACCGGATCGGCAAGGGGATCCGCACCGCTCCGCGCGACGCGATGATCAGCACCGCGGCCCCGACCGAGCACCTCGCGCGGGCCTTCGGCGTGCACCGGATGCTCGACACGATCGGCGCGGCCCTCGGCCCGCTGATCGCGTTCGGCCTGCTGGTGCTCGTGCCCGACGGCTACTCGGTGGTGCTCGTGGTCTCCCTCGCGTTCGCCCTGGCCGGCGTGGCGCTGCTGGGGCTGCTCGGCCCCGACGTGCGCGCCCGGCGCGACGCGGCCCCGACCGGGCCCACGCCGCCGCCCTTCCGATGGCGCGACCTGACCGACCCGCGGCTGCGTCCGCTGCTCGCGGTCGCCGCGGTGCTGGGCCTGCTGACGGTGGGCGACGGGTTCATCTACCTCGCCCTGCTCGACCACGGCGGCATCAACGTCACCTGGTTCCCCCTGTTCTACGTCGGCACCAACGTGGCCTACCTGCTGCTCGCCGTGCCGATCGGGCGCCTGGCCGACCGGGTCGGGCGGGCCCGCACCCTGGTCGTGGGACACCTGGCCCTCGTCGGGGCCTACCTGTGCGCCGTGCTCCCGACCTCGACCGCCGCCGCCACCGTCGGCACGCTGGTCCTGCTGGGCACGTTCTACGCCGCGACCGACGGCGTCATCGCCGCGATCGCCGGGCGGCTCGTGCCCGTGCAGGCCCGCACCAGCGGCATCGCCGCGGCCCAGACCGTGGTGGCCCTGGCCCGGATGCTCGCCTCGGCCGGCTTCGGCGTGCTGTGGCTGCTGCTCGGCCCCGCAGGCGCCATGGCGACCGTCGCGGCGCTGCTCACCGTGGCCGTCCTCGCCGCCGCCACCCGCGTCGCGCGACTGGACGGCGCGGCGGTCACCTCGTGAGCGTCCGCGCGCGCGTGCTGGCGTTCGTCGCCCTGACGGTGCTCCTCGCGGTCGCCGCGTCCGGCTATGTCGTGGTCGAGCGGCGAGAGGTGCGCGCCGAGCGCGCGGCCGAGCCCGACGCCGAGCAGGCGCCGATCACGTCGGTGACCACGGGACCGCGGATCGTCTTCCGCCACACCGGCACCGACAGCGAGTACGGCGTCGTGGCGGTCGTGCCGCTCGACGACCCCGACGGACCCCGGGCGTTCACCGACGTCTCGTGCGACCGCGTCGCGGCGCGCAGCACCGGCGCGTCCTGCCTGGTCACCGACCCCGGCGTCACGACGTCCTTCGAGGCGCGCACGTTCGACGCGGACTGGCGGGAGGTCGGGCGCGAGGACCTGCCCGGCATCCCGAGCCGCACGCGGCTCAGTCCCGACGGGACGCTCGTGGCCACCACGGTCTTCGTGGCCGGGCACTCCTACATGTCGACCGGCTTCTCCACCGCCACCGAGGTGCACGCGGTCGACGGCGGCGCGCGGTGGGGCAACCTGGAGGACTTCCAGCTCGCGATCGACGGCCGCCGGGTCAACCCGGTCGACCGCAACGTGTGGGGGGTGACCTTCGCCGACGACGAGACGTTCTACGCGACCGTCGCGACGGGTGGGCGCACGTGGCTGGTCGAGGGCGACCTCGGCGAGCGCACCCTGACCTCGATCTCGTCCGACGCCGAGTGCCCCTCGATCTCCCCCGACGGCACCCGGGTGGCGTTCAAGGTCGACGTCGACCCGGGCAGCCAGGTCGTGTGGCAGGTCGCGGTCCAGGACCTCGCCACGGGCGAGCGGACGCTGCTCGTCGAGGGGCCGCGCGGGCTCGACGACCAGGTCGAGTGGCTCGACGACGACACGATCCTCTACGGGATGCCGCGCACCGACGAGCCCGGCGTGACCGACACCTGGGCGGTCGACACGACCCCGGACGCGACTCCGCGCCTGCTCATCGAGCAGGCGTGGTCGGCCACCGTCGTGCGTTAGCAGCCGGAGGCAGGCGGCAGCGTGGAGAGGTTGAGGACGTACGCCACGGTGCTGGGCGCCGGGTCCATCTCGCCGCCGACCAGCCGGTCGAGCCAGGGGTCGTCGAGCACCTGGTGCTCGCGGGCGGCGTCGAGCAGATCGGGATGTCGGCGCCAGTGCTCCACCACGCGCCTGGCCAGCACCACGCCGCCGGCGGGCGGCCGGGTGGTGCTCGACAGGCGCTGTCGCGCCTTGGCGACAGCCCTGCGGGACACCGTCCGCGCGGCTCGCGCCGTGGTGGCGAGCCCAGGTCTGGCGAACGCCTCCGGCGGTGGCCTGCCGTCGAGAGGCACCCTGCCGAGCTCGGGGTCGAGGGACATCTGGAGACGGGCGAGGAACACCGACCGCCGCTTGCTCGCCGGCGACATGGCCTGGGCGATGGCGATGAATCGGTCGTCCAGCATCGGGTTGGCCACGGACCGGTCCGTGCACACCGCGGTGTCGGTGACCCCAGCCCAGCGCTGCATGCGCTGCTCGAGGTAGAAGTCGTCGGTGGCGGCGAGCCATTCCTTGCCGGTGGCGGACATCAGTCGGTGGATCCGGTCGACGGCCACGTCCTCGGCGGCCTCGCGCAGCGGTGACACCAGGGCCTCGGGATCGATGCCCTCGTTGGCGAACATCCGCCACCCGGCCAGGCGGGCCACCCGCGCACGCGTCACTGCCGTGCTCCGCGAGGGCCCCAGGTAGTAGAAGCCGCGGGCCACCTCTCCCCCCAGCCCTGCGATGCGGTGCCCCTGGTCGAAGCCTTGCTCGACCACGGTCAGGGCCGCCAGCGCGAGCGGATCGGCCATCTCCTCGAGTCTCAGGCTCGCCTCGACCGCCAACGCGTGGGCCTCCTCGGCGCTCAGGCCGTCGAGGCTCTCCAGCTTCTCGACCTGGTGCCGGAGCCCGGTGCGGGCGGCGATCTCCCCAGCGATCGCGGCGTCGGGCGAGCCCGGCACGCCCAGCGTCATGGCGCGCAGCCCGCGGCGCAGCTCCGGCGGGACCGCGCTGAGGAGGATCCGGGAGTCCTGGCCACCCGTGAGCTGCAGCGTCGCGTCGGGATGATCGGTGACATAGGCCGTGAGGTGGGTGCGCAGCATGTCGGTGGCAGCGGCCACCCCATCGTCGAGGTCCAGGGGCGCGATCGGGGCCGGCCGGCCGTCCTTTAGCTCGACTCGCCCGGAACGGAGGCGTACGAGGTGGCCGGGGGCGAGCTTGGTGACCCCGGCGTACAAGGTGCCCTGACCGACCTGCCAACCGAGCAGGCTCTGGACGGCGAGCGCTTCCCGGTCCACGCCGTGCCCCCCCAGCGACCCCAGGACGCGAGCCGACGTGCTCAGCGCTGCGCAGCCGTCCCACTGCGCGTGGTAGAGGTGGCGGAACCCGAGCGCGTCGGTGACGGCCACCGCCTCGTCGTCCGAGATCCGGCGGAAGGCACCGAAGGGGGGCAGGATCTCGGCGAGACCCGCGAGGTCCTCGGCCTCGAGCAGGCGGACGACGTCGGCGTCGGTGAGCTGGCGCTCGCGCCGTCGTGCCACGCGGGCGAGCGCGGCGTAGCCGGTGCCGTCGAGGCGGAGGCCGCCCCACGTCGCGACGAGCAGGCCACCCGTCTCCTGGAGGTCCGCCTCGCCGATGCGCGCCACCGCGAGCGCCTCGCGCACCTCGCCGGCAGTGGGGGCGGCAACACCGCGCGACACGCAGAGGACCCCGGGCTGCATGCCGCCAGCCTAGGGCTGGATCGCCGCGTGCTCCTGCCCAATCCTGGGCAGGAGCACGCAGAGGTGGAGGCGGTCGGACGGGCTCAGGGTCGGGCTACCGCCCCGTCGTCGTAGGTGTTGCCCGTCCACTCGTTGCCGGGTGCGTTGCGGTCGAAGTCGGTGATTGGACCACCGCGTCCACACTTGCCGGTCGTGCCGCGCTCGAACACGTTGTCGATGAACCGGATGTTGCGGGCCTGGCCGGAGTAGGGCTTGCCGGCCGAGGAGCCGCCGTAGGCGCAGAACCACGCCGGGGTCGCCTTGAACAGGTTGTTCTGGATGAGGTTGTTCTGGACCGGACCGAAGTCGCCGTAGCCCGTCAGCGGGGCCGAGCAACCCGCCTCCGGCGGGACGTCGGGGGCGTCGCAGGCGATCGTGTTGTGGAGGATCTGGGAGTTCATCCCCATGCGGATCCCGGACTCGTGGTAGTAGCCCGAGAGGTCCTTGAACTGGCCGTGGACGTAGGAGTCCTTGACCGTGCAGTCCTCAGCGCAGTTGATCGATCGGTTGCCACCGACGATGTGCACGCGTTCGGCGACGAAGTCGGTCTCGCCGAGACCGGTGCCCTCCTTGTTGCCGGCGTCGATCATCGTGTCCTTGATGGTGAGGCTGCCCCCGGAGGCGACGCCCACGGTGCCCACGATGGAGGAGCGCGAGACGGTGACGTTGGGCGCGGCGACGGTGAGGCTGCCGGCGATGGTCTTGGCGTCGATCACCGCGCCGGCCTGGGTGATGGTCATCGGCCCGGTGTAGGTGGTCAGCGCCGTGCCCGCCGGCACGCCCGTGTTGGTGGCGTCGGGCCAGCCCGTGCTGGTGGGAGTCGGCGTCGGCGAAGGCGTGGGCGTGGGCGTCGTCTCCCCGGTGGTCGTCGGGCTGAACAGGACGTCGACCCAGTAGTTGGAGTGACGGTGGCTGCGCGTCGGGAACGTGGACTTCGCGCCGTAGCGATAGACGCTGCTTGCCTTGCGCACCGTGCGGAGGTAGTCGTTGGACCGCTGCTTCTTGAGTCCGCCCTTGGTCACGGCGTAGCGACCCTTCGGCGCGAAGACCGAGACCGTGTAGATGGTGCCGGGCTTGACGACGACCTTGCGCGGGAACTCCACGTCCACCCAGCCGGGGCCGCGACGGGGAGCGATGCGAGCCGTGGCGAGTCGCTCGCCGTCGGCGTTCCAGAGCGAGGCCCGCCTCGGGGTCGTCCCGGCGCCCTGGGCGATCTTGTAGACACGCGAGCCGGCGATCTTTCCCTTGCGGAGGACCTTGAACCGCAGTCCCAGCTCCACCGACCTGGCGTCCGGGTCCTTCGCGACCTTGGTCGGCGCCTTGGCACCGAACAGAGTGACGGGTGCCACGGCCCGGGGCTCCGTGCCGGGGACCGCCGGCGACGGCGTCGCCTCGACGGTCACCGCCGCAACGAGTGCCGCGACGAGTGCAGCGACAGCTGCGAGCGCCAAGGCCTCAGATCGGGTGCGGGCGTGCTGACGTTCGTGTCGGAACATGAAGCAACTTTCCGTGCGACAACGTGGACCATCCCCGTCCGGCCAGTAAGGCACACCCCGTGACCGCGACAAAGCCGCACACCATCAAACGGAGCACATACGTCACACCAGACCCAGGAGTGTGGCGGAATCAGTGATTTAGCCAGAATTTGGTATCAGATCGTTCCGCGAGTTCATCAAGAACCCGCGGCCGCGACCTCAGCCAGCCGCAGCGCGCCGGCGTGGTCGGTCTTGCCGTTGGCCAGCCGCGGTATCCCGTCGACGCGCACCAGCACGTCGGGGCGGGAGTCGGGAGACATGTGGGCGGCGAGCAGGTCTCCGACCCGTTCCTCGTCCACGTCACCGTCTCCTGCCGGCACCGCCAGGGTCACCAGCTCGCCGGTGCGGATCGCGACGGTGATGGCGTCCATCCCGGTGGTCTCGCGCAGCACCCGGTCGACGTCGTCGAGGTTGACGAACACCCCGCTGCGCTTGACCAGCCGTCCGGACCGCCCCAGGCAGACCAGGTCGTCGCCCGCCGTGCAGCCCAGGTCGCCCGTCACCACCCGGCCCGTCTCCCACCGCGGATAGAGGGGATCACCACCGAGGTCGTTCGAGGGACCGCCCAGCAGATACCCCTCACCCAGGTGCGGCGACCGGACGGCGAGCATCTCCGTCACGTCGTCGCCGTCGCCCTCCTGGACCATGGCGGTCCGCCACGGTCCGACCCTCCCTCGACCGATGGACACCGAGCCATGTCGCGACGTCAGGTGATCCGACCGATCGAACGCCGCGGCGCTGGCGAAACCGGCCGTCTCGCTGGTCCCGTAGGTGTTGACCAGCGTGGGCACACCGAAGCCGAAGACGTGCTCGGCCTGGCCGTGCGAGAGACGGTCGCCACCCGACCCCCACACCCGGAGCGAGACGGGGTTCGCCGAGCCGACCCGCTCCGCTCGGGCCAGGTCGATGAAGCGCGGCGCCACGCGGACGTGGGTGGCACGTGCCCGGGTGAGGAACGCCAGCGGACGCATCCGGTCACCCAGCGCGCTCGACACGACGAGAGAGGCACCGCTGGCCAGGGCCAGGAGCCAGTTGGTCATCGACAGGTCATAGGCGGGATGCGACGGCTCGGCGAGCCGGTCGCCCGGCCCGAGCCGGAGTGCGGCCGCGCCGTGGGGCGCGAACTCGGCAAGACACGACCACGTGGAGAGCACGCCCTTGGGAGCTCCGCCAGTGGAGCCGGAGGAGGTCGCGACGTAGCCTCCCGAAGCGGGGCCGTCGCTGGTCGGAGTGCGGCCCGTGAGCCCCTCCGAGTCGACCACCACGTCCGGGTCGAGAGCCGCCTCGATGGCCGAGACCCGCTCCGGGGCCGCGGAGGGGTCGACGAAGCAGAAGGTGAGGTCGCCGGCAACGGCGGCGAGGAGCACCTCCACCGCGTCGACCGATGCCGGCAGCCGCGCGACCACGACCGGGCGTTCGCGGACCGACAGGGACCGGATGCGCGCCGCCAGGTGCTCGGCGCCCTCGAGGACCTCGGACAGCGGGCGCACCTTCCTGCGGTCCGACACCGTCGGCGGTGCGGCGCCCGCCGCGGCGGCTCGCACGAGGCCGTGCAGCTCGACCATGCCTCAGGAGGTGCAGGTGTCGATGTGCCGCGCGAGCGAGTCGACCGTGCCGAACACCTCGGCGGTGATGTCCTCCTCGTCGAGCTCGAACTCGAATCTGTCCTCGATCGCGGTGATCAGCTCGACCAGGGCGAGCGAGTCGAGCTGCGGCAACGAGCCGAACAGCTCGGTGTCGGGCGGGTAGTCGGAGGGGCTGCCGCCGAGCAGCTCGGCGAGCATGCCGGCCAGCACGTCGGCCGTCCGGGTGAGCATCATGTCGGTCATCTCGTCACCTTTCGAGGGTTCACACCAGCACCTCCAGCGGTGCGGCGTGGCTGAGGAACTGGGTAGGGCTTGCGGTGAGCCCGTAGGCCCCGGCCTGGAAGAGGACGACCAGGTCGCCGACCTCGCTCACCGGCAGGTCGACCTTGTCGCCGAGCAGGTCCAGCGGCGTGCAGAGGCACCCGACCACCTGGACGGTCTCCGAAGCGGCCTGGTCCATCCGCGTCCCCACTGCGATCGGGTAGTTGCGCCGGATCACCTGGCCGAAGTTGCCGGACGCCGCCAGCTGGTGGTGCATGCCGCCGTCCACCACCAGGAACGTGGTGCCGCGGGAGACCTTCCGGTCGACGACGCGGGTCACGTAGACCCCGGCCTCGCCGACGATGTATCGGCCGAGCTCGAGCAGGACGCGGGCGTCCGGGAAGGCCGGTCGCAGCCGGTCGCGCATCAGCTGATGGAGGTTGTCGCCCATCGCACCGAGGTCGAGCGGCTGCTCCTTGCCGTAGTACGGGATGCCGAAGCCGCCGCCCAGGTTGAAGTAGGTCGGCGTCGCCGACATGGCCTCGGCCATCCGCATGACCAGGTCGACCGTCTCGCGCTGCGCCTTCATGAGGATGTCCGCATGGAGGTTCTGCGACCCGGCGAAGACGTGGAAGCCGCGCAGGTCGAGGTCCCGGACCTCGAGCTCGCGGACCAGGCTCGGTACGTCCTCGGCGTCCACCCCGAACTGCTGGGGGCCGCCACCCATCCGCATCCCGGAGCCCTTCACCTCGAAGTCGGGGTTGACCCGGATGGCCACGACCGGCCGGATCCCCATCCGCGCGGCGACGGCGGTGATCCGCTCGGCTTCGAGCCGCGACTCGATCTCGATGACGACCCCTGCGGCAACCGCCTGGGACAGCTCCTCGACGGACTTGCCCGGCCCGGCGAAGCTGACCGTCTCCGGCGCGGCCGGCGTGTCGAGGGCGAGCCGCATCTCGGCACCTGAGGCGACGTCGAGGGAGTCGACGATTCGGCTGAGGTGCTGCACCAGGGCAGGCATGGGGTTCGCCTTGACGGCGTAGCTGATCTCGAGGTCGGCGGGGAGAGCGGCCCGGAGTGCGGCGATGCGGTCCGTCAGCATGGCCCGGTCGTAGGCGAAGAACGGTGTGCTGCCGATGCGGTCGGCGAGGCGGCGTACGGGCACTCCTCCCACCAGCAGGTCCGGTCCTTGCGAGACCCGGGCGCTCGGCCGCACGGCGGGAGCCGGCTCCTTCGAGGGTGCCGCGGCCGCCGCCGGGGCGGGGAGAGCGGTGGCGGGCTGGGCAGTCACTGCACCGATCCCGTCCCTCACCACGCGAGGCATGTCAGCTCGCTGTAGAGGTAGTCGATGTGCTCCGGCGCCAGGGTCGGGCTGCGGAACATCTTGGGACGGGGCCGGGCCAGCTGCCGCCCGTGGCGCACGCTGCCGCCGGCGACCCGATGCTCCACCAGGGTCATCGGGATCCGGTGCCTGGTGAGCAGGTGGCCGGCGACCTGGCCGGCGGCCGTGCGGAACAGGTCCGGGTTGCTGACATGGAGGATCGTCCCGAACGCGCGCACGTTCTTGCGCCGGTCGTGGCGGAAGACCACGTGACAGTGCTCGCGGGGCGTGCTGACGAGGAGGTGCTTGGCAGCGGCTGCGCGCACGTGGTCGCGGTAGCGGTCGAGCTCCGCGGGCGTCAGCGTCTCGAGGAGATCCTGGGCGTCGCTCGAGACGCGGACCCCGTTCCGGGGCGTGGCCGGCAGGTTGGGGACCAGGTCGGTCGTGGTGTCGAGGTCGGCGAAGTGCAGCTTGCGGTTGAGCGGCACGACGTTGCCACTCGGCGAGAAGTCGGTGAAGTGGTAGCCCTCCTGCGCGAGCAGCCGGGTCAGGAGGCGCGTGCCGCGGTGCCGGTGACCCTCGAGGACACACCATGCTCCGAGGTTGCAGAACCGTTCGACCGAGCCGCCGACGACCCGGTCGGAGTAGTAGGCGAGGTAGGCGCCGACGACCTGTCCGTCCTGGCGGAGGTGGTAGCCATGGTTGGGCTGGTCCACCAGCCACGGCACCGCGAGCGCCTCGACCCACTGCTGGGGCGCGACGCGGGCGTTGAGGTGCTGGTGCAGGAACCGGCCGACCTCGAGAAGGTCACGAGACGTGATTGGCTCGACGTGCACCCCCACGCTGGCCCTCCTCGAGCTCGAGCGCCCGCGTGCTGATCCCACCCGCGGCGCTTCCCCACACCGAGCCCCGATCGGGACCGATGGCGATCACGCTAGATCCGTCCGGACCGCGGATGCGCCGTAGCGGACGCGCATACCCAACTCATGGGATGTAGGACCGGGAAGTCCCTCCGCGATCCCGGCGCCACGCTCGACTGGAGGTGCGCGGGCACCTGCTCGCGGTGGGTGAGGGGGGAAGCGTCATGCGCCGAGGATCGGCTGCCCGGGTCGTCCACCTCTGCTTCCACGGGATCGGTCGCCCGGCGCGCGACCTCGAGGACGGCGAGGAGCCCTACTGGATCACCGCCGACACCTACCAGCGCGTGCTCGACGAGGTCGCCGGCGACCCTCGGGTGCGGCTCAGCTTCGACGACGGCAACGCGTCGGACCTGGAGATCGGCCTGCCCGCGCTCGTGGAGCGCGGCCTCACCGCCACCTTCTACGTCCTGGCCGCCCGCCTCGACCGGCCGGGCAGCCTGGCGCGCGGCGACGTCCGCGAGCTGTCGCGCGCCGGCATGACCATCGGCTCGCACGGCATGGACCACCGCCCGTGGCGCGGCCTCCTGCCGGCCGGGGTGCGCCGTGAGCTCGTCGAGGCACGGGCGATCCTCGCCGAGGCCGCCGGGCAGCAGGTCGACCGGGCCGCGCTCCCGCTCGGACGCTACGACCGCCGCACGCTCGGTCACCTGCGGAGGCTCGGCTACGCGTCCGTCGCGTCGAGCGACCGCCGGTGGTCCACGGACAGCGCCTGGCTCCAGCCCCGGTTCAGCGTCCGCTCGCACGACACACCCCACTCGGTCCGCCGGGAGATGCTCACGCCCCAGCCCCTCGGCCAGCGGGTCAGGCTCGAGGCCGTCGGCCTCGCCAAACGACTGCGCTGATCGACGCGGTCACGCGCCCCACTCGGGTCCTCGGGCGGCCCGCAGGGTCGGCGGCGACAGCAAGGCGCGGACCGCCGCGCGCGACGTCTGCTTGCCGAGGACGCCCCGGCTGGTCTCCCGGGCGAGCAGCACCAGCCAGTAGGCGGCTGTGCGGACAGGGCCGTTGCGACGCGCGAAGAGCCGGAGCCGGTTGGCCACGAGCATCGACCACAGTCGTGGTGACGTCGTGGAGTCACCGCCGAGGTGGACCGCCGTCGCCGAGGGGACGTACCGGGTGAGATAACCGCGGTCTCGAGCCCGCAGGTGGTAGTCGGTCTCCTCGGAGTAGAGGAAGAAGCCTTCGTCCCACTCGCCACACGCCGCCCAGCACTCGGCACTGATCAGCTGGGTCGAGCCCTCGGCCCACTCGGTCGTCGCGGGACGGTCGTAGGCCGACGGGTCGGTCACCACCTCCCCGAGGGCACCCAGGCCACCGGCCCGGGTGGCCCCCAGCAGCGCGTCGGTCAGCGCCCGTGCGATGGTCGGCTCCCGGCGCATGGACGGGACCAGGCCCCCCTGCCCGTCGAGGAGCCGCGGCACCGCGACGCCCGTGCCGGGCAGCGCCAGCGCTTCCAGCAGGGCCGGCACGCACCCCGGCATGAGGCGTACGTCGGGGTTGAGCACGAGGACCGCGCGACCGACCCCGGTGGCGGCCACGGCCGCGTTGATCCCGGCGGCGTAGCCGGCGTTGCGCCCCACGGGCACGAGCACCGCGGCGGGCGCCAGCTCGCGCACGACCTCCAGTGAGCCGTCGTGGGAGTCGTTGTCGGCCACGGCCAGACGCCAGGGCACGTCGCCCATGCCCGTCGGCAACGACGCCAGGAGGTCGGCCACCAGGCTCGCGCTGTTGTAGGTGACGACGACGACGACGACCTCGTCATCGATCGGGTCACCGGCCGTCATGGGCAGCCGTCCGTTGCTGGCGGCTGAGCCGCCACGCGGCGGCCGACAGGCCGAGCAGCAGGAACAGGGCACCTGCCGTCATGGAGAAGACGAGGGCATCGAAGGTGCCGAGGGCGACGAACAGGCCCAGCAGGGACGCCGACAGGCACAGCCCGAGGTGTCGCGAGCGTTCGTCGGGCGCGCGCGAGCGCGCCGCGCGAGCCGAGAGGAAGCCGGTCACGAAGAGCACGATCGTGCAGAGGAGTCCCACGATCCCCAGCTCGAGGAGCAGGAGCAGGTACATGTTGTCGAGGATCCTGTAGAACTGCGGCACGAACGTGAAGAAGCCGCGACCGAGAACCGGGCCCTGGCTCCAGAGGAGGGACACCGCGTCGTAGTCGGTGGTCCGTCCAGAGATGCTCGGGTCGTTGCCGAGGTTGGCGAAGAGGGCGTAGATGGTGCCCAGCAGTCCTGGGAAGGCCCCACGCATGGCCACGATCGCGAACGGGAGCAGCACCAGTGCGCGGATCCTCCACTTGTTGGGCCAGCCGACCAGGATCACGACGAGCGCCACGATCGTGGACACGACCGCCGATCGGGACACCGACAGTCCCGCGCTCACCGCGATCAGGATGGTCGGCGTCAGGGCCCAACGATTGCCCCACTCGTACACGGTGCGGTGCAGCGACAGCGGCAGCAGGGCGGCCATGATCACCCCGAACTCGATCGGGTGCGCGGCCGTCGCGGACACCCGGTTGACCACCGACCGGGAGGCCACGCTGCCGAACTCGGAGTTCGCACTGAGCCCGGGGATGACGTAGAGCGAGGTGATGCTGAAACCCGTGAGGTACTGGACCAGACCCAGCACGGCCATGAAGGCGCCCAGCGCCGCGAGCCAGGTGATCACCCGCTCGAGCTCCTGCCAGGTCCTCAGGCCCTCTGCGGCGAGGAGCGTGATCCCCACCCAGGCGAACACCGCGACCAGCCCGCGGTCGGCAGCGCTCACCTGGACGTCCGCGAGCTCGGTGACCGAGGGGACCATGAGCGTCCAGTCGCTGATGCCCCGGCGAAGGTGGCCCGGCGAGTACCACCCATGGGCCATGGCAGAGGCGTAGCTCATCAGCACGGTGCCGGCGAACGCACCGACGACCACCCGATACCAGGTGAGTCCGCTGACGCGATTCTGTCCCCCCAGGGTCGCCAGCACCCACCACAACAGGATGCCCAGACCCCAGATGTTCGCCGGAGTCCCGGGCGATCCCAGGGGGGCGAAGATCAGCACGGACGGCAGCCCCAGCAGGAGCACGACGTACGCGCACAGGAAGTGGACTGCCGGGAGCGTGCGGCGAGCCCCCGTCACATCAGCAACGACGGGATCCGTGCCGACGAGCAGGTGCGGTCGGGTCGTCACGCGTCACCGTCCGCCCCTCGGCCGCGTCTGCTTCTTGCCACGCCCCGACCTCCCGGGCCGCGACGGCGGGTGAGCGGTGCCGGTGGCGTCGGCAGGATCGGGAATGGTGGCAGGTGTGTGCTCCACCGCCTCGGGTGCCGGGTCGTCGACCGGGTGGTGCTGCACCGCGTCGTCGGCACCGTCCTCGTCCACCACCGCGGCCGCTCGGATCGGATCATCGTCGGGACCGCTCGGCCCGGAGCCGGGCTCGTGCCCGGCACGCGCCGCGCGACGCTGTCGCCGGGTCAGGAGACGATCGATCACGAACACGGCCACCAGAAGGAGGACCAAGCCACCAGCGGCGGCTCCCGCCATCGCACGGAGCCGGCTCCCCGACAGCACCTCTGCGGTCGTCGTGACGCTGGTCTTGTTGGTCCTCATCAGCTGCGAACGCGGTGCGTCCACACTGACCTGGATGTCGACCAGCCTCTTGTCGATCCAGCTCATCACCGCGTCACGGGTCGCCACGGCGACGGCGGAGTCGGTGTCGGTCGAGGTGATCGTGAGCAGGGGTCCGGTGTCGGGGACGAGCGCCACGGAGTAGACGGCGTCGTATCCCTCGGCTGCGAGCGACGCGGCGACATCGTCGGAGACCGCTTCCGAGCCGATCAGCGAGGCGGTCGTCGTCAGGCCCGCCGGCAGGTTCAGGTAGGGGTTGACCCTCGTGTTGTCCCCCGGCGCGTCGGGCGGGAGGAGGAAGAGCATCAACCCGGAGGCCTGGTGCTGGACCGGGACCAGCGAGCGGACCACCATCACACCCGCCGCGACCAGCCCGAGCCCGATGAGGACGATCCACCATCGACGCCGCAACACCATCAGACCGTCAATGAAGTCCATACGAGCCGCTCTCCTCGGGGCGTGAACAATTCGATGCTAACGACGAGTGGCCCTCGGGTCGGCGCATTCGCCCCGACTCGGCAGATGCCGCCACTATCCTGCGGAGGGCCAGGTCCGCAGCTAGCGATCGCGAGCGAACACCGTGACCCCACCGCAACGTGCTCACCCCACTGAGGTGACCCTTGCGCTCGCCTACCACACGTGGGCGGACGGCCTGACCCGGCAGTTCGCCTGGTCCCCGGACCGCCTCGCGGTGCATCTCCTCGACGACACCTCGCTGGACAGCGTCGTCGTGGCCAACCCGCTGCGTAGCCATCTCGAGCGGCTTCGTGGCCGCGGGCAGGCGGCGGAGCTCCTCCCCGACCGACCCAGACGCCATCTGGTCCAGCCTCGGAGGTGGCGGCGTCAGGACTCCCCGTCCGTCGAGTCGTCGCTCGCGACCTACCGTCGTCTCGACCACTGGCTCGCCGCGGCGAGCCGGCGCCTGGGGCAGGAGCGTCCCGTGCTGGTGAGCTGCCACCCGCTGCTCGCGGCGGTCGCGGACGACCGGCACTGGAGCGACGTCGTCTACTACGGCTGGGACGACTGGCTGACCTACCCGAACCACGCGCACCTGACCGACCTCGTCGCCCACGGCTACGAGCTGATGGCCGAGCGGGAGGTCAACGTCATCGGCGTCACGCGCGCCATCGTGGACCGAGTCGGGTCGCCCCGTGGCAGCGTCGTGCCCAACGGCATCAACGGCATGGACCACGAGCCGGGGGGCGCTGCCGTTCCTGGCTGGTTCGAGGAGCTGGACGGACCCGTCGCCCTGTATGTCGGAGCGCTGCAGGAGCGGGTCGACATCGAGGCCGTGCGCCGCCTGGCCCTCGACCTCCCCGACTGGCAGGTCGTGCTGGTCGGCCCGCTCCAGGACCCGCCGCGCTTCGCCCGTCTCGCCGAGGTGCCCAACGTGCACGTGATGCCGCCTGAGCCGCGCCCGGTCGTCCTCGAGCTGATGGCGCGGGCCACGGTCTGCCTCATCCCCCACCGGCGTACGCCGATGTCGGAGGCCATGAGCCCACTGAAGCTCTACGAGTACCTGGCCTCCGGAGCGCGGGTCGTCGCCACCGACCTCGAGCCGATGCGTGGCGTCTCCGATCGGTGCCTCCTGGTCGAGGAGGGCACGCCGCTGGCCCCGGCGGTGCTCACCGCGTGTGAGGTGCCTCGCCCCTCCGCGGAGGAGCTCGCCGCCTTCAGGTCCGCGCATGACTGGTCCAGCCGCTACCGGGACTGGCGGATCGCGGCGTTCGGTCGCTGACCCCCAGCTGGTGGCGGAAGATGTAGTAGCCGCCACGGTCGCGGGACGCAGCGATGAGCTCGAAGCGACCGCTCCACGTGAGCTGCTCGGCCAGGCGGGTGACGGGGCTGCGCATCGCGTCCTCGAGGATCACGATGCGCGCCCGGTGGGCAGCGTCGCCCACGGCCGGGGTGATCACCGCGTGCCGGCCCACGTGCACGAGGGTCCGCTGGTCGGCAGCGTCGGGGCCGGTGCCGGTCGGCTCGTCCCGGCCGGCGGCCACGTCGGCGACCCGCGGCAGGCGGGGGTTGCGCGCCGCTGCCAGCCGCATGGACCGTTCCCGCAGGCTCAGGCGGGAGGCGCCGAAGACGAGCACCGTGTCGAGCGCCTCGCGCTCCACCACATCGGTCAGCGACTCCAGCCAGTCGTGCCCGACCCGACGTCGGGCGCTCTCGCGCACCCGCTCGGTCGCCTGCGCCGCGACGCCTCGCAGGCCCGTGGCGGCGCGACGCACCGCGGCCCCGACCGTGCCGGCCACCGACGCCGGCACGGCGGTCGACGGTCGGCGCACGGGGGCCGGGGCGAGCGGGGCGACGCCCACCGTCCGCTGGGGTGTCGCGCCCCGTCGCGGCTCCAGGTCCCTCGCGAGGGTGGCGACCTCGGCCGCGGCCTCGGCCTGGTCGTTCGCCCGGAGCATCGTGGCGAGGCGGTCGAGCCAGTGCGTCCACGAGAGCGGAGGCAGCGGGTTGGGAGACGGACGACCGATGGGCGCGGGGGGCACCGTCATGCCGGTGAGGTCCGCGACGACGGCGCGGGTCCGGTCGAGCTCGGTGTGGCCCAGGCCCGGGTGCTCCGCCGCCGCCACCTGGGCGCCCGCGAGGTCGCCGAGGCACAGGCGGGCCCAGATGAGCACCGCCCACTGGACCGGGTCGGGGCTGGTGGGCTCGTAGAGCCCGTCGACCCGCTCGAGCAGCTGCGTGACCGATGACAGCGCATCGGCGGCCCGGCCGTCGAGCAGCTGGGCCGTGGCCGTGCCGACGACCGCCTCGGGGACGTACTGGAAGCTGGCGGCGCCGGTGAACGCGCGCTCGGCCTCCTGGTAGCGCCTCCGCTCGACCGCAGCCCAGCCCTGGCGCAGGTAGACGCGGTCCTCGGCCGTCGACCCCGGAGCCGTGGACATGCCCGTCGAGGGGTTCGAGGAGGCCGACCGCACCGGCGCGAAGGGGTGGTCCTGGACCAGCGCGGCGGTCGAGCCGGTGCTCGTGGCCAGGTCGTACCAGTCGCGAAGCTGCCGACGCTGGTCGGCGGTGTGCCGCTCGAGGACGAGACGCCGCCCGGCGACCGTCACCGCGGCCAGCTCGTCGGGGTGGGTGACGAGGTGGTGCACCTTGTCGAGCACGTCGTCCTCGTCGGCCAGGACGCAGTTGACCATGTCGACGTAGCCCGCCGCGTGCATGGCGGGGGTGTCCTGGGCGATCAGGCAGGTGGCCGAGGCAGGGATCTCGAGGTGCTTGCGCACGAAGTCCTGCGTGAAGTTGCCGCAGCTCGGGGCGAACGAGGCGGAGTTGATCAGGCGCGAGTACGCCTCGCCCACCGGCATCGACCGCGTGCCGGCCGAGTCGGTCCACCCGAAGTGCGGCGTGGAGAGGACGGGGTAGTGCTGGGCGAGCACCTTGTTGACGCGGTTGCGCCACGGGTAGTGCCGCGCCTGGCTCCCGGTGAGCAGCACCGGCACGACCTTGGGCAGGCCGTGGTCGCGGTGGACCTGCGGGTCGACCCAGTTGGGCCAGTAGAAGAGCCGATCGGCGATCTCGGGGGTGTAGGCGCCCATCGCCACCGAGACGGTGAAGTAGGTCTCCACGCCCCAGTCGGCCATGTCGGCGAGGAACACTCCCCGCACCGGGTCGAACGCGTCCGAGTTGAGGAAGCCGATCCGCGGAACGTCTGCGTGGGTGTCGAGGCGGGTCAACCGGCGCGGTCCGACGTAGACGCCGGACTCGAAGAGGACGAGGTCGGGCCGGTGCTGGTCGCACAGGGCGTCGAAGTCGCCGTCCTGGTCGACCAGGGTCACGTCGAAGTGCAACGAGAGGCCGCGGATCTGCTCGGCGAGCTGGTCGTGGACGAACGGCGCCAGCCCCGGGCGGACCCAGCGGAAGAAGAGCAGACGCGGCTTCGCCACGGGCACCGTGGTGGCTCGAGGTCCGGCGTTCACGCGCCCCCTCCGCCGCGTCCGGACCGGGCGAGGTCGAGGAGCGCACGGCCCGCGACCGCGGTGTAGACCGCGCCGCCGGCCGCGGCACCGACCAGCAGCTGCCCGTGAGGGCTCTCGACCGTGCGCATGGCGAGGGCGGCGGCGACCGCCGCCAGTCCTGCGCAAGCCAGCGGCAGGACGATCGCGCGGCCCAGGATGCCGGCCAGCCCGTCGACGAGCGGCGACACCGCGAGCCCGTAGGCGGGCAGCACGACGAGGACTACGACGGCCACGTGGGCCCAGGCGACGCCATGGAGCCCGTCCATTCGCGCCCCGATCGCCATCGCGGGGAACAGGGCAACGAGCCAGGCCACCTGGATCACCAGCGCCCGCGACGTGCGCCCGGCACCGACGAGCAGGTTGGAGAGCAGGGAGACGAGGGCGAAGCAGCCGCCGTAGACCGCGAGGATCTCCAGCACCGGCGCCGCTTCGTCCCACGTCGCGCCGTAGAGCACCCGGATGAGCGGCTCGGCGAGCACGTAGGTCATCGCGGCGATGACGAAGGCGACCAGGCAGACCGCCCGGGTGGAGCGGCCGAGCGCGGAGGAGAGCTGCTGGCGGTTGCCCCACACCCGCGAGAAGCCGGGCATCGCGACGCCGTTGATCGCACCGCTGAGGACGGCGGTCGCCCAGGAGGACACGTTGAACGCGAGCATGTAGACGCCGAGGAAGGCAGCGCCGAACTGGTGTCCGACCAAGGCGTAGTCGGCGTTGACGAGGGCGTAGTTGACCAGGTTGGCACCCGCGAGCGGGAGCCCGAAGGCGAAGACGTGGCGCAGGTGGCGCGAGGTGATCCGCGGTCGGTAGACCCGGGCCACCGCGACCAGGATGAAGGCCCCCTGGAAGACGATGGCCGCGACCCGCGACCAGGCGAACGCCATCGCGCCGGCACCCTGCGTGGCGAGGACGACGAGCAGGATGCTCGAGGGGACGAAGCCCGCGACGGTCGCGGCGAAGAGCCGGCCCTGCTGGAACTCGCGCGCGAGCAGGGCCGTGGGCACGGCGATCACGCCGCCGACGACGAGGACGAGGGACATCACCCGGATCTCCTCGACCGCGGCGGGCGCCCCGAACATGTCCGCCAGCCGCGGCGCGGAGAGGCTGACCAGGACCGCCAGGACGACACCGCTGAGGATGGCGATCGCGGTGACGGTCGGACCCACCTCGTCGGGGTCGACGTCGCCGCGCACCAGGTAGGCCGCGACTCCCCAGTCGGCGAAGCCGCTCACGACCACCGACACCGTCAGCGCCGCGGCGAACACCCCGAACTGCTCAGGTGAGACGAGGCGGACCACCACCACCATCACTGCGATGTTGGCGAAGCGGATCGTCAGGTTGTTGACGACTCCCCAGGCCGCGCCCGACCGCACGCGCGCCTCGAGGCCGCGCCCCGCCTCCGGAGCGCGCCCGTCGAGGACCTGCCGTCCCCGAGTCCTGCTCACAGTGTCCCCACTCACGTCACGTCTTCCCCCTGCGTCGGCCAAAGCCGCCGGTCCCCCTGGTCCCCTGCATGCCCGGCCCGCACCCGGGCCGTCCGCGCGGTCTCGCCCTACGGCACCGCGTACTCGAACTCCAGGTCGACGAAGTAGTTGGTGGCGTTCCACGACGACACCGGGAACCCACCTCCCCATCCGTACACGTAGCGCCCGTTCTGGGTCGTCGCCGCGGTCAGCGGCCCGGAGGTGACGGCACTGGCGAAGAAGGCTCCGGTGTAGGAGAAGTTGCCGTTGGGTGCGTAGTAGGAGACGACGTAGGTCTCTCCCGGCGTCAGCGCCAGCGGCGTCGCCAGGGCGGCGGTCTGCCAGCCGCTGGCGGTCTCGTTGGTGAACGTCACCGTCGCGAGGCGAGTGCCCGCGGCGTTCCAGATCGACCCGGTGTGGGTCCCGGTGTTGCCGGGTCCCTTGTAGAACCTGATCGCCGTGGCCGTCCCGGCCTTGCTGGTCGTGAACGCCATGCCCAGCTCGATGTCGCTCGACTCGCCCGACGACAGGGTGGCGGGCGTCGCGGGGCCGATCAGGCTGGCCACCGCGGTGGCCGACGCCTTCGTCGTGAACGACCACGTCTGGTCGGCCAGGACCGCACCACGGGTCGAGACCACCCCGGAGACCGTCGCGGTCAAGGTCCTGCCCGGCGGTAGTCCCCCGCTGGGCACGAACGTCAGCGACCTGCCGTCGCCCGACAGCGTGGCGGTGCCCGGCACGGTCGTCGCGCCGTCCTTGACCGTGAAGGACCAGCCAGGCGACACCTGGGCCGAGAACGTCATGCTCGGCGACACCGAGGTGGCGACCTCGGTCGCCCCGGAGGACGGCGATCGGCCGGTCGTGGTGATCGTCGGGACGCCCCGCCGGTAGACCACGTCCACGAAGTAGTTGGTGGCGTTGTAGCTGTAGGCCGGGTAGCCGCCGCCGTAGACGTAGCGACCGTTGTTGGCCGCCGGCGCAGTGACGTCACCCTCGACCCACGCGGTGGCGAAGAACTGCGGCGACATGGAGTAGCGACCCTGCGGCGCGAGGTAGGAGACGACGTACTCCTGGCCCTCGGTCACGTTGAGGGGCGTCGCCAGCGTGGCCGTCTGCCACCCGGTCGCCGTCTCGTTGGTGAACGTCACCGTCGCGAGCCGCGTGCCGGTGGCGCTCCAGATCGAGCCGGTGTGCGTGCCGCCGTTGCCTGCTCCCTTGAAGAACCGGATGGCGGTCACCTTGCCGTCCGCGGCCGGGACGAACCGGGTGCCGACCTCGACCGACGAGCTGTCGTCCGCGGCCTGCACCTGGGGCACGAGGTCACCGAAGAGGCTCTGGGGGCGGGCCACGTCGTCGTCACCGGACGTGCGGAAGGTCCACTGCTGAGCCGGGAGCGTCGCGCCCTCGTCGGACACCACGCCGGTGAGGGACGCCGTGACGAGCACATCCTTCGGCAGCGGCTGGGTCGGTGTGAACGTCAGCTTGGTGCGGTCGGCGTTGGACGTGGTCGTGCCGGCGATCGTGCTGCCCGACTGGCTCAGCACGAAGGTGTAGCCGTTGGCGACCGGCGCGGACGTCCGGACCGAGACGACGCTCCCGCGGCTGACCCCCGTCGCTCCGTCGGCCGGGTCCTGCGACGTGACCGAGATCGACGGCTCGGGATAGGCGAAGACGGGATCCACGTAGTAGTTGTTCGACGAGCTCGACCCCGGGAAGCCGGTGCCGTAGGCGTAGGAACCCGACGTGCCGGTGACCGCAAGCGGTCCGCGGGAGTGGTTCTCGGCGAGGAAGCCGTTGGTCGTGTGGGAGAACAGGCCGGTCGGCGAGTGGTAGGACACGACGTACTCGGTCGACTTCGCGACCGGCACGGGCTGCGTGAACGTCAGCTCCTGCCAGCCGACCGTCGACTCACCGGCGAAGGTGCCCGACGCGAGCACCGCCCCGGCTGAGCTCCACAGCGTGCCGACGTGACTGCCGGTGTTGGCCTGCGACTTGTAGAAGCGGACGCCGGTGATCACGCCGTTCTGCGTGGTGGTGAAACGCGTGCCCACCGTGAGCGGCGACCCGTCGGTGGCCTGGAGCACCGTCGGCACCTCGGTCTCGTCGAAGAGCGTGCACGGGCAGACCCCCACCGCGGCCGCGGGCCTGGCGGTGCGGAACGACCAGGTCCTGCCGGCCGTCACCAGGCTGCCCTGGGTGTCGGTGCCGGAGACGGTGGCGGTGTAGCTCACGAAGCCGGCCAGCGGCTGGCTCGGCGTGAAGGTCACCGTGCGGGTCGAGGCGTCGTAGGTCGTGGCACCCGCGACGGTGGCGTTGTTGGAGTCCTTCAGCACCAGGCCGGCGCTGCCCGCGGTCAACGGCTTCGTGAAGCGTGCCGTCACCGTCGACGTGGTGGGCACGCTCGACGCGCCGGCCACCGGGAGCTGGTTGGTCGCCATCAGGGGCGACGCGTCCTCGGTGTTGAAGAGCACGTCCACGTAGTAGTTGCTGCCTCGGTAGGACTGGTTGGGGAAGGAGCCGGCGGGGCCGAATACGCCCGCCGACGCCGCACCGAAGCCGCCCTCGACGAGCAGGGCCCCGGTGTCGAGCGGCGCGGCCGCGAAGGCGTCGGCCTGGACCGCGTAGTGCCCGTTGGGCACCGTGTAGGAGACGACGTAGGTCTGGCCGGCCGCGACTGCCACCGGCGCGGAGAAGCTCGCCTGCTGCCAGCCTGACGCCGTCTCACCGGTGAAGGTGACCGAGGCGAGCCGCTCACCCGTGGCGCCCCACAGGGACCCGACGTGTGTCCCGGTGTTGCCGGCACCCTTGTAGAAGCGCACGCCCGTGATGAAGCCGTCGCCCCCGGCGACGAAGCGCAGGCCGACCTCGGCCGACGAGGCGTCGTCGACCGCGGGCGTGTCGGGCATGGACTGACCGAAGACGCTGCACGGGCACTTGGCGGTGTAGGAGCGGGTGACGGCGGCGCCGATGTTGGCGCTGTCGTCCATCGCCCGCGCCCGCACACTGACCGCGCCGACCCCGCGTTGCAGGGTCGTGTAGGACCAGGACGTCGTGCCCGTGGCGGCGTGCCAGGTCTCCCCGGCGTCGAGGGACACCTCCACGCCTGCGACCCGGCCCCCGACGTCGCCGGCGGTGCCGGTGATGGTCACCGACGCGCCGTTGTGCTGCTGGACGGTGGTGGCCGGCGCGGTGATCGCCACCGTGGGTGCCGTGGTGTCGGTGCTCCTGGTGGCGGGCACCAGCCCGGGGGCCAGGGTCGAGGGCTGGACGCCCATGTCGGCGAACAGGTTGACCTGGAACTGCCTCATCCGGGCGTCCTGCGGTCCCCCGACCCGGTCGTGGGTGTCGTCGAGCCCCCACGACCACTGGATCGTGCCGGCGCTGAACACGAGCGCGCCGCTGGGCGCCTTGTAGAGCGTGATGTGGTGCTCGGTCTTCCCGGGCGCCGTGGTGTTGCCGAAGTCCTGGAGGATCTGGGGCACGTCGCCGACCGTGGTCGACATCCGGATCAGTCCCGCGGGCCGGTGCCCGTTGTCGAGGTCCTCGTTGGACTCGTAGCCGATGGTCGCGTCGGACAGTGCGGCCCTGGTACCGGCCGGCAGTGTCGCCAGGGACGTGTTGCGCCACATGCGCAGCTTGCCCTCCTCCGAGCTCACCGTGATCGGGAGCTCGCTGAAGTTCGAGAGGTACGCCGTGCCGGTGAGCGCGTTCTCCGGCCGTCCACCGCCCTGGCTGCTCGGCGCGAGCCGGGGGTCGCGCCAGGTGCCGGTGGACTGGGGGGACGGATCGATCTTGGCGTTGGCCCAGGTCTCCTTGTAGGAGACGAGGGTGCGGTAGGGCGTGTGGCTGACGTCGGCGGACGGCGCGTAGCGGGTGCGCCAGTAGACCTCGTTGCCGCTGAGGAACTGCAGGTGGACACCGGCCGCACGCGCCGCTTCCACGTTGGCGCGCTGGGCGCCGCTCCAGTACTCGTCGTGACCCACGGACAGGAAGACCTCGTGGTTGGTGAGCAGGTGGCCCCTGCGGTCGGTGTCGACACCGGCGATGTAGCTGACGTCGTAGCCGTTCTGCTCCAGGAAGCGCACCATCGGGTACTCGTTGGAGAAGAAGAAGTCGCGCCCGCCGTTGTCGCCGCGCGTCATCATGGGGCGGTTGTAGGAGAGCTGGTACGCGCGACCGTTGGCGCCGCCCTGGTAGAAGTCCGAGCCGCCGTAGGTGTTGTAGGCCTGCCACGTCGGGTCGGAGGTCTGGAACACGACGTCGGAGGTGCTGGCGTCGTCTCGCACGATGAACGTGATGTGGCTGCGGTCGCCGTTGGAGCGCTTGAGCAGGGCGACGTAGACGCCGGACACGGCCGTCGACGGCACGTTCCACGACGCCGACACCGCCCAGTTGCCGCAGTCGTACAGCTCGGTGGTGCCGTCCTTGATGCAGTTGGGCTGGTCCTGGGGAAGGGACGCGCTGGGGCTGACCGAGGTGATGTAGCGAGCGCCGTAGCCCTGGTAGTAGCCGATCCGGTAGATCCCGATGGAGTAGGACGTCGCCGGCGTCTTGATCTTGAAGTCGATCCTCTGGCCGACGTTGACCGAGATGTCGGTCGAGAAGCCCTGGATGGAGTCCGAGCCGGCCCCGTCGATGTCCCAGACCTCGGCGTCGGTGCCCGTCTTGGCGTTCTCACAGGCGATCTTGTTGCCCGACGGGCCGCAGGGGTCCGCGGCACTGGCCGCCGACAGGGCCGGTCCCACCATCGCATTCAGTGCCGCGACCAGCGCGAGCACTGCCACCTTCCACGTCCACGCTCGCCCGAGACCCCACGTGCGATTCCCAGCAGTGCTGGCCATCTCTCCACCCTTCACGGCCCGCGACGCGGCGCCCCACGGTCAGATCCTGTCCACGCGGCACCCCGAGCGGGCAGCGGAGCGGTCGATATCCCCAATTTCACAGACGCGTCAGAGGCCGGCGGCGACCGCCTCCCGCGTCGCGCGGATGCGCAGCGGCGGCGGGTCGGGCACCTTGGTCACCGTGCGGCTGGCAGCCGCCACCAGGTCGCGCGCCTTGAGGCTGTCGGCATCGCGCGAGATGCACAGGTCGCGCAGGGCCAGCTCGAGCGCGATGGTCAGCTGGTGGTCGTCGACGTGCTCGCCGTGCATCGCGCGGCGGGGCACCAGCACCGGGCACCGGCCGTTCTCCAGCGCCATCAGCGCGATCCCGGTGCCGGCGTGCGCGACCACGACGTCGGCGGCGCGGATGGCGGCGGCCATCTCGGCCGACGGCACGCGTTCGCGCCCGTCGATCCCGAGACCGGTGACGTCGGTGCCCCCGGTCTGCCACAGCACCTCGGCGCCGGGCGGCACCAGGGCCACGAGCCGGTCGAGCAGCCGCCGGAAGCCGTAGCCCTCCTGCGTGCCGAGGCTGACCACCATCGAGCGCACCGCCCGCTCCTCGGTGGGCATGGTCTCGTAGAGCTCCCACGGCGAGGCGAGGTACTGCCAGTGGCCGCGGGTGAGGGAGGTCGACTGGCTGAAGGTCCTGATGCCGGGCACCAGCGCGAGCACGCGACCCGACAACGACGGCGCGTCCAGCCGGGTGGCGCTCTCGATGTAGACCGTCTCGATCCCGCGCAGCCGCGCCTGCGGCAGCAGGGCGAGGGCCAGCGCGGCGCCGGTGCTCACGACCAGCGACACGTCGTGGTCGCTGAAGAGCCGTCGGCACGCGACGGCGTTGCGCGCCAGCGCGCGGGTGTCGCGCGGCGGGCACGGCAGCGCCCAGTGGACCCGCTCCCCCGCGAGCAGCGACTCGGTCTGGGCCGTGCGGGGCGTCACCCACACCACGTCGTCGCCCACGCCGAGGCGCGGTCGCAGGGTGTGCAGCTGCATCACGTGCCCACCGTCGTTGGCGACGAGCAGGGTGGTCATCCGCGGATCCCGGCGACGGCGTCGGCCAGCACCGCGACGACCCGCTCCTGCTGGTCCTCGCTGAGGTGCGGGTGCATCGGCAGCGACAGGATCTCCCCCGCCGCCCGCTCCGCCACCCGCGCGGTCCCCGGGCCGAGACCCAGGTGGGCGTAGGCGCCGGTCAGGTGCACGGGGTAGGGGTAGTGGACGCCCGCGCCGACGCCCGCCCGGCCGAGCTCGGCCAGCACCCGGTCGCGCTCGGCGACCCGCACGACGTAGAGGTGCCAGACGTGCTGGCCCTCCGCTCCGAGCAGCGGGCGGCGTACGCCGGGCACGTCGGCGAGGAGCGCGTCGTAGCGGGCGGCCGCCCGCACCCGGAGCTCGTTCCACTTCTCCAGCCGGTCGAGCTTGGCGCGCAGGTAGACCGCCTGCACCGTGTCGAGCCGGGAGTTCATGCCGATCACGTCGT
Source organism: Nocardioides sp. Z24_21 (assembly GCF_058134345.1). Lineage (NCBI taxonomy): Bacteria > Bacillati > Actinomycetota > Actinomycetes > Propionibacteriales > Nocardioidaceae > Nocardioides > Nocardioides sp. Z24_21. The sequence continues at coordinate 854,124 of NZ_JBYTTH010000001.1, forward strand.
GGACGTAGCGGGTCGAGGAGCCATGGTTGCGCAGGCGGCGCACCTCCGCCGCGATCGTCGCGTCGTCGGTGGTCACCGCGCCGGCGTCGCCCGCAGCCCCGAGGTTCTTGCCGGGATAGAAGCTGGTGGCGGCGACCGTGCCGAGCCCGCCCGAGCCGCGCCCGTCGACCCGCGCGCCCTGGGACTGGGCGGCGTCCTCGACGAGGGGCACGCCGGCTGCGTCGCAGACCTCCGCCAGCCGCTGGATCGGCGCGAGCTGGCCGAAGAGGTGGACGGCCACCACGGCCTGCGTCCGGTCGGTGATCGCGTCCGCGACCAGGTCGGGGTCGATGAGCAGCCGCTCGTCGTCGCAGTCCACCAGGACGGGCAGCGCACCGATGCGCGAGACGGCCTCCGCGGTGGCGATGAACGTGTTGGCGGGGATGACCACCTCGCCGCCCGGACGCACACCGGCGGCACGGAGCGCGAGCTCGAGGGCGTCGGTGCCGTTGGCGACCCCGACGCAGTGGTCGACGCCGACGAACTCGGCGTACTGGTGCTCGAAGTCGGCGACGGGCGGGCCGTCGACGAAGGCGGTCGCGGCGAAGACGGCCGCGAGGCCAGCCTCCACCTCGGCGGCGATCTCCGCGTGCTGGGCGGCGAGGTCGACGAAGGGGACGTTGCTCATGTGCGGACTCCTGTCCGGATCGGTCGGGCGGGCACTCCCACCCAGGTCTGTCCTGCGGGGACGTCCTCGAGGACCACCGACCCCATCCCGACGGTCGCGTCGGCGCCGATGCGCACGCCTTCGCGCACGGAGGCGTTCATGCCGAGGTAGGCCGCCTCGCCCACCTCGACGCCGCCGCCGAGGGACACCCCGGCGCACAGGGTGGCGTAGTCGGCCACGGTGCAGCCGTGGGTCAGCGTGACGTGCGGCATGAGGACGACGTGCTGGCCGACCTCGACGTCCGCGGTGAGCACCACGCCGTCGAGGGCGATCGTGCCGGCGCCGACGTGGCAGCTGCCGGGCAGCACCAGGCGCGGGTGGAGCAGGGTGCCGTAGCGGGCCGGGTCGAGACCGACCATGGCCAGGCGCGTGGCGATGCGGCGGCGCAGGCGGCCCTTGCCGAGCGCCAGGACCACCTCGTGGTCGACGAGCTCGGTGACCAGGTCGACCCCGCCCAGCACCGGCACCAGGCCGTGGAGGGTGCCCCACCTGAGCGGGTCGTCGTCCACGACGTGGAGCGGCCCGTCGTGCTGCAGGAGCACGGCGACCGCGGTCGCCTCGCGCGCCAGGCCGCTGGCGCCGACCAGCACCAGCCCGGTCACGGCCGCCACGCCGTCCCGAGGGCGTCGCACACCCGCTGGTGCTCGGCGTCGCTCATCTGGTGGAACAACGGCAGCACCAGCGTGCGGTCGGTGAGGCGCTCGGTGACCGGCAGCGGCGCGTGCCCCCGCTCGCCGTGCGCGGGCTGGCGGTGGGCCGCCATGATGCCGCGGCGCGCCGAGATGCCGGCCGCGGCGAGGTGCTCCATCATCTGCTCGCGGTCCAGCGGGTGGTCGGGCAGGACCTCGAGCCAGCAGGACTGGAAGTTGGTGGTGCCCCATGCCGGGTCGCCCACGAGCCGCATCCCGGGCAGCACGGTGAGCGCCTCGGCGTACCTCGCGGCGAGCTCGCGGCGCCGGGCCACCATCTCGGGGAGCCGGCGCAGCTGGACCAGCCCGACCGCGGCCTGGAGGTCGGTCATCCGGTAGTTGAAGCCGACCTCGTCGAAGCTCTCCGGAGGCGCCAGCACGCTGGCGTGGCGCTCGGCGGCGGAGACACTCATGGCGTGCTCGCGCAGGCGCCGGGCGCGGGCCGCCCAGTCGGCCCGGGAGGTGGTGAGCATCCCGCCCTCCCCCGTCGTGAGGAGCTTGCGCGGGTGGAACGACCAGGTCGCGAGCTCGGCGCCGGCGCCCACCGGTCGACCGTGGGCCGTGGACCCGGCCGCGCAGGCGGCGTCCTCGACGACCGTGATCCCGAGCGGGTCGCACCAGGCGCGGATGGCCAGGAGGTCGAGCGGCACGCCGCCCTGGTCCACGGCGATCACCGCGCGCGTGCGCGGGGTGACCGCCGTGGCGATCGTGGCGGGCGTCAGGTTGCCCGTGTCGGGGTCGACGTCGGCGAAGACCGGGGTGGCGCCGACGTAGGTCGGCGCGTTGGCGGTGGCGACGAAGGAGAACGACGGCACCACGACCTCGTCGCCGGGACCGACCCCGGCGACGACGAGCGCCAGGTGCAGGGCGGTCGTGCAGTTGCTCAGCGCCACGGCGTGCGCGACGCCCTGCGCATCGGCGAACGCCGTCTCGAAGGCCGCGACGCGCGGGCCCTGGGCCACCCAGCCGGAGCGCAGCACCTCCGAGACGGCGGCCACCTCCTCCTCGCCGAGCCACGGCTGCATCACGTTGATGCGCGTGAGCTCCTGCTCGAGGCTCATCGGGCCACCGCCACGGAGCGTCCGGCGGCGATCTGCTCGCGCTGGGGACGCCACCACTCGACCAGCTGCCGCAGTCCGTCCTCGAGCCCGGTGGTGGCCGTGAAGCCGAGGTCGCGCCGGGCGGCGGAGGTGTCGGCGAGGCGGCGGACGACTCCGTTGACGCCCCGCTCCGGGCCGTGCTCGACGGGCAGCTCGGAGCCCATCACGCGCAGCAGCGTCTGCGCGAGCCCCAGCAGGCTGGTCTCCTCGCCGCGGGCGACGTTGTAGACGCCCTCGACGACGTCGGAGGACGCCGCCAGCACGTTGGCCCGGGCGATGTCGGTGGTGAAGACGAAGTCCATCGTCTGGCGGCCGTCGCCGAAGATGAGCGGCGGGAGGCCGTCGTCGATGCGCTCCATCCACCGCACCAGCACCTCGGTGTAGAGGCCGTGGACGTCCATGCGCGGTCCGTAGACGTTGAAGTAGCGCAGCCCGACGTAGTCGAGCCCGTGCATCGCCCGGAAGCTGCGCAGCATGCCCTCGTTGAAGGTCTTGGCGGCACCGTAGAACGTGTCGTTGTCGTAGGGGTGCTGGTCCTCCGGCGTCGGGAAGCGCTCCGCGAGGCCGTAGACCGACGCCGACGACGCCGCGACGAGCTTGTCGACGCCCGGCACGGACGCCGCGGCCTCGACGACGTTGAAGGTGCCGTCGACCAGCACCTCCAGCGCCAGCCGCGGCTCCTCGGCGCACTGCGTGATCCGGATGGCGGCCTGGTGGAAGACCAGGTCGCAGCCGCGGGTCAGGTCGTGCACGAGGTCGCGGTCGCGGATGTCGCCGCGCACCAGCACCAGGTCGGCGTCGCCGCGCCCGAGGGCGGCCTGGAGGTTGGCCTCCCGGCCGCGGACGAAGTTGTCGAGCACCCGCACCTGGGCGACGCCGGCATCGAAGAGCTGGTCGACGAGCGTCGAGCCGATGGTGCCGGCGCCGCCGGTCACCAGCGCGGTCGCTCCTGCGAGGGCGGTCATCGCGCCGCCTCCAGCACGCTCAGGCGGGGCGCCGGTGGGCCCGGAGGGACCGCCGACCCGGCGTCGTACGCCGTCCCGGACCGCTCGGCCAGCCGGTGCGAGGCCTGCTCGAGCACCTCGAGGACCCGCAGCCCGGCGCGGCCGTCGGTCACCGCCGGGCGGCCCTCGTGGATCGCGGTGGCGAACTCGGTCACCATCGCCCCGAGAGCCTCGCGCTCGGGCAGCGCCGGCGACCAGGTGTCGCCCAGCCGGTAGGACACGGTCGAGGCGGCGCGGTCGGCGCCGGCCACCGAGGTGCGGGCGAGGTCGACGCCGCGGTCGTAGATGCTGAGCCGCTGCTGGGGGTTGAGGTCGTCCCAGACCAGCGTGCGCCGCGACCCGCCGATCACCATCTGGCGGATCTTGGTGGGGCTGAGCCAGTTGACGTGCACGTGCGCGAGCCCGTCGTCGGGCAGCGGCAGCGTCAGGTGGCCGACACAGGCGCGGCCGGCGCCGATGGGGTCGGCTCCGGTCGCGCCGATGCCCGTCGTGGGCAGCCCTCCGGGCAGCACGAAGTCGAGGATGGCGAGGTCGTGCGGGGCCAGGTCCCACAGCACGTCGATGTCGGGCTGCACCAGCCCCAGGTTGATCCGCACCGAGTCGACGAAGTGCACCTGGCCGAGCTCGCCACTGCCGACGAGGTCGCGCATCCGCTGCACGGCCGGCGTGTAGCAGTAGGTGTGGTCGGTCATCAGGGTCAGGCCCTGGGCATCCGCCAGGTCGACCATGGTGCGGCCGCGCGAGACGCTGTCCGCGAGCGGCTTCTCCACGAGCACGTGCTTGCCCGCGCTGAGCGCCTGCAGCGCGAGCCCGTGGTGCGTACGGGCCGGGGTGGCGATCGCGACGGCGTGGATGCGCGGGTCGTCGAGCACCCGCTCCAGGCTGTCGGTGACCTCGACGTGCGGGCCGGCGACCCGGCGCGCCCGCTCGAGGTCGAGGTCGCAGACCGCCTCGAGGCTCCAGTCGGGGGACGCCCCGAAGTTGCGGACCAGGTTGGGGCCCCAGTAGCCGGCGCCGATGACGGCGATGCCCAGGGGGCCGGGTGTGCGGATGCTCATCGTGCTTCCTCCAGTCGGCCGTCGGCCTCCACGTAGACCTCTCCGGTGACCGGGCAGATCCACCGGTCGCGGTTGTCGAAGACCAGCGGGACGCCGCTGCGGCCCACCCATCCGATGCGTCGTGCGGGCATGCCCACCACGAGCCCGTGGTCGGGGACGTCGCGCGTCACGACCGCGCCGGCGCCGACGCTGGCCCACCGGCCGATCCGCACCGGGGCCACGCACACGGCGCGCGCCCCGACGGACGCGCCCTCGCCGATGGTGACCCCGACGGGCTCCCAGTCCTCGGCGCCCTTGCGCCGGCCGTCGGTCGTCACCGCGCGCGGGTAGGTGTCGTTGGTGAGCACCACCGCGGGGCCGATGAACACCCCGTCCCCGAGCACGGCCGGCTCGTAGACCAGGGCCTGGTTCTGCACCTTGCACCGCTCGCCGATCCGGGCGCCCGGGCCGACGTAGACGCCGCGGCCCAGGATCGTTCCGTCGCCGACCTGCGCCCCCTCTCGGACGACGGTCTGGTCCCACACCTGGGCGCCGCGACCGACGCGGGCGCCGTCCTCGACGGTCGCGGTGGGCGCGACGTGGGCGCGGTCGCGGGAGTGGGCGCGGGAGCGGGCACGCGCGCTGGACAGTGAGGTCATGTGCGGGAGCTCTCGTCTCGTTGCCAGGTGGTGAAGTCCCCGTCCCTCAGCGCCCGTCGGGCACCGAGCCGGGCGGCGACGTGGACGGCCACGAACACCGGGAGCCGGAGGGCGAGCCCCGGCCGCTCGGCGGCCAGGCCGAGCAGGGTGCGCGGGCTCGTGCGCGAGGCGGGACGGCGTACGCCGAGCTGCTCGGCCTGGGCGTTGCCCGTCGCGACCCGCACCCGACGGCGGACCAGGTCGCGCACGGTGCGAGGCGGGTGGACGACGGCGACGGCACCCGGCACGACGCGGCGCTCGTGGTCGCCGAACGAGTCGGACATGGCGAGGTCGTCGCCCATCATCCGCGGCAGCGCGCCCACGCGCGCCTGGGCCTCCTCGGAGAGCACCACGACCCCACGACCGAACAGGCCGGTCCGCACCTGCGGCAGCGCCTCCCACACGTCGTAGTACCACCGCACCCAGGGCGAGCAGCCCGTGCGCGGCACGGCGCGGCGCGGCGCAGTGGCCAGCACCTCGTCGCGAGCGATCGGCTCCAGGAGCCGGAGCGCCGCGACGCCGCCGAGCTCGATGTCGGCGTCGAGGTGGATGCGCGGGAAGACGTCGGTGGCGGCGTTGCCGACCCGGACGGCCTCGGCCTTGGACGGCTGCGCGATCTCGATCACGCGGGCCTGCGGGTCGGCCGCCCGGGCCACCTCGGCCGTGCGGTCGGTGCAGCCGTTGCAGACCACGACCACGTCGAGGTCGCCGCCGCATGTCCCGCCGCGCAACGCGGCCAGGTTGCGGCCGATCGTCGCTGCCTCGTTGTGCGCCGGGATGACGACACTGGCCAGGGCCATTCCCCACTCCCCCACGTCGCGTGCCGACCGATCGGCGGCACCCTCAGATCTTGGGCAAGGCGCTCGCCCCGGAGGAGCGCCCACGGGGGCTTTCGCCCATTTTGGGGAGCCCTACCCCGTCGCGTCCGCGAAGCGGATGTCGGCCGAGCGCAGGTCGCGCAGCTGGAGCACCAGGAGGTCGAGCTCGAGCACCGACCAGGTGTCGTCGACCGCCACGCCGGTCGCCGTCGTGCGCAGGGCGCGGTAGAGCAGGTGGGGCTGCTTGCGCAGCTCGGCGTGCAGGGTCCCCTCCAGGACCAGTCGCAGGTAGTCGTGCTGCACGCCCGGGGCCGACCCGTAGCGGTAGGTCGCGTCGACGTCGTTGTCGGCCGCCAGCTCGGCGAAGGTCTGCCAGTCGATCGCCACCAGGTGGTCGACCCGCCGCCCGGTCGACGACTCCACCGCCGCGACCACGGCGCTCGGCCCGTCCACGACCGGCGCGTCCGCGCGGACGGACACCGACTCGACGAGCGCGCTACGGCCGTCGGCGGGCACCTCCACGAGCATCATCGACTCGACGGACTGCTCGCCGGGCAGCCACGTCACGTCCTGCGTGCCGCCCGGGCGGGTGCCGACCAGGAGGATCGTGTCGCCGGCCGCCGGCGCCGGGCGCCCGGACAGCCCGTCGAACGCGCCGTCGATGCGGCCCATCCGGCTGGTGAGGCTGAGGTTGACGCACGCCGCGGCCGCGACGGCGAGCACCACGAGCAGCGCGACCACCGCCGCCGGGCGGCGCAGCCGCGTACGCCGGCCCGCCGGCCGGCCGGTCGGCCCTGGCGCCATCGCACTCCCCCGTCCGTCCCGTCGACGCTAGGCGCTCGCGGGCGCGACCTCATGCCCCAAACGGGGGACGGTGCGGTCAGGAGTTGAAGCGCTGCTGGGTCTTCTCGAGGCCGTCGGTGATCAGCGACTCGACCGCGTCGGCGGCGTCGGAGACCTGGAACGGCAGCTCCTTGCGCTCGACGGTCGAGTAGTTGGACAGCACGAAGTCGGCGACGTCCTGGCGCCCGGGCGGGCGGCCGATCCCGGCCCGCACCCGGTAGAAGTCGCCGGTGCCCAGCGAGGAGCGCATCGACTTCAGCCCGTTGTGGCCGTTGTCGCCGCCACCGAGCTTGACCCGCAGGGTGCCGAAGGCGATGTCGAGCTCGTCGTGGATCGCGATGATGTGGTCGGGGGCGACCTTGTAGAAGGTCGCGAGCGCCTTGACCGGGCCGCCGGACTCGTTCATGTAGCCGCGGCCGCGGGCGAGCACGACCCGCGGGCCGCCGAGCCCGAGGCGGCCCTCGACGACGTCGGCGCGGCCCGTCTTGTGCGCGCGGAACCTCGCGCCCATCCGGGAGGCGAGCTCGTCGGTGACGAGGTAGCCGATGTTGTGGCGGTGCCCGGCATAGGCCGGGCCGGGGTTGCCGAGCCCGACGACCAGCCAGACGTCCGAGGTCGGGGCGTCGCTCACGGTCCCATCCAATCAGTCGAGGCGGCGCATCCTGACGCCGAAATGGCGCCGAGTCGGCGCATCCTGCACGCGACGTGCGTCAGGATGCGCCGACTCGACGGGGTCTGGGCGCGAGGACGCGCCCCTTGGTCACTCGGAGTCGGAGCCCTCGGCGGCGTCGTCGCCGGACGCAGCGTCGTCGTCGGACTGCGGGGCGTCGTGCTCGATGCCGGCGTCGGCCTCGGCCTCCTCCAGCTCGGCCTCGAGGGCCTCGGCGGAGATCTGCTGGGTCACGTTGACGATGAGCAGGTCCTCGTCGGCGAGCAGGGTGGTGCCCGACGGCAGGTCGAGGTCCTTGGCGAGGATCTGGGTGCCGATGGCGGCGCCCTCGACCGAGACCTCGAAGAACTCGGGGATGTGGGTGGCCTCGGCCTCGACGGAGAGCACGGCGTTCTCGTTGACGACCAGGGTGTCGGGGGCGGCGTCGCCGATGACGTGGATCGGGACGTCGACGGTGACCTTCTCGCCGCGGCGCACGGCCACGAAGTCGACGTGCTCGATGACGCGGCGGATCGGGTCGATCTGGACGTCCTTGGTCAGGGCGAGCTGCTCGGAGCCGTCGACCTCGAGGGCCAGCAGCGCGTTGGCGCCACCGTGCTTGAGAGCCATCATCGTCTGGTGGCCGGGCAGGATGACGTGGATCGGGTCGTTGCCGTGGCCGTAGATGACGGCGGGGATCTTGTCCTCGCGGCGGATGCGGCGGGCTGCGCCCTTGCCGAACTCGGTGCGCGCCTCGGCGGCGATCTTCTCGGGGGCAGACATGGTGTTCTCCGTACGTCGTGGGCTGGTCGTGCGAGTGCGTGGTCGGTGGGCCTCGGGCCCGGAGACGACGAACGCCGCGCTCCGGATCGGAGGCGCGGCGCAAGGGACCGGCCCAGTCGATCACGGAGTCCGGGTCGTGCGGGCTCCCTCGCCGAGGCAACCCCAGAACTCTAGACCCCGGCCCGCGGCCGGGTCGAATCGCGGTCGCCTCCGGCGGGCTCACTAGGGTGGCCCGGTGCCCCTTCTGCTCCCCGAGGCGCGCGAGCGCGCCGTGCTGCTGACCGACGTCCACACCGAGGTCCACCTCGACCTGACCTCCACCGAGGACTTCGGCGTCGAGGCGACGATCTCGTTCGGCTGCACCCAGCCCGGGGCGTCGACGTTCCTCGAGCTCAACGGCGCCACGGCGGTGACGCTCGACGGGTCCCCCGCGCCGTACGCCGACGGGCGGATCGCGCTGACCGACCTCGCCGCGACCAACACCGTGCGGGTCACCGCGCGGATGCCCTACGTCACCGACGGCGACGGCATGACCGTGACCGTCGACCCGGCCGACGGCGAGCGCTACGTCTGCGCGCACACCTCGATGGACATCGCCCAGAAGGTCGTGCCCTGCTTCGACCAGCCCGACATCAAGTCGACCTTCACGGTGGGCGTCACGGCGCCGTCGCACTGGACGGTGCTGGCCAACGGCCCGCTGGAGGACCGCGCGAGCGGCGAGGGCGCCGACACCTGGCGCTTCGGCACCACGCCGCCGTTCTCCTCCTACCTCTTCACCCTCGTCGGCGGACCGTGGGTCTCGGTCACGTGGGACGAGCCCTACGCCCCGGCGCCGGGCGGGACGCTGCCGTTCGGCTGGCACGCCCGGGCCTCGCAGGAGCGCGAGCTGCGCCGCGACGCCGACGAGCTGCGTCGCATCACCAGCGCGTGCTTCCAGCACTACACGACGATCTTCGAGCCCGACTACCCCTACGCCGACTACCAGCAGGTCTTCGCCCCCGGGCTCAACTGGGGCGCGATGGAGTTCCCCGGCTGCGTGGTCTTCCGCGACCAGGCGCTCACCCAGGGCACGCCCACCGAGCTCGAGCGCGAGTGGCTGGCCTCGACGATCGCCCACGAGATGGCCCACATGTGGTTCGGCGACCTGGTGACGATGCGGTGGTGGGAGGACTCGTGGCTCAACGAGTCGTTCGCCGACTTCATGGGCTACGACGTCGCGGGCGTGGCGGCGGGCTACACCGACGCCTGGACGTCGGCCGCCATCACCCGCAAGCCGGCCGGCTACCGCGCCGACCGGCGGCGCTCGACGCACCCGATCGCCGAGGACACCGACAAGATCGTCGACGTCGACACGGCCTTCGCCAACTTCGACATGATCACCTACGCCAAGGGCAACGCCGCGCTCGCCCAGCTCGGCCACTGGCTCGGCGAGGACGACTTCCTGGCCGGCGTCAACCGCCACCTCACCGCCCACGCCTTCGACAACGCCGACCTGGCCGACTTTCTCGACTCGCTCGACGCGGCCACCGACAAGGACGTCCGGGCGTGGGCGGCGGCCTGGCTGCGCACCACCGGCTTCGACACCCTGCGGGTGAGCCGCGACGACGAGGGCGTGCCGGTCCTGACCCGCGCGGGCTCGCGACCGCACCGCCTCACCGTCTCGGCGTACGACGACGCGATGCGGCTCGTGGACTCCCGCGACGTGCACCTCGGGGTCGAGCCGGTGCGGCTCGAGGAGTTCGCCGGGAAGGTCGTCGTGCCCAACTCCGGCGACGAGACCTTCGCGGTCGTCCGGCCCGACGAGCAGTCCTGGGCCGCGATCACCGCCGGGCTGTCGTCGGTCGAGTCGCAGCTGACCCGTGCGGTGCTGTGGTGGACCGCGGTCGACCTGTGCGAGTCGCAGGTCATCGGCGTCGGCGAGCTGCTCGGGCTGGCCGAGCGGCACCTGCGTCCGGAGCGGCACCCCCTCGTCTTCGAGGGCGTGATGCGCGCGCTCCAGTCGGTCGTGCGCCGCTACGCCGAGCCGGGCGAGGTGGCCGGCCACCTGGCGGTGGTCGCCGACATCGCCCGCGGTGCGGTCGACGGCGCCGACCCGTCGCTCGCCCCGGGTGCGTCGCGGGTGCTGGCCCGGCTCAGCGCCGACCGCGACCTGCTCGTCGCGTGGCTGGGCCGCGACGGCGTCGACCCCACCGTGCGGTGGGCGGCGGTCCAGCGCCTCGCCGAGCTGGGCGACGACTCGTGGATCGCCCCGGAGGAGCAGCGCGACAGGTCGGTCGCCGGCCACCACGCCGCCCTCACCGCCCGAGCCGCCGTGCCGACGCCGGAGGCCAAGGCCGCCGCCTGGGCGCAGCTGATGGGGGGCGAGCTGGGCAGCCACGAGTTCGACGCCGTCGGCGCCGGGTTCTGGGGCTGGGAGCAGGCCGACCTCGTGCGTCCCTACCTCGCTCGCTACGTCTCCGACGGCCTGGCGCTGGCCCGGCGCTCGGGCCAGGCGATGGGCGACGTCATCGGCGACGCGTTCCCGCTCCTGCCGCTGTCCCTCGACGTACGTCGCGAGCTGCGCGCCGCGGTCGCCGTCGCCCTCGAGGGCGACGTGCCGACGGTGCTCGCGCGGGCGTGGAACGACGCGCTCGACGACCTCGACCGGACGCTCTGAGCGACCCGGCCGCGCGGTGGTCCGCCGCGCGGTCGGTCAGGCGCGATCGATCAGGCGCGATCGATCAGGCGCGGTCGGTCAGGCGTGGCCGTCGAACATCGACGTGACCGACCCGTCCTCGAACACCTCGCGGATGGCGCGGGCGATGAGCGGGGCGATCGAGAGCGTGGTCAGCTTGTCGAACTGCTTCTCGGACGGGATGGGGAGGGTGTCGGTGACCACGATCTCCATCGCCGAGCAGTTCTTGAGCCGGTCGACCGCCGGGTCGGAGAGGATCGGGTGGGTCGCGGCGATGACCACGCCGGCGGCGCCCTCGGCCATGCACGCCTCGGCGGCCTTCACGATCGTGCCGCCGGTGTCGATCATGTCGTCGGTCAGGACGCAGATCTTGTCCTTGACCTCGCCGACGACGCGGTTGGCGACGACCTCGTTGGCGACGTCGATGCGGCGCGACTTGTGGATGAACGCCAGCGGCGCCCCGCCCAGGCGCGCCGACCACCGCTCGGCGACCTTGATCCGGCCGGCGTCCGGGGAGACCACGGCGAGCTGCTGGTCGCCGTACTTCTCCTTGACGTAGTCGGTGAGGATCGGCAGCGCCATCAGGTGGTCGACGGGGCCGTCGAAGAAGCCCTGGATCTGGTCGGCGTGCAGGTCGACGGTGATCAGCCGGTCGGCGCCGGCGGTCTTGAACAGGTCGGCGACCAGTCGCGCCGAGATCGGCTCACGGCCGCGGTGCTTCTTGTCCTGACGGGCATAGCCGTAGAAGGGCATCACCACGGTGATCCGCTTGGCCGAGGCGCGCTTGAGCGCGTCGACCATGATCAGGTGCTCCATGATCCACTCGTTGATCGGAGCGGTGTGGCTCTGGATCACGAAGGCGTGGCACCCCCGCACGGACTCCTCGTAGCGCACGTAGAGCTCGCCGTTGGCGAACTCGTAGGCACTCTGCGGGACGAGCCCGGTCTCGAGGAGGTCGGCGACCTCGTGTGCGAGGTCGGGGTGCGCCCGGCCGCTGAAGACCATGAGGTTCTTCTCGGTGGTCCGCTTCATTCCGGTCACGCGACGCGACTCCTCGCTGTCCTGGTCGGCCTCGGGGGAAGGCTCGTTCGGAGGTGCTGGTCAAGTCTGACCCACATCCGTCCCACCACCAACCCCGGGGTCACTCCTCGGGCTGCTCGAGCCGCTCGCGAGCGGTGCGGGCGGCCTCGGCCTGGGCCGTGCCCGCGCGCTTGGCCTCGGCCCAGCCCTCGAGATTGCGCTGCTGGCCGCTGCTGACCGCCAGCGCCCCCGGCGGCACGTCGTTGCGTACGACCGTGCCGCCCGCGGTGCCCGCGCCGTCGCCGACCTCGACCGGCGCGACGAAGGTGTTGTTGGAGCCGGTCCGGGCGTGGCGGCCGATGACCGTGCGGTGCTTGGCCACACCGTCGTAGTTGGCGAAGATCGTGCCGGCCCCGATGTTGGTCCCCTCGCCGATCTCGGCGTCGCCGACGTAGGACAGGTGCGGCACCTTGGCCCCGTCGCCGATGGAGGCGTTCTTGGCCTCCACGAACGCGCCGATCTTGCCGCCGATCCCGAGCCGCGTGCCGGGTCGCAGGTAGGCGAACGGACCGACCGTGGCGCGGTCCTCGACGATCGCGAGCTCGCCGTGGGCGCGTACGACGCGCGCCCCGGCGCCGATCTCGCAGTCCTTGAGCGTCGTGTCGGGGCCGACCACCGCGTCCTCGCGGACCACCGTCGCGCCGAGGAGCTGGGTGCCGGGCAGGATCGTGACGTCCGGCTCGATCACCACGTCGGCCTCGATCCACGTCGTCGCGGGGTCCATGACACTGACGCCCTCCTTCATCCAGCGGGTGACGATGCGACGGTTGAGCTCGCGGCCGAGGTCGGCCAGCTGGGCGCGGTCGTTGGCGCCCGCGGTCTGCGCGACGTCGGCGATGAGGTGGGCGCCGACGGTGAGCCCGTCCTCGCGCGCGATGGCCACGGCGTCGGTGAGGTAGTACTCGCCCTTGGCGTTGTCGTTGGTGATCCGCTCCAGCGCCGACAGCAGGAACTCCGCGTCGAAGGCCAGGATCCCGGAGCTGACCTCGCGGATCTCGCGCTGCTCGGGCGTCGCGTCCTTCTCCTCCACGATCGCCTCGACGTCGCCCTCGTCGTTGCGCACGATGCGTCCGTAGCCGAAGGGGTCGGCGACCAGGCCGCTCAGGATGCTGACCGCGCGCTGGGCGGCGTGATGCTCCTCGGCGAACGCCCGGAGCGTGTCACCCTCCAGCAGCGGGGTGTCGCCGGCCGCGACGATGACCGTGCCCGAGGTGGTGCCGAGCGCGTCCATCGCGACCCGGACGGCGTGCCCGGTGCCCTCCTGCGTCTCCTGCACGGCCAGCACCGCCGAGGGCAGCAGCGCGGTGATGTGCGGCCCGACCTGCTCACGCTGGTGGCCGACGACCGCGACGACCTCGGTCGGCTCCACCGCCTGCACCGCGTGCAGGACGTGGCCGATCATCGAGCGGCCTCCGATCGGGTGCAGCACCTTCATGGTCTTCGACTTCATGCGGGTGCCGCCGCCGGCGGCGAGGACGATGACGGTGAGGTTGTCCATGCCCGCAGTCTGTCACCGCTCGCGGCCACCCCGGGAAACCGCCGCCTACGCCTCGCCCGCCTCGAGCAGCTCCCCGAACAGCTCGGCGTACTGGATGAGGTGGCGGTCGGCCAGGTAGTGGTCGCGCACCCGCAGGTGGGCAGCACGCCCCATCCGCTCGCACCGTTCGGGGTCGGCGAGCAGCGAGGCCAGGGCGCCGACCAGCGCCTCGCCGTCTCGCGGGTCGTCGAGCAGCAGGCCGCACACGCCGTCCTCCACCTGGTCGCGGATGCCGCCGACCGCGGACGCCACCACGGGCCGGCCCTTCCACATCGGCTCGGTGACGGTCAGGCCGAACCCCTCGGCGAGGCTCTTCTGGATCCCCACGGTCGCCCACCGCTGCAGCGCGTTGATGGTGCGCGCGTTCTCGTCGAGGTCGTCCATCGGCACCGAGAGGAGATGGCTGCGCTCACGCGCCGCCGCCGGCAGCGATTGCCACTGCTCGCGGCACGCGGCGAGCACCTCGACCGCCTCCGGGTCGTCGGCCACGCCGGTCGTCTCCGGTCCGGCGAGCACGAGGTGCACGTCGGACGGGAGCGCGTCGAGGTGCCGGGAGAAGGCGTCCAGCACGCCGCCCATGTCCTTGAGCCGGTCCCATCGGCTGACCTGGAGCACGACCCGCGCGTCGCGGGACGGCACCGGCCCACCCTCGACCACCATCTCCTCGCGGTGCACCAGCGCGTCGATCTCCTCAGCGCCGAGGCCGACGTTCTTGGGGCTGAACGGGTCGAGCGACGGCGGGATGATGCGCATCCAGCGCCGGTCGACCCAGTCGGGGGCGAACTGCTCGCGCGAGAAGACGCAGGCGTGCGCCGGCTCGACGAGGTCACGCAGGAAGGCCCACGCCTCGCGGGTCCACTGGTCGTGCTCGTCGACCCCGACGTGGCAGCGCCAGACGACCCAGACGCCCCTCCGGCGCAGCACCTGCGCGAGCCCGGCGGTCTGCGGGTCGTGGAGCAGCACCACGTCGCCCGGTTGCACCAGGTCGAGCACCTGCTGCTCCTGCGCGGCAAGCGTCGCGTCGTACGTCGCCCGCGCGGCGGCGTCGAGCGCGCCCCCGTCACCGGGCGAGCCGTGCAGCCGGTTGTGCAGGCGCTTGGTGACGGCGAAGAACTCCGGACCGCCACCCACGGTGAGCCACCGCACGGTGAGCCCGGCGCCGGCGGCGTACGCCACCAGCCCGTGCAGCATCTCCGCCACGCCCCCGCCGCGCGCCGTCGAGTTGATGTTCCACACGGTGCGACCGCCGAGCAGGCGGCGCACCGCGGCGACGTGGCGCCCGAGCTCGCCCACGCGCTCGGGCGCGAGCAGCGGGGTCAGCCGATCGAGCGGGACGGGGGCGACCCGGACCTCGACGACGCGGGCGGTCGAGGGCTCGGGCGGGCGGGGCATCGGGGCGTGGCTCATCACAGGCCTCCTCAGGTCTCGCCTCGAGTGTGGGTCAGGGCGCGCCTTCCCGGAAGGGTCCCGGGTCCGGGCCCGCTGCCGGCACGGGCCGTCCGGCCCTGTCGCTGGCCCCCGGTGCGGCGAGACGGTGGGGCCGACGCGGGGCCGTCGAGCCACCACCACCCGTGTCCCCGAACCGTCCAACGGCAGGAGACCCGATGACCACCTCGCCGGAGCAGGGCGGCCCTCCCGTCCCCACCTCTCCCGTGCCGTCCTATCCCGTCCACTCCTATCCCGTCCACGTCGATGCCGACCTCGACCCCAAGCTCAGCCGTGGCCTGTGGCTGGTCAAGTGGCTGCTCGCGATCCCCCACCTCATCGTGCTGGCGTTCTTGTGGATCGCGTTCGGGGTGCTGACCGTCGTCGCGTTCTTCGCCATCCTCATCACCGGCCGCTACCCGCGCTCCATCTTCGACCTCAACGTCGGCATCATGCGCTGGAACTGGCGGGTGGGCTACTACGCCACCAACGTCCTGGGCACCGACCGCTACCCGCCGTTCCGGCTTGCCGACGTGCCCGACTACCCCGCGCACCTCGAGATCGACTACCCCGAGCGGCTCTCGCGCGGACTCGTGCTCGTGAAGTGGTGGCTGCTCGCCTTCCCGCACTACCTGGTCGTGGGCATCTTCACGGGTGCAGCGGCCTACGCCGTGGCCGGCGCGGACGACTCCACCGATGCGGTCTGGGCAGGCCTCGGCCTCATCACCACGCTCGTGCTGATCGCCGCCGTCGCCCTGCTCTTCACCGGGCGCTATCCGCGGTCGATCTTCGACCTGCTCCTCGGCCTCAACAGGTGGGTCATGCGGGTGTCGGCCTACACGTCATTGATGACGGACCGCTACCCGCCCTTCCGGCTCGACATGGGCGGCCACGAGAGCACCGTCGTGGATGCACCCGGCGCGCGTGATGGCGCGGGCGCCTCGACCGATCCGGGCCCGGCGCACGTCTCGCGACCGTCGTCCACGACGCCGTCGCGCTGGACGGTCGCCAAGGTCCTCTCCGTCGTGGTCGGCTCGTTCCTGGTCCTGATGAGCCTCACTCTCGCGGCCGGCGCGTTGATCGTGGCCGCCGTCGGGCTGGCCGAGGACGACGGCTTCCTCACCAGTCCGCGCATCGACGTGGACAGCGCCACCCACGCGGTCATCTCCCAGGACGGCCGCCTCGACATGGGAGACGTGGGGTCAGACCTGCCCGACGGGCTGGTCGGCGAGGTGCGCATCAGCGCCGAGTCGGTCTCCGGCACGCCGCTGTTCGTCGGTGTCGCCCCGACGGCCGACGTGCGGCGCTACCTCTCGGGGGTGGAGCACGCGACGCTCGACGACGTCCACGACGATGACGCCCACCTCCGCACCACGCGCGGGGACGCTCCGGCGTCGCCTCCCGGCCAGGAGGACTTCTGGGAGGCGAAGTCGACCGGCGCCGACGCGACCCTCACGTGGAAGCTCGCCGACGGGGACTGGACCGTCGTCCTGATGAACGAGGACGGCTCGGCCGGCGTGTCGGCCCGGGTGGCCGCCGGCGTCCAGGTCCCCGGCCTCGACGAATCGGCGGCAGTGGTGCTCGTGCTCGCCGGGCTGGTCCTGCTGGTCGGGATCGTGCTCGTCGCCATCGGCGTCCTCACCGCGAGGCCGCGGCGCCACAGGACCTAGGGGCCAGCCGCGGCGATCACCACGTCCGCGCGCTCCGCCGGCCGCTCCACCCGCTCGTAGGCGTGCCCCTCCGGGATCCACTTCGTGTCCCAGAGGTCGAGCTCGTCGCGGCCGTCGCCCTGCGCGGCGTTGCGCACCTTCGCGCGGGCGCCGGCGGTGGCGGGGTCGAGGTCGATCCAGACGGCCAGGTCGAACCAGTCGCGCGTGCGGTCGCCGAACAGCCGGATGCCCTCCACGAGCAGGACGGCCGGCATCGGCTCGTCCACGACGCCCGTCTCCCCCGACGACCAGCGGTAGTCGAACCTCAGCCGCTCGCGGCCCCGCCGTGCGTCGTGCACGACCGACTCGACCAGCGCCCAGTCGTGCTGCTCCCACATCCCGGCGTCGCGGCCGCACGTGGCCGCCTTGCACCAGTCGGTCGCCACCACCTGCGCCTCCCGCAGACCGAGGTCGGCGGCCAGCCGGAGCCCCAGCGTCGACTTGCCCGCGCCGCCGTGACCGCTGATGCCGACGACCGGGATCCGACCCGTGGCGGGCACCAGGCCGCGCACCCGGCCCAGCAGGTCGTCGTACGTCGTCGCGGTGGGCATCACCGCGACCCTGCCGGGGTGCCGGGCCGCGGCGCCAGCGATTTTCGCTCCCCGGGTAGGAGTCGAACCTACGTCGCTAGTCCTGATTCAAAGTCAGGCGGGCCCTGCCGGCAGACCAACCGGGGATAGGCGCCCAAGCCTAGGGCCCGCCTCGGGCGGGACTGCCGAGACCCGGCAGACCAACCGGGGATAGGCGCCCAAGCCTAGGGCCCGCCTCGGGCGGTCTTCACGAGACCTCCACGCCGATCCCGGCCCGTCCGGGTGCGGCGTGGGGTCCCGGCCCGCTAGCGTGGCCGTCGTGACGGGGGAGATTCTCAGACGCCCGCCGGTCATCTCGACCGCGGGCCTCACCAAGCACTACGGGACGGTGCATGCGCTGACCGACCTCACCGTCGACGTCGGCGAGGGCGTGACCGGGCTGGTCGGCGCCAACGGCGCCGGCAAGTCGACGCTCATCAAGATCCTGCTCGGCCTGCTCGAGCCGACGGGCGGCCACGCCCACGTGCTCGGCCACGACATCGAGCAGGACAGCCAGGAGATCAGGCGGCTCGTGGGCTACATGCCCGAGCACGACTGCCTGCCGCCCGACGTGAGCGCCAGCGACTTCGTCGTGCACATGGCGAGGATGTCGGGACTGGGCGCCTCCGCGGCCCGCGAGCGGTCGGCCGACGTGCTGCGCCACGTGGGCCTCGACGAGGAGCGCTACCGGCCCATGGGCGGCTACTCCACGGGCATGAAGCAGCGCGCCAAGCTCGCCCAGGCACTGGCCCACGACCCGCGGCTGGTCTTCCTCGACGAGCCCACCAACGGCCTCGACCCGGCGGCACGCACCGACATGCTGCGCCTGGTGCGGCGCATCGGCAACGACTTCGGCATCGCCGTCCTCGTCACGTCCCACCTGCTCGGCGAGCTCGAGCAGGTCAGCGACCACGTCATCGTCCTCGACGGCGGCCACCTGCTGCGCAGCAGCGCCACCGGTGAGTTCCTGGAGCGCACCGGGAGCCTGCTGGTCGAGGTGGTCGGCACCGAGAGCGAGCGCGACCGGCTCGGTGAGGCCCTCGCCCAGCGCGGGCTCACCTGCCGCCCGCGCGGCACGATGGTCGCGGTCGACCCGCCCCCGCCGGAGCTCGCCGAGGGCACGGCCGTCCACGACCTGGTCCGCGACGTCGCCGCCGACCTCGGCCTGGGCCTGATGCGGCTCCAGCCCGACCGGCACCACCTCGAGGACGTCTTCCTCGAAGGAGGCACCCGTGTCTGAGCCCTCCGGCCCGGGACGCTCCGGCGTCATCCACGACCTCGGCTACCGCCACTACGAGGGCGTGCGCGAGGGCACCCCCGCCATCGCGCGCACCCTCTTCGCCACCGGACTGCGCCACGCCTACGGGCTGGGCCGGTCGGGCAAGTCCAAGGTGATGCCGTTCCTGTTGCTGGCGATGTCGCTGCTGCCGGCCACGATCGTGGTCGGCGTGGTGGTCCTCACCGGCCTGGGCGACCTTCCGGTGTCCTACGCCGACTACACCAACCAGACGCAGCTGCTGGTGAGCCTGTTCGCCGCCTCCCAGGCGCCGGTGCTGTTCTCCCGCGACCTGCGCCACCGCTCGATCGTGCTCTACCTCGCCCGCCCGCTCCCCGCGGCGGTCTTCGCGCTGGTGCGGTGGCTCTCCCTGACCGTCGCCGTCCTGCTCTTCACCGCGATCCCCACCGTCGTGCTCTACGCCGGCGCGATGCTCGCCGGGCTCGACAAGAGCGACCAGACGACGGCGCTCCTCAAGGCGCTCGTGCTCCAGGTCCTGCTGGCGATGATGATCGCCGGGGTCAGCGGCCTGATCTCGTCGATCTCCCTGCGCCGCGGCTTCGCCGTCGTCGGCTCGGTGATGGCGCTGATCGTGCTGACCGGCATCGTGACAGTGATGCAGAACATCGCCTACTACGAGGGCGACAGCGAGGCGGCCTCGGTCGGCGTCGGGCTGGTCTCCCCGTGGTCGCTGGTCAACGGCCTGGCCAACGCGTGGGACGCCGGCGTCGAGACGCCGGTCGACGTCACCGGCGCCTGGGTCCCGGCGTACGCCATCGTGGCCGTGCTGCTCGTCGCCGCCTGCCTGCTCGGGCTGGTCGCGCGCTTCCGGAAGGTGGGCTCGCGATGAGCACCCTGGTCCTCGAGTCGGCCTCGCGCTGGTTCGGCAACGTGGTCGCGGTCAACGACGTGTCGCTGTCCATCGGCCCCGGCGTGACGGGCCTGCTCGGCCCCAACGGTGCCGGCAAGACCACGCTGATGGCGATGATGTCGGGCTTCCTCGCCCCGTCTGCGGGCCGCGTCACCCTCGACGGCCGGCCGGTGTGGCGCAACACCGAGACCTACCGGCATATCGGCCTGGTCCCCGAGCGCGAGCTCAGCTTCGGCTACCTCACCGGACGCCAGTTCGTCCGGGCCAACGCCGACCTCCACCGGATCCCCGACCCGGGCGGCGCCACCGAGCGCATCCTCGAGGTCGTCGACATGGTCGAGCCGGCGAGCCGGCGCCTCGACACCTACTCCAAGGGCATGCGGCAGCGCATCAAGATCGCCGCGGCGCTCGTCCACGACCCGGCCGTGCTGCTGCTCGACGAGCCGTTCAACGGCGTCGACCCGCGGCAGCGGATGCACCTCATGGAGCTGCTGCGTCGCCTCGGCGACGAGGGCCGCACCGTCCTCTTCAGCTCGCACATCCTCGAGGAGGTCGAGCGGCTCGCCCGGCACATCGAGGTCGTCGTCTCCGGCCGGCACGCCGCATCCGGCGACTTCGGCGCGATCCGCCGGCTGATGGTCGACCGGCCGGTGCGCTACGCCGTCCAGTCGAGCGACAACCGCACCCTCGCCGCCGCGCTGATGGCGCAGGAGTCGGTGCGCGCGGTGCGCCTCGGCGACGACCACCTCGACGTCCAGGTCGACGACCTGGGCAGCTTCGCGGTGGAGCTGCCCGGCCTGGCCCGGCAGCACGACGTGACCCTGTTCGAGCTCTCCCCCAGCGACGAGTCGCTGGAGAGCGTCTTCGCCTACCTGGTGGCCCGATGATCAAGGACCCCTCATGAACGGGACGATTGCCAAGCTCGCGCTGCAGGCGCTGCTGGGGCGCCGCCGCTTCTACCTCCTGCTCGCGTTCCCGATCCTGCTGATCGGGCTCGTCGTGCTGGTGACCGCACTCGTCGACGGCGACGCCGCCTACCAGATCCTGCCCAACCTCGGCTACCCGCTCGTGCTGCCCCTCGTCGCGATCCTGGCCTCCTCCTCGGTGCTCGGCCCGGAGGTCGACGACGGCTCGATCGTCTACCTCCTCGCCAAGCCGGTGAACCGTCACGGCGTCGCGTTCAGCAAGTGGATCGTCGCGCTCGGCGCCACCTTGACGGCCGGGGCGCTGCCGATCCTGGTCGCCGCGCTCATCACCGGCGACAGCACCCGGGCGCTCGCGCTGTTCGTCGCTGCGGCCGTCGCCGGGACGGCGTACTCCGCGCTCTTCCTCGCGATCTCCGCGGTGACCCGGCACGCCGTCATCGCGTCGCTGATGTTCGTGCTGATCTGGGAGAGCCTGCTGGGCAACCTGTTCAGCGGCATCGCCTGGCTCAGCATCGGCCAGTGGGGCCTGCGCATCGGGCACGAGATCTCCTCCGAGCTGCCCGACCCGGCCAACCTGCCCTACGCGATCATCGCCAGCGTGGTGGTGACCGCCGCCGGCGTGTGGTTCGCCGGCGACCGCCTCCGCTCGTTCTCCATCAGCGGCGACGAGTAGCCGCCGCGGCCGGGCGGCGTCCCACTAGGCTCGCTGTGTGGACCTCCCCGTGATGCCGCCGGTGCAGCCGATGCTCGCCAAGAGCGTGAGCGGCGTGCCCGACCCGGCCAAGCACGGCGGCCTGAGCTTCGAGCCCAAGTGGGACGGATTCCGCTGCCTGGTCTTCAAGGACCGCGACGAGGTCGAGCTCGCCAGCCGCAACACCAAGCCGCTCACGCGCTACTTCCCCGAGCTCGTGGAGGCCGTGCGCCGTCAGCTGCCCGAGCGCGTCGTGCTCGACGGCGAGATCTTCGTCGGACTCGAGGGCGCCGGAGGCTGGCGGTTGGAGTTCGAGGCCCTGCAGGAGCGCATCCACCCCGCCGCGAGCCGGGTCGACAAGCTCGCCGTCGAGACGCCCGCCGGCTTCGTCGCCTTCGACCTGCTCGCGCTCGGCGACGAGTCGTACGTGCATCGGCCGTTCGCCGAGCGCCGCGCCGCCCTCGTGGAGGCGCTCGGCGACCTCGACGGCACCGGGCCGTGCTTCCTCACCCGCACCACCGAGGACCCCGGCGAGGCCGAGCGGTGGTTCGAAGAGTTCGAGGGCGCGGGGCTCGACGGCGTGGTCGCCAAGCCGCTCGGGGCGGCGTACGAGCCCAACAAGCGCACCATGCTCAAGATCAAGCACGAGCGCACCGCCGACGTCGTCCTCGCCGGCTACCGCGAGCACAAGACGTCCACGCCGGAGCAGCCGCTGATCGGGTCGCTGCTGCTCGGCCTCCACGACGACGCCGGCGAGCTGCAGCACATCGGCGTCTCGGCCAGCTTCACCGCCGCTCGGCGCGCCGAGCTGTGGCACGAGCTCCAGCCGCTCGTGTGCGACATCGCCGAGCACCCGTGGGGCCGGTGGAACGAGTTCCTCACCGCCAACCCCGACCGCGTCCCCGGCACCCAGAGCCGGTGGAGCGCCGGCAAGGACCTCGGCTTCACCGCCCTGCGACCCGAGCGGGTGCTGGAGGTGAAGTACGACCACATGGAGGGCCGCCGCTTCCGCCACACCGCCCACTTCGTGAGGTGGCGGCCCGACCGCGACCCCCAGAGCTGCGACTACTCCCAGCTCGAGGAGCCCGCCGGCTACGACCTCACTAGGATCCTCAGCACCCGACCCGGAGGCGAGTCATGACCGAGCACACCGACCACCCCACCACCGACGACTCGATCCACGACGGCAGGGGCAGCTACGACGTCGTGCTCCTCGTCGAGCAGGCGATCACGCCGGGCGACGCGAAGCGCGTGCGGTCGCTCCACGCCGAGATCGAGGACCCCGTCGTCTACCACGTGCTGCTGCCGCTCGAGGACGCCGCGGCGCGCATCGAGGCCTCGCTGGGCACGCTCGGCGCGGGCGACCTGATGGCCGCGCCGGCCCTGGCGATGAACGACGTCGACATCGAGGCGCTGCGCCGCGAGTGCGAGGAGCAGTCGTCCTCCGACCTCCAGCAGACCCTCGTGGCGCTGCGCGACGCCGGCGGCACCGCCCACGGCAAGATCACCTCCGAGCCGCCGGTCGACGCGCTCGCCGCGCTGGTCCGCTCCGTCGACGCGCGGGAGGCCATCATCTTGACCCGCCCCCACGTGGTGGCCGAGTTCTTCCACGTCGACTGGACCTCCCGCGCCCGCCGCAAGCTCGGCGTACCCGTCCTCCACCTCATCGAGCACGAGAACTTCGACGAGCAGTCCTCCGGCTCCGGCGAGGGCGTCAGCGGCCTCTAGCCGAGTCGGCGCATCCTGACCCCCGAACAACGTCGAGTCGGCGCATCCTGACACCCAAACAGCGTCGAGTCGGCGCATCCTGACGAGACGCCCGTCAGGACAGGCCGACTCGACGGCTTCCCGTTGTCAGAACGCGCCGCCTCGACCTCCTACCGTTGTCAGAACGCGCCGCCTCGACCTCCAACCGCTGTCAGAACGCGCCGCCTCGACCTTCAGCGGCGGGTGACGCGGCGTACGACGGCGCGGCGCAGGATGGCGGCCGCCTCGCGGCCGCCGACGACTGCCTGCTGGCCGCGGCGGGCCTGCTCGAGGTCGCGTCGCAGCTGCTGCACGGTGGCCCGCTGGGCCTCGCGCGCCTGGCGCGCGGCGAGCGTCGACTCGGCCTTGGTGTGGTCGAACGTGAGTGCGACGGCGTCGGCGTAGCGGGCGTTGTAGTCGGCGTGGATCGTGTCGAGCGCGGCCAGCGTGTCGGGGTCGTGCGGGGTGGTGGTGAGCACGCCGAGCAGCTGCCAGACCTCCTCGGCCATGTCGCGCAGCCAGTCGGGGGTGCGCACGTCGTCCCAGGTGAGCTGCGACTTGCGCATCGACGGCTCGATGAAGTCGTCGACCGGGTGGTGCTCGCGCTCGGAGGCGGGCGCCGACAGGTCGGTGTCGAAGGCGAGCTCGAGCTGCTGCTGCACCGGCGCGAGCGCCGCGCGCCAGTCGGTCAGCAGGTCGACGTACTTCACGAACGCCCGCTTGGAGCCGCGGCCGGCCTGCTCGGTGAGCAGCGCGGCGTGCACCCACCCGGCGACGTTGGACGTCTCCTTGGTCAGCCGCAGCTCGTCGGGCTGGCTGGAGAGGTAGGCGATGTCGCGCGAGCCGACCACCTCGGCCGGGTGCCGCAGCGCGGTGAGCCAGCGCAGGTCGGCGCCGAGCTCGGCGCTGACGACCTCCCACACCTGCGCGAACCAGAACGCGTGGGGGTCCTTCACCACGACCTGGTCGCCGGGCTGGCGCTCGGCGAGCTGGCCGGCGAGCCACTCGTGCAGCTCGCCGGTCGGGACGCCGGTCTCGACGTAGCGGGCGACGATGTCGACGGCCGCGGGGCGGCTGTCGATGTTGAAGAGCGCGAGCTCCTTGAGGTGCCGCTTGTGGAAGTCGATGACCCACTGCGGCTCGTAGAACCCGCGCGGGTTGGTCTCGGACGCCTCCACCTCGGGCTGCGGCACGTGGAGGCCCAGCCGCTTCAGCGTGCCGGCGAGCGAGCTCGTGCCGCTGCGACCGGACCCGGAGACCAGCACCAGCGGGGTGCCCGGCTGCGTGTCGGGCTGCGCGTGCGAGAGGGCGTCCGGCTGGACAGGGGACGTCGGCATGGCGTCACCCTATCGGCCGGACGCACGCTCCCTGCCCGCCCACCGGGGCGGCCTCTAGGATCGTCGCGACCCTCCGCCGCCCACCTCGAGAACGGGACTGACGACACGTGGCACTCACCGACAGGCTCGGCGGCAAGGTGCGCTCCGCGATGCGCCGCGCGCGCCGCGACGGCCCGCTCGACGTCGTCTACGTCCTCTTCAACGCCGACGGCATGGGCGGCACCGCCCGCTCCGGCATCGAGCAGGCCAACGCCCTCCTGAGCCTCGGCGAGGGCCACCGGGTCCGCATCCTGAGCGTCACGCGCAGCGGCGACGCGACCCACTATCCGCTGGTCGACGGGCTCGAGGTCACCTACCTCGTCGACGTACGCCCCGAGCGCCCGGTCGCCGTCTCCGGCGACCACCCCGCCGAGCTGGCCCAGCGCGAGTCGACGATCGTGCCCCGCAGCTGGGACGCGCTCTACAACGCCCTGACCGACGCCACGATGCGTGAGGCGCTTGCCGGCATCGACGCCGACGTCCTCGTCACCACGACCCCCGAGCTGCTGGCCGCGGTGGCCCAGCTCGCGCCCGCCGACGTGGCGCTGGTGCACCAGGAGCACCGGGCGTCGTCGAGCCGGGTCAACGACCTCGGCGCGCTGCTGCAGTTCGCCCCGCGCGCCGACGTGGTCGTCTCCCTGACCGAGTCGATGTCGCGCTGGCTCGCCGGCCGGCTCGGCGGGGCCGCGCCCGAGCTGCAGGTGATCCCCAACCCGCTCCCCGCACACCCCCAGCCCCGCTCCCCGCTCGACCAGGGGACGTTCGTCACCGCCGGCCGGCTCGCGCCGGAGAAGCAGTTCGAGCACGTCGTCGACGCCTTCTGGCGCGTCCACGAGCAGCTGCCGGGCTGGACCCTCACCATCTGGGGCGACGGGCCGCGCGCGGACAACCTCGCCGCCCAGGTGCGCAAGCTCGGCCTCGAGGACCGCGTACGCCTGCCCGGCTCGACCGACGACCTCGCCGCCGAGTGGGCGCGGGCCAGCGTGGCCGTGCTCGCCTCGCGCGGGGAGGGCTACCCGCTCGTCCTGCAGGAGGCGATGTCGGCCGGGGTGCCCCCCGTGACCTACGACTGCCCGTCGGGCCCGCGCGAGATGATCACCCACGACGTCGACGGACTCCTCGTGCCGCCGGCCTCCAAGGCCGCGCTGGCTGCCGCCATGCTGCGGATCGCCGCCGACGACGACCTCCGCGGCCGACTCGGCGCCGCCGCCCTCGAGCGCTCGCGCTCCTGGGACGGGCAGGTGCTGGCACGCCGGTGGGTCGAGACGTTCCGCACCGCCGTCGCCCGCCGCGCCGACCCGCTGGCACCGCGACGGGTGCTGCACGGCCTGCGACCCGGCCCGCTCGGCGACCTCCCCGAGACCTCGGGCGCGGCCGGCGTCACCCCCGCGCAGGCGCGTACGACGGCGCTGCGGGCGCTGACCGCGGCCGCGGACGCCGCCGGCGAGGGCTGGTTCGTGGTGCCGGCGCGCGGCCTCGATCCCCACCCGGTGGTCGTCGTCCCGTCCTCGCGGCGCGGCGCGTTCCTCGCCGCCTTGGCCGCGGGGTCGTTGCCCGACTGGCTGTCGGTGCGCGACCCGGCCGAGCGCGGCTGGCCCGAGCGCCGGGGCACGGTCGCGGTCATGGCCGACGAGCTCGCCCGCACCCGCACCGCCACGCTGTTCCTCGAGCCGTGGCCGATGCGCGGCGGCCACGACGGACTCCTGGCCGAGGGCGTCGAGGTCGGCGTGCAGTTCTGGGAGGAGGCGCCCGACGGCGACCTGCTCGCACCCGGACCCAACCGCTACGGCGACCGCGTGCCGGCCGGCACCCCGCGCACCACGACGACCGTCGAGGGCGTTGAGGTGCCGACGCTCGAGGTGATGGCGCTGCCCACCGTCGACGACTGCCGCTTCGACGTCGACGTCGTCTACACCTGGGTCGACGGCGACGACGAGGCCTGGCTCGCCGCCCGCGACGAGCGGATCCGCGAGCTCGGCGGCACCCCGAGCGCCCGCGCCGGTGGCGCGTCGCGCTACCGCAGCCGCGACGAGCTGCGCTACTCGATGCGCAGCATCCACCTCTTCGCGCCGTGGGTGCGGCGCATCCACCTCGTGACCGCCGGGCAGGTGCCGTCGTGGCTCGACACGGGTCACGACCGGGTGCGGGTCGTCGACCACCGCGAGATCCTGCCCGCGTCGGCACTGCCGACGTTCAGCTCGCACGCGATCGAGACCCGCCTCCACGCCGTGGCCGACCTCGCCGACCACTTCGTCTACGTCAACGACGACGTCTTCCTGGGCCGCCCGCGGCGCCCCGAGCACTTCTTCTCCCCTGGCGGCCAGTACGCCGCGTTCGTCGCCGACCACCGCGCCGTCGGCCTCCCCGGCACCGACGACCGGCCCTACCTCTCGGCGGCGCACAACAACCGTCGCGTGCTCGCCGACGCCTTCGGGGTGGCGCTGACGCACACGATGATGCACAGCCCGCACCCGCAGCGGCGTACGACGCTGGAGGAGATCGCGGCCCGCTTCCCCGACGAGGTCGAGCGCACCACGCACGCTCCGTTCCGCTCGGCGAGCGACCTCTCGCTGCTGTCGTCCTTCGCCCAGAGCTACGGCCTGATCACCGGCCAGGCGTACCGGGCCGGCGCCCGCCACGGCTACGTCGACCTGGGCCACCAACAGCTCCCGGCCCAGCTCGGCCAGATGCTCAAGCGCGACCGCGACTTCTTCTGCATCGCCGACAACCTGCTCGCCGCCTTCGACGAGGAGCGCGCCGACGGGCTGCTGCACGACTTCCTGGAGCGCTACTTCCCGATCCCCGCGCCGTGGGAGAGGTCCTAGCCACCGGGTTGCGCCCTGTCTCCCCCGGGGTCACGCTGGACGGGCGTGCAGACGTACGCGCCGTCGGCGCCGCGCGCCGGCCGGGCAGGAGGGAGCAGGCTCATGCGCAAGGTTGCAGCGTTGACATCCATCGTGGTCGGGGTCGTCATGGCGATCGCCGGGGTCGTGGTCTGGATCGTGGTCTCCACGACGTTGGCCGACCAGAGGATCACCGTGTCCGACGACGCCTCGTGTGCCGCGGGAGACGGGGTCAACGGCCCCCTGTCGGCCTACTGCCAGGCCGACGTCATCGACAAGCACACCCTGGAGATGACGGGCGGCAAGACCTACGCCGAGCTCGACCGCGAGGACCCCAACCGGGAGGTCGCCATGGACTCGGCGTTCCTGCAGGCGTCCTTGTTCACGTCGGTCGTCGCCTTCGGGGTCTCGGCGATGGCGTTCGTGCTCGGCATCGTGCTGGCCCTCATCGGGCTCGCGCTCCGCGCCCCGGCAGAGAGGGTGTGAGCGCCCTCAGTCGGCGATCCGGTTGCCGTCGGCGTCCCAGTGCGACTCGACCTTCTTCGACGGCTGCACCCGCGGCGGCTCGCCGGGCATCTTGGGGTGGTCGGGCGGGAAGTTGAGCTCGACCGGGTGCTCCTCCCACAGCTCGAGCAGCGGCTGGAGCGAGTGGTGCACGTCGTCGATCGACGCCCACGGGTCGCCGTCGACGGCGAGGCGCGAGGGCACCGAGAAGAGGTTGAGGTCGGCCGGCGAGGTGAGTGAGGCCAGCTCGTCCCACGCCAGCGGCGTGGAGACCGGGGCGCCGGGCAGGGGACGCAGCGAGTAGGCCGAGGCGATGGTGCGGTCGCGCGTGTTCTGGTTGAAGTCGACGAAGATCCGCTCGCCGCGCTCCTCCTTCCACCACGCGGTGGTCACGCCGTCGTCGCGCTTCTCCAGCTCGCGGCCGAACGCGATCGCGGCGTGCCGCACCTCGGCGAACTCCCACCGCGGCTCGATGCGGACGTAGACGTGGATGCCGCGGTTGCCCGAGGTCTTGGCGTAGCCCGTCATGCCGAGGTCGGCGAGCAGCTCGCGGGCCACCCCGGCGACCCGCACCGCGTCGGCGAAGGTCGTGCCGGGCTGGGGGTCGAGGTCGATGCGCAGCTCGTCGGGGTGGTCGACGTCGTCGCGCCGCACCGGCCACGGGTGGAAGGTCAGCGCGCCCATCTGCGCGCACCAGACGGGCACCGCGATCTCGGTCGGACAGATCTCCTCGGCCGTGCGCCCGGAGGGGAAGGTGATCGCGACGGACTCGAGGTAGTCGGGCGCGCCCTTGGGCACCCGCTTCTGGTAGAACGCGTCGGCATCGCGGTCCTGGGGTCCGGTCGCCAGCTTCATGCCCGGCCGCACGCCGGACGTCCACCGCTCGAGCGCCGTCGGCCGGTCCCGCAGGGCCCGCATCAGGCCCTCCTCGACGCTCGTGAAGTACTCCGCGACCATCAGCTTGGTGACCGCCGGCGTGCGGTCGGTCGCCTCGTAGATCACCCGGTCCGGCGAGGAGATCCTGACCTCGCGCTCCCCCGCCCGGACGTACGCCTCCGACGCCTTCGCCATGGGCCGACCCTAGCCGGGCCGCCGGCTGGATCGCCTCCGTAGACTCGCCGCATGGCCTACGACGTGCAGAAGACCGACGAGCAGTGGCGCGAGGAGCTCACCCCCGAGGAGTACGCCGTGCTGCGCCAGGCGGGCACGGAGCGCGCGTTCACCGGCGAGTACACCGACACCGAGACCGAGGGCACCTACTCGTGCAAGGCCTGCGGGTCGGAGCTGTTCACCAGCGACACCAAGTTCCACTCCGGGTGCGGGTGGCCGAGCTTCTACCAGCCGATGACCGACACGGTGGAGTACATCGAGGACGACTCCCACGGCATGAAGCGCGTCGAGGTCCGCTGCGCGACCTGCGGCTCGCACCTGGGTCACGTCTTCCCCGACGGCTTCGGCACGCCGACCGGCGACCGCTACTGCATCAACTCGATCAGCATCACGCTCAACGAGGAGAAGTAGCCTCAGTCGACCTGCTGCAGCGCCGAGGTGACCGTCACCAGGCCCTCGCCATAGGTCTCGTCCGCCCACGCCTGGATCGAGCCGTCGTCGAAGACGACGTCCGCGTCGAGCGAGTCGGGCGCGGTCGAGCCGCTGGTCAGCAGCTGCTCGCCGAGCGCGGCCTGGAGCTCCTGGCTGATGGTGTTGAGGTCGGCGTCGGTGCGCTCGACGGTGGTCACGCAGAGCAGCCCGCCCCACGTCTTGCGCAGCTCGGCCTCGGCGGCCGCGGCGTCGCCGGTGACCGCGACGCTGATCGTGCCGTTGCTCAGCCATGCGCTGGCGTACGTCGGCAGCGCGGAAGCGGCGGCGAGGGTGGCGTCCATGTCCTCGGGAGTGGCCTTGTCCGGGTCGGTCGTGGTGGCGTCGTCGCAGGCCGGCTCCAGGCCGCCGGCGCCGGCCTCGACGTCGCCCATCGGGTCGTAGAGCGCCGCCGGGGTCGCCTCGGTGACGGTGAACGTCGTGCCGTCGAAGGTGCCGGTGACGGCGTACTGGCCCCAGGTCACCCCGCCGGCCTCCTCGGCACCGACGTCACCCCACTCGAAGCCCTCCAGCGTGGGGCCGCCGCACTGCGGCGGGTAGGACTCGGCGACCGCACCCAGGCAGAGCTCGGGCCCGCCACCGGAGTCGAGCACGGTCACCAGCCCGCGGGTGCGCACCTCCCCGTCGGGCACCGGCGTCGGCGGCCCGTCGGACGACGCGGACGGCTCGCCCGAGCCGGCGGAGTCGACGGCCCGCATCTCGGCCTCGGTCGAGCAGGCGGTGGCGGCACCCAGGACGGTCAGCACGGCAGCAGCGGTGAGGATCCTCATGATCCTCCGACGCTACTGCGTCCCGGGCCGTTCCGGGCTCAGGGCAGGCGCTCGAGCAGCTCGGCCGGCGTCACGCGGGCGCCGGTGTAGAACGGCACCTCCTCGCGCACGTGGCGACGCGCGTCGGACGCGCGCAGCTCGCGCATCAGGTCGACGATCCGGTGCAGCTCGTCGGCCTCGAAGGCGAGCATCCACTCGTAGTCGCCGAGCGCGAAGGACGCGACGGTGTTGGCCCGCACGTCGGCGTAGCCGCGCGCCTGCTGGCCGTGCTGGGAGAGCATGCGACGACGCTCGGAGTCCTCGAGGAGGTACCACTCGTAGGACCGCACGAACGGGTAGACGCACACGTGCGCGCGCGGCTCCTCGTCGGCGAGGAACGCCGGGATGTGCGACTTGTTGAACTCCGCCGGACGGTGCAGCGCCATCTGCGACCACACCGGCTCGAGGCGGCTGCCGAAGGAGGTGCGTCGGAACGCGTTGTAGGCGCCCTGCAGCTGCTGGGAGTCGGCGGCGTGCCACCAGACCATCAGGTCGGCGTCGGCGCGCAGGCCGCTGACGTCGTAGAGCCCGCGCACCACGACGTCCTGCTCGGCGAGCACCTCGAAGAGGGCCTGGACGTCGGTCGCCTCGGCCGCGCGGTCGGCGTCGCCCAGGACGTCGCGCAGCTTGAAGACCGACCACATCGTGTAGCGGATCGTGTCGTTGAGATCCCGCGTGCGGGCGGCGTTGGTCTGCGTCTCGGTCGACTCGGTGCTCATGACCTCATTCTGCCCGTGTGACCGAGGCCACGGCCTGCCGGGCCGACCCGATCACCGCGGGGATGCCGACGCCGTCGTACGCCGCCCCGCACACCGCCAGCCCCGGAGCCCCCGCCACCGAGGCGCGGATCCGCGCCACCCGGTCGAGGTGCCCGACGGCGTACTGCGGCAGCGCGCCGCCCCACCGCTGCACGTGGGTGTCGACGGGGCGCGCGGTGATGCCGGCGATCGTCGCCAGGTCGGCGAGGGAGACCCGCACGAGGTCGCCGTCGCCGGCCTGGAGGGTGGCCTCCTGGCGGTGGCGCCCGAGCGAGGTGCGGAGCACCACCACGTCGGGGTCGAGGTCGCGCACCCACGCCCACTTGGCGAAGGAGAAGGTCGAGGCCTTGATCGCGCGGCGCTCGACGGGCGGCACGAGGAAGCCGGAGCGGTCGAAGAGCGCCTCGGGCACGTCCCGGGACCGGAAGGCCAGCGTGACCACGGCGACGCTGGCCGCCTCGATCGTCCCCAGCTCCGCCGCGGCGTCGGGGAGAACGTCGCCGAGCAGGCGGGCGGTGGGCGCGGCCGGGGTGGCCAGGACGACGGCGTCGGCCTCGACGGTCTCGGCGCTCGTGGTGGGCCCGACGGTGAGCGCCCAGCCCGTCGGCGTGCGCTGCAGCGCGCGGACGGTGGCCGAGGTGCGCGCCTCGAAGCGGCCGCCGTCGACGACGAGGCCGGGCAGCCGGCCCATCCCGCCCGGCAGCGCCGCGAAGACGGGCGCGACGGAGGCGGGCACCGAGGCGGCCTGGTCGAGCAGGCGGCCGCGGCGGGCCATCGCGAGCAGCTGGGGCACGGCGGCGGCCGCGGAGATGCGGCGCGCGTGGCCGGCGTAGACCCCGCCGAGGAGCGGCTCGACGAGCCGGTCGACGAGCTCGTCGCCGAGGCGGGCGGCCACCAGGTCGCCCACGGAGACGTCGTCGGAGGTGACGGGGACGTCGGCCTCGGCGCTCGCCCGGGCCAGCCCCTCGGGGCTGAGGACCCCGCTGGCCGCGAGCTGGTCGAGGTCGAACGGGACACCCATCAGCGAGCGGGGCATGGTGCGCAGGGCCCCGCGCGACCAGACCGCCGACGTCGCCGGCGTCGGGTGCACGACCTGCGCGCCGACCTCCTCTGCGAGCGCGAGCCCCTCGAGACGGCGGGCGAGCATCGCCTCGGCACCGACGTCGACCCGCAGCCCGGCCACCTCGCCGGTCCGCAGCTTGCCGCCGACCTGCGGCGAGCCCTCGAGGAGCAACACGTCGCGTCCGGTGGCGGCGAGCCCTCGCGCGGCCACCAGCCCGGCGATCCCGCCACCCACCACCACAGCGTCACGCCTCACGCCTCCAGCCTGCCAGAGCGCTCCCCCGCCCGTGCGGGGACCTAGGCTGCGGGCATGGACTCCTCCCCAGCAGCCGACCGGATCGCCGTGATGATCGACGCCGACAACACGCGGCCGTCCTACGCCAACGAGGTGCTCAGCGAGGTCGCCAAGTACGGCAACCCCACGATCCGGCGGGTCTACGGCGACTGGACCAACGCCCACCTCACGCAGTGGTCGCGCAAGCTCAACAGCCTCGGCCTGCGGGCGATGCACCAGAACGCCTACACGTCGGGGAAGAACTCGACCGACCTCGCGCTCGTGATCGACGCGATGGACCTGCTCTACGACGGCAACGTGGAGGCGTTCGCGCTGGTCACCAGCGACAGCGACTTCACCAGCCTCGCCCACCGCCTCCGCGAGTCGGGCAAGTGGGTCTACGTGCTCGGCGAGAGCAAGGCTCCGGAGTCGCTGCGCAACGCGTGCGACAAGTTCATCGACCTGGCCGTCGTCGCCGACCAGACGGACGACAGCGACGACGACACCGCCGTCGATGCCGACACCGACGACACGGCCGGGGCGACCACCCCCTCGATCAACCTGCAGAGCGCGCTCACCCGGGCGGTCAACGCCGTCTCCGACGACGACGGCTGGGCGCTGCTGCCGGCGCTGGGCAACCAGCTGATCCGCACCCACCCGTCGTTCGACGCGCGCAACTTCGCCGGTCCCGGGGCGAGGTTGAGCACCCTCGTCACCGCTCAGCCCTATCTGGAGACCTCGGGCACGGGCAACGCGATGCTGGTCCGGCTCAAGGGCCACAAGCCGGCGACGCAGAAGACGACGCAGAAGACGACGCAGAAGACGGCCCAGAAGACGGCCCAGAAGCCGGTCGGCCGGAGGTCGGCGGCGAAGAAGTCGGCGGCGAAGAAGTCGGCGGCGAAGAAGTCGGCGGCGGCGCCGACGAGCGAGAAGGCCGCTGAGAAGGCCGCCGAGAAGGCCGCCGAGAAGGCCGCCGAGAAGGCCGCCGAGAAGGCTCCTGAGAAGGCGGCGGAGAGGGAGCCCGAGACCCCCACCGTGAAGGCGACGGTGAGGACGACCACGCGGAGGGCGTCGGCGAAGCGGTCCTGACCCCGGTCACCGGGCGACCATGTGGACCAGCTCGGTGGCGGCGGCCAGTGCGGTCGTCGCGGCGAGCACGAGGGTCGGCCCGCCGATCGCGCGGTAGTGGCGGCGGTCGCGGCGGTCGGCGCCGTAGCGGCGCCACCCCTCGGCCAGGACCCACAGCGTGAGCACGGTCAACCCGGCGACCGGGACCAGGGCGGCCGGCCCCAGGATCGACCAGGTGTGGCGGGCGGTGGCGACGGCCACCACCAGCAGGGCCATCGCCGTGCGCTCCCACGCCAGGGTGGTCTTGATGTCGTCCTCCTTGCGCCTGGCGCGACGAGGCGTCTCGTCGCCGGGATGCTCCGTGCTCGTCATGGCGTCGCCCTCACCCTCACGACCCGTCACCACAACAGGGCGAGCAGGACGGCGCACACCCCGACGATCACCAGCGTGAGCAGCGCCCCGAACCCGAGGGGCGGCAGCGACGCGCCACGGCGCATCGACCGCTCGGCCAGCCCCCACCGCAGCCAGGTCAGCGCCGCGGCGACCAGGGCGAGGACGATCAGGGCGAGGGCGATGGCGCGCTGGGCGCCCGCGGGGATGGAGAGGTCGACCACGTCGAGGGCGACCCCGCCGGCGAGCAGGGCCAGCGCGGTGCGGATCCAGGCCAGGAAGGTCCGTTCGTTGGCGAGGCTCGCGCTGTAGTCGGGGTCGTCGCCCTCGCCGTAGACCCACCGGGGGCGGCGGCTGCGCCCGGCCACTAGGCGGGATCCCGGTTGGCGACCAGCGGGGACAGCCACCTGCTGGCCGGGTCGGCGTCGACGAGGAGTGACCGGACGAGGATCGAGAGCGGCACGGCCAGGATGGCGCCGACGGGCCCGATCACCCCGGCCCAGAAGAGCAGCGAGAGGAACGTCAGGGTGGAGGTCAGCCCGACCGAGTTGCCGACGACGCGGGGGTGGATCACCGAGCCGATCACGAAGTTGACCGCCAGGTAGACCGCCACCACCGTCACGAACAGGCTCGGGCCACCCTCGAGCAGGGCGAGGACGGCCGGCGGCACCAGTCCGATGACGAAGCCGATGTGCGGGATGTAGCTGGTCAGGAAGGCCAGCAGTCCCCACACCAGCGGCGCGGGGAGGTCGAGGAGGGTCAGGGCGATGGTGTCGAGGACGGCCGCGAGGAGGCCGAACGCCGTGGAGACCAAGAGGTAGCGACGCGTGTCGTGGGCGAAGTTGCGCAGAGCGGCGACCAGGTCGGGCCGGTCCGTGGCCACGGCGTCGAGCTGGTGCCCGAAGGACCTGCCGTCGGCGGTCATGAACAGCACCAGCGCGAGCATGAAGACCAGGCCGGAGACCAGGCCGTAGACGTCCGACAGGGCGTCGGTGGCCAGGCCCAGGAACTTGCCCAGGTCGAGGCCGTCGAGGACGTGGCGGATCTGCTCGGTCGAGACACCCACCCGTTCGAGGACCCCCATCGCGTCGGAGAGCGCCTGGTTGAAGTCGTCCTTGTACTGCGGCAACAGGGTCGCGAACCTGGCGACGGCCACCACGATCGACGCCGCCAGGCCGATCGCGAGGACGGCGACCAGCAGCACACACAGTGCGGTCGCCAGCCATCCCCACAGGTGACGGTCGAGCCACACCCGGAGTGGATGCACGGCGATCGTGAGGACCAGGGCGAGGAAGGCGGACCCGATCAGGCTCGACGAGGCGCGCATGCCGGAGATCACCACGAACGCCGCGGCCAGGCCGAGCAGCACGATCAGGCCGCGCGGCAGCGCGCCGTTCCACGAGGCGCCGGCACGCCGCCCGGGTCGGCCCCGCTCGTCCGCGTCTGCGGCTGGAATGGGCACGGGGCTCCCTCCGTCCGGGACGCCGAGACGTCCCGGGGCTGCTCCGGCTCCACGAGACTCGGGCCCCCCGGCGCCGGTGGCGACGGACCCCCTACCGCTCTCGACCATACGCCTGCCTCAGGCGCTCGCGTGCAGCCGAACCTCGCGATTCCCGGCCTCAGGCCGCGTCGCTCCCAGCGTCGGCGCGGGCGCCGCGATCCACCTCGGCGCCGTTGATCCGGCCGTCGAGGCGGGCGGGGTCGAGGTCGTCGCGGTGCAGCTTGGCGAAGGCCGAGCGGTGGAAGACGAGGGGGTGCTCGCCGTCCCCGGCGCCGACCTCGTGCACCTCGAGGAGCACGATCACGTGATCGCCGGCCACGACCTCCTCGTGCAGCGAGCAGTCGTAGGTCGCGACCGCCTCGTCGAGCAGCACGGCCCCGTCGCCGGTGACCCGGAAGGGCAGGCCGGCGAAGCGCTCCTCGCGCGGTCCGGCGAGCTGGCGGCACACCGCGTCGTGGTGGTCGGCCAGCACGCTGATGCCCAGGCGACCGGCCTCACGCAGCTGCGGCCAGGTCGAGCTCGTCGTCGCGATCGAGAACGAGACCAGCGGTGGGTCGATGCTCACCGAGGTGAACGACGACGCGGCGATGCCGGCGAGGCTGCCCTTGACCGACGCCGCGACGGCGACGACCCCGGACGGGAAGGCCCCGAAGGCGTCGCGCAGCGTGCGCTGGTCGAGGGCGGGGACGGGTGCAGGGCAGGAGCTGGTGGACGCCGTCATGCGGGGCTCGCTTCCAGGGCGTGGGCGGTCGGGGCGGGGAGCGTGGGCAGGAGCTGGTGCGCGGCCGCGAACCAGGCGTCGTAGGTCTCGGGACGGTCGTGCTCGGAGTCGAGGACGTAGAGGCCGCGGGTCGGCACCGACGCGCCGAGCTCGACGAGGAGCGGGCGGAGGGAGTGCTCGGTCGCGAGCGAGTGGGCCGGGGACGCGCCGAGCATCAGGGGGATCGCGGTCACGCCGCTCAGTCCCTGGTGGGGGAAGCGGTCGAGGAAGGCCTTCAGGAGGCCGGTGTAGGTCGCCTTGTAGGTGGGGCTGGCGACGACCACCACCAGGCTGCCTGCCACGGCCTCGACCAGGTCGGCGACCCGCCCCGCCGCGGGGTCGAAGATCTCGGACGCGTGGTCGGCCAGGTCGACCACCAGGTCGGCGCCGCCGAGCCGGTCGGCGACGGCGAGCGCCGACGCGTGGGTGCGCGAGCGCGGCGTGGGGTTGCCGACGACCACGGCGACCCGGGCGCTCACGACGCCGCCCGGTGCGCGCCGAGGGGCACCGACGCGCGGGCCGCCACCGGCGCGGGGGCGGCCCAGAGGCCGCGCCGCTCCAGCACGGGCAGCACGCCCTCGCCGAAGTGGTAGGCGCCCTCGAGGTGGGGGTAGGCGGAGAGCACGAACTCCTCGATCCCGAGTGCGGCGTACTCCTCGATCCGGTCGGCGACCTCCTCGTGGCTGCCGACGAGCGCCGTGCCCGCCCCGCCGCGGACGAGGCCGACGCCGGCCCACACGTTGGGGTGGATCTCCAGGCCGTCGCGCGAGCCGTTGTTGAGGGCCAGCATGTTCTGCTGGCCGACCGACTCCGACTTCTTGAGGCCCTCCTGGACGCGGCGGATCTCGGCGTCGTCGATGCCCTCGATGAGCCGGTCCGCCTCGGCCCACGCCTCCTCGGAGGTGTCGCGGTTGATGGTGTGCATCCGGATGCCGAAGCGCATCTCGCGGCCCTGCCTCTCGGCGAGCTCGCGGATCCACGCGATCTTCCTCGCCACCGCGGCCGGCGGCTCGCCCCACGTGAGGTAGACGTCGGCGTGGCGGGCGGCGACGAGACCCGCGGCCGGCGACGACCCGCCGAAGTAGACCTCGGGGATCGGGTCGGGCAGCTGCTGGAGCTGCGCCTGCTCGACGCGGAGGTGGCGTCCGGCGAAGGTGACCCGGTCGCCGGTCCACAGCCGCCGCACGATCTCGAGGAACTCGTCGGACCGCTCGTAGCGGGCGTCCTTGTCGAGGAAGTCTCCGTAGGCGCGCTGCTCCTGCGACTCGCCGCCCGTGACGACGTTGAGCATCAGCCGGCCGCCCGACAGTCGCTGGAAGGTGGCGGCCATCTGGGCGGCCAGGGTGGGCGAGGTCATCCCCGGCCGGAAGGCCACCAGGAACTTGAGCCGCTCCGTGAGCGGGGCGAGCATCGCGGTGGTCAGCCAGGCGTCCTCGCACCAGGCGCCGGTCGGGGTGAGCGCGGCCTCGAAGCCCAGCTGCTCGGCGCTGCGGGCGATCTGGCCGAGGTAGGCCACGCTGGCGGGCCGACCTCCGGAGCCGTGCGAGACGCCGTGGCCGCCACTGACGACCTGCCGGCCGTCACCGCCGTTGGTGGGGAGGAACCAGTGGAACAACATGTCGATCCTTTCGCGGGGTGCGCGCCGGCGCGGAACGTCCGAACCCGATGTCATTATCTCTATCGATCTTGTAGACAAAGTAGCAGCCCGCCCTCCCGCCCCGGGCCGCCGCGCCGCGCCGGGACCGCGTCCTCGCGTTTTGTCTAGTTATTCACTAGACTTTACGGAAGGACGGCGGCACCCGACCACGCCCCGGTGGCAGGTTCTGCCGGGCGGGCCGCAGGCCCTCCCCTTCCCCGTCACCCCTCCCCCCTTCACCAGACCCTCGGGCCCCGTCCCGGCACACGGCAGGAGCACACGTGCGGATCGAACAGCTGGAGTACCTCGCCGCGGTGACCGAGCACGGCTCGCTGCGGCGCGCGAGCGAGGCCATGCACATCTCCCAGCCGGCCCTGAGCGAGGCGGTGACCAAGCTGGAGAAGGAGCTGGGCACCACCCTGCTCGACCG
This sequence comes from Nocardioides sp. Z24_21, assembly GCF_058134345.1. Taxonomy (NCBI): domain Bacteria; kingdom Bacillati; phylum Actinomycetota; class Actinomycetes; order Propionibacteriales; family Nocardioidaceae; genus Nocardioides; species Nocardioides sp. Z24_21. The sequence continues at coordinate 891,965 of NZ_JBYTTH010000001.1, forward strand.
GCGCCGCACCGGCTCGCGGATCAGCCGGCAAGGGCTCGACCTGCTGCAGAACATGACGGAGGTCCTCGAGGCGGTCGACCGGCTGCGCCAGGCCGCCGGCCAGCAGTCGGTGCGCCGGCGCGACCTCCGCATCGGCACGGTCAACACCGCCTCGTCCAGCCTGCTCGCCCCGGCGCTGCGCGACCTCCACGCGCGCCACGGGTCGGGAGGCGTGGAGGTGGTCCACGGGCGCCAGGTCGACATCCACCAGGGACTGGCCGAGGGGTCGCTCGACCTCGGCCTGGTCAACGTGCTCCCCGGCGACGAGGTGCCGCCCACGCTCGTCGCCGACCGCCTCCTCGACGGCACCCCGGTCGCCTGCCTGCCCGTGGCGCACCCGCTGACCGCCCGGAGCCGGGTCACCGTCGACGACCTGCGTGCGGAGCCGCACGTCCTGATGCGGCCGGGCTTCGTGATGCATCGCTACGCCCATCGCCTGTTCGGCGGCTCGCTGCCCGGCACGACGTACGCCACCGACGGCGCCGAGATGGGCAAGGCCATGGTGGCCGCGGGGCTCGGGATCTCCGTCCTGCCCGACTTCTCCATCGTCGCCGATCCGCTCGTGCGGGCCGGCGTGCTCACCACCCGGCCGATCGAGACCGACCAGACCACCGTGACGCTGCTGATGGTGCGCCGCCGGGCCGATCGGGTGCCCGAGCCGCTGCGCGACCTGCAGCGCGCGCTGGTGCGACAGGCCCGGGCCTACCGGGAGTCGGCGGTGGCCGCGCCCGCCGCGGACCTGACCCCGGTGACGCCGATCAGCAGCCGTGCACGAAGTCTGTCAGCGCCGTGAGCTGACCGGGGTCGGTGGACGGGATCACCCCGTGGCCGAGGTTGAAGATGTGGCCCTTGGCCCGGCGACCCGCCTCGACGACCTCGGCGGCCCGGGCGGTCATCACCTCGGTCGGCGCGAAGACCAGGGTCGGGTCGAGGTTGCCCTGCACGGCGCGGTCGCCCACGAGCGGGATCGCCTGCTCCAGGGGCGTACGCCAGTCGACACCGACCACGTCGGCGCCGGCCTCCGCCATCAGGCCGAGCAGGCTTCCCGTGCCGACACCGAAGTGGATCCGCGGCACGCCGAGCTCGCCCGCCGCGGCGAGCACCCGCCGGGAGTAGGGCATCGCCGAGTCGCGGTAGTCGGTCGGGGTGAGGGCGCCGGCCCACGAGTCGAAGAGCTGCACCGCCGACGCGCCGGCCTGCACCTGGATGCGGAGGTAGGTCGCGGCGATGCCGGCGATCTTGCTCATCAGCGCGTCCCAGACGTCGGGGGCGCCGAACATCATCGCCTTGGTCTTGGCGTGCTCCTTCGACGGACCGCCCTCGACGAGGTAGGAGGCGACGGTGAAGGGCGCTCCGGCGAACCCGATGAGCGGCGTCGCGCCGAGCTCGGCGACGAGCTGGCCGACGGCCTGCACGATGGAGGGCACGTGCTCGGGAGTCAGGTCGGGGATGGCCTCGACGTCGGCGAGGGTGCGCACCGGCGACGCCACGACGGGGCCGATGCCGGCCTTGATGTCGAGGTCGACCCCCACCGCCTTGAGCGGCAGCACGATGTCGGAGAAGAAGATGGCGGCGTCCACGCCGTAGCGGCGCACGGGCTGCAGGGTGATCTCGGTGACGAGGTCGGCGTCCATGCACGACTCGAGCATCCCGATGCCCTCGCGCACCTTGAGGTACTCCGGCAGCGACCGGCCCGCCTGTCGCATGTACCAGACCGGGGTGTGGGACGGCACCTCTCCGCGCGCGGCCGCGAGGAACGGGCTCCGGGCCAGTCCGGGATGGGGCGTGCGGGGGGCGTCGGTCACCCCTGAATTCTCGCAGGTGAGGCGGCGTGGCGGCACATCGGCGAGGGCCGGCGCTGGCCTACTCTGGCCACATGGTGGCCCGTCACGAGACCCACCCGGGCAATGCTGCCGCGGCTGGGCCCGCGGAGTTCCGCTCGGCCGTGGAGTCGATGCGTCGGGCGTCGCTGCGCCCGGAGGTCTTCTGCGAGGAGATGCCGGCGCCCCAGCGCATCGCGCCCTGGTCGTCGGCCCTCAGCGCCGACATCACCGTCGACGAGGAGGACCTCGGCACCGGCCGCCTGATCCTGCTCCACGACCCGGCCGGCAACGACGCCTGGGACGGCACCTTCCGATGCGTGGCCTACGCCCGCGCCGACATCGACCCCGAGCTCGGCGCCGACCCGATGCTGGCCGCGGTCGGCTGGTCGTGGCTGGTGGAGGCCCTGGACGCGCACGGCGCCCGAAACCACGCCGCCTCGGGCACGGTCACCTGCGTCACCAGCGAGAGCTTCGGGGGCATGGCCGAGGACGCGCGCACCGCCCAGGTCGAGATCCGCGCGTCGTGGACGCCCGAGGTCGACGACGACGGCGACCTCGACATGACGGCGCACGTCGAGGCCTGGGGCGAGCTGATGTGCACCGCGGTCGGCCTGCCGCCCGTGCCGGAGGGCGTCACCGCCATCCCCAGCCGACGCGGACAGCGTGGCACCTGACCCGATGGCCGACGAGCCCCAGACCACCCCCGCCGAGGTCACCCCCGAGGCCATCCCCGCGGCCACCTCCGCCGACGAGCCCGAGGCGCCGGCGGCACCGCCCGCCCCGCTCCTCGAGCTGCGCGACGGCCTGCCCGCGGTCGTCGACACCGATGCCGGCCTGCTGGAGGCGTGCGCGGCGCTGGCCGCGGCGACCGGGCCGGTGGCCATCGATGCCGAGCGCGCGTCCGGCTACCGCTACTCCAACCGCGCCTACCTCATCCAGCTGCGCCGCGAGGGCGCCGGCACCTGGCTCGTCGACCCGATCGGGATGACCACGCTCGCCCCGCTCCAGGAGGCCCTCGAGGGCACCGAGTGGATCCTCCACGCCGCCACCCAGGACCTCCCCTGCCTGCGCGAGGTCGGCCTCACCCCGACCAGCCTCTTCGACACCGAGCTCGCCGGCCGCCTCCTCGGCTACCCCCGCGTCGGCCTCGCCACGCTCGTCGAGACCGTGCTGGGCCAGCGGATGCGCAAGGAGCACTCCGCGGCCGACTGGTCGACGCGCCCGCTGCCCGAGCCGTGGCTGGAGTACGCCGCGCTCGACGTGGAGGTGCTCGTCGAGCTGCGCGACCACATGGCCACCGAGCTGGAGCGCGCCGGCAAGGCCGAGTGGGCGCGCCAGGAGTTCGACCACCTGCTGGGCTTCGAGCCTGCCGTGCGTGTCGAGGCGTGGCGGCGTACGTCCGGGGTGCACCGGCTGCGCGGGCGTCGCGCCCTCGGTGCGGCCCGCGCCCTCTGGGAGGCCCGCGACGCCATCGCCGCCGAGCGCGACGTGACGCCGGGGCGGATCCTGCCCGACGCGGCGATCGTGGCCGCCGCCACCGCGATGCCGTCCGACCGCCGGGCGCTGCTGGCCACCCCCGGCTTCCACGGCCGAGGCGCGAGCCGCTACGCCGCCTCCTGGGTCGACGCGCTGCAACGGGTCCGTCAGATGGACGAGAGCGAGCTGCCCACCCGCGCACCCCGCGGCGACGGACCGCCCCATCCCCGCACCTGGGCCGATCGCGACCCGGTCGCCGACCGACGCTTCAAGGCCGCGCGCGAGGCGATGCTCAACCTGGCAGAGGCGCACCACCTGCCGGTGGAGAACCTGCTCACCCCCGACTACCTCCGGCGCCTGATGTGGGCGCCCCCGGCGACCCGCGAGCCGGCCGAGCTCGCCCAGCAGGTCCGTGCCCAGCTGGCGTCCTACGGCGCCCGGCCGTGGCAGGCCGAGCTGGTCACCGGGGCGCTGGTGGGCGCCATCCTCGGAGCCGAGCAGGATCCCGAGCACCCCGGGGCGGCACCCGAGGAGTAGGAGGCCGCTCCTGCTCCCCTGGCCTACTCCTCGGTCGGGGTCTCCGTCGGCTCCGGCGACTCCGACTCCTCGTCCTCCGGGGCGAGCACCGTCTGCGAGACCAGGTCGATCTGCTCGGTCGTCGCGTCGAGGTCGAGCACACCGGGCGCGGTCACGAGCCGGTCGAGGAGGGGGGTGACCGCCTCCTCGAGCTCCTCACGCCGGTCGATGAACGGCGGCACCACCATGTAGCGGATGCTGGTGTTGTAGACCTCCGCGTTGGCCGGCTCCTCGCCGGGCGCCAGGAACTCCGGCGACGCGGCGACCGAGGTGTTGGCCGGCACGATGAAGCCCGTCGCGGCGACCGTGGCGATCGCCGCGTCGGACACGGCGTAGGCGATGAAGTCGGCCGCGTCGCCCGTCACGTCGGAGTCGGCGGACAGGCACAGGCCGCTGATGTCGCCGACGGTCGCGCGGGTGTCGATGACCGGCATCGGCAGCACGTCGAAGTCGAGGTCCTCGGCCTCACGCATCTCCGGCACGAGGTTGCGGAAGCCGGCGACCATCGCGAGCTCTCCGCGCTTGAACAGCTTGACGGGCGTCGCGCGCGCCAGCTGGGCGTTGGTCGGCGTGATCGTGGGGTCACGCAGGATGGCTAGCGTCTGGCTCAGCGCCTCGCGGGTGGAGTCGTCGGCGAAGGCGAGCGAGGTGGGCTCGCTGTCGTCGTTGAAGACCTTCCCGTCGCCGGAGTAGATGAACGGCGCGAGACCCTGCAGGGTCGGGTCGATCCACACGCCGCGCCGGTCACCGCGCCGGCTGGCGAACTGCGCGGCCGCGCCGAACTCGGCGAGCGTCCAGCGCTCGCGCACCCCCTCGTCGTTGGTGCTGGGGACGTCGAGGCCGCGGCGCTCCATCTTGTCGAAGTCGACGAGGCGGGTGTTGTAGTAGATGACCATCGGGGAGACCGAGTAGGCCATGCACTGCAGCTCGTCGTCCATCGCGAAGGCGTCGACGGCGTCGCGCGAGAACCGGTCGCCGAAGTCGACGCCGCGCTCGTCGAGCAGCAGGCTCACGGGCTGGAGCGCACCTGCCTCGACGAGCTGGTCGAGGTCGATGCGCGAGGTGAGGAACACGTCGGGCGCGTCACCGGCCAGCACGTCGGCCACGGCGGCCTCGTGGTCGGGCCACGACTCGAGGACGACCCGGCGGTCGGTGGAGGAGGCGTTGAAGGAGTCGACGACGCTCTGGAACGCCGCCACCTCCTCCTCGCTGCCGTAGGCGCCGAAGGTGACCTCGCGGGGCTTCGCGGCCGTCTTGGTCGGATTGCCGGACTGCCCCGCCGAGGGGGTCGGGCGCGGCTCGGGCTCGTCCTCCCCGGTGCAGGCGGCCGTCGTCAGCGCGACCGCGAGGGCCGTGGCGAGCAGGGCACAGCGACGCAGGGAAGGGGTCCGGGACACGGCGAAACCCTATCGGGACAGTTCACGGCGGGCCGCCAGCACGGCAGTGAAGATCGTCTCGTCGAGCGCGGCGCCCTCGCGTCGTACGCCGCCCCGCTCGAGGTGGATCAGCCGGTCGAGGCGCACCTCGCTGGGCCGGCCCCGGGAGTCCCACCCACCGGTGCCGACGTCCATCCAGTGGCGCCCCCACCTGGCCTCGTCGGCGGCGTCACGGTCGTGGTCCTGGCTGCTCAGCATCAGCCCCACCCAGCCGTCGTGCTCCTCCCCGGCGGTGTCGATGACGAGCACGGGCCGGTCCTTGCCGCGGCTCGGGTCGTCCTCGTAGGGCACCCATGCCCACACCACCTCACCCGGGTCTGGCTCGCCGTCACGCTCGGGCGCGTAGGTGCCCTCGCCCGGCGAAGTGGGCGCCGACGGCACAGGGGGCGCCGTGGACGAGGGGGACCCGACGCGGGACAGCAGGCCGGCGACACGGCTGCGGAGGCTCATGACCCGAGCCTAGGCCTGCGGAGCAGATGAGTGCGCCGGACCGGGAGCGCCTCACGGCGCGTGGCCGCTCGTAGCGGCTTATTTTGGGACCCGGGGCTGCCACGGCCCGACGCACTCAGGGACATTTTAACGCCTCAGGCGAGGCTGCCGCGGATTTCCACCTGACCAGCGGCCTCCAGCTGCTCCGACAGCGCGAGCATGCGGGTGATCTCCTCGTGCGAGGCGCTGCCGAGGGCGGCGCGGCCGGCGGCGACGATGCGCGCGAAGGCGGCCGCGCGGAACAGGGTGACCGCGAAGTCGCCGCGGGTGATCCCGCGCAGGACCTCGTCCACCATCCGGCGCAGCTCGTCGGGGCCGGGAGGGTCGGCCACGCCGGCGACCACCCGCGCCACGTCGACGCGGCGCTGGCCCGCCTCGTAGTCGTCGGCCACCCGGTCGGGGTCGGCGTGCACCCACGAGCGCAGCAGGAACAGCCGCCACAGGCTCCCCGCAAGCGTGTCGGCGGGCGCCCCCGACCACACCTCGGCGAGCGTCTCGAGGCCCTCGGTGTCGGCGAGGTGGACCACCCGCTCGGCAAGCGCGGGATCGGCGGACCGGCGCGCGCCGCGCACCAGCACGGTCGCGGCGAGGTCGCCCGCCTCGCGCAGCTGCGCGGGGTCGGCGCCCCCGGCGATGTCGGCGAAGAAGGCGTCGCCGGGGGTCATCGGGCGGTGGTGCTGGCGACCGGTCACCGGGCCAGCCTAGAACGGCCCGGAACGGCTCAGCCAGCCGTTCCCATCACCTTGCGGATGCGCTGGTCGCTGACCTTGGTGGCCGTGCCGAGCTGCTGGGCGAACAGGGACACGCGGTACTCCTCGAGCAGCCAGCGGGCCTCCCGGAGGCGCTGGGGCATCGGCTGACCCTCGGGCAGCGCCGCGACGGCGTGCAGCCACGCCTCCTGCAGCCCGGACACCTGGTCCATCAGCTGGCGGTCGCGGGCGACCTGGCCGTCGAGGCGCTCGCGCCGGTGGGTCACGGCGGCGAGGTAGCGCGGGTAGTCGCGCAGCCGGCGCACCCCCGCCTCCCCGATGAAGCCGGGGGCCATCAGCCGCTCGACCTGCGCGCGCATGTCGGTGAGGGCCGGCAGGGTGATCAGGTCGGCGCGCCCGGAGATCGCCCGGTCGGTGGTGCGCCAGGCCTCCAGCACCCGCATCACCTCGTGCACCGCCGGGCCGAGGCCGGAGGCGACGGCGTCGCGGGCGTCCGCCACCACGGCGTCGTACGCCGCCTCGTCGCGCACCGTCGGGTGCCGGTCGACGACCTCGCCGACGATGCCGGCGCGCAGGTCGTCGACGAGGTCGGCCACCGACGGGTAGGGCGAGCCGACCAGCGCGAGCTTGGCGCGCTGGTCGAGCCCGGCGGCGGCGAGCACGTCGTCGACGGGGTCGGCAGGCCCGAGCGCGAGGAGCACCAGGCGTCGTACGCCCAACCGGTGGTGCGCGGCGGCCTCCTCGGCCGTCGCGAGCACCCGGAGGCCCACCGTCGGGCCCTCGTCGACGAGCGCGGGGAAGCCGCGCACCTCGTGGCCGGCGCGACGCTGCACGAAGGACTCCTCGACCGTGCCGAACGTCCACGTCGTGCGGCCGGTGGCGCTCACGCCGGAGTCGGACGCCACGTCGGCCATCGCCTGCTCGAACGTCGGTCGCAGCGGCTCCTTGAGCGCGTCGAGGTCCTTGCCGCGGGCCGCCTCGGCCCCCTCGTCGGTCACCACCCGGTAGGTCGGGCGGAGGTGGGCCGGCACCTTCGACCAGTCCCACGCCTCGCGGGGGATGACCAGGCTGCGGGTGCTGCGGGCGAACCGCTCGAGCGCGTCGAGGAGCGGCTCGGCGCCCGGCGGCGTCGCGGCGAGGAACTCGCGCGCGGTGTTGGGCGCGGGCACCATCGCGACGCGGAGGCTCTTGGGCAGCGAGCGGATCAGCTCGGTGACCAGCTCCTCGCGCAGCCCCGGCACCAGCCACGAGAAGTCGTCGGCATCGATGCGGTTGAGGGTGGCGACGGGGACGTCGATGGTGAGCCCGTCGTCGGCGGCGCCGGGCTCGAAGTGGTAGCTGATCGGGAAGGTCAGCCCCGCCTCGTCGCTGTCGTGCCACTGCGTCGGGAAGTCGTGCGCGCGCACCTCGCCGGCGGTGTCGTGCGTGAGCATCTCGGGGTCGAACGTGAGCAGGTCGGGCTGCTTCTGCCGCGCCCGCTTCCACCACTGGTCGAAGTGCTGGCCGCTGACGACGTCGGCGCCGACGCGCGCGTCGTAGAACTCGAACAGCGTCTCCTCGTCGACGACGATGTCGCGGCGGCGCGCCCGGTGCTCGAGCTCCTCCGCCTCCTCGAGCAGGCGGGAGTTCTCGGCGAGGAAGCGGTGGCGGGAGTCCCACTCGCGCTGGACGAGGGCGTGGCGGATGAAGAGCTCGCGCGCGAGCGGCGGGTCGACCTTGCCGTAGGACACGAGGCGGTCGGCCACCAGCGGGACGCCGTACAACGTGACCCGCTCGCGCGCCATCACGGCGGCGCGCTTGCGCGACCAGTGCGGCTCGGAGTAGGTGCGCTTGACCAGGTGGGCGCCGATCCGCTCGGCCCACTCGGCCTTGATGGCGGCGTTCTGGCGCGCCCACAGGCGCGAGGTCTCCACCAGCTCGGCGCTCATCAGGAAGTCGGGGTTGCGCCCCTTCAGCACGCTGCCGGGGAAGATCGCGAAGCGGGCGTTGCGCGCGCCGACGTACTCCCGCATCGGGCGCCGCTCCCCCGGCCGCGACTTCTCCCGCTCCTCGAGCGCGCCGACGTGGCTCAGCAGGCCGGAGAGCAGCGCCTGGTGGATGCCGTCCTCGTCGTAGGCCGCTCCGCCCTCGCTGCTGCCGGTGCGGCCGAGGTCGAGCTTCATCTCCTTGCACACCTGGCGCAGCTGCGACTCGTAGTCCTGCCACTCGCGGATGCGCAGGTAGTTGAGGTGCTCGCGCTTGCACATCCGGCGGAACGCGCTGGAGGACAGCTCGCGCTGCTGCTGCTTGAGGTGGCGCCAGAGGTTGAGCCAGGTGAGGAAGTCGCTGGACTCGTGCGTGAAGCGGGCGTGCAGCTGGTCGGCGTGCGCCCGCTGCTCCTCGGGCCGCTCGCGCGGGTCCTGGATGGACAGCGCCGCGGCGATCACCAGCACGTCGCGCAGGCAGCCGAGGCGCTCGGCCTCGAGGATCATCCGGCCCAGCCGCGGGTCGATCGGGAGCCGGGCCAGCCGCCGGCCGACCTGCGTCAGGCGTACCCCCGGCCGGGACGTCATGGACCTCTGCGGTCCGGACCGCGGACTCTCCTGACGTCCGGGGTCGGCGGCGGTCGAGATCGCGCCGAGCTCCTCGAGCAGGTCGGTGCCGGCCTTGATGTTGCGGCGGTCGGGCGGCTCGACGAAGGGGAACCTCGCGATGTCGCCGAGGCGCAGCGAGGCCATCTGGAGGATCACGCTCGCGAGGTTGGTCCGCAGGATCTCCGGGTCGGTGAACTCGGGGCGGGCCTCGAAGTCCTCCTCGGAGTAGAGCCGGATCGCGATGCCCTCGGACACGCGCCCGCAGCGGCCGGAGCGCTGGTTGGCCGAGGCCCGGCTGATCGGCTCGATGGGCAGGCGCTGCACCTTGGTGCGCACCGAGTAGCGGCTGATCCGCGCGACGCCGGTGTCGACGACGTAGCGGATGCCCGGCACCGTCAGCGACGTCTCGGCGACGTTGGTGGCCAGGACGACGCGCCGCACGGTGGAGGGGTGGCTGGAGAAGACCCTGTGCTGGTCGGCCGCGCTGAGCCGGGAGTAGAGCGGGACGATCTCGAGCCGGTCGCTGCCGAGGGCGGAGAAGGCGTCGGCGGTGTCGCGGATCTCGCGCTCGCCGGGCAGGAACACCAGCACGTCGCCCGGTCCCTCGGCCGAGAGCTCGCGGACGGCGTCGAGGATCGCCTCGGTCTGGTCACGCTGGACCGGCTCGCCGTCGTCGTCGTTCTCCGGCAGCTCCAGCAGCGGTCGGTAGCGGACCTCGACGGGGTACGTACGCCCCGACACCTCGACCACGGGGGCGCGGAAGTGCTCGGCGAAGCGGTCGACGTCGATCGTCGCGCTGGTGATGATCACCTTGAGGTCGGGCCGGCGCGGCAGCAGGCGCTTGAGGTAGCCGAGCAGGAAGTCGATGTTGAGGCTGCGCTCGTGGGCCTCGTCGATGATGATCGTGTCGTACTTGCGCAGGTCGCGGTCGCGCTGCAGCTCGGCGAGCAGGATGCCGTCGGTCATCAGCTTGACCCGGCTGGCGCGGCTGGTGCGGTCGGTGAAGCGGACCTGGTAGCCCACGACGTCGCCGAGCTCGGTGCCGAGCTCCTCGGCGATCCGCTCGGCGACGGAGCGGGCCGCGATGCGCCGCGGCTGGGTGTGGCCGATCAGCCTGCCGTCCTCCGCCGCCCCGAGCCCCCGGCCGAGCTCGAGGCAGATCTTGGGCAGCTGGGTGGTCTTGCCCGAGCCGGTCTCGCCCGCGACGATCACCACCTGGTGGTCGCGGATGGCGGCGGCGATGTCGTCGCGGCGCGCGGAGACCGGGAGCTCGGCCGGGTAGGTGATCTTCACAACGGGCGCCATTCTCGCCCACGGTGGCAACCCGTGCGGAGGCGGTGGCGCCCGTTGCGGAGCGGGTCAGGACTCCGAGTCGTCCTTGCTGTCCGGAGCGTCGCCCTCGGGCGGGGACGGCATCTCGCCGTCGGGCGCTCCGGGGCCGCCGAAGCTCGGCCCGCCGCGCTCGTCGTCGCGCTCGTCGTCGCGCTCGCCGAAGTCGCGGTCACCAAAGTCGCGGTCACCGAAGTAGCGGTCACCGTGCTCGTGATCGCCGAAGTCGCGCTCGTGACCGAAGTGGCGCTCGTCGTCCTCGCGCTCGCCCTGGTAGCCGGGGCCGCCCTGGTAGCCGGGCTCGCCCTGGTCGCCGGGCTCGCCCTGGTCGCCGGGGCCGCCCTGGTAGCCGGGGCCGCCCTGGTCGTGGCGCTCGATCCAGCCCGAGTCGCCGGGGCCGAGGTCGTCGTCGGCCGAGGCGCTCACGGCGACCCCGCCGAGGCCACCGACGATGAGGCCGGCGATCGCGGTCCCGGCGAGCGCACCCGTGCCGAAGCGGCGGCCGCGGCCGCCGTTGGAGGGGCGCATCCCGCGCAGGCGCTCACGCATCCCGCGCTTGCCCTCCGAGCCGGGGACGGGGCTGGGGCCGGGGTCGGCGGGTGCGGTGGTCGTGGGGTCGTGCTGTGCGTTGGTCATGGGCTCGTTCTGGGAGTTGGTCATGGCATCAGGAGTGGGGTCGGTGGGGGAGTCGGTCGTGGGACCGGTCGCGGGACCGGTCGCGGGACCGGCCGTGGGTGCCCCCGGGTCGGGGTGCGGTGTGGGGTCGGGGGCGGCGCCAGCAGGACGCATGGGCTGCGTCTCGTCGGGCTGCCGGCCCAGGTTCTCGTTCGTCATGTGACCAGCGTGCGGCGCACACCTGTGGCGCACCTGTGCCCAGCCCCTGCGGCCGCTCAGAGATCTCGGACCCGGTCGGCCCGTCGACGTCGAGGGCGCCGCGGCGGCTCCGTCCCCGGGGTGGACGCGGCGACAATGGGCCGCACCTGACCAGGAGACCGATCCTGCCGAAGTACCTGCACCTCCAGCACCATCGCGGCGCCCCGGTGGCCGTGACCGACGTCCCGATCGACCAGTGGGCCCCCGAGGAGGTCGACGCCCACATGGCGTTCGTGGACGACTTCGGCAGGCGCCTGGAGGCCGACGGCGAGCTCGTCGACCGCGGCTCAACTCGGCGCGCTGACAGGAAGGACACAGCGGTCCCACAGGAAACGGAGGCACGATGGTCTCGTGCAACAGCTCACCCGACCCGATGGCTCGCCCGTGCGCGTCCTCGTCGTCGACGACGAGGTCAACATCGCCGAGCTCCTCGCGATGGCCCTGCGCTACGAGGGCTGGGACCTGCGGATGGCGCACACCGGCAGCGAGGCGGTGGCCACCGCGCGCGAGTTCCACCCCGACGCCGTGGTGCTCGACATCATGCTCCCCGACTTCGACGGCCTCGAGGTGCTCCGCCGCCTGCGCGCGGACGGCAACGACGTGCCGGTGCTCTTCCTCACCGCCAAGGACGCCGTCGAGGACCGGGTCGCCGGCCTGACCGCCGGCGGCGACGACTACGTCACCAAGCCCTTCTCGCTCGAGGAGGTCGTGGCCCGGCTGCGCGGACTGATCCGCCGCGGCGGCACCGCGGCGCAGGCCGACGCGGGCAACGTGCTGGTGGTCGGCGACCTCACCCTCGACGAGGACAGCCACGAGGTGCACCGCGGCGGCGACGAGATCCACCTGACCGCGACCGAGTTCGAGCTGCTGCGCTTCCTCATGCGCAACCCGCGACGGGTGCTGAGCAAGGCGCAGATCCTCGACCGGGTGTGGCACTACGACTTCGGCGGCCAGGCCAACGTCGTCGAGCTCTACATCTCCTACCTGCGCAAGAAGATCGACGCCGGCCGACCCCCGATGATCCACACGATGCGCGGAGCCGGCTACGTCCTGAAGCCGGCGTCGTGAGGCGCCCGCTCCACCGGCCCGTCACGCTCACCGCGCGGCTGGTCGCGGTGGTGGTGCTGCTCGTCGCGCTGACCGCGGCCGTCATCGGCACCGTGACCACGCTGGCGATGCAGCGCAACCTCGACAGCCAGCTCGACGGCGACGTCCGGGTGGCCCTCGAGCGGACCATCCGCGGCTCGGACGGTCCCGGCCGCGGGCCGGGTCGCGGCGAGGAGGGCTTCGGCCCGGGCCAGCAGTTCGGCTCCATCCAGGCCGTCGTCCCTGACGACGGCACCGCGTCGGGTCTGGTGCTGTCCGAGCAGGACGAGGACAGCTGGGGCGCCGCGACCGCGCTCAGCGACGACCAGCTCGACGTGCTCGCCGACGTCCGTGCCGACGGCGACGGCCCCGAGCTCCGCACCGTCTACGTCCCGGACCTCGGCCGCTACCGCGTCGGCGTCAGGGAGGTCCCGGGCGGCCGGGTGGTCGCCGGGCTCCCCCTCGCCGACGTCGACGACACCGTCGGCGACCTCGTCCGCCTCGAGCTGCTCGCCACCCTCCTCGGCGTGGTGGCCGCCGCGGCGGTGGGGACGGTCGTCGTACGCCGCCAGCTCGCGTCGTTGCGCGAGGTCTCGGCCACCGCCCGCCGGGTCGCCGAGCTGCCGCTGGCGTCCGGGGAGATCGAGATGGCCGAGCGGGTGCCGGCGCGGCTCACCGACGAGCGCACCGAGGTCGGACAGGTCGGCTCGGCGCTCAACGCGATGCTCGACCACGTCGAGGACTCGCTCGACCGGCGCTACCGCAGCGAGCAGCAGGTGCGGCAGTTCGTGGCCGACGCCTCGCACGAGCTGCGCACGCCGCTCGCGACCATCGCCGGCTACACCGAGCTCGCCCGGCGGCGCCCGGAGACGATGCCCGCGGCGCTGACCAAGGTCGAGAACGAGTCGGCGCGGATGACCGCCCTCGTCGAGGACCTGCTCCTGCTCGCCCGGCTCGACGCGGGGCGTCCGCTCCAGCGCGAGCCGGTGGACCTCTCGCGGCTGCTGCTCGAGGCCGTCGACGACGCGCGCGTGGTCGACCCCGAGCACCACTGGCGGCTGTCGCTGCCGGACGCGCCCCTCGTCGTGGAGGGCGACGCCGCCCGCCTGCACCAGGTCATCACCAACCTGCTGACCAACGCCAGCCGCTACACCCCGCCCGGCACGACCGTGACCGTCACCGGGAGCGCGAGCGGCTTCTCCGTCCACGACGACGGCCCGGGCTTCGCGCCGGACCTCGCGCCCCACGCGTTCGAGCGCTTCACCCGCGGGGACGCGGCCCGCAGCCGCGGCGGGGCCGGGCTCGGGCTCTCGCTGGTCGAGGCGATCGTCCGCGCCCACGGCGGCACGGTGGCGCTCGCCAGCCGCCCGGGCGACACCACGATCACCGTGGCGCTCCCGACCGTGCCGGCGTAGACGCCGGTTACGGTGGCGGGGTGAGCCTCAGCACCGTCGCCGACAAGGTCGTCGTCATCACCGGCGCCGGATCCGGGATCGGCCGCGCGCTCGCGCTGCGCTGCGCCCGGGCGGGTGCACTCCTCGCCCTCGCCGACTGGGACGCCGGGCGGCTCGCCGAGACCGTGGGGCTCGTCCGGGAGGCCGGTGCGACCACCGTGTGCCACGACCTCGTCGACGTCTCCGACCGTGCCGCGGTCGCGGCGTGGGCGTCCGCGGTCGTCGAACGGCTCGGGCGGGTCGACCTCGTCGTCAACAACGCCGGCGTGACCGCGACCGGCGACTTCACCGACCTGACCTACGACGACCTCGACTGGATCGTCGGCGTCAACTTCTACGGGGTGGTCCACGGGTCCAAGGAGTTCCTGCCCCACCTCATCGCGAGCGGCAACGGCGCCCTGGTCAACATCTCCTCGCTCTTCGGCCTCGTCTCCGCCCCCGGGCAGTCGGCCTACAACGCCACCAAGTACGCCGTGCGCGGGCTCACCGAGGCGATCCGCGAGGAGATGCTCATCGCCGGGCACCCCGTCACCGTGACCTGCGTCCACCCCGGCGGCATCCGCACCGGCATCAGCCGCCACGGCCGCAAGGCCGCCGGCCTCGACGGCGCCCGCATCGACGCGCTGTTCGACGACAGGCTCGCGCGGATGTCGCCCGACCGCGCCGCCGAGATCATCCTCGCCGGCGCGCTCGCCGGGAAGCCGCGGGTGCTCGTCGGCCTCGACGCCCACGTCATCCACCACGCCGCCCGGCTCCTCGGCGCGCGCTACCAGGACGTCGTCGCCCGCCTGCACCGTCGAGCCGGCGCATCCTGACCGCTCATCACCGTCGAGCCGGCTCATCCTGACGGCGAATCACCGTCGAGGCGGCGCATCCTGACCGGGAGTCGGCGAGGATGCGCCCACTCGACCCCGTCTACCTGCGAGAACGCGCCGACTCGACCCCGTCTACCTGCGAGGACGCGCCGACTCGACCCCGTCTACGTGCCAGAACGCGCCGACTCGACCCGGTAGGCGCGCGAGAACGCGCCCACTCGACCCCGTAGGCGCGCCAGGTCGCGCCCACTCGACCTGATAGGGATGGGCGTATGGAGCCCGGGACCCCGATCCGCTGCGAGATGACCAAGTGGGGCGACCGGCCGCACTGGCAGCTGGTCGGCACCTACCTCGGGGCCGACGAGCACGGGGAGTGGCTGGGCTTCCCCGCCGGCACGCACAACCATCGCCCGGGCCACGAGTTCCACGCCGCCGTCGACTCCGTGACGCTCGTGCAGCCCGAGGGGTGGCACCTCGCGACCTTCCAGGCACCGGGGATCTGGTGCGACCTCTACATCGACGTCACCACGCCCCCCGCGTGGGACCGCGACGTGCTCCGAGCGGTCGACCTCGACCTCGACGTCATCCGCCTCCCCGACCCGCTTCCACCCGTGGACAGCGCACCGTGGGACGTCGCCCCGGCCGGTCCGGGTGAGGTGTTCGTCGACGACGAGGACGAGTTCGCCGAGCACCAGGTGCGCTACGGCTACCCCGCCGACGTGGTTGCCCGCGCGCAGGCCTCGTGCGACGCGCTGGTCGTCGACGTCCGCACCGGCCGCGCACCGTACGACGGCGCGCACCGGCGGTGGCTCGCCGAGCTCAGTCGCCTGACTTCCTCCTGAGCGCGCGCCGCTCCGCGCGCGACAGCGCCCGGAACGGCCCGACGAGCCGCGGCCCGGACAGCCGGCTCTCCAGGCGGCGCGCCTCCCGCTTGAGCGGCTGCGCGACGTACTCGCCCAGGATCACCCCGGACGCCAGCGCGATCGCGACCGAGAGCGCCGTCATCAGCGCCAGGATGCCCCGCGAGATGAAGGGCCCGCCCTCGGCGAGGAAGGTCAGGCCTCGGTAGATCGACAGGCCGGGGAGGAAGGGCACGATCGCCGGCACTGCGACCACCAGCGGGGGGATCCGCACCCGCCCCGCCACCGCGTAGGCGACCAGACCGATGAAGAAGGCGCAGGCCGCGGCGGCTGCCGCGCGCCCGAACCCGGCCGCCGTGACGCCCTGCGATACCGCCGCCGCCCCCGCCGTGATCAGCGCGATCGGCACCACGGCGCGGCGGGGCGCGTACGACGCGACGCTGAACGCCGCCGCCGACACGGCGGCGCCGCCGAGCACCGCGGGCAGGTCGGCCAGCTCGACCTTCCCCGGCACCAGCTGCCCGAGCTCGAGGCCCACGCCCCCGGCGAGCGAGATGCCCATCGCGACGCCGGCGATGATGCCGGCGGTCGCCATCATCGCCTCGATCAGTCGGGCGCTCGAGGTGAGGTAGAAGCCGGTGAGCGCGTCCTGCACGGCGCCCATCAGGCCGATCCCGGCCAGCAGCAGGATGATGTTGGCCGTCACGACCACGGACGGGTCGACCTCGACCGGGCCTGCCGCGACCACTGCGGCGAGGACCGTCGCGATCGCGCCGCCGGCGACCTGTTGGTAGAAGAACGGCAGCCGGCGCCGGGCGAGCACGATCTGCACCCGGTCGATCAGGGCCGCCGCCACCGCGGCGACCACCGCCACGACCGGCCCGCCGCCGAGGAAGATGCCGACCGCGGCGGCCATCACCATCCACGCCAGGGTGACCGCCCAGCGCGGGAAGGCGTGGCCCATCGAGACGATCGTGGCCATCCGCGAGCGCGCGAGGTAGACGTCGGCCCGGTCGGTGAGGATGTCGCGCACCAGGTGGTCGACGGCGGTGAGGTGCTCGTAGTCGATGACTCGCCGTTGCACGTGGCGCATCATCAGCGTCGGTACGTCGTCGCCCGAGCGCTGGTGGCTCATCGACAGGGCGGTGAAGGTGACGTCGAGCTCGGCCGAGCGCAGGCCGAGGTGGTCGGCCACCGAGCGCATCGTCGCCATGACGTCGGCCGCGCCCGCACCCGAGGACAGCAGCATCTCGCCGATCCGCAGGCAGAGGTCGATCGTCAGGTTGTCGAGGGTGCGCTGCTCCGCCGCGGCGCGCGCCGCGTCGTGGTCGGGATCGTGGTCGGGATCGTGGTCGGGATCGTGGTCGGGATCGTGGTCGGGGTCCCCCGGCGTGCGCGTGCGTCCGTCCTCGCGGTCCATCCGTCCATGGTGGCAAACCCGGGCCGGCACCGGTCGGAGGGGTGAGCCTCACCGCCGGTCGCCTACCTAGACTCGCCGCATGCGCATCGACTTCCACGCGTCGCCGGAGCCGACGCTCGGGGTGGAGTGGGAGCTCGCGCTGGTCGACCGGGCCAGCCGCGACCTCGTCAGCGTCGCGTCCGAGCTCCACGAGCTCGCCGGCGGCCGGCTCGACCGGCCCGAGCGGCTCCACAAGGAGCTGTTGCGCAACACGATCGAGGTCGTCACCGGCGTCTGCGACACCGTCGAGGAGGCCGTCGCCGACCTCCGCGGGACGCTGTCGGTCGTCGCCCCCGCCGCGGCCGAGCTCGGAGTCGACCTCCTCGGCGCCGGCTCCCACCCCTTCGCCGACTGGTCGCACCAGCAGCTCACCGAGGGCCACCGCTACGCCGAGCTGATCAACCGCACGCAGTGGTGGGGTCGCCAGATGCTGATCTGGGGCGTGCACGTGCACGTCGGGATGCCCGAGCGCGACCGGGTGATGCCGGTGCTGGAGTCGATGCTCACCACCTACCCCCACCTGCTGGCGCTGTCGGCGAGCTCGCCGATCTGGGCGGGCCAGGACACCGGCTACGCGTCCAACCGGGCGCTGATGTTCCAGCAGCTCCCGACCGCCGGCCTGCCGTTCGCGTTCGAGACGTGGGCCGAGTTCGAGAAGTGCATCGCCGACCAGACGACCACCGGGATCATCGACTCGATGTCGGACGTGCGGTGGGACCTGCGACCCGCCCCCCACCTGGGCACGCTCGAGCACCGCGTGTGCGACGGGATGTCCGACCTGCAGGAGCTCGGCGCCCTCACGGCGCTGGTGCACTGCCTCGTCGTCGACCTCGACTCCCGGCTCACCGCCGGCGAAAGGCTGCCGACCCTGCCGCCGTGGCAGGTGCAGGAGAACAAGTGGCGGGCCGCGCGCTACGGCCTCGACGCCATCGTCATCGTCGACGACCACAACCGCGAGCGGCTGGTCACCGAGGACCTCTCCGACCTGCTCGAACGCCTCACCCCCGTCGCCCGACGGCTCGGCTGCGAGGCCGAGCTGCGCGCCGTCGCCGACATCCCCGTCCGCGGTGCGTCCTACCAGCGCCAGCGGGCGGTGGCGCACGAGTCCGGCGGCGACCTCGTCGCGGTGGTCGACGCCCTCGTCGCCGAGCTGGCCCACTCGCTGAAGGCCTGAGCCACCCAGGACCTGATGCCCTTGTGGCACCGGGCGGGGGGCGAGAGGATGCCCGGACCTCCTCGCCCCGCGAGGAGGGGTGGCCGAGACGGAGGAGCAGCACGTGGCGGACGTGATCGACCCGACGGCGACCGGCTTCCTGCTCGCCGAGAACCGCAACATGCTGATGCACGTCGGCGGCCTCCAGCTCTTCGAGAAGCCCGCGGGGGCGGGCCGCGGCTACGTCCGCGAGATGTACGAGAAGATGCGCGACGTCGAGCAGGTCGCGCCGCTGTTCCTCAAGCACCCGCACCGCTCCGCGCGAACGGCGGGTCAGCTGGTGTGGGTGCCCGACCAGCAGTTCGACATCGATCACCACGTCCGGCACAGCGCCCTGCCCAAGCCGGGACGCGTCCGCGAGCTGCTCGACCTGTGCTCACGGCTGCACGGCACCCGCCTGGCCTGGGAGCGGCCGCTGTGGGAGGCGCACGTCATCGAGGGCCTGCACGACGGTCGGGTCGCGATGTACACCAAGACCCACCACTCGCTCGTCGACGGCCTCTCCGCGATGCGGCTGATGGCGAGCGTGCTGTCGACCGACCCCGACGAGCGCGACATGCCGGCGCCGTGGGCGGTGCGGCCGCGCCCGCCGGGCCCAGCGCACGAGGAGCCCGACGGCACCTCCGAGGCGTCGCTGTCGGACCTCACCGCGGCCACGGTGCGCTCCACCCTGGCGATCGCGGCGGAGGCCGCCGGGATGCCCGGAGCGCTGCTCCGCACCCTGACCAGGAGCGTGCGCAACGAGACCTCGGCGCTCTCGCTCCACGCCCCGCGCACCATCCTCAACCAGGGCATCACCGGCTCGCGCCGCTTCGCCGCCCAGGACTGGCCCGTCGAGCGGCTGCGTGCGGTCGGCCGGGCCACCGGCACGACGATCAACGACGTGGTGCTGGCGATGGTCAGCGGCGCGATGCGGACCTACCTGATCGAGCTCGACGCCCTTCCCGACACGACACTGATCTCGATGGTGCCGGTCGCGCTCAGCGCCAAGCAGGCGAAGCTCACGGCGGGCGGCGGCGGCAACGCGGTCGGCTCGGTGATGGTGCAGCTCGGCACCCACCTGCCCGACCCGGCCGACCGCCTCGCGGCGATCCACCGCTCGATGACCGACGGCAAGGCCAGCCTGTCGGCGATGACGCCGACCCAGATCCTCGCGATGAGCGCGATCGGGCAGGCGCCGGCCATCCTCGGGCCGCTCCTGCGGATGCAGGGTGTCGTGCGCCCGCCCTACAACCTCATCGTCAGCAACGTCCCCGGCCCACGCACCACCCACTACTGGAACGGCGCCCGGCTCACCGGCACCTACCCGCTGTCGATCCCGATCAACGGGATGGCGCTCAACATCACCTGCACCTCCTACGACGAGAAGATGTGCTTCGGCCTCACCGGGTGCCGGCGCACGGTCCCCCGCCTGCAGGTGCTCCTGCAGCACCTCGACGAGGAGCTGGCGGCCCTCGAGAAGGCCGCCGGCGTCCAGGTGTGATGCGTGGTTGTGATTCCGGGTGTGATGCCTGGGCGTGATGCCTAGCCGACGACGTCGAGGCCGCCGCCGACCTGCTCGGCGACGGCGGCCAGCCGCGCACGGGTGATGTCGGCGACGGTGTCGAGGCCGGCGAGCCGGGCGTTGGAGCCCTCCCGGGTCGGCTCGGCGGAGTTGATGCTGATGCAGCGACGGGTGCCCCCGTCGGCGGCGTTGGCCAGCGCGACCGCGTGACCGGTGGTGCCGCTGCCGGCGAACGGGTCGAGCACGACGACGTCGTCGGGCAGCGTGGAGAGGATCCGGCGCACGAGGCCGGTGGGCTTGGGCGACTCGAAGACGTGGCCGACCAGCGCCTTGAGCTCGGCGACCGCCGTGTCCGTCGAGCCGATCTCCTCGGCCAGCCAGATCGTGCGCAGCTTCTTGCGGCGCCCACCGTCGCGGTGCAGCCAGTCGCGCTGGAAGATGTCGGCGCGCTCGCCGGCACGGCCGCGGATCACCCGGCACTCCAGGTCGTCGGGACGCTCCTCGACCCGAGGCCTCGACCACCGCCACACCGCCGGCCGACCGTCGCCGAAGACGGGCGTCAGCTCCCTGCTGCCGTCGAACTCCGCCACCGACACCCGCCCGGTCACGGGGTCGCCGTGGAGCGGGTAGTGGAGGGTCGGCGTGCTCACCGGGTTGAACTTCTTGTTGGTGTTGCGCAGCGGGAGGTAGCGGAACCGGCGCCCGTCGGGCGCGGTGAGCGGGAAGTCGGCCTCGTCCACGGCCTCGGCGCTGGTGCCGTCGACCAGGCAGTCGGGCAGGTGGCGGGCGTACGCCAGGACGTACTCGTGGCTGGTCGCGAACCCCCGGCCGAGCTGGCGGCCCTTGGGGTTGAGGTTGACCACGACCTGGGCGAGGAAGTTGGCCTCCCCGAAGATCTCGTCCATCAGCAGCCGCAGATGGGCGACCTCGTTGTCGTCGATGCTGACGAACACCGCGCCGTGCCGGGCCAGCACCTCGTGGACGGCCACGAGGCGCGGACGCATCATCGCCGTCCAGGCCGCGTGGCGTCCTGCGTACGGGTCGGCGTGGGAGTCGTCGCGGAAGCGGTCGGCGTAGGCGAAGTCGTTGCCCGTGTTGTAGGGCGGGTCGGCGTAGACCACGTCGACGGACCCCGCCGGGAGCCGGGGCAGCACGTCGAGGTTGTCACCGACGTGCAGCGTGTTGCACGCGGCGCCGGGACGGGGCGCGGGCTCGACGGGCACGCGCGCCAGCCTAGGCGGTGGCCCGGAGCCCCCGCCGCGCACGACCGACCCGCACACCACAATTGTCCCACCGGCCCCACGACGTCCTTTACTCTGGAACGCGTGCCTTCCTCCTCGCGCCGCTCCCACTCGTCCGCCCGCCGTCCCGCGCCCGCCCGCGCGCGCGCGCTGACGCTCGCCACGGCCGGCGTGCTCGTCGCCGGGCTCGCGCTCAACGTGGGCGCCGGACCGTCGGTGGCCGACGACCGCGACGGCGTCGACGGCCGGGGCCTGACGTCGGGTGCCGCCGACGGCTACCGGGGGCGCAACCAGACCTCGGACGGCAAGCCCGGCATCGTCGTCGGCCCGCCGGTCAACGCCCGCGGGCGAGCCGTCCAGGTGAAGAACGACGTCAGCTACGAGATCGCGCCCGGCGTGGTGCTGCGGGAGTGGGACCAGGTCGACGGGCGCCAGCCGGTCGGGCAGGTGCGGATGAACCTGGTCACCGTCAACCTCGACGCGCCCAACCTGTCCTTCGAGGAGCTCTCCCCCACGTTCGTCACCAGCCGCAAGAAGGTCAGCCAGCTCGGCGGGTGGAACGACGCGCTCGCCGCGGTCAACGGCGACTTCTTCGACATCGGCCGCACCGACGCCCCGCTCGGGGTCTCGATCGACCGCGAGGAGGGCGTCCTCACCGGCTCGCGCGAGGGGTGGATCCCCGGGGTCAACTCGTCCCTGTGGTTCGACGACTCCGGGCCGCACGTCAGCCCGCTGAGCCTGGAGTACACGATCCGTCAGCGCCGCGCCTGGACGGTCAGCGGCATCAACCACCCGAGCATCCCGCCGGGCCAGATCGGCGTGTTCACCTCCGCCTGGAACCGCACCGAGGGCTACCAGGTCACCTCGGGCAAGAAGCGGGCGCGCGAGGTGGTCCTGCGCAACAACCGGGTCATCTCCAACCGGCCCAAGCTCTCCAGCGGCCGCAAGATCCACCGCAAGGAGCGCGTGCTGATCGGCACCGGCAGTGCCGCCGGCAAGCTGAAGAACCTCAAGCGCGGCAAGAAGATCACTCTGTCGCAGCGCATCGTCGGCGGCCGGCCGACCGTCGCGATCAGCGGTGACCGCCCCCTGCTCGTCAACGGCGTGCGCACGGTCGTCAACAACACGATCGCCCACCCCCGCACGGCGGTCGGCATCGACGCCGACGGCCGCCGGCTGCTGATCCTCGTGGTCGACGGGCGCTCCGCGGTGAGCCGCGGCTACACGATGGTCGAGCTCGCCGACATCATGACCGCGCTCGGCGCGGAGAACGCCATCAACCTCGACGGCGGCGGCTCCTCGGCCATGTACAGCCGCACCGGCAGTGGAGCGTTCGGGATCGTCAACGAGCCCTCCGACGGCTCAGAGCGGCTCGTGCCCAACGGGTTCGGCGTGGTCTACCACGGCGACCTGCCGCCGGTCGTGCCGATCCTGCCGCCGCCGACCGTGACGCCGACCCCCACGCCGACCCCCACCGTCACGCCGCCCCCCACGACGCCGCCGGTCACCCCGCCCACCCCCTGACGCCGGCGCAGTGCCGGCGTCCGGTGTCCGCCCCGCTTCGAGGGCTCAGGCGTCGGGGGCCGCGAACAGCACGACGTAGGTGACCGGGGCCAAGCACTGGACGGTGCTCTTCGGCAGGGCCGGCACGACCTGGAAGCCGGCCTCGCCCGCGTCGATGGCGACGCTGCGTGGCGGCTCGCACCCGGTCGACACCACCGCCCCGTAGGGCGTCGCGTCGGGCGAGCGGTCGCGGAGGTCGGCCGCGACGGCCGCCACCTGGTCCGGCAGGCCCGCAGCGAGGTCGGCGACGAAGTCGGCGACGGCCCGGTCGGTGTCGAGCGCGAACGCCATCGTCGAGGGCGACCCTCCGCCCTCCGTCGCGCCGATGACGACGGCCTCGGTGACCCCGGCGGACCCCACGACGTCGATGGGCTCGGCGCCGGCCGGCACGTAGGGCGACTCCGACGGGGGCTCGGACGGTGACTCCGACGGCGACTCCGACGGGGACGTCGTGGGCTCGGACGGGCTGGGGGTGCTCGAGGCGCCGGCCGGGTCGGTCGCGGTCTCGTCGTCGGACCCGCAGGCGGCGAGCGACGTCGAGAGGGCCAGGGCGGCGAGGAGGGCGGAGGCGGACCGGGTGCGGGCGCCCGAGCGACGCGGTGAGGTTGTCATGGTCCTCCGACGATATCGACGCGGGTCCCGCTCCCCCGGCAGGCTCGCACGCGGGACGCCGCGTCGACGCCGTGGCGCCTGCACTGGCAGGCTTGGCGCCATGAGTGGCCCCGAGACCCAGGCCGAGCCGGTACGCGAGGCCGTGCGCGCCTACGCCGCCCGACAGCCGCAGCTGGCCGCGGCGACCGCCGGGTGGGTGACGCTGATCCGCACCCTGCTCGACGACGCGGGCATCGACTACCTGAGCGTCACCGGGCGGACCAAGAGCGTCGCGTCGTTCGCGGCCAAGGCCAACCGGGCCCTGGACGGCCGGCTGGTCTATCCCGACCCGCTGGAGCAGGTGACCGACCAGATCGGCGTCCGGGTGATCACCTACGTCCACAGCGACGTCGCGGCCGTCGCGGAGCTGCTCGACGACGAGCTCACCATCCTCGACGACCGCGACCTGGGCGAGGAGACCGCGCGCGCGGGCCGCTTCGGCTACGCCAGCCGGCACCTCCTCGTGCGCACCGACGCGGCCGAGGAGCACCCCGAGCTCGTCGGCGAGCGCGCCAGTGTCCAGGTGCGCACGGTGCTCCAGCACGCGTGGGCCGAGTTCGAGCACGACATCCGCTACAAGGGCAACGTGCCCGAGGACGCCGCCGCCGACCTCGACCGCCGCTTCACGCTGGCCGCCGGCCTGATCGAGCTGGCCGACCGCGAGTTCGCGACGATCCGCGAGCGGATCCAGGCGGCCGCGCCCGGCAGCACCGCCGAGGCCGACGCCGACCACATCGTCGGCCAGGAGCTCGCCACCTTCCTCGCCGGGCACTACAGCGACGCCGGCTGGTCGCACACCGACCACTACGACTGGATCGCCGGCCTGCTCGCCGAGCTCGGCATCGACAGTGTCGACGACCTCGACGACCTGCTCACGTCCGTCGACGCCGACGCGGTGATCCGCCGGATGGGCTACCGCTACCCCGCCGGCGCGGTGCGCCGCCTCGACGACGCGCTGCTCGCGATCTTCGGCGAGCAGTACGTCACCCTCGAGGGCAACAGCCACCGCGTGCCGCTGCTGCGCGCCCGGCTGGAGAAGCTCACCACCCCCGAGGGCTGAGCGGGCAGCGACCAGCCGGAGCCGTCAGCTGAAGTAGGTGGCGTAGATCTCGTCGTAGGTGCCGTCCTCGCGGAGCTCGGCGAGCGTGCGGTTGATCGTGCGCAGCAGCGGGATGTTGCCGTCCTTCTTCACCGCCATGCCGTACTGCTCGCCCGTCTCGAACTCGCGGGCGAGCTTGAGCCTGCGGTTGGAGGTGACGAACTGTCCGGACACCGTGTTGTCGAGCATCGCCGCGTCGAGCGAGCCCGCTGCGAGCGCCGCCTCGAGGCCGGCCGCGTCGTCGAAGGTGACGATCTGGGTGGAGTCCGGGGCGAAGTCCTTGAGGTAGGTCTCGCCGGTGGTCTCCTTCTGCGCGCCGACCTGCATGCCGGCGAGCTCGGGGAGCGAGTCGAGCCCGGAGCCGCGCGGCGTGATGAGTGCCTGCTTGGCGTCGAAGTAGGGGCTGGAGAAGTCGAGCACGCGGGCGCGCTCGCCGGTGATCGTCATCGCCGAGATGGCGAGGTCGCACACGTCGTTGTTGAGCGAGGTGCCCGAGGTGATGTCGTCGAACGACACGTCGATCACGTCGAGCTCGGCGTCGAGCTCGTCGGCGACCTTGCGGACCAGGTCGATGTCGAAGCCGGTGGGCTTGCCGTCCTTCTCGTACTCGAACGGCGCGTAGGGCATGTCGCTGCAGACGGTGAGCGCGCCGCTGAAGACCAGCGACACGTCGCTCAGCGCGTCGGCCTCGTCGGCGTTGGCGCTGCCGCCGCAGGCACTCAGGGTGGCCATCAGGGCCACCGACGACAGGGCGGCGAGCGCGGTGCGGGCGGGGCCGGCGCGTCGAGGGGTGCGGGTCATGGTGCGGGTCATGCTGCGGGTCATGGCGTCAGTTCGCATTCACGGTGAGCGACTCGCGCAGTCGCATGAGGGCGTATTCGGTGATCTTCACGAGCGCGCCCTTGGCCTGCTCGCGGTCGCGGGCGTCGAGGCTGATGATCGGCACGTCCGCGGGCAGGGCCAGCGCCGCGGCGATCTCCTCGGTGGGGTAGCGCGGGACGCCGTCGAACTCGTTGACGGCCACGATGAACGGGATGCCCTTGGACTCGAAGTAGTCGAGCGGGGAGAACGACTCGTCGAGGCGAGCCACGTCGACCAGCACGATCGCGCCGATCGCGCCGCGGCACAGGTCGTCCCACATGAACCAGAAGCGGCGCTGCCCCGGCGTGCCGAACAGGTAGAGGACGAGGTCCTCGGCCAGGGTCAGGCGGCCGAAGTCCATCGCGACGGTCGTGGTGGCCTTGGTGGGCACCGCGGCGAGGTCGTCGACGCCCTCCGACTCGTTGGTGACGAGTGCCTCGGTGCGCAGCGGGTCGATCTCCGAGACCGCGCCGACGAGCGTCGACTTGCCGACCCCGAAGCCGCCGGCGATGACGATCTTCGTCGACGCAGCCGCCCGCTGTGCCTTAGTAGTTTCGAAGTCCACGGAGGGTCCTTTCGATGAGCTCGAGACGCTCATCTGTCGACGTGCTGTCGGTGATGGTGGCCTGGATGCGGACCAGGCCCTGCTCGATCAGGTCGCCCAGCAGCACCCGGGTGACGCCGATCGGCATCTTGGTCAGAGCCGACACCTCGGCCACGGAGCGCCGGTCGCAGACCTCGAGGACCTGCGCAGCCGACGGTGACAGCACCGGGGCCTCCACCCCTGCCTGCAGGCGGAGCGTGGCCTCCATGGCCAGCTCGACCTTGGCGGCCGTCCTGCCTGCGGTGAGGGTGTAGGACCGGATCAACCGGGGGCGGTAGCCCTCGGCGTCCGGGTCGTCTGGAGGCGTCACGGCACGAGCCCGCTCAGCCGCCCGTACCGACGCGGGCCTGGGCCTCGACGGTACGTCCCACGCGGTCCACCAGCAGGGCCATCTCGTAGCCCACCTGGCCGATGTCGGCCTGCTCGGTCGTCAGCACGGTGAGGTTGGACCCGTCGCCGACGCTCATCAGCATCAGGAAGCCCATCTCCATCTCGACGATGGTCTGCATCACCGACCCGCCCTCGAAGAGCCGGGCCGCGCCCACCGCAAGGCTGGCGAGGCCCGACGAGACGGCCGCGACCTGCTCGGCGCGCTCGCCCGGGATGCTGGTGCTGGAGGCCATCAGGAGACCGTCGGCGGACACGAGGATCGCGTGCGCCGCGTCGGGCACGTCGTCGACGAATCGCGACATCACCCAGTCGAGGTCTCGGTCGTCACCAGCCGTGCTGGCGGCGGGGGCAGCGGAGGTGTCGTGAGTCATGAGGGTCCTGCTTCCGTGTGCTGGGTGGAACTCTGGGCTGCGCGTCGCCCGCGGGAGACTCCCGCGGTGTGTGCCTGGAGGCGCCGGCGGATCGCTTCGGGGTCGCGCGTCTTGGCCGCCGTGGGGGGCGTCACGCTTCCGGGGACGAGGCGCTCGCCGGGTGCGCGTCGCGGAAGGCCGGCAGGTGTCGACTCGGCGACCGGAGCCGGCTCGGTGACCTGCTCGGCGAGCTCCCAGCCGCGGTCGACCTCGGTCTGGTGCCACTCGCCCTCGCCGTCACCGGCCAGCCAGCCCGAGCGCATCGACTTGAAGATGGGCGACTCGCCGCCGGAGCGGGCCGGCTCGGCGCCGCGGGTCGGCAGGCCGAGGCCGCCGCCGGTCGGGTGGCCGTCGGCGGTGTGGCCGTCGGCTCGGTGCCCGTTGGCGCGGTGGTCGGCGCCCTCGGTGAGGAGCGCGGCCGCGTCGTAGGGCGCCACCGGCTCGGGCTCCGGCTCCGCGACCGGCTGCCGCCGGGCGGGGGTGCCCAGGCCGAGCGGGTCGTCCGCGTCGACCTCCACCTCGCGGTGGTGCTCGACCAGGGCAGCGGGTGCCGGGTCGGCCGAGTAGGGCTCGGCGGGGGTGGGCTCGGCCGCGAACGGCTCTGCGGCGAACGGGTCGGCCGAGTACGGCTCGACGGGGGCAGGGTCGGCCGCGAACGGCTCGGCGGCGGACGGCCCAGGGTCGGACCGCTCGGGGGCGAACGGGTCGTCGAACGCGCCGGCGGGGAGCGGGTCGGACAGCGGGTCGTGCGCCCGGGGGTGCTCGACCGGCTGCTCGACCGGTTGCTCGCCCGCGATGTCGGCGGAGGTCTCGTCCTGCGCGGAGGTGTCCGCGGAGGACGCCGCCGGCGCCTCGAAGTGCGCCGCCTGCTCGGCCTGCGCCCGCTGGCGCGAGGCGAGGGCGGTGATCGGGACGACGCGCGCGACACGCTCGGCGCGCTCGGCGGGGGAGCTCCCGGCGGCGGCCGCGTCGGGCTTCGCGCCGGAGGGCTCGGGACGCTTGCCGAAGAGCGGTCCGGTGGCGCCCGAGGTCTCAGGCGGCGTGAACGCGTCCGCGCCGGTGAGCGGCATGTTGGCGCCGGGGGCGCGGCGCGGGAGCAGGGTGCCGAGCGGCGGTCGGTCGGGGGTCGGCTCGGACGAGGCGGACGCAGCCGGGGCGGACGCAGCCGGGGCGGGGGTGGGAGCAGGCGCTGGGCTGGCAGCGGGGGCGGCAGCGGGAGTGGGCGCCGGGGTGGCAGCGGCGTCGGTCCCAGCGGACGTCGTACCCGTCGCGACGGGCTCCAGGTCGGCCTCGGCCCTGGCGGCCCTGGCTGCGGCCTTGGCCTCGGCGGCGGCGGCGCGCTCGGCGGCCTTGGCCTCGGCCTTCTCAGCGCGGGCCCGGTTGCGCGCCTCGCGCTTGGACAGGACCGGGGCGTCGCCGGACGCGGCGCCGACGAGGTCGGCGCCGACCCTCGGCGAGGGGGCGGTGCTGCTCGCCTCGGCCGTGGGCGCCGGGGCGCCCGCCGGTGCCAGGTCGGGCAGGATCGACAGCGGGAGGTGGACGGTGGCCGTCATGCCGCCGCCCGGGTTGCGGGCCAGATGGGTCCGGATGCCGTGACGCTCGGCGAGGCGGGACACCACGAACAGGCCCATGCGGCGGGCGGTGTCGGGGGTGGCCTCGGCGCCGTGCTGCAGGTCGTTGTTGAGCTGCTCGAGCTCGGCGGGCGGCACGCCCAGGCCGGCGTCGGTGATCGTGATGCTCACCCCGTCGGGGCTCTCCTTGGCGGCCAGCCTGACGGGCTCTGCCGGAGGCGAGAAGCTCAGCGCGTTGTCGACCAGCTCGGTGAGGAGGTGGACGACGTCGGCGGCGGCCTCGTCGCCCACGCGGGTGCCGAGGTTGGAGAGGATCTGCACGCGCTGGTAGTCCTGCACGCCGGAGGTCGCCGCCTGCAGCGCCTCGCCGACGGTCAGGCTGAACTGCCCGGCGGCCCGGTTGGGGGCGTCCGCCAGGATCAGCAGCGAGTCGGCCGTGCGCCGCATCCGCGAGGCGAGGTGGTCGAGTCGGAACAGCGACTCGAGGCGCTTGGGGTCCTCCTCGTCGTGCTCGAGGCGCTCGATCTGCGCGAGCTGCTGGTTGACCAGGGAGGTCGAGCGGCGCGAGAGCGTGACGAACATGGCGTTGACGGTCTGGCGGAGCTGGGCCTCGCCGGACGCGAGGTGGATGGCCTGGCGGTGGAGGTCGTCGACCGCCCGGGCGACCTGGCCGACCTCCTCGTCGGTGTGGACGTCGATGGGCCGGATCGGCTCGGGCTCCTGGCCGGCGCGGATGCGGGAGACGGCGTCGGGAAGGCGGTGGCGGGCCACGGCCAGCGCACCGTCGCGGACCCTGCCGATCGGGTCGAGGAGGCTGTGGGCGATGAAGAACGCGAGCGCGATCGCCGCGGCGAGGGCCAGGAGGGTGAGCACGGCGCCGACGAACGCGTTGCGCTGCGCGGCTCCGGCCGCGTCGTCGAGGGTCGCGGTGACCCCGCTGACGAGGCTCTCGGTGATCGCGTCGTAGGGGGCGTACGCGTCACGGCCGTCGAGGTCGGTGGCGGCGTCGTCGCGGATCTGGCCGGCGTGGCGGGTGTTCTGCGTGCGGAGGAGGGCGGTCTGGTCCTTCACGCCCTCCACCGACCCGGCGAGACGGTCGATGGCCGCGGCCTCGACGCCGATCTCGGAGAAGAGCTCCTGCGAGCTCGACTGGGACAACGTGGTCGCGAGCAGGCCCTGCTGCAGCGCGAGGGACAGCCGCCCGCTCATCGCCTGCGAGAGCTGCTCGAGGCGCGGCTCGGGCGTCTCCTGCGCGGCGTTCACGCTGGTGATGAGCTGCGAGACGCTGGACTCGAGCTGCCGGACGAGCGCGATCCAGGTGGCCGGGCCGAGTGTCTCGGCACCCTCGCCGCGCATCGCCTGGCTGAGGTCGAGCAGGGCGTTGACGTGGGCGGCCTGCAGCTCGTCGAGGTCGGCCTCGTCACGGGCGCGCACCAGCGCCTCGGCGTTCTCGGAGATGTCGCTGATGGAGTCGATCAGGTCGCCCTGGCTGGCAGCGCTGTCGGACTGTGCGGCCACCATCGCGGTCTCGGACGCGGTGAGGTAGTCGATCGCGGGCTGGATGACGGTCACCTGCTGCGCGCTGCGCGCAGCCTGACGCGAGTCGCCGTAGTCGCCGGTGACCCGCAGGCCGCTGAGCAGGGCCGCGAGCAGCAGCGGGATCGCGAGGGCCAGGGCCATCTTCCGGCCGAGCGGCCAACCGGCGACCGAGTGGCCCACACCCTTCCGGGTCTGGGCTGCGTCCTGAGTCATGTGTGCCTCGCCTGTGTGAGCCCTACGTCGAAGTCGAGAACGCACCGGCATGACCGGCGCAGGCTCAACCTAAGGAGTTCGGCGACATTCCGTGGCGTTTTCGCAGAACCAGGGTCGCGGGGGTGTATGGGAGCCGTGAGAGGCACGGCCCGTCCACCGTCGACCGGGATCGCGAGACGCACCGTGGTGGAGCCTCACCGACCCGGTCGACGCGTCCGAGATGCACCGCGACGACCGGCCAGATCCTCGCCCAGCGGCAGGAGAACCGCAACCCTTTCCTCACCCGTCAACGGCGGGCGCCCGCGGCCCGGTGCGGCGATCCCGTCCGCGGCGTGGGGCGCGTCAGCCGCCGGAGCCGTGGTTGTGGGGCGGGACGACCGGGCCCTCCGAGGGCTGGACGACGACGAAGCCCGGGCCCTGGAAGGCGTACTGGAACGCCTCGCCCGTGCCGCCGCGCACCAGTGAGCGCACGTTCATCGAGCTGACGACCTGCGGGACCAGGCTGGCGGACCAGCACACCGCGGCGTTGACGTCGACGTAGGTCGGGGACTGCGAGCAGTCGAGGATCAGCGGCTGCCCGTCGCTGGTCAGCGCGACGGTGCCCGCACCCTGGATGAGCGTGTTGAACATCCCGCCACTCATCATCCCGGCACCCTTGACGCGATGGACGTCGTAGTCGAGCGTGGCGTCCATCGCGAGCAGCGAGGTGCCGTTGACCGAGAGCCCGTCGCCCTCCAGGTGCACCAGGAAGATGTCCTTGGCGCTGTCGGCGAAGAACACCTCGCCCTGTCCCGACACTGTCATCAGCGGCGTGTCCTCGGTCGTCACCAGCCGGCGCATCATCTTGCCGAGCGACCCGGCCGACTTGTGCTCGAAGGTCACCTGCCCCTGGTAGGCGACCATCGAGCCCTTGGCGGCCAGCACCGGCTCGCCCAGCACCGCCCGCAGCGTCTTGCGGTGGTGCAGGCTGAAGCGCTCCGTGGTCGCGTTCTCCTGGTTGGTCTGGTCGAAGAGCTCGCTGCGCATCGTTCCCCCGGCGTTCGAGATGGTGGTCGGCGGCCGCTCCCGGTCGCCTCGCGAGGCACCCTACCGACAGCCGCGGCGAGGCCCCGGCACATCCGACCGCGCTCCGCGGCGCCGCCCCACCTCTCAGGAGCGGACGTGCATCCGCTCGCCCTGCGGCCCGAAGATCGCGAGCACCTCAGCCGGCGTCGGGCCGGGGTTGCCGATCCAGTGGGGCGTACGGGTGTCGAACTCCACCACCTCGCCGGGCTCGAGCAGCATGTCGCGGGTGCCGAGCACCAGGCGCACCCGGCCGCTGAGGACGTAGAGCCACTCGTAGCCCTCGTGGGTCTGCAGGGTCGGGCGGGGGTCGCGCTCGACCGGCAACACCATCTTGAACGACTGCAGCCCGCCGGGTCGGCGGGTGAGTGAGATGAATGTGCGGCCGTGGCGCACGACGGGCTTCGAGCGGATGCGCGGGTCACCGGTCTCGGGCGCGTCCACCAGCTCGTCGAGCGCGACGCGGTGGGCGCGCGCGAGCGGCAGCAGCAGCTCGAGGGTGGGCTTGCGCTGGCCCGACTCGAGCCGCGACAGCGTGCTCACCGAGATGCCGGTCTCCTCCGCGAGGTCGCTCAGGGTCGCCTCGCGCTCGAGCCGCAGCTGGCGCAGCCGGGTGCCCACGCCCCGCAGCACCTCCTCGTCGCTCACGACGCCACTTTGCCACTCCGGCAAGGATGTTTGTCAATCAGACACGGCGAGCGCATGCTCGCCGCATGAGCGAGAACGAGACGTACGACGTGGTGGTCGTCGGCGGCGGCGCCGCCGGCCTGAGCGGCGCGATGGCGCTGGGCCGGTCGAGGCGGTCCGTCCTGGTCGTCGACGCGGGCGAGCCGCGCAACGCCACCGCCGCCCACGCCCACAACTACCTCGGGCGCGAGGGCGTCGCGCCACTGGAGCTGCTCGAGGACGGCCGCGCCGAGGTCGCGGCCTACGGCGTCGAGGTGCTCGCCGACCGCGTGGTCGGCGTGTCCGGCGAGGCCGACGCCTTCCTGGTCACCACCGAGGGCGGACGGCGCTACGGCGCCCGCCGGGTGCTGGTCACGGGCGGGACGGTCGACGAGCTGCCCGACGTGCCGGGGCTGGCGCAGCGGTGGGGCCGCGACGTGCTGCACTGCCCCTACTGCCACGGCTGGGAGGTGCGCGACAGGCCGCTGGCGATCCTCGCGACCTCGCCGATGGCCGGCCACCAGGGCCTGCTGTTCGGCCAGCTCTCCGACGACGTCGTGATGATCGTGCACGACGGCGTCGAGCTGGCCGACGACGAGCTGGAGAGGCTGGGCGCGATCGGCGTACGGGTCGAGCACGGCACGCCGCAGGAGGTCGTCACCGACGGCGAGCGGCTCGTCGGGCTGCGCCTGGCCGACGGCTCGGTGCTCGAGCGGGAGGCGATCGTGGTGGCGGCGCGCCCGCACGTGCGTGCCGACCACCTCGCCCCGCTCGGCATCGAGCCGCAGCCCGTCGAGATGGGCGGCGCCGTCATCGGGTCAGTGATCGGTGTGGAGCCCACCGGCGCCACGACGGTTCCCGGCGTCTTCGCCGCCGGCAACGCCACCGACATCTCGATGACGCTGATGGCCTCGGCGGCCCACGGCACCCGCGTCGGTGCGTGGATCAACGGCGACCTCGCGTCCGCGGACGCTGCTCGCGCGGTCGAGGCGCAGCGGGCGGGGATGTTCGAGCGCCCGGCGTGGGAGGACCGCTACGCCGGCGAGCGCGTGTGGAGCGGTCGGGTCAACGCCCAGCTGGAGGCCGAGGTCGCCTCGCTGGCGCCCGCCCGCGCACTCGACGTCGGGTGCGGCGAGGGCGGCGACGCCGTCTGGCTGGCCCGGCAGGGGTGGGACGTCACCGCCATCGACTTCGCCGACGCCGCGCTGGCCCGCACCTCCGAGCACGCCGCGCAGGCCGGCGTCGGCGAGCGGGTCGCCACCCGCCGCGTCGACGTCCGCACCTTCGACGCGGCGGGCGAGACG
Organism: Nocardioides sp. Z24_21; assembly: GCF_058134345.1. NCBI lineage: Bacteria > Bacillati > Actinomycetota > Actinomycetes > Propionibacteriales > Nocardioidaceae > Nocardioides > Nocardioides sp. Z24_21. The sequence goes on from NZ_JBYTTH010000001.1 coordinate 924,854, forward strand.
TGGGACCTGGTCTCCTCGCAGTTCATGCACCTGCCGGACGGCGCGATGCCCGAGCTCGTACGACGCCTCGCCGCCGCGGTCGCGCCGGGCGGCACGCTGCTGGTCGTCGGGCACCACCCCGGCGACCTGGCCACCGGCATGAGGCACGGCCACCACTCGTTCCTCTTCACCCCCGAGTCGCTGCTGCCGGGCCTTCCGGACGGCTTCGTGGTCGAGACGTGCGAGACCCGCTCCCGCACCCAGGCGCACCCCGGGTCGGGGGAGCAGATCGCCGTCAGCGACTCCGTGCTCCGGGCGCGGCGGGTCGGCTGAGGCCCGCCGGGTCAGGGCAGGTCGAGCCTCGCCAGCACCATCGCGGCGAGCCGGTCGACCGGCAGCGCGGGGTCGATGTCCATCCCGTGCTCGTCGGGCTGCAGCGGCTCGAGGGTGTCGAGCTGCGACTCGAGCAGGCTCGGCGGCATGAAGTGGTCGCGGGCGCTCATCCGCTCGAGCAGCATGTGCTTGTCGCCGGTGCTGTGCACGAAGAAGGTGCCCTCGCCGCCGCGCCGCAGCACGTCGCGGTAGGCGCGGCGCAGGGCGCTGCAGGTGATGATCGTCGGCTCACCGCGGGCGTCGCGCTCGGCGGTCCAGGCGGCCAGCGACTCCAGCCATCCCCAGCGGTCGGCGTCGGCCAGCGCGATCCCCTCGCGCATCTTGGCGACGTTCTCCGGGGGGTGGAAGTCGTCGCCCTCGGCGAACTCCCAGCCCAACCGCTCCTGCACCGCACGGCCCACCGTCGACTTCCCCGACCCGGAGACGCCCATGAAGACGAGGTGGCGAGGAGCCGCCTCGGACGCCGTCATCCGACGGCCCAGATGCCGAGGGCGAGCACGAAGATGCTCACGCCGAGCGTGGTCTCGAGCACCGTCCACGTCCTCAGCGTGGTCCGCACGTCCATCCCGAAGAAGCGGCCGACCAGCCAGAAGCCCGAGTCGTTGACGTGGGACAGGACGGTGGCGCCCGCGGCGATCGCCAGCACGAGTGCCACGAGCTGCAGCGACGAGGGGTCGGCGTCGGCGACGCCGGCCGAGATCAACCCCGCGGTGGTGGTCAGGGCGACCGTGGCCGAGCCCTGCGCGACGCGGAGGATGGTGGCGATCACGAAGGCCGAGACGATCAGCGGCAGCCCGATGTCGGCGAGCGAGTCCGAGAGCGCCTCGCCGATGCCGCTGTAGCGCAGCACGCCGCCGAACATCCCGCCCGCACCGGTGATGAGGATGATCGCGCAGATCGGGCCGAGCGACTCGTTGAGCAGGTGCTCGGTCTCGCCGCGCGAGTAGCGACGCACGGCCAGGGTGTAGGTCGCCACGAGCAGCGAGATGAGCAGCGCGACCGGGGTCTGCCCGGTGAAGATCAGCGCGTCGACGAGCACGCCGTCCTCGGCGATGGAGCCGTTGGTGCGCAGGGTGGTGAAGATCGTGTTGGCGGCGATGAGGAGCACCGGCAGCAGCAGGATGCCGAGCACGTGCGCGAAGCCGGGTGGGTTGGCGGTGTCGGCCTCGCGGCCGCCGGTGAGCACCGAGTCGTCGATCGGGACGTCCACCTTGCCGAGCCAGGCGGTGGTCACGACGTAGACGCCGACGATCCAGGCGACGACCGCCACCACGACACCGACCAGCAGGGTCAGACCGATGCTGGCGTCGATCTCGGTGGCAGCGGTGACCGGGCCCGGGTGGGGCGGCACGATCGCGTGCATCGCGGCGAACGCTCCCGCGGCCGGGAGGGCGTACATCAGCACCGAGCCACCGAACCGCTTCGCGACCGAGAAGATGATCGGGAGGAACACCACGAGCCCGGCGTCGAAGAAGATCGGCATGCCGAACAACAGGGCGGCGACGCCCAGGGCGAGCGGGGCGCGCTTCTCCCCGAAGCGACTGACCAACGTGTCGGCCAGCACCTGCGCGCCACCCGTCACCTCGAGGATCCGCCCGATCATCACGCCCAGCCCGACGAGCAGGGCGACGTTGCCGAGCGTGCTGCCGAAGGCGGCGATCGATATCGCCGGCACGTCCGCCAGGGGCACGCCGGCCGCGACCGCGGTGCCCAGGCTGACCAGCACCAGCGCCACGAAGGCGTGCATGCGCAGGACGATGATCAGGAGCAGGAGCACGGCGACGGCGAGGGCGGCGATCGTCAGCAGCGTGCCCGCGCCGTAGGCAGGGGTCATGGTGTCCACGTGGGCCTCCGAGGTGGGCGGTGGGCGGTGGGTCGGTCCAGAGTAGGACCTCGGGCGGGCCGTGGGCAGGCTCGCTGTTGGGCAAGGGTGCGTCACGGTTCCGTCTAGGTGTCGTCAAGTGGGGTGTAACCGGGGGGACCGGGTGGGTAACGACCCGCAATGATCATCTCGGGCCACCTGCACCACCACCACCGTCCCAAGCCGTCGGCCGACTCCTCGCGCCTGGCCGCCCGCGTCGCCGAGATCGACGCGCGACGACGCGACGCAGAGCTCAGCGTCGACAGGCTCGTCGTGGCGTGGCAGGGCGGTGCGGCCCTCCACCGGGGCTCGCACTGGGACCGGTGGGACACCGCCGCGCACGACACCATCGACGCCCTGGGGGCCCTCCTCGGCGCCCTCGACCTCGCTCGCCGAGAGCTCGCCGACATCGACCGTGGGCCCGTGGTGCCGCGCCAGGCCGACCGGCGCGTCGGTCACTGACGGCTCACTCGAGGGCGTGCTCGACCAGCTCGACGCCGCCCCAGCGACAGGTCAGCCGGTGACGACCCGGCCCGGGCGCACGCAGCCCGCGTAGACCCCCAGCATCGGCTCGCCGGCACCGTTGACCGGACGCTCGCGCGCCAGCGCCTTCAGCAGCCGCACGTCCCGCTCCCCTGTCACCGGGTGGTGGTCGACGACGGCACACCGTGGCACCGGGCCGCCTATCCGCACGGTCGCGCCACCCACGACCAGCTCCCGTCCTGTCCACGAGTCCTCGACGTAGGGATCCTCGGTCTCGACGACGAGCGTCGACCGGCAGCGCGCCGCCTCGGCGACGAGCCCGGCGTGCCCGACCCGGCCGGCGAGGTCACGCAACGAGGCGGTGCCGACGACGGTGAGCGGCTCGCCGAACACGACTCCCCCGCGCGGCGCGGCCGCGAGGCGCACACGCACGGCGAGCCAGTCGGACAGGAGCTCGGCGTGGGGACCTTCGGTGAGCTCGAGGAGGACCTGCCGGCCCCAGTAGTCGCACGTGACGCTGCGGCCGCTGGGGACGACGGGAGCGGAGAGCGACTCGCCCGTGGGGAGCGTGAGGTCGAGGAGGTCGTCGGCGACGCGCGCGACGACACCGATCAGCGACGGGTGCTGCACCGTCCTGAGGACCCGCGCGCGGTCCACGTCGACGAGACAGAGCGAGCGGTCACCCAGGGCGCCGTGCGCGTCGAGGTCGATCGCCGGGAGGGACAGGTGGCGCATGCCCTTGACCGGCGCGAACCCGGCCTGGCGTACGACGAGCTCGGCCGGCATGCGGCCATGGTGGCACGTCGCTCACGCGCGCCGCGGACAGCGGCGCATCTGACGTGATCCCCTGTCCCCGCGCCACCCACCGGCCACACTGGGCAGGTGTCCCGCTCCTCGACCTGGCTCGCGATGCTCCTGACCGCGACCATGCTCGCGGCGGTCGTGGCGTGGCACCCGGCCGAGCAGATGGAGACTCTGCGCCGGGCGATCGGGATGGAGGCCCAGCGGCCGCTGTCCGCGCCCCGCGTCGTCGGGCAGGGCGGTGCGTTCACATGGGCGATGACTCAGCGCGGGACCGGCGACCCGGTCGGGTGGGACCCGTGCGAGGAGATCCGCTACCGGATCAACCCGGCCGGCGAGCCGCCGGGCGGACGGCGGCTGGTGGACGGGGCGATCAGGCGGATCAGCGCGGCGACGGGCCTGGCGTTCGCCGACGAGGGTGAGACCGACGAGCGTCCGTTCCCCGGTGGCGGGAGGCTCTTCGGCCGGCCGGACCCGGTCGTCATCGGCTGGGGTGACGACACCGAGTACGCCGACCTGGCCGGTCAGGTTGCGGGCGTGGGCGGGGCCGTCGCCGAGCGCGGGTCGGCCGGACACCTGACCTTCGTCAGCGGCAGCGTCGTGCTGGACCTGGATGCCTTCACGCCCGCGGCGGTGGCCGAGCAGCCGCGCACCATGGAGGCCATCGTGCTCCACGAGCTGGCCCACGTGGTCGGCCTCGGCCACGTCGAGGAGCCGATGGAGCTGATGTACGCCGACAACACCGGGCAGGTGGAGCTCGGTCCCGGCGACCGGGAGGGTCTGGCCCGTCTGGGCTCGCTGCCCTGCCGCTGACCGCCGTCACGGCGCGCGGTCGCCGCGTCGCGGCGCCAGCCGGAAGCGCCTCAGAGGTGGTGCAGCTTGGGGTAGGGGTGCGCGATCCGCACCGACTTCGACCCGAAGTCGACGGTCACCGCGTGGCTGTCGAGGTGGGTGACCTGCCCGAGCCCGTAGAGGTCGTGGGTGACGCGGTCACCGACCGCGAACACCTCGACCACGGGCTCGACCGCAGGCTTGAAGGGGCTGCTGGGGAGGTGCTTGGGCCGTCGGCCGCTCTGAGAGGTCATCACCCCTAAGTATGCCTCGCCGACCCGCATCCGGGCCCATCCACGTCCTCAAGATGCCGTCATGATCGCTCACGACACCCGCTCGCTCGGCGCCGCGTCGTCGGCTCCGGAGCCGACGGTGGAGGGGACGTCAGCCGCGCACCGAGCCGGCGGTCAGCCCGGCGACGAAGTAGCGCTGGAGGAAGACGTAGGCCACCACCAGGGGCGCCGAGGCGACCAGCACGCCGGTGAAGAGCAGCGGGTAGTTGGTGAGGAACTCGCCCTGGAAGTCGAGCAGGGCGAGCGGCAGGGTGCGCTTCTCCGGCGTCTGGATGAACAGCAGCGGGTAGAGCAGGTCGTTCCACTGGATCACGACCAGGAAGATCGCGGTCGCCGCGATCGACGGCAGCGACAGCGGCAGCACGATGGACCACAGGGTGCGCCAGGGCCCCGCTCCGTCGAGGGCCGAGGCCTCGTAGAGCTCCGGCGGCAGCGTGCGCATGAAGCCGGCGAGGATGAAGACCGCCACGGGCAGGCACACGACCGTCTCGATCAGCACCAGTCCGAGGAGGCTGTTGAGCAGGCCGAGCTGGTCGAAGAGGACGTACTGCGGGATCATGTTGGCCTGCGCCGGCACGGCCATCCCCAGCACCAGGAAGCCGTGGATCGCCCACCCGCGCCAGCCGGGGATGCGCGCGACGCCGTACGCCGCGAGGATCGCGAGCAGCAGCGTGAGGGCGACGCCGCCCGCGGTGACGAGGGCACTGTTGCGCAGCGCGGTGGACATCGCCTGGTCGCCCAGCACCGTGCGGTAGTTGTCGAGGCTCAGCGAGCCCGGCAGGCCGAACGGCGAGTCGAAGAGCTCGGGGGTGGTCTTGAAGCTGCCGGTGAGGACCAGCGAGAGCGGCAGGAGGATGAGCAGGGCGTAGAAGCCGAGCAGCGCCCGGCGGCCCAGGGTGGCGGTCACCGGGTCCTCACGCTCCCCTCTGGGTGAGCTTGAGCGCACGGCGCTGCAGGAACGTCACGGCGAGGATGATGGCCATGAAGATCAGCGACTCGGCCGCGGCGTAGCCGAACTCGGCGTTGGTGAACGTCGTGTAGATGCGCGTCGACAAGATGTCGAGGGAGCGGCGCGGCGGGTTGCCGCCGAGGCCGAGGATCAGGTCGAAGGCCTTGAACGACTGGATCGTGGTGTAGGCGACGACGATCGTCGTGGTCGGCGCCACGAGCGGCCAGGTGACGTGCCGGAACTGGTGCCAGCGACCGGCTCCGTCGAGGCGGGCGGCCTCGTAGAGGTCCTCGGGGATCTGCTGCAGCCCGGCGATGAAGATGACCATCAGCTGGCCCGCGTGGGCCCACACCTGGGTCATCGCCACCCAGTAGATCGCCTGGTCGGGGTTGCCCAGGAAGCCCGACTGCAGCTGGTCGAGCCCCACGGCGCCGAGGGCCTGGTTGACCGGTCCGACGTTGGGGTCGTAGACGAAGCGCCAGATGAAGGCGACCGACACCGAGGACAAGATGGTGGGCAGGAAGTAGACCGAGCGCAGGAACACCGACGCCTTGGTGGTGCGCAGCAGCATCAGCGCCAGACCGAGCGAGAGCAGCGTCTGGAGCACGACCACGACCAGCAGGAACTTGAGGTTGTTGGTCAGCGCGGTGGTGAAGAGCGAGTCGCCGCCCGTCGCCAGCTTGACCAGGTTGTCGGCGCCGACGCGCTCGAAGTCGGGGCTGAAGCCGTCCCAGTCGGTGGTGGCGTACTGCACCGCCTGCACCGTCGGGATGACGAAGAAGACGACGTAGAGGGCGACGGCGGGCAGGGGGAAGAGGTAGAGCGCCGGGTGTGGTCGCCCGGGCCCGTCGGGCTTCCTCATCCGATCTGCTCGTCGACGATCTTCTGTGCCTCCTCGGCCGCCTGCTCCGGCGACTGGCCGCCCACGACGGCGACGCACGCCGCCTCGACCGCGGCCTCCACGTCGAGGTCGAGGAACTGGTAGCGCGGGGCGAGGGCGGTGTTCCTCGACAGCCAGGGCTCGATCCGCTTGAGGTCGGGGTTGGTGTAGTCGACCCCCTCGACCGTCACGTGCTGGGCGGTGCCGTTGGCGTACTCGCCGGCCACCTCGGGGTCGGAGAGGTGCTCGAGCCACGCGACGGCGGTCTCCTGCTTGTCGGAGCTGCCGTTGACGCCGAGGATGAACGTGGCGTTGTGCACCCCCTCGTAGCGCGCCTCGCCGGCCGACGTGGTGATCGGGGCGATGAGGTCCATCGCGAACTCCGCGCCCAGCGCCCGGGTGGCGGCGATGTGGTAGCTCCCGGTGGCCAGCATGGCGGCCTTCTGCTCGGTGAAGAGCTGCTGCAGCGGCTCGGGTGCGCTCCCCGTGGCGTTCTTCTGCATGTAGGGCGCCAGCTCGGCGTACTGACCGAGCGTCTTGAGGAACCAGTCGTCGGTGCACTTGTAGTCGCCGGACTCGATCTTCGTGCCGAAGTCGTCGGACGGCGCGTTGTTCATGGTCATCGCGTTGAACAGCTGCGCGGCGTTGCCGGCGTCGCCGCCGGGCCAGGCGATCGGGGTGACGTCGGCCGAGCGCAGCTGCTCGCAGAGTGCCAGGAAGCCGTCCCAGTCCTGCGGCAGCTCGGAGACTCCGGCCTTCTCGAAGAGGTCGACGTTGTAGATCGGCATCAGGAACACGACCTGGTAGGGCAGGCCGTACTGGGTGCCGTCCTTCTGGCCCACGGGGGTGAAGCGGTCGCTGTAGCGGGAGACGAAGTCCTGGTCGCCGAGCTCGGCGAAGAGACCGGCGGAGACCATGTCCTCGAACTGCGCGCCCCGGAAGGCGGTGAACGCGTCGCCGACCTCGCCGCCGCGCAACCGCTGGATCGCGCTGGACTGGTAGTCCTGCGACGGCGAGATGTCCTGCTTGACCCCGGCGTCGGCGTGGGCATCGGCGAAGCCGGTGATGATCGAGTCGAAGACCTGCTGGTCCTCGGCGCGCCAGTGGGCGAACGAGATGGTGTCGGTGGCCGATCCACCAGAGGGAGCCGTGCCACCACCACCGGACGTCGAGCCGGGCCCGGCGCAGGAGCTGGCGGCGTACGCGATGCCGGCGGCGCCCACCAACCCCATGAAGCTCCGGCGGTCGATGCTGATCGGTCGGTGGGAGAAGGGCATGGCGATGTCCTTTCGGATTTGGCGACTAACTCGACTACCTTAATCAGGTTAGGGGTTGGCCCCGACCTCCCCCCTGTGTCAGGAGGAGCGCGACCCGAGAAGTCCCTTCACGTAGGCCGCCTGCCCCAGGTGCTGGAGGCAGTCGGCCTCGATGCTGATCAGGCGTACGCCCGCGGTGACCGGCGGGTCCCACCGCTGGTCGACCTCCCGCTCGAGCTCGGCCTCGTCGACGGTCTGCAGGTAGCGCGCGGTCGCGAGTGTCACCTCGTGGTGGTAGTCCACGAGCAGGGCCGGGTCCTCGATGCGCAGGGCGTCGACCTGCTCGCTGGTGTGGCCGTAGCCCACGTCGTCGGTGCCGTTGGGCAGGCCGAAGCGGTCCTGGAACCGCTCCCAGACCTGCCGCTCCCCGGCGAGGTCGGCGATGTGGTCGTCCTGCACCCGGGCCAGGTGCCACAGCAGCCAGCCGATGGGGTTGCCGACCCCGTCGGGGCGGTGGTGCAGCGTCTCGTCGTCGAGGCCGTCGGCGATCCCGTCGTAGATCTCGGTGATCCGGCCGAAGCCCTCGGTGAGCACTCCTCGCACGTCCATGACGTCACTCCACCGGGGTCGCGGACCGGACCTGGGGGGCCGAGGACTGCTCGTCCTTCATGGCGTCGATCTCGGTGAGGATGCGCGTGCGCTCGTCTGCGCTGAGCGAGACCTGCGCCTTGGCGAGCCCCTCGTCGAGCTGCTCGGCGATGGTGCTGTCCTCGGCGCTGTACTGCCAGGAGGAGACCTCGTCGACCACTCGCTGCGCGGCCTCGGTGGCTGCCTGCTTCACCTCGTCAGTCATGCGGACCACGGTAGTGAGGCGGTCAACCGTCCGTCGGGGTGTGCCGGCGGGCCGAGCCCGTCACATCGCGCGGGCCAGGCTGCGCCGCAGCGACCAGGCACCGAGGGCGCCCAGCAGGACCCCCATCCCCGCCAGCACGGCGAGCTCCGGCAGCACGTCGACCAGGCCGGCGCCGCGGCGCTGGACGTCGGCGAGCGCCTCGTAGGCCCACGCGTGCGGGGTGAAGCGCGAGATGGTGCGCATCGTGTCGGGGAAGAGCTCGAGCGGGAACATCGACCCGCCCAGTGCCGCGAGGACCAGCCCGATCCCGATGCCGGCGCCGTTGGCCGCCCCCTCGTTCTCCAGCAGGGTGCCCAGCAGGATCGCGGCCCCCGCCGCGACGAGGCTGAAGAGCACCAGCACGAGCAGGGCGACCGGCAGGCTGCCCCAGGCCACGCCGAAGATGAGGCTGGTCGCGAGCATCAGGTAGCCGCCCTGGAACAGGCCGATCGCCCACCGGCCGAGCACCTGGCCGGCGATGAGCTCACCGGGCGTCACGGGCCCGGCCAGCATCCGCGACACGACACCGAGCCGACGGGCCTGGATGAGGGTGGCCGACCCGCCGAGGCAGGCCAGGAAGACGAAGAGCAGCAGCTGCCCCGCGGCACCGAACTCGAACTGGCCCATCGCGTCGAACTCCTCGCTGACCCGGTCGACGCTCGTCACCTCGAGGCGCGGGGCGCCGACCTCGCGCTCGGCGGCTGCGAGCGCTGCGGCGGCCCGATCGGCCGGCACCCCGGCGGCCTCCAGGGCGAGCTGCTGCCCGCGTCTCGATCGCAGCGCCTCGACGGCGGTCCGCACGTCCTGCTCGACGACCTGGGCGGTGCCCGAGGAGCCGCGCACGACCTCCAGCGTCACGGGCCCGCCGGCGTCGTACGCCGTCCCCGCGTCACCGTCGACGCGCACGGCGGCGTCGAGCCGGCCGCGGGCGAGCAGCGCCAGCGCCTCGTCCCACGCGGCGTCGTCGCTGACCACGACGTCCTGGGTCTCGAGCTGCTCGACCAGCGCGGAGCGCAGCAACGAGTCCGGGCCGCTGACCGCCACACGGCCCGCGGTCGCGTCCTCGCCGAACTGCAGGCCGATCATCAGCACCAGCAGCAGGGGGAACACGAAGACGAAGAAGAGGTTGGAGCGGTCGCGCAGGAAGAGCCGGAGCTCGGCGCCGGCCACGGTGAGGGCGTTCCTCATGACAGCGCTCCCCGGTCGGGGACCAGCCGCGAGACGACGAGCATCGCGACGGTGAAGCCCAGCATGACGGCCACCGGCGCGCCGAGGTCGCCGATGCCTCCGCCGGCGGAGGTGGTGCCGAGCCCGCGCAGCAGCGCCGACACCGGGTTGAGGTCGAGCACCCGCGAGAGGGGGCCGCTCGCGCCGACCGGGAAGAAGGCGCCGCCCCCGATGCCCAGCACCAGCGCGACGATCGAGGTCGCGATGCCCGCCTGCTCGGTGGTGCGGGCGACCCGGACGACCAGGAACATCACGGACGTCCCGGCCGCGGCCGCGCAGAGCACGAGCAGGGCGACGGCCGGGACCGAGCCGAAGTGGGCGTCGAAGAGGTAGCCGCCCAGCGCCAGCAGGATGCTCGTCGACACGACGCCGAGCACGAAGCTGACCAGCGCCTTGGACGCGATCACCACCCACCGCGGGATCGGCATCGAGCGCAGCCGGGCCAGCGTGCCCGCCTCGCGGTCGACCAGCAGCCCGCTGACGCCGAAGCTCACGGTGAAGAGCAGGAAGAGCCCGGCCTGCCCCGCGACCAGCGCCGCACCCGCGCCGAGCTGCTCGTCGGACGCCTCGCCGCGCACGAGGTCGTACGCCGGCGCGTCGGCCGTGGCCTCCTCCACCAGCGCGGCGACCTGGTCCTGCGGCACGCCCTCGGCCAGGGCCGCGCGGGTGGTGGCCGCGCCGCCGGCCAGCTGCTGCAGCGCCCCGTCGACCACCGACAGCACGATGTCGGTCTCGACCCCGGCCTCGTCGCCGCGCACGGCGGCGACGGTGACGGGCGTCCCCTCCCCGGCCGCCTGCCCGAAGCCCTCGGGGACGAGCAGTGCCAGCCCGGCGTCCCCGTCCTCGACCTGCCGCCGGGCCGTCTCGTCGTCGGTCTCGACGACGGTGACGTCGAGCTCGTCGGCGTCGTCGAGCGAGCGGACCACGCCGACCAGCACCTGAGCGACGTCGTCGGCCGCGGGAGCGCTGACCGCGACGGTGACCGGGGCGAGGTCGACGTCCTCGGCGGCGCCGAAGACCAGGTTGAAGACCGTCATCAACGCCAGCGGCACGACCAGCGCGAAGATCAGGACCGACCGGTCGCGCAGCCGCTGGAGCAGGTCGGCACCGGTGAGGACGAGGAGCTGGCGCATCGTCAGTCCCGCAGGCCCTTGCCGGTGAGGTGGAGGAAGACGGACTCGAGGTCGGGCCGGGAGATCTCCACGTCGGCCAGCGTGACGCCGTGCGCCGCCGCCGTGCCGACGACCGGCGCGACGAGTGTCGAGGCGTCCTTGACGGTCAGCGTCGCCGCGCTCCGGTCGGCGTCGACGCGCTCGACGCCCGGGATGCGGCGCAGCTCCTCGGCGGCGTCCGCCAGGTCACCGCTGCTGGCGCCGAGCCGGATCGTGTCGACACCGCCGATGAGCCGGATGAGCTCGGCGCGCGTGCCCTCGGCCTCCAGGCGGCCGGCGTCGATGATGCCGATGCGGTCGCAGAGCCGTTCGGCCTCCTCCATGTAGTGCGTCGTGTAGAGCACGGCCATGCCCTCGACCGACAGCGCCTCCACCGACTCCAGGATCGCGTTGCGCGACTGCGGGTCGACGCCCACGGTGGGCTCGTCGAGGATCAGCAGGGTCGGCCGGTTGAGCAGGCCGACGCCGATGTTGAGTCGGCGCTTCATGCCGCCGCTGTAGTGCTTGCTGCGGTCCTTGGCCCGGTCGGCCAGGCCGATCAGGTCGAGCACGTCGTCGACGCGCGCCTTCAACGCCGCACCGCGCAGGCCCTGCAACCGGCCGAAGAGCATGAGGTTCTCGCGACCCGTCAGGTCGGGGTAGATCGCGAGCTCCTGCGGCACCAGCCCGACGTGCCGCTTGGGGTCGGTGGTCCGCGGGGTCATCCGCTCGCCGGCGACGGTCACGGTGCCGTGGTCCGCCGCGATGAGGCCGGCCACCATCGAGATCATCGTGGTCTTGCCCGCCCCGTTGGGCCCGAGCAGGCCGTAGGTCTCGCCCGGCGCGATGCGGAACGAGACGTCGTCGACCGCCGTCAGGTCCCCGAACCGGCGGACCAGCGAGTCCACCACCAGCACGTCGTCGGTCACCACGGCCCCCTTCCTCCTCGCCCCCACGCTAGGGACCGCGGGCGAGCTCGGGGAGGGCCGAACGTCACGCGTGCGGCGGTTGATCGGCGCGGGTGCGCAGCACCCGCGGCTCGGCGAGCTCGGGGAGCAGCCGGTCGCGGGTCATCGGCGTCCCCGTGGAGCCCCGGCTGCCGCGGGCGACGACCTCGACGTCGTCGTCTCGCGCGAGCACGCCGTCGGCAGCGCCGACCTCCCGCGATGGACGCGCTCACCCCTACGCTCGCGGCATGGACCACGCGGCGGACCCCGACCGGCGCACGCCGCCGGGATACCCCACCCTCTCTGCGCTGGTCGGGCGCGCCGCGCGCCTCCTCGACCGGCCGGGTCGCGCGGTGCTCGGCATCGTCGGCCCGCCGGGCGCGGGCAAGTCGACGCTCGCCGAGCGGCTGCTCGCGCGACTGGCCGACGACCTCGGCCACGACGCCGTCGCCCACCTGCCGATGGACGGCTTCCACCTCGCCGACGTCCAGCTCGGCAGGCTCGGCCGCCGCGACCGCAAGGGCGCTCCCGACACGTTCGACGTCGACGGCTACGTCGCCGCCCTGCGCCGGCTCCACGCCGAGCCCGACCGCACCCTCTACACCCCCGGCTTCGAGCGCGACCTCGAGCAGCCCGTCGCGGCGGCGATCGCGATCGAGCCGACGGCGCGGCTCGTCGTGACCGAGGGCAACTACCTCCTGCTGCCCGACGGGGGGTGGGACCGGGTCCGCCCCCTGCTCGCCGAGGCGTGGTACGTCGACCTCGACCCCGGCGTACGACGCGAGCGGCTGGTGCGCCGCCACGAGCGGTACGGCAAGTCCCCGGGGGCCGCGCGGTCGTGGGTCACGCGCGTGGACGAGCCCAACGCCCAGCGGGTGACGGCCACCCGCGACGCCGCCGACCTGGTCGTCCGGCTCGACGGGCCGTGACCGCGGCGTCCGTGACGGACCCCGCGGTCACTCGTCCCGGGTGGCGGGTGGGCGGCCGCGCCTGGGCACCGGGCCGGCGTCGCGCGGCGCCCGGCCGGCGGCCCGGAGCGCGTCGCGGATCACGATCTCGATCTGGGCGTTGACGCTGCGCAGCTCGTCGGCCGCCCACCGCTGGAGGGCGGCGTGCACGGCGGGGTCCAGGCGCACCAGCACGGGCTTGCGCTCCGGACCCCGTCGGGGAGCCGCCGGCTCCGTCTCCTCGCCCATGGCCGGGCCCGCTCAGGTGTAGAGCGACCCGGCGTTGACGACGGGTGTCGTGCCCCGCTCCGAGCAGAGCACCACCAGCAGGTTGGACACCATGGCCGCCTTGCGCTCGGCGTCGAGGTCGACGATGTCCTTCCTCTCGAGCTGGGCGAGGGCACTCTCCACCATGCCGACCGCGCCCTCGACGATCTTCTCGCGCGCGGCGATGACGGCCGACGCCTGCTGGCGCTGCAGCATCGCCTGGGCGATCTCGGGGGCGTAGGCCAGGGCGGAGATGCGCACCTCGATGACCTCGAGGCCGGCGAGCGCGATGCGGGCGGCCACCTCGGCGGCCAGCTCGCCGGAGATGATCTCGGTGTCGCCGCGCAGGGTCACCTCGTTGGCGGCGTGGTCATAGGGGTGGCTCATCGCCACGTGGCGCAGCGCGGACTCGGCCTGCACCGCCACGAAGTCCTCGTAGTCCTCGACCGCGAAGGTGGCCCGGGCCGTGTCGGCGACCTGCCACACGACGATCGAGGCGATGTTGATCGGGTTGCCGTCGGCGTCGTTGACCTTGAGCTCGTGGGTCTCGAAGTTGTGCACGCGCACCGAGACGTTGCGGCGCGTGGTGAGGGGCACGAGCATCCGCAGGCCCGGCTTGCGCACCGTGCCGACGTAGCGGCCGAAGAACTGCACGACCCGGGTCTGTCCCGGCGCCACGATCGTCAGCGACGCTGAGAGCACCAGCCCGAGGAGCACCACGGTCGATCCGCCGAGGATCTGGCCGATGCCGCCACGCCCGGCGTCGGCGTCGATGATGCCGAGCACGACCAACCAGCAGCCGAGCCCGATCAGCGCCAGCGAGACCGCGAGGCCCGCGAAGCCGTCGACCGACCACGCCACGCGCTCGGTGACGTCCACCCGCGTCCCCTCGTGCCCGACCGGCCGGCCGGCGGGGGTCCCGCCCTCCGACTCGTCGACGTGTCCGGCGTCCTTGACCTGCTGCTCACCGCTCATGTGCACCCTCCGTCAGAATGTGATGGCAAAGTGATATCACATTCTGCGAGCGGCGTCGTCACCCGCGTCGGGCCGCCAGCACCTCGAGGTAGTGCGGGTTGTGCATCACGCCCAGCACGTTGCCGAACGGGTCGACCACCGAGGCGGTCGCGAAGCCGGCCTCGCGCTCGGTGAGCGGCTCGTGCTCGACGGCGCCCATCCGGAGGAGGGTGGCGAGGGTGCCGGGGAGGTCGTCGACGTGCCAGAACATCACCGCGCCGCCCGGCCCGTCCCCGGCAGAGCCGGGGGCGTACCTGCGGTCGATGATCCCCAGCTCGTCCTCGTCGTCGCCCACCCGGAACTCCACGTAGGCCGGCTCCGCCGGAGCCGGCGGGAACGAGTAGTAGGGCTGCACGCCGAGCAGCTCGGCGTACCAGGCGCTCGCCGCACCCAGGTCGTCGGCGGTGAAGCTGATGGTGGCGAAGCCTCGGAACATGCTCACTCCTCTGGTCAGGCCCCGGCGGGGCGTCACCACGCCGATGCTCCCGGCCGGGTGCTCGCCGTGCTACCGCTCCGTGCGGACAGCCCAGTAGGTGTGCGGCGACCGGCGGCGAGCGCCCGTCGGACACGCTGGTCGTCGCGCGCTCAGCCCGTCGTCGCCCGGCCCCGACGCGCTCGCCCCACGGCGCCGGCGCGGACGTAGACGACGGCCGTCACCACGTTGAGCACCACCGCCGTGGCGACGTACATCGCGAGGTTGAGCCCGGGCACCGCGTCGGCCGGGAGCGTGTAGGCCATCACGACGCGGGCGACCGCGTCGAGCAGGGTGCCGGCCGCCCACAGCGTGCTCGAGGTGCGCCACATCCGCCGGAACCAGGGCTCGCGCTGCCACAGTCCCTCCCAGTCGCGCGGCCAGCCGAGGCGGCCCTCGACCATGGGCCTGGCGAACTGGTAGGCGAGCGGGCGCTCGGCCCACCACAGGCTCGCGAGGAACCAGAAGCCGACGCCGCCGGTGACGAGCGCGTCCTTGGCGAGGAGGAACCGCTCGTCCCCGGGCAGCAACGAGATCGCGAGGCTCGCGAAGAGCAGGACGGTGAAGAACGCCTCGAGCCCGCTGGGGCGGTGGCCGCGCAGCATCGCCAGGCAGGCCGGCACGAGCGACAGCACCGCGCCGACCACGAGGGCGGCGTAGACGCTGACGCCGGCCTGGCGCATCAGGTAGTAGAGCGCGGTCGAGCCCACGATGCCGAGGACCGGTCGCAGCAGGGTCACGGGTCGGCGCTCGTGGCGCGGTCGAAGAGCTCGACCAGCTCGGCGGCGTACGCCGTGCAGTCGAGGTCGGGATCGGCCTGCAGCTGGAACGGGACGGCCTCGACCGCGCGCTGGACCGTGCTCGCCACGACGAGCGGGTCGAAGCCGCGCAGCTCCCCCCGCTCCTGGCCCTCGCGCAGGATCTGCTCGAGGTGGCTGACGTCGCTGGGCCCGGCCCCGGCCCGGCCCCACGCGCCGGACATGACCACCTGGAGCAGCGCGGCCATCGGCGCGCGGTGGGTGTCGGCGTAGCCGACGACGCCCTCGATGTAGGCGCGCAGCCGGCCGCGAGCCGTGTCCTGTCGCATGACCAGCGGGCCGACGTACGCGCCGATCCCGGCGACCACGTGCTCGACCAGCGCCGCGACCAGCTCGTCCTTGCCGGCGAAGTGATAGCTGATCAGCCGGGTGCTGGAGAGGCCGGCGCGCTCGGCGATCCGGGCGAACGACGCCCGCGCGAAGCCCTCCTCGGCGACCACCGCGATCGTCGCCTCGAGCACCTGCGCCCGACGGGCCTCCGACGTGACCGAGCGGGAAGTTACCTGCATGGATAAAAAGTAACTCAGATGAGTAATCCCCGCCACCGGCTCGTCCGCCCTATCCAGCGGACCCCCGCGGGTGTAGGCAGGGAGGGTGAGGCCGTCCGTCCTCGCGTCCGCCCGACGAGGAGCCCCACGAGGAGCCCCACGAGGAGCCCCACGAGGAGCCCCACGAGGAGATGGCATGGCCGCACTCGAGAGCACCCAGCTGCTGACCGAGCTCGAGCCGGTGGTGGAGGACAACCTCAACCGGCACCTGTCGATGGCCGACGAGTGGATGCCCCACGAGTACGTCCCGTGGAGCCTGGGCCGCGACTTCGCCGACCTCGGCGGCGACCCGTGGGAGGTGGCGCAGTCGCAGCTCTCCCCCGTCGCCCGCACGGCCCTCGAGGTCAACCTGCTCACCGAGGACAACCTGCCGAGCTACCACCGCGAGATCGACCGCGCCTTCGGCCGCGACAGCGCCTGGGGCACGTGGGTCAACCGGTGGACGGCCGAGGAGGGTCGTCACGCGTTCTGCATCCGCGACTACCTCCTCGTCACCCGCGGCGTCGACCCCGTCGAGCTCGAGCAGGCGCGGATGGAGACGATGGAGACCGGCTACGAGGCGATGGACAAGTCGCTGCTCAACGTGTGCGCCTACGTGTCCTTCCAGGAGCTCGCCACCCGGGTCTCGCACCGCAACACCGGCCGCTACACCGAGGAGCCGATCGCCGACCGGCTGCTCGCCCGCGTGGCCAAGGACGAGAACCTCCACATGATCTTCTACCGCAACCTCGTCACCGCCGCGCTCGAGCTCACGCCGAGCCAGACCATGCGCGCGATCACCGAGGAGGTCGTCGGGTTCGAGATGCCCGGCAGCGTCATCCCGGGCTTCTCCCGCAAGGCCGTGCAGATGGCCAAGGCCGGCATCTACGACCTGCGCATCCACCACGACGACATCGTCACGCCGCTCCTGCGGCAGTGGGGGGTGTGGGAGCTGACCGACCTGGACGCCGACGGCGAGGCGGCCCGCGACGAGCTGGCCGCGGCCGTCGCCGCGCTCGACGGGGAGGCGACCCGCTTCGTGGAGCGGCGCGACGAGGCGGCGGCGAAGAAGGCGGCGCGAGGCGCCTGACCCGCCGCCCTCACCAGCGGTTGCGGACGTCCTCGGCCCAGCCGACCAGGTCGTCGACGCGGATCCACTCCCCCGCCTCGTCACGCACGCGCCCCGACCAGTGGCCGAAGCACTGGTGCGTGCGCGAGGAGAAGACCTTGAGGTCGGTGACCGAGCGCTTGAGGTGGAACGGCGTGAACGTCAGGTCCGCGGCCTCGCCGACCACCCGCCACGGCGCCATCCAGTCGTCGGTGTCGTAGCGCCAGTCGAGCTCCTCGCTGATCTTGGTCAGGCGGCCGTCGACGACCAGCGCGTTCTCACACATGCCGGTGCCGTCGGTCCACCTCGCGCCGACCTGGAGGCCGACCACGCGTCCGTCGGTGCGGCCCGAGCCGGCTCCCCAGTTCCAGTGCATCGCGTAGGGCCACCGCCCGCGCCCGTGGTCGAGCACCGCCCACGACTCGCCCGCCGGGACGTCGTGCTCCTCGCCGTCGACCCACACCGTGCCGACGGCCGGACGCGCGACGTCCTTGACGGTGTACTGGAAGAGCCGGTCCGACCACGGCACGACGACGCCCAGGCTCTCGTGCCCGGGCGGGCGCTCGGCGGTGACGTCGACGCGCACCCGGCTCCCCTCCGCGCGCAGCCGGGTGCCGCCGTCGACCTCGTCGAGGTCGATGCTCACCTTCCTGGTGCGCGCCCGGGCCGGTCCGCGGCCGAGGGTGCCGGGCAGGGTCGCGCTGCGTCCGAGCACGCCGATGGCGTCGTGCGCGACCTCCTCGCCGGTGCGGCGGTCGAGCACCCAGATGCTGTGCACGGCGGCGTAGTCGATGTCGGAGACGACGAGCGCGACCACATGGGTGGGCGTGGTGACCCCCCAGTACTCCCAGCGCTTGTTGCGCCCGCGCCCCACCCGGCCGCGCCCGATCCCGTCGGTGGTGATCAGCGGGGTCCGGGTCCAGCCGACGGCCTCGCGGTTGAGTCGGCCGTCGGGCAGGGTCAGGGACGTCGCGGCCGTGATCTCGCGTTCGCGCAGCTGCTCACCACTCATGGCGCAACCCAACCACCGGCCCCGCCCCGGGCGCCCGTCAGGTGGCAGGCGCGATGATCACCCCATGACGGAGCGCAACGTCCTCGGCGGCGAGCTCGACCCCTGCGGCACCGACCCGGTCACGGGCTTCCACCGCGACGGCACCTGCACGGTCGGCCCCCAGGACGTCGGCCTGCACGCCGTCTGCGCGGTGATGACCGAGGAGTTCCTGGCCCACCAGGCCGCGGTCGGCAACGACCTGTCCACCCCGCGTCCCGAGTGGCACTTCCCCGGTCTCGTCCCGGGCGAGCGGTGGTGTGTCGTCGCCGTCCGCTGGCTCCAGGCGTACGACGCCGGGGTGGCCGCCCCCGTCGTGCTGTCGGCCACGTCCGAGCGCGCACTCGACGTCGTGCCCCTCGAGGTGCTGCAGGCCCACTCGGTCGACGTGCCGCCCGACCTCAGCGGGCTCTGACCCGATGACCCGTCGTCTCGGCAGGAGGATCCTCATGGCGGTCGTGGTCGTGCTGCTCGTCGGCGGGCTGGCCCTGGCGGCCGTCTGGGGACTGCAGCGGCAGCTGATCTACTTCCCCGACGCGAGCGACGTGCCGCCTGCGGACGAGGTGCTCCCCGGCGCCCGTGACGTCACCCTGCAGACGTCCGACGGGCTCGAGCTGGGTGCGTGGTACGTCGCGGCCGACGCCGCGAGCGACACCGGGATGGCGGTGCTGGTGGCGCCCGGCAACGGTGGCAACCGCGCCGGACGCGCCGGTCTCGCGCGGCAGCTGCTCGATCGTGGATTCAGCGTGCTTCTGGTCGACTACCGCGGCTACGGCGCCAACCCCGGCAGGCCGAGCGAGAAGGGACTGGCCGCCGATGCCGACGCCGCGGTGCGCGCCCTGGGCGACCTCGGCCATCGGCTCGACCGCACGCTCTTCTTCGGTGAGTCGCTGGGCACCGGCGTGGTCGCAGGCCTGCAGCAGCGGCACCGTCCGGCCGGCATCGTGCTGCGGTCGCCGTTCACCGAGCTCGCGGACGTCGGTCGCCACCACTACCCGTGGCTGCCTGTGCGCACGCTGCTCCGCGACCGGTTCCCCGTGCTGGAGCCCCTGGCCGCCAGCGACGTCCCCGTCACCGTGATCTACGGCGACCGCGACAGCGTGGTGCCGACCGAGCTCAGCGCGCGGGTCGCCGACGGCGCGCCGGCCCTCGTCGAGCGCGTCGTGTTCGAGGGCGCCGACCACAACGACGCGGTCATGTTCGGGCGGCGGGTGGCCGAGGCGGTCGCCCGGCTCGCCCGCGAGGTGCGCTGAGCTCCGTCCACCCACCGTCAGCTGCTCACCTCGTCACAGCAGGATGATCCGGTCCTTCACGCTGTCGAAGGCGGCAGGCTCGAGGCCGGCGAGGGTCATCAGGTCCTCGGGGTGCTCGAACCTGCTCAGCTGCTGGCGTGACTCTACGATGCCCGTGGCCTGGTCGGGAGTGAGCCCGAGCGACTGCTGCAGGACCTCGGCGGGCGCACTGTTGACGTCGACCAGCCCGCCGTCGTCGTACTGCCGGGGCAGGTCGGGCCGACCGATCCGCAGGTCGCGGGCCATGGCGGGATCGCGCCTCGCGAGGGCGCGCGCCTCCTCGCGCTTGGCGCGCTCGGCCTGCACGAGGGCCACCGCGGCAGCGTTGGGGTCGTACGACGGAAGGGGCGCAGCCACCGGCACGTAGCTCACCTGGGCAGGCCCAGGGACCTTCCCGCCCATGACGAGCGCGTAGACGACGGAGCCGATCCAGGCAGCGAAGTAGAGCGTGAGGCCGATGTCGGAGCCCAGGCCGTCGCTGTCGTCGGCGGCGACGAGCATGAAGCCCACGAGCCACGAGGCGCCCAGGCCGCCGGCCCACGTCCATGCCTGCCGGGTCCTCGACTTGGTCGCGATGGCGATCAGCGGCACCACGGCCAGCAGGCCCATCGAGAAGGCGGGGAACACCCACAGCCATCGCAGCGGCTTGCGGCTGTGGTGGACGGCGGGCGGGCCGGGCCGCATGTGCTCGCCGCCGTAGGGACCTGCGGGTGGGCTGGGCTGCATGCGCGCGATCGTATGTCGTCGGCGCGCGCGTCGCGGCAGAACGACGCGTGGGATCCGCGTGCCGGACGCGCCGACGCACGCCCTAGGTTGGCGCCATGACCCGCGTCCTCCTCGCCCCCGACAAGTTCAAGGGCTCGCTCACCGCGACCGAGGTCGCGGCCGCGCTCGAGCGCGGGCTGGCGGGCGTCGCCGGCGACGTCGAGGTGGCGGTCTCCCCGGTCGCCGACGGTGGCGACGGGACGCTCGACGCCGCCGTCGCGGCTGGCTACGAGAGGGTCGACGTCCGCGCGAGCGGGCCGACCGGCGAGCCGGTCGACACTGCGTGGGCACACCTCGCGGGCACTGCGATCGTGGAGATGGCCGACGTGTCGGGGCTGGTGCGACTGCCCGGCGGGCGGTTGGAGCCGATGACCGCCACCAGCCGCGGCACGGGCGAGCTCATCGCGGCGGCGCTCGACGCGGGCGTGCGACGCATCGTGCTCGGCGTCGGCGGCAGCGCCTGCACCGACGGCGGGGCCGGCCTGCTCCAGTCCCTCGGCGCGCGACTCCTCGACCCGTCGGGTGCCGAGATCGGCGACGGCGGCGGCGCCCTCGCCGCGCTGGCGGCCGTCGACCTCGGCGGGCTCCACCCGCGGCTGCGCGAGGTCGAGGTGGTGGTGGCGTGCGACGTCGACAACCCGCTCACCGGCCCGCACGGCGCAGCGGCGATCTACGGGCTCCAGAAGGGCGCGAACGAGGCGCAGGTGGCCGAGCTCGACGCGCACCTGGGCCGCCTCGCCGACCTGGTGTCGGCCGCGACCGGCCGCGACGTCCGCGACTCCCCCGGCGCCGGAGCAGCGGGCGGCGTCGGGTTCGCCGCGATGGCCGTGCTCGGCGCCACGCTCCGGCCCGGGATCGACCTCGTGCTCGAGATGGTCGGCTTCGAGCAGACCCTGGCGGGCGCAGACCTCGTCGTCGTCGGCGAGGGCGCTCTCGACGGGCAGTCGCTGCGCGGCAAGGCGCCGATCGGCGTGGCCCGGCTCGCGCGGGCCGCCGGCGCCCGGGTGGTCGCCGTCTGCGGGGTCAACCACCTGACCCCATCCGCCCTCGCGGCGGCGGGCATCGACGCGGCCTACGCCGTCGTCGACCGCGCGCCGAGCACCGAGTCCGCGATCCACGACGCGGCGACGCACCTCGAGCAGCTCGCTGCCGACGAGCTGCCGCGCCACCTCTGACTCACACCACTCGCGGGCGTCCGTGGCCTGGCGGCTGGTGCCGGCCTCTCCGAGACGGTGGAGGTCGCGGCCGCGTGGCAGCATTCACCGACACACCTGCAGCGCACGGCGGCTCGCCAGGTGAGTCCCCCGAGCCGACCAGGAGGCGTCCACGGTGCCCGATCCGGACACGTCCGCCGTGCCGCCGCTGCGCATCCACCAACGTGAAGCGCTCGAGGCTCTCACCCGCGCATGGGCCGACGCGGATCACCCACGCGCATGGGTCGTCCTGCCGCCCGGCGCAGGCAAGACGCGCGTCGGACTCGAGGCCGTCTCGGGCGAGCTCCGGGCACACCCCGACACCCGCGCCGTCGTGCTGGCCCCCAACACCGCCATCCAGTCCCAGTGGATCGCCGAGGCCCGGACGTTGGGGCTCGACGCGAGCGACGACAAGTCCCTCCTCAGCCCGCTGACCTGCCTGACCTACCAGTCCCTGGCCGTCTTCGACTCCGAGGCCGCCGACGTGGACTCCACGACCCCGGTCGTCGACCGGCTGCACCCCAACGGCATCGCCCTCTTCGAGCGGATCCGCACCCAGCCACGCCTGGTGCTCGTCCTCGACGAGTGCCACCACCTGCTCGAGGTGTGGGGGCGGCTCCTCGCCGAGCTGCTCGACGCCATCGGTCGCGCGCACGTCCTCGCGCTGACCGCGACACCGCCCGAGAGCCTCGCCGGCGAGCAGCGCGCCCTCGTCGACCGGCTCTTCGGAGAGATCCGCTACCGCGTCTCGGTGCCGGCGGTGGTGAAGGAGGGCCACCTCGCGCCGTTCGACGAGCTCGTGTGGCTGACCACCCCTACGGCCACCGAGGAGGACTGGCTGACCGGCGAGGCGCTGCGCTTCACCGAGCTCACCACCCTGCTCACCACCCCGGGCTTCGGGTCGGTCGGTTTCTACGAGTGGCTCACCGCCCGGTTCGTCGAGCCCGTCCCCGCCACGACCACCTGGGCGGCGCTCGCCGAGCGCGAGCCCGATCTGTGCGACGCCGCTCTGCGCATGCACCACGCGGGCCTGCTCGCCCTGCCCGTCGGCGCCCGGCTGCGGGAGGGGCACCGGCACGCCCCGTCGGCCGAGGACTGGGTCCGGCTCCTCGGTGACTGGCTGCTCCACCACGTCGCCGAGTCCGCCGACCCGGCCGACGCCGAGGTGCTCGCGGTGGTGAGGGCCGCGTTGCCGTCGGTGGGCTACCAGTGGACGCGTCGCGGCGTACGACGCGGGCGCTCCACCGTCGACCGCGTGCTGGCCAGGTCGTACGCCAAGCCCGGCGCCGCCGTCCAGATCATCGCGTCCGAGCACGCCGCGATCGGCGAGCGGACCCGGGTGCTGGTGCTGTGCGACCACGAGCGCGCGACCGCGACCGTGCCGTTGACCCTGGACGGGGTCCTCGACGCCGAGGCCGGGTCGGCGATCGCGGCGCTGGAGGCCCTGCTCGCAGACCCGAGCACCGCCCTCCTGCACCCGATGCTGGTCACCGGCTCCGTCGTCGCCGCCTCCGAGGCGACGCTGCGCGACCTCGTCGCCTTCGTCACCGACCGCGACCCCGACCTGGCCTCGCGCCTGCACGTCGAGACCGCGGATGGCCCGGTCGCGACGTGCGCGTCCGGATGGACCTCGCGCGCCTGGGTCGGCCACGTCACCGCGTTCTTCGAGTCCGGCCGGACCCAGGTCCTCGTCGGCACCCGCGGTCTCCTCGGCGAGGGGTGGAACGCCCGCCGCGTCTCCTCGCTCGTCGACCTGACCACCGCCACCACCCTCACGGCCGTCGTCCAGACACGCGGCCGGGCGCTGCGCACCGACCCGACCTGGCCGGACAAGGTCGCCACCAACTGGACCGTCGTGTGCGTCTCGGAGTCACACCCCAGGGGCGACAACGACTGGTCCCGGCTGGTGCGCAAGCACCAGGGGTTCCACGGCATCGACGCCGACGGCGACATCGTCGACGGGGTCGCCCACATCGACGCGTCCTTCTCCCCCTTCACCCCGCCACCCGTCGACTCGTTCGACGCCCTCAACGCACGGATGCTGATGGCTGCCTCCGCGCGAGACGCCATCCGCGAGGCCTGGAAGGTGGGTGAGCCCTACCAGGACGTCACGCTCGCGTCGCTGCGCGTACGCCGCCCCGCCGTCGACCTCGCGCCACCCGACGAGGTCGTCACCCTCACGCCGGTCCCTCCGTTGTGGCGGCTGACCTCGGACGGCATGACGACCGAGGCCCCGGTCCCCGCGACGAGCTGGCGTACGTCCCTCGCGCTGGGCGCGGCGGCTGCCGGTGTCGGCGCCGCCTCCCTCACCGTCGGCGAGTGGGCGCTCGTGGCCGGCGCAGTGGGCGGGCTCGCGACCCTCGGCCGGAGCGCCGTGACCGCTCGATCGCACGCGGACGACCTCGCCTCGTGGGTGCGAGAACAGCTCGCCCTGACGGCGGGCGTCCCACCGCTGGAGGCGGTCGCGGCGGCAGTCGCGGACGGCCTTGCTGCGGCCGGGCTGACGACCATCGGCGCGTCGGCGCTCGCGGTCGACGTCCACCCGGGCGGGGAGTACCGCTTCCGCCTCGTCGGCACCGAGGACGACGCCGAGGTGTTCGCAGCCGCGTTCGACGAGGCGATCGCCCCGGCCGGCGCCCCGCGCTACCTCGTGTCGCGTTACACCGACGCGCACCTGCCCGACCGCGCGATCCGTACGCGCCGGGGCGCGCGCTCAGCGCTGCGTGCCGCCCGGGCCGCCGGCGAGGCCTGGCATCCGGTCCCGACCGTCCTCGGCCGCAACGCCACCAACGCCCGCTGCTACCTCGACGCCTGGCGCAGGTGGGTCGGCGAGGGCCGGCTGCTCGCCACCGCGAAGCCGGAGGGAGCCGGCGTCGCGACCGCGGTGTCGGGCGAGGACCCGTTCGCTGCGACCACGGTGATGCGCCGCCACTGGTCGTGAGGGCGGACCGAACGGGCCCCGTCGCGATCAGCATGCTGCGAAGGTTTGCCGGTCAGGGGTGTGACATGGGTGATCCCCGGACGAGCGGCGCGTGCAACCTCGCCGGACGTCAGTCGCCCGACCACCCGCGACCCTCCTGCTCGGCGCGGCGTGCGACTCCTTGTTGCCGGCCGCTGGGAACGACGACCGCTGCCCGACGCCGACCGCCTGTCGAGCCCGACCTCACTGGTCGTCCTCCGTTCACGCCGCGGCCTGGGTCGACGCGGTCGCCCTCACCTCGCGGCTGGAGTGGTGTCAGAGCCCTAACCGCTTCGCCACGTCCGGACCACCGACGCGCCGCACGGTCTCCGGCTCGCCCACGACGACGAGCTCGTCGGTGGCACGAGACATGCCGACGTACAGCCGCTCCCGCGCGCGGTCGCGCGAGCCGTCCTCGTTGAGGCACAGCACGACGGCGCGGCGCTCGAGCCCCTTGCAGCCGAGGACGTGGCCGTAGAACACGTCGACGTCCCAGAAGGTGCGCCAGTAGCCCTCCTGGTCGTGGAAGTCCGTCCGCTCGATCTGCACCGGGTGGCGGTGACCGGTCGTGAGGAGCGCGACGTGACGTGGCTCCCAGCCCGATTCGAGCAGCCCGTCGACCGCGTCGTCAGCGGACTCCAGGGCGTCCTCGGCCGAGGTGGGCACGAACCGGACGGCCGGGCCGTCCCCGCCGCGGGCGTACATCCGGCTCGGCGCCAGCGGACCGAAGGACTCGTGGATCTGGCGGGTGTTGCGGAGGGACTGGTGTACGGATAGGTGACATCTTGACCTGTCCGTGCAGCAGTCCCCTGGCCTCTCGTGGCAAACGAAGTGGGCTCGAGGCCGATGGCGTCGAGCCCACTTCATGCGTCGATCAGGTCAGCTGCAGCCGCTAGTGGACCCGCAGCCCTCGCACACGTAGCACGAGCCGGCGGGGCGCATCTTGGTGCCGCAGGTCATGCAGAGCGGGGAGTCGACGGCGGTGCCGGTGAGCTTCTCGAAGAGCTCGGCGGTGGTCTTCGCCTCGCCGGTGGTCACTCGGGCCGGGACCTCGCGGGCCTCGGCGCCGTGGGTGTCCTTGGTCTCGAGGTCCTGGACCTCGACGACGTCCGCGGACGCCGAGGAGGACGCGGCCGACGTGAGCTCGGAGGCCGAGCCCGTCTCCTCCACGAGCGGCTCGTAGGAGCCGGTCTCGAGGTGGCGCTGGCGCTCCTCGGCGGAGTAGATGCCGAGCTGCGAGCGCTCCTCGAAGGACAGGTAGTCCAGGGCGAGGCGACGGAAGATGTAGTCCATGATCGACTGCGACATCCGCACGTCGGGGTCGTCGGTGAGGCCGGCGGGCTCGAAGCGCAGGTTGGTGAACTTCGAGACGTAGGTCTCCAGCGGGACGCCGTACTGCAGGCCGATCGACACCGCGATCGAGAAGGCGTCCATCACGCCGGCGAGGGTCGAGCCCTGCTTGCCGAGCTTGAGGAAGACCTCGCCGAGCTGGCCGTCGTCGTGGGCGCCGGAGGTCATGTAGCCCTCCGCACCGCCGACGGTGAACGACGTCGTGCGGGAGACGCGCGACTTGGGCAGGCGCTTGCGGACCGGGGCGTAGACGACCTTCTCCACGACCTTGGTCTCGACCTCGGCGGAGGCCGCGGCCTTGTCGGCGGCGTCCTTCTTGGCCTTGCCGCCACCGTCGGACAGCGGCTGGCCGACCTTGCAGTTGTCGCGGTAGATCGCGGTCGCCTTGAGGCCGAGCTTCCACGACTGCAGGTAGACGTCCTCGATCTCCTCGACCGTGGCGTTCTCGGGCAGGTTGACCGTCTTGGAGATCGCACCGGACAGGAACGGCTGGCAGGCCGCCATCATCCGCACGTGGCCCATCGGCTTGAGCGAGCGGGCGCCCATCGCGGTGTCGAAGATCTCGTAGTGCTCGGTCTTGAGGCCGGGGGCGTCGACGACGTGGCCGTGCTCGGCGATGTAGGCGACGATCGCCTCGATCTGCTCGGCCTGGTAGCCCATCTTCTTCAGGGCCCGCGGGATCGTCTGGTTGACGATCTGCATGGAGCCGCCGCCGACGAGCTTCTTGAACTTCACGAGCGAGAAGTCGGGCTCGATGCCGGTGGTGTCGCAGTCCATCATGAAGCCGATGGTGCCGGTGGGCGCGAGGACGGACGCCTGCGCGTTGCGGAAGCCGAACTTCTCACCGACCTTGATCACGTCGGCCCACGCCTTGGTGGCCAGCTTGTGCACCCGGCCGTCCTCGGTGTGCAGCACGCGTACGACGTCGTTGGCCGCCTGGTGCTTGCGCATCACGCGCTTGTGGGCCTCGGCGTTGCGGGCGTAGCCGGCATAGGGGCCGACGATCCCGGCGAGCTCGGCGCTGCGCTTGTAGGACGTGCCGGTCATGAGCGAGGTGATCGCGGCGGCCATCGAGCGGCCGCCCTCGGAGTCGTAGCCCAGGCCCATCGCCATCAGCAGCGCGCCGAGGTTGGCGTAGCCGATGCCGAGCTGGCGGTAGTCGACGGTGGTCTTGCCGATCGCCTCGGTCGGGAAGTCGGCGAAGCAGATCGAGATGTCCATCGCGGTGATGATGAACTCGACGGCCTTGGCGAAGAGCGCGGCGTCGAAGGTGTCGTCGTCCTTGAGGAACTTCAGCAGGTTGAGCGAGGCGAGGTTGCACGAGGAGTTGTCGAGCGACATGTACTCCGAGCACGGGTTGGACGCGGTGATGCGGCCGGTCTCGGGGTTGGTGTGCCAGTCGTTGATCGTGTCGTCGTACTGCAGGCCCGGGTCGGCGCACTCCCACGCGGCCTGGCTGATCTTGCGGAACAGGTCGCGGGCGTCGACGGTCTCGATGACCTCGCCGGTGCCGCGCGAGCGCAGGCCGAACTCGGTGCCGTCCTCGACGGCGCGCATGAACTCGTCGCTGACGCGCACGGAGTTGTTGGCGTTCTGGTACTGCACGGAGGTGATGTCGGCGCCACCCAGGTCCATGTCGAAGCCGGCGTCGCGCAGCGCGCGGATCTTGTCCTCCTCGCGCGCCTTCGTCATCACGAACTCCTCGATGTCGGGGTGGTCGACGTCGAGGACGACCATCTTGGCCGCACGACGCGTCGCGCCGCCCGACTTGATGGTGCCCGCGGACGCGTCGGCGCCGCGCATGAAGGAGACGGGACCGGACGCCGTACCGCCGGAGGAGAGCAGCTCCTTGGAGGAGCGGATGCGGGAGAGGTTGAGGCCGGCGCCGGAGCCGCCCTTGAAGATGAACCCCTCCTCCTTGTACCAGTTGAGGATCGAGTCCATCGAGTCGTCGACCGAGAGGATGAAGCAGGCCGAGACCTGCTGCGGCGACGGGGTGCCGACGTTGAACCAGACGGGCGAGTTGAAGGAGAAGTACTGGTTGACCAGCAGCCAGGTCAGCTCGTGCTCGAAGATCTCGGCGTCGGCGTCGGTGGCGAAGTAGCCGTTGTCGATGCCGGCCTTGGTGTAGGTCTTCACGACCCGGTCGATGAGCTGCTTGAGGCTCCACTCGCGGACGTCGGAGCCGACGGCGCCGCGGAAGTACTTGGTGGTGACGATCGTCGAGGCGTTGACCGACCAGAAGTCGGGGAACTCCACGCCGCGCTGCTCGAAGACGGTCTCGCCGGTCTTCCAGTTCTGCTGGAGGACGTCGCGACGCTCCCACGTGATGGCGTCGTAGGGGTGCGTGCCCTCGGCGCTGAAGACGCGCTCCATCTTCAGGCCCTTGCCCCTCGCCTTGGCGCGGGTGCTCACCGTCTCGGTCATGGAGTTCCTCTGTCCCTCGTATATGGATGGTGCGGGTGGTGGTGCGTGCGCGAGTCGACTCGCGGGGGGTTTGGTGAGGCCCGGCAGGCAGCTTCCCCACTACCTGCCGGGCCCGTCTGGGGGGTCAGCCGGTCTGCACGGGCTGATCGTCGGCGGCTCGCTCGAGCCGCAGCATCTTGATCTCGGCGTCGAAGTCGTCGACCGACTCGAACGCGCGGTAGACGCTCGCGAAGCGCAGGTAGGCCACCTCGTCGAGCGCCCGCAGCGGGGCCAGGATCGCGAGGCCGACGTCGTTGGCGTCGAACTCGGCCTGACCGCTCAGGCGCAGGGCGTCCTCGACCTCCTGGCCGAGGCAGGCGAGCTGGGCATCGGTGACCGGGCGGCCCTTGCAGGCCTTCCGGACGCCGGCGATCGCCTTGTCGCGGTTGAACGGCTCGGTCGCGCCGGAGCGCTTGAGCACCGTGAGCTGCATCTTCTCGACCGTGGTGAAGCGGCGGTCGCATGCGGCACACGTACGCCGCCGGCGGATCGAGGCGCCGTCGTCGGCCACCCGGGAGTCGAGGACCTTGGTGTCCTCGTTCTTGCAGTTGGGACAGTGCACGGCGGTCCTCCTCTCGAGCGGTGGGCGCGCGTCATACACCCACATAACGGGGTGTCGGCTGGGGATGTTCCTGTGGACAACTAGCCTCGGGCTGTGTGGTTCGCCCTCTGGCCTGTGCACCAGATGTGGATAACTACAGCGGTGTAAGTACTAGATGTAGTGGTAACCGTACGCCCCGACCACAACGCCTGGCAAGCGAACGCGAATCCTCGGCCGAGGTATTTCGCCGGCTCGACAAAACCGCAGGTCAGTGCGCGGCACCGCACCTAGGGGGCGGTCCTGGACGGCGTGTCGGTCGGCGCCAAACTCGTCGAACCCCTGCCCCATGAGGCCCCATCCGCCACAATGACGGGGTGTCCACAGCGGGGAAGCGAGCAGGTGCGCGGAGAGGCGCGCGGCCCCCGCGGACCCTCGACCGGACCGCCCTCGTCCTCGGTGCCGCGATCACCCTGTGCGTGGTGGCGTGGGGCTACCTCGTCTACGCCGCCATCGACTTCGGCACGGCGGCGCGCAGCTCCTCCGGCGGCTCGGCCTGGCTGTTCATGGCGCTGGCCTGCCTCGGCGCGATCGCCTGCCTGTTCGCAGGGCTGATGCTCGTCGCCCGGCTGATGCGGACCCTCGGGATCACCGAGGCGCCACCCCCTCCGGACGACGCTCCCCCGCGCCCCGTCGGCGGGAAGCGCGCCGCTCGCTGACCGTGGAGGTTCCGAGCCGCCCACTGGCTCGGAACGTCCACGATCTTCGCTACTCCAGGACGAGCTGCGGGAGCGCCTCGACGATCTCGAGGTCCTCGCTGGCGCCGGTGACGGTGAGCGTCTCGTCGATCGCCGTCCAGGCTCCCTCGCCGATCCGGTACTCGCCGGCGTAGGTCGTGTCCACCCGTACGACGACGTCGCCCGTGCGCGCGTACTCGTGGGTGATCTCGAGGTCGGGGTGGGGACTCCCGGGGCTGGCCGTCGTCGTGCTGGTGTCGTCGCCGAAGTAGTAGGTGTAGGAGACAGGCACCGCCCGGATCACGACCGACTGGCCAGCGATCGTCACGGACTGGTCGATCTGACGGTGGTCGGGGGTGTAGAAGTTGGTCTGGAAGTTGACCAGCGTCCGGCCGCCGCGCGGCTGCACGACGAGCTGCGACCCCGGCCACTGGATGCGTCTGAACTCGCGGAGGATGAGCTTGGCCAGGTCGACCTCCTGGACCGCGTCCTCCGGGACGCACACGTCTCCCACGTCCGTGCCGTCCATGTAGACGTCGTGGACGAACCCGGCCGCTCCGCCCTCAACACACTCCACTTGCTCCGAACAGATGCCGCCGTTGCCGCACTGGATCGCCACCACCCACGTGTGTTCGTCAGCCGAGCTTGAACTCGAGGAGTACTCAGCGTATGTCCACTGGCATTCGGCGTTGACGGAGTCCAGACCGCCAGCCACGGCGCAAGGTCCATCCGCTGCGGACGCCGGAAGTGCATAGAGCGCGGCCGCGGCGAAAATGCCTAGGGCCATCGCGACCCTCATGCCGTCGTCCTCAGGAAGTTCTTAATGCGCCAGTCGCGCCCGACCCGCCCCAGGAAGACGTTCAGGACTTCCCGTCCACCGGCGAAGGACTGCTCCTCTTCGCCCTGGGCGTTCAAGACTCTGGTTGGGCCAAGGACGCGGATGAGCCTGTACTGGTTCGCGCCTCCGGCCGACTGAACGCTGGCTACTCGGAGACTTGCCAGCTCAACTAGGCCACCTTCGGAATAGATCTGATCCACTTGATCCGCGAAGTCGGAGCAGGGCTTGCACTGTGGCCCGAATGCTCGATAGGCGCTGGTGTCCCCGGTGTTCTGAGCCGCCAGCGCCGCCGCTTGCCACCTCCGAATGAAGTCCTCCGGACTCTCGACGGCGACCGTCTCGGTCTCCGTGGGTGTCGGGGTCGGCGAGGAGCTGGTGGGATCGGGGATCTTGGGCTCGGGGGCGGGTTCGTCGGAGCACCCGGCCACAAGGAGCGGGACGGCGAGGGTGAGGGCGAGTGCGCGGGGCAGGTGCATGAAGTGCCTCCCGAGAACGACATCAGCACGCTGAAACTACCCATTCCCGCGCCCCCGCAACCACCCCGGCGACGAAACCTGTGGACGACGCCCCAGCGGGGCCGGGATGGAAATGCGCCGAGGGGCGGGCCCGTGGGCCCGCCCCTCGCCTTCCCCTGGTCCACCAGCCGGGGTCGAAGCGGCTGATGGAGGCCTCGCGCGTCAGTCGGAGACGACCGGGACGCGGAGCTTCTGGCCGGCCGCGAGGCCGGCGGACTCGAGGGCGTTGAGCCGCTCGATCTCGGTCATCACCGCGCGGACGTCGCCGTCGGTGGCGATGTCGCTGGCGATCCCCCACAGGGTGTCGCCGGGCGCCACCTGGACGATCTGGGTCGGGGCGGGCTGGCCGGCCTCGCCGGTGCCGACCGCGCCGCCGGCGAGGACGAACGCCACGGCGAGGGCGAGGAACAGCGAGGTCAGGAAGACCACGAGCCGGCCACGGCGGGTCAGCCGCACGGTGGAGCGGCACTGGGCAGCAGCCGGGGCGAAAGCGGGGGAAAGGCTGAGGGTGCTCATGGTGGCCTCCTGGGGAAGAATCAGCCGGTCGTCTCTGTCGAGCGAATGTCTAGTCGGGCCCACCGACAGTGGCCTCGGCCACCGGTGGTCGATCAGACGTTCGATCGAACATGTGTACGACGGTAGAGCACGTGTTCGAACGACGCAAGCACCTCGTCGAACAAATGTTCGGGGCTTCCCAGGTGGAGACGTCAGCGGCGCTTCATGGCGCGCCGGCCCTGCGCGGCGAAGAGCCCGGCCGCGTGCTGCATCAGCCCGGGAGCCAGCGCCGAGCCGCGCACGACTCCCCCGCGCCACCCCGGCACGGCACGCACCACCCGGCTCGACCCGACGAGCTCGACCGCGGCCGCCGCGACGTCCGCCACGGCCAGGATCGGGCCTCCCGAGTAGACCAGCTGCGACCCCAGGCCGTCGGGGTCCTGCGCGGCGAGCATCGCGGTGTCGACCCCGTCGGGGCACAGGGCGTGGACCCGCACCCCGCGCGGCGACTCGGCGTTGACCGACGTCGACAGCGAGACGACCGCGGCCTTCGTGGCCGCGTACACGCTGTATCCCGGCACCGGGCCGAGGCCGGCGAGCGAGGCCACGTTGACGACGTCGCCACCCGCTGGGCCGAACGCCGCGAGCGCCGCGCGGGTGCCCCACATCGTGCCGAGCAGGTTGACCTCGACCAAGCGGCGCACCTGCTCCTCCGCCAGCTCGGCGAGCGTGCCGTCGTCGCCGACGCCGGCGTTGTTGAACCACGCGGTCAGCTCGCCGTGGCGAGCCGCCTCCTCCGCCACGAGCCGGTGCGACGCAGGGTCGCGTACGTCCTGGGCCAGGCCGGCGACCGCGCCGATCTCGTCCGCGGTGGCGGTCGCCGCGGCGCCGTCGAGGTCGCCGATCAGGACCCGGTGGCCGCGGGCGATCATCAGCTCGGCGATGCCGCGACCGATCCCACGCGCACCACCCGTCACGACGCTCACGGTGGGGGTCCCGGTCGAGGAGGGTGTCGAGGAGCGTGTCGTCATGGCGGGACCCTAGCGACACGCGGCTTCGAACAGGTGTTTGATCCTGACCTGCCGGGCGGTC
This sequence comes from Nocardioides sp. Z24_21, assembly GCF_058134345.1. Classification (NCBI taxonomy): domain Bacteria; kingdom Bacillati; phylum Actinomycetota; class Actinomycetes; order Propionibacteriales; family Nocardioidaceae; genus Nocardioides; species Nocardioides sp. Z24_21. The sequence goes on from NZ_JBYTTH010000001.1 coordinate 957,238, forward strand.
TACGGTGGGCGCACCAGCTCCTCCCTGACCAGCCGTGGACGGAGGGGGCAACCGCACTGGAGGACGCATGGCCAAGCAGGACGACAAGAACGTCATCGAGATGCCCGACGGACCCCCGGACGCCACCGGCCTGACCCCGCGCCAGCAGCGGGTGCTCGCCACGATCAAGGACTCCATCGAGACCAAGGGCTACCCGCCGTCGATGCGCGAGATCGGCCGGGCCGTCGGCCTCACGTCGTCCTCGAGCGTCGCCCACCAGCTGCGCGTGCTCGAGGGCAAGGGCTTCCTCAAGCGCGACCCCAACCGTCCCCGCGCCCTCGAGGTGTTCCTCCCCGAGGTGATGGCCGCCCGTCGCAGCATGTCGAGCGGCGAGGAGACCTCGATCGACGAGACCGGCATCGGCGACGCGATGCCGACGGCGATCAACATCCCGGTCGTCGGCCGCATCGCCGCCGGTGGCCCGATCCTCGCCGAGGAGCAGGTCACCGACGTCTTCCCGCTGCCCAAGCAGCTCGTCGGCGACGGCACCCTCTTCCTCCTCGAGGTCTCCGGCGACTCGATGGTCGACGCGGCGATCTGCAACGGCGACTACGTCGTGATCCGCCAGGAGCAGACGGCCACCAACGGCCAGATCGTCGCCGCGCTGATCGACGGCGAGGCGACCGTCAAGACGTTCCAGCGCAAGGACGGCCACGTGTGGCTGCTCCCCCACAACGACGCCTACGACCCGATCCCCGGCGACGACGCGACGATCCTCGGCGTGGTGACGGCGGTCCTGCGCAGCCTCTGACCTACCGCGCGGAGCCGGACGCGGCGGCGACCAGCGCCGCCGTCAGCTCCTGCACGCCGGTCCGCGGACGACGCTCGCGGCTCAGCGCGTAGACGGTGCGGGTCGGTGGCGCGACCAGACGGCGTACGGCGACGCCCGCCGGCAGGCCCGGCACCAGCATCGCCGGCACGAGGGCGACGGCGAGCCCGGCCGCGACGAGTGCCACCTTGCCGAGCAGGTCGCCCGCCACCAGCTCGACCCTGGGCTCGAACCCGACCCGGCCCGCGGCCCGCTCGAGCAGGCTGCCCGAGCCGGGGTGGTCCTCGGCCCAGATCTCGTCGGCGAACGACGTGAGCCGCACGCGCCGGCGGCCGGCGGCCAGGGCGTGCCCCGCGGCCAGGACGACGCACATCTCGTCCTCGAGCAGTCTCGTACGTCGCACCTCGGGGTCCGTGGGCAGGCCGGGTGGATAGTCGGTGACCACCGCGACGTCCACGTCGCCCGTGCGCACCCGCTCGTGCAGCCGGGCCGAGCCGTCCGAGCGCAGCGCCACCCGCGGACCCTCGGCCGGGAGCGACCGCAGCGTGCGGGGCACGAGGTCCACGGAGGCGGAGGGCACGGCGCCGAGGGTGAGCGGCACCGCGTCGCCAGCGCGGGCGCGACGTACGGCGTCCCTCGCCCGGGCCGCCTCACCCACCAGCAGGCGCGCGTGCGGCAGCAGCGCTTGCCCTGCGGCCGTCGGCCGGACCCCGCGCGGCAGGCGCTCGAGCAGGGCCTCGCCGAGGTCGTGCTCCAGGCTCGCCACCTGGCGCGAGATCGCCGACTGGGTGTAGCCGAGCTCGTCGGCCGCGGAGGAGCCGGCCTCGCACACCGCCACGAAGGTCCGCCACGCCGTCAACGCCATGCAGAGAAGTATGCGCAGACCGCATGGAGCGATGCGACACCTCCGCTTGTCGCAGGCCGCTGCCGGTTCCATGGTCGTAGGCATGAACGAACACGTGGTGGTGCTGGGGCTCGGGCGGATGGGCCGGGCGATGGCAGAGACCCTTGCCTCCGCGGGCGCACGGGTCGCGTCGTGGAGCAGAGGCGGCGGCGGGACGGCCGGCACGGCCCCGGAGGCGTTGGCGCGCCCGGGGCCGGTCATGCTCGCCGTCTACGACGGGCCTGCCTGTCGCGCGGTGCTCGCCCAGGTCGCCGAGCACCTCGCCGGGCGACTGGTCGTCGTCACGAGCACGGTCGGAGTCGACGAGGCCGACGCGCTGGCGTCGATCGTGTCCTCGGCGGGCGGCCGATACGTCCACGCGCCCGTCGTCGGCTCCGTGCCGGCGGTCCGGGCCCGCACCCTGCGCCTCCTGGCGGGCGGACCGGCAGCCGACTCGAGGAAGCGGTCACGGCACTGACACCGGTGCTGGGCGGCGTGAGCCGGTTCGCCACCCCGCGCGAGGCCGCGGCCGCCAAGCTGGTCGCCAACGCGTCGCTGGCCGCCGCGCTGCTCTCCGTGCGCGACTGCCTGGCCGGCGCAGCGGCGCTCGGGCTCCCGCTCACCGCGGCGCTCGACGTGCTGGCCCTCGGGCGGCTCGGCGACACCGTGGGATCGCTCCGCCCTCGCCTCGAGCGCCCCGACCAGACCGCGCACTTCACCGTCGACGCGCTCGTCAAGGACCTCGGGCTCCTCGCAGCTGCGGGAGGACCCTCGGCCCCGCTCGACCGGCTCTCCCGCCTCGTCACGACGGGTCGGTTGACCGGAGCCGACGACGTGTCGGCCGTGGCGCTCTCCGCCTCCACCCGGACGGCCACGTCGTGACCGGCATCGACGACGTGCGGGCGCCGCTGCACGCCTATGCCCGCGGGCACGCTACGGGGGACCCGTCGTGGTTCCGCACCGCGTTCCTGCCCACCGCGCACGTCGAAGGGCTGCGTGAGGGCACCTTCACCTCCTGGTCGATGGACGACTACTGCGCGTTGTTCGACGGCACGCCGGCGCCCGACGAGGCGGACCGGAGCAGGACCGTCGACCAGGTGTGCGTCGAAGGGACCGTCGCCACGGCGACCATGACGCTGCGCCACGGGGAGTCCGTCTTCACCGACATGTTCGTCCTGGTGCGGGTCGACGGCGTCTGGCGGATCGCCAACAAGGTCTACCACCGGCACGCGTCCTGACGCGGACCGGTGCACCTCAGGGTCCGGCGGGCACGATGGCTCCATGAGCCACCTCGAGCAGTCCTATGACTACGTCATCGTCGGTGCGGGGGTCGCTGCGGCGAGCGCCGCGAAGGGCATCCGCTCGCGTGACGAGAGCGGCCGCATCGCCGTCATCGGCTCCGAGCCCGACAAGCCCGTCTACCGACCGGCGCTGTCGAAGGACCTCTGGCTCAAGGACGACGAGACGCTCGAGGGGGCGTCGCTGGCCTACGACCTCGACGACGACGACGCGGTCGACCTCGCCACCGACACGACCGTGACGGAGATCGACCCCGGCGCCCATGTCGTACGCCTCGCCGACGGGAGCACCGTCGGCTACGGCAAGCTGCTGCTGGCCACCGGTGCCGAGCCCCGCCAGGTCCCCGTCGACCCGGGCCCGCGGGTCGTCTACTACCGCACCGCCGCCGACTACCAGCGGCTGCGGACGATCGCGACCGAGGGCAGCCACGTCGTCGTCGTCGGTGGCGGCTACATCGGCTCGGAGATCACCTCCGCCCTGGTGCAGAACGGCGTCGAGGTGACGCTCGTGCTCGACCGCGAGGACGTGCAGGAGCAGATGTTCCCGACCGCGCTGGCGGCCACGGTGACCAAGGCGCTCGCCGACCGCGGCGTGCGGCTCGTGCACGGCTCGGTCGAGCGCGGCACCGAGCACGACAGCGGCGTCCGCATCCGCCTCGCCGACGGCACCGACGTCGCGGCCGACGCGGCCGTCATCGGAGTCGGGGTGCTGCCGCGCACCGGCCTCGCCGAGTCCGCCGGCCTCGAGGTCGAGGACGGCGTCGTGGTCGACGAGCACCTGCGCACGAGCGACCCCGACGTCTACGCCGCCGGCGACGTGGCGTCCTACCCCGACGCGCTGCTGGGGCGCCGACGCGTCGAGCACGTCGACCAGGCCGAGAAGTCCGGCGAGCACGCCGGCAGGGCGATGGCGGGCGCCGACGAGGCGTACGGCTACACGCCCTTCTTCTGGTCCGACATCCTGGACTTCGGCTACGAGGCCGTCGGCGAGACCAGCAGCGACCTCGACCTGGTGGAGGACTGGAAGGACGGCGAGATCGGCACCGGCGTCGTCTACTACCTCCGGTCCGGGCTGGTGCGCGGCGTGCTGCTGTGGAACGTCTGGGACAGCGTCGACCGGGCCCGCGAGGTGATCGCCGAGACGGCGAAGCAGCCGGTGGCCGACCCGGAGTCGCTGCGCGGGCGCATCCCGCTCGGCTGAGCGCGCCCGGGCAGGGCGCGGCGCCGGTGTAGCCTCGCGCCGATGTCATCCTCCGGCCCCCACCCTCCCCCTCCGGGGCTCTTCCGCACCCGCCCGGGCAACCGACGGCGGTTGACGCCGGAGGCGCAGGAGGAGGTCGAGCGGCTGGCGGGCGCGGCCGAGGCGTCCGCGTGGCTCAGCCCGCTCGCGTACAACCTCACCATCAGCCACAGCCACCGGTTCGTCTGGTATCGCGTGGCCAAGGTCGCCACCCGCACGATCCGCCACCACTGCGAGACCCACGGCGTGAGCATGGACGTCGACCACGCGATGCGGGTGCGCTATCCCCTGGCCAGCTTCGCCGACTACTTCACCTTCGCCTTCGTGCGTGACCCGCTCGACCGCTTCGTCTCGGCGTGGCAGGACAAGGTCGTCGACCACAACTACTACGGCTTCGACCCGGCCACCCACGCGCGGATGCAGGCGATCGAGGAGTTCGCCCGCTGGACCGCGGGCCACGACCTGGCGGCCGTCCCGGGCACCGACCAGCACCTGACGCTGCAGAGCCGGATGATCGACCTCAACCGGGTCGACTTCGTCGGCCGGCTCGAGACGTTCGACCGCGACTTCGCCGAGGTGTGCGAGCGCATCGACGCCCCGGCGGTGCCGACCGCGCCGAAGAACCAGACGGCGCCGGGTGGCCGCGACCGGCGGGTGTCGCCCGAGCTGGGCGAGCTGGTCGGGCGGATGTACGCCCGCGACTACCAGGTGTTCGGCTACGAGCCGCCGGCGTGAGCCCCCTGGGCGGCGACCACCATGAAGGCAGTTCGCATGCCCGGCACCCCGGTGCCGAGCGTGACGGTGGCCCGTCCCCGGCCGAACTGCCGACATGGTGTCCGCCGCAAGGGTCGACCGACCGTCCTGACGGCAAACCGCAACAAGCGGGACCAGGGGCCTAGGACTGCCCGAGCCGCTTGAGCGCCTGCCGCACGAGCGCGGGATCGGTGGTCGACCACATCGGCGGCAGGGAGGCCTTGAGGAACCGGCCGTAGCGCGCGGTCTCCAGGCGCGGGTCGAGCACGGCGACCACCCCGCGGTCGGACGTGGTGCGGATCAACCGCCCGGCGCCCTGCGCGAGGAGCAGCGCGGCGTGGGTGGCGGCGACCTGCATGAAGCCGTTGCCCCCGGCCTGGTCGGCGGCCCGCTGGCGCGCCGACATGAGCGGGTCGTCGGGGCGCGGGAAGGGGATGCGGTCGATGATCACCAGCTGGCAGGTGTCGCCCGGCACGTCGAGGCCCTGCCACAGCGACAGCGTGCCGAACAGGATCGTGTGGGGGTCGTCGACGAACTGCTTGGCGAGCTCGGGCAGCTGGGCGTCGCCCTGGGCGAGCGTCGTGAGGTGGGGCAGCCGCGCGCGCACGGCCTCGGCGGCGGTCTCGGCGGCACGACGGGAGGAGAACAGGCCGAGCGTGCGGCCGTCGAGGGCGTCGACGAGCTCGCAGATCTCGTCGAGCTGCGCAGGCCCGAGCCCGTCGCGTCCGGGCTGGGGCAGGTGGCGGGCGACGTAGAGGATGGACTGCTGGCCGTAGTCGAAGGGCGACCCGACGTCGATGCCCTTCCACGGCAGCGCCGTGTCGGGGTCGGCGGGGGCGACCTGCGAGTCGACGCGCTCGGTGGGCTTGAGGCCGAGCGAGGTGGCGACAGCGCCGAACTCGCCGCCCAGCATCAGGGTCGCGCTGGTGAAGACGACCGTCTTGTCGCTCAGCAGCTTGTCGCGCATCGGGCCCCAGACCTGGAGCGGGGCGACGTGGAGCCGGGCCGGGAAGCGGTCGCGCGCCTCGCCGAGCCACAGCACGTCGGCCTGCGAGCCGGCGGCCATCCGCTCGGCGTTGACGAAGACCTCCTGCACCATGCCCTTGGCCTGGGTGCGGCCGGCGTCGCCCTCGCCCTCGCCGCCGGACTCGCGCGGGAACGCCGACAGGCAGGCGCGGGCAGCGTCGCGGACGAGCACCAGTGCGTCGGAGAGCTGGGTCGACATCTGGTCGATGCGGCCGGGGGGCGTCGCCTCGAAGGCCTCGGCGAGCTGCTGCGCGGCGTCCTCGAGGTCGCCGCCCGGGTCGCCGTCGGCGGAGTCGGTCCACCGGCTGGCGCGGCGGGCGGCGCGCTCGATGTCGGGCACCGCGAGCTCGTCGGTGGCCGCCTGGGTCACCCGCGCGGTGAGCTCGTGGGCCTCGTCGATGACGACGGTGTCGTAGTCGGGGATCATCGGCACGTCCTCGATCGCATCGATCGCGAGGAGGGAGTGGTTGGTGACGATCAGGTGGCTGCGGTGCGCCTTCTCGCGGGCGAGCTCGGCGAAGCACTCCGCGCCGAACGGGCACTTGCTGGCGCCCAGGCACTCGCGGTGGTTGACCGAGACCTGGCGCCACTCGCGGTCGGTGTGCCGCGGAGCGTTGTCGCGCTCGCCGCTGCCGCCCTGCTCCGACTCCTCCTCCGCCCACGCGCGCAGCTCGAGCACCTTCTCGGCCAGCGAGCCGGTGGGCACGTCGACGAGCGTGCCCTGGTCGTCGGGGACGCCGGCGCGGATGCGGTGGAGGCAGGCGTAGTTGGAGCGCCCCTTGAGCACCGCGTAGGACGTGTCGAGCCCGGGCACGTCCTTGACCGCCTCGACCAGGCGGGGCAGGTCGCGCTCGACGAGCTGGTGCTGGAGGGCGAGGGTCGCGGTGGCCACCACGACGCGCTTGTCGTGGAGCATCGCCGGGACGAGGTAGCCCAGCGACTTGCCGGTGCCGGTGCCGGCCTGCACGAGGAGGTGGCGGCCCTCCTCCATCGCCTCGGCCACCTCGGTGGCCATCTGCACCTGCCCGTCGCGCTGCTGGCCGCCGAGCGCGGCGACCGCGGTGCTCAGCACCTCGCTGACGGGCGCGGGGGCGGTGGCGGTCTCAGGCACCAGAGCACCCTACGTGGCGGCGCCGACGCTCCGTCGTACGCCGTCCACAGAGCCGCTCAGTAGTTCTTCTTGCGCCCGATCTGACGCTCGATGCGACGCTCGGGCTGGCCCAGCACCTTGGCCAGGATCTTGAACCGGAAGCGGTAGGCGACCACGCCCAGGACGACGATCAGCAGGATCCACAACATGGGGCGAGCGTACGCCGTCCCGCCCAGCCGGTCCCGGTTATCCGGACGGCCGTCCAGGCGCGCCGACCCTCGACCTGGAGGGGAAGTCCGACACCTGGAGGGGGTTGCAACCGCCTCGAAGTGTCGGAGTCCCCGCTCGAGCGGGGACTCCGACCAGACGAGAAGAGCGGAGAGAGGCGCCCAGGCGCCCGGCGGGTCAGACGACCGCGCCGGAGTCCTCGCGGGCCCGCTCGACCTTCTCCTTCTTCACCCGGCTCATGGGCCACTTCTCGTTGAAGTAGGTCAGCAGCGGGGTGGCGACCACGACGGAGGAGAAGGTGCCGACGACGAGGCCGACGAGCAGCGCGATGGCGAAGTCCTGCAGCGAGTCGCCGCCGAGGAAGACGAGCGCGGCCAGGATGAACATCGAGCCGAGGCCGGTGTTGACCGTGCGGGGGATCGTCTCGACCGCCGCCTTGTTGGAGATGTCGATGAACTTGTCGTCGGGCTTGGAGCCCCACCACCGTTCTCGGATGCGGTCGAAGACGACGACGGTGTCGTTGACGGACAGACCGACGATGGTCATCGCCGCGGCCAGGAAGATGCCGTCGATGGGCTTCTGGAGCCACGCGAAGAGCCCGACGACGAGGATCACGTCGTGCGCCATCGCGAGCACCGCGGCGACACCGAAGGTCCACTTGAAGCGGATGGCGAGGTAGAGCAGCTGGGCGAGGAACGCGACGCCGAAGGCGATGAGCGCGTTGTTGCGCAGCTGCTCACCGAGCGAGGCGCCGATCTGCTGGTCGTCGACCTTGTCGACCGTGCCGCCGACCTTCGCGAGCTCCTCCTCGATCCGCTGCTCCTCGGAGTTGGAGATCGCGCCGGTGCGGACGGTGAAGTCGGCCGTGTCGGCGGACTGGACGACGGCCTCGGGGAAGCCGGCCTCGGCGACGGCCTCGCGCGCCTGGTCGACCGTGAGGTCCTTGCTGACCGAGTAGTCGAGCTGTCGGCCGCCGGTGAACTCGACGCCGAGGTTGAGCCCCTGGGTGACGATGCCGGTGACGGCGAGCACGAGCGCGGCCGCGGAGATGCCGAGCCAGGTGTTGCGGCGCTTCATCAGCTGGGGGTTCTTGCGGTCCAGCCACTCGCGGACCTTGCCGACCGAGCCCAGCCCGCTGACGGCCGGGTGACGCCCGACGGCCTTGTTGGAGACGGCGACGTCGCACAGCACCCGGGCGATGATCAGCGCCGAGACCATCGAGGCGATGACACCGATCGAGAGCGTGACACCGAAGCCCTTGATCGGGCCGGAGCCGAGGAAGAACAGCAGGCCGGCGGCGAGGAGCGTGGTGATGTTGGAGTCGATGATCGCGCTCCACGCCTTGTTGAAGCCCACCTGGAGCGCCCGCCTGAGCCCTGCCGAGGGATAGGCCTGGTACTCCTCCCTGGCTCTCTCGAAGACGAGCACGTTGGCGTCGATCGCCATGCCGATGGCGAGCACGAATCCTGCGAGGCCGGGCAGCGTGAGCGTCGAGCCGAGCCCGACGAGCATGGCGTAGGCGAGCAGGGCGTACGACGCGAGCGCGAGCGTCGCGGCGAAGCCGACGAGCCGGTAGACGAAGATGATGAACAGGCCGGTCAGCGCGATGCCGATGATGCCGGCCTCGATCGAGGCGTCGATCGCCGCGGCACCGAGGGACGGTCCGACGAGGCGGTCGGAGATCGCCTTGAGCTCGAGGGGCAGCGCGCCGCCCTCGATCAGCGCGGCCAGGTCCTTGGCCTCGGTGGAGGTGAAGTTGCCGGTGATGTCGGTGGAGCCGCCGCGGATGCCGACGTCGCAACCGACGTCGGTGTTGACCTCTGGCGAGGAGATGATCTCGCCGTCGAGCACGATCGCGATGCGGCGCTTGGGGTCGCCGGCCGGGTTGCAGGCGGCCTTGCCGGTGATGTCGGCCCAGGTGCGCCCGCCGGGGCCGTTGAAGTCGATGGCCACCACCCACTCGACGCTCTGGTCGCGCTGCACGGCGCTGGCGCCGCTGATCTCCTCGCCCTGGATGACCGTCGGACCGACCTCGAGCGTGTCGCCCTGGTCGGAGGGCAGGACGAGGTTCTTCTTCTTGCTGGGCTTGGCGTCGGGCTGCGCGGTCGCGAGGACCTCGTGGATCGTCAGCTTGGCCGTGGTGCCGATGCGCTCCTCGGCCTCCTGGGCCTCCTCGTCGTTGGTGACGCCCGGCAGCTCGACGAGGATGCGGTTGTCGCCCTGGCGCACGAGGGTGGACTCGGCGACACCGAGGGCGTCGACGCGCCCGCGGAGGACCTGCAGCGTCTTGTCGACGTTCTCGGCGTTGGCGGGGGTCTGCTCGGTGCCCTCCGCCTCGAAGACGAACTGCGCGCCGCCCCGGAGGTCGAGACCCAGGTTGGGCTTGACGTTGATGGCGAGCGCCGCGCACCCGGCCAGGAGGCCGAGCACCAGGATGAAGCGGATCCAGACACCTCGTGACATGCGCGACATCCTCCACCACGAGACTTCGAACGCCCCAATCAGGGCCCGGAGGGGTCAACGCGCGGCCCCGGACGAAGGTTCCGAGCCCTCTCGACAGGGGTCGCCGCACGGGTGTTGTGTGGTCAGACTGCGGCCGATCCACGGCCGCGCTCTCGGGAGGGCACATGTCCACACGCAGGAGAACGACCAGTGGCGTACGGCTGGCGGCCGTCGGCGCGCTGGTGGCAGCAGGGTTGGCCGCAGGGGCAGGGGTGGCGAGCGGGGCGGGAGCGCCGGATCGCGACGACGGGCGCCGGGAGGTCGCCCGCACCGCGTCCGACGACACCACCAAGATCGTGATGGTCCGGGCGCCGGAGGTCGAGGACCGCAACGAGGTGATCGCCCTGGGCCTCGACGTCACCGAGCACGCCACCGAGCGGGGCATCGAGGTCGTCCTGCACGACGACAAGGACGCCGAGGCGCTGCGCGACGCGGGCTTCACCTGGACGGTCACCGTCGACGACCTCGAGGCGCTCACGCGCGCCAACCGCCAGGCCGACCGGGCCTACGACGCCCGCGTCGAGACCTCGGCCCTGCCCAGCGGCCGGACGTCGTACCGCACCTACGACGACTACCAGCGCGACATGGCCCGGCTCGCCCGGCTCTACCCCACGCTCACCAAGCCGCTCACCCTCGAGAACCCGACGGTGCTCGGCGAGCGCATCCGCGGCCTGGAGATCAGCGTCGGCGCCACCGACGTCCGCGACGGCAAGCCCGTCTTCCTCCTCATGGGCGCCCACCACGCCCGCGAGTGGCCCAGCGCCGAGCACACGATGGAGTTCGCCTTCGACCTGCTGCAGTCCTACTACGCCCGCGACCGCGACGTCCGCGACCGGGCCCGCCGCGTGCTGGAGGACTCGCGCGTGATCGTCGTGCCGATCGTGAACGTCGACGGGTTCAAGATCTCGCGAGGCGCGGCGCCGCTCGGCGACTTCAGCACCTTCGACTACGAGATGAAGCGCAAGAACTGCTCGATCTCGGCGGCCACGCCCGCGCAGTACCGGACCGGGACGTGCGACGACAACCCCGCCGGCCGGCTCCGGGGCACCGACCTCAACCGCAACTACCCCGGCTTCTGGGGAGGAGGCGGCGCGAGCCCCACCTGGTCGAGCGACACCTTCCGCGGTGACGGGCCGGGCAGCGAGCCCGAGTCGGACGCCGTGCGCAAGCTGATCTCGAAGCGCTCGGTCACGGTCATGATCTCCAACCACACCTACAGCAACCTGGTGCTCCGCCCGCCGGCCATCGCGGCCACCGGCCTGGCGCCGGACGAGCCGGAGCTCAAGGCGCTCGGCGACGCGATGGCGGCGCAGAACGCCTACACCAGCCAGGCGTCGTACCAGCTCTACGACACCTCGGGCTCGACGGAGGACTGGAGCTACTGGATCACCGGTGGCCTCGGCTACACGATCGAGATCGGCGACGAGGGCTTCCACCCCGCCTACGAGGAGGCCGTCGTCGGGGAGTACCTCGGCCAGGCCCCCGCGGACAGCGCCGGGCTCGGCGGCAACCAGGAGGCCTACTGGCTCGCCGCGGAGGCGGCGGCCGACGACGGGCTGCACTCCCGCATCCGCGGCACCGCGCCGGCCGGGCGCACGATCACGGTGTCCAAGCACGTCGTGTCCCCGACCTCGCCGGTGATCCAGACCGACGGCACGGTCGGCGAGCCCATCCTCTACGAGGACACGCTCGTCACCGAGTACGCCACCGACCGCGGCGGCCGGTTCGTCCTGGACGTCAACCCGTCGACGCGCCCGCTGGTCGCGGGCCGCTACGGCCGCTACCCCGAGGCGCCGCCGCAGGCGCCGGTCACGCTCGTCAACCCCGCCGGCGTCCCGGCGGTCGGCAGCAGCGAGACCACGACGTTCGAGGTGCAGGGCCTGCCCGCGGCCGACAACGGCTATGCGGTGGTGACCGTCGGCTGGCCGTCGGACGACGCCGAGGCCTACGACTGGGACTTCACGCTCATCGGGCCCGACGGCACGCCGGTGGGCTCGGGCGCGACGCTCGGCAACCCCGAGGTGATCCGGGTCCCCGACCCGCAGCCGGGCACCTACACCCTCGTGGCCGACAACTACGCGGGAGGCGACGCCGCCCACGACTGGACCGGGCAGGTGACGTTCGAGAGCCCCGACCCGCCGATCGACACCGGCGTCAAGGAGGCGTGGGTCGTCTCCTGCACCGACCGTCGCGACCGCGTGCTCGGCACGCGTGAGGTCGTCGTCGACCGGGGCGAGGTCGTCGGCGTCGGCGACGTCTGCCGACGCGGCCGGCTCAAGGACTGAGGTCCGCGCCGCGTGCGCCCGCTGACGAGCTCAGCGGGCGTACGCGGCGAGCTCGCCGGCGAGGTCGGCGTTGGCCCGGCCGACCACGAGCGTGCCGTCACCGGTGTGCTCCATCGAGCCGATCTCGGCCTCCTGGTGGATCCGGTTGACCAGGTCGCCGCGCTCGTAGGGCAGCAGCACGTCGAACTCGACCTGCGGGCGCGGCAGCTCGGACTCGACGGCGCGCAGCGCCTCCTCGATGCCCTCACCGGTCTTGGCGCTCACCACGACGCTGTGCGGCTCGCGCGACCGCAGCCGGCCGATCACCAGCGGGTCGGCCGCGTCGGCCTTGTTGATCACGATGATCTCGGGGACCTTGGTCGCCCCGATCTCGGCGAGCACCTCGCGCACCGCGGCGATCTGGCCCTCGGGGTCGGGGTGCGAGCCGTCGACCACGTGGAGCAGCAGGTCGGCGTCGGCGACCTCCTCCAGCGTCGAGCGGAACGCCTCGACCAGGCCGTGCGGCAGGTGGCGGACGAACCCGACGGTGTCGGACATCGTGTAGATGCGGCCGTCGGAGGTCGTCGTACGACGCGTGGTGGGGTCGAGGGTCGCGAAGAGCGCGTCCTCCACCAGCACGCCCGCGTCGGTCAGCCGGTTGAGCAGCGACGACTTGCCGGCGTTGGTGTAGCCGGCGATCGCGACGCTGGGCACGTGGTTGCGGCGGCGCGACTGGCGCTTGACCTCGCGGGTGCCGCGCATCTCCTTGAGCTCGCGGCGCAGCTTGGCGATCTTGGTGTTGATGCGGCGCCGGTCGGTCTCGATCTTGGTCTCACCGGGGCCGCGGCCGCCGATGCCGTCACCGCCGGCAGCGCGGCCACCGGCCTGGCGCGACAGGCTGCCGCCCCAGCCGCGCAGGCGCTGCTTCATGTACTGCAGCTGGGCCAGCTCGACCTGCGCCTGGCCCTCCTTGCTCTTGGCGTGCTGGGCGAAGATGTCGAGGATCAGGGCGGTGCGGTCGACCACCTTGACCTTGATCTTGTCCTCGAGGTTGCGCAGCTGGCTGGGGGCCAGCTCGCCGTCGCAGATCACGGTGTCGGCGCCGGTGGCCTCGACGATCTCGCGGATCGCCTCGACCTTGCCGCGGCCGATGTAGGTGGCGGGGTCGGGCTTCTGGCGGCGCTGGAACACGGCCTCGAGCACCTCGGAGCCGGCCGTCTCGGCGAGCGCCGCGAGCTCGGCCATGGAGTTCTCCGCGTCGGTGACGCTGCCCTCGGTCCACACGCCGACGAGCACGACCTTCTCCAGGCGCAGCTGGCGGTACTCGACCTCGGTGATGTCCTCGAGCTCGGTGCGCAGGCTGGCCACGCGGCGCAGCGCGTGGCGCTCGGCGAGCTCCTGCGCGCCGACGGTGAGCTCCTCGGGGTCGGGCTCGTCCCAGGCGTCGGACGACGCGTCGTCGGCATAGCCGGACTCGACGTCGTCGGCGAGCAGCTCGTCGTCGAGCTCGATGGTCTCGTCGTCCCAGGCGCGGGTGGCGTCGAGCGCGTCGCGCAGGTTGAAGTCAGGTGCGTTCGTCATATGCCGTCCAGCCTAGGTCGCACCGCCTCACCTGCGCGAACGGTTTCGCGCAGGGCTGACGGCGGGGTGGGCCTCAGGCGCGGTGCCGCCCGGCCGAGGCGGCGGGAGCCGGCCCGGTGAGGGTGCCCACGTCGACGAACTCGTCGCAGGCGGCGCGTACGTCGGAGGGCGTGTGCGGCGGCCCGGCCACCACGACCCTGACGCCGGCGGCGTGCAGGCGCTGGAGCAGGGGGAGCATCGAGGTCATGTCGCCCGCGACGACCACCTCGTCGACGGCGGACTCGCGGGCGATGTCGACGGCGTCGATGGCCAGCGCCACCCGGGCCTGGTCGTCGTCGTCGGCGAGCTGGTGGAACGAGTGCAGCCCCTGGCGGCGCAGGTGCTCGACCCACGAGCCGAGGTCGGAGCGGCTCCAGTCGGCGTAGGCGCGGCACACGGTGACCGAGCCGCGGCCCTCGAGCCGCTGCAGCAGCCCGGCGGCGACCTCCTCGGGGATGCGGCGCGCGTCGATGAGCACGGCCAGCCGGCGCGCCTGCACCGGGTCGGGCCCGGCGGGCCGGCGCGGGAGGACCCGCGCCGCGGGCGGGGCCGGGACGGCGGGACGCAGCGACTCCGCGGCGGGCGCGCGTGCCGGCGGTGGGACGGAGCGCGGTGTGCCTCCACGGCGCGCGCCCACCCATCGGCGTACGAGCGAGGCGAGCTCGCTGTCGTCGCTGTCCGCGCCGGCTGTCGCCGGGCGCGGCTCGATCAGGTTGGTCATCGTGAGCCCCCCACAGGCTGTCCTGGACGTTCCGTCCAGCACGATCCTCCATCGCGGGCCGCCGCGGCGGCGATCGGCCGAATCGGGGCCGTCGGTCTGGACCAGCCGGAGCCGGGCGTCAGTGGGGCGGTCAGCGGGCCAGACAGCGGCCCGGTCAGAGGCCGGACAGCGGCCCGGTCAGCGGGCCGGCATCACTTGGGGGGCATCCGGATGCCGCCGTCGACGCGGATCGTCTCGCCGTTCATGTAGGAGTTGGTCAGGCACTCCACGACCATGCCGGCGAGCTCCTCGGCCCGACCCAGGCGCTTGGGGAAGAGCACGTTGCGACCCAGGTTGGCCTTGAACTCCTCGGGCTCGGGGAAGGCGTCATAGATCGGGGTGTCGATCAGGCCGGGCGCCACGGTGTTGAGCCGGATGCCGGCCGCGGAGAGGTCGCGCGCGACCGGGAGCGTCATGCCGACCACGCCGCCCTTCGAGGCGGAGTAGGACGCCTGGCCGATCTGGCCGTCGAAGGCGGCGACCGAGGCGAGGTTGACGATGGCGCCGCGCTGGCCGTCGGCGTCGGGCTCGTTGCGGCTCATCACCGTCGCGGCCTGGCGGGTCATGTCGAAGGTGCCGATCAGGTTGATCTCGACGACCCGGCGGAACGCGTCGAGGTCGTGGGCCTGCTCGAGGAGTCCGTCGCGGCCGATGGTGCGCTGCGCCCAGCCGATGCCGGCGGAGTTGACGCACGCGCGCAGCGGGGCGATCTCGGCGGCGGCCTCGACGGCGGCGGCGACCTGGTCGGTCCTGGTCACGTCGACCGGGGCGAAGACGCCACCGATCTCCGCGGCGAGCGCCTCGCCCTTCTCGGCGTTGAGGTCGGCGACGACGACCACGGCGCCCCGCGCGGCGAGGGCCCGGGCGACGGCGGCACCGATGCCGCTCGCGCCGCCGGTGACGATGGCGGAGGATCCGGTGATGTCCATGCGCCGGATGCTATGCCAGTCGGGTGCGGGGCCCGGAGGCGGCTGCGACGGGCCGGGCGCTCGACTCAGAGGTCGGTCTCGCCGCGGGCGACGAGCACCGCGGGGCCGGTCATCAGCACGCGGTCGTCCTCGGTCCACACGACGTGGAGGGTGCCGCCGGGCACGTCGACGCGGTAGCTGGTGCCGCGCGGGGCGTCGTCGGCCAGCGCCGTGGCGACCGCCACCGCACAGGCGCCGGTGCCGCACGAGCGGGTCTCCCCCGAGCCGCGCTCGTGGACGCGCATCGTGACGTGGCGCTCCCCGCGGCGCACGACGAACTCGACGTTGACGCCTTCGGGGAAGACCGCGTCGTCGTGCTCGGGCGGCTCGATGAGCGGGCCCGGCTCGGCCAGGTTGTCCACGGAGGCCACCGCGTGGGGGTTGCCCATCGAGACGTGGCGCGCTGGCCACGTCCGGCCCATCACCGACACGCTCGTCTCCCCCAGCACCTCGGGGGCGCCCATGTCGACGGTCAGCTCGTCGCCGGACCGGTCGACGACCTTGACGCCGGCGCGGGTGAGGATCCGCATCGGGAACGGCTCGCCCTCGACGTCGTGGAGGTAGCGGGCGAAGACGCGCACCCCGTTGCCGCACATCTCGCTGACCGACCCGTCGGCGTTGCGGTAGTCCATGAACCACCCGCCGTCGCGGCGCACGGCCCGCAGCACCCCGTCGCCGCCGATGCCGGCGCGACGGTCGCAGAGGGCGCGTACGCGCGCAGCGTCCATCTCGCCGTCGGCGTCGCCGTGGACCGTGCCGTCGGGGTCGGGCAGCACCACGAAGTCGTTCTCGGTGCCGTGTCCCTTGAGGAAGGGGTAGCTCACGCCGCCAGTGTGGCAGGCGGGACGAGCCTCAGCGCGGGTCGACCACCTTGGCCGACCCCTTGCCGCGACGGCTGGGCTCGGCGACCGCCGTCATCCGCCTGCCGGAGCCGAACTCGATCGCCGTCGCCGCCCCGATCTCGGCGGCGCTGGTGAACGCGTCACCGGCGGGCGCCAAGGTGTGGCCCAGGGCCGTGAGCGCGGGGCCGTAGGCCGCGATGAACTCCGGCTCGGCCGTGACGCTGGCGGTGTTGCGCTGGGCGGCGCGCGGCGCGGCGATGGCCTCCTCGATGGTCATGCCGAGGTCGATCCGGTTGACCAGCATCTGCAGGACGGTCGTGATGATCGTCGATCCGCCGGGCGAGCCGAGCGCCAGGAACGGCTTGCCGTCCTTGAGCACGATCGTGGGCGACATCGAGCTCCGCGGGCGCTTGCCGGGCTGGATGCGGTTGGGGTCGGCGGCGTCGTAGACGGTCGAGAAGTCGGTGAGCTCGTTGTTGAGCAGGAAGCCGTGGCCGGGCACGACCATGCCCGAGCCGCCGGTCTGCTCGATGGTGAGGGTGTACTCCACGACGTTGCCCCACCGGTCGGCGACCGTGAGGTTGGTGGTGGAGATGTTCTCGGTGTCGGCGTCGGTCGTGCCCTTGGCCGACGACGGCGAGCACACGCCGTCGTAGGACGTCACGTCACCGGCGGCGACCGGCTTGGTGGCGGCCTTCGCGGGGTCGAGGGCGCAGGCACGCTCGGCGGCGAACCGGTCGTCGAGCAGGCGCTTGACCGGGACGTCGACGTAGGCGGGGTCGCCGACGTGCTTGCCGCGATCCGCGAAGGCCAGCGCGCTGGCCTCGAGGTAGTGGTGGAGGGCCGACTCGGCCGTCATCGCGGAGAGGTCGTAGCGCTCGAGGATGTTGAGCGCCTCGCCGACGGTGGTGCCGCCGGAGGACGACGGCGCCATGCCGTAGACCTCGTGGCCGCGGTAGGTCGTGCGGGTCGCGCGCTGCGAGCGGACCTGGTAGTCGCGCAGGTCGCGGGCCGTCAGCCAGCCGGCCGGCACGGGGAGCTCGGTGCGCTTGGTGGTGCGCGGCTTGCGGACCACGTCGGCCATCAGGCGGGCCAGGCGGCCGCGGTAGAACGCCTTCGGGCCGCGCTGGGCGATCAGGTCGTAGGTGTCGGCGAGGTCGGGGTTGCGGAACACCGAACCGACCCTGGGCGCGTCGCCCTGGGGCAGGAACAGCTTCTTGGTGTCGCGGAACGCCGCGAAGCGCACCTCGTTGTCGAGGGTCTGCTGGCGGAAGGTCTCGTCGACCTTGAAGCCGCGGCGCGCGACCTTGGTGGCGGGCGCGAGCGCCTCGGCCAAGGAGAGGGTGCCCCAGTTGGCGAGGGCCTTGTCCCAGGTCGCCAGGGTGCCGGGGGTGCCGACGCTCGCGCCGCTCGTGACGAGGTCGGGGGTGAAGGTGTAGGGCTTGCCCGTGGCAGGGTCGATGAAGGCGTCCTGCGGCATCTTGCGCGGAGCCGTCTCGCGACCGTCGAGCGTGCGGACCTTGCCCGACTTGGCGTCGTAGTGCACGAAGTAGCCGCCGCCGCCGATGCCCGCGCTGTAGGGCTCGGTCACGCCGAGCGTCGCCGCCGCGGCCACGGCGGCATCGACCGCGTTGCCGCCCGCCTTGAGCACCTTGAGCCCGGCCGCGCTCGCCTCGGGGTCGACCGTGCTGATCGCGCCGCCCTTGCCGACGGCCGTGGGGTCCTTGACCGTCGGTCGGAGCTCGGAGGTCGGCGCCGGCGCGGTGGAGGGCGCCTGGGCCGCCGGCTGCGCGGGCACCGGCGAGGCGACGAGCGACGCGGCGACCGCCAGTCCGCTGGCGGCAGAGAAGGTGGCGGTGACGCGACGAGCGAGGTGTGGCATGGGTTCCTCTCGGGAGACGGTGCCCCCAACCCTGCCCCCGCCGCTACGGCTTGTCCAACACCCCACCGGGTGCGTGCCGACGTCAGCCCACGACGGTGTAGCGCCCGCACAGGAAGTCGCGGTTGCGACCGACCTCCTCGAGCCGGAGCTCGACGTGGCGGGGCAGCACGGGCGCGCCGCCGCCGAGGGTCACCGGGGCGTACTGCAGCCACACCTCGTCGAGCAGCCCGGCGTCGTGGAACTGACCGACGA
Source organism: Nocardioides sp. Z24_21 (assembly GCF_058134345.1). Classification (NCBI taxonomy): domain Bacteria; kingdom Bacillati; phylum Actinomycetota; class Actinomycetes; order Propionibacteriales; family Nocardioidaceae; genus Nocardioides; species Nocardioides sp. Z24_21. Next base: position 975,654 of record NZ_JBYTTH010000001.1, read on the forward strand.
GGTCGCCGCCGCCCACCACCCAGAGGTCCTTGCCGGCGGCTGCCTCGGTCATCTCGGCGTGCACGCGGCGCACGTCGTCACGGTCGAAGCGCACGCTCGGCGGCGCGTCCGGGAAGGTGCGGTGGGTCAGCACCCACGTCGGCAGGGGTCCCCACGGGTCGTCGTCGTGGTCGAGGATCCACTGCCAGGTCGACGCCCCCATGACGCACGCGCCGAGGCGCTCGCGGAAGCCGGGATAGGCCATCGGCCCCTCCTCGTCGATGTCGCGCGAGGTGAGCCAGTCGAGCGAGTGGTCGGCGGTCGCGATGAAGCCGTCGAGCGTGCAGCCGGTGTAGTAGATGGTCGCCATCGGTCCACCTTGGCACCGCCCGCCGACACCGCGCCCCGGGCGAGCTCAGCCCAGCAGGGCCTCGACCGCCCCGACCGCCTTCTCGACGCGGTCGGGGTCGTCGTGGGCGACCCACACGATGCGCGGGTCCTTGCGGAACCAGGCGTCCTGGCGGCGGGCGAAGCGCCGGGTCGCGACGATCGTCTGCTCGATCGCCCGGTCGAGGCTGCGGTCGCCGGCGAGGTATCCCATCACCTCCCGGTAGCCGATGGCCCGTGAGGCGGTGCGGGCCTCGGCGAGGCCGCGCTCGAGCAGCGCCTCGACCTCCTCGACGAGCCCTCCGGCGAACATCTCCTCGACGCGGTGGGCGATCCGCTCGTCGAGCGTCGGCCGGTCGATGTCGACGCCCACCTGCACCGTCAGCGGGTCGACGTACTCCAGCCGTGGGAGGCTGGCGCTGAACGGGCGGCCGGTGAGCGCGACGACCTCGAGCGCGCGTACGACGCGGCGCCCGTTGTCGGGCAAGATCTGCGCGGCCGCCTCCGGGTCGACCCCCGCCAGCCGCTGGTGCAGCGCGTGGCTGCCCACGCGCTCGAGCTCGGCCTCGAGCTCGCGGCGCAGCGAGTCGTCGGTGCCGGGGAACTCGAAGCGGTCGAGGATCGCGCGGGTGTAGAGCGCCGACCCACCCACCAGCACCGGGGTGGCGTCGCGACCGCGGATCTCGGCGATCGCCTCGCGCGCCCAGCCCTGGAACAGCGCGACGGTCGCCGGCTCGGTGACCTCGTAGAGGTCGAGCAGGTGGTGCGGGATGCCGCGCCGCTCCGACTCGGGCAGCTTGGCGGTGCCGACGTCCATCCCGCGGTAGACCTGCATCGCGTCGGTGTTGACCACCTCTCCCCCGAGCCTCTCCGCGAGGTCGAGGCTGAGCCCGGTCTTGCCCGAGGCCGTGGCCCCCACGACGGCGACGACAGGACGGGGCATGAGCCGATTGTCGCAGCGCCCTACGGTGGGCGGGTGAGCGACCACTTCGCCCTCGTCCCGGCGTCCTACGTCTACCTGCTCCGCGAGTCGCCCGGCGGGACGGAGGTGCTGCTCCAGCGGCGCGGGCCGGTGCCCTACATGCCCGGCCACTGGGCGGCGGGCGCCGCGGGCCACGTCGAGCCCGGCGAGACGGCGTACGACGCCGCCCGGCGCGAGGCGCTCGAGGAGCTCGGCATCACCGACCTCGAGCTCGACTTCGTGCTGACCATGCAGCGCAGCCAGTTCGGCCCGGCGATCGAGGAGCGGGTGGACTGGTTCTTCACGTCGCGGTCGTGGACCGGCGAGCCGCGCATCGTCGAGCCGGAGAAGTGCGCCGAGCTGCGCTGGTGCCGCCTCGACGACCTGCCCGAGCCGATGGTGCCGCACGAGGCGCACGCGCTGGCGCACCTGTTCTCCGGGGTCGGCTACCTCACCTTCGGGTGGGACGCCCCTCCGCCCGGGGGTGGCCCGGGCGGGACGGGCGAGGCAGGATCACCCGGATGACAGGGAGGGAATCGATGACCGACGAACAACTGAGCCCGATGCCCGAGCCGTACTCCGAGGAGCCGCAGCTGGTCCCCGGTGGGATCGACGCGCTGCAGGAGGACCCCGCCGACGCGGGCCTCGCGCGCGACCTGGACCCGGACGAGAACCCGGCCGTGGACGACGTGCTGCCCGACGAGATCGCAGAGCCCGACGAGAAGCCGCAGGCGCCTGAGGGCGAGGCGGAGGACAAGGAGTCCGACACCCCGCGTGAGGAGGCCTCCGGGGAGCCCACCGCCGGCCAGCAGGCCGAGGACGGGTCCCCCGAGCCCCCCGCCTGACCACATCGTGGAGGATCCGAGTCACCTGGTGGCTCGGATCCTCCACGCTCCTGTCGGAGTCCCCGCTCGAGCGGGGACTCCGACAGACCTCGACAGACCTCGACAGACAGGCACCGCGCTCATGCCGCCCGCTCGAGCGCACATCCACCGCCGCACGACCTGGCCGGCGGCCATCCATCCCGCTCCAGCAGCGCCGAGACCTTGGCCGCGGTCGAGCACGGCCGGCCGACGACCTGCCCCCACGTGAGGCGTACGGTGTCGCGCCCCGCGACGGCCGCGTCCAGGTCGCGCTCGAAGTCGCGGTCGCGCTGCTCGGCGGTGTCGTGCCACAGGCGTCCGTCGAGTTCGAGCAGGCGCAGGCCATAGGACGCGTCGCGATAGACCACGCCCGTGACGGTGCCCGCGCGCTGCTGTCGTTCGGCGCGCGGCAGCCCGTGGGGACGTTCGACGCGGGTGACGAAGGCGTGCTCCAGGACCGAGCACGACCCGTCGGCCACGTCGCGCAGGACGGCGTCGAGGAAGTCGCGGCGCGGGGCCCGAGCGCGGTGGGCGAGGGCGTGCTGCAGGCGTACAGCCGTGGTGTGGCGACCCTGCACCGCGCGGGCGACCGCTCCGACCGCCGCGAGATCGCCGACCGTGCCCAGTGCGACGTCGAGCGCCGCCTCCTCGTAGCGCAGTCGAGGCGGTCCGAGGTTCCAGCCGACCCGGTCGCGGAGCAGGAAGGTGCGCGTGACGCGTACCCCCTCCGGCGCGACCACCCGTCGGCTGCGCGGGACCACGACGTGGATCGGGCCGGCGTCGCCGTCCGGACGCCCGGGGCCGTCCGCCGCCCGCATCGCTGAGACACCCGCCAGCGCCGCGCCGAGCTCGACGCCCGCGACGCCGCGCGGACTCGCGCAGGCGAGCACCGCGCCCCAGGCCCGCTGGACCCACACGGGGTCGCCGGTGTGGGCGACGTACACGCCGGGGTGCAGCGGCGCCAGCTCGCGGCGGCGCACCATCCGGCGCAGGTCGTGCGGCAGCATGCCCGCGCCCAGTGCCTGCGCGCGGGAGACGACCCCGTCCTGGGAGGCGAGCAGGGAGTCCAGATCGATCACCCGACCACGCTCGACGACCGCGCTCCTCGGCGCGACCCCCTCCGCCGGATCTGTGGATGAGGCGATCGTGGAGGATCCGGGTCACCTGGTGGCTCGAATCCTCCACGCTCCTGTCGAAGTCCCCGCTCGAGCGGGGACTCCGACAGACGACAGCCGACAGCCGACCAGACGACAAGCGGGCGGGCGAGCGGCGGGCGGGCTCAGCCGCAGGCGGGAGCGGGGGGAAGCGGGGCGGGGACGCCGACCGCGGGCATGCCGAGCCCGACGGAGGCGGGAGCCGCGGGGGCGGACGTACGCCGCTCCCAGGCGTCGCCGGCGCGGGTGCGGCGCACGGAGCGGATCGGACCGTCGGCGACGAGGTGGTGGGGCGCGGCGTAGGTGATCTCGACCTCCACCATGTCGCCGGGGCGGACGGAGTCGTCGGGCACGGCCGAGAAGTCGGCGGCGAAGTGGACGAGCCGGTTGTCGCGGGCGCGACCGGACAGGCGCTTGGTCGCGACGTCCTTGCGGCCCTCGCCCTCGGCGACCATCAGCTCGACGGTGCGGCCCACGATCGCCTTGCTCTCGGCCCAGGCGACCTCCTCGACCACCTCGATCAGGCGCTGGTAGCGGTCCTTGACGACGTCCGGCGGCACCTGGTCCTCGAGCACGGCGGCCGGGGTGCCGGGGCGCTTGGAGTACTGGAAGGTGAAGGCGGCGGAGAAGCGGGCGGCGCGGACCACGTCGAGGGTGGCCCGGAAGTCCTCCTCGGTCTCGCCGGGGAAGCCCACGATGATGTCGGTGGTGATCGCGGCGTCGGGGATCGCGGCGCGCACGCGCTCGATGATGCCGAGGTACTTCGACTGGCGGTAGGAGCGGCGCATGTCGCGCAGCACCTTGTCGGAGCCCGACTGCAGCGGCATGTGCAGCGACGGCATCACGTTGGGCGTCTCGGCCATCGCCTCGATGACGTCGTCGGTGAACTCCGCCGGGTGCGGCGAGGTGAAGCGCACCCGCTCGAGCCCCTCGATCGAGCCGCAGGCGCGCAGCAGCTTGGAGAACGCCTGGCGGTCGCCGAACTCCACGCCGTAGGCGTTGACGTTCTGGCCCAGCAGGGTGATCTCGGTGACGCCCTCCGCGACCAGCGCCTCGACCTCGGCGAGGACCTCACCGGGGCGGCGGTCCTTCTCCTTGCCGCGCAGGGCGGGGACGATGCAGAAGGTGCACGTGTTGTTGCACCCGACCGAGATCGACACCCAGGCGGCGTACGCCGACTCGCGCTTGGTGGGCAGCGTCGAGGGGAAGACCGACAGCGACTCGAGGATCTCGACCTGCGCCTCCTCGGCCACCCTGGCCCGCTCGAGCAGCACCGGCAGCGAGCCGATGTTGTGGGTGCCGAAGACGACGTCGACCCACGGCGCCCGCTGGGTGATGGTGTCGCGGTCCTTCTGCGCCAGGCAGCCACCGACGGCGATCTGCATGCCCGGCCTGGCGGCCTTGACCGGGGCGAGGTGACCGAGGTTGCCGTAGAGCTTGTTGTCGGCGTTCTCGCGCACCGCGCACGTGTTGAAGACGACGACGTCGGCCTGCTCGTCCGCCGCGGCGCGGACGTAGCCCGCGTCCTCGAGCAGGCCGCTGAGCCGCTCGGAGTCGTGGACGTTCATCTGGCACCCGTGGGTCTTGACCTCGTAGGTGCGTGCGGGGGTCTCTGCGACGGTGCTCATGACCGTTCAAGGGTACGGCGGCGCGCGGGGGCGGGGGCAATCGCGACGAGGACCCCGCGCCCGCCGCGGCACCGTGCCTAGGCTCGCGGCATGCCCCGCATGCACGCGCTCGAGCTGCTGCCGGACGAGACCGGTCGCGAGGCCGTACGCCGGGACTGGCAGGCGCTGCGCGACGCCGGGCTGCCGTCGCAGCTCGACCACCGCGGGTCGACCAACAGCCCGCACGTGACGGTCGTCGCGGCCCCGGCGCTCGGCGGGGACGACGAGCAGCGGGCCAACGACCTCCTCGGGCCGTTGCTGCCGGTGGAGGTCCGCGCCTCGGGGCTCGCCCTCCTCGGCGGCAGCCGGGTCTCGCTGGTCCGGGTCCTCGACGTGCCGGACGCGCTGGTGCGTGCCGTGCTCGACCTGCGCTCGCGGGTGCGTGACGTCCAGCACGTCGGGTGGCTCCCCCACCTCACGCTGGCGCGGCGGATGGCACGAGCCGACGTGGGCCGCGCGGTCGGCGTGCTGGGCCACGAGGACGTGGTGGTGACCCTGTCGTCGCTGCGCCGGTGGGACCCCGACGCGGGAATCGTCACCACTCTGTGATGGTCCCCGGGGGCCATGCCTGATGGTCCGCGCGGGCCACCTGCCGATAGGTTGCCCCCATGACCGCGCAGCAAACGGCCACCGTCAGCGCCGGCCGGGGCGAGCCCCTCGTCGTGCTGAAGGGCGTCCAGAAGTACTTCGGGCAGCTCCACGCACTCCGCGACATCGACCTCACCGTGACGCGCGGCGAGGTGGTCGTCGTGATCGGCCCGTCCGGGTCCGGCAAGTCCACCCTGTGCCGCACGATCAACCGGCTCGAGACCATCGACGAGGGCACGATCACCCTCGACGGCTTGGACCTGCCCCAGGAGGGCAAGGCGCTCGCCGCACTGCGGGCCGAGGTCGGCATGGTCTTCCAGAGCTTCAACCTCTTCGCCCACAAGACGATCCTCGAGAACGTCACCCTTGGGCCGATCAAGGTGCGCGGCATGAGCCGGGCCGCGGCCGAGCAGAAGGCCCGCGAGCTGCTCGAGCGGGTCGGCGTCGACCACCAGGCCAACAAGTACCCCGCCCAGCTCTCCGGCGGCCAGCAGCAGCGCGTGGCCATCGCCCGCGCCCTGGCCATGGAGCCGAAGGTGATGCTCTTCGACGAGCCGACCTCCGCGCTCGACCCGGAGATGATCAAGGAGGTCCTCGACGTCATGGTCGACCTCGCCGAGCAGGGCATGACGATGATCGTCGTCACCCACGAGATGGGCTTCGCCCGCACGGCCGCCGACCGCGTCGTGTTCATGGCCGACGGCGCGATCGTGGAGGAGAACACCCCCGAGGAGTTCTTCATCCACCCGCGCTCGGACCGCGCCAAGGACTTCCTGGGCAAGATCCTCAAGCACTGAGGCCCTCCCCGCCCTTCCCCGCCCTTCCCCGCCCCTCCCCCGCAGCTCCCCACCCGGAACCCACCGACGGCCTCGGGGCCGCGAACCAAAGGAGAACAACGCATGAGATTCATCAGGACGAAGGCGGTCATCGCCACGGCGGGACTCGCCCTGTCGCTGGCCGCCTGCGGCGACGCCGGCGAGGACACCGAGAGCGCCGAGGTCGAGGTGACCGAGAACGCGGCCGACAACTTCGACGACGGCACCCGGATGAAGGAGCTTGCCGAGGACGGCAAGATCAAGATCGGCGTCAAGTACGACCAGCCCGGCCTCGGCTTCAAGGACGCCGCCTCCGACGTGCCCACCGGGTTCGACGTGGAGATGGCGAAGGTGCTCGCCGCGAGCCTCGGCATCGACCCGGAGACCGACGTCGAGTGGGTCGAGACGATCTCCGACAACCGTGAGCCCTTCCTCGAGGACAACACCGTCGACCTCGTGCTGGCGTCGTACTCCATCACCGACGAGCGCCGCCAGGTCGTCGGCCAGGCCGGCCCCTACCTCGTCACCGGCCAGCAGCTGCTGGTGAAGGCCGACAGCGACATCGACGACGTCGCGGACGTCAAGGGCAAGGAGGTGTGCTCGGTCACCGGGTCCACCTCGCTCGACAACATCGAGGCCGAGGGCGCCAAGCCGGTCGGCTTCGACACCTACTCCGAGTGCGTCGAGAAGGTCCTCGACGGCACCGTCGAGGCGATGACGACCGACGGCACGATCCTCGCCGGCTACGCCGCGCAGAACGAGGGCGAGCTCAAGGTCGTCGGCGAGGAGTTCTCCGAGGAGCGCATCGGCGTCGGCTACTCCCAGGACTACCCCGAGATGTGCCAGTGGATCGTCGACACGATCACCGAGGCCCACGAGGACGGCACGTACGAGGAGGCGTTCAACGCCACCCTCGGCCCCTCGGGCGTCGAGGTGCCCGAGCTGCCGGAGATGGACTCCTGCGAGTAGTACCCACCTGACCGGATCCCGGGCCCGCCGTCGTCGGCGGGCCCGGGGCCGTGTCCCCCACCCGGGCCCCGAGCAGGGGCCGGGCCCGACCGAGAGAGGAGTGGCGTGAACGCCGTCCTGGACAACTTCGACCTGGTGCTGAGGGCCTTCGGCTACACGATCTTCCTCTTCCTGGTCTCCGCCGTGCTCTCGCTCGCGCTCGGCACGCTGCTCGCCGCCATGCGGGTCGGCCCGGTCTCGGTGCTGCGCATCTTCGGCACGGCCTACGTCACGCTCGTGCGCAACACCCCGCTGGTCATGATCTTCCTGTTCTTCCAGCTCGGCGCCGGCAAGATCTTCGACGCCCTCCGCTTCACCTGGGTCGACATCCACATCGGCCCCTTCGACTTCACCTCGTTCTTCAGCGCCGCGGTCGCCTCCCTCAGCCTCTACACGGCGGCCTTCGTGTGCGAGGCCATCCGCTCCGGCGTCAACGCGGTGCCCCTCGGGCAGGCCGAGGCCGCCCGCGCGATCGGCCTGCCGTTCACCGGGGTGATGTCCCAGGTCGTGCTGCCCCAGGCGATCCGCGCCTCGGTGCCGCCGCTGGCCAGCACCCTCATCGCCCTGCTCAAGAACACCTCGGTCGCCGGAGTCTTCGGCGTGATCGAGGCAGTGGGCCGGATGAAGGGCTTCACCAACGACTACGCCGACCAGCGCTGGGGCATCTTCATCGCCTTCGCGATCGGCTACGTCATCCTCGTCGAGATCATCTCCCTGGTCTCGACGATGCTCGAGCGCCGTTGGAAGGTGGCCTGACATGAGCACCGGAGTCCTCTTCGACGCCCCTGGGCCCGCCACCCGCGCGCGGCACCGCACCTACAGCATCATCGCCGGCGTCGGCGTCGTCGCCTCCATCGCCTTCGTCGTGTGGCGCCTCCAGGCCGCCGGCCAGCTCGAGTACGACAAGTGGGAGCCGTTCCTCACCCCGCGCTACATCGAGGCGATCCTGGTCGACGGCCTGCTGGTCACCCTCCAGATGGCCTTCAGCGCCGTCATCGGCGCCGTCGTGTTCGGCGTGCTGTTCGGCGTGGGCAAGCTGTCGGACCACGGCTGGGTGCGCTGGCCGTGCTGGCTCGTCGTGGAGTTCTTCCGCGCGGTGCCGGTCATCATGCTGATGATCTTCTGCTTCTACGCGATCTTCGGCGGCATGGACGAGCTCAGCCGCCGCACCTACTGGTCGGTCGTGCTCGCGCTCACCCTCTACAACGGCGCCGTGCTCGCGGAGGTCTTCCGCGCCGGCATCAACGCCGTGCCGAGGGGTCAGGCGGAGGCGGCGTACGCCATCGGCATGCGCAAGACGCAGGTCATGACGATCGTGCTGCTGCCGCAGGCGGTCAAGATCATGATCCCCGCGATCATCAGCCAGATGGTGGTGGCCCTCAAGGACACCAGTCTCGGCTACGCCGTGGCCGGCCTCGGCCTCACCCGGATCGCCAAGCCGATCTACCAGAGCTTCGGCAACCACGTCCCGACGATCATCGTCATCACGGCGATCTACGTGGTCGTCAACCTGCTGCTGACGTGGCTGGCCACCTGGCTGCAGCACAAGTTCGTCGGTGAGAAGAAGGTCCTCGAGGTCAGCATGGTGGGCGAGTCGACGGCCGAGGCCAAGCCACTCGCCTAGCCACCTGAGTGCGCCCGCCAGCGCCGTGCGTCCGCGGATCGGCGGAGGTGGCCCGATCCCGGGGACATCGGCTCAGCGGCGCTGGAGCACCTCGACGCGGTTGCCGTGACCGTCGCGGGTGTGGAGGCGGACGTGGCCCGGGAACGAGTCGCGCTCCCGCTCGTCGACCTCGAAGCCGAGCCCCTGCAGCCGTGCGGAGACCTCGGCCAGGTCGTCGACGACGAAGGCCGGGTGCGCCTTGCGCGCCGGCGCGAACGGGTCCTCGACGCCGACGTGCAGCTCGGCCGCCACCGCGCCCGCGTCGTCGTACGCCCGGAACCAGCAGCCGCCGCGGGCGACGAGGTCGGCCGGCTTGTCGACCTCGCTCATGCCGAGCGCGTCGGCGTAGAACCGACGCGCCGCCTCCTCCCCTCCGGGCGGGCAGGCGACCTGCACGTGGTGCAGCCGCATCAGACCAGCACCCCCGGAGCCTTGCGCGCGACCACGAAGATCCGGCGGAACGGCAGGATGACGCGGCCGGAGTCGTCGGCGGGGTAGGCCGCGCGCAGCAGCGCCTTGAACTCGTCCTCGAAGTGCGAGCGCAGGTCGTCGGGCAGCGCCAGCAGCGTCGGCCTGGCTCCGGTGCCCGAGACCCAGTCGAAGACGGGGTCCGGGCCGGTGAGGACGTGGAGGTAGGTCGTCTCCCACACGTCGACCTCGCAGCCGCGGTCGAGCAGCACCCGGGCGTAGTCGTCGGGGTCGTGGCTGGCCGGCACCCGCACCCCGCGCACGTGCTCCGCGTACGGCGCTCGCGCGGCGAGGTCGGCGCGCATGGTGTGGCTGGGCTCGTCGAAGTTGCCCGGCACCTGGAACGCGAGCCACCCCCCGGGCTGCACGCGGTCGAGCAGGCCCGGAAGGAGCTCGAGGTGGTCGGGGATCCACTGGAGCGTGGCGTTGGAGACGAGCACGTCGATCGGCTCGCGCAGGGCCAGCGGGTCGGGCTGGGCCCAGTCGCGGAGGTCGCCGACCTCCCACTCGATGCCGTCGAGGGCGCGGGCGGCGGCGATCATCTCGGGGCTGCTGTCGACGCCGATGACGCGGGCGCCGGTCCACCGGTCGGCCAGCAGGGCGGTGAGGTTGCCCGGCCCGCAGCCGAGGTCGACCACGACATGGGGGTTCTCCGCGGGCACCCGCGCAAGCAGGTCGACGAACGGCCTCCCGCGCTCGTCGGCGTACGCCAGGTAGCGGTCGGGGTCCCAGCTGTGGCTCATGTCGTGTGTCCTCCTCGCTCGAACGCCGGGCGTCCAGTGGCGAAACGGATCGCCCGCCCGCCCGACCGTCCCATACCCGGCGGATCTCGTCCGTAACATATCTTGATGTCGAGATATTTCACCCTCTCGCCCGAACAGTCTCGATGTCAAGATTCTCGACCGATCTGGCACGATGTCCTCCATGCGTGACGAGGTGGACGACCTGGTCGAGGCCTGGGGCCGCGAGCGCGGCGACCTGGACCTCGCGCCCGTCGAGGTCTTCTCGCGCATCAGCCGGCTGGCCCGCCACCTCGACCTGGCCCGCCGCGACGCCTTCACCGCCCACGGCATCGAGTCGTGGGAGTTCGACGTGCTGGCCGCGCTGCGCCGCGCCGGCCAGCCCTACGAGCTCTCCCCCGGCAGGCTGCTGCGCGAGACGCTCGTGACCAGCGGCACGATGACCAACCGGGTCGACCGGCTCGCCGGCCGCGGCCTGGTGGAGCGGCTCCCCGACCCCCACGACCGGCGCGGCGTGCTCGTGCGGCTGACCGCCGACGGCAAGGCCGCCGTCGACGGGGCGTTCGAGGCGCTGCTGGCGGCCGAGGCCGACCTGATGTCGGACCTGTCCGACCGCGACCGCACCGAGCTCGCCGCTCTGCTGCGCTCGCTGCTCGCGCCCTTCAGCTGACCTGGTGGGGAAGTCTGACACCTGGAGGGGGTTGCAACCGCCTCCACGTGTCGGAGTCCCCGCTCGAGCGGGGACTTCGACAGGAGGGCCCGGACCCGGCTACTCCACGACCTCGGAGGCCTCGAGCCACTCCAGCTCCAGCTCCTCCTTCTCGGCGGCGAGCTCGCCGAGCTGGGCGCCGACGCGGGCGAGGAGGTCGTAGTCGGACAGGTTGGCCTCCATCTCGGCGTGGAGCTCGGCCTCGCGCTCGGCGATGCGCTCGAGCTGCTTCTCGACCCGGGCCAGCACCTTGCGGGCGGCGCGGTCCTCGGCCGAGCCGGGCCGGGCCCTGGCAGCGACGTCGGGCGAGGGCGTACCGGCGGGTGCTGACGAGGACCCAGCAGAGGACGCAGCGGAGGACGCAGCGGTGGACGGCCCGGCCGACGGGGCCGCCGGGAGGGCCGCGCGGCGCTCGAGGTACTCCTCGACCCCCCGGGGCAGCATCGAGACCTGGCCGTCGCCGAGCAGGGCCCAGATCGAGTCGGTGACCCGCTCGAGGAAGTAGCGGTCGTGGGAGACGACGACGAGCGTGCCGGGCCACGAGTCGAGGAAGTCCTCGAGGACGTTGAGGGTGTCGATGTCGAGGTCGTTGGTCGGCTCGTCGAGGAGCAGCACGTTGGGCTCGCTGAGCAGCAGCTTGAGCAGCTGGAAGCGTCGCCGCTCGCCACCCGACAGGTCGCCCAGGCGGGCGGTCAGCCGGTCGCCGGTGAAGCCGAAGCGCTCGAGCAGCGAGGTGGCGGTGACCTCCTGGCCGTCGAGGGTCTTGCTGACGCGGCGGATCGACTCCACCGTCGGCAGCACCCGCGCGTCGGGGTCGATCTCGTCGAGCGCCTGGGTGAGGTGCTGCATCTGCACCGTGCGGCCGTGCTTGACCCGGCCCACGTCGGGGGCGAGGGTGCCGGAGATCAGCGAGAGCAGCGAGGTCTTGCCCGCGCCGTTGACGCCCACGATGCCCACCCGGTCGCCGGGACCGATGCGCCACGTGGCGTGCTCGAGCAGGCGCCGGTCGCCGCGGGACAGGTCGACGTCCTCGATGTCGATGACGTCCTTGCCCAGCCGCTGGCTGGCGAAGCGCTGCAGCTCGATGCGGTCGCGCGGCGGGGGCACGTCGTCGATGAGCGCGTTGGCGGCCTCGATGCGGAACTTGGGCTTCGACGTACGCGCGGGTGCGCCGCGGCGCAGCCAGGCGAGCTCCTTGCGGGCGAGGTTGAGCCGCCGCGTCTCGGTGGCTGCCGCCTGCCGCTGGCGCTCCGCCTTGGCCAGCACGTAGGCCGCGTAGCCGCCCTCGTAGGCGTCGACCGCGCCGTCGTGGACCTCCCACGTGGTCTGGCAGACGGCGTCGAGGAACCACCGGTCGTGGGTCACGACGATCAGCGCGGACGGGAGCTGGACGAGGTGCGCGGCGAGCCAGGCGACGGCCTCGACGTCGAGGTGGTTGGTCGGCTCGTCGAGCACGATCAGGTCGTGGCGCGAGAGCAGCAGGGCGGCCAGGGCGCACCGACGGCGCTCGCCGCCGGACAGGCCGACCACGGCGCGGTCGAGGGTGACGCCCGCCAGCAGCTCCTCGACGACCTCGCGGGTGGTGGCGTCGGCGGCCCACTCGTGGTCCTGCCGGCCACCGAGCACCGCCTCGCGGACGGTGTGGGTGTCGACGAGCTCGTCGCCCTGGTGGAGGTAGCCGATCTCGATGCCACGGGTGCGCGAGACGCGTCCGGAGTCGGGCTCCTCGAGGCCCGTCATCACCTCGAGCAGGGTCGTCTTGCCGTCACCGTTGCGGCCGACGACGCCGACGCGCTCGCCCACCGAGATACCGAGGGAGACGTCGTCGAGCAGGGGCCGTACGCCGTAGGACTTCGAGACGCGCTCGAGGTTGATCAGGTTCGCCATGTCCGGGCGATCCTCTCAGGTGCACCCCGCTCGGCACGGATCGGCGCACGCCCCCCTCCCGGGCGCTGCGTGAGGGAGACGCCCGACGGCGTCAGGAGTCCGACTGGCCGCCGGCCGCGGAGGACCCCTCGCCCAGGGTCGGCGTGGCCGAGCCGTTGGTGCCGGAGTACTTCTGTATCAGCGACTCGACGTCGAGGCCGGTGGTGGCCTTGAGCATCTCCATGGTCTGCACGAGGTTGTTGGTCACCTGCTTGGGCAGCTCGCCGGCGCCGTCGGCCGAGATGACCGTCAGCTTGTCGATGTTGCCCATCGGGCGAGCCAGCTCGGCGGCCACCTTGGGCATCACCTCGATGAGCATCTGGAGCACGGCGGCCTCGTTGTAGCCGGCGAAGGCGGCGGCCTTCTTGTCCATGGCCTCGGCCTCGGCCTGGCCGGCGGCGAGGATGGTGGCGGCCTGGGCCTCACCCTCGGCACGGAGCGCGTCGGCCTCGGCGACGCGACGGGCCTTCTCGGCCTCACCGCGCTTGGCACCCTCGATGGCCTCGGCCTCGGCGAGCGCCGAGCGACGCGACTTCTCGCCCTCACCGGTCAGGCGGGCCTTCTCGGCCTCGGCCTCGGCGTTGGCGATCGACGACGCCTTGCGGGCCTCGGCCTCGAGGATGGCGGAGGCGCGGCGACCCTGCGCCTCGGTCTCGACGCGGTAGCGCTCGGCGTCGGCGGGCTTGCGGACCTCGGTGTCGAGCTGGCGCTCCTTGAGCGCCGCCTGGTGGACCGCGACCTTCTCCTGCTCGAGCAGCACGGCCTGGTCGCGGTCGGCCTGGGCGAGCGGCCCGGCGGCCGCTGCCTGGGCGTTGGCGGCGTCGGTCTCGGCCTTGATCTCGGCGTTCTTGAGCGCGAGGGCGCGCTGGGTGACCGCGATCTCCTGCTCGGCGGCGATGCGCGCCTGCTCGGCCGCCTGGCGGGCGTTGGCCTCGGCGATGGAGGCGAGCTGGTTGAGCTTGGCGGCCTCGGGACGACCGAGGTCGGCGAGGTAGGAGCCGTCGTCGGTGATGTCCTGGATCTGGAAGGTGTCGAGCACCAGGCCCTGGCCGGTGAGCGAGGACTCGGACTCCTCGGCGACGCGCTGGGCGAAGGCGGCGCGGTCGCGGATGATCTGCTCGACCGACATGGAGCCGACGATCGAGCGCAGCGCGCCGGCGAGGACCTCCTGGGTGAAGGTCTCGATCTCGCCCTGCTGGCTGAGGAAGCGCTGGCCCGCGGCGCGGATCGAGTCCTCGTTGCCACCGACCTTGACCAGCGCGACTCCGTCGAGGTTGAGCTTGATGCCCTGTCCGGACACCGCGCCGCGGATCTGCACCGAGATCCGGCGCGAGGACAGGTCGAGCGTCGCGAGGCGCTGCACGAAGGGGATGACGAACACGCCCCCGCCCATGACGACCTTCTGGCCGGACAGGTCGGTCGAGATCTCACCCGTCTCCGGGTTGCGCACCTCCCCCTTGCCCTTGCGTCCGGTGACGATGAACGACTCGTTGGGCCCGGCCACCTTGTAGCGCGTGGTGACCAGCAGCGCCAGCAGCACGAGGAGGACGACGAGGCCGATCACTGCGGTGATCACCGGGGACAGTCCGAACATGGGCAGGGCTCCTAGGAGGGCGTGAGGTGGGGTGGTGCGAGACGAGAGGGGCTGGCTTCAGGGAAGGAAGAGCGGCTCGACCTGGACGGCCGTGGGCGAGATGACCTGGGTGACGCTGACCTGCGTGCCGGCCGGCAGGGCGACGCTCGAGCGGGCGTTGAGGCGGGTGAGGTGGCCGCCGACCGTCAGCGAGACGACACCGAAGCCCCCCTCGGGGATCGCGCTGACCACTTGGCCGATCCGCTCGAGCATGTCGGAGGTGCGCACCGAGTCGCCCTCGCCGTCGCCGTGGAGGAACCGTGACGCCCGGGCGGCGAGCCAGCCGAGCAGGACGCCGAGCACGAGGCCGACGACGACCGCGAGCGAGGTCGACCCGGTGGTCTCGAGGGCGATCGCGCCGCCGAAGCCGAGGGCGCCGAGGAAGCCGGCGAGGGCCTCGGTCGAGAAGAGTCCCGCGCTGAGGCCCTCGAGGGCGCCGTCGAGGACGTCGCCGAGGACGAGCGTCACGAGCAGCAGCAGCACGCCGACGCCGCCCACGACAAGGAACACGGTCACGATGCCTCCCCCAGGCGATCAGTGCGACGTCGTCGACGTTGCGCACACCATAGCGACATACTTCCCCGCCCACAGCGGTTCGCGCCATCGGGTCAAGACCCCATCCCTGACCTACCGCAGGCCCGTCCCGACCTGGTGCGTGTCGACGACGTGCGCGCCCGCGACGGGTCCGACGGCGCTCAGCACCACGTCGTACGACGCCGACAGCGCGGCGAGCACCTCCGCCGAGCCCTCCTGCGAGTCGCAGAGGAAGACGCACGTGGGGCCCGAGCCGCTGACCATGCCGCGCAGGGCGCCGCCGGCCTCGCCGCGGTCGATCAGGTCGCCCAGCTCGGGGCGCAGGTCGACGGCCGCCTCCTGCAGGTCGTTGTGCAGCGCGCGCGCCAGCCGGACGGGCTCGCCGCTGGCCAGGGCGGCCAGGAGCTCGGTCGGCTCGGCGGGCTGCGCCGGCGCGTCGGGGTGGAGCCGGTCGAAGTGGCGGTAGACCTCCGGCGTGGAGAGGCCGACCGCGGCCGGGACGACGACCCACCACCAGGTGCCCTGGTCGACGATCGGCTCGACGACCTCGCCGCGGCCACGGCCGCGCGCCGTTCCTCCCACGAGTGAGAACGGGACGTCGCTGCCGAGACGGGCGGCCTGCGCCAGCAGCACGTCGTCGGGCTGGCGCAGGTCGTGCAGCCGGTCGTGCGCGAGCAGGGCCGCCGCCGCGTCGGCGGAGCCGCCGGCCATGCCGCCCGCGACCGGGATCTGCTTGGCGATCTCCACGAGGTGGGCGCCCCCGCACCGCGCCTCGTCGAGCGCCCGCAGCGCGATGTTGGTGGCGTCGGTCGGCACCCCGGCCACGTCGACGTACGACGAGCCGGAGACGGACAGCGAGTCCTCGGCGACGGTGGAGCTGACCGTGGAGTTGGGGGTGGAGCTGACCGTGGAGTTGGGGGTGGAGCTGACCGTGGAGTTGGGGGTGGAGCTGGCGGTGGAGTTGGGGGTGGAGCTGGCGGTGGAGACCGTGACGTCGTCGTAGAGCGAGATCGCCTGGTAGACGGTGTCGAGCGGGTGGAAGCCGTCCTCGCGGGGCGCGCCGACGCCGAGGTGGAGGTTGATCTTCGCGGCCGCCCGGACGGTGGTGCTCACTCCGCCGCCCGGTCCCGGGTGGCCGCCAGCCCTTCGGCGATCCGGGCGAAGTCGCCCACGTCGAGCACCTCGCCGCGCGCGGTGGGGTCGACGCCGGCCGCCTCGAGCGCGGCGGTCGCCGCCTCGGCCGAGCCCGCCAGCCCGCGCAGCGCGGCGCGCACCTGCTTGCGCCGCTGGGCGAAGGCGGCGTCGACGACGGCGAAGACCTCCTCGCGGGTGGCCGTCGTGCGCGGCGGGTCCTGCCGGGTCCAGGCGACGAGCCCGGAGTCGACGTTGGGGGCGGGCCAGAAGACGTTGCGGCCGATCGTGCCCGCACGGCGCACGTCGGCGAACCAGGCGGCCTTGACGCTCGGCACGCCGTAGGTCTTCGACCCCGGTGGCGCGGCGAGGCGGTCGGCGACCTCGGCCTGCACCATCACCAGGCCGCGCTCCAGCGAGGGCAGCAGGGTGAGGAGGTGGAGCAGGACGGGCACCGAGACGTTGTAGGGCAGGTTGGCCACCAGCGCGGTCGGCGGCGGCCCGGGCACCGACTCCACGCGCATCGCGTCGGCCAGCACGACCTCGAAGCGGTCGGCCTGGTCGGGGGCGTACGCCGCGATGGTGGCGGGCAGCCGCCCCGCGAGGAGCGGGTCGACCTCGATGGCGATCACCCGGCGGGCGACCGCGAGCAGGGCCAGCGTGAGCGAGCCCAGGCCCGGGCCGACCTCGACGACGACGTCGTCGGCGGTGATGGCGGACTCGCGCACGATCCGGCGCACGGTGTTGGCGTCGATGACGAAGTTCTGGCCGCGCTGCTTGGTGGGGCGCAGGTCGAGCTCCGCGGCCAGCTGACGCACCTCGGCCGGCCCGAGGAGCCTCGGGCCGGCCGGGTTCGTGGTCATGATCGCGAAGCCTAGTGGGGGGTCCCCGATCAGCGCGGCAGGCCCAGCTTGGCCGAGCAGGACGGCCACGAGCCGTAGCCGCCGGTGGCGTCGCGCAGGCGCGTCGCGACCGCGATCTGGGTCTCGCGGGAGGCCTGGTGCGGGTAGCCGGTGCCGCCGTAGGCGCGCCAGGTGCCGAGGTTGAACTGGAGGCCGCCGTAGTAGCCGTTGCCGGTGTTGATGGCCCAGTTGCCGCCCGACTCGCACTGCGCGAGCGAGTCCCACACGGTGCTGCCGCCGGCGAAGTTGGCGGCCAGCTCCTCGGGCTCCTCCTTGGTGCCGACCCGGACGACCCGCGGCTGGGCCTTCACCTTCACGTCGGCCTTGACGACCGTGCGGGCCCGGAGCTCGCCGTTGACGAAGCGCAGGCGGTAGGTGACGTTGCGGACGCCGTCGCGACCGGCGCGCACGACCTCCTGCTTGCCCTCCAGCATCGAGGAGTCCTCGCGCTCGACGACCGGGGCCTCGACCACCTCGCGGGCGACCTTCCTGGTCACCACCCGGATGTCGGTGACGACGATCTTGTCGCCGTCGGCGATCTCGGTGGTCAGCGAGGGACGCACCTTGTCGTGCCGGTCGACGTCGAAGCCGGCGTCGTCGAGCACGTCGGCGACCGTCATCGCGGCCAGCTTGCGCTTCTTCAGCTGCTTGCCGCCCAGCTTGAGGTGCACCACCTTGGGGGTGACGACCTCGAGGGCGAGGCCGTCGCGACCGATCGCCGAGCTGCGGCTGGCCGACAGGTCGGCGCCGGCGAATCGGCGCCCGATCTCACCGAGGGCACTGGCCACGTCGGTCGAGTTGACCCAGTAGGTGTGCGCCGTGCCGTCGACCGAGAGCTCGAGCGGTCGCCCGAACTGCACGGCGATGGCCGAGCCGTCGCTGACCGGCTCGTCGAGCGCTGGAGCGACCAGGTCCTTGTCGGTGAGCTCGACACCCTCGGCCTCGAGGACGTCGCCGACGGTGCCGCCGATGGCGCTGACCTGCCGAGGGTCCCCGTCGAGGGTGAGGGTCACGTCCTTGGTGAGGGCGGCGTAGCCGACCGTCGTTCCTCCGACGGCTGCCACGACGAGCGCCCCGAGGGTCGCCAGGACGGTCTTGGACCTGCTGAGCTGCGCGAGACGAGAGCGCACGATTCTCCGAACGTCGTTCTGTCCGGGCCTCGGGGGCAGCACCCCCCGGTCGAGCGTGCGCGGCATCCACGGGAAGAGCCGTGGGAGTCGTGCGACGTGCGAGCGGGGGTCTCGCAGGACCGGCCCGAACCGGTCCTCCTGCTGCCGGACATCGCTCCCGATCCCGGCCAACAATCACAAGACGATAACGATGACGGGCGACGACGCAAACTCCTGAGGGCGGATTTCTGGGGAGACCCTCCCCACGTCCACCCGCGGGGAGGGCACGCCCGCCCGTCGACGGACCGGCTACCAGGGTCCCCCGAAGGCCACCTCGGTGGTGGCGTCGATCGCCCGGCAGAGGTGCTCCAGGTCGGCCTGCAGCACCTCGGCCATCGCCCGCACGGTGTGCGGCACCAGGTAGGACGCGTTGGGTCGTCCGCGCCACGGCGTCGGGGTCAGGTAGGGCGCGTCCGTCTCCACCAGCACCCGGTCGACGGGCGTGATCGCCAGCGCCTCGCGCAGGGGGGCGGCGTTCTTGAACGTCACCGTGCCGGCGAAGCTGAGGTGGGCCCCGCGGTCGAGGCACCGGCGCGCGAACGAGGCGTCGCCGGAGAAGCAGTGCATCACCCAGCGCTCGGGGGCACCCTCCTCGTCGAGGACGCGGAGCACGTCGTCGTGGGCGTCGCGGTCGTGGATGACCAGCGTCTTGTCGAGCCGCTTGGCGAGGTCGATGTGGCGGCGGAAGCTCTCCTCCTGGGCGGTGCGGCCCTCCTCGCCCGTGCGGAACGTGTCGAGCCCGGTCTCACCGATGGCGCGCACCTTCGCGTGCGACTGCGCGAGCCGCTCGATCTCGTCCAGCGCCTCCTCCAGCCGCCCGGCCTCGGCGAGCCGGGGCGCCTCGTTGGGGTGCAGCGCCACGCCGGCGACCAGGGCGTCGTGCTCGGCCGCCGCGGCCACCGCCCAGCGGGCGCCCGGCAGGTCACAGCCGATCTGCACGATCCGCGGCACGCCGACGGCCGCCGCCGCCGCGATCGCGTCGGCGGTGTCGAGCCAGTCGCCGTCGGCGATGTCGAGGTGGCAGTGGTTGTCGACGACGGGGTGCGGCAGCGGCTCCGGCGCAGGCGGGCGCTCACGGTCGCGCCGGGCTCCCGACCTCTCCTCGGTGGCGGCGCGGCTGCGGGTCGGCCCCGGCTCCGATGCCTGGTCACCGGTGGACAACGTCGTACACCTCCCGCTTGGGCAACCCGGCCCGACGGGCGACCTCGGCGATCGCCTCCTTGCGGGTCGAGCCGGAGGCCTCCAGGCCCGCCACGGCCGAGCGGATCGAGCCCGGGTCGGTGTCGACGGCGGGGGCGCCGCTGGAGCCCTCCACCACGATCGTCACCTCGCCGCGGACGCCGTCGGCGGCCCAGGCGGCCAGCTCGGCCAGCGGCCCCCGGCGCACCTCCTCGTGCGTCTTGGTGAGCTCGCGGCACACCGCGGCCGGGCGGTCGTCGCCCAGCGCGTCGGCCATCGCCGCCAACGCGGCCTCGGTGCGGTGCGGCGCCTCGAAGAAGACCATGGTCCGCTCCTCGGCGGCCAGGGCGGCCAGGCGACGCCCGCGCTCCCCGGCCTTGCGGGGCAGGAAGCCCTCGAAGCAGAACCGGTCGACCGGGAGGCCGCTGACGGCGAGCGCGGTGAGCACCGCGCTCGGCCCCGGCACCGCCGTGACGCGCACGTCGTGCTCGACCGCGGCCGCGACCAGCCGGTAGCCGGGGTCGGAGACGCTGGGCATCCCGGCGTCGGTCACCAGCACGACCCGCTCGCCGGCGAGCAGCGCCTCCAGCAGCACGGGCGTGCGCGCCTGCTCGTTGCCCTCGAAGTAGGACACCACCCGCCCGCGCAGCGTGATGCCCAGGTCGGCGCAGAGCCGCTTGAGCCGCCGGGTGTCCTCGGCGGCGACCACGTCGGCGCCGGACAGCTCCTCCGCCAGCCGCGGTGGCGCGTCGCCGGCCTGCCCGATCGGGGTGCCCGCGAGGACCAGGACGCCAGTCAAGCGGGGTCCCCGCGGCGTTGTTCGGAGGAGCGGAGCGGAGGAGAAGAACGTCGGGGGGTGCTCATGGGTTCACCGTAGATGTTCGCCGCGGGGGTCCGGCTCCCGGCTCCGCCGCGGTCGGCGACGACGCGGTCGCGCCCGGCCGTGCGTACGCCCGTGGCCTCGCGCGGGTCTGGCTAGAGTGCCTCGCGTGACTCCGACAGCGGCCGAGCGCAATCGCCCGCGCTGGCGATCGGAGGACCCGGTGCTCGGGTGGGCGGGCGCGCTCTGCCTGGCCGCCCTCGCCTTCTTCCTGCGGCGCTGGCACCTCGGCACGCCCCACGCGTTCGCCTTCGACGAGACCTACTACGCCAAGGACGCGTGGTCGCTGCTCAACCACGGCTACGTGCGCGACTACGTCGAGGACGCCGACAAGACGATCCTCAACGGCAGCCTCACCGGTTTGTTCGAGGACGGACCGTCGATGATCGTGCACCCCGAGGTCGGCAAGTGGCTGATCGCCGCGGGGATCAAGGTCTTCGGGATGGACCCCACCGGGTGGCGCACGGCGTCGGCGGTGGTGGGCGCGCTCATGGTGCTGCTGATGTGCCGGTTCGTCCGTCGCGTCACCGGCTCCACTGTGCTGGGTCTCGTCGGCGGGCTGCTGCTCTCGATCGACGGCCTGCAGCTCGTGCTGTCGCGGCTGGCGCTGCTCGACATCTTCCTCGCGTTCTTCACCCTCTGCGGCGTGCACTGCGTGGTCGCGGACCGCCAGTGGCTGCGCGACCGGCTGGCGTCCGGCGGCGGCCGTCGCGGTCTCTTCTGGTGGCGCCCGTGGCTGGTCGCCGGAGGCGTCGCGTTCGGGCTCGCCTGCGGCACCAAGTGGTCGGCCGTCTACGGCCTGGCCGTCTTCGGTCTGCTCGCGTGGCTGTGGAGCGCCGGCGCCCGCCGCGCGTTCGGCCAGCGCCGACCGCTGCTGCGCTCGGTCGTCCTCGACGGCATCCCGGCGTTCGTCGCCCTCGTCGGCGTCGCGCTGGCGACGTACGTCGCGTCGTGGACGGGCTGGCTGATCCATGCCGACGCCTACGAGGAGGCCTTCAGCAACACGCAGTACACGTCCTACGGCGGCGGCGAGCCGTGGCCCACCGCGAGCGAGCCCGACGCGGAGGGGCTGGGCGAGGTGGCCCAGTCGCTGCGCTCGCTGTGGTCCTACCACCAGGACGTCTACACGTTCCACAGCCACTTCCTCGACGACTCCTCCCACGTCTACGCCTCCAAGCCGTCGACCTGGCTGGTGATCGGCCGTCCGGTCGGCGTCGACGCCCAGACCGACATCCAGCCGGGGTCGCAGGGGTGCGAGGCACCGTCCGGCTCGAGCTGCATCCGGCAGGTCCTGCTGATCGGCAACCCGGTGATCTGGTGGGGCGGCTGCCTGGCCATGGTCGCCTCGCTGCTGCTGTGGATCGGCGCCCGCGACTGGCGACACGGGGTGGCCGTCGCCGGCCTCGCCAGCACCTGGCTGCCGTGGTTCGCCTACGACGACCGGCCCATCTTCTTCTTCTACGCGATCACCGCCCTGCCCTTCCTGGTGCTCTCGATCGTGCTCGCGATGGGCCACCTCATCGGCACCTCCGACGTCCCGACCCCGCGCCGCACGTTCGGCGTGGTGGTGGCCGGCAGCTACACGGTGCTCGCCCTGATCGCGTTCGCGTGGTTCTGGCCGATCTGGACCGACGCGCTGCTGACGAAGTCGGAGTGGAACGCCCGCATCTGGTTCCTGCGCTGGATCTGACGCCCGCCCGCTCGCCCCGAACCCGGCACGAATTGTCGCGGTTGTCTCAAGATGGTCCGCACTTCCGCGCGTGCCCATTCTCTTTGCGCTCGCGTCCGATGACGATGGGCCGACCCGGGCTGCTGCCGGGTGTCGACGCGAGGAGGGGGCGTTGCGATGGACTCGACGATGATTCATGTCTGCCTGCAGACCGAGGGAGCGCCCAGGGGCGACGACCACGAGCTCGGCGAGCGCTGGGTGTGCGGGTGCGGCGACAACTTCGTCTACCGCGAGGGCTTCAACCGCGCCGGCTACGTCTGTGTCGAGTGGTGGCCCGCCCCCGCGATCCCGCGGCCGCGTCGCTCGATGCGTCGCGGACTGCTCTTCGGCCAGCGCAAGGGCTGACGCCGCAGGTCGTCACCAGGTCGTCACCAGGTCGGTCACCAGGCGCCCGGGAACCTCGTCGACCCGACGATCGCGAACAGCGAGACCACCAGCGAGACGACGACGGCGATCAGCGCCGCCTCCCCGACCCACCGCCGACCGGGCACCGCCAGCAGCACCAGGCCGGCGACCCCGACGACGGCGGGCAGCACCCAGAACGACAGGACGGCCGACAACAGCCCGGCCAGCACCGCGAGCCCCACGCCGGCGACGGCCGCCCAGAGCAGCGGCACCGGGCGCGCCCCACGCGGCAGGCCGACCTCGGTGACGGGTCCGGACGCCGGCAGCTGGTCGGGGGCCAGCACCCGCAGCAGGAGCGTGATCGTCGCCGGGTCGGCCACCACGACCACGTCGCGGAAGCGGTCGGCGACCGCGTGGCGGCGTACGACCTCGTCGAGCCGGTGCCCGCGGTCCACGCCGGGGAAGCGCACCGGCGCGAGCAGCACCTCGGGATGGGCGGGGCGTCCGAGCGCCTGGACCACGCGCTTGCCCTCGACCGTCGGGGCGGTGACGACGGTCGCGGAGGAGCCGAGCCCGGACCGCACGCGCGCGAGCTCGTCGGCGCCGGCCTGCGTGCTGACCACGAGGATCCGCTGGTAGTCGGTCACGCTCAGACGGTAGTCCGCCCCACGGGGTCCCACGACCGGCGCCGCGGCGGCAGACTGTCGGACGAGTCCCCTGATCCCTCTGGAGCAGACCATGCCCGTCACCCGAGGCTTCCACCGCCGTCGTCCCGAGCCGCAGCACGGCCGCCTGCCACCGGGGCAGTACGACACCGGGTCGTCGTGGCCGGTGCTGAGCGCCGAGGCCACCCCGCAGCAGCCGGCCGAGACGTGGACGCTGAGCGTCGACGGGCTGGTGGCGTCGCCGCACACGTGGAGCTGGTCGGAGCTGCACGCCTTCCCCGGGTCGACGTTCTTCGGCGACATCCACTGCGTCACCACCTGGTCGAAGTTCGACACCACCTTCAGCGGCGTCAGCGTGGACGACCTCCTCGACGTCGCGGCGCCCGAGGGCTCGGCCGGCTACGTGATGGCGCACTCGATCACCGGCTACACCACCAACCTGCCGCTCGCCGACGTCACCGGCGGCAAGGCGTGGGTGGTGTGGAGCTTCGACGGCGAGCCGCTCCCCCGCCAGCACGGCGGGCCGCTGCGGCTGCTCGTGCCGCACCTCTACTTCTGGAAGTCCGCCAAGTGGCTCTCCCGGCTCGAGCTGATGGCCGAGGACCGGCCGGGCTTCTGGGAGCAGAACGGCTACCACGACCGCGGCGACCCGTGGCTCGAGCAGCGCTACCAGGGCGACTGACGTGGCCCCGGCGCCCCTGGCGGCCTGGACCGACGGCCGCATCATCGCCAAGGACATGCCGACCCCGACCACGGTGCGGCTGCGGATGCACGTCGAGGGCCGGCCCCGCCACCTGCCCGGGCAGCACTACCTGGTGCGGCTGCGTGCCCCCGACGGCTACACGGCCCAGCGGTCGTACTCCCTGGCCTCCGACACCGACGACCCGCTCCTCGAGCTGCTCATCGAGCGGCAGCCGGACGGCGAGGTCTCGGAGTTCCTCGCCGACGTCGCCGAGGTGGGCGACGTGCTCGAGCTGCGCGGGCCGATCGGCCGCTGGTTCGTCTGGGACACCGAGACCCCCGTCCTGTGCCTCGTCGGCGGCACCGGGGTCGTGCCCGCCGTGGCGATGGCGCGCACGGCACGACGGCTGGGCCGCACCGACCTGCTGCGCATCGCCGCGGTGGGCCGCAGCCGCGAGGAGCTCCCCTATGCCGCCGAGCTCGAGCGTCACGGCGCCACGATGGCCTGGACCCGCGCCGACGTGGACGGCCGGCCCGCCGGACCGTTCACGGTCGAGGAGCTCACCCCGCTGCTGGACGGCGTCGAGCTCGGCTTCGTGTGCGGGTCGGCCCGGTTCGCGGCGTACGCCGAGGAGCTGCTCGTCGCGTGCGGCCTCGCCCCCGCATCGATCCGGGTGGAGCGCTTCGGGCCCACGGGCGACTCGGCCTGAGCCGGGGGCGCGGGGGCCGGCCTCGGCGTCCGCGCCCCGACTCAAGCGGTCACATGCCCGCTCAACCACCCGGATCCGGGTGTCCTAGCGGGGACGAGGGTGTCTTGGCTGGCCCGCCCTGAAGGCTCGGGGCAGGCCCAGCGTGGGAGGCGCCGATCGTGTCGCCACCCGAACGACCGACGTGTGCGAGCAGTACGGCTAGGCGTCGTAGGGCTGGCGCAACCCCTGGAGCGGCCCCACGGCAGGGTCGGACATGTACGCGCTGGTCGCCAGCACGGCCTCTGCGGCGTCGGCGGCCGACGAGCCCGACGCGTAGATCTCCCGGGCGATCAGGCCGGCGACCACCGGTGCGGAGAACGACGTGCCGGACCACCGCGCCATGCCGGTGTTGAAGACCCGGACGTCGCCCTTGCTGGGCGTCTCCTCGCAGGTGAAGGTGCCGTCGGGGAACGCGTTGACGATGTTGCGTCCCAGGGCGTAGACGTCGGCGGAGACGCCGTAGTTGGAGTAGCTCGAGACGCGGCCGTCATGGTCGAGCGACCCGACGCCGATCGCCCACGGGGCAGCGGCCGGCCAGAACGGGGCGGGCGACGCGTCGTTGCCCGCGGCCGCGACGAGCACGCAGTCGCGCTCCTTGAGCAGGGTCTCGTAGAAGACCTCGAAGGCGAGGGAGGGGAGGTCGTCGTGGGTGCGGCAGCCCGCGGAGAGGTTGATGACCTTCGGGTCACGGGCGAGGGCCTCCTCGAGCTGGTCGACGATCCGCGACTCGAGGATGCCCCCGCCGCCGGCGCCGCCGATGCAGAACCCCTCGACGTAGATGTCGGTGTGGGGGGCGAGGCAGCGGATGATGCCCGCGATGAACGTGCCGTGCCCGGCGTACTCGCGAAGGTCGGGCCCGTTGAGCTCGTCGTCGCCCTCGACGCCCGCCAGCCACGGGGTGCGCGGGTCCGTCGCGGCCGGCGGGTGCCAGCCGGAGTCGACCACCGAGACCCGCACCGGCTTGCGCTTGCGCCTGCGGGGCTCGCACTGCCCCGGCCACGGCTCCTTCAGGCCCGTCTCCTCCGGCTCGATCGCCGGGCAGAGGGTGCCGCCGCCCGGCGCGACGTGGATCCAGTGGTCGAGGGTCACGTCGCCCGGCGGGAAGTCGCCGATGCGCCGCAGCTCGGTCACGACGTCGGGAAGCGACAGCCCGGCGCGGCGGGGTGGGAGCCGGTAGCGGACCAGCCGGCCCTGGACCGACTCCTCGGCCCGCGTGAGCTCACCGTCGAGCAGCTCGTCCTTGGTGGCCGCGACGGCCCGCTCGAACGCCTCCACGGCGCTCGTGCGCACCAGCAGGTGATCGGGGTCGAAGAGGAAGGTGAAGTCAGCGGGAGCCTCGGTGTTCCACGCCACGGCATCGCCGTTGGCCTCGTGGAAGTTCAGCACTTGGTCGGTCAGCTTGCGACGGGCGTCGTCCTTGATCTCGTGGTCGTGAGCCATGCTCGGACACTAGACCCACTCGGGGGCGGCGAGGACGGTTTGCCGCGGTCGGGTTTCACCGCGCGGAACGGCCTGCGCGCACCGGCGCGTCCACGTGGCGCCGAGCGTGCCTGGGGAGCGGCGTACGTCAGTAGGATCCCGGTGGGGCGCGCATCGGGGGTGCACCCGCGAGAGGGGGCCTGTTGACCGACCGGTCCGTGCGCGCCAAGCAGTCGCAGGACGAGGCGGCCGAGCTCCTGCGCGGGATGTTCGTCGACCTCGCCGGCGCACGGGCGCGCGCCCACGACCTGGTGCGCAGCAGCAGCGACCCGATCACCCTGTCCTACGCCCGTCAGGTCCTCGGCATCGCGCACCGTGAGCAGGGCGACCTGCCGCGGGCGCTGCGCGAGCTGCGCACCGCGATGCGCCTTGCCGAGGAGGCGGGCAGCCGCACGCGCCGGGCCGACGTCCAGGCCACGCTCGGCGGCACCCTCGCCACGGCCGGACGGACCCGGGAGGGCCTCGAGCACCTCGACGCGGCCATCGCGGTCCTTCGCGGCACGGAGCGCGCGACTGCGCTGACGCGGCGCGGGTGGGTCTACATCACGGCGCAGGGCCGCTTCGACGAGGGCGCCGCCGACATGACCAGGGCCGTCGAGCGGTTCGCGGCCGAGGGCGACCAGGTGTGGCACGCACGGGCGCTCAACCTGCTGGGCTACGCGTGCCTGTTCCGCGGCGCCCTCGAGGCCGCCGACCGGCACTTCGCCCTGGCCGGACGCATCAGCACCGAGCTCGGCGACGACTTCACCCACGCCGTCACCGTGCAGAACCACAGCTACGTCGCCTACCTCGCCGGCGACCTGCCCCGCGCGTTCGCCCTGCTGGGCGAGGCCGCCGAGGCGTTCGCCAAGACGGGCGCGACGACAGCCGACCTCGTCATCGACCGCAGCACCGCCTACCTCACCGCCGGGCTGCTGCCGGAGGCGCGCGAGAGCGTCGCGTCGGCGCTCGAGGAGGGATCGTGGCCTGCCAAGGAGCAGGCCGACCTGCTCAGCGTCCAGGCCCGCGTCGCGCTCGCCGCCGGCGACCACGACCGTGCGGAGTCGACGGCGTCTCGCGCCGCGCGGATCCTCACCCACCAGGGACGCGAGTGGTTCGCCGCACGCGTGCAGCTGGTGGCCCTCACCGCCCGGCACGCTCGCAGCCGACGCACGTCGCCGGCGCTGCGGCGAGACGCCCTCGCGTTGGTCGAGCGGTCACGGCGCCTGCGCATCCCCGAGCACGTCCAGGTGCTGCTCCTGGCGGCCACCATCGTCGGGGACGCCGAGCCCGGCCTCGCCGACGAGCTGCTGCGCGAGGCCGAGCGTGCGAAGCGGCACGACGCGGCCCTGACCCGGGCGCTCGGATGGCTCGCCACGGCCCGCCGGCAGATGGCTGCCGGGCGCACCGCGGCCACCCTGCGCGCCTGCGAGCGGGGGCTCTCGGCCATCGCGGAGCACCAGATCCTGCTGGGGAGCGACGAGCTGCGCGCCCTCGCCTCCGCGCGCGGGCAGGAGCTGGCCACGCTCGGCCTCCGCTCGGCACTGGCCGCGGGCCGTCCGCGCCAGGTGCTGCACTGGACCGAGCGCTGGCGGGGCACCGTCGTGGACGCGCCGAGCGTCGTGCACCGCGACGACGACACCGCCCGTGACCTGGCCGCCCTGCGGTCGCAGACCCAGCAGGCCAACTCCGCCCGCGACGCCGGACAGCCCACCGCGCACCTCGAGCGCCGCATCGCCGAGCTGGAGCGCCGCATCCGCGAGAGGCACCTGCTGCGCAGCGGACGGGCGTCGGGTGCCCACGACCCGGCCGGTGCGGACGGTGCGCGCACCGAGGTGTCCGAGCTGCTCGACACCCTGGCCGAGCACGACACGACGCTCGTCGAGCTGTTCACCCTCGACGGCGACCTCCACGCAGTGGTGGCACACCGCGGGCGCGCCCGGCTCGTGCACGTCGGCGACCTCGCCAAGGCGGTGCAGGCCCAGGAGTACGCCCGGTTCCTGCTCACCCGGGCCGGGCGGGGGCAGTCGGTCGCACTGGCCCAGGCCGGCGCCCGCCTCCAGGCCGCGCTGCTCGGCGACCAGGCGGTCCCCGGCTCGGGGCCGGTGCTGGTCTCGGCCACCAACCAGCTCCAGCGCCTCCCCTGGGCGCTGGTCCCGGCGCTGACCGACCGGGCCGTGTCGAGCACGCCGTCGGCGCGGCTGTGGCTGCGGGCGTCGCGCCGACGTCCGGCCAGCGACCGGCGCAGCTTCATCGTCGGCCCGGGGCTGGCCTCCGGGGGCGCCGAGGTCGAGACCCTCCGACGCCACGACCCGGACGCCGCCCACCTGGCCGGCGACACCGCGACGGTCCAGGCCTGCCTGGCCGGCATCGACGGCGCCGCGCTCGTCCACATCGCGGCGCACGGCAGCTTCCGCAAGGACAACCCGCTGTTCTCCTCCATCGAGCTCGCCGACGGTCCGCTGATGGTCCACGACCTCGAACGGCTCGCCCGCCCGCCGCACCGGGTGGTGCTCTCGGCGTGCGAGACGGGCGACATGCAGCCCGTCGGCGCCGACGAGCTGCTCGGCCTCAGCGTGAGCCTGCTGGCGATGGGCAGTGCCGGCGTCGTCTCGAGCCTGGTCAAGGTGCACGACCACGCGACCGCCGAGGTGATGACGCACCTCCACGCCGCGCTGCGAGACGGCGAGAGCGGTGCCGCGGCGATGCTCCTGACTCGCCAGGCCGTCGCGGACGACCAGCTCCTCCTCGCGACCGCGGTGAGCTTCACCGCCCTGGGGACCTGACCCCGCCGCAGACGCAGGACCGCCCGCCACCTGTGCGGGCAGGTGACGGGCGGTGCTGTGCGTACGTGGTGGAGCTGAGGGGATTCGAACCCCTGACCTTCTCATTGCGAACGAGACGCGCTACCAACTGCGCCACAGCCCCAAACGCCTCACGGCGCGTCGCAAAGATACACGAGCGCGTCGGCGCCCACCCAATCCCCCCGGCGGGACGTCATGCGGGCGCCCGGTCGGGACCGGGGATTCCCCTGACGTCCGGGTGGGATGGGGGTGGGACGGGGCCGGGAGGGGTCAGGGAGGGGTCAGGCGCCGCTGGCGCGGCGGGTCTCGGCGGCGTCGCGGGCCGACTTCTCGGACTGCTCGGCGGAGCGGGCCAGGGCGGAGTCGCCGTCGTGGTGGCCGCTGGACCACACGCCGGTGGAGTCGAGGTCGATCGTGGAGACGGTGCGCCGCTGCACCGCCGGCTTGCCGACGTAGGTCGGCAGCGTGGTGGGCACCATGTCCCAGCCGCCGACGACCGGCACCTCACCGGTGAGCACGGCCGGGGCGTCCGCTGCGGCGGGGGTGTCCCCCGCCTCGCCAGGCTCGACGGTCTCGACGGTCACGTCGGGCGTGCGCGGCGAGGGCGGCGTCACCGCGATCTCACCCGTGGCGTCGAGCTCCTCCTCGACGACCGGCGGCACGCCGACCTCGAGGGCGGAGCGGGCGGCGCGCTGGCGCCGCTCGGCGCGCACCGAGACCCGGCAGGCGACCAGCCAGGCGACGAGGACGCCGGCCGGGACCGCGACCCACGGCCAGGCGACGACGCGGGCTGCGGCCAGCCCGATGACGACGAGGTTGGCGAGCAGCACGACGGCGAGCACGGTGCGGCGGCGCTTGGCGGCGCGGCGTGCGGACGCCCGCTCGGCGGCCGGTGACGGTCGGCGCGAGGGCGTACGACCGGGGACGGCCGCGGCCGCGGAGGAAGAGGAGGGGGACGAAGTGGCGGTGACCTCGCGCGTCACCTCGGTGGTGATCGAGGTCGACACGACCGCGGACGCCGCGTCGGCGTCGGGGAAGGCCTGGGTGCGGGCCTTGGTCTCGACCGGCGGCCGCAGCCCGGTGCGGATCGGCGAGACGACCAGCCGGGCGTTGCGGCGGTCGACGGGCTCACGGCGGGCCAGGACGCGCATGGTGTGGGAGAACTTCTCGACCGAGCGGCTGCGCACCACCTCGTCGTGGTGCTTGAGGGCCTTGGGGATCAGGTAGACGGCCCACGCCACGGCAAGGGCGACGAAGATGAGAGCGCTCAGGTCCACAGTCGAAGCGTATGAGCGTGGAGCGCGACCGGGACGGATGTCAAGTGGTGTGTCGCAGAACTACTGGTGTGACTGGTGTGTTCCGAGCCGCGCGAGCACACCCTCCGGCGCCTCCTCGGCGGTGATCGCGAAGATCCGGTGGTCGCGCCAGTCCCCGTCGATGTGGAGGAACCGCGGGGCGTAGCCCACCTGGTGCAGCCCCAGCTTCTCCACCACGCGCAGCGAGTTGGTGTTCTCGGGCCGGATGCAGATCTCGAGCCGGTGCAGGCGCACCGGACCGAGGCAGTGGTCGATCACCATGCCGACCGCACGCGGCGCCACTCCCCGGCCCGCGACGTCGGCGGAGACCCAGTAGCCGATGGAGCCCCACTGCGCCGAGCCGCGAGCGACGTTGCTGACCGTCACCTGACCGGAGAACCGGCCGTCGACCTCGATCACGAACGGCAGGCACAGGCCCTGCCGGGCCTGGTGGAGGAGGGTGCGGGTGACGACCTTGTAGGACGAGGGGCGCGGCGCGGAGCCCGGCGGGACGGTCGCGTCCCACGGGCGCAGCCAGTCGTGGTTGCGGGCGCGCACGGCCTGCCAGTCGTCGGCGTCGCTCCGGCGCAGCGAGCGCACGACGATCCCCTCCGACTCCAGGCGGGCGGGCCAGCCCGGGGCGCTCAGTGGTCGCTCCCCACGACCTGCTCGACGGCGTGGCGCACGACGGGCTCCAGCACGCCGAGCCCGTCCTTCACGCCGCCGCGCGAGCCCGGGAGGTTGATGACGAGGCACTGCCCGGCGATGCCGGCGAGGCCGCGGGACAGCATCGCGGCCGGTACGCCCTGGGCCACGCCCGCGGCGCGGATCGCCTCGGCGATCCCGGGCACCTCGCGGTCGAGCAGCGGCGCCGTGGCCTCGGGGGTGCGGTCGGTGGGGGTGAGTCCGGTGCCGCCGGTCGTGAGGACCAGGCGGGCCCCGGCCGCGACGGCTGCGGCGATGGCGTCGCGGACCGGGTCGCCGTCGGGCACGACCGCCGGCTCGCCGCAGTCGAAGCCCTGCTCGCGCAGCCACGCGACGATCACCGGGCCGGTCTCGTCGGCGTAGGCGCCCGCCGCGGCGCGGTTGGACGCGACGACGACCGCGGCCGGGAGGCTCACCGCTGCCACCGCGTCACCGGGTCCACGAGCCCGACCGGCCACCGGTCTTGGTCTCGACGCGGATGTCGGTGATCGTCGCGGCCTTGTCGACGGCCTTGACCATGTCGACGACGGTGAGCGCGGCCACCGACACGGCGGTGAGGGCCTCCATCTCGACGCCGGTGCGGTCGGTCGTGCGGACGGTCGCGGCGATCTCGACCGCGTCGTCGGCCACCTCGAGGTCGACGGTGACGCCGGAGATCGCGAGCGGGTGGCACAGCGGGACGAGCGCGGGGGTCTGCTTGGCCCCCATGATCCCGGCGATCCGGGCGACCGCGAGCGCGTCGCCCTTGGGCACGCCCTCACCGCGCAGCAGCTCGACCACGGCCGGGCTGACCAGCACGCGGCCGCTCGCCGACGCCGTACGCGTCGTGACGGGCTTGTCGCCGACGTCGACCATGCGGGCGGCGCCGTGCTCGTCGACGTGGGTCAGCCGGGGGTCGTCCATCAGAACTCCTCGTCGAGGCGGCGGATGGCGACCATCTCGCCGGCCGGGATCGCGGTCGTGGCGGCCGGCACCTCGATGAGGCAGTTGGCAGCCGCGAGGTCGCCGATCAGGTGCGAGCCGTGGCCGCCGACGGGTGAGACGAAGGCACCACCGCGGTCGGTCTCGTAGAGCCCGCGCACCAGCTGCACCTTGCCGTCCGGGGAGGACAGCCCGTGGGTCAGGCGGGCGCGGCCGGCGGGGCGGACGTAGGGCAGCTTGCCCATCATCCGGCGGATCGCCGGCAGCACGAACATCTCGAAGGAGACGTAGGAGGAGACCGGGTTGCCGGGGAGGGTGAAGACCGGGGTGTCGTCCTCGCCGACCGTGCCGAAGCCCTGGGGCTTGCCGGGCTGCATGCCCACGCCTCCGAACCACATCGACCCGTGGTGCGACAGCGACTCCTTGACGACGTCGAAGTCGCCCTCGCTCACGCCACCGCTGGTGACGACGAGGTCGGCGCGGACGAGCTGGTCGCTGAGCGCCTCGGTGAAGGCGTGCGCCTCGTCGGGGACGATCCCGACCCGGTAGGCGATGGCGCCGGCGGCGCGCGCCGCCGCGGCGAGCAGGTAGGAGTTGCCGTCGTAGATCGAGTCGCGACCGAGCGGGGTGCCGGGGTCGCGCAGCTCGGAGCCGGTGGAGATCACGACCACCCGCGGACGCGGGCGCGTACGCACCGTGGAACGACCGACGGCGGCGAGCATCCCGAGGTGGCGCGGCCCCAGGACGGTGCCCTCCTCCAGCAGCATGTCGCCCTCGGCGATGTCGTCGCCGGTCGGCCGGATGTGCTGGCCCGGAGCCGCCGCGCGGGTGATGCGCACGGACGCGACGCCGCGGTCGGTCCACTCGTAGGGCACCACCGCCGTGGCGCCGGCCGGCACCGGTGCGCCGGTCATGATCTTCACCGCCGAGCCGGGCGAGATCGCCAGGATCGAGGACCGCCCGGCGCCGATCTCGCCGACGACGGGGAGCGTGACGGGAGCGTCCTGGCTCGCGCCGGCGACGTCCTCGGCGACCACGGCGTAGCCGTCCATCGAGGAGTTGTCGAAGCTCGGCAGCGAGATCGGGGCGACCACGTCCTCGGCCAGCGCCAGGCCGAGCGCCTCCATCAGCGGCTGCGGGAACGCGGGAAGTGGGGAGACCGTGGCCAGGATGCGCTCGACGTAGTCGGCGACGGGCAGCAGGTCAGCCATCGCTGCCCTGGTCGTCGGGCCGGGTGCCATCCGGCTGCTCGCCGAGCACCGCGCCGGCCTCGACCCGCTGGGCGGCCGGGGCCGCGAGCGACACGTCGCCGACGACACGGACGCCGGGGCCGAAGGTCCAGTCGCCCTCGACCGTGAACGACCCCGCCTCGCGCAGCGACGGCGCGCCCTCGGGGAAGCGCTTGTCGAAGTCGCGCACGAGCTTGTAGAAGTCTCCGTCGAGGGAGACGAAGGGCACCTGCTCACCCGCCTGGTCGAGCACGTAGTCGCGGCGCAGGTCGTAGACGTCGGAGCGCAGGACCAGCAGGTCGTCGGTCGTCTTGACCGGCACGAAGCGGTCGCGACCCACCTCGATGGTGCGGGCCCCCTCGAACACCTCGATCGCGGCGCCCATCGCGGTCTCGATCTGGATGACCTCCGGCGTGGAGGGGTCGGCCGGGTCGAGGTGCTTGACGTTCTTGATCAGGGGCAGGCCCAGGATGCCGCCACGCGCGTCGAGCGCCTCCACCATCGCCTGCAGGTCGAACCACAGGTTGTTGGTGGAGCAGTACTGGTGCCGGCTCAGGTCGGCGAGCGCCTCCCTGTCGGCGTCGAGCGTCTGGGCCGACTCGCGCAGCACGATGCGGCCGTCGGCCTTGCGGCGCGCGAAGTGGCCGCCCTTGCGGTCCGACGGCGTACGCCGCACCGCCTCGATCGCGAACGGCGCTCCGCTCTGCGCGAACCAGCCCGCCACCCGGGCGTCGGGCACGGCTCCGAGGTTGTCGGAGTTGGAGACGAAGACGTGGCGGTAGCCGGCGTCGAGCAGCCGGGCCAGCAGCCCGGTGCCGCGCAGCGCGGTGTAGATGTCGCCGTGGCCGGGCGGGCACCACTCGAGGTCGGGATCCTTGGGGTAGGCCGCGGGCATCAGGTCGGCGGCCAGCAGCTTGGGCTCCTTGTTCTGCAGGAACTCCAGCGGCAGGCCGTCGACCGGCAGGTCCTCGTAGCGCGCCAGCGCCGCCATCGTGTCGGCGGAGGTGCGGAAGGAGTTCATGAACATCAGCGGCAGCGTGGCGTCGTGCTCCTTGCGGAGGTGCAGCACCTGCCGGGCGATGATGTCGAGGAAGCTCAGGCCGCGGCGCACGCACAGCAGCGACTTGGCGCGGTCCATCCCCATCGAGGTGCCGAGCCCGCCGTTGAGCTTGATGACCGCCGTCCTGCGGATGGCCTCGGCGCCGACCTCCTCGGGGACCTCGACGTCGTCCAGCGACTCCATGTCGAGGGGCTCGATCGAGGCCTCGGGGATCATCCCGGTCTCGCCGTGCTCGAGGAGCCGGTAGTAGTGCGCGAACGTGTCGATCGCGACCTCGTCGACGCCGGCGTCGCGCATCTTCTGGCGCGCGAGCTGGAGGCCCTGCGCACTGCCCTTGCTTGCCATGGATCGATCGTAGGCTGCGGGTGTGGGAGCAGGACACTCGGCGGCCAAGACCGCCCTTCGCGACCAGGTCCTGGCGGCCCGGCGGCGTCGTCCGCTCGAGGCCTGCGCCGCGTTCGCGGCCTCCGTCGCGGAGGTCGCGCGGTCGTGGGAGCCGGTCCGGCACGCCGGCACCGTCGCGGCGTACGTCTCGGTGGGCAGCGAGCCCGGCACCGGGCACCTGCTCGACGCACTCCTGGCCGCCGGCACCCGGGTGCTGCTGCCCGTGCTGCGGCCCGACAACGACCTCGACTGGGCCGTCCACACCGGGGAGCACGGCCTCGTCAGGGCCGCCCGCGGCCTCTACGAGCCGGCCGGACCACGGCTCGGCGTCGACGGCGTGCGCACCGCCGACGTCGTGATCGTGCCGGGGCTCGCCGTGTCCCGGACCGGCGACCGCCTCGGGCGCGGCGGCGGCTCCTACGACCGCGCGCTGGCGCGGGTGCCGGCGGGCACGCCCGTCGCCGTGCTGCTCCACGACGACGAGGTGGGGCTCGCCGTGCCGACCGACCCCCACGACGTCCCGGTGGGCTTCGCGCTCACGTCGAGCGGGGTCGTCCGACTCACCCGGTGAGCCGTCTCTCGGCGCGCCCGGGCGTCAGTCGGCCGCGGGGACGAGCGTCAGCCGGTGCTCGGTCGCGGTCTCGACGGCCTCGCGGCTCCACGCCCACGGCAGGGTCTGGCCGTCGACGTAGAGCTCGGTCTGGTCGGTGTAGTGCGACGAGGTCGGGTGGCCGGAGACGCCGGTGAGGTTGATCCACCGGGAGTCGTCCCAGTCGGCGAGCGAGATGACCATGCGCATCGACGGGGCGGCGGTGACCTCGAAGCCGTCGACGGCGTTCCACGACGTGGCGTCGACGATGGACGAGCCGCCGCCGACCTCCCAGCCGTCGCGGTTGAAGAACCGCTCGACCGGCGCGACGCCGGAGTCACCCAGGGTGGCGTGGCGGAGGTTCATCCGGTGCAGGCGGCCCCACTCCCACAGCCGGGGGTCGCGCGACTGGCGCCGGGTCATCTCGTCGCGGGCCTCGATGAGCGCCGCGCGCAGGATGTCGTCACGCGTCTCGACCCGGTCGTCGGTGCGGGCGTCGTCCCACCACGGCCCGGCAGGCTCGGTGAGCATGTCGCTCACCACGCGGAACCAGCGGTCGCCGCCGTCGGGCCAGGTGCGCTGGCGCAGGTCGTCGTGGAAGGTCCGCTCGAGGATCGTGCGCCACACGACGTTGTAGTAGGCGGCGGGCGCGCTGTCGGCCGGGGAGGTGAAGTCCCAGTCGCGCAGCAGGTTCTGCGCGTTGCGGTAGTAGGGCGAGGGCAGCCGCTCCACGTCGAGGAGGTAGGGCACGAGCGTCTCGGCCATCGGGTCGGCCGAGTCGAGCTGCAGGTCGGCCATCTCCGCGACGGAGAGCTCGCCCTCGGACTCGAGCACCTCGCGGATCCGTGTCGAGCGGTAGCCGTAGTCCCAGTCCTTCGTCAGCAGGTAGGGGTAGCGCTCGTCGATGACGGCCTGGTTGGCCGTGACGAGGTAGCCCTCCTCGGGGTCGAGCACGCTGGGCAGGCCGTCGAAGGGGATGTAGTCGCCGGTCCAGTCGTTGGCGCTGATCCAGCCCTCCACCGGCATGGTGCCGTCGTTGCCGCCGCGCCGGATCGGGATGCGGCCCGGGGACTGGTAGCCGATGTGGCCCTCGCGGTCGGCGTAGACGAGGTTCTGCGCGGGGACCGCGAAGTCGGCGGCGGCCGCGCGGAACTCGTCCCAGTCGGAGGCGCGGTTGAGGGCGAGGATCGCGTCGGCGGTGGGGGCGGGGTCGAGGGCGGTCCAGGCCAGCGCGACGGCGTAGCCGCTCCCCCGGTCTCCCGGCTCGTCGGTCGGCGCGTTGGCGCCCACCGTCGCGAACTCCGAGGACACGTCGCTGATCAGCGGGCCGTGCACCGTCTCGCGCACCCGCAGCTCGACGTCGTCCTCACCGCGCACCCCGATGGTCTCGGTGCGCACCTGCAGCGGCACCGTGGCGCCGTCGCGGACGTAGCGGTCGTCGCCCTCGGTCTGCTCCAGGAACAGGTCGGTGACGTCGGGACCGAGGTTGGTGAAGCCCCAGGCGATGTCGGCGTTGTGGCCGATGATGACGCCCGGCACGCCGGAGAAGGTGAACCCCGAGGTGTCGAGCGTGCAGTCGGCGGCCTCCTCGCGGCAGTGCAGGCCCATCTGCATCCAGACGCCGGGCTGGCTGATGCCGAGGTGCGGGTCGTTGGCCAGGATCGGCATGCCGGTGGCGCTGTGCTCGCCGTCGACCACCCACGAGTTGCTGCCGATGCCGCGCCCCTTGCCCATGAGCGCGGGCATCGCGTCGAGCCGGTCGCGGACCCGCTCGAGCGCGTCGACGACGGCCGGCGGGTAGGCCGGGCGGCGCGGGTTGCGGGTCGCGTTGCCCGACGCGTTCTGCTCGAAGACCCCGTCGACGACGCCGCCGCCGCTGACGATCGGCGGGTGCTCGTCGAAGGGGTAGTCGGGCCAGAGGGCGGCGACCTCCTCCGCGGTGTGGTCGAGGGAGAGCAGCACCCGGTCGACCTCGGCCTCCATGTTGCCGCGCAGGTCCCACGCCATCGCCTTGAGCCAGGCGAGCGAGTCGATCGGGTCCCACTCGGCGGGGGTGTAGTCGAGGCCGGTGAGGCCGAGCACGCTGTACTCCGCCGCGAGCTGGGACGGGCGGCGGTCGCCGATGTAGGCGTTGACACCGGCGGCGTAGGAGCTGAGCGCGTCACGGGTGGCCGGCTCGAGCAGGGCCCACTCCCGCTCGGCGACCCTGCGCCAGCCCATCGTGCGGATGAGCCTGTCGGTCTCGAGCGTGTCGGGGCCGAAGATCTCCGAGAGCCGGCCAGCGGTGACGTGGCGCCGGAAGTCCATCTCGAAGAAGCGCTCCTGGGCGTGCACGAACCCCTGGGCGAACATCAGGTCGGCGTCGGTGTCGGCGTAGACCTGCGCGATGCCGTGCTCGTCGCGCAGCACCTCGACGGAGGCCGACAGGCCGGGCACCTCGATCTCGCCGTCGGCCTGCGGCAGCGGGCGGCGTACGACGACCACCGTGACGGCCGCGAGCGCCACGAGCAGCACCACGAGGCCGAGCGCCGTCCACGCCGTCCAGCGCACCGCCCTCGGGGCGCGGCGGAAGGACTGCCAGCGCGAACGCCGGGCCGGCTCGGGGGACGGCTCCGTGGCGGCCGTCGGGTCGGTGGGGGGTGCAGGCTCGCTCATGTCCGGGCCATTGTGCCGTACCATTGGCAGTCGAAGGGCCCGAGTGCCAGCGCGTCGCGCCGGCCCGGCCGATCACCGCACCACCGTCGCTCCACCCCGTCGCTGTCAGAGGACCCACACATGCCGACCTACCAGTACGCCTGCACCGAGTGCGGCCACTCCTTCGAGCAGTTCCAGAGCTTCAGCGAGGACGCGCTGACCGTCTGCCCCGAGTGCCAGGGCCGGCTGCGCAAGCTCTACAACGCCGTGGGCGTGGTGTTCAAGGGCTCCGGCTTCTACCGCACCGACAGCCGCACCGACAACCGCACCGACGGGTCCGCCTCGACCACCGCGGCGTCGTCGAGCCCGTCCGACTCCTCGGGCTCGTCCGACTCCGCGTCCTCGAAGACCACGTCGTCCGGATCGCCCGCGTCCTCCACGTCGTCCACGTCCACGTCGTCCTCGTCGACGACGTCGTCGTCCTCGTCCTCCGACTGACCCCTGTGGACAGGCCCGGCGCGAGCCGGGCGTTCCGGCCTAGCGTCGGAGCATGTTCCCGGGACTCCCGCCGGCACGTCGCCGGCTGCGCGCCGTACGCCACCAGCTGCGGCGCCGCCGTCGGCTGATCGCCGCGACACTCACGGCCGTCGCCGCCCTGGCGGCGGTGCGCACGTGGGCGCCGCCGCCACCCGAGACGGTCGAGGTGCTCGTCGCCGCGCGTGAGCTCCCCTCGGGCACCCGGCTGGGTGCCGACGACCTCGCCGTGCGTGCCTATCCCGCCGGCCTCGCCCCGGCCGGCGCGGCGAGCGCGGCGGCCGGGCGGGTGCTGGCGGCGCCCATCGGCCGCGGCGAGGTGGTGACCGACGTACGCCTCGTCGGTCCCGGGCTGGCGCGCGCGCAGCCCGGCCAGACGATCGTGCCGGTGCGCCTGCCCGACGCGGGCATGGCCGCGCTGCTGCGCGCCGGCGACGAGGTGGACGTGCTGGCGACCGATCCGGGCACCGGCGAGGCGACCCTGGTCGCCGGCGACGTCACGGTCCTGGCGACGCCGAGGGGCCTGCCCGACGGTCCGGCGGGAGGCTCGGGCGGGGCGCTGGTGGTCGTCGGCGCGAGCGCCGAGGAGGCCGTGCGGATCGCAGGCGCCGCGCTCACCCAGTTCCTCACGGTGTCCTGGGAGGGCTAGCGTGGAGAGCATCCACCCGTCAGCGGCCCTACCCGCGGCCTCAGCAGAGGGAGATCCGGCATGAGCGGCTTCAAGGCATTCATCCTCAAGGGCAACCTGATCGAGATCGCCACCGGCCTGATCATGGCGCTCGCCTTCTCAGCGGTGGTCACCACCTTCACCGAGTGGCTCACCGGCCTGCTGCCCGACACCGACGACTTCTTCAGCACCGAGACCGGCACCTTCGGCGCGTTCCTCAACGCCCTCATCGCGTTCCTGATCATGGGCGCGGTCGTCTACTTCTTCATCGTGCTGCCCTACACCAAGGCCCGCGAGCGCTTCTTCCCCACCGAGGAGGCCGGAGCCGCGCCCGACGTCGCCCTGCTCGAGGAGATCCGCGACCTGCTCCGCGCCCGCGGCGGCGCGGTCTGACCCACCCGTCCCGCTCACCCCGCGCGAGGCGGCGCGCCCCTCAGCCGTGGTGGGGCGGCACCTCGGCGCGATACCAGTCATCACCCTTGCCCGGGCGGTCCTCGCGGGGGTCGCGGTCGTCGCTCGTCTGCTCGGGCGGGCCCTCACCGAAGACCGCCGCGAGGCGTCGGCGACGCTTCCACTCCGGCTCGGGCGCCGGGCTCGAGCCGCCGGCGGCAGCGCCGCCGGTCTGGTGGTCGGAGTCGTCGTCGGGATGCACGGCGGGCTCGGGCCTAGGCGCAGACACCCGGGATGGGGTCGGGCTCCGTCGTGACCGGGGGCTCGGGCGCGGTGGTCTCGGTCGTGCTGTCCGGGCTCTCCGACTCCGGGCTCTCCGACTCCGGGCTCTCCGACTCCGGGCTCTCGGACTCCGGGCTCTCGGACTCCGTCTCGCCGCCGGGCGACGCGGTCGACGCCCCGGGTGGCCCCTCGGCGCTGACGGAGGTCCCCTTGATCAGCTTCGGCGGCAGCAACTTGTCCTGGTTGAGCAGCTCCCAGATGCGATCGGCCGCCGGCGTCCAGTAGACCTTGCCGCGGAACTCGGAGTCGCTGGCGTAGTACTCGGTCGGGAGCGTGACGAACTTGACCTGGTCGAGACCGATGTTCTGCACCTGCATCGCGACCTTGCCCAGGCGGGTCACCGAGGCGAACTCCTCGTCGGTCTGCAGCGACTTGGTCGCGGCGTCGAGGAAGCGCACGACCTTGTCGAGGCGGGTCAGCGTCCCCGCCGACATCACCTCGCGCACGAGCGCGCCGATGAACTCCTGCTGGCGCCGGATGCGCGAGATGTCGTTCTGCTGGACCAGCTCGCCGACGTAGCGCGCGCGGACGTAGTCGAGGGCCTCGTCGCCGGTGAGGACCGACGGGTTGCCCTTGGGCACGAAGATCTGGTGCGGCTTGTCGACGAGGTCCTCGGGCACGCACACCGGCACCCCGCCGACGGCGTCGACCATGTCGCCGAAGCTGGCGAAGTCGACCACCACGAAGTGCTCGACGCGGATGCCGGTCATCTGCTCGACCTGCGCGAGCGTGCACACCGGCCCACCGACGGCGTAGGCGGCGTTCCAGATCACGTCGGTCTGGGCCGGGGAGTCGCAGCCCTGCTCGGGCCGGTCGACGATCGAGTCGCGCGGGATCGACACGGCGTACGCCCGGGAGCGGTCCGCGGACAGGTGCACCAGGATGGTGGTGTCGGAGCCGCCGCCGCCCTCCGAGTCGAGGTCGCAGCCCTCGCAGTCGCGGGAGTCCGAGCCCATCACGAGGATGTCGAGGGGCTCGCCGTTGCCCGTGTAGACCTCCTCGGGACGGTCGTCGCCGAGGGCGTCGAGCGAGAGCCCTTCGATGTTGCCGTTGAGGTGGCGGATGAAGTAGACCGTGCTCAGGCCCGTGACCAGTGCCAGCACCACCGCGCTGATGAGGATGACGCGGCCGACCGTGTGCTTGCGCGGGGCCTTGCCCCGGCGTTTGGGCGCACCCGAGGGAGGCTCCGGACGCGACTCGTCGGACACGGGCTCACCTTCGAAGGGGCGGAGGGACTGATCGAGACGGAATCTACTTCACTTCCGCAACTTTTCGGGCCTCCGTGACGCCCTCCGGCCCGGCGGTGGTGCACGCGCACCCACCACGCCACCCGGCTGGCCCGGAGCGAGCCGACACGACCGGGCCCGCCCGTATGACGCAACCGGCATGAGGCGAGCCGGCGAGCCTCACGGGATCAGGCACGGTTCTCGGGGCCCGACTCGACCGTGAGCACGTCCTGGCGCATGCGGGTGCCGAACCAC
The DNA here is from genome assembly GCF_058134345.1 of Nocardioides sp. Z24_21. Lineage (NCBI taxonomy): Bacteria > Bacillati > Actinomycetota > Actinomycetes > Propionibacteriales > Nocardioidaceae > Nocardioides > Nocardioides sp. Z24_21. Next base: position 1,016,672 of record NZ_JBYTTH010000001.1, read on the forward strand.
GCCGCCGCGAAGCAGATGACGAGATACATGCCGATCGCCTGCATCGCGTAATTGGTGTAGTCCAGCACCCACCCGCCCGCGGGGTCCCGCCAGATGTAGGGCGCCAGCCAGGCGAGGTAGCCGCCCACCAGCTGTGAGGCGAGGAACCATCCGAACGCCTCGCCTGCGAGCCGCCACCACCTCCCGGGTCGCCGCCGACGCAGGTCGCGGGACCTGGCCCACGCCGTGCGGGGACGCCACCGACCTGCCGCGCCGGCCACGGCAGCCGACACGACGACCGACGCCAGGACGGCGAGCAGCGAGAGCACCTCGAAGCCGACGATGCCGATCCATGAGCTGCCCCCGAACCAAGCGACGCGGCTGCGCATGAGGCCGGGGGTCAGCAGGAGCGCGAGGAGCGGGGCGGCTACGACAAGCATGGCCGCGTAGGTGCGGATGAGAGCCGAGACGAATGGCCGCGGTGCCGCGCTCGGAGCGGGGTGCGCGACGATGGGCGCCATGCAGGGACGGTAGCATTTGTTTCACGAAAGTGAAGTAAGGAGAGATGGTGAGCACCGGCGACCAGCTCGGGTCCGACCTGAGCCTGCGCGTGATCATGTTCCACGAGGCGATCGCGCGACGCCTGGGGATCACGAACAGCGAGCACAAGCTGCTCGACGTGGTCGCACAGCATCCCGAAGGAGTGAGCCCCAGTGACTTGGCGTCGCGGACGGGGCTCAGCAACCCGGCCATCACCAAGCTGGTGTCGAGCCTCGAGGCTGCGGGATACGTCTCACGACGACGAAACGAGGCGGACGGCCGATCGGTGCTGGTGGAGCTCGCCGGCGGCTACGAAGTCACCATGCGGCCATCCACCTCTCGAATCTCCGAGCGCATCCACGCCCTGAGCTCCACGTTCAGTCCCGAGGAGGTCGCCGCCATCGAACGATGGCTCACCGGGGTGATCGACGTGCTGAAGGCCGAGACCCAGCTCTTGGAGGCCGCCACCGAGTGACGAGGGCGGGTCGGGCCGGGCGACTGCCAGCCTCCCGCCGATGGTCGTCGGGCGGCTCGTCGTCGAAAGCGTCCATGTCCTGGGTAGTCGTGCTGCCCCGACAACCCCCTGGGTCCCAGCGGTGAGCCGCGAGAACCCGTCAGCGGGGCGCATTCGTCTCATCAAGCGAGGGCTGACAAGATGTCCGCCAGCAGTGGACGCATTCTTCGACACGAATGTGCACATGGCCCGCCCCAGTAGCTCAGTGGATAGAGCAGCCGCCTCCTAAGCGAAAGGTCGCAAGTTCGACTCTTGCCTGGGGCACCACAGGAAACATGCAGGTCAGCGCCACAGGCGCAGGTGAGAGCCGTTTCGTCCTTGCGGACTCATGGATACGGGTTGGCACGGATTGGGCCGTGTGAGTTCGTGGCAAACGGCTGCGTCGTCTCTTGGTGTGAAATCTCCCGCGGCATCCGGTTGCGTGCCAGCCGTGATCGAACACCTGTTCTATTCTTGAGCGGTGCCTCGTCAGCCGCCGTTCCACGTGTGGGTGGACCTGACGGGCAGGTGGTCGGTGCCGGCGCCTGGCGTCCTGCTCGCTTGGCGGCACTCTGATCGACGCGGCTGGGAGGCGTGGGTGGTGCGCGTGGAGTCGTACTCGACTGGCACGGGTTCCGAGGTGCACATGTCGCAGTCGTGGGTGTCAGCCGCCTTGGTGCGCCCAGCGGACGGCGAGAACCGACTGTGACAAGGGCTGAGAGCGTCAGCTCACCTTGATGGTGCGCGACCTCGACCCTTTGAGCGAACTCGTCTTCCGCATGACTGCCCGGAACCGGCCGCGGTTCTGCTTCATCGTCACCTTCACGACCGCTCGCCCCGCTCGCCGCGTGTCCAGGTACACCGCGCCGCGCGTGAGGTGGCGCCACGCACCCGACCGGTACTGCTGCAACCGAACCGTCGCACCGCTGGTGGGGAAGTACCCGGTCGGCCGTTCGTCGCGGACCGTCATCACGAACTCGTAGCAGTCGGTGATGTTCGGCGTGCACGCGAGCACGTCGACGGTCCCCGCGTAGGCGCCAGGCTCACCGCTGCAGATCTGCACCTCGCTGCTCCCGCTTACCGCCGTCGACGTGACGCTGTCACGACCGGCCTCCAGGCCGTCAGGGGCAATGACCTCCAGGTGCGCATCCTCGAGCTCGTAGCCGGGGCGCAGCGTGTACGCATACGTGTACGGCACGTCGATGCACGGGAAGTCGTAGTACACCGAGTTCGGCACGGTCACCGTGCCCGTCGTGACCGACGCCGGCGATCCAGCGGTCACAGCCACCGACCCAGCAGCGAGCACCGCCGCCGCAGCGGCTCGAACGACCCGTCCACCCATGCTGGAGAGCAGACGCGCTCTACGCCCGCAGTACTCCACCCGAAGGAAGGACAGCCGGGCTGCCGCGTGCTCGCGAACGCCTCTGTCGGGTCGTCGCCGCGCGAGCGGGTGCTGGCGCCGTTGTCCAGTGCTGGCACCGTTGTCCAACTGGTGCGCCACACCGGCGGAGACGACCCCGAAGCCATCACTCTCGGGCACGCCGCCCCTCTCAACCGGTTCTCCACACGCCGATGTCCGCGGTCGCGGCGAGCGTCCGGACATGACCACCGCCGACGGACCCGACAACGACCCCAACGGCCAGCCCGCCGCAGCGGACGCGGTTGACGTTGACGCGCTGCGAGCCGAACTGGCTGAGGCCAAGCGCATCGGCAGGTGGCTATACGACCGTGCGCCTGCTCTGCGGCTCTTCCTCGCAGACGTGAGCGAGTGGCCCTGGCTCCTTGAGCCGGACCCAGCCGGGGAGCCTGCGCCGGCGCGGCTGACCGAGGCGGACCAGGACCGGACCGTCCTTCGAGCCTTCGCCGTCATCCAAGCGGCAGGCGAAGACCCCTACGACGCGGAAGACGTCGCCGGTGCGCTCGGCTTCTCTGTCGATGAGTTCGACCGGTCCCTCTACCGACTCATCCACACCGGCCTTGCGACAGGCGGCCGGCTGTCCGCGCGCTCGTTCGTCGAGACCGTCACCGACACGGGTATGGCCGCCGCCAGGATGCTCGACCGCGACGGGCAGCCCCTCCATGTCCTCCGCGCCGACCTGGCCGGGTTCACTGGGGGCGGACTAGGGCACCGTCTGTGTCCCCGACGGCGCGTGGCCTGCTCGCCGGCAGCGACGAGTCGTTGGGCGGGGGGTCCCTGCTTCCGTCCCTCGCACCTGTGGTCGACGTCGCGGCGTACCCTCTCGCGGTCAGGGTGGGCGCCGCGGCACAGGCGGCCAGACACGGTGAGTTCGGCGGCGACGACGCCTTCGGGTTCGGTCTCGAGTGCTCCCTGGACGGCGTCGATGCCCTCATGGAGCGACGACGCGCCGAACGGACCTAGATGTACCTGGCCATCAGGTTGACCTGGACGGCACGGATCGATCGCTCAGCGCACCTGGCGGGTGAGCGTCGCCTCGACGTCGATCCGGCTGAGCTTCGCGGGGTTGCGGACGACGTAGATCCGGGTGATCCGCCGGTCGTCGACGACGAACATGACGGCCGTGTCGTGACCGTCCTCGAGTCCGACGATCCTGACGCCCGGGGACCCGTTGAGCAGGACCGGCACGACGGTGGCACCCGCCCCGAGCTTGGGGAAGGCCCGCAGCAGGTTCGCCACCTTCTTCGCGCCCGCGACGGGATGGGCGATCGCCTGGGCGATCCCGCCGCCGTCCGCCACCAGCACCACGTCGGGGGCGAGGACGGCGAGCAGGCTCTGCAGGTCGCCGCCGGCGACCGCCGCGAGGAACCGACCGACGACCTGCTCCTGCTCACTGCGGCTCACCTCCATCCGCGGTCGCCTGGCCGCGACGTGCTCCCGAGCCCGGTGGCCGATCTGGCGCACTGCCGCGGCCGACTTGTCGACCGCCTCCGCGATCTCGCCGTAGGGCACGTCGAACACCTCGTGCAGGACGAAGACGGCGCGCTCGGTCGGGGTCAGCGTCTCGAGCACGGTGAGCATGGCGAAGGAGACGCTCTCGGCCAGCTCGACGTCGTCGGCGACGTCCGGTGCCGTCAGCAGCGGCTCGGGCAGCCACTCGCCGACGTACTCCTCACGCCGTCGCGCGTCGGCCCGGAGGCGGTCGAGCGCCTTGCGCGTGACCATCCGCACCAGGAACGCCCGCGGATGCCTGACCTCGGAGCGGGCATCCGCGCCGATGGCGTCCCAGCGGATCCAGGTCTCCTGGACGACGTCCTCGGCCGCCGAGGCCGATCCGAGCATCTCGTAGGCGACGGTGAAGAGCAGGCCGCGGTGGGTGACGAACGGGTCCTCCGGCACGGTCGTCACCCTACGGCGGCGCGCCGGGCCAGCGGCTCGAGCCCGCACGCCTCGGCGAACCCGTCGGACTCGATCCCCAGCGCGACGTTGGAGCGCGTCGTGGCGTTCGCGAACGCGATCACCGCGGTGAGCTCGATCAGCCCGGGATCACCGAGCTGCTCCCGCAGCGAGGCGACCATCGCGTCGGTCACGGTCGGCTCGGTCGCCGTCATGGCCTCGGCGTAGGCGAGCACCTCGCGCTCGAGCGGGGTGAAGGCGTCCGACTCGCGCCAACGCGGCAGCTCCCGCGCCTTGGCCGTGTCGAGGCTCCTGTTGTCGGCCTCGAAGTAGTGGAAGTCCAGGCACCACGTGCAGCCGACCATCGAGGCGACGGCCATGTGCGCGAACGACGTGAGCTGGGCGTCGCAGGTGTCCCACTTCTTGACCTTGCGTCCGACGCCGGCCATGTCCATCAGCACCCTCGGGTTGTTCCAGAGGACGCCGATCGAGCTCGGCACCTGACCCAACGTCCTCCTGGCGAGGCGCTTGATCAGCAAGCCCTTCACTCCGGAGATCTCTGCGGCGGGGATACGGGTCGTTCCGGTCATGTCACCCTCCTGAGGTGGTCGGTCGACATCAAGACGCCGCCGAGCACCCCCGTGTGACACCCAGGCGACTCAGCGCGCGGGCACGACCATCGGCGTCGCGGTCACCGGGTCCGGCACGACCACGCAGTCCATGTCGAACACGTCGTGCACCAGGTCGGCGGTCACGACCTCCGACGGCGCCCCGCTCGCCACGATCCGGCCGTCGCGCATCGCGACGACGTGGTCGGCAAAGCGGCAGGCCTGGTTGAGGTCGTGGAGGACCACGACGACGGTGCGTCCCTCGTCGACGAGCCGGCGCAACAGGCGCAGCAGGTCGTACTGGTGGGCGATGTCGAGGAAGGTGGTCGGCTCGTCGAGGAGCAGGTAGGGCGTCTCCTGGGCCAGCACCATCGCGACCCACACCCGCTGGCGCTGCCCTCCGGAGAGCTCCGCGACCGGCCGGTCCGCGAGCGTCGCCACCCCCGCCGCGTCCATGGCCCGGCGGACCGCCTCGTCGTCGGCGGGCCGCCAGGCCCCCAGCACCGACTGGTGCGCGTAGCGCCCGCGCCGCACGAGGGCCTCCACCCGGATGCCCTCCGGGGCGACGGTGGCCTGCGGCAGGAACCCGACCTCGCGCGCGAGGTCCTTGCTCCTCCAGTCCTTGACCGCCCGGCCGTCGAGCTCGACGGTGCCGGAGCGGGCGGGGAGCAGCCGCACGAGGGCCCGCAGCAGCGTCGACTTGCCGCACGCATTGGGGCCCACCACCGCGGTGAACGCGTGGTGCGGGACCGCGAGGTCGAGGGCGTCGACGACCAGGCGGTCGCCGTAGCCGAGGGTGAGGCCGCGGGCCTGCAGGCGTGTCACGAGCGGATCTCCTTCGTCAGCAACCACAACAGGTAGAGCCCGCCCACCCCGGTGGTCACCACGCCCACCGGCAGGGCCTGCGGGGCGAGGATCCACTGGGCAAGCAGGTCGGAGGCGGCGAGCAGGAACGCCCCCGTGAGGGCGGCGGGCAGCAGCGGCACGCCCGCCGCGCGCGCCAGGCGGCGCCCGATCTGCGGAGCAGCGAGCGCGATGAACGCGATGGGGCCGGCCATCGCGGTGACGGTGGCCGAGAGCCCGACGCCCACCAGCACGAGCAGCAGGCGGAGTCGTCGTACGTCGGTCCCGGACGCGACGGCCACGTCGTCGCCGAGCGCGAGCTGGTGCATCGGACGGGCGAGCAGGGCGAGCAGCACGCCGAGGACGGCGATCACGACGACAGGCAGGTCGACGTCGGACCAGTCCAGGCCGTTCAACGATCCGGCCTGCCACACGCTGGCCGCGATCGCGAGGTCGAGCTCCGCGCGCAGGATGATCCACGAGTTGACGGCCGTGAGGACGGCCTGCACCGCGATCCCGATCACGACCAGGCGCACGCCGGAGAAGCCGGTGCCCGTGGAGAGCAGGTAGACGACCAGCGCCGCGGCCAACCCCCCGCCGACCGCCGCGGACGTGATGGCGAGCTCCGTGGCCGTGGTGAGGGTGAAGACGAGCAGCACCCCGGTGTAGGCGCCGGCATCGAGGCCGATCACGTCCGGCGACCCGAGCGGGTTGCGGGTCAGGTTCTGGAAGACCGCGCCCGCCAGCCCGAGGGCCGCACCGAAGACCAGGGCGGCCAGCACCCGCGGCATCCGCCACTCGGTCACCGGGATCCGGACCGGGCCGGCGCCCCGCAGCGCGTCGACCACGTCGCCGGGGCTGTCCCACCCGTCGCCGAAGCAGAGGGCTGCGAAGGCGACGGCGAGCGCGGCGACCACCAGGCCCGCCGACACGTACGACGTGCGTCGGTCCACCCGGAGCACCTGCCCGGACCCGAGCGGGATCGACACGCTCCTCACACGCCCACCGCCCCGTAGCGCCGGACGACCCAGATGAGCACCGGGCCGCCGATGACCGCGGTCACGATCGCGACCGGCACCTCCCCGGTCGCCAGCAGCACCCTCGCCAGCACGTCGGAGAGCACCATCAGGAGCGGGCCGAAGACCACGCACAGGCCGATCAGCCAGCCGATCGAGGCACCCGCGAGCCGGCGGACGGCGTGCGGCACGATGAGGCCGACGAACACGATCGGCCCGGCGACGGCCGTGGCGGTCGCGGCCAGCACCGTGGCCACGAGCAGGGTGAGCACCCGGGTCCGCACGACGGACGCCCCGAGCCCGTGGGCGACGTCGTCACCCAGCGTCACCGCGCTCAGCGACCGGCCCAGCAGCAGGGCGGCCGCCAGCGCGACGACCAGCACGAGGCAGGGGACGAGCAGCGGCGCCTGCTCGCGACCGGCGAGGGAGCCGACCGACCAGAAGCGGTAGACGTCGAAGGTGGCGGGGTCGGTGAGCCGGATGCCGATCGACAGCCCTGCCAGCACCGCCGTCAGGGCGACCCCGGCCAGCACCAGGCGCAGCGGATCGGACCGGCCCACGGCGTAGACGAGCGCCGCCGCCAGCGCCGCGCCCACGAAGGCCAGCACCAGCGTGACCGCCTGCCCGGAGGCGCCGAGGCGCGTCGCCACGACCACCGCGAAGGAGGCGCCGCCCGTGACCCCCAGCAGGCCGGGCTCGGCGAGCGGGTTGCGGGTGAGGGTCTGCACCAGGGCCCCGGAGACGGCCAGTGCGGCGCCCACCAGGACGGCGAGCAGCGCGCGCGGCAGGCGTACGTCGAGGACCGTGATGTGCGCGTTGTCGCCCGGGTCGTGGTCGACGACGGCGCGGTAGGCCTCCGCCACGGTGACCGCGCCCTGGCCGACCGTCAGGCTGAGCATCACCGCCGCGCCGAGCAGCAGCAGGCCGGCGGCGAGCGCGTACGCCGGAGCGCCCTGTCTCGCGCTCACTCCTCGTCGTGATCGTGGTCGTCGTGATCGTGCTCGTCGTGGTCGTCGTGCTCGGTGGCGCCGCGCTTCCAGTAGCCGGTCACGAGCGCGTCGACCCCGCGGTCCTTCGCCCAGCGCCGCAGCGGCTTGATGTCGCCGGCCTCGCCGGCCGCGAAGAGGAAGACGTCGGCGGGGTCGTGGCCGCCGAGGTCGAGTCCGGTGACCACCTCGGCCAGCCGCGACCCGCCCGCGCGGGGGAGCCACTCCACGTGCACGCCCGGCCGCTGGCGCAGCGGGTATCGCGTCTCGTCCGGGTGGTCGTGGTCGACGACGACCTGGACGGAGACGCCGCGCTCCTCGAGCCAGTCGCCCTCGTCGAGCCAGCGTGCGAGCGCGGGGATCGCGGTGGTGTCGACGGCGAACACGTAGTGGTCGTAGGTGTGGGGGAAGGCGAGCGCGCCGGGCGGTCCGGCCAGCACGACCTCGGCGCCGACCTCGGCCTGCGAGGCCCACGCGGAGGCCAGGCCGCCGGGGTGGAGCACGACGTCGAGGTCCAGCTCGCCGGTCTCGGTGTCGAGGCGCCGGATCGTGTACTTGCGCATGGGCGGCTGGGGGGACCGCCAGTCGAGCATCTGCCGCTCGGGGTCGTGGACGGGGTCGTTGCGGGTGCCGTCGGGCAGCGGGAACACGATGCCGACGTGGTCGTCGCAGGCGTGGGTCACCACGTGCTTGACGGCCGGGGACGCCACCGTGAGGCGCAGCATGTGGGGGGTGACCTGGGTGCGGGCGACCACCGTGGCGGTGCGGATGCCGATCGGATAGCCCACGCGGCGGGTCCCGCGCCCGTCGAGCTGGTGGGCGCGCACCCGTGGGCCGGGGTGCGAGCGGTCGATCGCGGTCACTCGAGCTCCTCGGCGAACGCCTCCTCGAAGGCCGCGTCGAGGGCGTCGAGGGTCTGCATCGCCGAGGCGTAGGTGGCGGCCTCGGTGTGGCGCACGCCGACCGCCATGCCGTCCTCGACGGCCGGGAGGTTCTTCCAGAGCGGGGAGTCCAGGACGTACTGCACGGCCTCCACCGGGGTGCCGTCGCCCTGGACGCTGTAGGTGATCACGTCGGCGTCGCCGAGGCTGTCGGGCAGCTCCTCGATGGAGGGGTACTCGCTGACCTCGGCCGAGCCGCCGTCGCTGGGGTCCTTCACCTCGCCGTAGTAGGTGACGCCGATGTCGGTGGCGATGTTGGTGCCCCACGACCCGGCGAACTCGCGGTGGAACTGCCCGGCGGTGACGTCTCCGTAGGAGCCGACGTGGCCGAAGTCGAGGCCCTCGAGCACGTCGGCGTACTTGTCCGTGAGCTCGGCGGCGCGCGCCTCGTAGGCCTCCTGGCTCTCCGCGTACTGCTCCGACGCGCCCGCGGCCTCGCTCTGGCGGGCCCCGAGGTCCTTCCAGTCGTCGGGGCGGCCCGGGCCGAGGACCACGACGGGCGCGATCGTCTCGAGCCGCTCCATGTTGACGTCGCCGAGCACCGGCAGCGGCACGCCGAGGATGATCACGTCGGGCTCGGCCGCCGCGACCGCGTCGTAGTTGATCGAGTCGGCGCTCTCCCCCATCACCTTCGGGGTCTCCTCGTAGGTCGCCAGGTCCTCCTCGGTCATGAGCGCCGTGCCGCGACCCCACTCCGAGATGCCGACGAGCGGCGCGTCGACCTCGAGGAGCACCGGCACGGCGTAGCCGGTGGCGACGACGCGCTCGGGGTCGGCCGGGATCTCGATCTCGCCGTTGTCGGCCGAGAAGGTGACGGTGTCGGGCCCGTCCTCGGACTCGGCCGCACCGTCCTCGCCGCCGCACGCGGCGAGGACGAGGGAGAGGGCGGCGGCACCGGCGAGCACGGTGGCGCGACGGACGGGGCTGTGGCGGCGCATGGGGGTTCCTCGGGTGGGTCGGGGGGTCGGTGGCCGCCGGCTGGCGGCGGCGGTCGCGGCGCACCGCCTGCCGCGGGGCGCGCTCGTGGGGGCCCGAGCCGGACCCACGGTGAACTAAGGGTAGCCTTACCAATCCTGCGAGGTTGTCGTGAAGGAGACAGATGGTGTCGTCGATCGGACACCCGCCGTGGGGCGCTCCCACCGCGACGGCGGCCGGCGCCATCGCGGTGGAGGAGTACGGCTACGGCCTCGGGCCGCCCACCGGCGTGCTGGTCCTGCGCTATCCCCCGCAGGCCGCCGTGCCCGACTTCCCACCCGACCGCGACGACTTCGTGCACCAGCTCTTCTGGTCGCCCGACGGCATCCTCGCCGTGCACCGGGGCGACACCTCGCGCTTCCTCTCCTCCGCCGAGATGCTGTGGGTGCGCCGGGGCGTCGTGGCCGAGGTCCACGGGCTCGGCCGGCAGACGGTCCTGCGGGTGTGCGTCCGCCAGGCGCCGGCCTCCCTGACCGCGCTCGAGGCAGGGGTGCTCGCGCCCGAGGCCGAGGTGGGCGGGCGGCTCCTCGAGATCGCGCGCCCCGGCGTCGAGGAGCAGGACGGACTCCGGGCGCGGCACGACGTCCTCGAGGCGCTCGCCGGGTGCCGGGCCGTGCACCTGGGCCACGTCGACGGCGGCGCCGGCCCGGCGCACACCGTTGCGCAGGCCCTGCTGCACGACCCGGCGGACCCCACCAGCCTCACCGACTGGGCGGCCCGGCTCCACGTGAGCGACAAGACGCTGCAGCGCCACTTCGTGCGCGAGTTCGGCACCACCTTCACCGCCTGGCGTACGACGACCCGGTTGCGGGCCGCGGCCGCCATGCTGCGCCACCTGTCGGTCACCGAGACGGCGCACCGGGTGGGCTACACGAGCGTGTCCGCGTTCACCGCCGCCTTCACCCGGGAGTTCGGGACCAGCCCCGGGCGCTACGCCGGCTGAGCGCGCCCCCGGCTCAGTGCGCCGCGGGCTCGCCCGGGCGCCGCACGAGCAGGGCGACGAGCACCGCCGCGGCGGAGATGACGCCGCCGTACATGAGCGCCGCGTGGACGCCGTCGGCGGTCGCCTCGACCAGGGCGGCACCCTCCTCGGTCCGGGCGACCGTCACGCGGGTCATCACGGTGACGAAGAGCGCGGTGCCGGCAGCGCCCGCGACCTGCTGGAGCGTCGAGACGATGGCGCTGCCGTGGGAGTAGAGCTGCGGCGGCAGCGAGCCCAGCGCGGAGGTGAGGAGCGGGGTGAACATCAACGCGAGCCCCACGCTCATCAGCACGTGGAGTCCGACGACGGTGGCCTGCCCGGTCCCGGCGTCCAGGGTCGTCATCCCCCACAGCGCGGCGCTGACGAGCGCGGCGCCCGGCGCGACCAGCGGCCGGGGGCCGACCCGGTCGAACAGGCGCCCGACGATCGGGGCGAGCAGCCCCATGGTGAGGCCGCCGGGGAGGAGGAGCAGGCCGGTGTTGAGCACCGACAGGCCCAGCACGTTCTGCAGGTAGAGGGGGATCAGGATCAGCGTGCCGAAGAGCGCCATCATGCTGACCGCGACCAGCAGCACGGCGACGCTGAACGCGCGCACCCGGAAGGCGCGCAGGTCGAGCAGCGCCCGGTCGCGCAGCCGCAGCTGACGGGCGACGAAGGTGACGAGCGCCAGGCCGCCGAGCACCAGCGGCAGCCACACGGGCACGGGGGTGTGGCCGGTCGCGCTCTCGCCGATGCTGCTCAGGCCGTAGATCAGCCCCCCGAACGCGAGCGCGGACAGCACGACGGAGAGGACGTCGACGGGCACGTCGCGCGGCTCGGTCACGTTGCGCACCCAGGCCGCGCCGAGGGCCAGCGAGAGCAGCGCGATCGGCAGCACGATCCAGAACATCCAGCGCCACGACAGCTGGTCGAGGACGATCCCGGAGATGGTCGGGCCGATGGCCGGGGCGACGGAGATGACGATCGAGATCGTGCCCATCGTCTGGCCGCGCCGGCGCTCGTCGACGACGTTGAGGATCGTGGTGATGAGCAGCGGCATCATCAGGGCGGTGCCGACGGCCTGGACGACGCGGCCGGCCACCAGCATCGGGAAGACCGGCGCCAGGGCGGCCACCAGCGTGCCGGTGCTGAACGACGCCATCGCCGCCACGAACACGGTGCGCAGAGGGAAGCGCGTCAGCAGCCAGCCGGTGATCGGGATGACCACGGCCATGGTGAGCAGGAAGGCCGTGGTGAGCCACTGAGCCGTCGTGGCCTGCACGTCGAACTCGCGCATCAGGTCGGGCAGCGCGACGCTCATGATCGTCTCGTTGAGGATCACCACGAAGGCGGACGCGACGAGCAGCCCGATCAGGCGGCCGTGCCCGTGGGGCGACGCGGTCCCGAGGTCGGGAGGTGTCGGCTGGGCGGTCGTGGTCACGTGCGGCGTCCTCCGGGTCTGCGGTCGCGGCATGCGTCGTCGCGGCCGCGGTGTGTGTCAGTGACCGTCAACCCGGCGCGAGCGGGCGCTATTCCTCCGGGCCGGACGGGCGCCGGGTGATCCGGGTCAACCCGTCGAGGTGGGCCCGCACCTCCTCCGGCGAGCCGGTGCCGTGCACGCGGATGAGCTCGGCGAGCGCCGGGTGCTCGGCGGCGAGCAGGCCGGCCGCCCGCAGCAGGTCCTGGCCGGAGGCCACGGTGCGCAGCAGCTCGGCGGTCGTCGGCTCGGCCGGCGGGCGCGCGGCAGCGCCGGTCAGGGTGGTGGAGTCCTGCTGGCGGATCTCCTCCAGGCGCACAGCGACCTGGCTGTGGGCCAGCCCGGACGCGACCTCGTCGGCCAGCTCGACGAGCGCGCTCAGCCGCTGGACCGCCAGCGGGTTGCCGATGGTGGTGCGCCGCCCGCTCGCCAGCTGCGAGAGCATGGGCGCGCTCACGCCGATCGTGCGCGCGACGGCCGCCTGGCTGAGCCCGAGCGCCGCGGTGACCCGGTCGAGGACGTCGCCGATCGCGGCGCCGTAGAGCTCCTGCTGGCGCCGACGGCTCTGCGACTGCCCGACCATGGCCCGATGATAACGCACGCACATGTTATGTTTGCGATTGCTAATGCCGGGTAGGACCGTCGCAGGAGGTGCCCCATGACCCACCGGATCCGGACGATCCCCCACCACGCGACGACGGCGCTCGCCGCCCTCGCCGCCCTGACCATGCTGGTCCTCGTCGCCGCGATGGGCGCGAGCAGCCCGGCCGGCGCCACGAGCGGCGAGACCGACCCGCCGGCGAGCGACGCCGCCGACACCGAGCCCGATGCCGCGCCCGAGACCGACTACGCGCGGATGGTCCTGGTCCTCGACGCCTCAGGGTCCATGGCGGAGCCGGCGGGCGGCGGGACCACCAAGATCGACGCCGCTCGGCAGGCGCTCGGCACCGTCGTCGACGGGCTGCCCGACGAGGCCTACGTCGGACTGCGGGTCTACGGCGCCACGGTGTTCTCCCGCGACCAGAAGGGCGCCTGCACCGACTCGCAGCTCATCGTCGACCCCGGCACCGACAACCGCGACGAGCTGCGGGCGGCGCTGGAGTCGTACGAGCCCTACGGCGAGACGCCGATCGGGTACGCCCTGCGCCAGGCGGCCGGCGACATCGGTGGCGAGTCGACCCGGTCCATCGTGCTGGTCTCCGACGGCATCGCCACCTGCGAGCCCGACCCCTGCGTCGTGGCGGGCGAGCTCGCCCAGCAGGGGATCGACCTCCAGATCGACGTCGTGGGGCTGAGCGTCGACGCCAAGGCCCGCGCCCAGCTGCGGTGCGTCGCGGCGAAGGGCAACGGCACCTACTACGACGCCGACGACGCCGACGAGATCGTCGCCAGCCTGGAGACGGCGGCCGACCGTGCCGTGCGTCCCTTCGCGCTCGACGGCACGCCGCTGGCCGGCGGCGGCTCCGACGACCCCACTCCGATCGAGGCCGGGCTGTGGAGCGACAAGGTGGGCACGACGCCGCAGGACTCCGAGCGCTGGTTCTCCTACACGCGCACGATGCCCGGCTCGACCGTCCGGGTCGGCCTGTCCAGCCTCGGCGGCGACCCCGACGAGTGGGACACCGTGCAGCTCGAGACCAGCACGCCGCTCGGGGACTCCTGCGGCATCGACAACAGCTTCAAGAACGTCAACTCCGCCGAGCTCCTCGGGGCCGAGGTCGCCGTGGGCGAGCCCCAGAGCAACGAGGACTGTGTGACCTCCGACGAGGTGCTGATCATGGTGTCCCGCTCGCTCAGCAACATGGGTCGCGGACAGTCGCCGTTCAGCCTCCAGGTGGTCGAGGAGCCACCGGCGGACGGCACGTCGCTCGCCGAGGAGGGCTCCTGGAGCGGAATCGTCCTGGACCCGCCGGACGTCTCCGGCACGCCGGAGGCGGTGACGGGCGGCGACTCCTTCGCCACCGCGCCGGTCCTCACCGACGGCGTCTACAAGGGCACCATCGTGCCGGGCGAGACGCAGGCCTTCCGGGTGCAACTGGCCTACGGCCAGAAGCTCAGCGCGCGGCTGCGCACTCCCCCCGCCTCCCCGGCGCTCCACGAGCAGATCGGCCACCAGGGCCCGTTCGCCTCGTTCCTGGTCTACAGCCCGATGCGCGGGAACGTGCCGATCAGTGGGGAGGGGATCAACACCCACGGGTTCGCGGCCACCAGCTCCTCAGGGGTGTTCGGCGTGCAGACCCCCGAGGTCCGCTACAACAACCGCGTCAGCTCGGTCACCGTGGGCACCAGCCTGCCCGGCTACTACTACCTCGTCTTCGCAGCCGACTCCGACCACCGCGGGGAGTCCTACGAGATGCCCTACCGGCTCGAGCTCGAGGTGCGCGGCGAGGAGTCGGGCGCACCGGAGTACGCCGAAGGGCAGGCGCTCCTGACCGGCACGGACGCCCCGCTGGGCGCGCCGATCAGTGCCCCGGCCGAGCCGGACGAGCCCTCCGACGACGGCGCGGACGACCCGGCGGACGACTCCGGGCAGGCGGCGCCGAAGGACGAGGCCGAGCCCCTCTCCGCCGGCACCCTCGCCGCTGCCGGCGCCCTGGCCGCGGTGGCACTCGGGTGCGTGGCGGTCGCGGTCAACCTGCTCCGGGGACGTCGCGGCTGAGGGCACCATGCGGGCCCGGCCGGCGCGACGGTCACCCCAGGAGCAGCCAGACCGCGCCGCACAGACAGGCAGCGGCCAGCACCAGCAGCAGCACGGCCAGCCCGCGCCGGTCGGCCGGGACATCGGGCCCGCCGCGTGACTGGCTGCCAGAGCCAGAGCCAGAGCCAGTGCCGCTGGCCGGACCGCTGCCCGGACCGCTGGCTGCGGTCGCCACGGCGGTGCGGGTCTCGGCCCCGAGCACTCCCGCCAGCTGGTCGAGCACGACCACCGGCTCCACCGGCGCCGGGGCGCCCGACAGGTCGAGGGCGGCGAGCCGCTCGCGCAGCGCGGCGGCGCTGGTCGGTCGCGCGGCGGGGTCGGTGCTGACCGCCTCGAGGAGCAGCGCGGCGAGCGGCTGGAGGCCCGGCTGGTCGACGACCAGTGCGGCGACGGCGTCGGTGGCGTGGGGCGGGCGGACGCCGGTCAGCATCTCCAGCCCGACCATCCCCGCGGCGTAGACGTCCTGGGCGACGGACGGGTCCGCCCCGGCCAGCTGCTCGGGCGCCATGTAGCCCGGCGACCCGATCACCTGGCTGGCCCGCGTGAGCCGGGGGTCGTCGGTCCGGGCCGAGATCCCGAAGTCGGTGAGCAGGAGGTGGGGGCGCGCGGTGCCGGTCGCCCGGAGCAGCAGGTTGGCCGGCTTGACGTCGCGGTGCACGATCCCGGTCGCGTGTACGACGTCCAGCGCGGTGAGCAGCTGCACGAGCAGCTCGCGCACCCACGTCGCCGGCAGCGGGCCGTGGTCGCCGATCAGGGTCGCGACCGAGCCCCCGCGCACCAGCGGCATCGTGAACAGGACGCGATCGTCCTCCCCCGCCCACGACAACGGCGTGACGACGTGGTCGTGCGGGATGCGGGTGCCCTGCTCGCGCATGAACCGCACCAGCGACGCCGAGTCGGACTGGCGCAGCACCTTGCCGGCGTAGACCTCTCCGTCGCGGCGGTCGCGGACGACCCAGACCGAGCCCATGCCACCGTCGGCGATCGGCTCCAGCAGCTCGAACCGTCCCGCGAAGACCTCACCCACGGTCGTGAGCCCCCCGGCGCGAGGCGGCCCTCACAGCGTCTCGAAGCGCATGCCGGCCTTCTGCAGCCGGATGAGCAGCGCGTCGCCCATCGCCTGCGCGGGCGTGACCTGACCGGCGGTCCGCGGGTTGTGGTCCAGGGCCAGGCAGAGCGCTGCCTCGGAGAGCATCTTGGCCGTCTCGGTGTAGCCGGGGTCGCCACCGGAGACCCGGGTGCGGACGGCGCGTCCGCCTGCCTCGCCGACGAAGTCGACGGTGAACCAGGACCGCTCGCGCTTCTCCGATGAGGGCCCCGAGCCCTGCGGCACCTTGGACTTGAGGAGCTCGCGCACGGGCCCGACCTGCGCGGCCAGGCCCAGCGCGCCGACACCCACGGCGCCGCCGACGGCGTAGGGCAGCGTTTTGGTGCCGGCCCAGTGCGAGTAGCGGAACTCCGGGCCGTACGACGCCAGCGCCGCCCCGGTGCGCGCGACGACGATCGGGTCGATGGTGGGCAGCGGGAGGAGCCAGTAGCCGAGGACCGGGTCACGGTGCGGCCGTCCGCGCACGGCACGCGACGAGCGCCCCTCGGGCCGCGCCTCGGCGCGCCGGCGGGCGGCGTAGGCCTGTTTCATCTGCGTGGCCCGGGCGAACTGGTCGAGTGCGGAGTGGAAGGTGCCGCCGGAGAAGGTGCCACCGGAGCGGACCACGCCACGCAGCGTGATCGGCTCGTCGGACGGCAGCTGCTGCACGGTGAAGTAGGCACCCAGGTCGTGTGGGATCGAGTCGAAGCCGCAGGCGTGCACGAGTCGTGCGCCCGTGCGTACGGCGGTCTGGTGGTGCTCGAGGTACATCCTGTCGACGAACTCCGGCTCGCCGGTGAGGTCGAGGTAGTCGGTGCCGGCCTCGGCGCACGCGCCGACGAGGGGGGCGCCGTGCCGGAGGTAGGGACCGATCGTGGTGGCGACGACACGGGTGCGTCGGGCGACGTCGGACAGCGCGGCGGCGTCGGTGGAGTCGGCGACCAGCACCTCGACGTCCACGCCCCGCTCCGCGGCCAGCCGGCGGCGTACGTCGTCGAGCTTGTCGGCATTGCGGCCGGCGATGGCCCACCGCAGTCCGGCGGGCGCCGCGGCGGCGAGGTAGTCGGCGGTCAGGCCCCCGGTGAAGCCGGTGGCCCCGAAGAGCACGAGGTCGAGATCACGGTCGGGACGGCTGTCGAGGGGGGCGCTCACCGCGCCATCGTGCCACGCGGAACCCCGCCCCGGGATGCTCCGTCCGACCGCCATGCGCGCTCGAAGGATCGTCACCTCGCTCACCGTCGTCACCAGTCTGGCCGCGGCGCTCGGCATCGGCTACGCCCTGGGCGACGACCCCGGCGCCCGGCCCCCGGCCGCACCCCCGATCACGCTGGCCAACGCCGACCTCACCGTCGCCTCGAGCTGCGCCGACCTGCTCGACAGCTACGTCGAGCGCGCGCTCGCCGAGGTCGGCCCCTACGGATGGGGCGACACGGTCTACTCCGAGGCGATGTCCGGGGCCGACGCGGCCGCGCCCGCCGACGCCGCTGAAAGCGCTCGCTCGACGGTCAGCACGTCGCGGAGCACCAGCGCGGAGTCGGGCACCAACGTCCAGGAGGCCGGCGTCGACGAGTCCGACGTGGTCAAGGTGGCCGGCAGCCTGCTGGTGCGGCTCCGCGAGGGAGAGCTGCTGGCCTACGACGTCTCGGGCGAGGAGCCGAGCCTGCTGTCGGCGACGCGACTCGACGACGCCCGCGGCAGCAACGGCTGGGTCGGCGACCCGGGAGGCGAGCTGCTGCTCGTGGACGGCCGGGCCGTGGTGGTCGGGACGTCGGCCGGCGCGTCGTCCACGACGATCACCACGGTCGACCTCGCCGACCCGACCGCGCCGGCCGTGGTCGACGCCACCACCGTCGGCGGCCGCGCCTCCGCGGTGCGGCTGCACGGCGACGTCGTCCGCGTGGTGGTGCACAACAGCCTCCCGCAGCTCGACTTCGCGATGCCCGAGGGGACGCTCGGCGAGCTGCGCGCCCGGATGCGCAACCGGGCCCTGGTGCGCGACACCACGCTGGCCGACTGGCTCCCCACCGTCGCCGGCGACCCGGTGGTCGACTGCGCGGACGTGGCCGTACCGGAGGACAGCGAGGTCGCCGTCGGCACCACGACCGTGCTCGCCCTCGACCCCGCCGACCCAACCGCCCTCACCACGAACGCCGTGGCCACCGACTCCGACATCTCCTACTTCTCCACCGACCGCTTCTACCTGGCCGCGGCCAGCCCGCAGTGGGGCTGGATTGACTGCATGGACTGCCGCCCCGGCGGCATGCCGATGCCCGACGGCACCACCCCGCTGTTCGCGTTCGCGCTCGAGGGGACCGACACGACGTACGTCGCCTCCGGCGAGGTCGAGGGCACCATCGCCGACCGTTGGTCGATGGACGCCGTCGGCGGGTCGCTGCGGGTGGCGCTCGGGCCGAGCAGCGAGACCGGCGACTTCAACTCGGTCGTCATCCTGCGCGAGGAGGGTGCCGACCTGGTCGAGGACGGTCGTGTCGACGGCCTCGGTGTCGGGGAGGAGATCAAGTCCGTGCGCTGGTTCGACGACCTCGCGATCGTGGTGACCTTCCGCCAGACCGACCCGCTCTACGCCGTCGACCTCTCCGACGCCACGGAGCCGCGACTGCTCGGCGAGCTCAAGATCCCCGGCTTCTCCGACTACCTCCACCCGCTCGGCGAGCGCCGCCTCATCGGCATGGGCCAGGACGCGTCCCTGCGGGGCGTCACCCGTGGCGCCCAGGCCGCGCTGTTCGACGTCACCGACCTCGCCGACCCGCGGCAGATCGACGTGGTGCGCTACGACGACGGCACGTGGGCCGCGGCCGGCGGCGACCCGCGACAGTTCGCCTGGCTGCCGGACCGGCGGGTCGCGCTGACGGTCGTCTCGCGCAGCGGCAGGGTCGGGATGACCGGCTGGGTCTCGGTCCTGTCGCTGGCCGACGGCTCGATGGACAACCGGATGGTCGAGGTGGAGCACGGCACGGACGTCGACGCCGTCCGCCTGGTGCCGCTCGCGTCCGGCGAGGTCGTGCTGGTGACCGGCGACGACGTGACGTTCTTCGACCTGTGACACGCGCGCGGCGCGTCGTAGGCTCGCAGCATGTGCCGCAACATCCGCCCGCTCAACAACTTCGAGCCGCCGGCGACCCGTGACGAGGTGACGGCGGCCGCCCTGCAGTACGTCCGCAAGGTGGCCGGCACCACGAAGCCGTCGCAGGCCAACGAGGCGGCCTTCCACGCAGCGGTGCGGGAGATCGCCCACATCACCGAGCACCTCCTCGACGAGCTCGTCACGACCGCGCCGCCGAAGAACCGCGAGGTCGAGGCCGCCAAGGCCCGCGCCCGGGCGCAGGCGCGCTACGCGTGAGCCTCCCCGCGTCCGGCCCCGCCGAGGAGGAGGCCCTCGACCTGCTCTGCTCGCGGCCCCTGGTCGTGCTGACCGGCGCCGGACTCTCCACCGACTCGGGCATCCCCGACTACCGCGGTCCGGGCGCCCCGGTGCGGGCGCCGATGACCTACCAGGAGTTCGTCGCCACCCCGCAGGCCCAGCAGCGCTACTGGGCGCGCAGCCACCTCGGCTGGCAGCGGATCGGCCGGGCGCAGCCCAACGCCGGGCACCGCGCCCTCGCCGCGATCGACCCCGAGCTGCTGATCACCCAGAACGTCGACGGCCTCCACGAGGCCGCCGGGTCACGTCGGCTGGTGGCACTGCACGGACGGGTGGCCGACGTGGTGTGCCTGGCGTGCCGCACCACCTCCTCGCGCGCGGCGCTGGAGGCCGAGCTCGACGCGCTCAACCCCGGCTGGCTGGAGCGGCACGGCTGGGTCGCGTCGCGCCCCGACGGTGACGTCGACCTCGACCACACCCACGACTTCGTGGTGCCGCGCTGCCCGTGCGGCGGCGCCCTCAAGCCCGACGTCGTGTTCTTCGGGGAGAACGTGCCGCCCGACCGGGTGGCACGCTGCTACGCCGCCGTCGAGGGTCTCGGCGGCGCCGGTGCGCTGCTGGTGGCCGGCTCGTCGCTCACCGTGATGAGCGGGCTGCGCTTCGTCCGGCGTGCCGCCCAGGGAGGGACGCCGGTCGTCATCGTCAACCGCGGCCTGACCCGCGGCGACGCGCTGGCGTCGTACAAGCTCGACGTGGGGTGCAGCGAGTTCCTCGGCGAGCTGGCCGCGCGGGTGGCCGATCAGGACACCTAGCGGCGGACGAAGATGTGCTCGGCCGCCTCGACCACGAGCTCGGCGGTCTCGCCCCCGGAGCCGATGAGGATGCCCTCCTCGGTGCGGGCGATGGTCACGGTCTTGCCCGGGACCGCGCCGACGCGGCGCAGCAGGCCCATCAGCTCCTCGTCCTTCTGCATCTCCTCGGAGATCCGCTTGACGTGGACGCGCTGGTCCTCGGCACCGGCAGCGCCGGAGAGCGGCTCCACGTTGTCCATGAAGTCCTCGCCGGCCCGGTCGCCCAGCTCGTCGAGGCCCGGGATCGGGTTGCCGTAGGGCGACTCCGTCGGGTGGTCGAGCAGCTCGAGCAGGCGACGCTCGACGGTCTCCGACATCACGTGCTCCCAGCGGCACGCCTCGGCGTGCACGAGCTCCCAGTCGAGGCCGATGACGTCGGTGAGCAGCCGCTCGGCGAGCCGGTGCTTGCGCATCACCCGCGTGGCCAGGCGCCTGCCCTCCTCGGTGAGCTCGAGGTGGCGGTCGCCCTGCACGGTGACCAGCCCGTCGCGCTCCATCCGGGCCACCGTCTGCGAGACCGTCGGGCCCGACTGGTGAAGCCGCTCGGCGATGCGCGCACGCAACGGCGGGATGCCCTCCTCGACGAGCTCGTAGATCGTGCGGAGGTACATCTCGGTGGTGTCGATCAGGTCGCTCACGGGCTCATTGTGTCCCATCCCCCAACCGCCGCACGCACACGAGTCGTGGCACAGTGAGGCCGGTGACAGCGCTGATCGTGCCCCGCCGCTTCTGCGGCCCGCCCGACTCCGGCAACGGGGGCTGGACGGCCGGGTCCCTCGCCGCGCTGGACGAGACCGACGCGCCCGGTGACCACAACCGCAGCTGGCCGCCGATCGAGGTCTCGCTGCGCCGGCCGCCGCCGCTCGACACCCCGCTCGGCGTCTCGACCGACGCCGGCGTCACGACCGCGTCGTACGGCGAGGCGCCGGTCGCGACCGCCCACCGCGTCGACCGCACGCTCACCGACGTCGAGCCGGTCGACCCCGCGGCGGCCGCCGCGGCGACGGCGGGCTACCCCGGTCTCACGTTCCACCCCTTCCCCACCTGCCTCGTCTGCGGCACCGACCGGGAGGAGGGCGACGGGCTGCGGATCTTCCCCGGACCGGTCGGCGGGGAGCCCGAGGGCGGTCGGGTCGCCGCGCCGTGGACGCCCCACCCGAGCCTCCAGGAGGACTGGCACTCCTACGTCGACGACCACCCCCGCGCGAGCGTGGCCGCGACCTGGGCTGCGCTCGACTGCATCGGCGGCTGGGCCGGCGACCTCACCGAGCGGCTGATGGTGCTCGGCCGGATGACCGCGCGGGTCGACGCCCTCCCGGTCATCGGCGAGACCCACGTCGTCGTCGGCGAGGGCCGCGGTCGCGACGGCCGCAAGACGTTCACCGCCTCGACCCTCCACGACGCCGACGGCCGGGTCGTCGCCACGGCCGAGCACACCTGGATCGCCGTCGACCCGCAGCAGTTCGGCGGCCGCTCACCCGACGGCCGGGGAGCCGCTGGGGCCGTTTGAGAAGATGCCCGCATGGCTGATGTGAACGATCCAACGACGTACTGGTGGCGCAACGCGGTGATCTACCAGGTCTACGTCCGCAGCTTCGCCGACAGCGACGGCGACGGCGTCGGCGACCTGCCCGGCATCACCTCGCGCCTGCCCTACCTCGCCGACCTCGGCGTCGACGCGCTGTGGATCACGCCGTTCTACACCTCGCCCCAGCACGACCACGGCTACGACGTCGCCGACTACCGCGACGTCGACCCGCTGTTCGGCCGGCTCTCCGACGCCGACGACCTGATCGCGCGCGCCCACGAGCTCGGCCTGCGCGTGGTCGTCGACCTCGTGCCCAACCACACCTCCGACCAGCACGAGTGGTTCCGGGCGGCGCTGGCCGCCGGTCCCGGCAGCCCCGAGCGGGCGCGCTACCTCTTCCGCGACGGCGACGACGGCACCCCGCCCAACAACTGGCAGTCGGTCTTCGGCGGACCGGCGTGGACCCAGGTCGAGGACGGCCAGTGGTACCTCCACCTCTTCGACTCCTCCCAGCCCGACCTCGACTGGCGCAACCCCGAGGTCCCGGCCATGTTCGAGGACGTCCTGCGCTTCTGGCTCGACCGCGGTGTGGACGGCTTCCGCGTCGACGTCGCGCACGGCCTGTTCAAGGAGGCCAGCCTGCGCGACCAGGTGGTCGGGGAGGGCGAGCGGCCGAGCTCGGGGCAGGTCAACACCGACCACTCGATGGTGTCCCGCGAGCTCAAGGACGAGCCGATGTGGGACCAGCCGGAGGTGCACGACGTCTACCGCGCCTGGCACCGCGTGCTCGACGAGGCCGGACCCGACCGGATGGCCGTGGCGGAGGCGTGGACCCAGACGTCGGAGTCGATGGCGGCATTCGTGCGTCCCGACGAGCTCGACCAGGCCTTCAACTTCGCGTGGCTGCTGGCCGACTGGTCGGCCGACGACTTCGCGCGGGTCGTCACCGAGACCCTCGCGGCGGTCGAGCCGGCGGGCGCCTCGCCGACGTGGGTGCTCAGCAACCACGACGTCGTACGCCACCCCACCCGCTACGGCGGCGGCGAGCGGGGCCTGGCCCGGGCGCACGCGGCGACGCTGGCGATGCTCGCCCTGCCCGGCTCGTGCTACCTCTACCAGGGCGAGGAGCTCGGCCTCGAGCAGGTCGACGTCGCCCCCGAGGACCGGCAGGACCCGGCCTACCTGCGCACCGGGGAGGTCGGCCGCGACGGCTGCCGCGTCCCGATGCCGTGGGGCGGGAGCGAGCCCCCGTACGAGTTCGGTCCCGGCACCGGGCAGCCGTGGATCCCGCAGCCTGCCGACTGGGCGGGACTGACGGTCGAGGCGCAGACCGGCGCCGAGGGGTCGAGCCTCGAGTTCTACCGCCGGGTGCTGGCCGCGCGGCACGAGTTCGCGTGGACGGCCGGCGAGAAGGTCGAGCTTCTCGACCTCGCCCCCGACGTGCTCGCGTTCCGCCGCGGGCCGCTCACCGTCGTGCTCAACTGCGGCTCCACCGCCGTCGACCTCCCCGACGGCGAGGTGCTCGTGGCCAGCGCGCCCGTCGACAACGGCCGGCTCCCCGCGGACGCCTCCGTCTGGCTGCGGCGCTGACGGCTGCGCCGTGTCGCTCGCTCAGTCGTCGCCGAGGGCGCGGTTGTAGTTCGCCAGCTGGGCGCCGAAGGCGGCGAGCTCCTCGTCGCTCCAGGCCGAGAGCCGCTCGTCGAAGCGGTCGCTGCGGGCCCGGAACATCGCCTCGAGCCGCCGGCGGCCCTCCGCGCTCGCGTCGAGCAGGATCGCGCGGCGGTCGTCGGCGGCGGGCTGGCGCTCGACCAGGCCGAGGTCGACGAGCGTCTGCACCTGGCGGCTGACGCCGCCCTTGTCCATCCCGTACGCGTCGGCCAGGTCGGCGGCACGGAGCGGGCCGTGCTGGGCCAGGTGGCTCAGGATGAAGTAGGTGATGGGGTGCAGGTCGGGGTGGACCTCCCGGGCCCGGTCCGCCATCACCCGCTTGACCCGGCGGATCAGGATGCCGACCTCGGCCTCGATGAAGCGCAGGTCGTCCTGCCTCGTGGTCGTCGCGCTCGTGCTCATGACCGGGGCTCCTGCGCCAGGAGCTCGTCCTCGCGCATCACCGAGGTGCGCAGCGGGGTCTCCTTGATGAAGAGCACCGCGATCAGCGCCCCCACCGCGAACGGCAGGGCGACCAGGAAGATGTGGCCGGTCGCGTCGCCGAACGCGCTCTCGAAGATCGCCCGCACCGGAGCCGGCAGGTCCGAGACGTCGGGGATGCTGCCGGTGTCGTGCGAGACCGCGGAGGCGTACTCCGGGTGGATCGCGAGCAGCTTCGTCAGCCCCGACTCGACGGCCGCGGCGACCTGATGGGCGAGCACGGCACCGAGCGCGGCGATGCCGACGGAGCCGCCCAGGGAGCGGAAGAAGGCGACGACGGAGGAGCCGGCTCCCATGTCGGAGAGCGCGATGGTGTTCTGCACGGCGAGGACGAGGTTCTGCATGGTCGCGCCGAGTCCCAGCCCCAGGACGGCCATGAAGAGGCCGGTGCGCCACAGCGGGGTGGAGGCGTCGATCGTGCCGAGCAGAGCGATGCCGGCGATGACCGCCACCATGCCGCCGACGAGCCAGCGCTTCCAGATGCCGGTGTGGGAGATGATCCGCCCGCTCACGATGCTCGAGACGAGCAGCCCGCCGACCATGCAGATCGACATCAGGCCGGCCTCGGTCGGGCTCATGTCCTTGGCGCGCTGGAAGTAGAGGCTCAGGTAGACCGTCGAGCCGAACATCGCGACGCCGATCAGCACCGACGCGACCGTGGCGAGGGTGAGGGTGCGCTCGCGGAACAGGCGCAGCGGGATCATCGGGTCGGCCGCCACGTTGGCCTCGACGTGGATCGCGAGGCCGATCACGACGATGGACGCGACGATCATCAGGCCGCTGGTCCAGGAGATCCAGTCGAAGTTGTTGCCGCCGAGCGAGACCCAGACCAGCAGGATGGACACGCCGCCGACCAGCAGGGTCGCCCCGAGGTAGTCGATCGAGACGTCCCGCTTGACGACGACGGGCAGGCGCAGGGTGCGCTGGAGGACGACGAAGGCCAGCAGGGCCACGGGCAGTCCGGCGAAGAAGCACCAGCGCCAGCCGATGGTGTCGACGAGCACACCGCCGACGAGCGGACCGCTCACCGTGGCGAGGGCGAAGACCGCGCCGATGTAGCCGCTGTAGCGGCCGCGCTCGCGCGGGGAGACCATCGTGGCGATCACGACCTGGACCAGCGCGGTCAGGCCGCCGACGCCGAGGCCCTGGACGAAGCGGGCCCCGATCAGGACCTCCATCGACGGCGCGAAGCCGGCAGCCAGCGACCCCACCGAGAAGATCACCAGCGCGCTCTGCACCAGGGTCTTCTTGTTGAACAGGTCGGCGAACTTGCCCCAGATCGGCGTGGTCGCCGTCATCGCGAGCATGGTGGCGACGACGACCCAGGTGTAGCCGGTCTGGCTGCCCTCGAGGTCGTCGACGATGGTCGGCAGGGCGTTGCTGACGATCGTGCTGGAGAGCATCGCGACGAACATCGCGAGCAGCAGGCCGCTGAGGGCCTCGAGCACCTCGCGGTGCGTCATCTCGCCGCTCTGCTCGGCGGTGATGGGGGGAGCCTGGGTCACTACGGTCCTTTTCGGTTGCTCAGAGCAATAGTTGTTTTGCACAACCATAGTCGCGGCCCGGATGTTCCCCAACCCGGCGTACGCGCCCCAGGACGGCGTCAGGACGCGCCGACTCGACGTCGTTCGGGCGTCAGGATGCGCCGACTCGACCTGCCCCGACCTGCCCCGGACATGCAGCGACCCGCAGGCCTGCTGCCCCTCGGGGAGGGGCCCCGGGGGATGACACCGGGAGCCTGCGGGTCGGGTGGCTGCAGTGGATTCGCCGGCAGCTGTCGGCGATGCGGGCTGCCTAGCTGGCAGCCACCTCACTCATCCGAAAAGAACTCATTCCTCGGATCACCTCCCTTCTGTGTAGGACCACCGTACGTCGCCGGGTGGGCCCGCTCAACGGGTTAAGCCGCTCACCCCACGACGTCCTCGGCCGCCGCCTCGGGCGCCCCCTCGAACTGGGAGCGGTAGAGCCGCGCGTAGGCCCCGCCCGCCCCGAGCAGCTGCTCGTGCGAGCCCTGCTCGACGATCGAGCCGTCCTCCATGACGAGGATCAGGTCGGCGTCGCGGATGGTGGAGAGCCGGTGGGCGATGACGAACGAGGTGCGGTCGGAGCGCAGGGCGGCCATCGCCTGCTGCAGCAGCAGCTCGGTGCGGGTGTCGACGGAGGACGTCGCCTCGTCGAGGATCAGCAGCGCCGGATCGGAGAGGAACGCCCGCGCGATCGTCACCAGCTGCCGCTCGCCGGCCGAGAGGTTGGAGCCGTCCTCGTCGATGACGGTGTCGTAGCCCTCGGGCAGCGAGTGCACGAAGCGGTCGACGAAGGTGGCCCGGGCGGCCTCGAGGATCTGCTCCTCGCCGGCGTCCGGCCGACCGTAGGCGATGTTGTCGCGGATGGTGCCGGCGAACAGCCAGGTGTCCTGCAGCACCATGCCGATGCGGCTGCGCAGCACGGCGCGCGGGATCGAGGTGATGTCCACGCCGTCGATGAGGATGCGCCCCGACTGCGGGTCGTAGAAGCGCATCACCAGGTTGACCATCGTGGTCTTGCCGGCGCCCGTGGGGCCGACGATGGCGACGGTGTGACCGGGCTCGGCGACCAGCGAGAGGTGCTCGATCAGCGGCCGCGCGGGGTCGTAGGAGAAGGAGACGTCCTCGAAGCGCACCTCGCCCCGCCCGCGCTCGGCCGGGCGGCCGGACGCGTCCGGCGACTCCTCGGGCGCGTCGAGCAGCTCGAAGACCCGCTCGGCCGAGGCGACGCCCGACTGCAGCAGGTTGAGCATGGAGGCGACCTGCGTCAGCGGCTGGGTGAACTGGCGGGAGTACTGGATGAACGCCTGCACGTCGCCCAGCGACATCGTGCCGCTGGCCACCCGCAGCCCGCCGAGCACCGCGATGACGACGTAGTTGAGGTTGCCGACGAACATCATGATCGGCATGATCAGGCCGCTGACGAACTGCGCGCCGTAGGACGCCTGGTAGAGCTCCTCGTTCTGCTCGGCGAAGACCCGCTCGGCCTCGGCCTGGCGACCGAAGACCTTGACGATCGCGTGGCCCGAGAAGGTCTCCTCGATGTGGGCGTTGAGCGTGCCGGTGCGCCGCCACTGCTGGATGAACATGCCCTGCGAGCGCTTCATCACCGCGCCCGTGACGGCCATCGAGATCGGCACCGAGACCAGTGCGACCATCGCCAGGAGCGGAGAGATCCAGAACATCATCGCCAGCACCGCGAAGACGGTCAGCAGCGAGTTGAGCATCTGGCTCATCGTCTGCTGCAGCGTCTGGCTGATGTTGTCGATGTCGTTGGTGACGCGGCTGAGCAGCTCGCCGCGCGGTTGCTTGTCGAAGTAGCCCAGCGGCAGCCGGTGCACCTTGTCCTCGACCTCCGAGCGCATCCGCAGCACGGTGCCCTGGACGACGTCGTTGAGCAGGTAGCCGGCCAGCCAGGACAGCAGCGACGCGCCGACGTAGATCGCCAGCACGACCATCAGCACGTCGGCGACCGCGGAGAAGTCGACGCCGTCGGTGAGGTCCATCGACGCGACCATGTCGGCGCGGTCGTCCTCGCCGCTGGCGCGCAGCGACTCCACGGCCTGCTCCTTGGTGCCCCCGGAGCCCAGCACGTCCCTGCCGATCAGTCCGGCGAAGACCAGGTCGGTCGCCCGGCCGAGGATCCACGGGCCGACGGCGGTGGCGATGACGCTCAGCAGCGTCAGCACCACGACTGCGTACGCCTTGTGGCGCGCGGGGTGCAGCCGCGCGAGCAACCGCCTGAGGGAGGGCCAGAACGTGTCGGCCTTCTGCCCGATCATCCCGCCACCCATCGGCCCGCGCCCGGGGCCGCTGGACTGGATCCGCTCGGTCTCCTTCAACGTGCCGGAGGCGGCCGGGGAGTCGGCTGACCCGGTGGTCGGGCCGGGCTGCTCGCGGGTGCTCATGCCACCTCCTCCGGGGTCAGCTGCGACGCGACGATCTCGCCGTAGGTCGAGCAGGTCTCGAGCAGCTCGTCGTGGGTGCCGGTGCCGACCACGGCGCCGTCCTCCATCACCACGATCCGGTCGGCGTGCCGGATGGTCGCCACGCGCTGGGCGACGATCACCACCGTCGCGTCGCGGGTCGCCGGGCGCAACGCCGCGCGCAGGCGGGCGTCGGTGGCCAGGTCGAGCGCGGAGAACGAGTCGTCGAAGAGGTAGATCCCGGGCCGGCGGATCACCGCGCGGGCGATCGCCATCCGCTGGCGCTGGCCGCCGCTGAGGCTGGACCCGCCCTGGGCCACCTCCGACTGGAGGCCGTCGGGCATGGCCTCGACGAACTCGCGCGCCTGGGCGATCTCGAGCGCCGCCCACATCTCGGCGTCCGTCGCGTCGGGCTTGCCGTAGCGGAGGTTGTCGGCCACGGTGCCGCGGAAGAGGAACGCCTTCTGCGGCACCAGCCCGAGGCGCGACCACAGCGTGTCGAGGTCGAGGTCGCGCACGTCGACCCCGCCCACGCGCACCGCTCCCCCGGTGGCGTCGAACAGCCGCGGCACCAGGTTGACCAGAGTCGACTTGCCGGCGCCGGTCGAGCCGACGATCGCCACGGTCTCACCCGGGGCCGCGCGCAGCGAGACCTCGCGGAGCACGGGCTCGTCGGCGCCGGGGTAGGCGAAGCTCACGCCGTCGAGCTCGAGGCCCAGCCGCTCGGGCAGCGCGGTGACCGGGACGGCGGGCGGGACGACGGAGGAGTCGGTGTGGAGCACCTCGGTGATCCGCTCGGCGCACACCGCCGCGCGCGGCACCATCATCAGCATGAACATCGCCATCATCACCGACATCACGATCTGCATGAGGTAGGCGATGTAGGCGGTCAGCGCGCCGACCTCCATCTGCCCCGCCTCGACCCGGTGCCCGCCGAACCACAGCACCCCGACGGTCGCCACGTTGGCCACGATCATCACCGTGGGGAACATCGCCGCCTGCCACCGTCCGGCCCGGATCGCGACCTCGGTGAGCTGGGCGTTGGCGTCGGCGAAGCGGGCGGTCTCGTGCTTCTCGCGCACGAACGCGCGCACCACGCGCACGCCCGTGATCTGCTCGCGCAGCAGCCGGTTGACCTCGTCGATGCGCTCCTGCATCAGCCGGAAGCTCGGCACCATCTGGCGCACGATGAGGCCGATGGACAGGCCGAGCACGGGCACCACGGCGAGCACCAGCCACGACAGGCCGAGGTCCTCGCGGGCGGCCATGACGATGCCGCCGACCATCATCATCGGCGCCGCCACCATGAGCGTGCCGCCCATCAGCACCAGCATCTGCACCTGCTGCACGTCGTTGGTCTCGCGGGTGATCAGCGAGGGCGCCCCGAACTGCTGCACCTCGCGCGCCGAGAACGACCCCACCCGGTGGAAGATCGCGGCGCGCAGGTCACGGCCGAAGCCCATGGCGTTGCGGGCCGAGAACCACACCGCCGTGATCGAGCAGGCGACCTGGACGAGCGACACGGCGAGCATCAGCCCGCCGTGGCTCACGATGTAGCCGGTGTCGCCGGTGACGACGCCGTTGTCGATGATGTCGGCGTTGAGGCTCGGCAGGTAGAGCGCGGCCAGCGTGCCGGCGAACTGGAGCCCGACCACGGCGGCCAGCGGCGCGGCGTACGGGCGGAGGTAGGTGCGCACGAGTGCGAGGAGCATCAGGAGTCCCTACCGGTCGCGGTCGTCGGCGAGAGGACCCCCCGGAAGCGCACCCGGCCAGCATAGGTCGGCGCCCACCGGCCCACCAACGCCTTTGCGGCCACGCCCGACGACGCAGCGAGGGCCGACGCGTGCGACCTCGGACGGCCCGACTCAGGGGGCGAGCCGCTCCACGGTCCAGCCCGCACCGTCGCGGCGGTAGACGAGCCGGTCGTGCATCCGGCTGGGGCGTCCCTGCCAGAACTCCACGGCCTCCGGCACCACGCGGTAGCCGCCCCACTCGGGCGGGACCGGGATCGGTGCGTCGTCTCCGAAGCGCTCCTGCGCCTGCGCGTAGGCCGCCGTGAGGTCGGCGCGCGAGGCGACGGGGCGCGACTGGCGCGACGCCCACGCGCCGAGCCGGGCGCCACGGGGCCGGGTGTGGAAGTAGGCGGCGACCTCGTCGTCGCCGAGCACCGACGCGGTCCCCTCGACGCGCACCTGCCTCTCGAGCGGGTGCCACGGGAAGAGCAGCGCGCAGCGCGGGTCGGTGGCGAGCTCGGAGCCCTTGCGGGAGGAGCGGTTGGTGAAGAAGACGAACCCGTCGGGGCCCACGCCCTTGAGCAGCACCATCCGGCTCGACGGGCCGCCGTCGGGCGACGCGGTCGCCAGCACCATCGCGTTGGGCTCGTGCAGCCCCGCGTCGACCGCCTGGCGCATCCAGCGGCCGAACATCTCGAGGGGGTCGTCGGCGAGGTCGGGCAGGTCGAGCCCGCCGCGGCCGTACTCCTCACGCAGCCCGGCGATGTCCATGTCGCCGACCCTAGTGCCGGTGCGCAACGCGAGCCCGCGTCGAGACCCCCTGTCGCGGGCCGGTCAGGGCAGCGTGGCCGCCTGGGCGGCGTACCACGACGTCCTGGCCTTGGCGCCCTTGCGCGTCAGCGAGACGTGCAGGTGGTCGCGGTGGCGCAGCGTCGGCGAGCAGGTGCGGCGCGTGCGGCAGCCCGAGCTGAGGTAGCGCTTGGCGACGAAGCCGTCGTAGGAGGCGTACATCGTGTCGTCCCAGATCAGGTACATGATCCCCATCCGGCGGGCCAGGGCGTGCGGCTGGCCGGTGTCGTCGGGCGCCAGGACCTCGTCGATCAGGGCGGCGGCGAGCGCGGCCTCGGCAGGGTCGGTGGCGTCGAGCAGCCAGTCGAACGCCCGCGACTCCTTGTGCTCGCTGCGGCTCGACCCGGCGCACGAACGGCTGATCGGGCCGTAGCCGCCGCCGCGGGCGACCAGCCAGTCGGCGAGCATGAGCACCCCCGCCTTCGGCTTGCGTCGGCAGGTGGTCTGCGGCTGGTAGCCCGAGTAGGGCTCCATCGGCATCAGGAACGGCGCCGACGACGTGACGGTGCCGCGACGGCTGGCGGGCTCCTGCGCCGAGGCTCCCGGACCGCCTGCGAGCAGGCCCAGCAACAGGCCGAGCAGCAGCACGCCCGTGGCCGCGACCCGCGCGCCGACCCCCGCTGATGACTGCATCGAACGTCCCACCCTCCCCTGTGACCACATCCGGCACAGGGACCGTAGGCGCGCCCGCGCGCCGCCGTCAGGGGTTCGTCAGAACATCACCGCTGTAGTTCGCAGGCGGGCGTCCCGCCGGGCAGCCGGTGCCGGTGGGCGGCGACCCAGGCGTAGGCGCGGCGGGCCACGGGGTCGACGCCCGGCGCGGTGATCAGGCGCCCGGCGAGCCGGGCCGGCAGCGGCCCCGTGCGCAGGATCGAGGCGAACGCGCGGTGGCCGTAGTCGACGCGACCGTCGGGGTGGACGTAGGGCATCTCGACGACGGCGCGCTCGGGGTCGACGCCGAGCTCCTCGAGGTCGGCGGCCTGCACGGTCGAGCTGTCGACGTCGACGCCGAGCCGCGGCACCAGGCGGGCCGTGCGCATGCAGAAGCCGCAGTCGGCGTCGTTGAGCATGAGGCCTCGGTCCACGGCACGAGCCTACGTCGCGTGGCGGCAGCGCACGCTCCGCAGTGGCGCGCGGGTGGGGTTGAGCGGGGGCGTCCCCGCTCAACGGCCCGGATCCGGGTGTCCTAGCGGGGACGAGACGTGTCCAGTGGTCGCCGGACGCGCGGGCGTCGTTCAGCCGGATCGAGGCGCCGGGACGTACGCGCGCGCCGGGGGTTGAGCGGGGACGTCCCCGCTCAACGGCCCGGATCCGGGTGTCCTAGCGGGGCTGAGACGTGTCCAGTGATCCGCGGGACCCGTGGAAGGTCGTTCTCAGCGTCAGCAGTCTGTCCGCCTTGGCGGGGGCGCCATCCTGGCCAGCCGCACCCCACCGACGGGCCGGGACGCTACCCGCACCCCGCCGACTCTGGGAGAATCCCCCCACCTGGCCGACCGGCGGATGGGGCGACGTGGCAGGCGACGCGGGATCGAGGCAGCGAGCGCGTCGTACGACCGCCGTGGCGTGCCTGGCCGTGGTGCTCGCCCACGGGGTCGCGTTGGCGATGATCGCCCGGAGCGCCGATGCCCAGGAGCCGCACCGGGTCCCGCTGCTGGTCGCCGCACCGGCGGTGGTCGCGTCGTCGCTCGCCGACGACGCCGACACCATGGCGGGCGCGCCGTTCGACGCCACCTGGACCGACGACGAGGACGAGGCCCGCAGCGCCGTGCACGACGGCACGGCCGTCGCTGCCGTGCTGGTCGACCTGCGCACCACCCGGGACGTCGTGCTCGTCAACGCACGGGCCGACGCGGCGCTCAACGACGCGGTCACCGACCGGCTCGAGACCATCTCGGCCTCCAGGGACCGGACCTTCGCCGTCGAGGAGCTCGCCGTGGAGGACTCGGACGCCGCAGAGCGGGTCCGCTGGTTCGTCCTGCTGGCGGGCGTGCTGGGACTCGGCGTCGCGCTGGTGCTCTCCCTGGTGCGGGGCCGGGCCGGCGGGTCCGACCGGTCGCGCCTGCTGCCGGCAGTAGTCGCCCTCGGTGGGGTCGCCGTCACCGGCGCCGCGCTGCTCCAGCTCGCCCCCGCGACGCGGCTGCCCGGCGACGACCCGGCCGTCATCGGCATCGGCGCGCTGTACGTGTTCACGATGGGCGCGGTCGTCCTCGGTGCCGAGGCGCTGGCAGGAGTGGTCGGGCTGGCCACCGCCACGGCGGCGCACTTCGTGCTCGCCACGCCGCTGCTGTTCGCCACCGACCCCTACCTGCTGCCCCCCTCCTGGGCGGCCGCGACCGGGTGGATGCCGACCAGCGCGGCGCAGGGGGCGCTCGCGGAGGTGGCCCGCGTCGAGCCCGCAGCGCGCCAGCACGTGCTCGCGATCGCCGCCGCTGCGGCGGTCGCCCTGCTCGTGCTGGCGCTCGCCCACCGGATGCGCGAGCGATCCCGGGAGCCAGGGGCGGCGATGCCGGTGCGGCACTGGCGGCTGTGGGTGCTGGGTGCCGTGGCGCCGCTGGCGGCGGTGCTGGGACTGGTGACCGCCTTCGTGCCGGCCGACGTGCTCGGCGCCGCGTCACTGCCCAGCGTGGCGACCCGGACCACGTGCGTCGATCGTGGCGTCCGGCCCACGACCGTGACCCAGCTGAACGCCCAGGTCGCAGACCTGCAGGGGGTCCCGGCGTTCCAGGGCGGCGACGTGGGGGCCGACGTCCAGCTCGGCGACGGCCGGTTCCTCGTCGTCTTCGGCGACACGCTGCGTGCCCCGGCCTTCGACGGACCGCGGCTTGTGCGCAACTCGATGATGCTCTGGCAGGCCGACTGCGTCTCGGTGGTGCTCCCGCCCTCCCGGGGCGCGCTCATCCCCGACCGCCGCGACGGGGTCGGCTACTGGCCGATGTCGACCGCCGTGTCCCACCGCCCCGGCTACGACCTCGTGCTGGTCTCGACCCAGCGCGTCGCCGCCACCGGAGCCGGCTCGTTCGACTTCGCCAACCTCGGGCCGTCCCTGGCGGTGTTCGTGGTGGCCGACGGCGCGACGCCGCAGCTCATCGAGGTCGAGGACATCGGACCCGACGACCCGCGGCGGAGCCCGCCGGAGTGGGGGGCGGCGATGGCCGTCGCCGACCGGTGGCTCTACCTCTACGGGACCGCCAACCCCGACCAGGAGGGCGTCTTCGGATTCTCCCTCCGGGTCGCGCGCGTGCGCCCCAACGACGTGCTCGACGTCTCGCGCTGGCGCTTCTGGGACGGCAGCGCCTGGCAGCGCGACGCCGGCGAGGCGGCCCGGCTCATCCCTGCCGCCGGAGGCGTGTCGCAGACGCTGAGCGTCTTCCGCCGCGGTGGGCGCTGGTACGCCCTGAGCAAGCTGGACGGCGACCTCGGCGACCAGCTGGTGCTGTGGACCGCCCCCCGTCCGACCGGACCCTTCACCCGGACGGCGCCGGTCGCGTCGTTGCCCGTCGACCCCGACTCCGGCGCGATCACCTACATGCCGCTCGCGCACCCGCAGCTGTTCCCCCGGCCCGGGACCGTGGTGGCGTCCTACAGCAACAACAACGTCGACGCCCGGAGGATCACGGAGGATCCGCGCCTCTACCGTCCGACGTTCCTGCGCGTCCGGCTGCCGGGGTGACGGGACGTCAGATGCGCCGGCCGAAGCAGCGGCTGAGCTCGGAGCCGCAGTAGTGGCCGAACCCGGGGATCGGCTCGTAGCCCGAGGACAGGTAGAGCTCGATCGCCTCCGGCTGCTTGATCCCGGTCTCCAGCACGAGCACCTCGATCCCGGCGTCGGCGGCGGTCGCCTCGAGGTGCGCGAGCATCCGCCGCGCCAGGCCGCGCCGCTGGGCCGCGGGCACGACGTACATCCGCTTGACCTCGGCGCTCACCTCGGCGCCCAGCGCCGTCACCGAGCTGCGCCGCCACGCGCCGGTGGCGACCGGGACGCCGTCGAGGTAGCCGACGAAGAACTGCCCGAGCGGGTCCTCGAAGTCGGCCGGGTCGACCGGCGACTCGTCGCGACCGCCGTAGCGCGCGACGTACTCCTCCTGGACCGCCTCCACCAGCAGCTGCGCGTCGCGGTGGGTGATCGGGAGCCGCTCGATGCGCAGCCCGGACGCCGCGGCCCCGGTCGCCGCCGCCGCTGCAGGGCCGGAGGACGGCGAGCCGTGGTCCATCGAGATCCCCGATCGTGAGACGTGTGCGAGCGGGTGCCACAATAGACGCGCTGACAGCGTCGTCAGGACCGTCCTTCCGCACCACACGTGAGGCTTCCCATGACCGACGCCCTGAAGATCCCCGCCGAGCTCCTCCCGGCCGATGGCCGCTTCGGCGCGGGTCCGTCCAAGATCCAGACCAGCCACCTCGACGCGCTCGCCGCGACCGGCTCCTCGCTGATGGGCACCTCCCACCGGCAGGCCCCGGTGAAGAAGACGGTCGGCCGCGTCCGCGAGGGCCTCGCCGCGCTCTTCGACCTGCCCGAGGGCTACGAGGTGGTGCTCGGCAACGGCGGCGCGACCGCCTTCTGGGACATCGCCTGCTTCGGCCTGATCCGCGAGAAGAGCCAGCACCTGTCCTTCGGTGAGTTCTCCTCCAAGTTCGCCACGTCGGCCAGGAAGGCACCGTGGCTGGCCGACCCGACGGTCATCACCAGCGAGCCCGGCTCGCGTCCCGACGCGGTCGCCGAGGAGGGCGTGGACGCCTACGCCTGGGCGCACAACGAGACCTCCACCGCCGTGATGGCGCCCGTACGCCGTCCGGCCGGGGCGGCCGACGACGCGCTCGTGCTGGTCGACGCGACCTCCGGCGCCGGCGGCCTGCCGGTCGACCTCGACCAGGTGGACGCCTACTACTTCGCACCGCAGAAGTGCTTCGCCTCCGACGGCGGCCTGTGGATCGCCCTCATGTCACCGCGCGCCCTGGCCCGCGCCGAGGAGATCGCCGCGAGCGGGCGCTACGTCCCGCCGTTCTTCGACCTGCCGACCGCGATCGACAACTCCTCGAAGAACCAGACCTACAACACCCCGTCGGTCGCGACCCTCTTCCTGATGGCCGAGCAGCTCGACTGGATGAACAGCCAGGGTGGGCTGAAGGGGATGGTCGAGCGCACGACCGCCAGCTCCGACGCGCTCTACGGATGGGCCGAGCGGACGTCCTACACCACGCCCTACGTCGCCGAGCCGGCCGACCGCTCGCTCGTGATCGGCACCATCGACTTCGACGACTCGATCGACGCGGCCGCCGTCGCTGCCACCCTGCGTGCCAACGGCATCGTGGACACCGAGCCCTACCGCAAGCTCGGGCGCAACCAGCTCCGCATCGCGATGTACCCCGCGGTCGACCCGGCCGACGTGGAGAAGCTCACCGCCGCGATCGACCACGTCGTCGCCCACAGCTGACGACCCGCGCCGGACGCGTCGTGCTCAGGCCGCCAGCAGCTTGAGCACGGCGCGCTCCATCGCCGCCTGCCGGGCGTCGTCGGTGTCGTAGGACCCGCGCACCGTGATCGTCCTGCCGCGCTCGTAGGCCTCGACCACGCGCGGGTCGACGTAGGCCCTCCGGGCGAGGGTCGGGGTGTTGCCCAGGAACTCCGAGACCTCCTTCATCGCCGCGGACACCGCCCGCTTGCGCGACGCCTTCGTCGCGCCCGGCTCGTCGGAGTCGGCGAGGACGGCCGCCGCGATGACCGTGGCGTGCCAGGTGCGGAAGTCCTTGGCGGTCGCCTCGATGCCGAAGCAGCCACGGATGTAGTCGTTGACGTCGGAGGAGGACAGGTCGCGCCAGGTGCGGCCGTCCTTCCAGGCCAGGAGCTCGTCACCGCCACCACGGCGACGACGCATCACCTCGAGGGCGCTCACCGCCGACGGGTCGTCGATGTCGATGCAGTGCTCGACGCCCGACTTGCCGGTGAAGCAGAAGCGCATGCCGCCCCGGTGGCGCGAGACGTGCTCCTTGCGCATGGTGGTGAGGCCGAAGGAGCCGTTGGTGTCGGTGTAGACGTCGTTGCCGATGCGGAAGTAGCCGAGGTCGAGCAGGCGCACGGCGACCGCGCACGCCCGCTCCTGCGACATGCCCTCGGCCCCGATGTCGGCCAGCACCCGCTCACGGGCCCGGGAGAGCGCCTTGCCGAACAGGAGGATCCGGTCGAACTTGGCCGCGTCGCGGCTGGCCCGCCACTGCGGGTGGTAGAGGTATTGGCGGCGCCCGGCGTCGTCGGTGCCGACGGCCTGGAGGTGGCCGTGGGGGTGGGGCGTGATCCACACGTCCTTCCACGCCGGCGGGATGACGAGGTCCTTGCAGCGCTGGACCTGGTCGGGGTCGAGGCGCTCGCCGTGCTGGTCGAGGTAGACGAAGCCCTTGCCCGCCCGGCGCCGGGTCCAGCCGGGCTGGTCGGGAAACGTGCGCCTCAGTCGCGGCATGGCGCGAACCTAGCGAACCCCTCCCCGCTCCGCGGCCACCCTGAGGGAGGTCCGGCGGCCTGGCGCTCAGCCCGGCGGCCGGCTCGACAGCGCGGCGCGGATCTCGTCGTACGCCGTCGCGCCGAAGGCCACGAGCCGGGCCTCCTCCACCGAGGTCGGCGTCGCGCGCAGCGTGTCGACGGCGGCGGCGATCGCGTCGTCGCGCGGCCACCCGTAGACCCCGGCACTGACGAGGGGGAAGGCCACCGAGCGGGCTCCGAGCTCGTCGGCCACCGCGAGGGCTCCGGAGTAGCACGACTCGAGCAGCGACCGGTCGCGCTCGCCGGCGTTCCAGTTGGGGCCGACCACGTGGATCACCCAGCGGGCGGGCATCCGGCCGGCGGTGGTCCAGCCGGCGGCGCCGGTGGCGAGGCCGTGGGGGAAGCGTCGCCGGCAGTCGTCGAGCACCTCCGGGCCGCCCGCGGCGTGGATCGCCCCGTCGACGCCTCCGCCGCCGCGCATCCGGCGGTTGGCGGCGTTGACGACGGCGTCGACCTCCTGGGTGGTGATGTCGCCCTCGACGACGGTGAGCCGCACCGGCTCAGCCCTCCCGTCCGGCGTCGGCGCGCAGGACCCGGCTGGCCAGCTCGGCCTGGCTGGCGGTCAGCAGGTGCTCGGGCACCCGCACCGGCGCCCGGTCGTCGACGGCGAAGGTGTAGACGAACATGTCGGGCCGCGGCGGGCCGTCAGCGGTGGCCGCGCCCAGCACCGCCTCGGTCACCAACCGGCCGAGGTCGGGGTCGGCGGGGTCGAGGTCGACCTCGGCCGCCTCGGTGCGGCCGGCGAAGCCGCCGCTGCGCTCGACGCGGAGCCGCCCCCCGGCGACGCCCGGCTGGGGCTGGCGCCCGGGCTCGGGCTGGGTGGATGCGGCGGCACCGGTGCGGGCCGGCTCGACGCCGACCCGGGCCCACGCCTCGCGGACCGCGTCGGCGTGCTCCCCGGCTGCGGCCACGGTGGCCGCGGCGAAGGTCGCGAAGGTGGCCCGAGACGGGACATCGCCGCCGACGAGTGCGTCGTACCAGATGCGGCCGGCACCCTCGACGGCCCGGCCGCCGATCGCGACGGCGGCGAGCTGGAACGCCTTGTTGGGGATGCCGGAGTTGAGGTGGACGCCACCGCTGTCGTCGGTGGTCTCGACGTAGTCGTCCAGGTGGCCCACCTGCGGGTCGGCGCCGATCTCCGGGTCGTCGTAGGCGGTGCCGGGAGCAGCCAGGTCACGCAGCGCCCGGGCCCGCACGCGCGGCAGGAAGATGCCCTCGCCGATGAGCCAGTCGCCCTCGGCCGCGTCCTGGCCGAGGAGGCGCTGCTTGAGGCAGGAGGCGAAGGCGTCGGCCACCGACTCGTTGAGGGCGCCGGGCTGGCCCTCGTAGGCCAGTGCCGCGGTGAGCTCGACGACGGCGTGGGAGAACTCGTGGGCCAGGACGTCGACGGGCTTGGTGAAGCGCTCGAACACGCGGCCGTCGCCGTCGCCGAGGACCAGCTGGATGCCGTCCCAGAACGCATTGTTGTAGCGCGAGCCGAAGTGGACGGTCAGGCTGACGGGGGCGCCCGCGCCGTCGTAGGAGTCGCGCCCCAGGTCGTCGCGGAACATCAGCAGCGTCGCCTCGATGCCGGCGGCGGCCTCGTCGACCGCCACGTCACCGGTCGCGGGCTCGCCCGCGCTCCGGGCGGGAGTGCCGGGGAGCGAGGTGGTCGACCCGGCGTCGTGCACCGTCCACGCCGCGGTCGCGACCGCGCCCCCGATCGGGGCGGGCTCCGGCCGGACCCCGCTGCGTGCGGCCCGCTCGCGGCGCAGCGCCTCGTCGGCGGCGGCGCGCTCGGGGCCGTCGACCCGCTCCACGAGCCAGGGTGGGATGAAGGTGCAGCGCGCGGCCCGAGACGTGGTCATCGCCCCTGTCTACCCCGCGCCACCGACAGGGGGAAGGACTCGACGTGCCGCCGCGTGGGTGCCGTGCCGTGCGCGAACTGTCTCCCCACCCGGGGGGTGAGCGTCGGAATTGAACGCCTCGGCCGTGCCGCCGGTAGCCTTGTCGCGCGATCCACGCCTTCGCGCGTGCGGCTGCTCAGCCGCCTGTCGCCACCCGATCACCGCCCGGAAGGCCCCTGCATGTCCCTCCAGTCCCGCTCCGACCTGCGCAACGTCGCGATCGTCGCACACGTCGACCACGGCAAGACCACGCTGGTCGACGCGATGCTCCGCCAGGCCGGTGCGTTCACCGCGCACCAGGCCGAGAGCGTCGCCGACCGCGTCATGGACTCCGGCGACCTCGAGCGCGAGAAGGGCATCACCATCCTCGCGAAGAACACCGCGGTCCACTACGCCGGTCCCGCCGGCGGCGGCCAGCCGATGGTCATCAACATCATCGACACCCCCGGCCACGCCGACTTCGGTGGCGAGGTCGAGCGCGGCCTGTCGATGGTCGACGGCATCGTGCTGCTCGTCGACGCCTCCGAGGGTCCGCTCCCCCAGACCCGCTTCGTGCTCCGCAAGGCGCTCAACGCCGACATGCCGGTGATCCTGGTCGTCAACAAGACCGACCGCAGCGACGCCCGCATCACCGAGGTCGTCGAGGAGTCCTACGAGCTCTTCATGGACCTCCTCGACGAGTCGCACAGCCAGGACGCGCTCGACTTCCCCGTCGTCTACGCCTCCGGCAAGGCCGGCATCGCCTCGCTCGAGCAGCCCGAGAACGGCTCGATGCCCGACGGCACCGACCTCGAGCCGCTCTTCAAGACGATCCTCGAGACCATCCCCGCCCCGCAGTACGACGACGAGGCGCCCCTGCAGGCCCACGTGACCAACCTCGACTCCTCGCCGTTCCTCGGTCGCCTCGCGCTGCTGCGCGTCCACCAGGGCACCCTGAAGAAGGGCCAGACCGTCGCGTGGATGAAGCGCGACGGCACCGTCAAGAACGTCCGCATCACCGAGCTGCTGGTGACCGAGGGCCTCGAGCGCAAGCCGGGCGAGTCCGCCGGCCCCGGCGACATCGTCGCCATCGCCGGCATCCCCGACATCACCATCGGCGAGACCCTCGCCGACTCCGACAACCCCGTCGCGCTCCCGCTCATCCACGTCGACGAGCCGGCGATCTCGATGACGATCGGCACCAACACCTCGCCGCTGGTCGGCAAGGTCAAGGGGTCCAAGGTCACCGCGCGCCTGGTCAAGGACCGGCTCGACTCCGAGCTGGTCGGCAACGTCTCGCTCCGCGTCCTGCCGACCGAGCGCCCCGACGCCTGGGAGGTCCAGGGCCGCGGCGAGCTCGCCCTGGCGATCCTCGTCGAGCAGATGCGCCGCGAGGGCTTCGAGCTCACCGTCGGCAAGCCGCAGGTGGTCACCCGCGAGATCGACGGCAAGGTCCACGAGCCCTTCGAGCGGCTGACCATCGACGCCCCGGAGGAGTACCTCGGCACCATCACCGAGCTCCTGGCCAGCCGCAAGGGCCGCATGGAGGGCATGACCAACCACGGCACGGGCTGGGTCCGGATGGACTTCGTCGTCCCCTCCCGCGGCCTGATCGGCTTCCGCA
Source organism: Nocardioides sp. Z24_21 (assembly GCF_058134345.1). NCBI lineage: Bacteria > Bacillati > Actinomycetota > Actinomycetes > Propionibacteriales > Nocardioidaceae > Nocardioides > Nocardioides sp. Z24_21. Next base: position 1,057,050 of record NZ_JBYTTH010000001.1, read on the forward strand.
CCGAGTTCCTCACCGAGACCCGCGGCACGGGCATCGCCCACCACATCTCCGAGGGCTACTTCCCGTGGGCCGGTGAGATCCGCTCGCGCAACAACGGCTCGCTGGTCGCCGACCGCGCCGGCGCGGCGACGGCGTACGCGATGACGTCGCTGCAGGAGCGCGGCGTGCTCTTCGTCGAGCCCGCCACCGAGGTCTACGAGGGCATGATCGTGGGCGAGAACTCCCGCGCCGACGACATGGACGTCAACATCACCAAGGAGAAGCAGCAGACCAACATCCGCTCCGCCACCTCCGACAACTTCGAGAAGCTGATCCCGCCGAAGCGGCTCTCGCTCGAGCAGTGCCTGGAGTTCTGCCGCGAGGACGAGTGCGTCGAGGTCACGCCGGAGCAGGTGCGCATCCGCAAGGTCGTGCTCGACGCCAACGCCCGCGCCAAGACGGCGTCGCGGGCCCGCAAGGCCAACAAGTAGGTCAAGCGGTGGCCGACCTCGGGACCGAGCTCGCGGCCTGGCTCGACCGCCTCGGCCTGAGTGGCCAGCTGGCCGCGGCCGGGCTGCCGACGTTCGAGCGCGACGGCGGCGCGGTGCGCTGGCGCGACCCGGCGAGCGGCGACGAGCTCGATGCCGAACGCGTCGCCGAGCTCGACCGCGCCCTCCGCTCGGTGGGCGACGACCCGGCGCACGGCGTACCCGTCGAGCTGGTGCGGCTGCGCCGCGACGCGGAGGTGCGCCAGACGCTCCTCGACGGCGGCTGGCTCGACTACGCCGGCGTGGCCCGCCGGCGCGGGATCTCGGAGAACGCCGCGCGCTTCGCCCTGCACAAGGCGGCCGAGCGTCGCGGTGTGCTGCTCGTCCAGCACGAGGGCGGCACGCTGGTGCCGGCCTTCCAGCTCGACGACGCCGGCGAGGTGCGCGAGGAGCTGCTGGCGGTGCTCGAGCCGCTGCTCGCCGCGGGCGTCGACCCGTGGCGGGCATGGATCTGGCTCACCACCCCGGCCGCGCTGCTGGGCGGGGCGGTGCCGAGCGACGCCGCCCGCGACCCCGAGGAGCAGCCGGTCGTGCAGCGCGCGGCAGTCGCCCTGGCCGAGCGCTCCCGCTAGGCGTCGGGCTGCCCGTCCTCCCGGCCGCGGGTCGCTGTCAGTCGGTGACGACGGGCTCGACCAGGTCGGGCCGCAGGGTCGGGGCCAGCACGACGAGCCCGAGCAACGGCAGGAGCGCGAGCAGGAGCAGGCCGAGCGGCATGCCCAGCGGTCCGCTCACGCCGGCCACGACGGCCGAGCCGACGCTGCCGCCGATGAGGAACAGCAGCGTCGAGACGCCCAGCGCCACGCCCCGCACCTCCTCGTGCACGGCGTCGCCGACCACCGCGCTCAACGCGGGCTGGCCGACGCCGAAGGCGAACGTCACCAGGACGATGCCGACCACCAGCACGGTGGCGCTCGTCCAGTGGGCTCCCGCCGCAGAGACCAGCAGCGCGGCCGAGGCCACCAGCGCGGCGACGGCGAGCGAGCGCCCGGCCCCGATCCGGGTGAGCATCGGACCGGAGACCTGCGGGACGAGCAGCGCCACTGCCGCGCTCGGCACCATGGCCAGGCCGACCTGCCACGCCTGCCAGCCCTCCCCGAGCAGCACGGCGGGCACCGCGATGAGCATCGCGAACCACGAGGCGGGGACCGCGGAGGCGGCCACGGCGCTCCGCACGACGGTGGCGTTGCGGATCACCTCGACCGGCAGGAAGCCGTCGGGGCGACGACGTACGGAGGCACGGACCGCGGGGACGCCGAGGACCAGCAGGGTCGCGCCCACCGCCGCCACCACCAGGCCCGCCGACGGCGACTGGACGAGCAGCACCATGCCGGCGGCGGTGAGGGCCACGACGACAGCGCCGACGACGTCGAGGCGGGCCCCGCTCCCGCCGGTCGGCAGCGCACGCCACAGCAGCGGCACGACGAGGGCCCCGAGGATGGGCAGGGCCATGACCGCCCGCCAGCCCCAGGCCGCCTCCACCAGGCCGCCGATCAGCGGGCCCAGGCAGCTGACGGCGGCGGCGACGCCGGCGAGGCGACCGAACGCCAGGCCGCGCACCTCGCCGGTGTACTTCGCGGACAGGATGGTGACGCCCAGCGTCGGCACGGCGGCGGCGCCGGCGCCCTGCAGCAGCCGCGCGCCCAGGAGCACCTCGAACGTCGGGGCGAGCGCGGCGACCAGCGCCCCCACCGACATCAGCACCAGGCCGGCCAGGAGCGGCCCCCGGACGCCGACGAGGTCGGAGATCCGGCCGTAGAGCGCGGTGGTGACCGCCAGCATCAGGACGTAGAGGCTGATGACCCACGCGGCGAGCCCCGCGCTCACACCGAGGTCCTCGCCGAGGAGGGCCAGCGCTACCGCGGCGCTTGACGAGCCCATGCCGGCCAGGCCGAAGAGCAGGCCCAGCAGCATCGAGACCCGGCGGGAGTCGTCCGGGGCCTCGGCGTCGGGGCGTGCGGACGTGGAGGGCATCACCTGGCGACAACCCCTGCACGGTGCGCCTCATTCCCCCGACGATCCCGGAGAAGGCGACGTCCCACGCATCGCGGGGCCCTACCCTGTCGCCCATGAGCATGCCGCCGCACCACACCCCATCGGCTCCGGGCGACGACGCCTACGCGCGGTGGCGGCGCCTGCAGGAGCAGGCCGACGCCGAGCGCGACGCCCTCTTCGTCTCCGACGCCGAGCGGGACCAGGTGTGCCGCCGGCTGTCGGCCGCCTTCAGCGAGGGCCGCATCACCGCCCCCGAGCTCGACGAGCGCACCTCCCTGGCCCTCGCTGCGCGCACCTACGGCGACCTCGAGGACGTGATGGCGGGGCTCGAGGCTCCTGCCATGCCGGTCCCCCACCCGCTCGTGGCCGCACCGCCCGCCCGCTCGCAGAGCATCGTGCCCCGGCTGCTCTTCTGGGTGGTCGGGCTGTTCACCGCGCCGTTCATCCTCGGCGGCAGCGGCCTGCTGCTCTTCGGCGACGGCCCGGGCTCGTGGATCGCCGGCATCGTGATGCTCGTGCTGTTCCTGCCGGGCCTGGTCGCGCTCTACCGCTGGGCGCACCCCCGCCGCTGACCGGCCGAGGACGGCGCCCCACGCGCGGGTAGCCTCCGCTCCATGACCGCTCGCCGCCACCTGCCCACCGACGAGTCCCGCGACCTGCTCGCGCTGACCCGCGAGATCGCGACCAAGGAGCTCGCCCCTCGCGCGGCCGAGGCGGAGGCGACCGAGACGTTCCCCCGCGACGTCTTCACGATGCTCGGCCGGGCCGGCCTGCTGTCGCTGCCCTACCCCGAGGAGCAGGGCGGGGGCGGGCAGCCCTACGAGGTCTACCTCCAGGTGCTCGAGGAGATCGGCGCCGTGTGGTCGTCGGTCGGCGTGGGGGTCTCGGTCCACGCCCTGTCGTGCTTCGGCCTCGCGCACTTCGGCACCGACGAGCAGCGCGCCGAGTGGCTTCCCGACATGCTCAGCGGCGACCTGCTCGGCGCCTACTGCCTCTCCGAGGCGCATGCCGGCTCCGACCCCGCCGCGATGCGTACGACGGCACGACGCGACGGCGACTCGTACGTCATCAACGGAGCCAAGGCCTGGACCACCCACGGCGGGCACGCCGACTTCTACAAGGTGATGGCCCGCACCTCCGACGACCGCAACGGCATCTCCTGCTTCCTCGTGCCCGCCGACGCCGAGGGCCTCAGCGCCGACCCCCCGGAGCGCAAGATGGGCCTCACCGGCTCGGCGACCGCCACGATGCGCTTCGACGGCGTACGCGTCGACGCCTCGCGCCGCCTCGGAGCCGAGGGCGAGGGACTCCGCATCGCGCTGGCCGGCCTCGACTCGGGTCGTCTCGGCATCGCCGCCGTCGCGGTCGGCCTCGCCCAGGGTGCGCTCGACGCGGCCGTGGCCTACGCCCGCGAGCGGGAGACCTTCGGCACGCGCATCATCGACCACCAGGGCCTGGCCTTCGTGCTCGCCGACATGGAGGCCGCGATCGTCTCGGCACGCGCCACGGTGCTGCACGCCGCCCGCCTGCGCGACGCGGGGCTGCCGTTCTCGCGCGAGGCCTCGATCGCCAAGCTCGTCGCCACCGACAACGCCATGTCGGTCACCACCGACGCGGTCCAGGTGCTCGGCGGCTACGGCTACACCCGCGACTTCCCGGTCGAGCGCTACATGCGCGAGGCCAAGGTCATGCAGATCTTCGAGGGCACCAACCAGATCCAGCGGATGGTGATCTCCCGGTCGCTGGCCAAGGACGACGCCGGCGCGATCGGCTGACGTCGATTCCGAGCGATCGCCCGGACCACCCCAACGTGTGTTGTCCGCCCCCGCGTCGCGAGCAACCGTGAAGGGCATGTCCAAGCGCATCGCATTCCTGACCGCGACCGAAGGCGTCGAGGAGGTCGAGCTCACCAAGCCGTGGCAGGCCGCGACCGACGCCGGCCACACCGCCGACCTGCTCTCCACCGACGAGGGCGAGGTCCAGCTCTTCCAGCACCTCGACAAGTCGAGCACCCAGCGGGTCGACCGGCGCGTCTCCGACGTGGCCGTCGCCGACTACGACGCGCTGGTCCTGCCCGGAGGGGTCGCCAACCCCGACGCCCTCCGCATGGACGAGGAGGCGGTCGCCTTCGTCCGCGACTTCGTCGACTCCGGCAAGCCCGTCGCCGCCATCTGCCACGCCGCGTGGACCCTCGTCGAGGCCGACCGCGTGCGCGGCAAGCGGGTCGCCAGCTGGCCGAGCCTGCAGACCGACATCCGCAACGGCGGGGGCGAGTGGGTCGACGAGGAGGTCGTCGTCGACGGCAACCTCATCACCAGCCGCAACCCCGACGACATCCCGGCCTTCTCCCAGGCGCTGCTCGAAGCGCTCGGCTGAGGCTCACTCCACCAGCCAGCGCCCCAGCAACGTCCCGTCCTGCTCCAGCAGCAGGGTGGGGCGCAGGGGCACATCGACCTCTGCGCCAACGGCGATGCGTACGGCGTCGCCGCCGGTCAGCAGCGGCACCACGGTCCAGCACAGCTCGTCGACCACCCCCGCGGCCAGCAGGTCGGCGAAGAGCGACGGCCCGCCCTCGCAGAGCTGCTCGGTCCAGCCCCGCTGGGCCAGCGCGGCCTTGAGCGCCGCCAGGTCGATCTGCTCCTCCCCGAGCACCAGCACGCAGTCGTCGCCGAGCCGCTCGCGCGCCCGCTCCAGCCCGGCCGAGGTGGCCACGGTCGCCATCAGCACCCGCCCGGGCGGCGCCGCGGCCAGGCTCGGCGGCACGTCGGCCGAGCGGCTGACGACGACGATCGGCACCCGCGGGACGTCGTACTCCTCCTCGCGCACGGTGCCGGCCCCGACCACGAGGCAGTGCGCCCGTCGCCGCAGAGCGTCGAAGACCCGCTTGTCGGCGGCGTTGTTGATCGTGCCGCTGAGCCCGTCGGAGCCGGTGGCCGCGCCGTCCACGGTGCTGACGAAGTTGACCCGCAGCCACGGCTCGCGGAGCGGTGTGTAGGCGGCCGCCAGCTCGTCGTCGGTCAGGTCGGCCAGGCGCTGCAGCTCGAGGGGCTCGGTCACGGCCTTCATCCTGCCGCCTACCCTGACGAGGGTGATCACCCTTGCGGACCTGGCCACCCTGCACGCCGAGCACGCCGGTGCCTGGGACAGCCCCGTGGCGCCGGTCGTCCTCGACGGTCCGAGAGGGCCGGTGTCGATCGGCGACGGCGCCGTCACGCTGATGGGCTGCATCAACCTCTCCCGCGACTCCACCTACCGCGAGAGCGTCGCCACCAGCCCTGCCGACGCCGTGCGCATGGGTCGCATCCAGGCCGCGCAGGGCGCCGCCGTGATCGACCTCGGCGCGGAGTCGAGCAACGCCGGCACGGCGCGGGTGACGCCGGCCGAGCAGATCGCCGGTCTCGTGCCCGCCGTGAAGCAGCTCGCGGCCGAGGCGGTCGTCTCGGTCGAGACCTACGAGCCCGAGGTGGTCCGGGCCTGCCTCGACGCCGGTGCCCGGGTCCTCAACATGACCGGTCGCGAGCACGAGGACCGGATGCTCGCCCTCGCCGCGGAGTACGACGCCGCCGTGATCATGTGCTTCGGTACCACGGCCAACGTGCGCGACATCGACGACGTGCCCCCCGGCTCAGATCCGATGCCGGTGCTGCTCGACCACTTCGCGCCCCGGCTCGAGCACGCCCGCTCGCTCGGGGTGGACAAGGTCGTCGTCGACCCCGGCATGGGCTTCTACTACGGCAACCTCGTCGACCCGATCCCCCGCGCCCGCCACCAGGCCCGGGTGCTGGCCCAGACCTTCCGCCTCCGCCCCCTCGGCGTTCCCGCGTGCAACGCGCTGCCGCACACCTACGACCTGTTCGGCGACGAGTTCCGCAAGGCCGAGGGGTTCTACGGCGTCTTCGCCGCACTGGGCGGCGCCCACCTGCTCCGGGTTCACGAGGTCGCGCACCTGCGGGTGGTGCTGCGGGCGATGGCCGAGCTCGAGGTCCGCTGACCACCACCCTGCAGGCAGTTCGCGCGGCGGGTGCGCCGCACGCTCAGGCGACCAGCCCGTGGCGCCCCACTGCCTGCATGGCGCGCCACCGGACCACGTCCTCGAGCGACGCGCGCACGTCGTCCGGGCGGAACATCACGTCTGGCCAGGAGAACCGGAGCACCACGAGCCCCGCCCGCGCCGCCGCGGTGTAGCGGTCGACGTCGCGCTGGAGCCCCACCCTCGACCAGTGGTGCTCGAACGACTCGGCCTCCACCACGATCCCCAGCACGCGGTCGAGCAGGTCGACGAAGCCCCCGCCCGGCACACGACCCTACGGGACGTCGCGGTCGACGACTCCTTCCCGGAGCGCCGAGTCGGCCACGCGGCAGGGTGGTCAGCCGGCGTAGCCCTGCGGGTTCTGCGACTGCCAGCGCCACGTGTCGGCGGCCATCTCGTCGACCGACTTCGTCGTGCTCCAGCCGAGCTCGCGGTTGGCCTTGGAGGGGTCGGCGTAGGAGACCGCGACGTCACCGGGGCGCCGGGCGACGACCTCGTGGGGCAGCTCGCGACCGACCGCCCGCTCGAAGGCGCGCAGCAGCTCCAGGACGCTCGTGCCGTGGCCGGAGCCGAGGTTCCAGACGTTGACGCCGTCGCTCGTGGTGGCGAGCGCCTCGAGGGCGGCGACGTGGCCGGCGGCGAGGTCCTCGACGTGGATGTAGTCGCGCACGCCGGTGCCGTCGGGGGTGTCGTAGTCGTCGCCGAAGACGAGCAGCTTGTCGCGCTTGCCGACCGCCACCTGGGCGATGAAGGGCATCAGGTTGTTGGGGGTGCCCGAGGGGTCCTCGCCGATCGTGCCCGACTCGTGGGCGCCGACGGGGTTGAAGTAGCGCAGCAGGGCGAAGCGCATCTGCGGCGCCGCCGCGGCGACGTCGCGCAGGATCTGCTCCTGCATCACCTTGGTCCAGCCGTAGGGGTTGGTGGCGAAGGTGGGGCGGTCCTCGGTGGCACCGGCCTGGTCGGTGCCGTAGACGGTCGCGCTGGAGGAGAACACCAGCTTGTCCACGCCGTGGCGCTGCATCGCGCGCACGAGCGAGAACGTCGAGCCGAGGTTGTTCTCGTAGTAGTCGAGCGGCTTCTCGACGCTCTCCCCCACCGCCTTGAAGCCGGCGAAGTGGATCACCGCGTCGAACGCCTCGGCCGCGAAGAGGTGCTCGGTCTTGTCGCGGTCGCACAGGTCGAAGGAGTGCAGCGTGAGCGCCGTGCCGGTGAGCGACTCCATCCGACCGAGCACCGTCGGATGGGCGTTGCTGAAGTTGTCGACGATGACGACGTCGTGACCTGCAGCGACGAGCTGGACGACGGTGTGCGAGCCGATGTAGCCGGCACCGCCGCTGACGAGGATCTTCATGGCGCCACCCTAACGAGGAGCGTGCTGACACAATGCCGGGGTGCCGAGCGCTCTCATCACCGGAATCACCGGACAGGACGGTCTCTACCTCGCCGAGCTGCTGATCGAGAAGGGCTACGACGTCCACGGCCTGATCCGCGGCCAGAACAATCCGCGCCGCGCCCTGGTCGAGGACCTCGTCCCCGACGTCACGCTGCACCACGGCGACCTGACCGACCTGTCCAGCCTGATGCGGGCGATGCGCGACTCCGAGCCCGACGAGGTCTACAACCTCGGCGCGATCTCGTTCGTCGCCTACTCCTGGGAGAACGCCTTCGTCACCAGCGACGTCACCGGCATGGGCGTGCTCAACATGCTCGAGGCGGTGCGCCTCCACGCGGGCGACGACCCGTCCTCCATCCGCTTCTACCAGGCCTCGAGCTCGGAGATGTTCGGCAAGGTGCAGGAGGTCCCGCAGTCGGAGCGCACCCTGCTGTGGCCGCGCTCGCCCTACGGCGTGAGCAAGGTCTACGGCCACTACATGACGATCAACTACCGCGAGTCCTACGGCATGCACGCCTCGTCGGGCATCCTGTTCAACCACGAGTCTCCGCGCCGCGGCCCCGAGTTCGTGACCCGCAAGATCAGCCAGGCGGTCGCCCGGATCCACCTGGGCCAGCAGGACTCGATGGCCCTCGGCAACCTCGACGCCCGCCGCGACTGGGGCTACGCCGGCGACTACGTCGAGGCGATGCGGCGGATGCTCCAGCAGGACACCGCCGACGACTACGTCATCGCCACGGGCGAGACCTGGTCGATCCGCGACTTCCTCGACCTCGCCTTCGCGCATGTCGGCATCGACGACTGGGCCCGCTACGTCACCCAGGACCCCCGCTTCATGCGCCCGGCCGAGGTCGAGCTGCTCATCGGCGACGCCAGCAAGGCCAGGGACAGGCTCGGCTGGACGCCGAGCGTCTCGTTCGCCGAGCTGGTGGCGATGATGGTCGACGCCGACATCGCCGCCGCCAAGGCGGGTTGGTGACCGCAGCCGCCCTCATCACCGGCATCGGCGGGCAGGACGGCACCTACCTCGCCGAACGCCTGGTGGCCGAGGGCCTCGAGGTGCACGCGCTGGCGCTGGCGGGCGACGGCCACCCGGAGCACTGCCCGGCCGAGGTGGTGCTGCACACCGGCGACCTGGCCGACGTCGAGGGCACCCGACGGCTGGTGCGCGAGGTCGCGCCACGCGAGGTCTACAACCTGGCCGCGATCAGCTCGGTGGCCCAGTCGTGGGACGAGCCCGACCGCACCGCGCAGGTCAACGGGCTGGCGGCGGTCGCGCTGATGGAGTCGGCGCGCCAGGTGCACGGCGTACGTCTGGTGCAGGCCTCGAGCGCCGAGATCTTCGGTGAGGCCGCCGACTCGCCCCAGACCGAGGACACCCCGGTGGCGCCGGTCAACCCCTACGGCGCATCGAAGGCGTACGCCCACCTGTCCGCGCGCGTCTACCGCCAGCGCGACCTGCACGTCTCGAGCGCGATCCTCTACAACCACGAGTCGCCGCGCCGGCACCCGCGGTTCGTGACCCGCAAGATCACCTCGACGGTGGCCGCCATCGCCCGCGGCGAGGCCGACGAGCTGGTGCTCGGCAACGTCGACGTGCGCCGCGACTGGGGCTGGGCGCCCGACTACGTCGACGCCATGGTGCGCGCCGCCCGTGCCGACGAGCCCGGCGACTACGTCGTCGCGACCGGCACGGCCCACTCGGTGCGCGACTTCGTGGCTGCCGCCTTCGACGCCGCCGGCATCGGCGACTGGGAGCCGCTGGTGCGCCAGGACGCCGCGTTCTTCCGCCCCGCCGACCCGACCGAGCTCGTCGGCGACGCGAGCCGGGCGCACGAGGAGCTGGGGTGGGCGCCGACGGTCGACTTCGCTGAGATCGTGCGGCGGATGGTGGCGGCCGACCTCGCCTGACCGACCGTCGAGTCGGCGCATCCTGGCCCCCTGACACCGTCGAGTCGGCGGATCCTGGCCCCCTGACACCGTCGAGTCGGCGCGAGGATGCGCCGACTCGACGAGATTTCGGCGCGAGGATGCGCCGACTCGACGAGATTTCCGGGCGAGGATGCGCCGACTCGACGAGGGCGTCAGTCGAGCGGGATGTCCACCGAGTTGTCGCGCTCGACCGGGTCGGTGTCGCTCGGCACCTCGATCTCGCCCTCCTGGTCGAGGCTGAGCACGAGCTCGCGCTCGCCCACCTTCGTCCAGCCGATCGTGGTGCGGAAGTCGTCGCGCTCGAGCTGGGCCCACGGCTCGGAGGCATCGAGGCCATCGGCCGTGCGCGTCCACCCCGCCTCCTCGAGCGCCGTCGCCGCCCGGTCGACCTGCTCGCCCTCGGCACCCTCTCCGACGACGACCGCGGAGGCCTTGTAGTCCTCGGCGCGGTAGGTCGACATGCCCTCGCTCTCGACGCGACCCTTGGCCCGCTCCAGGCTCAGCCCACTGTCGGAGAGCACCCCCGCCATGTCGCGCAGCTCGGAGTCGACCGCGCTCTTCATCGACGCCAAGTCGTCGGCCGCCTGCTCGGGGTCGGGATCGCCGCAGGAGCCCAGACCGACGGCGAGGGTCAGTGCCAGCAGCAGGCGGAGCGGGAGCAGCGTCATGCGCCCCATCCTCACCGGTCGGGGCTCGTGTCGGAGCGGCCGGGCTGCCCCGCGGTCGGGTCGCGGTCCCACTCGGGGTCCTGCGGCGGGCCCCACCACGGGTCGTAGCTCTGCGCGGCCTCGTTGATCTGGTCGCCGTGCCCGTCGACGATCAGGCCGATGTTGTAGAGCGACTCGGTGTCCGGGTCGAGGTAGGAGCTGTGCGCGTCACCGGTGTTGCGGATCCAGCTGCGGTCGACGTCCTCGGCCTCGAACCGCTGGGCGCCGAAGTCCTCCGACGACGGGTCGGTGCCGAGCCCGAGGCCGAGCTTGCCGACCCACCCCTCGTCGCCCAGCACGGCGACGAGGTCGCGGCTGTCGCGGCCGACGTAGACGTGGTCGGACCCGGGCCCCAGGTCGTCGGCGTGGTCGGCCGGACCCGCGCCGGGACTGCCGATGAGCACCACCTCGTCGACGTCGGAGGCGTCGCCGTGCGTGGCGTACGCCGTCGTGGTGGAGCCGTAGCTGTGGCCGACGGCCGTCAGGTGGGCCGGGTCGTCGGGTCGCGAGGCGCGCAGGCCGTCGATGGCGTCGGCGAGGTTGCGCCCGCCCTCCTCGGCCCGCCCCTCGCTCAGCGTGGCGAGGTCGGTGGGGCCGTCGGGTGCGTCGTAGCCGAGCCAGAACATGGTCGCGACGCTCGACCCGTCGCCGTTGTAGCGCGTCGACTCGTAGAGGTTCATCATCCGGTCGGTGTAGGCGGTGGTGTCGCCCATGTCGGTGGTGATGCCGGGGGTGAACACCGCGACGTCGTCGGCGTGGTCGAGGTCGCCCACGGCGACCGCCACCCGCCCGTCGCCGTCGTAGGCGGCCGGGTCGTAGAGCCACAGCGTGCCGCCGGGACGCAGCGCCGGGTCGAGCGGATCGGTGTAGGCGTCGGCGTTGGCGAGCGCGTCGCGCGCCTGGCCGGCGTTGGCGAGCACCCGGCGCTCGAGCGGCGAGATCGTTCCGTCGTCGTCCTTGGCCGCGAGGCGGGCGAGGTCGTCGTCGAGCAGCACGCGGTTGGCCTGATCGCGGGCGTCTGCGGGCAGTCCGTCGCCCTGGCCCACGCGCTCGGGGTAGGCCGCGATGACCGCCTCCCGCTCGGCCTCGCTGAGGCCGTCCCACCACCGCTGCACCTCCTCGGGCGTCGCGCCGCTGCCGGGGGCGCCGGGGCGGTTCATCGCCGACTCGGCCATCGGCGGGACGCCCCCGTCGGCGGAGAGCGACTCCGGGAGCGAGTCGGCGGCCTGGAAGACCTGGCGCAGCAGCGTCTCGTTGTCGCGCACCCGTCGCTGCAGGTCGTCGTCGTCGGCGACCAGGTCGGCGTAGTCGGCGCGCAGGTCGCGCGCCCGCTCGCGGAAGGCGGCGATCTCGGCGTCGGTGACCTCGGTCGCGGCGTCGATGTCGGCGATCAGCGCGGTGCGCCGCCCGTCCAGCGAGCGCTTGCGCTCGAGGAGGTCTTCGTGGGCGCGGAGCAGGTCGCGCAGCGTGTCGGCGAACGCGGTCACGCCGCGCCCGACCCGGCGCACCGTCGTCGCCATCGCGGAGTGCTCGCCGGACGCCACGCCCGACGCCTCCTTGTAGGCGTCGTAGGCGACGCCGGCCCAGCTGCCGAGGTCCTGCAGCTCGCGGCTCCTGTCGGCGAACTCCTCGTAGCGACCGGCCGCGGCGTAGATGGTGGTGGCGAGGGCGTCGGCGCCGCCCGCGTCGCCTTCGGGCTTCTTGATCTGCGCCGGGACGGAGGCCGGCACCTCGATGGTGACCGTCATCGCCGCGAGCCCAGCCGCGCGTCGAGGTCGCTGAACTGCCGGTCGGTCGCGTCGTCGGTGGTCGTGTAGTCGTCGGAGGTCGCGCGCAGCGCGCCCACGAACCCCTGCGCGATGGCGGCGCTCTCGCCGGCATAGCCGGCCCACCGGGACAGGAACGTCGTGGCCGCGCCCTGGACGCTCGGCGGAAGCGCGGACGCCGAGGCGCCGCCCAGCTCGCGCGACGAGGTGTCCATGAGGGCCTGCTGCGCCTCCCACCCCTCGGTGCCGCGGCGCAGGGACTCCATCTGCCAGACCAGCGGCTGGTCGCTCATCCCGCATCACCACCGACGGCCGCGGCGGCGGCGTCCTCGCCCACCACGACCAGCGCGGAGCGCACCCGCACCACCACGCGAGCGGTCGTCGGCACGAGCACCTGCACGTCCTCGCGACCGAAGCGGCCCGGCCGTCCGGCCAGCACCCGGGGAATGCCGTCGGGCGGGGCCAGCACGTGCCAGCCGTCGGCCTCGGCGAGCAGCTGCTGCGCGCGCCCGAGCGCGGCCGAGGCGACGACCGGGTCGAGGTCGTCGAAGGTCGCGGTGCCCTGCCAGCGCAGCGTGCCCGGCTCGGACCCGGCGAACCAGGTGTCGTCGAGGTGGGCCGGCTCGCCCTCGAGGCCGAGTGCCGCCCACAGGGCGGCCATCCGGGCCCGCTGGTCGTCGCGTGCGGCGACCGGGTCGACCGCCGGCTCGTCGGCCGGGACGTCGGCCCGACGGGGCGGCTCGGGCGGCAGCACCACGAGGTCCACGTCGCCGTGGCGCCTCATGACCGTCGCCCAGAACGGGTCGAGGGCGACCGCGCGCGTGGCCCGAGGGCCCTGGGCGAACTCCAGACGTGTCGGCTCCGGCACCCGCTCCTCCTCACGTCGTCTAGGTGTCATGTCCCCCGACGACGGGGAGTCGAAACGCGATCAGCCGTGCCGGAGCAGACCGAGCAGGTATTCGCCGTAGCCGCTCTTGCGCAGCGGCTCGGCGCGGGCGGCGAGCTCGTCGTCGGACAGCCACCCCATCCGCCAGGCGACCTCCTCGGGGGCGCCGACCTTGAAGCCCTGCCGGCCCTCGATCGTGCGTACGAAGTTGGAGGCGTCGTTGAGCGAGTCGAACGTGCCGGTGTCGAGCCACGCGGTGCCGCGGGGCAGCACCTCGACGTGCAGGCGGCCCTCCTCGAGGTAGCGGCGGTTGAGGTCGGTGATCTCGAGCTCCCCGCGCGCCGACGGCTTCAGCTCGGCGGCGTACTGGACCACGTCGTTGTCGTAGAAGTAGAGCCCCGGCACCGCGAAGTCGCTCTTGGGGTGCTCCGGCTTCTCCTCCAGCGACAGCGCGCGGCCCTGGTCGTCGAACTCCACGACGCCGTAGGCCCGCGGGTCGGCGACGTGGTAGCCGAAGACCGCGGCGCCGTCGAGCTCGGAGAAGCGCAGCAGCTGCTGGCCGAGGCCGGAGCCGTAGAAGATGTTGTCGCCGAGCACCAGCGCGGAGCGCTCGTCGCCGATGTGGTCGGCGCCGATGATGAACGCCTGCGCGAGGCCGTCGGGGCTGGGCTGCACCGCGAAGGTCAGGTCGATGCCGAACTGCGAGCCGTCGCCGAGCAGCCGGTGGAAGCCGTCGGCCTCGTGGGGCGTGGTGATGATCAGGACGTCACGGATGCCGGCGAGCATCAGGGTCGAGAGCGGGTAGTAGATCATCGGCTTGTCGTAGACCGGCACCAGCTGCTTGCTGATGCCCTGCGTGATCGGGTGCAGTCGGGAGCCGGTCCCACCGGCCAGGATGATTCCGCGCATGGCTGCACCCTAGGGCGTACGGGACGGGTGCCGGGATTCTCCAGGGCCGGCGCAGGTTTGGCACGATGTCGCGCATGCCGTCCTCCCGCCGCGCCACCCCGCGGCGGATGATCCGGCCGGCGACGGTCGCGGGCGCGCTGCTCCTGGTGCTGGTGGGCCTGGCCCTGCTGGCCATCCCGTTCCTCTCCGCGCCGGGGCACGCCGAGGATGCCCGCGCCGAGCTGATGGCGGCCAAGGAGGCCCTCGACGCCGGCGACATCGACGACGCCGTCGCCGCCGTCGAGCGGGCCCGCTCGGAGACCGACGACCTCCAGGCGGCGGTGCAGGGAGTCGGCGGCGACGTGTGGAGCCGGGTGCCCGTCGCCGGCGGCGCACTGCGCGACGTGCGACGCCTCGGCAACGCGCTGGACCAGCTCGTCGGCGTGGCCGAGACCGGCGTACGCGTCCTGCCGCAGGTGCGCGGCGAGGAGTCGACCCTCCTCGACGGCGGCAACGTCGACCTCGACGTGCTCGAGTCGGTGATCGCCGACCTGCGCGCGGTCGGCGCCCGGCTCTCCGACGCGCAGGCCGAGCTCGACGCGGTGGCCGACACGCGCCCGCTCGTCGGCGAACGGCTCGCCGAGGCAGCCGCCGACGCCCGGGCCGAGGTCGACCCGCTGGCCGACGGGCTCGACGCCGTCGACCCGCTGCTCACCCACCTGCCCACGATGCTCGGCCGCAATGCGAGTCGTCAGTACCTCGTGGCGTTGCTCAACCCTGCCGAGATGCTCTACTCCGGCGGCACCCCGCAGACCTTCGTGACCGTCGACCTCGACCGCGGCCGCCTGTCGATGGGCGAGACGCTCGACCTCTCGACCGCCCCGGGCGCGGCCCAGCCCCGCTACTGGCGCAAGGTCAAGGGCAACCCGCTGCACCGTGGGCAGGTGAAGCCGGCGCTGGCCACGATGGCGCCTGACTGGGCGGTCTCGGGCAACGAGCTGGCCAACGCCTGGCGCAGCCTGCGCGGGCGCCGGATGGCGGGCGTCGTCGTCATCGACGTGGTCGCCGTCTCGCGGCTGCTGGACGTCTCGGGCCCCCTCGAGGTGCCGGCCCTCGGCACGCTCACCGGTGACAACCTCGTCGAGAAGCTCATCGGCAGCTACGACGACTACCCCGAGCCCGCACAGCGCAAGGCCGTCAACCGCGCCCTCGCCCCGGTGTTCGTCGACCGGCTCCTGTCCGGCAACGACCCGGTCGGCACCGGCCGGGTGCTCGGCGAGGCAGCCGACCAGCGGCGCTTCGCCGTCTACCTCCGCAGCCCCGACGAGCAGGCGGTCGTCGACGACCTCGGGCTGACCGGCCGGCTCTCCGACACCGAGCACGACTACCTCGGCGTCTTCACGCAGAACAAGGTGCCCAGCAAGTCCGACTACTGGCAGCGACGCACCGTGAGCACCGACGTCGCGATCCGCGAGGACGGCAGCGCCCGCGTGCGGATGGAGATCGAGGTCCACAACGACTCCCCGCCCTACGCCCAGCCGCTGCCCGACCCTCGCGAGGGCTACTTCACCCGCTGGAACACCCTCAGCGTCGCGCCGTTCCTGCCGAAGGGCGCCACCTTCGACTCGGTGCAGGTGGACGGCGTGCCCCGCGAGGTCTCGCCGCGCAGCTTCTACGGTCGCTACTTCATCCGCCCGGAGATCGAGTTCGCCCCGCAGGCGCGCCACACCCTCGCGGTGACCTACGTCGTGCCCGCCGCCGCCGTGGACCGCGACGGCGCGCTCGCCTACCGGCTGGCCATCGACCCCCAGGGCATGGTCGACCCCCAGGACGTGCGGGTCACGGTGCGCTTCCCGCGCGGCTACGCCGTCGACGCGGAGCTGCCCGAGGGCTGGTCGAGCGCCGGCGACAGGGTGGCGCGCTATCGCAGTGACGCGCTCGAGAGCGTCGAGTCGTACGAGGTCCTCGCCCACCCCTAGACTCCGCCGCATGGAACGCCTACTCGTGACCGGAGGCGCGGGGTTCATCGGATCGAACTTCGTGCACCACCTCCTCGAGCACACCGACCTCACGGTGACCGTGCTCGACAAGCTGACCTACGCCGCCTCCAAGGAGTCGCTGGCCGGGCTGCCCGAGGACCGGGTGCGGCTCGTCGTCGGTGACATCGCCGACGCCGACGTCGTCGACCCGCTGGTCGCCGACCACGACGCGGTCGTCCACTACGCGGCGGAGTCGCACAACGACAACTCGCTCAACGACCCGAGCCCGTTCGTCCACACCAACATCCTCGGCACCTTCACGATCCTCGAGGCCGTGCGCCGGCACGACAAGCGGCTCCACCACGTCTCGACCGACGAGGTCTACGGCGACCTCGAGCTCGACGACCCCAAGCGCTTCACCGAGGACACCCCCTACAACCCGTCGTCCCCCTACTCCGCCTCGAAGGCCGGCTCCGACCACCTGGTCCGCGCGTGGGTCCGCAGCTTCGGCGTCCGCGCGACGGTCTCCAACTGCTCCAACAACTACGGCCCATGGCAGCACATCGAGAAGTTCATCCCGCGCCAGATCACCAACGTGATCGACGGGATCCGGCCCAAGCTCTACGGGTCGGGCGAGAACGTCCGCGACTGGATCCACGCCGACGACCACTCCTCGGCCGTGCTGACGATCCTGGAGAAGGGCCGCATCGGAGAGACCTACCTGATCGGCGCCGACGGCGAGAAGAACAACCTCGAGGTCGTCCGCCTGATCCTCAAGCTGATGGGCCAGGCCGAGGACGCCTTCGACCACGTCAACGACCGCGCCGGGCACGACATGCGCTACGCGATCGAGTCGGGCAAGCTGCGCCACGAGCTCGGCTGGACGCCGCAGTTCCAGGACTTCGAGTCGGGCCTGGCCGACACCATCGAGTGGTACCGCACGCACGAGGAGTGGTGGCGCCCCCACAAGGACGCCACGGAGGCCAAGTACGCGGAGAAGGGCCAGTGACCCTCCCCTCCCTCGAGACCACCCCGATCCCGGGCCTCGTCGTCGTCCGCCTCGACCGGCGCGACGACGAGCGCGGGTTCTTCAAGGAGAACTGGCAGCGCGAGAAGATGCTCGCCATCGGGCTGCCCGACTTCGGCCCGGTCCAGAACAACGTCTCCTTCAACGGCGACCGCGGCGTGACGCGCGGCATCCACACCGAGCCGTGGGACAAGTTCGTCTCGCTGGCCACCGGCCGCATCTTCGGCGCCTGGGTCGACATGCGCGAGGGCGACACCTTCGGCGCGACGTTCACGCTCGAGATGGACACCTCGGTCGCGGTCTTCGTGCCGCGCGGCGTCGGCAACAGCTACCAGGTGCTCGAGGACGCCACGGCCTACACCTACCTCGTCAACGAGCACTGGCGCCCGGGCATCTCCTACCCCGCGCTGTCCCTTGACGACCCGACGGTCGCGATCCCGTGGCCGATCCCGTTGGCCGAGGCGATCGTCAGCGAGAAGGACCAGCACAACCCGGCGCTGGACGCCTCGACCGCGATCCCGCCCAAGAAGACGCTCATCGTGGGCGCGCTGGGCCAGCTGGGCCGGGCGCTGCACGCCGCCCACCCGGACGCCGACCGGGTCGACCTCCGCGAGGACGAGGGCGTCACCGCGCTCGACCTCACCGACGCCGAGGCCGTCGCGGCCTGGCCCTGGCACGACTACGCCGTGGTGATCAACGCCGCGGCCTTCACCGCAGTCGACGCGGCCGAGACCACCGAGGGCCGGGTGGCCGCGTGGGCCGCCAACGCCACCGGGCCCGCCACGCTCGCCCGGCTCGCCCGCGAGCACCGCTTCACCCTGGTGCACCTGTCCTCGGAGTACGTCTTCGACGGCACCGCGCCGCTCGACCCCGGCCACACCGAGGACGAGCCGCTGTCGCCGCTGGGCGTCTACGCCCAGTCCAAGGCCGCCGGCGACCTCGCGGTGGGCCTGGCCCCGCGCCACTACCTGCTGCGCACGTCGTGGGTGATCGGCGAGGGCAACAACTTCGTGCGCACCATGCGCTCGCTCGCCGAGAAGGGCGTCTCCCCCAGCGTCGTCGACGACCAGGTGGGCCGGCTCACCTTCACCGACGAGCTGGTGCGCGCCATCGGCCACCTGCTCGACTCCGACGCCGCGTTCGGCACCTACAACGTCTCCAACGGCGGGCCGGCGATGTCGTGGCGCGAGATCGCCCAGGCGGTCTTCGAGCGGTCCGGCCGCAGCGCCGACGACGTGTCCGGCACGAGCACCGAGGCCTACGCCGACGGCGTACGCGCGCAGGGCAAGCCCTTCGCCCCGCGTCCGCTCCACTCGGCGATGTCGCTCGCCAGGATCCGCGCCACCGGCTTCGAGCCCGAGGACGCCATGGCCGCCCTCGACCGCTACCTCGCCACCTGAGCGGCGAGACCGGGCGTGGGGCTCAGCGGCGCGAGGTGACCTCGGCGAGCGCCGGGCGCACGTCGGCCAGGTAGACGAGCGAGGCGATCGTGAAGACGAGGTGGATCAGCCCGAGCGGCGAGGAGCCGATGAGGATCAGCTGGGCCGCGAAGCCGAGCCCCGTGATCGCGCACCACGCCGGCTTGGTCAGCTTGCCGGCCGCCTCGTAGGCCTCGGCGGAGTAGGTGAGGGAGTTGATGAACGCGAAACCCTTGATCGCGAGCAGGGCGAGGAGCACCACCAGCATCAGCGTGCTCTCGAACGCGTAGATGTTCACCCGCTCAGCCTAGACGCCCGAGGCACGCCTGCGGAACGAACGAGGCCCCCGTCCCTGACGGACGGGGGCCTCGGCTCAGAACAGCAGCAGCTGCTCGTGGGGGTGGTCCCTTCAGTCGCCGACCTTCTCGGCCGCGTCGACGACGGCCTTGGCCGCGTTGGACGCCGTCGCGGTGGCGGCGGTCGCGGTGGCCTTGGCGCTGGCCTGCGCGGTGGCGCTCTTCTTCGCCGCGCTCTTGCGGGCGGTGGTCGCGGAGGCCTTCTTGGCCGCGGCCTTCCGCGTCGCCTTCTTGGCGGTCGGCCTGGGCGTGGGGGCGACCTTGGTGGCAGCGGTCTTGTCGGCCGCAGCCGTGGTGGCCTCAGCGGCCTTCTTGGCCTGGGTCGCGGTGGTCTTCGCCTTGGCGACGGTGGTGCGCGCCGACGACACGGTGGCCCGGGTCGACTCCTGGCCGCGGATGCGGCCCACGAGCGACTCGCCGCGCTTGACGAGGTCGGCGTAGGCGGCGTTGGCCGCGGAGACGTTGCCGTCGACCAGCGTGGTGACCTGCGCGGCGACCTGGGTGGTCACCCGGGCCGGGTAGGCCAGGGCCTCGGCCTGCAGCTCGGCGACGCGGGCCTCGACGGCGGCGCGGCGGGCCTGGGCCTGCTTGCGCAGCGCCTGCGGGTCGGTCGCGGTCCGCTGCACCTCGCTGACTCGTGTGGTGACGTCCTTCTGCACGGCGGCGACCCGCTTCTGCACGTCGGCCACCGCCTCACGGACGGCCTCGACGGCCAGGTCGGTGACGCCGACGCCGGCCAGGACGGGCTTGAGGGCTTCGCTCTTGAGGTCGCGCTTGGTGGTGGCCATGGGGCTCTCCTTGGGGTGGGTGCTGCCGGTGGTCTGCGGGCTCACGACTCGTCGGTCTCGTCGACGGGCCGTGTCGGTGCGTCTGGCTGTGCGTCTGCCTGGACTTCTGCCTGGACTTCTGCCTGGACTTCTGTCGGTGCGGTGGCGGCGTCGCGCTCGTTGAGGGCGAGGAACGAGGCGTAGACGTCGAGGAGCGAGTGCTTCTGCCGCTCCGTCAGCGCCGTGTCGGCGAGGATCGCGAGCTCCACCGATCCGGCCTGGCCCGGGTCGGGATGGACGATGCCCGCGCGGACGTAGAGCTGCTCGGCACTGACGCGCAGCGCCCGGGCGAGCTGCTGGAGCACCTCGGCCGACGGCTTGCGCAGGCCACGCTCGATCTGGCTCAGGTAGGGGTTGCTCACGCCCACCTGGTCGGCGAGCTGGCGCAGCGACAGCTGGGCGCCGACCCGCTGCTCGCGGAGGTAGTCACCCAGCGTGCCGATCGAGTCGACGACCGCCTTGCTGGTCTTGGTGGTGGCCTTCGTGGTGGCCGTGGTCGTGGCCTTGGTGGCCCTGCGTGCGGTCGCGGTCGTGGCGGCGGTCTTCGAGGCGACCCTCGTGGTCTTCTTCTCCTTCGCCATGCCTCCAGTGTGCTAACAGGAGTTAGCAGAAACAAGCCCGATGGAGGTGAGTCCCCTCACAGAGTCCTCGACCCATGCGGCTTGTCGGCGCTAGCCACCTGTTCGCAACGGTGCCGGCGGACCCCGCTCGACCTCAGAAGACGGCGCGGATCTCCCCGACCGGGACCCCGCCGCCGAGAAGGTCGACGCGCCCGGTCGTGCGCACCGCCGCGGCGTCCACCCCGTCCTCGTCGAGCACCCCCGAGCGCCGCAGCGCCTCGGCCATCAGCACGGGGCGCACCCGCGCCGCGCCGTCGTCGGTCTTGAGCGCCCAGGCACGACCGTCGGGGAGGGCGACGGCGTAGCAGGACTCGGCGCCGGCCTTGCCGATGAGTCCCGGCACCGCCCGGTGCAGGGCGAGCTCGTCGCGGGTGGTGCCGCTGACGTGCTCGGGGTGGCGCCGGATCGCGTCGGCGACACGGCGGGCCGGGCCGTCGTCCGCGGTGGCCAGCGCGGCGAACGCCCTCGCCAGGCCGGTCAGCGACGTGGAGAGCAGCGGCGCGCCGCACCCGTCGACCGCGACCGCCGCGATGGGCTCGCCGGTGAGCCGGGCGAAGGTGTCGGCGATCGCCACCTGCAGGGGGTGGGCCGGGTCGAGGTAGGTCTCGGTGTCCCAGCCGCGCAGGACGCAGGTCGCGAGCATGGCGGCGTGCTTGCCCGAGCAGTTCATCAGGATCGGCGCCCGTCCACCCCCGGCGCGTACGACGGCCTCCCGGGCCGCGTCGTCGAGCGGGTAGTCGGCCGGCGTCCGGAGCGCCGACTCGTCGAGGCCCGCGCTCGCCAGCGTGCGGCGTACGCCCTCGACGTGGAACTCCTCCCCGGAGTGCGAGGCGCACGCGAGTGCGAGGAGCTCGTCGGGCAGGTCGAGGCCGAGCTCGACCATCGCGAGCGCCTGGACCGGCTTGTTGCTCGAGCGCGGGAGGACGGGGACGTCGACCGCGCCCACCGACCAGTCGACGGCGCCGTCGGCGGTGAGGGCGACGATCGAGCCGTAGTGGTGGCCCTCGACGAAGCCCGAACGGACGATCTCGGCGACGACCGGCCGACCGGCCGGCGTGGTGGTGGAGGCGGCAGACGACATGTCCCGCAGGCTACTCACCGCGGCTCTGAGAGGATGCGCGGGTGATCCAGCACTGCCCCACGCCGACAGAGCTCGACGACCTGGAGCTCCTGGTCTCCGGCGCCTACGCCCCGCTGACCCGCTTCAACGAGCCGGACAGCGTGGTCACCCTCGACCTGCCCGACGGCGTGGACGACGCCGAGCTGGTCGACCCCGAGGGCCTGCCACTGGCCCGCGTCGCGGCCGACGGGTCGCTGGAGCCGCTGACGCACGCCCAGTACGGCCCCTTCCGCCGGCTGCACCTCACCCCCGCGCAGGTGCGCGAGCAGCACGCCGGCGCGACGTTCGTCCCGGTCGTCGATGCGCTGAGCGAGGCCGACCTCGACGAGCTGCGCGGTCTCGGCCGCGTGGTGCTGCTGGCGCTGTCGGGCACCGGCACCTCCCCCCTGTCCCCCGTCGCGCTGGTCCGCGCCACCCTCGCCGCGGCCGACCTGCTGCCGGACGCCGCGGTCGTCGCGGTGCCGCTGCCGGCCCACGGCGACGCCGAGGCCGACCACGCCCTGGGCGCCCGGGTGGTGCAGACCTACGCCGTCGACGACCCGGTCCACGCCCTCGCCGAGACCTCCGGCGACCTCCCCGCCGCCGTCGCCGCGATCGTCGACGAGGACCAGCCGGCTCCCGAGGATCAGGGCCTCGTTCTCTTCTTCACCGGGCTGTCGGGCAGCGGCAAGTCGACGCTCGCCCGCGCGCTGGTCGACCTCCTGCTCGAGCAGGGCGGCCGCACGGTCACCAGCCTCGACGGCGACGTCGTACGCCGCAACCTGTCGGCCGGGCTCACCTTCAGCCGGGCCGACCGCGAGACCAACATCCGCCGCATCGGCTGGGTCGCCGCCGAGATCGCCCGCCACGGCGGCGTCGCGGTGTGCTCGCCGATCGCCCCGTTCGCCGAGACCCGCGACCAGGTGCGCGAGATGGTGGAGGCCGCCGGCGGCGCGTTCTTCCTCGTCCACGTCGCGACCCCCCTCGAGGAGTGCGAGCGCCGCGACCGCAAGGGCCTCTACGCCAAGGCCCGTGCCGGCGAGATCCCCGAGTTCACCGGCATCTCCTCGCCCTACGAGGAGCCCGACGACCCAGCCGTGCGCGTCGACACGACCGGGCGCACCGTCGAGGACGCGCTCGACGACGTCCTGGTCGCGCTCGACGAGGCCGGCTACCTCCACCTGCGGGGCACCGATGGGTGAGCCGCTGAAGGTGCTCTTCGTGTGCACCGCCAACATCTGCCGCTCGCCCTTCCTCGAGCTCACCGCGCGCCGCCTGGCCGGGCCCGACTCGGGTGTGGAGTTCTCCAGCGCGGGCACGCACGGCTTCGACAGCCACGCGATGGACGACGTCATGGTCTCCACCCTCGCCGAGGACACGTCGTCGGGCTTCGCGAGCCGCCGCCTCACCGCGCCGCTCATGGCCGAGGCCGACCTGGTGCTGACCGCGGAGTCCACCCACCGCGGCTTCATCCTGGAGGAGTTCCCCCAGCACCTCCGCAAGGTCTTCACCGTGGGCCAGTTCGCCGCCGCGGTGGAGGAGCACCCCGACCTCACCGGTCGCGAGCTGGTCGCGGCCGTCGGCGCCCGCCGTACGGCGGCGCGGCCCGAGCACGACATCGCCGACCCCTACCGGCGCGGGCGATCGGCGGCGGACACCGCGGCCGACACAATGTCGAGAATGCTGAGCGTGATCGTCCCCCGGCTGGCCACAGGAGGCTCCGATGGCTGAGCTGCTGACCCTCACCGCCCTCTCGATCCTCGTCGCCGGCTTCGTCGTCGGCGTCGTCGTCGGTCTGACCGGCATGGGCGGCGGCGCCCTGATGACCCCCGCCCTGCTGTTCCTGGGCGTGGGAGAGGCCGCCACGGTCGTGACCGCCGACCTCACCGCGGCGGCCGTCTACAAGACCGGCGGCGCGATCGTGCACAAGCGCGAGGGCTCGCCCAACATGCGCCTGGCCATGTGGCTGATGATCGGCTCCATCCCGATGGCGCTGCTCGGGCCACACCTGGTGGCGTGGCTCACCGACGACACCGAGCAGCTCAACCACGTGCTGATCATCAGCATCGGCTTCGCCCTCCTGCTGGCGGCGGCGACCTACGCCCTGCGCCTCTACGTCAACCTGCTCCGGGTCCGCTCGGGCACCCACGTCCACGACGACGACCCGACGATCCGCGTGGTCCCGACGCTGCTGGTCGGCATGCTCGGCGGACTGCTGGTGGGCATCACCAGCGTCGGCTCCGGCTCGGTCATCATGATCGCCCTGCTGATGCTCTACCCCGGCCTGTCCGCGGTGAAGCTCGTCGGCACCGACCTGGTCCAGGCGGTGCCGCTCGTGCTTGCGGCCGCGATCTCCAACATCGCGCTCCACGGCATCGACTGGGGGATCCTGATCCCGCTCGTCATCGGCTCGGTGCCCGGCACGATCATCGGCGCCCACCTCGCCCCGCGCGTGCCCCAGTCCTTCATCCGCCGGGGCATCGTCATCGTGCTGACGATGAGCGGCGTCGCGCTGCTCGACAAGTCCGGCTGGGCCCCGCTCGGCGTCGAGGAGACCCACCCCATGCTGATCGCCGGCATCGGCCTGGCCGTGCTGGTGGTGCTTCCCATCGTGTGGGGCTTCCTGCGCAAGCAGCAGGGGCTCCCGATGTTCGGCTCGCCGACCATCGCCCAGCTCGACGACCCCGACTACCGTCCCGGGCTCGTGGGGATGAAGAAGGTCGACCGGGAGTAGAGCAGGCGACGTCCCCGCTGCACGCCACGATGACGGGCGAGGACCACACAACCCCTATTCTTTGCGAGGTTTCGTTGACAACAGGGGGAAGTGAAGCGTGGAGCTGCAGGACTACTGGCGCACCGTCCGACGGCGGTGGCGGCTGGTTCTCGGGAGTGTTCTGATCGTCCTGGCGGTCGCCGCGGCGTGGACCTGGTCGGTGACCCCGACCTATGCCTCCACCACCCGGATCTTCGTCTCGACCAGCCAGACCGACGAGAACAGCGCCTACACCGGCAACCTCTTCGCCACCCAGCGCGTGGCGTCCTACGCCGACCTGGTGACCAGCAACCAGCTCGCCGAGCGCGTGGCCGCCGAGCTCGGCGACACCGACGCGATGGACCTGCGCGAGCAGGTCACCGCCTCGGCCGTCCCGGAGACGGTGCTGCTCGAGATCGAGGCCGTCGACGCCGACCCCGAGCGCGCCCGCGACATCGCGCAGGTCTACGCCGAGCAGCTGCAGATCCTCGTGGAGGAGCTCGAGACGCCCCGCGGCGAGACCGCGGCCGTCGTCAAGGCGACCCTCATCGACGACGCCCAGGTCGCCCGCTCCCCCGTCGCGCCGCAGCCGCTGCGCAACCTGGCGCTCGCCGGCATCCTCGGGCTCCTCCTGGGTGTCGGCCTGGCCGTGGCGCGCGAGCTCCTCGACACCAGCGTGAAGGGCGCCGACGACGTCGCCGAGATCACCTCGGCCCCCGTCCTCGGCAACATCTTCCAGGACAACGACGCCAAGCGCTCGCCCCACGAGGTGCTGTCGACCGCGACGCCGTGGGCCGAGGCCTTCCGCGTGCTGCGCACCAACATGCAGTACGTCGACGTCGACAAGGAGCAGAAGGTCTTCGTGATCACCAGCTCGCTGCCGGGCGAGGGCAAGAGCACCACCGCGGTCAACCTCGCGGTCACGCTCACCCAGGCCGGCCAGCGGGTGGCGCTCGTCGAGTGCGACCTCCGCCGCCCGCTCATCGCCGACCGGCTCGAGCTCGACGACGCCATCGGCACCACCAGCGTCCTGATCGGCAAGGTCAGTGCCGAGGACGTCATGCAGCAGTACGCCGACACGTCGCTCGACGTCATGGTGTGCGGCCAGATCCCGCCCAACCCGTCGGAGCTGCTGCAGTCCCAGGCGATGGAGATGCTGCTGCTCGAGCTGCGCACGCGCTACGACGTCGTCATCCTCGACGCCCCGCCGCTGCTGCCGGTGACCGACGCCGCGCTGCTCGCCACCCGCGCCGACGGTGCGGTCGTCGTGGTCAGCCACGGGCGGACGACCCGCGACCAGCTGGCGACCGCGATCGAGCGCCTCGACTCGGTCGGCGCCACCACGCTCGGCGTGGTCGTCAACCAGACGCCGGCCAAGGCCGCCTCCAGTGGCTACGGCTACGGCTACGGCTACGCCCCGCTCGACGACGCCGTCGCGGCCGGGGGCGGCAAGCGCCGCAGGCGCTGACCGCCGGCAGGACCCGGACGGCTCAGGCGAGCCCGAGCAGCTCGCGGCACTGGGCGGACGTCATCGGCGTACGCTGCGCGATCCGGCCGAGGTCGACCGCGCGCTCGACGAGCTGGGCGTTGGACTCCACCGGCACGCCGCGGCTGATGGTGAGCACGTCCTCCATGCCCACGCGGAGGTGCCCGCCCATCGACAGCGAGGCCATCGCGACCGCGAGGGTCGAGCGGCCGATGCCGGTGGCCGACCACGACGTGACCTCCGACGGCAGCGCGGCCACGCCCGCGACCAGCGCCGGGGCCGTGCCGGGCATGCCGCCGGGCACGCCCATGACGAAGTCGACGTGCACCCTGCCACCGGCCGGGACGCCGTACTGCCGGATCAGCCGGCCGAGGGCGTGCACCTGGCCGAGGTCGAACAGCTCGAACTCCGGGGCGACCCCGCGCGCGAGGGCGAGCTGGTAGAGGTCCTGGACGAAGGGCCAGGGGTTGAGGAAGACGTCGTCGCCGAAGTTGGTGGTGCCCATCGTCAGCGAGCACGAGTCGGGCTCGGCGTCGAGCACCTTCAACCGCTCGTCGAGCGGGTCGTGCACCGAGCCGCCGGTGGAGAGCTGGACGACGAGCGAGGACGACTCGCGCACCGCCGCGACCCACTCGCGCAGCAGCGCCTGGTCGAGCGTCGGCTGGTGGGAGGAGTCGCGCACGTGGAGGTGGATCATCGCCGCGCCGGCGGCCTCGCACTCGGCCGCGGTGCGCGCGATCTCCTCCGGGGTGGTGGGGAGCTGCGGGCAGTCGGCCTTGGCGGTCTCGGCCCCAGTGGGGGCGACCGTGATCAGCAGGTGGTCGGCGGGTGAGGCAGGCAT
This sequence comes from Nocardioides sp. Z24_21, assembly GCF_058134345.1. Taxonomy (NCBI): domain Bacteria; kingdom Bacillati; phylum Actinomycetota; class Actinomycetes; order Propionibacteriales; family Nocardioidaceae; genus Nocardioides; species Nocardioides sp. Z24_21. The sequence continues at coordinate 1,083,576 of NZ_JBYTTH010000001.1, forward strand.
GGCGGCATCCTTGCACCATGCGTGCGGTCATCCAGCGGGTCCTCTCCGCCAGCGTCCGGGTCGACGACGAGGTGGTCGGCGAGCTCGACCGACCCGGGCTGCTGGTCTACCTCGGCGTGACGCACGACGACGGGACCGCCGAGGTCGCCTGGGTCGCGCGCAAGATCTGGGACCTCCGCCTGCTGCGCGACGAGCGGAGCGCCAGCGACGTCGGCGCGCCGGTGCTGGTGGTCAGCCAGTTCACGCTCTACGGCGACGCGCGCAAGGGCCGCCGACCCACCTGGCAGGCCGCCGCGCCGGGCCCGGTCAGCGAGCCGCTCTACGACGCCGTCTGCGCCGAGCTCGAGCGGCTCGGCGCGCACGTCGAGCGCGGCCGCTTCGGCGCCGACATGCGCGTCGCGAGCGTCAACGACGGCCCGGTCACGCTCGTCCTCGACTCGCCGTAGGCCGCCGACCCGTGGGCGCTACCGCTTCGGGCCGGTCTCCCAGACCCGCACCCAGTCGACCTCCATCGTCTCGGGCAGCTCGCCGTCGAAGCGGGGCAGCTCGTAGTCGGAGGACAGCAGGCTGAGGATGAGGAACTCCGGGCGCCCGGCCGTCGGCCCCTCGAGCCGCTGGGTGACCCGGTCGTCGATGCGGAACACGTACTCGTCGGGCGTCCACTCCAGCGAGAACACGTGGAACTGCTCGGCCCAGTCGTCGCCGAGCTCCTTCGCGTCCGGGAGCCAGCCACCGACGGTCTGCTTCTTCCCGGCCTTGTCGAGGTAGTAGGTGAAGCTGGTCAGGCCGCCCTCGGGGTGGCCGCCGCCGAAGTACTCGATGACGTCGATCTCGGCGCCGCCCTTCTTGGGGCCCCCGCTGCGCTGCCCGCCGACGGCCTGCATCCAGAACGCCGCGTGCTGACCGCGAGCCGCCTGGGTCTTGATGCGCGCGGCCGCGAAGCCGTAGGTGAAGCCCACGGTCCCCTCGGTGCCGACGTGGCCGTTGAGGCGGTAGGGGAACTTCTTGCGGCGCCCGGGCAACGTGCACTCGTCGCCCTTGCGGTCCGGGTCCTCGAGCACGCTGAGCCGCAGCACGCCGTCGGTCACCTCGGCGGCGTCCGAGCTGGCGCGCGAGCAGGTGCGTACGCCGATGTAGCCCTGGTCGCGGGTCACCCACGTCGCGCCCTCGACGTCGACGGAGTCGTCGTCGAAGTCGTCGGTGAACGTCGCCGCGGGGGCGTCGTCGGTCGAGACCTCGGTGCCGATCGCGTCCTCGCCCTCCCCGACCACCACGTGCAGGTCACCGGACGCGCGGCTGGTCAGGGAGACCCACCCCGTGGCGTCGGTCTCCTCCTCGTCGACCTCGGTCCAGCCGTCGTCGGTGCGGGCGACGAGGGTCACGGTCGTCCCCTCGTCGACGTCGGCGACGGTGGCGTCGACCAGCCACGCCGCGTCGGCGGCGGCCTCGACGTCCTCGCCGTTGGCCGCGAGCTGCGGCAGCACGTCCGCCGTCACGTCGTCGCTCCGCTCGTAGGACGGCGGCGCGGCCTCGCCGTCACCGCTCGAGGAGCAGCCGGCGGTGACGAGCGCCACGCCCAGGGAGCAGGCGACCAGGGCGCGCCCCCGCGTGCGTGAGCGGGGAACGAGTCGGGGAGTGCGGCTCATCCTCCGAGTCTGTCCGACCGTGCCCGGCAGTGCGAATCGTCCCCCACGCCGCCCGTCGCTACGATGATGGCTGCTGTCCCTAGAGAGGTCCCTGCAACGCCATGACCAACACCCACGTCGACTACCAGCTGAGTCAGCTGGACCAGCTCGAGGCAGAGTCGATCCACATCTTCCGTGAGGTCGCCGCCGAGTTCGAGAAGCCGGTCCTGATGTTCTCCGGCGGCAAGGACTCGATCGTCATGCTCCGCCTGGCGGAGAAGGCGTTCTTCCCGGCGAAGCTGCCGTTCCCGTTGCTGCAGGTCGACACCGGCCTCGACTTCGAGGAGGTGCTGACCACCCGCGACTCGTGGGTCGAGCGGCTGGGTGCGCGGATGATCGTGGCCACGATCGACGAGGCCATCGCCGCGGGTCACGTGGTCGACGACGGCAAGACCAGCCGCAACCGCATGCAGATCGGCACGCTGCTCGGCGCGATCGAGGAGCACGGCTTCACCGCCGCGTTCGGTGGCGGGCGTCGGGACGAGGAGAAGGCCCGCGCCAAGGAGCGCGTCTACTCCCACCGCGACGACTTCGGCCAGTGGGACCCCAAGATGCAGCGTCCCGAGCTGTGGAGCCTCTACAACGGGCGCATCCACGCCGGTGAGCACATGCGGATCTTCCCGCTGTCCAACTGGACCGAGCTCGACATCTGGCACTACATCCACCGTGAGCAGATCGCGATCCCCTCCATCTACTTCGCCCACGAGCGCGAGGTCGTCGAGCGCGACGGCATGCTGCTCTCCATCGGCCCCGAGATCCAGCCCAAGCGCGGCGAGACGGTCGAGAAGAAGATGGTGCGCTTCCGCACCGTGGGTGACCGCACCCAGACCGGCTGCGTGGAGTCGGTGGCCACCGACACCGCCGCCATCATCGACGAGATCGCCATCGCCCGGGTGACGGAGCGAGGCGCCACGCGAGGCGACGACCGCTTCTCCGAGGCAGCCATGGAAGACCGCAAGAAGGAAGGCTACTTCTGATGGCCAGCACCCCCCAGACCTCCGACGCGCACACCGCCGCCCAGGGCGAGATGGACCTGCTCCGCTTCGCGACCGCCGGCTCGGTCGACGACGGCAAGTCCACCCTCATCGGGCGCCTGCTCCTCGACTCCAAGTCGATCTTCGAGGACCAGCTCGAGGCGGTGGAGTCGACCAGCCAGTCCAAGGGCTACGACTACACCGACCTGGCGCTGCTGACCGACGGGCTGCGCTCCGAGCGCGAGCAGGGCATCACCATCGACGTGGCCTACCGCTACTTCGCCACGCCCGCGCGCAAGTTCATCATCGCCGACACCCCCGGCCACATCCAGTACACCCGCAACATGGTCACCGGCGCCTCGACCGCCGACCTGGGCCTGGTGCTCGTCGATGCCCGCCAGGGCCTGACCGAGCAGTCCCGCCGCCACGCGGTGCTGCTCTCGCTGCTGCGCGTGCCGCACCTCGTGCTGGCGATCAACAAGATGGACCTCGTCGACTGGTCGCAGGAGGTCTACGAGAACATCCACAAGGAGTTCACGAACTTCGCGACCAAGCTCAACATCCCCGACCTCGAGGTCATCCCGATCTCGGCGTTGCAGGGTGACAACGTCGTCAATCGCTCCGAGAACACCCCGTGGTACTCCGGGCCGACGCTGATGCACCACCTCGAGCACGTGCACGTCGCCTCCGACCGCGACCTGGTCGACACCCGCTTCCCGGTGCAGTACGTCATCCGCCCCAAGTCCGACGCCTACCACGACTTCCGCGGCTACGCCGGCCAGGTAGCCGGTGGCGTGCTCAAGAAGGGCGACGAGATCGTCGTGCTGCCCAGCGGCATGACCTCGACCATCTCCAAGGTCGAGCTCTTCGACACCGAGATCGCCGAGGCGTTCCCGCCCATGTCGGTGACCATCCACCTCGACGACGACGTCGACGTCTCCCGCGGCGACATGATCGCCCGGCCCAAGAACGCGCCCAAGCCCAGCCAGGACATCGACGCGATGATCTGCTGGATGACCAACGAGCCCCTGCGCCCGCGCCAGAAGCTCGCCATCAAGCACACCACCCGCACGGGCCGTGCGATGGTCAAGGACATCCAGTACCGCCTCGACGTGAACTCGCTGCACCGCGACCAGGAGGCCGGCGAGCTCGGGCTCAACGAGATCGGCCGCGTCCAGCTGCGCACCACCGTGCCGCTGCTGTGCGACCCCTACTCGAAGAACCGCACCACGGGCTCGTTCATCCTCATCGACGAGGCCACCGGAGTCACCGTCGGCGCGGGCATGATCAACAGCGCGAGCTGACCGGGTACTGAAATGGGCGCGTAATCGCCACAGAGACGACCCGCCAGACGGTGCTCTTTGACCGTCGCCAGCGGTCACCTTCGACAGCCAGCACCAAAGGTTGTGGGGGTTCACCAACGGCACTTAACGTTCATGCCGAAACTAGACCATTAAGTTCCAACGGCCGCAGTACGCGGGGACTGAGAGGTGGTGGCTGTGGTCGCAGAGGACGTGATCGTAGGCATCGTGTCGTTCAACCCCGATCTAAGGCGCCTACACCAGAACCTTGAGGCGATTACGCCGCAGGCCCCGCGTGTGGTCATCTTTGACAACGGGTCGCGGAATGCTGCCGAACTTGAAGCCATGTCCAAGGAGTGGCCCAACGTCAAAGTGGTGCTCAACGGGCGAAACGACGGAATTGCCCACGCTCTGAACGAGCTGCTGGCCACCGGGGGTGCGGTTGGTGCGGACTATCTTTTGTCCCTCGACCAAGACAGTGTCGCCACGCCCGGCATGGTGGATGAACTGCGCGGCCTGATGAGCACGCGGGTTGCGATGTCAACCCCACTCATAGTCGATCGCAACAAACTTGAGATTGCGATGTTGGATGCACGACTTCCTCCCGTCGAGCGCTATACCCACCCTGCGTGGCGTGGCGCACTCACCTCGGGCGCCTTGGTCTCCATAAGCGCGGTCACCGAGGTGGGCGGTTTTGATGATCGCCTCTTCATTGACTACGTCGATTATGACCTTAATGCCCGGCTCATGCTCGCTGGATACGAGATCCTGCGCGCCAACTCCGTGACGCTGCTCCACGAAGTTGGGAATGCACGACGCACGTGGTTGTTCACCCCCCGCCGGACGTTGAGTGGGTCCTGGCGTATCGAGCGATTCCACTCCTTCGGCCATAGTCCGTTTCGCTGCTACTTCAAGGCCCGCAACCGCGTCATCTTCACTAAGAAGTACGGCAGACGCCTTGGCCTCACCCATGAAGGCGTCTGGCAGATCCCCCAGCAAATCGTCCTGACGATCCTCTTCGAGGATCACAAGCTTGCGAAACTGGTTGCTTTCGCCCGCGGCATCCGCGATGGCATCCGTTTTCGTGTCGATCCCGCCCCCAGCAAGTGGGCGCCTACCCAGAGCCCGCGACCGTGACTCCTGCCCCCCCCACGCTCACAGCTGGGACCGTCGTTGTGGCGGTCGCATTCGCGTTCATATCGCTCTTGATAGTTAACCGGTCCAGTCACCCCAGGGCACACGCTGTGGGACTAATGGTAGGAGCGAGCACCTTCGTCCCGATCGTCTCCTCTCCTGTCGAGCTCGTGCTCTTGTTCCTTGCCGCGTCCGCAACTCTGTCAATGTTTGTCAGCCTAAAGGTCCCTGTACGCGCATCGACTTCCAACTTCGCATCGCTCGCTATTATCCTGCTTCTCTATATGGAGCTCGTCCGGCTAACGGGGGGCCAGACCACCGCGCAGGACATATGCATAGCCAGCACCGCACTTCTCGTAGTGGTCCTTTCCTGCAAGTTGAATCGAACTGACCTCGAGCCCCTAGCGCGCACGCTGTCGGCTTTTCTCGGATTCCACTTCGCCTTTGCCATAGGAGAACTCGTACTTGAACTTCCCCCGATTTGGCCCATGGGCAACGGCCTTACTGATTTAGCATTCAGACCCAACTTCCTTCTGCCTAACCTACCTGGACGTCCGATGACCTCGTTCGCCCATCCAATTCCATTGGCGACGTTCGCCGCCATGACTGGGCTTCTAACCTGCTACGTTGCATTGCAAAATCGCAGATTCAGATTCTGCATGGTCACGCTAATGGCACTCGCACTGATTGCTCTCAGCGGGACCCGCAGCGCAGTGATCGCTATGGCAATTGGTACGGCCGTACTGCTGCTCAGTCACGGATGGTCAGGCGCGGCATTGAAGGTCAATGTGGTAGCGATCGGCGGCGTCGTCGCAGCTTGTCTTGCTATGTACCCGTCTACCGTCCTTGGCATTATCGGGCTAAGCGGCGGATTCAAAGAGTCAAACTCGTTTCAGTACCGAATGTCCATCTTAGGAAGCGCTACCCGCATTCTTGACCAACCAGTCGTTCACGTTCTCTTCGGTTGGGGGGCAAACCGCGAAGAGGTTTTTAGCCGCGGGATTGTCGACGGGGCGGGGTACGGCGTTCTTTTCTTCGATAACCAGTTCGTCGCGATGGCAGCGCTCTTTGGCCTAGTAGGTTTCACGCTCCTGTTGGTCGCGTTTGTTGCGGTCGCGCTTCGTGGCGACGCTCTCGCTAAGGGCATGCTTGCGTCGTTCGCCGTGATGGCTTTTGGTTTTGACTTTCTCCAGTACCTCACCCCGGCCCTGCTCTTCTTTGTTGCACTTGCCGTCGCGGGCATCGGTCGAACTGAATCTTGTCTTGATGAAGTTGCTGCTCAAAAGGCTCCGCCGATGGTCGACCTTGTCGACCCGTCTTCCCTACCGGCGGTTGATCCTGGCCGCATGACACAACGGCTGTAGTTGCCGTGGACCCGTATTACGGACACGGTATGGCGCCCCGGCTTTTCGGTCGCGCAGGCTTGGCCTACGGTCTTGATAGGCGGGAAGCGAAGTATAGTGTTGGCTAGCGAACGGCCCGTCTGACAAAGATTGCCTGGAGGGCGACACCGACCGTCTCGGCCCCCAGAGCAGCCAGAAGCCCCCCGTTGGCCCCCAATGTTGGAACAGCGGAGATAGCGATAACCAGTCCTGCGGCAGCAGCTGCGACGTTCGCGTAAGCAATCATGTTTGCGCGGCGCCCAGCGACTAGGGCCAGTCCCAGCCCGCGCGAGATGCAGATGGCGGCCACCAAAGACGAGCCGAGAGCCGCTGTGCTAACAGGGATTGTGACTACTCCGCCGAACAACAACTGAGCAGCCGGGTCTGCGACCGCGAAGAAGACAGCCGCAGCGCAGACACCCAGTGCGAAGTTCGCCAATACGGTTTGCATACTACGGCGTCGTAGTTCGGCTCCCTGCGCCGTCCCGAGCCAACTTTGCAGGCGCGCAGGCACTCCGGCCAAGACGAGTAGGCCCATCCGCAACAATCGGTCCGTCGCGGCATACACGGCAACCGCACCCGGACTCAGGGCCCCAGTAATCGCAGTCAACGCTGTTGTGTACACAACGCTCACGGATCGCCCGGCCGTCAGAGGTAGATGGCCGCGCGCCGATCGCGAGACACTTCGGAAGTCTGCGAACCGCGGCCAAGACGAGAATCGGGCTGTACGCCCCGCCACTGCCAACGCGAAGGGGACACTCAGCACGTTGACAAGAGCAATTGTGGCCAAGGGAGCACCGACGGTGATTGCCAGCGCTGCTGCAACATTGAGCGCTACACGCGGTACTACGTCGACGACCACGATGAGGCCTGGTCGGTTCAAGCCGACCAAGACCCAGACGGGACTCAGTGCCGTCAGACTCATCGAAGCGGCAAGCACCGCAGCGGCGAACCCATGGTCGGACGCGACGGCCAGAGCAACCATCGATGCTGCTGGTCCGCCGACTGCCAGGGCCACTGCTTTGCTTGCCATCGACGCGCGATGTGTCGCAGAAACCTCTTCCGGCGTGCTTCTGGCAATTTCTTGCGGTCCAACGACGCTCCACCCGAGTTCGCAGACCACTGCAGCCGTCGCACCGGCGGACTGCGCGATCGCCACAGTGGCGAACCCCGCCGCTCCGTACTCGGACGTGATAGCTGGGTATACGAGCAGGGGGGCCAGCGCACCCAGCCCGGGGATCAACAGGAAAAGGAGGAGGGACCCCCCTCGCCGGCGGCTTGCATTCACCTAGAGGCTCACGTCGTCCACGAGTACGTCCATCACGTCATTCACGTCGGCGCCGAGCTTGCCGAGCAGCTCCGGCGAGAACTCTGCCGGTCGCGGACCATGCCGAACTTCGGCAAGCGCCACCGCTAGCGCCTCGCTGAGGTCCCTCGGATCCGGTGGACAGGCGACTAGTCGAGGATGCAAGTCTCTGCGCGTCGAGTCCATATCATTGGTGACGGCCCAGCCCCCCGAAACGACGGCATCCAGTGGCGGGTGAGATGGGTGCGGGCTGTGCTGGAGCGAGAGAACCACGTCCGAAGACGCGAGCACTTTGAAGTAGTGCCCCCAGGGGACTTTCCCAAGCACGTCGATCTGGCCTAGCGGGCCGGACCGCGGAACGCCGTGATGCGCGCCCGCCGTGCGGATGAACAGCTCACGACCCGACCTCGACTCTTTGATCGCGGTGAGAGCAAGCGCCGACATGCCGAGAGCGAAGAGATTTCGTGGCTTGTCCGGGCGGGCGTAAAACAGGATGCTTGCGCACGCGTCAGGCCCCCGTTGTCGTCGCTCGTCGGCGGTCTGCCTCAGACGCTCCAAGTCCAAACGGGGACGGAAGATCAGTCGCGGATCTAACTCAACCTTCTCTGCAGTTGTCACATAGTCATAAAGCGGTCGCGAATTTACCACCGTACGAAAACCAGCATGGTATGTCGCGCGCGAGATCGCATAGTCTGTTGACCAAGGATTAAACCCCGGCTCGTAGTCCTGCACCAAGTATATGACATCTGCGGGGTCGACGACTTGTAGACGGGCGGCGACATCGAGAGTATGCGCGGTTGTCCAGTGTGTAGCCATCCACAAGTCGTGTCTGCCGAGGGCCGCCTTAGGAAGGTCCGTGGCCGACAAGACCGTTGTGATTGAACCAGCGAGTTCGCCGAACTCTTCATCGAGATAGGCACGTACTTGCCGAACTTTACGTCGAGTGAGGCCGCCAGTTAACGCGACGATCCTAAGTGGGCGCTGGAGTCGGGAACTGAATATCAAAGCGAATTCGATAGCGGTGCGAGTCCCTGCGAACACGGCCTTGAGACTGACCTGCGGAAGAATGAGATTGATCGCGGGAGGCATGTCCGATGGCCGTATAGACGCAACCCCCAAGCTTTGAGGATGCAGGCCATCGAAAGCAGGCGCGATCTCGAGATGCTCAGTCGCGCCCCGGAAGGCTAAAGAGGCCCGGTAGTCACGCGCGCCGAGGGCGCGATCATTCAATTCCCGCGCCTTGAGCAGCGCCTTAGATATGGCCATCAGGGCGACTCCCAGTACGGCGCACCCAGAACCGCGCGCGAGCACGCGCTCTCGAACCTCGGCGCCAGCGCCTCAACTGTGAACTTTTGCTGCGCCCTCAGGCGTGCCGCACTCCCAAGGCGTTCCCGCGCACCGGGGTCTGTTAGCCGGCCGAGCGCAGACTTCAACTCGTCGACCGAGCCGGCGCGGACGACCACGCCCGCGTCGCCGACCGCCCACGGCATGGGATCGACATCAGTCACGATCACTGCGCGCGCTAGCAGCATCGCATCAATCAGCTTGGCTGGGAGTTGGCCTTCGGACTGCCTCGTGCGAAGACTCGGAATAGCGACGATATCGGCACTGCGCACCAGCTCCACTCCTTCCTCAAGGCTCGTGGATCCGGTCCACGTCTCCCATGGCCTCGCGTCCTTCGGCGGATCGTCCGTCACGATGAGCGAAAAGCCAGACGCTCGGAGACTCGCTACAGCCGCACGAAGCACCGATACGCCCTTGTGGGGCCGATCCGTCCCGACGAACGCCAGCTTAGGAGTCGTCGAGCCCGAGGTGAATCCGGCTCCGACATCAGCCCGTGCATGCGGAATGACCGTTCCGCCATACCGTGCCTGCAGCCAAGGGTTGCTGACGATGCACGGGAGTCGCATGGCCTCGCGTCGCAGTCGTAAGTCCCGCGCGGTTCTCCCCGGTCGACGAACGGAGCGAGCCACGCGCCCAAAGGGTCGCCCAACTCTAAGTAGAGCTTCGAGGTCAGGATCATCGACGTCCACCAGCAGGGGGAGTCGCCGCTTCCGGCTGGCGGTAATTGCCGCCCCAAGCGAGTCCTCAAGGGGCTTGCACGCAATAATGAGGTCCGTTTCCGGGTGGATGGTGCTGGCAGCCTGTTCTGGCGAGACGCGATCGCAATCATCCGCAAACGGCGTCCCTCTCAACGGTTGCCACATCCGATCGCCTCGAGTCGTGAGGACCTGAGTTGACCAGCCCAGTCGCAGCGCGAGTAGCCAGAGTGAATAGGTCCGCCCAAGAGAATTGCTATTCAGTGACTCGGTAAAAAAGGTCACTCTCATGAATTTGTAGACCTCATGGCTTAGCGTCCGGTCCGAGCGTCGGGAGGGGCTTCCCCATCCGTTCCAACATACGCGCTGCCCGCCGGACGTGTGGCTGGGAACGCAAAGCATCGGCAAATCTGAGTGGAACGGAGCGGGCTGGCGGCCGCCACGCCTGCACGGACCGGTTTCGAGATATCTGCGGGACGGGAACCCACCGATGAAACACCGATTCCGCATTGTCGATGTCCAGGACCTGCGTGACTAGGGGAACCTTCAATAGGGCCGCATGTACGGACAACTGATCTCGGCGAGAACCAATCAGGATACTGTCCATCCATAGACGCATACACTCGGCTACACGGTCATTCCTACGCCTAAATAGAATTCCCGTCCATAAAGGTCGGGCGCCGAGGTCAACACCACATGACTTCGCCGAGGAATATGTGCTGCGCACTCGAGCTGGGTCGTCATAACCCGACGCGATCACTTCGGCGTACTCGTCACGGATCGAGGCGCGACCAGAGTGGTGGGCCAGAACCATTTCGTACCGATCCAGTAGCCCCACTAGGGTCAACGCTTCAGGTTTGAGGACCACTCTATTGTCAGCCCAAACCGTGCAATCGTACTGGTCAAGTTCGGGGTGACCGACGGTCTTGAGGAACCGGGCACTGCGGACGGGGTCTGTCGGGAATCTTGGATCAACCTTCACGACGTTCCAGGGCGACGAGGCCTCGAACTTAGAGGGCGTGTCTGTAAACATGACCATCTCGATACCTGCGCTTCGTTCCAGGATCTGTGGAACTGGTCTCTCGTACCCGCCGATCAGCGCCGAGTAGATAACCGTCGTCATACCTCCAGCCTTTCTGTTGCACCCGTCTCGACAGGTCACCAAAGCCGTGAATCCCGGGCAAGCCGGGAATTGGCGAATCCGGGAACGATACGATCCGAGTCGGTCGTCAGCCAGCCAGCCAGCCACCCTACTTCGCGGCTCCGCCCGCCTAGTACGCACCCGAGGAGGCAACGACGGCACGAGCGGTTCGCCAAAGGATCGACAGGTCAGTCATCATCGACCAGTTCTCCACGTAGTGGATATCCAAGTTGATTGCCTCGGCGTACGCGAGGTCCGAGCGACCCGAGACCTGCCAAAGTCCCGTCATGCCGGGCCGGACGGTAAGTCGCCTCTCGGCGAGGCGGTCGTACTGCGCCACCTCAAAGTCGCGCTGCGGCCGCGGACCCACCAGGCTCATGTCGCCCTTGACGACATTGATCAGTTGCGGGAGCTCATCGATCGAGAAGCGACGAATGAAGGAACCCACCCGGGTGACACGCGGGTCCTTCGTCAGCTTCGGCAGCTCAGCGAGCGACTTTCCCTCCGCCGCGAGCAAGGCGGCGAGTTGGCTGTCGGCATCGGAGCGCATCGAGCGAAACTTGATCATCCCGAAACGCTCGCCACCTCGTCCGATGCGCTCCTGCCGGTAGAACACGGCCCCCGGGCTCGAGAGCTTGACCGCGAGAGCCGTGGCGATGAACAAGGGGGCAGACGCGATCAGCAGGATCGACGCTCCGATCGTGTCGAAGAGACGCTTCGTGAGGCGAGTGGCCCCGGCGTACTGGGGCTCGCTCACGTGAAGCATCGGCATGCCGGAGACGTCCTGGAGGAAGAGGCGGGACGACGACACGTTGAGGACGTTGGGCGAGAGGATGAGGTCGACGTTCGACCCCTCGAGCTGCCACGCGAGGTCGCGGAGCGACTCGTGACCGAGGTGCTCGGTGTCCGTCACCACCACGGTTGTCGCGCCCGACCGGGCGAGGGCCGTCGTGAAGTCGGTGCCGGAGGACATCACCGGGACGCCGCGCGGCGCGTCCCCCGTGATGGCAGCCAGTGGCTGACTCTCGTCCGGAATCCACACTCCGCACACGTCGTAGCCGGCGGTCTTGTGCTTCGCGAACCACGTCGCGAGCTCTGCCGCAGCGCGCTCACCTCCGATGACGAGGACCTTCTCGGCAGCCTCGCCCTGGACCCGCGCACGGTGGAGGCTGACCCGCGCGAGCTTCCGCTCGACGAGCAGGCCTACGAGGCCCAGCGGGAACGCGGTCGCAAGATAGAGGCGGGAGGCGTCCATATGGAGGGCCACCGACACGATCGCCAGGACTGCGAACACACGGAAGGTAGCGACGATGACCCGTCGATACTCCTCCCACCCGTGGCCGACGACCCTCGGGCTGCGGACCTGGTGGACCTGCAGCGAAACCCACCAAGCAACAGCCAAAGCCGCACCAAGCACGGCGTAGGACGTCCCCAGCCCACTGACCTGGCGGTCCGGCGTGGCACCGAAGCGGACCACCTGGGCGATGCCGAGTGCGACCGCCAGGACGAACAGATCGCCGAGGAGCAGGGCCCGGGCGTGGCGCCGACGCCACTCGGCGGCTCCCTCAGCCTCACGGGAGACGGTGTGGATCGAACGATGCAACGCCTTGGGTGGAGGCTGGGCAGCCTCGGGCGCGCGACTCACTACGGACATGCATCCCCCACGGATGGCTAGAACAACACACCGAGACAAGCCCCCGGACGAGCGTCAGCCAACCCCTGACCGACTTTTGGAAGGTTAAGGGACAAAAGCCGTGATCGTGGAAGGTTGAACAAAGATGGGACCTTGGTAGGGCGTCCTGTGGCTCACTTGTTGATGAGTCCCATCCTTATGGACGTCCGATCGCGCGCGAACTGCCTGGGCTCGAGGGCGTCACGGCCCGCCGGTCGGATCCGCAGGCCGGGCGACGAGCGTGTTTTGCCAGAATTCAACAACTCCCCTCCCCCAACCCGCACAATGTTCGTATGGACGCACGTCAAGCCGAACTGCTCGCCGGGGCCGACGCCCACGAACTGGGGCGTCGCCTCCGCTCGATCCGGCTCGCCAAGGGCATGACCCAGGGCGAGGTGGTGGGCGACACGATGTCGGTTGCCTACCTCTCCCGCCTCGAGACCGGCGCGCGCAAGCCGACGGTGAAGGCGCTGACCTCGCTCGCCGGCAGGCTCGACGTGTCGATCGACTCGCTGCTCGCCGTGGAGCCGGGGCGCGATCCTGACGAGGTCCGGCTGGCGCTGGACTATGCCGAGCTCGCCCTCGAGTCCGGCGAACCGGCCGAAGCCGCCCAGCACCTCGACGCAGCCTTGAGCCGCGTGGACGACGTGCCCGGGAGCGGCATGCGCGAACGCGCCAGGCTCCTCCACGCCCGCTCGTTGGAGGCCGGCGGACGCGAGGACGACGCCATCATCGAGCTCGAGACTCTCCTCGAGGACGACACCGTCAGCGGCGTCAGCCGCATCAAGGCGGGCATCGCCCTCAGCCGCATCCACCGGGAGACCGGCGACCTCGGCCGCGCGATCTCCTGCGGGGAGGACGTGCTCGCGCAGCTGCGCGCCGCCGGACTCGCCGCGAGCGACGAGGCCGTCCAGCTCACCGTCACGGTGGCGGCCGCCTACTTCGAGCGCGGCGACACGGCCCACGCCGTCCGACTCTGCGCCAAGGCGATCACGCAGGCCGAGACCCTCGACTCGCCACGCGCCCGTGCGTCGGCCTACTGGAACGCGAGCGTGATGCAGGCCAACCGGGGCGACATCACCGCGGCCGTCCCGCTCGCCGAGCGCGCCCTCGCCCTGCTGGGAGAAGGTCAGGACGCCCGCAACCTGGCTCGCCTGCGGACCGAGGTCGGCCGACTCCAGCTCGAGCTCGACCCGCCCGCGGTCGACGAGGCTCGTGACCACCTGACCCAGGCGGTCTCGGAAATGGAGTGGAGCAGCGCGTCGCCCACCGACCGCGCGTGGACGCTGCTCGGACTCGCCCGGGCGGCGTACCTGTCCGGCGACCTCGACCAAGCGCGCGAGCTGATCGGGGAGGTCGAGGAGACCTCGGCTGGCCACGCGCCCCTCGCCGAAGCGGAGGCGCTCACCCTCGCCGGGCGCACCTGTGCCGCCGAGGGCCGGATCGACGACGCGGCGGCGTTCTACAAGAAGGCCGTGCTCCGCCTGTCGGCCATCGGTGCCGACAAGGCAGCGGCTCAACTGTGGTTCGACCTGGCCGCCCTGCTCGAGGACGTCGGCCTGGCCGAGACCGCGCGCGACGCGTATCGCCGCGCGGCGGCCTCGACCGGGCTCCGCACCCGTTCGACGACGACCGTGTCGCCTATCCGCGTGTGACGTGCCGCGCGGCTCGTCCGCCCCAGGGCGGGGCGGACGACGAGTGCGAGAAGGTGTCGCGGATCAGCAGCACCACACGTTGCGCTGCATCTCCACGTCACGAGGCGCCGCGGTGGCGGGAGCCGCCATGCCGGCGATGCTGACGAGGGCGGTGGCGGCGACGGCGAGGCGAGCGAAGGTCTTCATGGGTGGCTCCTTGTGGGGTGTGGGCTGACCGAGCGGCACCGCGAAGACGGACGCTCGCGGCGATTGTGTCAAAACCGAGGCGCGGGCGCCCCCTCTCTGGCAAGATCTGGCAAGACACACTTGGCAAACCCCCCGGCCGAGATGTCGCCCGACGGCGTCCCCCGCGTCGTCGGTTCGAGAGAAAGTGCGCTTCCCCCCGAGGCGCCTGGTCCCCCGCGCCCCACACGCGGGGGGCCGTTCTCGTTCCGCGTCGCAGGCACGACGCCCTCGCGTGACGGCGGCGGTTCAGCGCGGCAGCAGCGCGCAGACGCTGGTGCCCTCGCCGGGCGTGCTCTCCAGCGAGACCACTCCGCCGTGCGCCTCGACGATGCTGCGGACGATGGTGAGACCGAGCCCCGTGCCGGGCACGTGCAGGCGACCGGCGTTGGCGCCGCGGTAGAACCGGTCGAAGACCGCCTCCACCTCGTCGGCGTCGATGCCGATGCCCTCGTCGGTGACCGTCAGCACCGTGTGCTCCCCGCGGACGCCGAGGTCGACGGTCACGACACCGCCCGGGCGGCTGTAGGAGACGGCGTTGTCGAGCAGGTTGTCGAAGACCTGGCGCATGCGCATGCCGTCGACGAGCGCCGGCAGCGTCTCCGGCACCCGGCACTCGACCCGCACGCCCACGCCGTCGGCGTGCAACGACGCCGCGTCGACCGCCTCGGCCAGCAGCAGCGCCAGGTCGACACGGTAGGGGTCGACGAGCGGCGAGCCCGCCGAGACGCGCGTGGTGAAGAGCAGGTCGGCGACCAGGTGCGAGAGCCGGAGCATGTTGCGCCGCGCGGCGCTCACCTGCTCGCGGCCCTCGGGCGTGACATCGGCCGAGTCGTCGAGCAGCTCGAGGTAGGCCAGCGCCGCCGTGAGCGGGGTGCGCAGCTCGTGGGAGATCGCGGAGACGAACTGGTCCTTGACGCCCATCGCCCGGACCTGGTCGGTGACGTCGTGGTAGGCCAGCACGGCGCCCGCGGGGGACCCGGAGCGGTCGAGCACCCGGCGGGCCGAGACCGACAGGGCTCGCCGCGTGTGCGGGTCGTGGCCGACCCAGAGGCGCAGGTCGTCGAACTCCTCGCCGCGAGCGGCGCGCGCCGACGGGACCTCGTGGGCGGCCAGGGGCTGCTCGTCGATGCCGAAGGCGAGGCCGGTCTGGCCGGCGACGCCGTGGTGGCCGCCGGGGAAGGCGAGATCGACGAACTCCCGCAGCCGCGTGTTGGTGAGGAGGTAGCGCCCGTCGGCGTCGATCTGCAGCAGCCCGACCGCGACGCCCTCGAAGACCGCCTGGGCGGTGCGCCGGTCGGCGTCGGCGGCCGCCTCGGCGGCGTCGAGGCGCTCGGCGAAGGCATGCCGCTCGCTGAGGTCGGCCACCTGCGCGATGAAGTGGACCGGGGCGCCGTAGGAGTCGCGCAGGAGGGCGACGGACAGGTCGCCGACCAGGATGCTGCCGTCGGCGCGGACGTAGCGCTTGGTGATGCGGTAGGAGCTGATCTTGCCGGCGAGCGCCTCCCCGAACAGGCGGAGGTCGACCGCGAGGTCGTCGGGGTGGGTGAGCTCGTGGAACGTCATGGTCGCGAGCACGTCGGCGTCGTGGCCGAGCATGTCGCAGAGTGCGCCGTTGGCGGTCGTGAAGCAGCCGGCCGGCGACACGATCGCCATGCCCACCGGCGAGTGCTCCATGGTGAGTCGCCAGAGCTCGTCGGTCGCGAGCACGGGTGTCGGGACAGGGGTCGTCTCAGCGACCATCCCCCCACCTCCCCCTTGACGACACAGCCCGTGTGCGACGTACGACCCGAGATCCCAACGTAAGGCCGAGGCGACCGGCCCGTCCGGGGTCGAGACGAACCGTGGCGAAAATGAGGGGAACGCTCCGTGCTCGGGGCACGGAGCGTCCTCCGGTGGTCTGGACCACTGGTGCGATCAGGCGCTGACGAGCACCTGGACCTCGGAGACCGAGCCGGTCGCGGCCACCACGCGGGTGTCGACGGGCTCGGCCTTGGGCGCCAGCGTCCGCAGGGTCCACTCACCGTCGCCGGCGAAGAAGCGGAAGTGCCCGGTGGCCGAGGTGGGCACCTCGGCGGTGAACTCGCCGCTGCGGTCGAGCAGGCGCACGTAGGCATTGGCGACCGGCTCGTCACCGCTGCGCAGCACCTGCCCCTGGATGACGGCCTCCTTGGCGACGTTGACCCCGTCGAGGGAGAGCCCGCCCTGCTTGGCTCCGCACATGTCAGGCCTCCCCGGGCTCGTCGCCGAGGGCGACCGGCACGCCGACCAGCGAGCCGTACTCGGTCCACGACCCGTCGTAGTTCTTGACGTTCTTGCGCCCGAGCAGCTCGGTCAGCACGAACCACGTCAGGGAGGAGCGCTCGCCGATGCGGCACAGGGCGATGGTGTCCTTGTCGGCGTCGAAGCCGACCTCGTCGTAGAGTGCGGCGAGCTCCTCGTCGGACTTGAACGTGCCGTCGTCGTTGGCGTTCTTGCTCCACGGCACGTTGACCGAGGTCGGGATGTGACCGGCGCGCTGCGCCTGCTCCTGGGGCAGGTGGGCCGGGGCGAGCAGCCGGCCGGCGTACTCGTCGGGGCTGCGCACGTCGACGAGGTTCTGCGTGCCGATCGCGGCGACGACCTCGTCGCGGAAGGCACGGATCGAGGTGTCCTGCTCGGTGGCGGTGTAGGTCGTCGCGGCGCGGGTGGGGAGGTCGTCGGTCAGCTCGCGGGAGTCGAGCTCCCACTTCTTGCGGCCGCCGTCGAGGAGCTTGACGTCCTGGTGGCCGTAGAGCTTGAAGTACCAGTAGGCGTAGGCGGCGAACCAGTTGTTGTTGCCGCCGTAGAGCACGACGGTGTCGTCGTTGGAGACGCCCCGCTCGGACAGCAGCGCCTCGAACTGCTCCTTGTTGACGAAGTCACGGCGGACCTGGTCCTGGAGGTCGGTGGTCCAGTCGAGCTTGATGGCGCCCCGGATGTGGCCCTTGTCGTAGGCGGTGGTGTCCTCGTCGACCTCGATGAGGACGACGCCGTCGGTGTCGAGGTTGTCCTCGACCCACTGGGCGGTGACGAGCGAGTTCTCGCGGCTCATGGGTGATGTGCTCCTTGGGTGTGTGCGGCGGTGAAGATGTGGGTGAAGATGGGGGTGAAGATGTGGGTGAAGATGTGGGTGGAGATCAGACGGTGGCGATGAAGCGGCGGACGAGCAGGTAGACCTCGCATCCCAGGCAGAAGGCGAAGGCGGCGTTGAGCAGGGCGGCCACCAGGGCGAGCCCCACGGCGACCTGGGCGAGGACGGTGGCGCCGGCCGCGAAGCCGACCAGTCCGACGAGCGCGAACGCGAGGCCCACGGCCTGGGCGAAGCGCGGCGGCTCGGGGGCCTCCCACTCGGCGGGCGGGGCCAGGCGCGGTCGCACGAGCCGGCGGAACAGCCATGCGTACGGCGTGGCCTGCACGCCGCGCACGGCGCCCACGGCGAACAGCGCCGCCTGCACGGCGAGCAGTGCGACGGCGTACGGCGTGGGGAGCAGCAGGACGCTCGCCAGGACGACGGCGGTCACGGCGGCGGCGAGCTGCGGGCCGCGTGGGTCGATCAGCCCGTCAGGGCGGGCGGACCCCGCCGGACGGGGCGTCGCAGTGGTGCTGGTCATGTCTCTCCTGTGGTCGGTCGGCGCGGCGGGGCCGGGCGCGCTGGGACGGGGCCCGGCACGCGGGTCCCACCGACCGAGCACGGTCCAGCGACGACGGCTGGACGACAGGACTCAGAGAGGCGGCGGGACCGCTACGACATTCGACACAGCGCCGAGTGCACGCGGCAGTGGTCCACTGCGCGGCGCTTGGTGAGCATGGTCGAGGACATGACGACGACACTAGGCCGTCCGACGGCGTGGGCTCCGCTTCGTCTCACCATGTGAACCACGCATCCATATCCTGAGATCAGACCCGGGCCAGGGCGGTCAGCACCTGGTCGCGCGTGGGCGCTCCGCTCGCCCGGACGACCTCCGCGCCCGACGCGTCGAGCACCACGGTGGTCGGCGTGCGCAGGATCCCGAGGGCGCGGGTCGCCTCGAGGTGGTGCTCGGCGTCGACCTCCACGTGGGCGACGCCGTCGACCAGGCCGCTCACCTCGTCGAGCACCCGGCGGGTCGCGCGGCACGGCGCGCAGAAGGCGCTGGAGAACTGCAGCAACGTCGCGCGCTCCCCCAGCTCGCGGCCCACCGCGGTGACCACCTCGGCGCCGGCGAACGCCTGCGTCGGGGCGGCTGCACCGGCGGCTCCCTCGTCGGTCCGTCCCTCGGCGGGGGAGGTGGGACGCGCGGCGCGGGTCTCGCGGAACCGGCCGTCCATGGCCAGGCGCCACAGGCCGACCCCGAGGGCCAGCACGACGGCGGCGACGACGATCCCGGCTCCGGTGCTCACCTCCGCCCAACGACGCCACTCGCCGGATTTGTTCCGGGCCCGGAGACGGGGCGAGGCCCCGGGACGGATCCCGGGGCCTCGCTCGTGGTGCGGGTGCTGCAGGTGCTGCGTCGGATCAGCGCTTGATCTTGTACTTCTTCTGGATGTCGCCGGAGCCGACCTTGCCCTTGCCCTTCACGGTGAAGACGAGCTTGTGCTTGCCCTTGCCGAGCGGCTTCTTGAAGGTGACGACACCCTTGCCCTTCTTGATCTTGGCCTTGCCGAGCTTCTTGAGCTTGTCGTCGCCGTTCTTCTTGACGCCGACGATCTTGAAGACGGTGACCGTGGCCTTGACCTTCTTGGCCTTGAGGGGCTTGACCTTGAGGGTGATCGCCGCGGACTTCTTGGTGACCTTCGCCTTGACCTTCGGCTTGTAGCCGACCTTGGCGGTCGCCTTGGTGATCGCCTGACCCTGGGTGAACCCGGCGTCGTTGGTCACGCGGCCGGTGATCTTGTCGCCCAGGTGCTTCTTGGTGATCTTGAGCGACGGACCGGTCGCGACCACGGTGCCCTTGACCAGCCACTCGTAGGTGAACTGGGTGCCGGCCATCGCCGTCCACACGCCCTTGTCCATGCGGATGGTCTTGCCGACCCACGCGTCGCCCGTGACGCTCGGGCGCTCGACGGCCTTGACGTCCTTGGCGAGCGCGGCCGAGATGCCGGTGAGCACCTCGCCCGGCTTGACCGTGATGGTCTTCGCCTCTCCGGCGACAGCGTCGTTCCACCACTCGGGGACGTGACGCGCGCCGCCGAACTGGACGGTGTAGTCGCCCGGCCAGAGGTTGCGGGTCTCGTAGGCGCCGTTGGCCTGGAACTCGGCGTAGGAGCTGGCGTAGTTGTCGTCGGCGTCGACGAACGCGACCCAGGGCTCCTCCGGCGCGCCACCGGCCTCGCTGGTGACGGCGCCCGCGACGCCGCCGGCGACCGGCTGCACGAAGTCGATGACCTGCGGCGCGGCCGTCACCGCTGCGGCGGTGTCGTAGCCGAACTTCTGACCGGTCCAGATGGTGCGGCGAGCGAAGTCGTTCCGCTCGCGGGCCGCCTCGCCCTCGACGACGATCTTGAACTCGGTCTCGCCGCCGACGCGGTCGAGCGTGGTGAACGCGTAGCCGCCGGCGCGGTTGGAGATCGTCCGCGCGACGATCTTGCGGTCACGCGGGTCGGCCGGGGTGTCGTACGCGAGGACGTTGTAGCCCACGCCGAGCCCGCCGACCTGGTCGCGGACGGTGCCGCTGATGTCCACCCCGGTGGGAGCGGGCTTGGACTTCGCCGCGAGGGCGGCGTCGATGCCCGCGACCGCCTGGCCGGGGGCGACGTTCACGACCGCCGGGGAGCCGACCGGGTCGCCGTACTCGTCGACGGCGACGTTGTTGTAGTACTCGCCGGCGAACTCGTCGATCGGGTCGGAGAACTCCACCACGTGGGCACCGGTCTGGACGCCCTCGATGGTGTAGACGCCGTTGGCGTCGGTGGAGTCGCAGTAGTCCTCGGTGCAGGCGAGCGCCCGGTGGAGCGGAGCTCCGGCCTCACTGGTGACACGGCCCGAGATCGAGCCGCCGGGGGCCAGGGTGATGGTCCCGAGCACGGCGCCCGGGGCGACGGCGTCGGCCGAGGCGAGGTCGGACTTGTCGGAGTAGTACTCGGTGGCCAGCGCCTTGCCGGTCACCGAGTCGTAGCCCGAGAAGCGCAGCTTGACGGCCTCGTCCGCCCCGATGCGGAAGGCACCGGACGAGTCGGTCAGGTCGCCGGCGAGGAACATGCCGTCATCGGCCGCGTAGGCCTCGACCCGCGCGTTGCGCACGGCGCGGCCGTCGGTCGTCGCGACCGTGCCGGTGACCGTCGCGGCGGAGTCGATGGTCCACGCCGGGAGCACCTGGGCGGCGCCCGCGACCGTGACGAAGTCGGCGCTCGCCAGGTCGGCCTTGTCCCGGTAGTACTCGCTCCGGTACTCGTCGGTGCCGGAGGAGGGGTAGAACTGGAGCTTGTAGAGGCCGTCCTCGAGGTTGAGGTCGAAGGCACCACCCTGGGTGCTGACCCCAGGAAGGAAGTCGTACTCGGACGACTCGACCGTGCCGTCTCCGTCCTGGTCGGAGTAGTGGTAGATCGAGATGAAGCCGTCGACGTAGTTGCCTGCGGCGTCGATCGTGCTGCCGCTGATCGTGACGGCCGCGTGGGCAGGCGTCGCCAGCCCGATCGCGAGGCCCGCGCACGCCATCGCGGCGGCGGTGCCACCGGCGAGAAGGCGCGCGAAAGCTCCCCCTTGTGTGCTTCTCATTGAGTTGTGTCCCCCTTGGACATCAGTCGGCACATCCGTGCCCGAAGCGCAGGCCATCCCCCGTGGACGCCTGTCGAGGGAAGTTCTATCGCAAAATCGCCGCGCGCACTCAGCCTCCGGCAAAAGGAGGCAGCATCTCGACCACCGTGCCCGGGCGTACGACGACCGTGTCGGGGTCCTGCGAACGGACCGGCTGGTCGCCCACCAGCACCGAGCAGACCCCCACCGTGCGCGCCATCTGCTCGCCCGGGTGCAGCTCCAGCACGCGGGCCACCACCTCGGCCAGGGTCAGCTCGCCGGTGGTCGCCAGCACGTCCTCCGCCGTGCCCGCCGCCGCGCGGGCGCCCGCCCAGTAGCGCACGGTCACGGTCGTCTCACCACGTCGCTGCAGATCCGTCGAGGGGCCCATGCGGGCTATCCTTCCTCATCCCCGGCTGTGGCTCCGGCTGCCGCCGGACCGATCCGCCGGCGCCCGAGGAGGTCCGCGATGAGCGCACTGCTGCTGCTCACGAGCGCGCTGCAGCCCTCCGCCGAGGTGCTCCCGGGGCTCGCGCTCCTGGCCCACTCGGTGCGCATCGTGCCGGCGCAGGGCAGCGCCCTCCTCGACGCCCCGGAGGCCGACCTCGTGCTCGTCGACGGCCGCCAGGACCTCGCCGCCGCGCGCGACCTGTGCCGGCTGATCCGCACCACCGGCTCCGACGCGCCCGTGCTGCTCGTCGTCACCGAGGGCGGGCTCGCCGTCGTCGCCCACGACTGGGGCATGGACGACGTCGTGCTGCACACCTGCGGTCCCGCCGAGCTCGACGCGCGCATCCGGCTCGCGATCGGCCGCGCCAGCGCCGCCACGCCCGACGACCCGGCCGCCCACGTGATCCGGCGCGGCGAGGTCGTCGTCGACGACGCCACCTACACCGCGCGCATCGGCGGGCGCTCCCTCGACCTGACCTACAAGGAGTTCGAGCTCCTCAAGTACCTCGCCCAGCACCCCGGCCGAGTCTTCAGCCGCGAGCAGCTGCTGCAGGAGGTCTGGGGCTACGACTACTTCGGCGGCACCCGCACCGTCGACGTCCACGTGCGCCGGCTGCGTGCCAAGCTCGGCACCGAGCACGAGCACCACATCGGCACCGTCCGCAACGTCGGCTACCGCTTCGTCGTCCCGAGCCGCGACGCGGTCGCGACGGAGACCTCGGCCAGCTCGTCCTGAGCCCCCACTAGGGTCGTCGGCATGGACGCCACCGCCTCGCTGGTCGACGACATCGCCCGGGCGGCCGCGGCCGCCGACGGCGCCGACCCGCTCGACGAGGCGACACGGATCGCCCTCGCCGACGGCGAGGTCTCGCTGATCGCCGAGGACGACGCCTTCGCGCTCCTGCACGCCGGCGACCTCTCGCTGGTGGTCCGGCCGGCGGCCCGCCGCCGCGGGCTCGGCGCCGCGCTGCTCACCCGCGCCGAGTCGTCGTACGACGGCCCGCTGACGGCGTGGTCGCACGGCAACCACCCCGCCGCCGCCCGGCTCGCCGCGCGCCACGGGTGGGAGCGGGTGCGTGACCTGTGGGTGATGCGCCGGCCGACGGCCGACCCGCTCCCGCCGCTGTCCCTGCCCGACGGGGTGCAGATCCGGTCCTACCGCGACGGTGACGCCGACGACGTCGTCGCGGTCAACGCCGCCGCCTTCGCCGAGCACCCCGAGCAGGGGGCGATGGACGCCGCCAACCTCGCCCGCCGGATGGCCGAGCCGTGGTTCGACCCGGCCGGGCTCCTCGTCGCCGAGGACGCGTCGGGAGTCCTCGGCTTCCACTGGACCAAGCAGCACGACGCGCGCCTCGGCGAGGTCTACGTCGTCGGGGTCGCGCCCGCCGCGCAGGGGCGTGGGCTCGGCCGGGCGCTCACCCTGGCCGGGCTGCACCACCTCGCCGGCGCCGGGGTCGACGAGGTGCTGCTCTACGTCGAGTCCGACAACGCCCCCGCCGTCGCCCTCTACTCCCGCCTCGGGTTCGGGCACGCCCAGGCCGACACCCACGTGCAGTACCGCCGCGGCTGACCGGCCTCCGCCGGGATGCCCGACCCTCAGCGGAGAGGGCGGACGTGCAGGCCGACCTCGGGGTCGACGACGACCTCCTGGGCGGCCGGCATCTCGTCGACCGTCAGGGTCGCGTCGACCGGGACGTTGCGCTTGACCAGGGCGAGCGCGATCGGGCCGAGCTCGTGGTGGCGGGCGCTCGAGCCGACGAAGCCGATGTCGCGGCCGTCGTACGACACCGCGGACCCGGCGGGGGGCAGCCGGTTCTCCGAGCCGTCGAGGTGGAGCAGCACCAGCCGGCGGGGCGGGCGGCCGAGGGTGTGCACCCGCGCGACGGTCTCCTGGCCGCGGTAGCAGCCCTTGTCGAGGTGCACCGCCGAGCCGATCCAGCCGACCTCGTTGGGGATGGTGCGGTGGTCGGTGTCGAGCCCGAGCCTCGGCTCGCCGCGCTCGATGCGCAGCGCCTCGAAGGCCCAGAGCCCACAGGCGGGCCCGGCCGCCTCAGCGTACGCCTCGAGCCGGTCGCGGGGCACGAGGTCGTAGCGGCCACCCGGTCGTGACGGGCCGTCCGCCGGACGCCACATCACGGCGAGGTCGTCGACGAGCGAGACCTCGACGCGGGTCATGAACTTCATCCGCTCGAGCCACTCGACCAGGGCCGGGCCCGCGCCCGGCTCGGTGTGGGCGACGAACGCCTCCCCGTCGTCGACGCCGGTGAAGGCGTGCTCGACGTGGCCCTGCGGGCTCAGCACCAGTGCCTGAGTCCAGACCCCCGGTGCCAGGCCCTCGAAGAACTGGGTGGTCAGGCTGTGCAGCCACGACAGGCGGTCGGGACCGGCGATGCGTACGACGTCGCGGTGCGACAGGTCCACGAAGCCGTCGCCGCGCGCCAGGCTGCGCTGCTCGGTGTTGAAGGAGCCGTAGTGGGCCGCCACGGGGGCGTCGATCCCGTCGCCTGCGACGGCTCCGGGCAGGGAGAGGAGCGGGGACTGCATGCCTCGAGCCTACGCGGCGACCGCCCGCGTCCCCAGCGGCGTCGAGGCGCCCGACTCGGGGGCCTTGAGTCTCCGAGAGACTCAGGGGGCAGCGGCGGAGCAGTCGGCGCAGGTGCCGAAGATCGCGAGGTGCCCGACGTCGACGGAGAAGCCGTCCGCCCCGAGCGCCGCGACGAGCGGGCGCACGATGTCGGGGTCGTAGGAGCGCACCGAGTGGCAGCCGCGGCACACCACGTGGACGTGCTCGTGCTCGCCGGTGGAGTGGTAGGTCGGGGAGCGGTCGCTGAGGTGCGTGTGGCGCACCAGGCCGAGCTCCTCCAGCACCTCGAGCGTGCGGTAGACGGTCGAGGCGTTGACCGAGCTGACCTGCCCCCGTACGTGGGCCAGCACCTCGTCGGGCGTGGCATGGCGCAGCTCCTCGACCGCGTGCAGGATCAGCTCGCGCTGCGGGGTGAGGCGCAGCCCCTGCTCGCGCAGCCGGGTGGCGAGGTCGTCGCTCATGGGGGCTCAGGCCCTCTTCAGCCGCGCCCAGAGGTGCGGCTGGAGCTCCTGGCCGACGGCCGCCATGTCGTAGGCGTAGAGCAGGTCGCCCTCGACGTTGCCGTACATCCGCGAGCCGGCCGTGACCTCCTTGGCGGTCTCGGTGTAGGACACGCCGGCGGTGTGCATCTCGAGCTTGCCGCCCTCGGCCGCGCCGTACCAGATCTCGGTGAAGCCGATGTTGTGCGCGAGCAGCAGCTCGATCCTGCCCGGCTCGGGGCACCGCAGGAAGCCGGTCTCCATCGCCGCGTCGCGGACGAACTCGCCCCGCTCGTCGACGATCCACGAGCGCGACATGTAGTGGAAGAACGGGCGGCCGTCGTGGGTGAAGATCAGCTCCTGGCCGAACTGGAACGGCTCGATCGTCGGGTAGTCGCCGTGGCCGTTGCCGTGCCACGTGCCGAGCAGCCACGCGACGGGGCCGCAGTTGGGATGCAGGTTGTCCGGCAGCTCGAAGGGCATGGGTTCACTCTAGTGTGGGCGCATGCCCCGCCCACTGGTCGTCAAGGTCACCTGCGGTGCCGAGGACCCCGAACGCCTCAACCAGGGCTTCACGGTCTCCGCGGCCGCCGCGGCGTCCGGCGCCGAGGTCTCCCTCTGGCTGACCGGCGACGCGGCCTGGTTCGGCGTGCCGGGCCGCGCCGAGGAGTTCGAGCTCGACCTCGCCACGCCCCTCGACCAGCTGATGGCCGCCGTCCTCACCAACGGCACGATCACCGTCTGCTCGCAGTGCGCCGCCCGCCGGGGGATCGTCGCCGGCGACCTCCGCGAGGGTGTCACGATCGCGGGAGCCGCCGTCTTCGCCGAGCAGGTCCTCGGCGACGGCGTCCAGGCGCTCGTCTACTGACGCGAGCCTCACCCGGCGTTCACCTTCCGGTGCCACACTGGCGACATGTCCGACCCGGCCACCCTGACCAGCGCTGTGTCCCCCTCGGCGGAGGAGGGACCGGTCACCCAACCGTTCGGGCACCCCACCGACACCTTCGACGTCGAGCCGCCCTACCGCCCCGACGCCGAGGCGATCCAGGCCGTGGAGAAGTTCGACGACCGGTTCATCGACCGCGAGATCTCCTGGGTGCGCTTCAACCAGCGCGTCCTCGAGCTCGCCGAGGACCCCGCCCTGCCGCTGCTCGAGCGCGCCCGCTTCCTCGCGATCTTCGCCAGCAACCTCGACGAGTTCTTCATGGTCCGCGTCGCCGGCCTCAAGCGCCGCATCGCCGCGGGCGTCGCCGTACGGGCCGCCAGCGGGCTGATGCCGCGCGAGCAGCTCGAGCGGCTGTGGGTCGAGAGCCGGCAGCTGATGGAGCGCCACGCCCGCGCGCTCGGCGACCTCCTCCCCGAGCTCGGCGCTCAGGGCATCGAGATCCTGCGCTGGTCCGAGCTCGACCGCGACGAGCAGAAGGTGTGCAAGAAGCTCTTCAAGGACCGGATCTTCCCCGTCCTGACCCCCCTCGCGGTCGACCCGGCCCACCCGTTCCCCTACATCTCCGGGCTGTCGCTCAACCTCGCGGTCGTCGTACGCCACCCCGAGACCGGCACCGAGCACTTCGCGCGCGTCAAGGTGCCGCCGACCTTCGGGCGCTTCGTCGGGCTCGGCAACCAGCGCTTCGTGCCGATCGAGGACGTCATCGGCGAGCACCTCAAGAAGCTGTTCCCCGGCATGGACGTGCTCGGCTCGCACACCTTCCGGGTCACCCGCAACGAGGACCTCGAGGTCGAGGAGGACGACGCGGAGAACCTCCTCAAGGCGTTGGAGAAGGAGCTGCAGCGGCGCCGCTTCGGCCCGCCCGTGCGCCTCGAGGTCGAGGAGTCGATGGACCCCAAGGTCCTCGACCTGCTCGTCTCCGAGCTCGGGGTCGGCCGCGGCGAGGTGGTCTCGCTGCCCGGCCCGCTCGACCTCACCGGACTGCACTCCATCGCCGACCTGCCGCGCGACGACCTCAAGTACGCCGCGTTCCTGCCCACCACCCACCCGAGCCTGGCCGAGGTCGAGTCGTCCTCCCCCGTCGACGTGTTCGACGCGGTGTCGCGCCGCGACGTGCTGCTGCACCACCCCTACGACTCCTTCGCCACCTCGGTGCAGCGCTTCCTCGAGCAGGCGGCCGCCGACCCGCACGTGCTGGCGATCAAGCAGACGCTCTACCGCACGTCCGGTGACAGCCCGATCATCGAGGCGCTCATCGACGCCGCCGAGGCCGGCAAGCAGGTCCTGGTGGTCGTCGAGATCAAGGCCCGCTTCGACGAGCAGGCCAACATCCGCTGGGCGCGCAAGCTCGAGCAGGCCGGCTGCCACGTCGTCTACGGCCTCGTCGGCCTCAAGACGCACTGCAAGCTGTCGATGGTCGTCCGCGACGAGCCCGTGGGCATCCGGCGCTATGTCCACCTCGGCACGGGCAACTACAACCCCAAGACCGCCCGGCTCTACGAGGACCTCGGCCTGCTGACCGCCGACCCCGAGATCGGCGAGGACGTCGCGCTGCTGTTCAACAACCTGTCGGGCATCAGCCGCAACCGCACCTACGACCACCTGCTCGTCGCGCCCCACAGCGTGCGCGACGGCCTGATCGCGCAGATCCACCAGGAGATCGCCCACCACCAGGCCGGCCGCCCAGCCGGCATCCGGTTCAAGGCCAACTCGGTGGTCGACGAGGCGGTGATCGACGCGCTCTACCTCGCCTCGCAGGCGGGCGTACGCGTCGAGATGCTCATCCGCGGCATCTGTGCCCTGCGACCCGGCGTGCCCGGCCTGTCCGAGACCGTGCGGGTGCGCTCGATCCTGGGCCGGTTCCTCGAGCACAGCCGCATCTTCTGGTTCGACAACGGCGGCGAGCCGGCGGCCTGGATCGGCTCGGCCGACATGATGCACCGCAACCTCGATCGCCGCGTCGAGGTGCTCGTACGCCTCAGCGACCCGCACGTCGTCCAAGCCATCCGGAGCCTGCTCGACCTCGCCCTCGACCCCGACACGACCGCATGGGAGCTCGGGTCCGACGGCGAGTGGGTGCTGCACCGTGGCCGGCGCCACCTCCAGGACGAGCTCATCGCGCGCCAGCGCGCCCGGCGGCGCTGAGCGCCGCGTCACACCAGCCCCCCGACGGCGGCCCGAGGTTGCGTTCTCGACCCGATCACCCCCTAGCATGAACCACGGTTCATCCGCCCCCCGTTCGGAGTTCACCGTGCGTCTGAAGTTCCGCCCTGTCGACAGTTCGTTCTACGACCTCTTCAGCGAAGCCGCCAACCACCTCGTCCTCGGATCCCAGCTCCTCAGCGAGATGCTGTCGGTCGGCAACTCGAAGGCAGAGATCGCCCAGCGCATGCGCGAGGCCGAGCACGCAGCCGACGAGACGACCCACTCGATCATCCGGCGGGTCAACAGCACGTTCGTCACCCCGTTCGACCGCGAGGACATCTACTCCCTCGCCTCGGCGCTCGACGACGTGATGGACATGATGGACGAGGCCGTCGACCTGGTCCTGCTCTACGAGGTCACCTCCCTGCCGCCGGAGACCACCCAGCAGGTCGAGGTGCTGCAGCGCTGCGCCGAGCTCACGGCCGCCGCGATGCCGCAGCTGGAGTCGATGGGCTCGCTCGACGAGTACTGGATCGAGATCAACCGTCTCGAGAACACCGGTGACAAGTCCTACCGCCGGATCCTGGCCAACCTGTTCAGCGGCGAGTACGAGGCCCTCGAGGTGCTCAAGCTGAAGGACATCGTGGAGTCCCTCGAGGGGGCGATCGACGCGTTCGAGAAGGTCGCCAACATCGTGGAGCAGATCGCCGTCAAGGAGTCCTGACCCTGATGGAGATCGGGATCATCATCGCGGTCGTCGTCGTCGCCCTGGTTTTCGACTACACCAACGGCTTCCACGACGCGGCCAACGCGATCGCGACGTCCGTGTCGACGGGCGCCCTCAAGCCGCGGGTGGCCCTCGCCATGGCGGCGGTCATGAACTTCGTCGGAGCCTTCCTGGGCCAGAAGGTCGCCCACACGGTGTCCGACACGATCGATCCGGGGCCGGGAAGCCACGGCCTGGTGATCGTGATGTGCGGCCTGCTCGGCGCGATCACCTGGAACCTGATCACCTGGTACTACGGCCTGCCGTCGTCGTCCTCGCACGCGCTCATCGGCGGCCTCGTGGGCGCCGCCGTCGCGGCCGGCGCGAGCGCCAACTGGACCATCGTGCTGGAGAAGGTCGTCATCCCGATGTTCCTCTCCCCGCTCGTCGCGTTCAGCCTCGGCTTCGCGCTGATGATCGGCATCATGTGGGCCTTCCGCAACGCCAACCCCGGGCGCGCCAACCGCGGCTTCAAGGTCGCCCAGACCGTCTCGGCCGCCGCCATGGCGCTCGGCCACGGACTGCAGGACGCCCAGAAGACGATGGGCGTCATCTTCCTGGCGCTGCTCACCGGCGGCTACGTCGCCGAGTCCGACGGCCTCCCGCTGTGGGTGATCTTCGCCGCGGCCGGCGCGATCTCGCTCGGCACCTGGTCCGGCGGCTGGCGCATCATGCGCACCCTCGGGCGCCGCATCATCCACCTCGACCCGCCGCGCGGCTTCGCCGCCGAGTCGGTCGCCGCGTCGGTGCTCTACACGACGTCCTACGTCTTCGAGGCCCCGATCTCGACCACTCACACGATCACCTCCGCGGTCATGGGCGTCGGCGCCACCAAGCGCCTCTCCGCCGTCCGCTGGGGCGTGGCGAAGTCGATCCTCACCGCCTGGGTGCTGACCTTCCCGGCCGCCGCCCTCGCCGCCGCGATCTGCTACTGGGTGGCTCACCTCTTCCTCCCCTGACGCGGCCTCCTCTGGCTGCTCCCTGTGGGGGCGGTGGGTGGTGGTGGTAGTGAGGGACGGTCCGTCGGAAAACCGGTCCCCGGCCACCCATTGCGTCCCTCACTACCCGGACATGGAGCCGTTGGGCCGGCGGGGCCGTACGCCGCGCGCAGCCGAGCGACGAACGCGTCCCGATCGGCAAGGTCCCCGGCCTACGACCGTCGCAGGGCAACTGGCCCTAGGGTGTCGTCGGCACGCCCGTCCGACCGAGGAGACACCATGCGCCCGCCCACAGCCGTCACCGCCCTCATCGCCATCGCTGTCGCCGCAGGGATGGCCACGCCCGCCCGCGCCGCACTCCCGGCGCAGGACCCCACGGCGCTCTACCCCCTGACCTCGGGGGCCATCGGTGCCTACACCTACGACGCACAGGTAGGACCGGGGATCGGATTCCTCGACGAGCCCGCACTCTGCACCCGGATCGTGTTCACTCACACCACTATCGCGGAGCCGTCGGTGTCCGAGGACTGTCGGCGCCTCTACGGCGACTCCGTGCTGCGCAAGGGCTACGTGCTCGTGGATTCCGGGGCCCTCTTCGCTGCGGGAGATGACCCCAACTTCATCAACTACGACTTCTACGCCACCGCGCCCAAGGTCCAGCGGGTCGTCTTCAAGAGCAAGGGCCGTGGCACGGTGAAGCTCTCGCGCCGCAACAGCGTCGTCCACTCGATCAACGGGGAGCGTGTGCGCTTCTTCCCCGACGCCTTCTCGGTCCCCGAGCCCTACAAGGGCACGGACGTCAAGGGCCAGGTCAAGAAGTGCAGGACGGTGGTCGTCAAGGGGAAGAAGAAGAAGCGTTGCTCGTGGAAGACGGTCGCTGGACAGTCGTTCTTCCTGCTGCCCTGATCGACCGTCGGGGCGGCGTGTTCGCGAACCCGACATGCTGACTCCCCCCGGGCCCCGGGGCACGGCCTCAGCCGAAGCGGCCGGAGATGTAGGCCTCGGTCGCCTCGTTGTCCGGGTTGGCGAACATCGTGGGGGTGGCGTTGAACTCCACGAGGTGACCGGGCTTCCCGGCCGCCTTGAGGTTGAAGAAGCCGGTCTCGTCGGAGACGCGGGCCGCCTGCTGCATGTTGTGGGTGACGATCACGATCGTGTAGTCCGCCTTGAGCTGGTGGATCAGGTCCTCGATGGCGGCGGTCGAGATCGGATCGAGGGCCGAGCACGGCTCGTCCATCAGCAGCACCTGCGGCTCGACGGCGATCGCGCGGGCGATGCACAGGCGCTGCTGCTGGCCGCCGGAGAGGCCCATGCCGGGCTTGTCGAGGCGGTCCTTGACCTCGTTCCAGAGGTTGGCGCCCTTGAGCGAGCGCTCGACGATGTCGTCGGCCTCGGCCTTCCTCATCTTCTTGGAGTTGAGCCGGTTGCCGGCCAGCACGTTCTCGTAGATCGACATCGTCGGGAACGGGTTGGGCCGCTGGAAGACCATCCCGATCTGGCGGCGTACGGCGACCGGGTCGACCGCGGTGTCGTAGAGCGACTGCCCGTCGACGGTCACCTTGCCCTCCACCCGCGCGCCGGGGATGACCTCGTGCATCCGGTTGAGCGAGCGCAGCACGGTGGACTTGCCGCAGCCGGACGGGCCGATGAAGGCGGTCACCGAGCGCGCCTTGATGTGCATGGTGACGCCCTCGACGGCGAGGAAGTCGCCGTAGTAGATGTCGAGGTCGGACACGTCGATGCTCTTGGCCATGGTGGGGAGCTCCTTGAGGGCTGCGAGGGCCGACCGCTCAGCGGCCGGTCTTGGGGGCGAACGCCCTGCCGACGACCCTCGCGAGGAGGTTGAGCGACATGACGATGAGGATGAGGAACAGGGCGGCGCCCCAGACGCGGTCGGTCCAGATCTCGCCGTACTTGAAGTGCGTCGTCTGGCCGAGCGACTGGAAGATGTAGACCGGCAGGGTCTGCACCGCCCCGTCGAAGGGGTTCCAGTTGGCGACCCGCGAGGTGCCCAGGATCAGCAGCAGCGGCGCGGTCTCGCCGGCGACGCGGGCGATGGCCAGCGTCACGCCGGTGACGATGCCGGCGACGGCCGTCGGCAGCACGACCTTGACGATCGTCCGCCACCGCGGCACGCCGAGGGCGTACGACGCCTCGCGCAGGTCGTCGGGCACGAGCTTGAGCATCTCCTCGACCGAGCGGATGACCGTCGGCAGCATGAGCAGCGCGAGCGCGACCGACCCGCCGATGCCCAGGCGGGGCAGCGGGTCGCCGGTGACGACGATGAACAGCGCGACCGCGAAGAGGCCAGCCACGATCGAGGGGATGCCGGTCATCACGTCGACGAGGAACGTGATCACCTTGGCCAGCCGGTTGCCCTTGCCGTACTCCACCAGGTAGATCGCGGTGAGCAGGCCGATCGGGACGGCGATGACCGCCGCGATGCCGGTCACCAGGATGGTGCCCATGATCGCGTGGTAGATGCCCCCGCCGACGCCGAGCAGCGCCCGGCCGCTCATGTCGTCGTGGAGGAACTGCGGCGTCAGCACGGGCGCACCGCGCGCCACCACGGTCCACATCAGGCTGACGAGCGGCGCCATGGCCACCACGAACGCCGTCCACATGAACGTGCGCAGGAGCGTGTCGGTGGCCTTGCGCGGTCCCTCGACGGCGCGCGTCCAGCCGTAGAGCCAGCCGGTGTGGGCCACCCACGCCACCAGCAGTCCGCCGATCGGGCCGAGGCCCAGCAGCACCGCCAGCGCGCCCAGCGCGAGCGAGCACACGCCGACGAGGAACGGGGCGACCCGGGGCAGCGTGCCGCCGGTGAGCGGGCCGAGCCGGTCGACCGGGCGCGCCCCGTCGGGACCCTTGTCGAGGCCCTTGTCGAGGCCCTTGTCGAGGCCCTTGCCGGGACCCTTGTCGAGGTCGTCGAGGCCGTCGTCGAGATCGGTCGTCAGGCTCATCCCTTCACCTGCCCGCGCGTCGCGACCCAGCGGCCGAGGAAGTTGACGGCGAACGTCAGGACGAAGAGGGCCAGGCCGGCGAAGATCAGCACGTTGATCTTGAGTCCGGCGGCGTTCGCGTAGTTGTTGGCGATGCTCGCCGCGATGGTGTTGGGGTTGGTCGAGGAGATGACGTCGAAGCTGATGATGGCGCCAGTGGCCGAGAGCACCATCGCCACGGCCATCGTCTCGCCGAGGGCGCGGCCCAGGCCGAGGAGCAGCGCGGCGACGATCCCCGACCGGGCGTAGGGCAGCACCGCCAGTCGGATCATCTCCCAGCGGGTCGCGCCGAGGGCGAGGGCGGCCTCCTCGTGCATCGTCGGCGTCTGCGCGAAGATCTCACGCAGGATGGCGGTGACGATCGGCAGCGCCATCAGTGCCAGCACGATGGAGGCGGTGAGCAGGGTCCGCCCCGAGCTCGACACCGGTCCGCCGAAGAGCGGGATCCAGCCGAGCCAGTCGTTGAGCCAGTCGTAGATCGGCACCAGGCGCGGCGCCAGCACCGCGATGCCCCACAGGCCGAAGACCACCGACGGGACGGCCGCCAGCAGGTCGACGAGGTAGCCGACCGGCTTGGCCAGTCGCCGGGGCGCGTAGTGCGAGATCACCAGCGCGAGCCCGATGGCCAGCGGCGTCACGATCACCATGGCCAGCGCGGCCGAGAAGACGGTGCCGAACAGCAGCGGCCCGACGTACGACCAGATGCTCGGCTTGCCGTAGGCCTGCTCGCCGGACGCCTCGAGCGCCGGCAGGCCCTGGATCACCAGGAAGACGGCGACGCCGGCGAGCATGCCGACGACGAGCAGGGCCGCTCCGAGCGCGGTGCGGCTGAAGACCGCGTCCCCCACGCGGGTGGTCCGGGCGCGTTGTCCCGAGTCGGGGACGGGCTCCTGGATCGCGGTGGTCACTGTGCTCCTCCGGGGTGACGACGTGTCGGACGGGGTCGGGCCCGGTGGCCCGACCCCCGCCTCGGTGCTGTGGGCGGCTCAGCCGGCCGAGATGGTGTCGACGATGGCCTGCGCCTCGGAGATCACCGTGGCGGTGAGGGGCGCCGAGCCGGCCTCGCTCTGGCCCATCTCCTGGCCCTCGTCGCTGAGGATGTAGGTGAGGTAGGCCCTGACGTTGGACGCGGTCGCCTCGTCGTCGTAGGACTCGCACGCGACCATGTAGGACGTCAGGACGATCGGGTAGACCCCGGCCTCCTCGGTCGTGTAGTCGAGCTCGTAGGCCATGTTGACCGCGGAGTCCTCGTCGAGCCGGGGCGACACCTCGAAGATCTTGGCGGCCGCCTCGGCGCTCGGTGCGACGAACTCGTCGCCGACGCCGATGTGGGCCTGACCCAGGCCGCCGGCCTGGCTGGCGTCGGCGTAGCCGATGGTGTGGGGGGCGTCGGTGACGACCTGCACGACGCCCGAGGTGCCCTTGCCGCTCTCGCCGCCGGCCTCGTTGGGCCACTGCTCGACCTCGCCGTGCGGCCAGGCGTCGCCGGCCACGGTGGACAGGTAGTGGGTGAAGTTGCCGGTGGTGCCCGACTCGTCGGAGCGGTGGACGGGGGTGATGTCCTCGCTCGGCAGGTCGGCGTCCGGGTTGTCCGCGACGATGGCCTCGTCGTCCCAGCGGGTGATGTCGCCGGCGAAGATGCGGGCCAGCGTCTCCGGCGAGAGGTTGAGCTCGTCGACGCCCTCGAGGTGGTAGACCACCGCGATCGGCGAGACGTAGTTGGGGATGGTGATGGGCTCCGAGCCGCACCTCTCGGTCGCGGCGCTGAGCTCGCCCTCCTCGTCGTCGAGGTAGGAGTCGGTGCCGGCGGTCGGGAAGCCGCCGGAGATGAAGTTCTCCCGGCCGCCGCCGGAGCCGACGGGGTCGTACGACACGGTCACGCCGGGCGCGACCTCGCTGAAGCCGACCATCCAGGCGTTCTGCGCGGACTCCTGCGAGGAGGCGCCGCCGATGGCGAGCTCGCCGGAGAGGTCGGCGAAGTCTCCGTCCCCCGGCCCGCCGGTGGCGGCGGCCGCCTCGTCGGCGGAGTTGCCGCCTCCGCAGGCGGTCAGGGACAGGGAGAGGGTGAGTACGGCGACGCTCGGGGCGAGCAGCGTGCGGAGGGAGGTGCGGTTCACGTCGGTCGCTCCTGCTGGAGGTCTGAGGGGTGCTGACGACCAGAAGGTAGGCAGCGCAGGAGAACGACCACCGCGCCGACGGTGAACGCGCGGTGAACTCGGCCGGACCGGTTGGCGTCAGGGGTGCACGAGCTGCGACGCCACGACCCGGCCCTCGCGGTGGTGGGCGATGAGCATCGCACCGGGCTCGAGGGTGACGTCGGGCACCTCGAGCGCGTCGAGCACGGTCGGCAGCACCGGCCGGTGGGTGCAGAGCACCGCGCCCCCTCCGTCGACGTCGTCGTCGAGGAGGGCGTCGACGAGGTCCACGACGGCCTCGACCGTGGCGTCCTCCTCGCTCAGCTCGTCGTGGAGCACGACGGGACAGCCCGCCACGTCGGCGTACGGCGCCACCGTCTGCACGCAGCGGGTGCTGGAGGAGGAGTGGACGGCCGTCACGCCGAAGGCGGCGAGCAGGGGCACGAGCCGCTGCGCCTGGGACTCGCCGAGCTGGACGAGTGGGCGGAGCCGGTCGTCCTTCGTCCACCCGCCGCGCGCGCGGGCCTTGCCGTGGCGCAGCACGACCAGCGCGCGGGTGCGGCGCCGCAGCGGGTGCGCCTCGTCGAGGGTGTCGCGGTCGTAGGGGTAGGTCAGCCGGTCGCGGGCGGCCTGCCGGTCCACCCACTCCACGGCGTCGATCTCGTCGTTGGCGCGGTAGCCGGCGACGTCGTCGCTCCCCACCGCCCGCGCGGTCCAGTAGTCCACGGACTTCCATCGACCGTTGGACATCCGGTAGCGCTGCCGGGGCAGCGCGGGCCCGAGGCACACGTCGAGGCCGGTCTCCTCGGCGACCTCGCGCACGGCCGCGGTGACGGCGTGCTCGCCGGGGTCGAGCTTGCCCTTGGGGAAGGACCAGTCGTCGTACTTGGGACGGTGCACCAGCAGCACCTCGCCACCCTTGCGGGTCACCACGGCTCCGGCAGCGCGCACGTCGCGGGACTCCATGCCAGTAGTCTCACACCCACCGCGACCCGCGAGGAGTGCTGCGCCGCCTCTCGCGCCGCGCGGGGTGCTCAGTCCTGCGGCTTGCGGGGGGTGACCCCGAGGATGCGGTCGATCTCGTCCTGCGAGAGGTGCTCGTCGGCCTCGCTGGCGGCGATGATCAGCGTGGTCGTGAGCTCGACCTCGCCGAGGAGGTCACCGTCCTCGAGGGTCACGTCGAACTGGTCGTGCATCCGTCACC
Organism: Nocardioides sp. Z24_21; assembly: GCF_058134345.1. Taxonomy (NCBI): domain Bacteria; kingdom Bacillati; phylum Actinomycetota; class Actinomycetes; order Propionibacteriales; family Nocardioidaceae; genus Nocardioides; species Nocardioides sp. Z24_21. The sequence goes on from NZ_JBYTTH010000001.1 coordinate 1,119,472, forward strand.
CTCCTGACTCCCCTGACGGCACATCTGGCTCGCGTCGACTCTAGTGTTCGTGACAAGTGTGGCGGACTCCCGGGCGCCGCACATGACCCGAATGTGTCAAGTGTGCCCGCAAAACGGCTCTGGCCCCACCCCGCTAAGGGGGAGGGGCCAGAGTCGGATCAGATCTGGAACAGGTCCAGCGTCAGCCGATCAGAGCGGACGGACGTTCTCCGCCTGGGGGCCCTTGGGACCCTGGGTGACGTCGAACTCGACCTTCTGGTTCTCGTCCAGCGACTTGTAGCCGTTGGACTGGATGGCCGAGTAGTGCACGAACACGTCGTCGCCGCCGTCCTCCTGCGCGATGAAGCCGAAACCCTTCTCGGCGTTGAACCACTTCACGGTGCCTTGAGCCATGTGCTCGGTACTCCTGTTTATCGGAACGAGAAGCCGTCGCTTCGACGGCCCCGCAGCAAGTGCGGTGACACGTCGCTCCGACTTACAAGCTGGAAGGGCCCGAAGAGGGAAACGCCGTTGGATCACAAACTCCGCGGGCGTCAACCTGCTGGAACTTGCACCTGTTGCACGACAGACACTACCAAGAAATCCCGCGACGTCACCGGTCCGAAGGGACCTGTTGACGAACATCCGGCGAACGGGCCTGCCGACCGGCCCCTCGACACGCCCTGACACCATCGCGAGGTGACCACCGACGCGGTCCTCCCGGACCTCCCCCGCGTGGCCGTCTGCGGCATCAGCCTCGAGGCGTCCACCTTCTCCCCCGCTCTCACCACCGCTGCGATGCTCGCTCCCCGCCGCGGCCGCGAGGTGCTCGACGCCTGGCCGTTCTGGGCGGCCGGCGGCGCGCTCGCCGACCGGGCGGAGTGGATCGGCATCCTGCAGGCCCGCAGCATCGCGGGCGGCGCGATCCCGGCCGACGACTACGCCCAGCTCAAGGCCGAGGTCCTCGCCGGGCTCGTCGCCGCGGTGGGCGAGGCGCCGCTCGACGGCGTCGTCCTCGACATCCACGGCGCCGCGAGCGTCGTCGGCCTCGACGACATGGAGGGCGACCTCGCGGTGGCCGTGCGGGCCGTGGTGGGCCCCGACTGCCTCATCAGCAGCGGGATGGACCTGCACGGCAACGTCTCGCGCACCCTCGCCGAGACCGTCGACCTGCTGACGACCTACCGGACCGCACCCCACGTGGACTGGCAGGAGACCAAGGAGCGCGCCGCGCGCAACCTCCTCGACCGCCTCGCGCTGCCGTCGGGACGCCGTCGCCCGGCGAAGGCCTGGGTGCCCGTGCCCATCCTCCTGCCGGGCGAGATGACCAGCACCCGCCAGGAGCCCGCGACGAGCCTCTACGCGCGCGTGCCGGAGATCGAGGCGCTCGACGGGATCCTCGACGCCGGCATCTGGATCGGCTACCCGTGGGCCGACGAGCCGCGCAACGGCGCGGTCGTGATGGTGCTCGGCGACGACGCCGCCCTGGCGATGGCCGAGGCGAGCGCACTCGCGAGCGAGCTGTGGGAGCGACGCGAGGAGTTCGGCTTCGTCGCCCCGACCGGCACGCTGGCCGAGGTGCTGGCGGCCGCGATCGGCTCCGCCGAGGCGCCCTATGTCATCTCCGACTCGGGCGACAACCCGACCGCGGGCGGCGCCGGCGACGTCACGTGGACGCTCGCCCGGCTGCTCGCGAGCGAGGGGCTGCTCGCGAGCGGCAAGCGCGCGATCTACGCCTCCATCCCCGACGCGACCGGCGCGCTCGCGGCCGCGGAGGCCGGCGTCGGGGCCGACGTACGCCTCACCGTGGGAGCACGCGTCGACGCGCGGCCCGAGCCGCCGGTGGAGGTGTCGGGACGGGTGGTCGCCGTCGTGCCGTCCGAGGACAACCTCGAGGTCGTGGTGCGCACCCCCGCCGTGGACGTGGTCGTGACCCGCCGGCGCAGGCCCTACCACCTCGAGTCCGACTTCACCCGGCTCGGCCTGGACCCCCGGGGCGCCGACATCGTGGTGGTCAAGATCGGCTACCTCGAGCCGGAGCTGTTCGACCTGGCCGCCGACTGGATGCTCGCGCTCACCCCGGGAGGGGTCGACCAAGACCTCGTGCGGCTCGGCCACCGGCGGGTCCGGCGCCCGATCTTCCCCCTCGACGACGTCTCGGACGTCGACCCCCTCGCGGAGGCCGAGCTCTTCCCCGGCGACACCGGCTCAGCGACCCAGGGCTGACAGCACCTCCGCGACCACGGCGGCGCTCGTCACGCTGCGCGGAGCCTCGTCGTAGCCCGGCGACACCCCGGCGCGGGCGACCGGCGCGGCCGCCCGCAGGTGCACCTCGCGGGCGCCGGTCTCGGCGACGACGCGGGCCACGTTGTCCGGGCGCACGCCTCCGCCGACGGCGATGCGGACCTCGTCGCCGCCCCGCCCGACCAGCTCGGCGAGCTCGGTCAGGTGGTCGAGCGCGGGCCCGGGTCCACCGGCCGTGAGCACCCGGGTGATGCCGAGGTCGGCGAGCAGCGCCAGCGCGGACAGCCGGTCGGGCACGGAGTCGAAGGCCTTGTGGAAGGTGACCGGTGCGTCCCCGCAGGCCGCGACCAGGCGGCGTACGGCCGCCGCGGCGACGGTGCCGTCTGGCTCGAGCGTGCCGAGGACGAACCCGAGGCGAACCGACTCCCCCAGCGCGGCGCGGGTGGCCTCGATGTCGGCCACCATCACGTCGACCTCGGCCGCGGAGTGGACGAAGTCACCGGGTCGCGCGCGCACCAGCACCCGCACGTCCAGGCCGGCGGCCGAGGCCGCGCTGTGCCGGACGAACCCGAGGGTCGGAGTGGTGCCGCCCTCGGCCAGCCCGGCGCACACCTCCACGGCGTCCGCGCCCGCAGCGGCCGCGATCCCGGCGCCCCCGACGTCCTCCAGGCAGATCTCGACGAGGGCGTCCACGGGGCCACGGTAGGCGCTCCGGACGTCCGTCCCAGTCGGACCCCAGCGACGCGAGTCATGATGGACGTCTGGGGTGTGCCCGGACGAGAGGGGGCTGAGCCGTGTTCCACATCGGCGTCCTCGCTCCGCGCCTGCACAGCGCCGCCGAGATGTTGCGCCGGATCGACGAGGTCAGCGCCTCCCACCCGGACGGCCACCAGCAGCCGGAGCTGAGCCTGGTCTGGCAGCCGCTGGCGGGCGGCGCCGACGCGTGGCAGCGCAACGACCCCGACACCGTGCGCACCCAGCTCGCGCTCGGCGCCACCCGGCTGCGGGAGGCGGGCGCCCACTTCTTCGTCTGCCCCGACGACACGGCGTACGCCCCGCTCGACGAGCCCGGCGCCGACCTCGCCCTGCCCGGACTCCACGCGGCCTCGGTGGTGGCCGCCGAGGCGCAGCGACACGGGTACGCCAGGGTCGGCGTGCTCGGCACCCGCTGGACGCTGGAGTGGCGCCGCTACGCCGACGAGCTCGAGCCGATGGGCATCGCCGCCGTGCCGCTCGCACTGACCGACCAGACGACCTTGCACTCCATCGTCTTCGACGAGCTCGTGCACGGGAGGACCTCGCTGCGCTCGCGCGACGTCGTGCTCGAGCTCATCGACGGACTGCGACTGCACCGCTGCCAGGCGGTGGTCCTCGGCTGCGCCGAGCTGGGGGCACTGGTCACGCCCGCCGTCTCCCCGCTGCCGCTCCTCGACACGACCCGGCTGCTGGCCGACGCCGCCACCGCGGTCGCCGTGGGCGACGCACCGCTGCCGCACTGGCGCGGCGGCCCGGGCGAGCCGGCACCCGGGACCACCTCCCCCGACGTCCGCACCACCACGCGCTGACGCGCGCCGACACGCGCCGACACGTGGAATGAGGGCTCCCGGAGACCGGGAACCCCCATCCACGCGCGCCAGGATCACTGCATGACGAACAGGTCCTTGTAGTTCGGCGCGCCGATCGAGCCATCGCCCGTCGGATTGCCGACCTTGGTGCCGAACACGAACAGGTCGTTGCGGTAGGCGGTCGGGATGATCGGGAAGTACTCCGTCATGATCTTCTCGTCCAGCGCACCCCACGCGTCAGCCTGCTCGTCGAGGGGCAGCGTGTTGATGCGGTCCATCTCCTCGTCGACCGACTCCTCGGAGAAGTAGGCGGTGTTGTAGACCGCGCCGGTCCGGGCGAGCGAGGGCAGGACCGTGGAGCCTGACGGCCAGTCCGAGCACCAGTTGACGCCCCGGAAGTTGAGCTTCTTGTTGACCTTGTTGTCGGGGTCGAGCCAGATGTTGTAGGGCGACTCCTGCACCGGGATCGCCTTGACCGAGAAGCCGGCGGCCTCGAAGCCCTTGGTGGTCTGGTCCTGGGCCGCCTTGGCCAGCGGGTCGACCTCGTAGTAGATCATGGTGATCGGGTAGGGGGTCTCGACACCGGCCTCCTCCAGGAGGGCCTTGGCCTTCTCCGGGTCGTAGGTGATCTGCTCACCGTCGACCTGGAAGTCCTTCTTGCCGGCCATCCCGGGCGGCATCAGCGAGTTGGCCGGGACGCGGGTGACACCGGGCACCTCGCCGCTGGCGATCCAGACGTCCTCGTAGGGGTAGGCGTAGGCGAGCGCCTTGCGGACCTCGATCTCGGGGATCTTGGTGTAGTCCGGGGTCAGCGTGGAGACGCACTGCGAGGTCTGCTGGACCAGGCGGTCACCGAGCTGGTCGTTGGCGTCGTTGTACTTGTCCGAGCCGAGCGCGGTGGCCACGGCCGTCTGGCTGTCGGCGTTGTCGGAGAGCATGATCTCGTCGACCTTGGCCTGGTCCTGGTTGAACTTGAAGACGAACCCGTCGGCGTACTGGTGACGACCCGGGTCGGAGTCAGCGGCCCACTGATCGTTCTTCACCACGACCAGCTCCTCGTTGGGCTTGAAGCTCTCGATCTTGTAGGGACCGTTGGACAGCGGCTTGGTGCCGTAGTTCGGCGGCTCGGAGGCGTCGCCGAGGGGCGCGGGGCCCATCGCCATGAACGCGCCCCAGTAGTCCATGTCAGGGAACGGCTGCGACATCGAGATGGTGATGTCCTGGCCGTCGACCGCGATCCCGTCCCAGTTCTCGCACTTGGGGTCCTTGGCCGTGTAGGGACCCGCGTAGTCCTCGGCACCCGCGAAGTAGGTCTTGGAGTACTCGGTGCCCGGACCGGACGGGAACGCCTCGGAGTCGAGCGAGCGGCAGATGCCGAACGCGACCTCCTCGGCCGTGACGGGCTTGCCGTCCTCCCACGTCGCGTTGTCACGGATGGTGAAGGTCCACTCCGTGTAGTCGTCGTTGGGGGTGCCCAGGTCGGTGGCGAGGTCGGGCACCAGCACCGGCTGGCCGTTCTCGTCACGGATGTACTGGGTCAGCGAGCGGCTCGTGAGCGCCTGCTGGATGGAGTTGCCGGTCACCGACCAACCACCGGTCGGGTCGAGCGAGTTGGGCCCGGGATCGCCAGGCAGGTAGACCGTGATCGTCCCGCCCGCCGACGCTCCTTCGACCTCGGCAGCGGGGCCCTGGCGCTCGGGGTCCTTCGTCCCACCTCCCTGCTCGCTGAAGTCCCTCTCGGTCCCCGACCCGGACTCACCGTCGTCCGACGATCCGCCACCGCAGGCGGCGAGGGTGATCAGGGCAGCACCGGCAACGAGCGCGAGCGGCTTGTTCCGCCTCATCCTGTCCAACCTTTCTTCCTCGACCTGGCCGGAGAAGGGTGTCCCCGGCCCTCTCCAGGACGCTAGGCGGGGAAGGTCCGCCCGCGACGGCGGTGATCGTCACGAAACGGTGACCGTTGGGCCGGGTCGGTAACGGAGGGGTCACGGTGCGCCGGGCGGCGTCCGACGCCCGGGTGCTGCCCCGGACCGTCGTCGACGACCACCACCACGACCGGCTGGCGGAAGCACCCGTCGTGGGTGCACGCCCCGGCGTCACCGACGCTCGCCCGTCCCGGCACGGTGAGGGGCCCGCTCGCGCGGCGGACCAGCTCGTCCGCGAGGCGATGGTCCTGCTCGTCACCGCCGTCGAGGACCACCACGGCACGGTGCGCCCGCGACTCGTCGCGGGCGACGCCGCGGTCGAGGCCGAGGACGGCGGGGTGGTGGAGCAGGACGTCGGCCTGCATCGCGGCGAGCGCCGGCGTGGGGTCGACGCCCAGCTCGTCGGCGAGCCGGCTCCGCAGCGTGGCCAGCACCGCGAGCCCCTCCGCCTGACGGCCGTCGCGGACGAGGGCGACAGCCCAGAGCCCCCAGAGGCGTTCGCGCAGGGGGTGCCGTCCGGCCAGGTCCTCGAGCGCCGCGGCCGCGCTGGACGGGCGATCGAGGGACAGGTCGATGACGGTCCGGGCGACCCGCGCCTCGAGGCACAGCTGCTCGAGCCGGTGTCGCTCCGCGACCGCCGCTGGCAGCTCGCCGAGGTCGGCGTAGGCGTCGCCGCGCCACAGCCGCAGCGCGGCGGTGAGCTCCGCCCGCCGGGCCTCGGCGGCCTCGACGCCCGGCCCGACCGGGAGGTCCGGGAGCAGCGCCGGTCGCATCGGGTCGGGCAGGCGGCGCAGCCGCTCCCGCGCGGAGCGTACGGTCGCCTGGAACCGCTCGACGTCGATCTGCTCCGGGCGCACGGCGAGCCGGTAGCCGCTCGCCTCGTGCACGAGCAGCGACGAGGCGGCCCGTGGCCGCCGGCCGGGCTCGAGCAGGCGACGCAGGCCGGCGACGTAGCCCTGCAGCGTGTTGGCGGCACCGGGCGGAGGGGCGCCCTCCCACAGGGCGTCGATGATCCGCTCGACGGCGACCGGCCGGCCGCGCTCGAGCACGAGCAGGGCCAGCAGGCTGCGCAGCCGTCGCGCGCCCATGGCCACCGGGACGTCGCCGACCCGGGCCGCGCTGGGGCCCAGCACGTCGATCCCGACCTGCGCAGCCAGCATGCCCATCCCCCGTCTGTTACCTCACGAGACGTTATGATGGTAACCACCTCGTCACGGGGTTTCGCGAGGACGAGACGCGGGAGGGCTGAGTGGACACCGATCGCCCGGCACCGGGAGCGCTGGAGGAGGTGCGCCACCTCCTCAACACCGACGACCGGTTCCATGGCATCGACCACGGCCAGGACGTCGGCTCCCTCAACCGCTTCCTCGCCCGCGCCGGCTCGGCCTACGCACCCCTCCCGGCCACCGCGGACCTCAGGCCCTACCGCGCCTTCCGCGACGTGGTGCGCGACCTGCTGCTCCGGCCCTCGCCCTCGACCCGATCGGCCTTCAACGACGTCGCCCGCCGCCATCCCGTGCGGGTCGAGGTGGGCGAGCACGCCGCGCGCCTGCGGCGGGCCCGCCCGTCGCGTCCGGCGGCGGTCGAGCGGATCGTCGGCGACGCCGTCGCGATCGTCCACGAGGCGATGCTGACCGGGCAGTGGGAGCACCTGCGCGAGTGCCAGCGCGATGACTGCCGGTGGATCTACTACGACCCCACCCCCACCCACGCGATGCGCTGGTGCAGCACCGACCCCTGCGGCAATGTGATGAAGGTGCGCGCCTACCGCGCCCGGCGGGCGGCCGACGGGCACCACGACCGCGCGCTCTGAGAGGATCGCACCACGCGTGGGTCTGTCGGACGGTTCGCCGGACGCGGAGGCTCGCGCTCCGGGCCTCTAGCTCAATGGGTAGAGCAGCGGACTTTTAATCCGTTGGTTGTCGGTTCGAGTCCGACGGGGCCTACCGAACGCCGGTCGACGCGCGGCTCGCTCAGGCGTCGACGACGTCGATGAGCACCTTGCCGACCGCGCCGGCCTCGACGGCGGCGTGGGCGTCGGCCGTCCGCTCGAGCGGGTAGTGGTGCAGGGGCAGTCCGTGCTCGTCCCCGACCCCCAACGCACCGTCGGCGAGGGCGGCGGTGACGTCCGCCGCCGCGGCCCGGAGGGCGTCCGGTCCGACGGTGTAGAGCAGCACCCACTGGAAGCGGGCGTTGGTGGAGAACGTCTCGCGGACGCTGAGGGTCAGCTCGTCGCCGCCGTTGTTGGCGTAGATCGCGATCGTGCCGCGGGGCCGGATCACCCGGAGGTCGTGGCGCAGGTTGGGTGCGGGCGCCACCTCGACGACGAGGTCGACGCCGGCAGGGACCAGGGCACGCACGGAGCCGACGAGATCGTCCTCGCGGTGATTGACGACGTGGTGCGCTCCGGCAGCCGTCGCGAGCGACGCCTTCGCGTCGCTGCTCACCGTGGCGACCACCGTCGCGCCGGCCCAGCGCGCCAGCTGGATCGCCGCGTTGCCGACCGCGCCGGCGCCGCCGGCGACGAGCACCGTCATCCCCGCGAGCGCTCCGGGCGAGAGCCGGTCGGGACCGTCCTCGGAGGTCGTCAGCGCGCGATGGGCGGTGACCGCGGGGACGCCGAGGGAGGCGCCGAGGTCGTACGACGCGGCCTCGGGCAGCGGTGCCACGTGGGCGAGCGGCAGCACGACCTGCTCCTGTGCCGTGCCGCCCGGCCGGGTGTGCTGGGCCAGGATCGTCCACACCCGGTCTCCCACGGCGAAGGCGGTGACGCCGGGGCCCACGGCGTCGACCACTCCCGAGCCGTCCTGGCCCGGCACGATCTCGGGGAACGCGAGCTCGCCCATGCCGCCGGCGCGGAACTTCCAGTCCGTGGGGTTGACCCCGGCGCGCACGATCCTCACCCGGACCTCGCCCGGGCCGGGCTCCTCGGCCGTCCGCTCGACCAGCCGGAGCACCGACGTGTCACCGCTCTCGGAGTAGACCACTGCTCGCATCCCGTCATCCTCGCCCGGCGTCGCGTGGCGGACAACCGCCTCCCGGGTGCGCCCGGGCTTGACCAATCCGCGACAATGGGAGCATCCGCCAGCCTGAGCACGACCGGAGTCACATGCCCGCGCCTTCGCCCGCCGCCCTCGACGCACCGACAGGCAGCCGGCGACGGTGGACGTCGCGGCCCTACACGTTCCTGGTGGCCAACGCGATCCTGATCGGCATCGTCACGTTCGCCACGAGCATGCTGCTCGACCGGCCCGTCGCCGACCCCGAGGGGAGCTTCCTCGGCCCGTCGTGGGTGCGCCTGCCGGTCCTGTGCGCGGCGGCCATCGTGCTCGACCTGCTCCCCCAGGCGCTGTGGCGGGGGCGCCTCGACCCGGCCCGCACCGTCGCCGCGATCCGGGACCGCCTGCGTACGCACTGGACCCGCGCCCGCCTGCAGCTCGTCATCGTCGGCATCTCGGGCTTCTACGTGGTCTACGTCGCCTACCGCAACCTCAAGTCGCTGCTCCCGCTGGTGCGCGAGGTGAAGTTCGACAGCGAGCTGCGTGCCCTCGACCGCTTCCTGCTCCTCGGCCACGACCCGTCGACCCTGCTCCACGACATCCTCGGCACCGGCATCGCGGCGCACCTGCTGTCCGCGGTCTACCTCGCCTACATCCCGCTCGTCGCGATCCTGGTCACCGTCTGGCTGGTCTGGTCGCGCAACATCGGCCACGGCTGGTGGTTCGTCACCGCGCAGGGCATCGCGTGGACGCTGGGCGCCGCGTCCTACTACCTCCTGCCGACCCTCGGGCCGGGGATCATGTACCCGTGGCTGACCAGCGACCTCACGCCCAACGGCACCTCCGACCTCATGGAGTCGCTGGTCTACACGCGGCAGGGCTTCCTGTGGCACGAGGGCGACTACCAGGGCGTCGCCGGGTTCGCGAGCCTGCACACCGCGATCGCCCTGCTGTGGGCGCTGATGGCGCAGTACACGGTGAGCAGCAAGATCGTGCGGCGGATCTTCTGGGTCAACTTCGTCCTGACCGTCATCGCCACGCTCTACTTCGGCTGGCACCACATCGCCGATGACGTGGCCGGTGCCGCGATCGCGATCATCGCGTTCGTGGTCGCCGCCCGCGTGACGGGTCACCAGCTCCGCCGGCCGAAGGGCGAGCCGGCCCCGGAGTCCGATCCCGCGGCCCCGTCGAGCGCCTGAGCGCGTCCGCCCTCAGGCGCCGCCGACGCGATCGGCCGGGACGCCGCGCGCGCCCGAGTCGGTGAGCTCGGCCTCGCGGACGGCGGACGCCTCGAGCTCCTGGCGCCGCGTCTCCTGCATCATCGCGCGCGTCGCGTCGTAGATGCCCGGGTCGGAGACCAGGTCGGCCGCACCGCCGCGCAGCCGCGCGAGCGCCGCACGGGCGAAGATCTGCTGCTCGGTGGTCGTGCGCTCCGAGCGGCGGTTGCTCGCGAAGGTGATCGCCCAGCGCATCAGCGCCGAGACCTGGTTCTTGAAGCCGGTGAGGTAGACGAGGTGCACGCCGAGCCACATCAGCCACGCCAGCACGCCGGTGAGCCGGAGCTTGCCGACCATCGCCACGGCACGGAAGCGGCTGATGATGGCCATCGAGCCCTTGTCGAAGTACTTGAACGGCGCCTGCGGGGCCTTGCCGTCGAGCCGGTTGGCGATCTCCTTGGCGGCGTACTTGGCGCCCTGGATCGCGACCTGCGCGACGCCGGGGAGGTTGTCGAGCGCGATCATGTCGCCGACGACGAACACCTCGGGGTGGCCGGGGAGGGTCAGGTCGGGGTTGACCGAGATCCGCCCTGCGCGGTCCAGCGGGGCACCGGTCTGCTCCGACAGGGTCTTGCTCAGCGGGTTGGCCTGCACGCCGGCGGCCCAGATCTTGGCGACGGAGCTGATCCGCTCGACGCGGCCGTCCTTGAACTTCACGTCGAGGCCGCGCTCGTCCACGTCGGTCACCATCGCGCCGAGCATCACCTCGACGCCGAGCTTCTCCAGCTCGGCCTTGGTCTTCTCGCCCAGCTTGCTGCCGAACGGCGGCAGCACCTGCCCGGCGGCGTCGATCAGCACGACGCGGGCGGTGCGGGTGTTGATGGCGCGGAAGTCCTTGCGCAGCGTGCGGTGGGCGAGCTCGGCGATCTGGCCGGCCATCTCCACGCCGGTCGGTCCAGCGCCGACGACGACGAAGGTCAGCAGGTGGTCGACATCGTCGCCCCGCCTGGCACCCAGCTCGGCCATCTCGAAGGCGCCGAAGATGCGGCCCCGCAGCTCGAGGGCGTCGTCGATGCTCTTCATGCCGGGAGCGAACTCGGCGAAGTGGTCGTTGCCGAAGTAGGACTGGCTGGCCCCGGCGGCCACGAGCAGCGAGTCGTACGACGTCACGGTGTCGCGGCCGAGGACCGTGGACGTGACCGTGCGGGCGGTCAGGTCGATCGCCGTCACCTCGCCCAGGATCACGCTGGCGTTGTGCTGGCCACTGAGCACCTCACGGGTCGGCGGGGCGATCTCGCCCGCGGACAGGATGCCGGTCGCGACCTGGTAGAGGAGCGGCTGGAAGAGGTGGTGGGTGGTCTTGGCGATGACGGTCACGTCGACGTCGGCCTTGCGCAGGGCCTTGGTCCCGAACAGCCCGCCGAAGCCCGACCCGATCACCACGACCTTGTGGCGTTCCGACTGCGTCGCGGTCGAGGTCATGGGAGCTCCTGGGGTCGTGAGGTGCGGCGGCGTGACGCGCGCCATCACGCCATTCTCGCTCGGCGCGCACGGCTGGCGAAACGCCTGGCGCGTCTGCTTGCTCACACCCACTACCCAGCCGTGCGAGAAACTATGGTGTTCGTCAAGGTTTGAACCACGCGTGCCTGGGCAATCATGGATCCACTGGACTGTCCACCACTGCTCGTCCCCGCCCGAAATGAGTCCCAGTGCCGTTGAGCTCCGAGTTGACGCTTGCGTCCTCGCCGCGCGCTGCGGCCGACGCGCGTCGCTGGGTCGGGGACATCTGCCTGCGGCTCGAGCGTGACGACCTGGTGGAGTGCGCCGAGCTGGGCGTCTCGGAGCTGGTGGCCAACGCCCTCCTGCACGCCGCCGCCCCCTACCGGGTGCGGGTGCGTGGCACGGCCTCCCACCCGCGCATCGAGGTGATCGACGGCTCGCCCCGCCCGCCGGTGCCGCCGGCACCGGTCGAGGGCGACGACCTCGACCTCCTGCTCACCTTCGGCCGTGGCCTCTCCATCGTGGCCCAGTGTGCCCAGGCGTGGGGCGCGACCATCGAGTCCGACGGCAAGATCGTCTGGTTCGAGCCGGCCCCGGAGATGACCGACACCGGGTCGGTCGAGTGGGTCATCGACCGCCAGGACCCGGCCCGGGCCGAGCCCACCAGCGAGGACGCGGTCGACATCCGTCTCCTCGGCGTCGACCTCCCCCTCTACACCGCCCTCACCCGGCAGTACCACGAGCTGCGCCGCGAGCTGCGCCTGCTGTCGCTCTCGCATCAGTCCGACTACCCGCTGGCGGGCGACCTGACCTCGATGTTCGCCAACTTCGAGCGACAGTTCCCCGAGACGTACGTCGAGCAGGTCCGCGCCGCCGAGGCGCGCGGGCTGAGGCGCGTGGACCTGGCGTTCCCGATGGTCCGCGAGTCGGGGCCGATCTTCGTCACCATGACCGAGATGTTCGACGTCGCCGACGCGTTCTGCCGGGCCGAGCGGCTGCTGTCCATCGCACGCACGCCCCGCCAGCGGGCTCTGCACAACTGGCTCCTCGGCGAGCTGGTCCACCAGCTCGACGGCGCCAGCGCGCAGCCGTGGGACGGCAGCCCGCGCGCGATCACGTCGTCCTCGGCCAGCCAGGTCGGGTGACCTCGCTCCTCGCCGCACCCCTGGTCCCGGGTGGTCCAGCGCCGCGTGCGGGTCGGGTCTAGCCCCAGCCCAGCTCGTGCAGGCGCCGGTCGTCGAGGCCGAAGTGGTGGGCCACCTCGTGGACGACGGTGATGCGCACTTCGTCCTCGAGGTCATCGACGGTGTCGGCCATGTCGAGGAGCGGCCCGCGGAACAGCAGGATCCGGTCGGGGAGCATGCCGGAGTGGTTGGCCGGCCGCTCGGTCAGGGCGAGCCCGTCGTAGAGCCCGAGGAGGTCGGGGTCGTCCGGGGGCGCCTCCGGCTCGACGAGGACCACCACGTTGTCCACGAGCCGGGCGAGCTCGTCGGGGAGGCCGTCGAGGGCCCGCTCCACCATGGCGTCGAACGCGTCGGCGTCGAGGTCGATCGGCATGGCGTCAGCCTAGGGTCGCCCGGGAAACCCGCGAGAACGTGGTCACCCCGCCGAAGCGCCCAGCCACCGACGACCAGGCCCGAGGTGACCAGGCCCGAGATGACCAAGCCCGAGATGACCAACCTCGAAATGACCAGCAGGGTGAGCCTGGTGGCTCACCCTGCTGGTCATGCGTTGGCGACCCCGACGGGACTCGAACCCGCGGCCTCCGCCGTGACAGGGCGGCGCGCTAACCAACTGCGCTACGGGGCCAGGTGACAACTGGTCGAACTGGTGAAGCGGTGGAACTCTAACCCATGGTCTCCGGCGGCACCCAATCGGCGCCCACCCTCGACTCGGGTGGCACCCCCAACCGGATTCGAACCGGCGCTACCGCCGTGAAAGGGCGGGGTCCTGGGCCGCTAGACGATGGGGGCCAGCTCGTCCGGGACGGACCCGGTCGAGCAGCGCCCAGCATAGGGCCAGCCGTCGACGGGCACCCAACCCGTCGACGCCGCGGAGGGGTCCGCAGCCCGCTCCGCGGACAAGATTTGGGCAGACGCCCCACCACTTGCCACCCGTTTGACTAATCTTGACGCGTGAGCAACGAGCGGCAGCTGCGGTTCCTCGTCGTCGATGACAACGAGGACATCCGCGACGTCTTCTGCCGCCTGGTCGAGCGAGCCGGCCACGTGGCGTCCACGGCATGCGACGGCCAGGACGCGGTGGAGACCTTGGAGCGCGAGCGCTTCGAGGTCATGCTGCTCGACCTGACGATGCCCCGGATGAGCGGCGTCGAGGTGGTGCGGTGGTTGCGCGAGCACCCCGACGTGGCTCCCGGACTGCGCGTCGTCGTCATCTCCGCCTGGGCCGGCGACAACCGCGCGGTCCTCCAAGAACTCGGCATCACGACCGTCATGCAGAAGCCGCTGCGGATCCAGCAGCTGACCGACCTGATCGCCGAGACCCTGCGCGACCTGGAGTCCTGACCCGCCCCTGTCACCCCACGGGCAAGGAGTCCCGCGCAGAACCCCGTGCGCCTCCCCGGCGTACACCATCACCCCACCTTGGAGAACACCATGATGAACCGCATCCGCACCGCGATCGAGGCCAAGCGCGCTGCCCGCCAGATCCAGTCCTACTACATGTGGCGTCCCGGCCCCGGCGCCCGCTGACACGCTCGGACGCGCGACCAGCGCTCGTCCCCGTGACACAGCTGGACAGCGTCGAGTCGGCCGGAGGCCGGCTCGGCGCTGTCCTGTCGGCGCCACGCTCCGGGGTGGTCGCCCTCGGGCGTCACGGACCGTGGCTCACCACCTCGCTCGACCAGGCCCGCCAGGTCCTCACGGACGTCTCCGACTTCGACTTCCCCGGCGACGTCACCCGCAGCGGCGACCTGTCGGCCAGCCGCGGCGAGACCCGCTCCGGACACGTGGTGTTCCCCCCGGTCCCCCCCGACCGGGTCGCTCGCGGGCTGGCCGTCTTCGCCGCCGAGTGGGACGCCGCCCTGGCGGAGCACGACCGTTCGACGACCGACGAGCCGTACGACGCCATGGCGCTGCTGCGCCGCCCGGTGGCGCGCTGCACGACGGCCGCGGTGCTGCCCTCCCTCGACGTCACCCGACGTGACCTCGTCGCCGACCTGGTGCTCGACTGGATCGACGCCCTGGCGCCGGTGATCGCCGCCAGGAGGCCTCCTCGGCGGTGGAGCCGCGCGCGACGCCGCGAGGGCGAGGCCCGCTCGGCGCTCCATGCCGCACTGGCGGTGGCCCCCGGGCTCGACGGTCCTCCCCAGCTCGCGGCCACGATGCTGGCCGCCGGGATCCAGGTCCCCATCGCGGCAGGAGCCTGGCTGGTCGCGTGGCTCGCCGCCCACCCGTCGCAGGGCCCCCGCCAGGTCGACGCGTCGCACGTGGTCTGGGAGACGCTGCGCCTGACGCCACCCACCTGGATCACGGCGCGCATCACCACCCGGGAGGTCGACCTCGACGGCCACCGCGTCCCGTCGGGCGCCGTCGTGCTGGTGAGCCCGCTCCTGCTCGGCCGGCTTCCCGAGCTCGTGCCGGGCGAGCCCTCCGGACTGACCGGGTTCGCCCCCGACCGGTGGCGGGACGAGACGCAGCGTCCCGGCGCGTGGCTGCCCTTCGGGGCGGGCCCCCACGCGTGCCCGGGGCGCCACCTCGGGATGGCGATCCTCACGCACCTGTCCGAGTGGGGACTCGCCCGACGCCTCGCACTGAGCCAACCCGTGGTCGTCGACCAGAGCCGTGGCATCGCACCGCTACCGTGCAGGTTCGTCGTCGCCACGAGGGAGGCTGGGGCCGGTGCCTGATCACCCCGCTCTGCAGGACAGCTTGGTGGATGAGGCTGTCTCTGACGGGGCCGCGCGTCTGTCCACGTCGATCCTCGCCGGCGAGACGTCGCTCGACGAAGCGGTGGCACGCGTCGCTCAGCACTTCCTGGCCGAACCGCGCGTGGAGATCGCCACGATCGTGCTCACCAGTTTCACGCCCGCGGACCCGACCGGTTGGACCCAGCTCGGCGGACGGGCGTGGGTCAGGGAGTGGACCGTCCCTGGGTCCACGCGAACCCTCCTCCCCCCGCCCGGCGCGGGGCCAGAGGCGGCGCTCACCATGCCGTGGCTCTCGCGATTCGCGAGGAGCGACATCGTCGTGATGCCTGACCGCGACCTGCTCCCCGTCGAGGCCGGGGTGGACCGTGACGAGCTCGCCCGGGTCGAGGTGCGAAGCCTCGTCGCCTCCACCTTCACGTCCGAGGGCGTGATGTTCGGCAGCATGTCACTGGTAGGGGTCGAGGCCGGCGCCTGGTCCCCCCAGGTCATCCAGGAGTTCCGCCTGCTCAACGCAGCCCTCGTCGCCCGGCTCAACCTGGAGCACGCTCGACGCTCGCTCGCCGAGGCGATCGAGGCGCGCGCCGAGGCCCAGGCCGCCAACCAGCAGTTCTTCGGGGCGGTCGGGCACGAGCTGCGTACCCCGCTGGCGACCGTGCTCGGCTACACCGAGGCCCTCCTCGACGACGCCGAGCACGGGACAGCCGACGACGTCGCTAACGGGATGAAGCGCGACGGCCCGGCGATCGTCCGCTCCTGCGAGCGGCTGCTCACCATCGTCGACAGCCTGCTCGGCGCGGGCCGCGCCATGTCGGCCGACGTCGAGCGCCAGGAGGTCCGGCTGTCCGACGCGGTGGCCGACGTCGTGCACTGGCACCGCACGCCCGCCCGCACGGCCCGCGTCGACATGCAGGCCGTCGTCGACCCGCGGCTGTGCGCCTGGGGCCACCCGTCCGCCGTACGCCAGATCCTGGCCAACCTGCTGGGCAACGCCATCGCGCACCACCACCCCGCCGGCGGGACCGTGCACCTGTCCGCCGAGCAGCTCCTCGGCGAGAGCGGCCACCCGATGGTGCGCGTCGTCGTGCGCGACGACGGCCCCGGGCTGACGTCCGAGCAGCTCGAGCACGCCTTCGAGCCGTTCGTGCGCTTCGCCGCCCCCGCGACCCCGGGCAGCGGGCTCGGCCTGTCGCTCTCGCGCACCATCGCCGAGCGGGAGGGCGGCGCGGTCTCGGGGATGTCGTCCCCAGGAGCCGGGTCGTCGTTCTGGCTCGAGGTCCCGGCCTACGTCCCGCAGCCGTCCCCGGAATGAGCCGATTCCCGCACCCCCACGGGCCTCATGTATCCTCGTCCCGCTTGGGCAGGTAGCTCAGTTGGTACGAGCGATCGCCTGAAAAGTGATAGGTCGGCGGTTCGACCCCGCCCCTGCCCACAAGCACAGGAGGGCCCCGGTCACGTCCCGACCGGGGCCCTTCTGCGTGTCCCGGCGTCGGTGTCGACCCGTGTGCCCGGCACGATGGTGCGGTGCTCCCCCGCCTCGAGATCGTCCGTCGGCTCCGTCCGTTCGACCTCATCGCCCCCGGGTCGGTGCTGGTCGAGGCCGACAGCTCGGGCGAGGTCGCGATGCCCGCGGTGGCGCCGTACGTCGCCGCGACGACCGCCGACGTCGACGGACCGCTCGCGTTCCACCTGGGCGGGCACCGGCTCGCGGCCTCGATCGTCGGGGGGTCGGTGTCGCTCGAGGTCCCCGGAGCCGGCACGCTCCGCAGCCGACGGTTCCACCGCGCCGAGTCGCCGACAGGGCTCGGCCTGACGCTCACCGGCACCCACCTGACGGCGTGGAGCCGCGAGGCGGACGGCTGGGTTGCCCGCGCGCGCCACGACCTGCGCGAGGTGACGGACACCCGCGACGAGCAGGCGCTCGCCGGGCTCCACGTGGAGCTGCCGCCGGGCGGTGGCGTCGCCGGCAGGTTCGGCCAGCTCGGCCTGCGCGACACCCGGTTCGTCACCGACGAGGACGGCGGTCCGGTCCGCGCGGACGGGGCGCTCTGGCTGAGCGCCACATCGGCGGGACCGGGCTTCTTCGACACCGCCCACACGAGCGTGTGGCGCCTCGACCCGGACACCTTGGACGTCTCGCACTCCGCGGACCTGTTCTTCCGTCGGCCCGACCGGGCCGGGGTGTTCGGCGACCACGCGACCCACCTGGTGCGCAGCGACGACGGCTGGCTCGTCGCGACCAGCACGTGGGGCGACTTCGAGGCGCCGACCACGCGTGCGGGACGTCGTAGGCCCGCGGGCCTGCGGGTGACCGTGGCCGAGTCGGACGCCGACCTGCTGCGCGGCGCGCACGTGCTCGACACCCGCGAGCTCCCGCTGCCCGTCGACGGGCTCGGCTCCATCGCCACGTGGGACCCCCACCTCGTCCGGCGCGACGGCGAGTGGTTGGTGGGCTTCGTCAGTGCGCGCCGCTTCTTCGACTTCCACCCCGCGCTCGCGGGCGGGCCCGGGCTCGACCGGCTGCGGCTGCTGGGCGCCGCCACCGACCGCACCGCGACCGAGGGCACGACGCTGGTCGAGGTCGGCGGCGAGATGCGCGTGCTCGCCAGCGACGGCCGCGACTCCGCGCGTGGGCTGCGCGCCCGCTTCCCGGCGTACGACCTGACCATGACCGAGGTCGGCGCCCTGGACGCGCCCTACCCGACCAACCTGCCGTGGCCGAGCCTGGCGTGCGTCGACGGCGGGTGGCTCATGGTGACCTTCGACGGCCGTCCCGCGGGCGGCAGGCTGCTCGGCTACGGCACCCACGGCGACCTGGTCGTGATGCGCTCGGTGTGATGCGCGGGTGCCCCGACGGCGGGGATACCCTGACGGTGACGGCGGTCACCACCCCTCGACCGCGCCGACTGGCCCGCACACCCCGCGGCCGCACCCACCACGAAAAGGACCCACCGCAATGTCTGGAGTACCCAGTTCCGGCGTCGACGTCTTCGAGCTCGGAGTCGAGCACGAGCAGGTCGTCTTCTGCAACGACCGCGCGACCGGCCTGCGGGCCATCATCGCGATCCACTCCACCGCGCTGGGCCCGGGCCTCGGCGGGACGCGGTTCTACCCCTACGCCAGCACCGACGAGGCGATCGTCGACGTCCTCAACCTCTCGCGCGGGATGTCCTACAAGAACGCCCTCGCCGGCCTCGACCTCGGCGGCGGCAAGGCCGTCATCATCGGCGACCCGGCCGAGCTGAAGACCGAGGCGCTGCTGCGGGCCTACGGCCGCTTCGTCCAGTCCCTCGACGGCCGCTACCTCACTGCCTGCGACGTGGGCACCTTCAGCGACGACATGGACCACATCGCACGCGAGTGCGACTACGTCACCGGGCGCACCGTCGCCCACGGCGGCGCCGGCGACAGCTCGGTGCTGACGGCCTTCGGCACCTTCCAGGGCATGCGGGCCGCGGCCGAGCAGGCGTGGGGCGAGCCCACCCTCTCCGGCCGCACCGTCGGCATCGCCGGCGTCGGCAAGGTCGGTCGCCACCTCGTACGCCACCTCGTCGAGGACGGCGCCCACGTGGTCGTCACCGACGTGCACGCTCCCTCCGTCGAGGCGATCCGCGAGCAGTTCCCGCAGGTGCGGGCCGTGGCGTCGACCGACGAGCTCGTCGCGAGCGAGATCGACGTCTACGCCCCCTGCGCCCTGGGCGGCGCGATCAGCGACGAGGTGCTCGACGTGCTGCGTGCCACGATCATCTGCGGTGCGGCCAACAACCAGCTCGCGCACCCCGGCATCGAGAAGCAGGTGGAGGAGCGCGGCATCCTCTACGCCCCCGACTACTGCGTGAACTCTGGCGGCGTCATCCAGGTCGCCGACGAGCTCGAGGGCTTCTCCTTCGAGCGTGCCCAGCAGCGCGCCAGCGGCATCTTCGAGACGACCCGCACGGTGTTCGAGCTCGCCAAGACCGACGGCGTCACGACCGCCGAGGCCGCCGACCGGCTCGCCGAGCGTCGCATGCGCGAGGTCGGCCGGCTGCGCGGCATCCACCTCCGCTGAGCTCGCTCGCACGCCGAGTCGGCGCATCCTGACCGCCTACGCACGCCGAGTCGGCGCATCCTGACCGCCCACGCACGCCGAGTCGGCGCGACCTGACCGCGCTCGGGCCATGATGCGCCGACTCGATGCTGCTCAGGCGCGAGGATGCGCCGACTCGACACTGTTTGAGGGTGAGGACGCGCCGACGCGGCCAGGTAGCCGGGTAGCCGGGCAGTCCTGGAGCCGGTCCGATCGTGGGCGCGCTCGTACGCCGGACGACCCGAGGGCCGTGATCGGGTGCGATCAGTCAGTCTGCGCGACGACGCGGGTCGGCATAGTCGACCCACTCGTCATCGTCGGCATCGACCTCACTCGTGGGGTGAGTGTCTTCTCCGTGCAGCTCCTTCGCCAGCGCGCCGAAGTCCGTCTCGTGAGTCCGGTACTTCAGGTCGCGCGCGACCTTGGTCTGCTTCGCCTTCGCTCGGCCGCGCCCCATAGGGTCGACCCCCTCGCACACTTGGCCGGGGCTGTCGGAGAGCTGCCCGACGCGCCCGGTCTGATCGGTTACATATCGTGGGGTCAACGCTACCCGAGCGGTGGGTGTTCCCGCACACCAAGACCCGGCTTTTCGTCCGCGAAGTGCCGAATCACTCACCAGCCGGGGTGCTGGCCCTCCAGCAGGACGCGGCCGCCGTCGACGTCGTCGCTGCGCACCTCGCCGGCGACCCAGGCCCGGATGCCGTGCCCGGCGAGCACCGAGATGGCGGTGTCGACCGATTCGGCCGGGGTGAGCGACACCATGCCGACACCGCAGTTGAGGGTGGCCTCGAGGTCGGCCTGGGACACCTCCCCCACCCGGCGTACGACGTCGAAGACCGGCTGCGGCGTCCACGTCGAGCGGTCGATGCGCACCGACAGCTCCTCGGGGAGCACCCGCTCGAGGTTGGCGGCCAGACCGCCACCGGTGATGTGCGACATCGCGTGGGTGTCGGTGCGGGCGGCGACGTCGAGGCACGCCTTGGCGTAGATGCGGGTCGGCTCGAGCAGCTCCTCGCCGAGGGTGCGACCGAAGTCGTCGACCTGGCGCTCGACCGTCCACCCGGCCTTCTCGAGCAGGACGTGGCGCACGAGGGAGTAGCCGTTGGAGTGCAGCCCGCTCGCCTCCATGGCGATGACGACGTCGCCGGGACGGACCCGGCCCGGGCCGAGCAGCCGGCTGGCCTCGACGACGCCGGTCGTGGCGCCCGCGACGTCGTAGTCGTCGGGGTCGAGCAGGCCGGGGTGCTCGGCGGTCTCGCCCCCGATGAGCGCGCAGCCGGCCACGACACAGGCCTCCGCGATGCCCTTGACGATGGCGGCGATCCGCTCCGGGACGACCCGCCCGCAGGCGATGTAGTCGGTCATGAAGAGCGGCTCGGCGCCGCACACGACGAGGTCGTCGACGACCATCCCGACCAGGTCGAAGCCGATGGTCTCGTGCACGTCCATCAGCTGCGCGATGGCGACCTTGGTGCCGACGCCGTCGGTGGAGGTGGCCAGCAGGGGGCGCTCGTAGCGGGTGAGCGCGGAGGCGTCGAAGAGGCCGGCGAAGCCGCCCAGGCCGCCGATCATCTCGGGTCGGCGCGCCTTCTCGACCCAGCCCTTCATCAGGTCGATCGCGCGGTCGGCCGCCTCGATGGAGACCCCGGCGGCCTCGTAGGCGTTGGTCTGGTCGGTCACACGGAGCTCCTCGGCTGGCGGCGTGCGGGGCGGGCTCGGGTCCGGGCCCGGATCAGGGGTTGTTGAGGACCGGCAGGGCGCGACCCAGCGTGGGCGTCTGCAGCGTCGCCTCGAGCAGGTGCTTGCCGAGCAGGCTCTCGTCGGGCAGCTCGATCGGGTACTCGCCGGTGAAGCAGGCCTGGCACAGCCGGTCGGCCGGCTGGCCGGTCGCCTCGACCATCCCCTCGAGCGAGATGTAGCCGAGGCTGTCGGCCCCCACGCTGGACGCGATCTCGTCGACGTCGAGGCCGTTGGCGATCAGCTCGGCGCGGGTGGCGAAGTCGATGCCGTAGAAGCACGGCCACTTCACCGGCGGGCTGGAGATCCGTACGTGCACCTCCAGCGCGCCTGCCTCGCGGAGCATCCGCACCTGCGCGCGCTGGGTGTTGCCGCGCACGATCGAGTCGTCGACGACGACGATGCGCTTGCCGCGGATCATGTGCTCGAGGGCGTTGAGCTTGAGCCGGATGCCGAGCTGGCGCAGCGTCTGGCTCGGCTGGATGAACGTCCGGCCGACGTAGGCGTTCTTGACGAAGCCCTGGCCGAACGGGATGCCGGACTCGGCGGCGTAGCCGGACGCCGCCGGCGTGCCGGACTCGGGGACGGGCATCACGAGGTCGGCGTCGACGGGGAACTCGCGCGCCAGCCGGCGCCCCATCTCGACGCGCGCCTCGTGGACGTTGCGGCCGCTGATGGTGGCGTCGGGACGGGCGAGGTAGACGTACTCGAAGACGCAGCCCTTGCGCTCCGGCTCGGCGAACGTGTGCGTGCGCAGGCCGTTCTCGTCGATGACGATCATCTCGCCGGGCTCGACCTCGCGGACCACGCTCGCGCCGATCGTGGCGAGCGCGGCGTCCTCGCTGGCGACCACCCAGCCGCGGTCGAGCCGGCCGAGGACGAGCGGGCGGATGCCCTGGGGGTCGCGGGCCGCGTAGAGGGTGTGCTCGTTCATCCACACGAAGCTGAACGCCCCGCGCAGCTGCGGCAGCACCTCGAGCGCGCGCTCCTCGAGCGTCGTGTCGAGGTGGTGGGCCAGCAGCGCGGTCACCAGGGTGGTGTCGTTGGTCGTGCCCTCGACGCCCTTGATGTCGAGCTCACCTGCGGGACCGGGCAGCCCGACCACCATCTCGCGCAGCTCGTGGGTGTTGATCAGGTTGCCGTTGTGACCCAGCGCGATCGAGCCGTCGCCGGTGGGGCGGAACGTCGGCTGGGCGTTGTGCCAGGTGGAGGCGCCGGTGGTGGAGTAGCGCGAGTGGCCGATGGCGATGTGGCCCTTGAGCGAGTCGAGCGTGGACTCGTCGAAGACCTGCGAGACCAGCCCCATGTCCTTGTAGACGAGGATCTGGCGCCCGTTGCTCACCGCGATGCCGGCCGACTCCTGGCCGCGGTGCTGGAGGGCGTAGAGGCCGAAGTAGGTCAGCTTGGCGACGTCCTCGCCGGGGGCCCAGACGCCGAAGACGCCGCAGGCGTCCTGCGGGCCCTGGTCGTGGGGGTCGATCGCCGTGGTCAGACGGCCGTCGCCGCCCATCCGCTTGCTCGTCCGCTGGGGCACGGCTCGCAGTCTACGGGCGATCACCTCGGGCACCGCACCGACGCCGCGGGTCGGGCGGGTCAGCCGCCGGGCAGGACCGAGCGGACCCGGTGCAGGGCCAGCCGGGTGACGGCGCGGGCGGAGGCCGGGAAGGGCAGGACGTCGAGCAGCGGCAGCGGTCGCGCCCACGCCGAGTCGGACGTGAGCGAGCCCTCCGGGCCGGCGTACCTCGGTGCGAGCGCCCGCTCGACGGCCTCCTCGACGCCGAGCAGCGGGCTGCCGTCGCGCGGCTCCCAGGTGTGGCCGCGACGGCAGACCATGTCGTGGTGCAGCGACTCCACCAGCGCGGTGACGGTGTGGAACGGCGCCGTCGTGACGAGCGCGGCGCCGAACCCGACCAGCCCCGTCGGGGCGACGGGCGCCGGCACCCGGAGCCGCGCCAGCCCGGCGCCGCCGCCGATGATGCGCAGCAGGTCGGGGTAGGCGACGACGTCCGGGCCGCCGACGTCGACGGCACCGCGGGGACCGTCGTCGGCCAGCCCGTCGGTGATCGCGCGCAGCACGTCGGAGACCGCCACCGGCTGCACCGTGCGGTGCATCCAGGTGGGCACCGGCTGCACGAGGAAGAGCGTGGCGATCTGGCGCACGATCTCGAACGACGTCGACCCGGCGCCGATCACGACTCCCGCGCGGAGCGCGACCGCGCCCTCGCACGCGCCGAGCAGGATCCGCTCGACCTCCAGCCGCGACGCGAGGTGGGCCGACAGCTCGGCCTCGGGCACGTCGGGCACCAGGCCGGAGAGGTAGACCAGGCGACGTAGGCCCCCGGCCGCCACGGCGGCGGCCACGGTCTCGGCCCCCACCCGGTCGCGGTCGGTGAAGTCGCTGCGGTCGAGCGAGTGGACCAGGTAGACGACGGCGTCGACCCCCTCCAGCGCGGCGGCCACGTCGAGGGCGTCGGTCACGTCGCAGCGGATCGCCCGCACCCGGTCGTCCCAGCCGAAGCGGTCGGGACGCGGCACCGACGACGAGGCGGCCGCGACGTCGTGGCCGCGCTCGAGCAGGTGCGGCACCAGGCGCGAGCCGATGTAGCCGGTGGCGCCGAGGACGAGGACCCTCACCGCCAGCCTCCCGGTCGCCGACCGGCACGGCGCGCCCGGGGCGTACGACGGTTGGCTGCGGCGGGTGTCACGGCGTCTCGCCGAGGTGCTTGAGCAGGTTGCGCGAGAAGACGGTGCCCATGTGCTTCACGACGCCGGCCATCACCCGCTCGACGGCCGGGCGGGCCAGGCCGGGCAGGGGCAGGTGGCAGGCGATCTGGAGGTCGATGCTGACCTCGGTGCCGCCGTCGGGGTGGTCGGCGAGGTGGTAGTTGCCCATCACCGCGGTCATCTCGTGGGCATGGTCGGGGTCGTGGGTGAAGACGATCCGCTCCTGCGGGTGGAGGTCCATCACCTCGGTGAACTTCGGCGCCACCGACAGCCCCGCCACCGGGATGACGCCCATGTGCCAGGTCCAGCGGTCACCGTCGACGTCGATGGAGGTGACGAAGGGGGTGATCCGGGCGATGAGGTCGGCGTCGGTGAGCGCCGCCCACACCTCGCTGCGGGGGGAGCGGAGCACGGCCGAGGAGCGGTCGCGGGCACGGAAGGTCGCCATGGCCGCCACGCTACCGACGGGCACCAGCGCGCGGGCCACCCGCGCGCCGGGGGCGCCTCGGGGTTTCGGGGGTCGCTGGTCCCGGGTCGCCGCTGGTTCCAACCCGCGGGTTCCAAGTCGTCGCTGGTTCATCAAGGTATGTCGACGAACCCGCACTTCCCGCGCTCAGCACACCGTGGGAAGTGCGGGTTGGCCTGCATACCTTGATGAACCGACAGGACCAGGACGGCGACCGCCCGCCCGTACGCCCGACGACCGGACGCGGGGTCAGCCGCGCGGGAGCTCGCCGAGGTTGCGCAGCAGCAGCGCCTCGGCCTTGACGACCCGCTCGAACTCGGCGAGGTGCAGGCCCTCGTTGGCGCCGTGGGCGCGGGTGTCGGGGTCCTCGACGCCGGTGACCAGCACGCTCGCCTCCGGGAACGCCTCGAGGAACTCGGCGATGAAGGGGATCGAGCCGCCGACGCCCATGTCGACCGGCGCGGTGCCGTCCCAGGCCTCGGCGAACGCGGCACGCGCGGCGTCGTACGCCGGACCGCTGGCGTCGATCTGCGTCGCCTCGCCGGTGTCGACGACGGTCGTGGTCAGCGTCGCGCCCCACGGGGTGTGCTTCTCGAGGTGGGCCTGGAGGCACGCGACGGCGTTGGCGGTGGTGTCACCCGGGGCGATGCGCATGCTGATCCGGCAGCGGGCGGCGGGCACGAGGGTGTTGGAGGCACCCTCGACCTTGGGCGCGTCGAGGCCGGTGATGCTGATCGACGGCTTGGTCCAGAGGCGCTCGACGACCGGGCCCTCGCCGATCCACTCGATGCCCTCGGCGGCGCCGGACTCGGCGCGCAGGCGGGCCTCGGGGTACTCCACGTCGGCGGCGGGGCCGGAGTGCAGCCCTTCGACGGCGACGTTGCCGGCGTCGTCGTTGAGGCTCGCGATGACCCGGCTCAGCGCCATGATGGAGTCGGGCACCAGCCCGCCCCACATGCCGCTGTGCACGGCGTGGGTGAGCGTGCGGACCTCGACGTCCATCCGCACCAGGCCGCGGAGGCTGGTGGTGAGGGCGGGCTCGCCGATGTCCCAGTTGCCGGAGTCGGCGATGACGATGACGTCGGCCGCCAGGCGCTCCTTGTGGGCCTCGAGCAGGTCGACGAGCGTGTCGGAGCCGACCTCCTCCTCGCCCTCGATGAACATGACCAGGTTGACCGGCAGCTCGTCGCCGAGGATCCGCACGGCGCCGAGGTGGGCGGCGATGCCCGCCTTGTCGTCGGCGGCACCGCGGGCGTAGAGGCGGTCGCCGCGCTCGGTCGGCTCCCACGGCGGGGAGTCCCAGTCGGCGTGGTCGTTCTCGGGCTGGACGTCGTGGTGGGCGTAGAGCAGCACGGTGGGGGCGCCCTCCGGGCCGGCCTTCTTCGCGATCACGGCCGGCGGGGCGCCGTCGTACGCGCGCACGACCTCGGCCTCGAAGCCCTCGGCGGCGAACAGGTCGCGGGTCGCCTCGGCGCTGCGCTCGACCTCGCCGGCGCGGGCCGGGTCGGCGGAGACGGACTGGATGCGGACGAGGTCCTCGAGGTCACGGCGGACGCCGGGCATGACCTCGGCGAGGCGGACGGCGATGTCGACAGTCATGTGCCGACCCTAACCGTCCCGGCCGCCGCCCTTCGACGGCCCGGGCGCGGCGCCCGGCAGGACGCCCAGGACGGCGCAGAGCACGGCGCTCAGCACGGCGCTCAGCACGGCGCTCAGCACGGCGCTCAACGCGGTTCTCAGCGCAGCGTCTCGAGCTCGGCCAGGAGCTCGCGCGCGGTCCGGGTCAGCCGCTCGATCCGCTCCCCGTCGGCACCCTCGCGGCCCGCTGACGGCGGCACCGCCTCGACGTCGAACGCCGCGAGGTCGCCGCGGTGCCAGGTCGAGAACTCCTCGAGCACCACTCCCGACCGGTCGACGCTGCGGCCCTCGAGCAGCAGCAGCGGCGCGCCGGGGGTCGCGTGCAGCCGCTCGGCGAGCGACTCGGTGGCCGGCACGGCGCGCACCTGGTTGTGCCCGCCGGCCACCTCGCGCCCGAGCCGCTCGGCCAGCAGTCGGTGCAGGGAGGCGTCGACCAGGTCGTCGGCGCTGATTGCGTCGGCGACGTCTGCGGGCAGCCAGGTGCGGATGTAGCTGAGCACCACGCCACCCACTGCGCGGACCCGGCCGAGCTCCAGGACCTGCGCCCCGGTGATGGAGACGAGGTGGTCGGGGCGCGGGACCAGTCCGTAGGACGTCACGCGGGTGGTG
The DNA here is from genome assembly GCF_058134345.1 of Nocardioides sp. Z24_21. Taxonomy (NCBI): domain Bacteria; kingdom Bacillati; phylum Actinomycetota; class Actinomycetes; order Propionibacteriales; family Nocardioidaceae; genus Nocardioides; species Nocardioides sp. Z24_21. Next base: position 1,146,027 of record NZ_JBYTTH010000001.1, read on the forward strand.
ACGGCGCCGTCCCCCGCCTGCAGCGTGAGCCCAGAGCGCAGCACGTCGCGGCGCACCTCGCGGTGCTCGGCGACCACGGAGCCCTTGCCCTGCACCTTCGTGACGAGCCCGTCGGCCTCCAGGCTGGCGAGCGCCTGGCGCACCACCGACCGCGAGACGGCGAACTCCTGCTGGAGCGCCGCCTCGCTGGGGAACAGGTCCCCCGGCCGGAGGTCGCGGCTGTCGAGGCGCTCGCGGAGCGCGCGCTCGACCGTCTCGTGGAGGGGGACGCGGCGCTCGGTCACGGGTGCCACCCTAGGTCCGCGACGACCCGCGTCGCGGCTCAGGCCTCGACGCGCTGGGCGGTGCGCCACACGGCGTCCCAGCCCGGCGCGAGCGCGGCCGCGCGGCGGGCGGCCAGCACGAGGCTGGCCTCGCGCGCGATCCCCTTGCCGGCGATGTCGAACGCGGTGCCGTGGTCCACCGAGACGCGCACGACGGGCAGCCCCACGGTGATGTTGACGCCGTCGTCGCCGTAGACCGCCTTGAACGGCGCGTGGCCCTGGTCGTGGTAGCAGACCACGACGAGCTCCCACTTGCCCTGGACGGCCTGCGGGATCAGGGCGTCGGCCGGCAGCGGGCCGACGGCGGCGATGCCGCGCTCCTGGGCCCGGCGCACGGCCGGCTCGAGGACGTCGGCGTCCTCGTCGCCGAAGAGCCGGTTCTCGCCGGCGTGGGGGTTGAGCCCCGCGACGCCGATGGGGGTGCCGGGCCGGCCGAGGGCGGCGGCGAAGGCCGAGACCAGGTCGAGCACGTCGTCGGTGCGCTGGGGCGTGATGCCGGCGATCGCCTGCTGCAGCGAGACGTGGGTGGTGAGGTGGAAGAAGTAGAGGTCGCCGGCCGACAGGACGAGGGAGAAGTTGTCGACGCCGAACTGCTCGGCGAGCAGCTCGGTGTGACCGGGGTACTTGTGGCCGCCCGCGTGCATGGCCGCCTTGTTGAGCGGCGCGGTGACGATGCCGTCGATCTCGCCGGCCTTGGCGAGGTCGCACGCCGCCACCACGAACCGGTAGGACCCGTCGCCGGCCACGGCGCTGAGCTCGCCGATCGGGACCTCGGGCATCGGCTCGCCGATCTGCACGACCTCCACGAGGCCGGGGTCGTTGGTCGCGTCTCCGGCGCGCTCGAGGGTGACGATCACGTCGGGGTCGACGCCGACGTACGGCGCGGCGCGGCGCAGGGCACCGGCGTCGCCCACCACGACCGGGACGCACTCCTCGCGGAGGTCGGGGTGCTCGAGCAGCGTGCGCAGGGTGATCTCCGGGCCGATGCCGGCGACGTCGCCCAGGGTGAGGCCGAGGACGGGCAGGGCCCCCGGGGTGGGGGCGGGGGTGCTGGTGGACGTGCTCATGAGGGGGCTCCTTGGGTGACGCGTACGGCGTCGATCAGCTGGACGAGGGTCGAGGAGGTGCCGAAGCCGCCGGCCTTGGTCGCGATCGGCAGCCCGTCGTGCGGGCCGCCGACGAGGGTCCCGGCGGGCACGCCCTCGACGGGGGCGTCGGCGACGTTGATGCCGGTGGCACCGAGGGCGAGGAGGGTCTGGGCGGCGCCGTCTCCGCCGACGAGGACCAGCAGGCCGTGGCGTCCCCCGGCGAGCGCGTCGACCGCCTGCCGGGCGAGCTCACGCGCCTGACGGACCGCGGAGCCGTCCTCGCGCTCCGACGGGGTGACGAGCAGGTCGACGCCGAGGCGCTCGGCGTCGGCGCGCAGCGCCTCGACCTGCCTGCGGGCCGCCTCGTGCAGGGAGGAGACGACGACGAGCGCGGACGCGTCCGCCGCGATGGCGACGGGGCGCCGCTGCGGCTCGGGGCCGTCCTGCCAGGTGCGGGCGAGGGCGATGGCAAGGCCTGCCGAGCCCACGGGGATCGCGTCGGGACCGATCTCGTCGATCGCGGCGGCGAGGGCGTCGAGGTCGGCCTGGTCGCGCGCGTCGACGACCACGACGTCGTGGTCACGGGCGGCCTCGCGTACGGCCGCGACGAGGTCGTGCCCCGTCGCGCGGACGGAGCCGGGGACGAGGCGCGTGAGCTCGGACTCGGTCACCGGGGTGACCGGGTCGGAGCCGGCGGGGCCCTCGTGCACGGGCCGCCCCTCCACGAGCACGTGGCCGTCCTCGACGGAGCGGCCCATGGCGGGGTAGGCGGGGCAGAGCACCGCGAACGCCCCGGGCCGGGCGCGCCGCCGCCCGCGCACCGCGCCGCGTACCTGCTCGGCGACGGCGCCCCGCACGGTGGAGTCGATCTTGAGGTAGAGCCGGTCCCCCGCGAGGTCGGCGACGGCCTGGGCGGTCACCTCGGCGGCGCGCGGGTCGCGTCGCGTGTCCAGCGTGACGGCCACGGCGTCCTCGTCGGGCGTACGCGTCCACCCGCCGCTGAGCGACAGCAGCGACGACCACCCGGACCGGGCGAACGACACGACGGTGTCGCTCGCCCCTGTCAGGTCGTCGGCGAGGATGAGGACCTTCACAACTGGGGTTCCTTGACCCCGAGGTCCATCTCGTCGATCCGGTCGATCTCCTCCTCGGTGAGCAGGCCGCCCTCGCGCTTGAGGGCCAGGGAGGCGAGCAGCGGCGCCAGGATCGCGGTCACCAGGACCGATGCGGCGACCTGGGCGGTCGCGGTCTCCACGTAGGGCTGGAACGACGGGTCGGCCATGCCGATGATCGCCGGGGTCGCGATGGCGTTGCCCGCGGTGGTGCCCGCGGCGAAGCCGATGCCGGAGCGGTAGCCGCGGCGCAGCACGAAGCGGTAGCCGATGTAGACCAGCAGGCCGGTGAACGGCGCGACCACCAGACCCACGACGAGGCCGGAGAGGCCGCCCTTGACGATGTTGTTGAGGTCGATGCCGGTGCCCAGCGCCAGGGCGAAGAACGGGATCACGATGGCGGGGGTGGGCCGCAGCACCTCGCGCCAGTGCGGGTTGAGGTTGCCGACCAGCATGCCGAGCAGGAACGGGATCACCGCGGCGACCATCGCCGAGACGGGGATGTCGGCCAGGCCGGAGGCGCCGAGGAACAGCATCGAGAAGAACGGGCCGTCGTTGAGCGCGGAGGCGATGTAGGCGCCACGGTCACGCTTGTCGCCGTAGCGACCGGTGAACGCCAGCCAGAGGCCGCCGTTGCTGTTGTCGACGGCGACGAGCAGGGCGAGGATCGACACGCCCAGGATGCCGTCGAGGCCCACGAGCTGCCCGAGCAGGATCACCAGCGTGGCGGGGATGATGCTCTTGAAGATCAGCACGACGCCCGCGGTGGCGAGCACCGGCCCGCTGGTCTTGATCGTGACCTGGGTGCCGGTCGCGAAGATCAGCAGCGCGATCAGGGGCAGCGCGCTCTGCTGGAACAGGGCGGTGGTGAAGGAGCCCATCTCCAGGAAGCCCATCGCGAACGTGCCCAGCAGCGAGCCGATGATCAGCGGGATCAGCATCAGCCCGCCGGGGATGCGGTTCATCATCTGGTAGAGCGGGACGATCTCGCGGTCGGGCTCGCGGTCGTGGGAGACGTCGGTCATGTCAGGTCACACACCTCGGGAAAGTTGTCCGTACAACTTGTACGTACAGGTAGTGGAGCACGCCGGGTCGGTCGTGTCAACCGTCACAAGACGGCTGCGAGACGGCGGCAAGACGCGCCCGCCGCGAGGTGGGGGCGCGCGTTGGGGCCGCGGCGTTGGGCCGTACGCCGTGGGCGGGAGCCGGCACCGCTACGCGTGGCTGGTGCCGCCGCCGAGGGCCGCGGCGGCCGACTTGGTGGCCCAGTCCGACACCTGGAGGCCGTTGCAACCCCCTCCCAGTGTCGGAGTCCCCGCTCGAGCGGGGACTCCGACAGCACGCCCGGCACGAGATCCCCCGAGGCAGGGCGGGCGACCCGCCGGGCGGCTACGCCGTCCGGGGACCGCCGGCGCGTCGCTCGAGCATGAGCTGGCGCTCGACGTCGGCGAAGCCGAGGCGGCGGTAGACGCCGATGGCCTCCCCGTCGTCGTCGGCGACGATCACCAGCGTGCGAGCACCGAGCCGGTCGAGGGCGTACCGCCCCGCCGCATGGACGGCCGCGGCGGCCAGGCCCTTGCGCCGGTGCTCGGGGTGCGTCTCGACGCTCTGGAAGCGGGCCACGCCCTCCTCGGTGGTGAAGGCGGCTGCGGTGCTGACGACCTCGCCGTCGACGAAGACGCCGAACCGCGCGCCCCGACCGGCCGTCGCGAGCAGCTGCTCCTGGACGTTGCGCCCGCGCGCGAAGCGCAGGTGCGACTCCTCGTCGTCGCGGTCCTCGATCGCATAGCTCAGGCGTGCCCGGCTCTCCCAGTCCTCCTCGGACTGCAGCGCTCGGACCTCGGCGCCCACCTCGTCCACCTCGCGCGGGGCCACGAGGTCGGTCGCGGTGAGCACCGACGCGACGTCGACCACGAGCCCGGCAGCCTCGAACGCCGCGCGCGCCTCGGGCGTGAGGTCGGGCCGGTCGATGCCGATGCTGACGTGGCCCGCCTCGGGGAACTCGGTGCGGAACGCCGCCACCACCTCCCGCTCGCCGCCGGGCACGGGAGCCTCGGCGAGGAGCAGGAAGTTGCCCCAGTAGTAGGTCGGGTTGGCCGGGGTGCGGACCACGAGGTGGGTGCCGCGGTCCTCCACGGTGCTGCCGGAGGCGGTCAGGAGGGCGAGGTCGGTGCGGAAGCCGAGCGAACTGACGTGCATGGGTGCACGTTAGAGGTTGTCCGCGCTCGTGTCGGGTTCGGCGGTGGTGGACGGCGAGGCACCCCGGCGCGGGTCGGCGGCCGGATCCCACCGCCAGTCGCGCACCTCGGGCAGGTCGTCGCCGTGCTCGCGCGTCCACTGGCGGGCGCGGCGGCGGGTGTCGGCCATCAGCTGGTGCACGGAGGCGGCCCGCTGACCGAGCCCGGGCACGCGGTCGATGACGTCCATGACCAGGTGGTAGCGGTCGGTGTCGTTCATCATCACCATGTCGAACGGCGTGGTGGTCGTGCCCTCCTCCTTGTAGCCGCGGACGTGGATGTTGTCGTGGTTGGTGCGCCGGTAGGTCAGCCGGTGGATGAGCCAGGGATAGCCGTGGTAGGCGAAGATCACCGGCTTGTCGGTGGTGAACAACGTGTCGAAGTCGCGCCCGCTCAGGCCGTGCGGGTGCTCGCGCTCGTCCTGCAGCCGCATCAGGTCGACGACGTTGACGAAGCGCACGCGCAGCTCGGGGAGGTGCTCGCGGAGGAGGGAGACCGCGGCCAGCGCCTCGACGGTGGGCACGTCGCCCGCCGCCGCCACGACCACGTCGGGCTCGCCGTCGTCGTTCGAGGCCCAGTCCCAGATGCCGAGCCCGCGCGCGCAGTGCAGGTCGGCCTGCTCGGCGTCGAGCCAGTCGAAGGTGGGCTGCTTGCCGGCGACGACGACGTTGACGTAGTGCTCGCTCTCGAAGCAGTGCGACATCGTCGAGAGCAGGGTGTTGGCGTCCGGCGGCAGGTAGACGCGCACGACCTCGGCCTTCTTGTTGATCACGTGGTCGATGAAGCCGGGGTCCTGGTGGGAGAAGCCGTTGTGGTCCTGGCGCCACACGTGCGAGCTCAGCAGGTAGTTGAGGCTCGCGATGCGCGGGCGCCACTCGATCTCGCGCGTGGTCTTGAGCCACTTCGCGTGCTGGTTGAGCATCGAGTCGACGATGTGGATGAACGCCTCGTAGCAGCTGAACAGCCCGTGCCGGCCGGTGAGCAGGTAGCCCTCCAGCCAGCCCTGGCAGGTGTGCTCGGAGAGGATCTCCAGCACGCGGCCGGAGTGGGCGAGGTGCTCGTCGACGGGGAGGATGTCGGCAGCCCAGACCTTGTCGGTGACCTCGTAGACGGCGTCGAGGCGGTTGGATGCGGTCTCGTCAGGGCCGAAGATGCGGAAGTTGGTGTCGTTGTCGCGCACCACGCCGACGAGCCACTGCCCGAGCACGCGGGTCGGCTCGTGGATGGACCCGCCAGGCCGCTCCACCCCGACGGCGGACGTACGCCAGTCGGGCAGGCGGAGCGGACGCTTGAGCAGTCCGCCGTTGGCGTGCGGGTTGGCGCTCATCCTCCGGTTGCCGGACGGCGCCAGGGCGCGCACCGCCTCGACGGGCGTGCCCTCGGAGTCGAAGAGCTCGTCGGGACGGTAGGAGCGCAGCCACTCCTCGAGCTGCGCGCGGTGGGCGTCGTTCTCGCGGGTGCCGGCGAGCGGCACCTGGTGGGCCCGCCAGGTGCCCTCGACCTGCTTGCCGTCGACCTCCCGGGGACCGGTCCAGCCCTTCGGCGTGACGAGCAGGATCATCGGCCACGGCCGCCGCTCGACGTCGCCGTCCTCGCGGGCGGCGCGCCAGATCTCGCGGATCATGTCGTGCGCCTCGTCCATCGCGGCGGCCATCTGGCGGTGCACGTCGGCCGGATCGTCGCCCTCGACGGTGATCACGTGGTGACCGAAGCCGCGCAGCAGGCTCTCGAGCTCGTCGCGGTGGATGCGCGCGGGGACGGTGGGGTTGGCGATCTTCCAGCCGTTGAGGCTCAGGATCGGCAGCACCGCGCCGTCATGGACGGGGTCGACGAACTTGTTGCCGTGCCAGCTCGTCGCCAGCGGGCCGGTCTCGAACTCTCCGTCGCCGACCACCGCGGTCACCACGAGGTCGGGGTTGTCCATCGCGGCGCCGTAGGCGTGGGAGAGCACGTAGCCGAGCTCGCCGCCCTCGTGGATCGAGCCGGGCGTCTCGGGGGCGACGTGGCTCGGGATGCCACCGGGGAAGGAGAACTGGCGGAACAGCCGGGACATCCCACTGCGGTCCTCACCGATCGCCGGGTAGACCTCGGAGTAGGTGCCCTCGAGCCAGGCGTTGGCCACCGCAGCCGGGCCGCCGTGGCCGGGCCCGCACAGGATGATCGCCTCGACGTCGCGCTCGCGGATCAGCCGGTTGAGGTGCGTCCACACGAGGTTGAGCCCGGGGGTGGTGCCCCAGTGGCCCAGCAGCCGTGGCTTGATGTCCTCTCGCTCGAGGGGGCGCTCGAGCAGCGGGTTGTCGAGCAGGTAGATCTGCCCGACGGAGAGGTAGTTGGCCGCGCGGAACCAGAGGTCGAGATCCTGGACCTGCTCGTCGGTGAGGGTAGCCATGCTCCTTCGTACCGGAAATGCGCGCGGGTGCACACCCCCGTCGGCCCTGACCTTCGGCCCGGTCCGGTGGGTCAGTCGCGCAGCGGGAGGTAGGGCGACAGGTCGGTCCGCTCGCCGCTCGCGGCCACGGCGCCGGAGTCGAGCGCCTCGGCCCAGGTCGTACGCCCGGTGGCCACGGCCAGCCAGGTGTCGGCGTCGGTCTCGACGACCGCCGGCGGCGTGCCGCGCGTGTGCCGCACGCCGGGCACGACCTGGACCGCGGCGTAGGGCGGCACCCGGACCTCGACGGAGCGGCCCGGGGCGCGCACCTCGAGGACCGCGAGGTAGTGCTTGACGAGCGCCCGGGTGTCACCCGCGGCCTCCGCCGTGGCGAGCTGGTCGGGCGTGAGGACCTTCAGTCGGGCAGGCACGGACCGAGGCTAGACGGCCACCATGCAGGCAGTTGGCGCGAGGTCGCCCCGTGCCGAGCGGGGCGCAGCGGCGGCGCGGCGCGCACTGCCTGCAGGGTGGTCGCCGAGCAGGTCAGCCGATGGTGTCGAGCACCCGCACACAGGCGGCCCACGCGTCGCTGTCGGTGTCGATGACACCGAAGTGGCCGCCGGTGACCTCGACGAGCCTCGCCTCGGCGCCTGCCGCGGTCGCCGCCGCCACGTAGGCCTCGGCCTGGCTGAACGGGACGGTGTCGTCGTCGCGCGCGTGCACCGCCCACACCGCGACGTCGAGCGGCACCTGGGCCAGCGGGTCGGCCTGCTCGTAGGCCGCCTCGTCCGGATCGCCGAGGAACGCCGTCGCGGCTCCGTCGCCGAGGCGGTCCGCGAGCGCCGAGCGGAGGTCGAGCACCCCGGCCTGGCTCACGACGTGGGTCAGTGCCGGGCCGTTCGCCCAGCGCCCGAAGCGGGTGCGCGCCCCCGCCCACGTGGCGAGGTGGCCACCCGCGGAATGGCCCAGCGTGACGACGGGGCCGCGGGCGTGGGCCGCGACCGCGCCGATGGCCGCATGGACGTCGTCGAGGGTCTCGGGGAAGCCCCCGCCGTTGCCGACGCGGCGGTACTCGACGTTGGCCGCCGACCAGCCGCGCGCTGCCAGGTCCTCGGCCAACGGGGCGCCGTAGTCGGCGCCGTACCGGGCCTTCCAGAAGCCACCGTGGATCACGACGACCAGTCCGCGGCCCTCGCCCGCCGGGACGTGGAGGTCGACCCACTGGCTGGGGTCGCGGCCGTAGGTGATCCGCTCGGGTCCGCTGGGCACGTCGTCCACCCTGCCGGACGACTCTTCGCCACAGCCGACGAGGGTGGCGGACACGCCGACCGCGCTCGCCCCGAGCAGCACGGCCCGCCGGCCCGGTCGGCTCACTCGGTGGCGTCGGGGTAGGGCTGGCCGACGCTCATCAGCAGGTAGGTGCGGCGCTCCGGGTCGCCGCGCCCACGGGTGCGGGCACCCCACGCCTCCACGAGCGCGTCGACCTCGCGCAGCAGCTCGGCCGCCTCGTCGTCGGTGAGCTTGAGGGCGTGGTCGGACAGCGCGAACACCCCGCTCCCCTCCGGGTGGGTGGTGTCGAAGGAGCGCTCGATGACGTGGTGGCCCCAGGCCTCCTTGGTGCGGCGGAACACCTCGACGGCGGCCCGACCGCCGGGCGCCTTCTCGAGCTGTCCCCAGCCGCACCGTGTAGCCGTCCGGGGCGGCGCTGCGCCACACGCGATCGCGCCGGTCGCGGGCCTCCTCGGGCGCCTCCTCGACCAGGCCGTACTTGGCGAGCTGGCGCAGGTGGAAGCTCGCCTGGTTGGCCGGGATGCCGAGCTCCCGGGCGACGTCGGCCGCGCGTACCGACCCCGACGCCTCGATCTCGTCGAGGATCCGCCCGCGCACCGGGTGGGCCAGCGCGCGCAGGACGCGGGGGTCGTCGAGGCGGCCTACCTCGGCGGCCTCTGCGCGACGCTGCTGCCGGCGGGCGTGCTCGCCGACCGCGCAGATCGGCCAGGTCTCCACCGCCGCAGGGGTCGGCGGCATCCTCGGCGCGGCGATCGCGCCGAGCCTGATCCACCGGATGCCGACGGGCCGGCTGACCGTGCTGATCGGGTGGATGTGCTGCCTGCCCCTGGTGCCGCTGGCGGTGTCGTCGAGCGTGTGGACCGCCTGCGCCTGCACCTTCCTCCTGCTGCTGCTCAACCCCGTCGGCAACGCCGGCATCAGCTCCTACCGGATGGCCGTGACCCCCGACCACCTCCAGGGCCGGGTGTCGTCGACCAGCCAGTTCGTCTCGATGTCGGTGATGCCGCTGGCCCCGCTGCTCGGCGGCTACCTGCTCGAGCACCACGGCGGCGCCACGGCGATCACGGTGCTCGTGGCCGCGACCGCGCTGCTGGCGGTGCTCCTCACCTCGAGCCGCTCCATCCGATCGGTGCCCCGGCCGTCCGAGTGGGCCCTCGAGGGCAAGCCCGCCCTTGCTGCCTAGCGCCCCCCGGCGGCGCGGGAGAAGCGGGCGCCCACCTCGGCCACCCGCTCGGCCAGGTCGGCCGGCGACTCGACCGTGAACTCGGCGCCGCAGCCGGCCAGCACCATGACCGGCCAGCCCAGGTCGTCGACGTTCATCTCCAGCACGCAGCCCTCGCCGTCGGGGGTGACGGTGCCCCACCGCCCGACCTGCGCGGCGAGGTCGTCGGCCGGCATCGCCACCCGCGCGCGTACGGCGTGGCGCTGGGGCATCCGCCGGATGCCCTGCTGCACGAAGGCGAGCGCGTCCTCGGCCGGCAGGTCGCGCGGACGGAACCGCTGGCCGGTGGGCTCGGGATCGGTGACCCGGTCGAGCCGGAAGCTGCGCCAGTCGCCGCGGTCGCGGTCGTAGGCCACGAGGTACCACCGCCGACCGAGCGAGACCAGCCGCAACGGCTCGACGCGGCGGTGGGTCACCTCGGCCTCGCGGGCGGCGTAGTCGAAGTGCAGCAGCTCGCTGTCGCGGCAGGCCTGGGCGAGGGTGGTGAGCACGGTCGCGTCGACGACGGGCGCCCCCTCCCACGGACCCGGCGTCTCGGTCTGCGAGGCGACCGCGTCCATCTGCCGACGCAGCCGCGGAGGCATCAGGGACAGCACCTTGGAGAGGGCCTGCACCGACCAGTCGTCGGTCCCGCCCACCGCGCCCACCGCGGCCGTGCGGAGGCCGACGGCGATCGCGACGGCCTCCTCGTCCTCGAGCAGCAGGGGCGGCAGTGAGGCGCCGGCGCGCAGCTGGTAGCCGCCGGCGGCGCCGCGCACCGCGTCGACGGTGTAGCCGAGCTCGCGCAGCCGGTCGACGTCGCGCCGGACGGTCCGCGGGCTCACCTCGAGCCGCTCGGACAGCTCCGGGCCCGGCCAGTAGCGGTGGGTCTGGAGCAGGGACAGCAACCGCAGCATCCGCTCGCTCGTGCTCATGGATCCAGATTAGTCCGATTGCGGACAGTAACTGGCCGCATGCGTTCCTAGCGTGGTGTCATGACTCACCACCACACCGGACCGGCGATCGTGACCCGTGGCCTGACGCGCCACTTCACCTCGCGCAAGCACACGGTCGAGGCCGTCCAGGACCTCGACCTCGAGATCGGGCAGGGCGAGCTGGTCGCCTTCCTCGGCCCCAACGGGGCGGGCAAGTCGACCACGCTCCGCATGCTCACCACGCTCATCGCCCCGACCGCGGGCTCGGCGAGCGTCGCCGGGCACGACGTCGTGAGCGCCCAGCGCGACGTACGCCGCGCCATCGGCTTCGTCGGCCAGGGCAACGGCGCCGGGCACCGCCAGCTCGGCCGCGACGAGCTCGTCAGCCAGGGCCGGGCGCACGGCCTCTCGCGCGCCGACGCCCGTCGCCGGGCCGAGGAGCTCGTCGAGGAGCTCGACCTCGCCGCGGTCGCCGACCGCAAGGTCTCCTCCCTCTCGGGCGGGCAGCGGCGTCGGCTCGACATCGCGATGGGGCTGGTCCACCTGCCCCGCGTGCTCTTCCTCGACGAGCCCTCCACCGGGCTCGACCCGCAGAACCGGGCCAACCTTCAGGAGCTCGTGAGGCGCCTGCACGCCGAGAGCGGCAGCACCGTCGTGCTCACCACGCACTACCTCGAGGAGGCCGACGCGCTCGCCGGCCGGGTGATCGTGGTCGACCACGGTCGGATGATCGCCGACGACACCGCCGCCCGGCTCAAGAGCGGGCTCGGCGACCTGGTGCGCCTGGGCTTCGGGTCGCCCGCCGACTCGGCCCGGGCCTCCGCCCGGCTGGAACGGGTCCCCGACGCCCGCGTCGAGATCGGCGCCGACGGCGTGGACCTGCGGGTCAAGGACGGCTCCGCCATGGTCGGCGACCTGCTCGCCGACCTGGCCGCCGACGGCGTCGCGCCGCTGCGGGTGGAGGTCGCCCGACCGACCCTCGACGACGTCTTCCTCGACCTCACCGGGCGCAGCCTGCGCGAGACCCAGTCCACCCCCGGCGCGGACGCCGCGTCCGCCCAGACCGAGAGCGAGGTCGCGGCATGAGCGCGTTCCTGTCCGACACCGTCAACGTGATGAACCGCGAGCTCAGGCCGGTCTGGCGCGAGCCGATGGCCGTCGTCTTCGCGATGATCCAGCCGCTGGTCTTCCTGGGCCTCTTCGCACCGCTCCTGCCGGAGATGGCCGACGGCTCGGCGCTGCAGTGGTTCGTGCCCGGCATCGTCGCGATGACCGCGCTGATGGGTGCCTCGTTCACCGGGGCCAACCTGATGGAGGAGATGCAGTCCGGCTCGCACGAGCGCCAGCTGGTCTCCCCGCTCAGCCGCCCGGCGCTGCTGGTCGGGCGGGCGCTCAAGGAGGTCGTGCCGATGCTGATGCAGGTCGCGATCATCGTCGCGGTCGTGACACCGTTCAGCTTCGACCTGCACCTCGCGGGCGCGCTGGCGGCGGCGCTGGTGCTGTCGGTCTTCAGCGTCGGCGTCGGCTCGCTGTCGTTCGCCCTCGCGCTCGCCTCGAAGGGACAGGACTGGATGTTCTGGACCGTCCAGCAGACGCTGCTGTTCCCGGCGCTGCTCACGGCCGGCGTGCTGCTGCCGGTGGACGGCGCGCCCCGGTGGCTCGAGGTGGTCTCGCAGCTCAACCCGATGACGTACGTCGTGGACGCGGTGCGCGCGCTCTTCGCGGGCACCTTCCCCGCCGACGTCGTCGGCCAGGGTGTCGCAGGTGCGGCCCTCGTCGCCGCCCTCGGCCTCTGGGTGGGCGTCCGCGCGATGCGCCGCTCGAGCTGACCCCCAGCTTCTCCCTCACTACCCCCGCGGCCGCGCCGGGCCGGGTGCTGGTGGGTGGGTGGGTCAGGAGCCGAGGGCCGCGGGAAGCGTGGCCCGCCAGGCGGCCTTGGCCTCGGCCACGGGCAGGTCGAAGACCCCCTCGACGGAGATCGTGTCGCCGCCGGTGCGCCCGAGGGGCGCGAGGGGGACCCCGTGGCGCTGGGCCAGGGCGACCAGGGCGTCGGCCTGCTCGTCGGTCACCGTCACCAGGGCGCGGGCGGTCGACTCGGAGAACAGCGCCACGAACGCGTCGGCGGCGACAGCGTCGAGCGAGACCGAGACCCCGAGGTCGCGCGCGAAGGCCGACTCGGCCAGCGCCTGGGCGAGGCCGCCGTCGGAGAGGTCGTGGGCGCTGGTGACGACACCGTCGCGGGCGGCGTCCTGCAGCAGCGCGGCGAGCGCCTGCTCGGCGGCGAGGTCGATCGCAGGCGGCATCCCGCCGAGGTGGCCGTGCACGACGTGGGCCCACTCGGAGCCGGACAGCTCCTCGCGGGTCTCGCCGAGCAGGAAGACCCGTTCGCCGGCCGCGCCGAAGCCGGTGGGCGTACGCCGGGTGACGTCGTCGATGACCCCGAGGACCGCGACGACCGGCGTGGGCAGGATCGCGGTCTCGCCGGTCTGGTTGTAGAGGCTGACGTTGCCGCCGGTCACCGGGATACCGAGCTCGAGGCAGGCGTCCTTGAGGCCGCGGCAGGCCTCGGCGAACTGCCACATCACCGCGGGGTCCTCGGGCGAGCCGAAGTTGAGGCAGTCGGAGACCGCCAGCGGGCGGGCGCCGCCCGTGGCGACGTTGCGGTAGGACTCCGCCAGGGCCAGCTGCGCACCGGTGTAGGGGTCGAGCTTGGCGAAGCGGCCGTTGCAGTCGGTCGAGACCGAGACCCCGAGGTTGGTGTCGGCGTCGACGCGCACCATGCCGGAGTCGGCCGGCTGCGCGAGCACCGTGTTGCCCTGGACGTAGCGGTCGTACTGGTCGGTGATCCACGACTTGTCGCACAGGTTGGGCGAGGCCACGAGCCTGAGCAGCGTCGCGCGGAGGTCGTCGCCGCTCGAGGGCCTCGGCAGCGCCTCCGCGCCGTCGGCCTGCAGCGCGTCCTGCCACGCGGGGCGGGCGTAGGGCCGCTGGTAGGTCGGGCCGTCGTGGGCGACCGACCGCGGGGGTACGTCGACCACGCGCTCGCCGTGCCAGTCGATGTGCAGGCGGCCGGTGTCGGTCACCTCGCCGATCACGACGGCCTCGACGTCCCACTTCGCGCAGATCGCCATGAACGCCTCGACGTCGGCGGGCTCGACGACCGCCATCATCCGCTCCTGCGACTCGCTCATCAAGATCTCCTCCGGCGCGAGCGTCGAGTCGCGGAGGGGGACGCGGTCGAGCTCGACGTGCATGCCGCCGTCGCCGGCCGAGGCCAGCTCGGAGGTGGCGCACGAGAGCCCGGCGCCGCCGAGGTCCTGGATGCCGGCGATCACCCCGGCGGCGAAGAGCTCGAGCGTGCACTCGATGAGCAGCTTCTCCATGAAGGGGTCGCCGACCTGCACGCTCGGCCGCTTGGCGGGCCCGGTCGCGTCGAACGTCTCGCTGGCGAGCACCGAGACGCCTCCGATGCCGTCGCCTCCGGTGCGCGCCCCGTAGAGCACCACCTGGTTGCCGGCGCCCGACGCCTTGGCGAGGTGGAGGTCCTCGTGGCGGAGCACGCCGACGCAGAGCGCGTTGACCAGGGGGTTGCCGGCGTAGGTCTCGTCGAAGACCGCCTCACCGCCGATGTTGGGCAGGCCGAGGCAGTTGCCGTAGCCGCCGACACCCGCCACGATCCCGGGCAGCACCCGGGCGGTGTCGGGGGCGTCGAGCGGGCCGAAGCGCAGCGGATCCATCACCGCGACCGGGCGGGCGCCCATCGCGAGGATGTCGCGCACGATGCCGCCGACACCGGTGGCCGCACCCTGGTAGGGCTCGACGAACGACGGGTGGTTGTGGCTCTCGACCTTGAAGGTCACCGCGTAGCCCTGACCGATGTCGAGCACTCCGGCGTTCTCGCCGATGCCGGCCAGCATCGTGCCGACGGGCGTCTCCTGCGGGATCTCGCCGAACTGCTTGAGGTGCACCTTGGTGGACTTGTAGGAGCAGTGCTCGCTCCACATCACGCTGTACATCGCCAGCTCGGAGCTCGTCGGGCGCCGGCCGAGGATCTCGCGGATCCGGGCGTACTCGTCGGCCTTGAGGCCCAGGTCGGCCCATGGCTGCTCGCGCTCGGCGTCGGTGGCCGCGAGGGCCACCGTGTCGAGGGTGGCGGTCGCGCCGGACGTCGTGAGACCGGCCTTCTCGGGGGCAGCGGGCAGCGGGGCGGCGCTCGTGTCGGGCACGGCGTCAATCTACCGGCGCGCGGCCCCGGCACCGCTCTCGGGAGCCGCCTCGTGGACGACGCGTACGGCCTGCCTCCGCTCGGCGGCCGGCTGGCCCGTCCGACCGTCGGCCGCGGCGTCGAGCTCGGCGTCGAGCTCCTCGTCCTGCTCCGGGCCCTCGGCGTCGTCGTGCGCGTCGTCCCGGCCGTCGTCCTGGCCGTCGTCCTGGGCGTCGTCGCGGCGGGCGCCGTCGCGCGAGCGGCCGGCGGGCTGGCCGTCGCGTGCGGCGGCGCGCTCTGCCTTGCGGGCGGCCCGCTCGGCGCGCTTCTGCTCCAGCGCCGCGCGCTTGGCCTCGCGCAACGCCTCCTTCTCGCGGGCGGCGCGCGCCGCGGCCTCCTCGGCGGCGGTCCTCTCCGGCTTCGGGCCCGGCATCCGGGCGGGTCCGCCGCGCCCGCTCGCCATCCCGCGCGACATCGTGCCTGCGCGCGCGGCCATCGCGCCGCCGCCCATGGCGCCCACGGGCGGCGTGCCGAGCGGCGGGCGTTCGGACCTGCCCCGTCCGGCAGCGGCGGCAGCACCGCTGGCCGCGAGCGGCGCGAGGGCGGCCGCGGAGACGCCCGTGAGGTCGGGCACCGTCACCGCGACGGGGGTCAGCGGCGGCAGGGCGGCGACGCCCCCGGCCCCCGCCTGCGAGGAGCCGGGCACGGAGGTCGACGGCGTCGCGACGAGGGTGCCGACACCCGACACCTCCCCTCCCGCACCGTCGAACACCGGGAAGCTGCCGCCGGTGAGCGGGAGCAGCTCGGTGCGGACCGTCACCAGCTCGGCGCGCGCCGCGCGAAGCCGGGCGCTCTCCTGGTCGAGCGCAGCGGCCAGTCGGCGCCGGATGTCGGCGGCCTCGGCCTGGCCGCGGGTGACCCTGCCGCGCTCCTCGTCCTCCGAGGGCCTGAAGACCAGGTGCCGCGATTCTCCGACGACCTCGTGGGGGACGTCCGCGACGGTCGTCCACGCCTGGTCGAGCTCCTTCTGCGACGAGGCGAGGAGACCCGCGGACGCGCGCAGCGAGTCGGCGATCCGCTCGGCCAGGGTGGTGAAGTGGTCGAGGTGCGCGAGCACCTGCCGGCGGTGCTCCTCGTAGCTCTCGGCGGCCGCCGCGTCCCATCCCTCGGTGGCGCGGCGCGCGGCCTCGACCAGCTCGTCCCCGCGGCGGGCCACCAGGGCGCCGACCTCGGCCCACCGCTGGGCGGCGGCCTCGAGCGGCATGACGTCGGCGCGCAGCTCCCACGGGTGGGCCGGCACGGTCATCGACCTCCCGGACCGGGCATCAGGCCGAACGGGCCCTCCCCCAGCAGCTGGGCTGCGCGCTCGAGCTCGGCGGCCACGCCGTCGTCGGCCCGGGTCGCGTCGCGCGCGGCGTCGACCAGTCCGGCGACGCCGACCTCGAGGGCACCGGACAGCGAGCCGAGCACCTCGTCGGCGTCGGCCAGCGCGTCGGCGTAGGACGCGGCGAGGTTGGCGGTGCCCGTCGCGTCACCCAGCGCCGCGCAGGCACCCGACAGCTCGGGCAGCGCGACGGCCCAGTCGTGCCTCATGGCGTCGAGGATGCGCTCGGAGGAGCCCGCCAGCTCGACCAGCCTGGCCGGCTCGACCTGCATCAGGGACCGCTTGCCGGGTGCGCTCACCCTGACGAGGTACCCGCGCCGCTGGGGGCCAAAACGCGCCCCGACCCCGGCTGTGGACGGAACGTTCCGGCGGCCGGGTGAGTTTCGCGGCGGCCTGCCAGGGGAACGTCTGCCTCACCACCCCACAGCCCTGCAGGAGCCGCGATGAACGCCGTCATGACCGTCGACCTCTCCGAGCTCGACGCCTGGTCCGCGCAGGTGCAGCGCGCCAGCGACGACCTCAGCGGGATCGCCCGCAACGGCGGCGCCAGCCTCGTGCAGACCGACTTCGGCCCGATCCTCGAGACGATGATGGGTGCCTACAACGCCTTGCTGCCCTCGGTGCACCAGTCGCTGGAGGACAACGGTCGCGGCATGGCCGACCACGCCGAGGCGCTGCGGGCCACCGCCCGCGACTTCACGCTGACCGAGGACGGCGTCGTACGCCGCCACCGCGCGTCGGGCGTCGACGGCCGCGACGGGTCGAGCAGCTTCTGGGACGTCGCCGACACCACCATCAAGCGCGCCGCCGCCACCGAGACGAGCCTGCCGCAGGTCAGCTTCGGCTTCCCCTACGACACCGTGTGCGACCTGGTGCGCATGCTGACCGGCTTCGACATCCGCGCCGAGCTGGCCGAGAAGATCGGTGGCGACGTGGTCGGCGCCTCCACCCAGGGATCGTCCTTCGGCGCCCTGGGCCAGTCGATGAGGGGCGTCTCGGCCAACCTGCAGAGCGGCGGGAGCACCATCTCGCAGACGTGGCAGGGCGGGGCGTCCGACGCGGCCATCGCCCAGATCGGCACCTGGGTCGGCTCGCTCGACACCCAGGCCGGGCAGCTCATCCAGATGGGCCAGACCGTCGTGCAGGTCTGCCGCGACGCCTGGCAGACCGCGCTGTCGGTCGTGCAGTGCGTGAAGTCGGCGGTGCAGACCGTCTCGGCCGCGCTCGCGACGATGAGCATCCCCGGTGTCGGCTGGGCGCGCGTGGTGCAGGCGGTGTTCCAGGCCTTCCAGGCGGTGATGAAGGCCTTCCGCACGTTGATGAAGCTCATCGACATCCTCAAGCAGGTCGAGTCGCTCATCTCGTCGGTCAAGCGGTTCTTCGACGGCGACCGGGCGCCGGTCTCCACTGCCGGCGGCCCGATGTCGAGCGGTGCGCCCAGCAGCATCGTGCGCGACCCCGAGACGGTCGCCACGCCCACGATCGGCAAGCACCGCGCGGTGGTCGCGGCGCCCGCCGCGCCGGCGTAGCCTCCCGCGCATGAGGGCACCCCGATGAGCACCGACCCCCGGAGCCAGGAGGAGATCCTGGCCGCGATCAGCGCCGCCCGCGACGACCTCACCTCGAGCCTGGCCGACCTGCAGGCGACCGTCGAGGAGCTCGACGCGCGCCCGCTGCTCACCGACGAGGAGAGGAAGGCGCTCGAGGAGCAGGCCGAGTCGGGGGAGCTGGGCGACGACATGCGCACGCTCGTGGAGAAGATCCGCGGCGGCGAGGACACCTGGGAGCGGGTGTTCTCCGGCGAGTCCCCCCACGGCGCCCTCCTGCAGGGCCACCTCGCGACGATGATCGACGAGCACCAGGAGGACATCGCGCTCGCGTTCGAGGAGCTCGTCGAGGCCGAGGAGGCCAAGGGCAACTTCCTCCTCGACGACGTCCCCACCTCCGACTGAGGCTGCTCCCTCCCGCGGCCGACGGTTCTCAGCCAGGCAGGGATGAGAACTACAGCGCTGTACTTCCGTGGAACGTCTGTTACCGGTGTGACAGGTGTGATTCCGTGGGTAGCCTGCCCGCGCCACGCCCTTCCCCGCAGCTGGAGTCACCCATGCGCCGCCCCCGCCCCATCCGCACCCTCGCCCGGACCGCCACCGCCGCCCTCGCGCTGCTGGTCGTCGCCCCACTCCTCGGCACGGCGCCGGCCACGGCCGAGGAGCCGATTCAGGCGCGCGCGCTCGCCTCGCAGCGCCAGATCGCCCTCGCGACGCCCGGCGACTTCACCGGCTACGGCTTCGACCAGTGCGTCGCGCCGAGCCAGTCGGCCATGGACACCTGGTGGAAGAAGTCGCCGTTCACCGCCGTGGGGATCTACATCTCCGGCGACTCCCGCGCCTGTCGTGCCCAGCCCCACCTCAGCCCGACCTGGGTGGCCGCCCAGGTCGCCCGCGGCTGGCGGCTGCTGCCCATCGCGCTCGGCCCCCAGGCGTCCTGCCAGCCGCGCTTCCCGCGCTACAAGGACGACTTCAGGATCTCCCCCGCCCCGGCCGGCGGATATGCCGCGGCGGCCGCGCAGGGGGCGGCGGAGGCGGACAAGAACGCCGCCGACGCGGCGGCGTACGGCATCGGCCCGGGCAGCACCCTCTGGTACGACCTCGAGGGGTTCGACCTCGCCAACACCCACTGCCGCGAGTCGGCGCTCGTCTTCACGAGCGGGTGGGTCACCCGGATCAAGGCGCTCGGCTACGTCGCCGGCTTCTACTCCAGCGCCAGCTCGGGCATCAAGATGCTCGACGACGCCCGGACGCAGCGCCCGGGGCAGTACGCGCTCCCCGATCGCATCTGGATCGCCCGGTGGGACGGCGCCGCCAACACGTCCACGACCTACATCCCCGAGGATGGCTGGCGCCCAGGCGGGCGGATGAAGCAGTACCGCGGCGGCCACGACGAGACGTGGGGCGGGGTGACCATCAACATCGACAGCAACTTCATCGACCTGGGCGCCGGGTCCCAGCCGCGGCCCGAGGGCCGTTGCCCCGGCACGCGGCTCGGCTACTGGAAGTACCCCGCCCTCTCCCCCGGCAAGGCCAAGCCCACGCGGGTCAAGGTGCTCCAGTGCCTGCTCACCGAGCGGGGCACCTACTCCGGCCCCGTCGACGGCTCGTACGACGCCGCCACCGTCGCCGCCGCCCGCGCCTGGCAGGCCTCGCGCCGGTTCGCCCCCAGCGACACCTTCACCCAGCGGCACTGGACCGCCCTCCTCGCCGCCGGGTCGCGTACGACGCTCAAGCGCGGCTCCACCGGCGAGTCGGTCCACCGGCTCCAGCGGGCGCTCAACGCGGCCGGGGCCGGACGCTTCCGGGCCACCGGCGTGTTCGACGCCAAGACCGAGGCCGCGGTGCGGACCTACCAGTCCCGGCTCCGGATCGGGGTCTCCGGGGTCGCCACGCGCCAGACCTGGAACAAGCTCCAGCAGGGGCGCTGACGCGGCTGCTCAAGCGGTGACAGACCCGCTCAACACGTCGGATCCGACGTGTTGAGCGGGGACGTGACCGCTTGAGCCCGGCCGAACGCGAGGAAAGGCGGGGCGGCAGGGTCAGACCGGAGGGCCGATGACGAGCGCGACGCCGGTCAGGCCGAGCACCGCGACGAGACCCACCGCGGCACCCTGGGCGGGACGACGGACCAGCCAGGAGGTGAGCCGCTCGATGATCCCGGCGGGCGACTCGGCGCGCAGGCGCCAGGAGTCGCTGAGCAGGCCGGCGCGCTCGGCGTAGCGCTCGAACGGCACCGTCGCGAACGGCGGCACCGCCGCGCCCAGGCCGAGCGCGAGCCGGCTGAGCGGCCACTTCTGGTCGACCGCCAGCAGCACGGTGACCAGGCAGTAGGCGATGAAGACCACGCCGTGGACCATGCCGAAGACCTGCACACCGAGCTCGGTCGTGTCGGTGACGTACTTGAGGAACATGCCCGTCAGCAGCAGCGCCCAGGTGATCGCCTCGGCGAGTGCGACGTAGCGGTAGAGCCTGCGGGGGGCGAGCTGGTCGTTCATGCGAATGCCTTTTCAGCGAGCGAGGTGAAGAAGCCGAGCCCGTCGGTGCCCGGACCGGTGAGGTCCTCGACCGCGTGCTCGGGGTGTGGCATGAGCCCGACGACGTTGCCGCGTTCGTTGGAGATGCCGGCGATGTCGCGCAGCGAGCCGTTGGGGTTGTCGCCGAGGTAGCGCGCGACCACCCGGCCGTCGCCGTCGAGCCGGTCGAGGGTGTCATCGTCGGCGACGAAGCCGCCCTCGCCGTTCTTGAGCACGATCGTGACCTCGGCGCCCTCGGCGTAGGCCGAGGTCCACGGGGTGTCGACGCGCTCGATGCGCAGCCGCTGGTCGCGGCAGACGAACTTGCGGTGGTCGTTGCGGATGAGCGCGCCGGGCAGCAGGTGCGACTCGCAGAGGATCTGGAAGCCGTTGCAGATGCCGAGCACCGGCATGCCCCGGCCCGCGGCCTCGATGACGGACGTCATCACCGGCGCGAAGCGGGAGATCGCGCCGCAGCGGAGGTAGTCGCCGTAGGAGAAGCCGCCGGGCAGCACGACCGCGTCGACGGCCTTGAGGTCGTGGTCGCCGTGCCACAGCGCGACGGCCTCGTTGCCGCCGATCGTGACGGCGCGACGCGCGTCGACGTCGTCGAGCGAACCGGGGAAGGTGACGACGCCGACCTTCATCGGCCGACCCCGCGCGCGACCTCGGCCACGGAGTGCTCCTCGACGTGGACCTCGAAGTCCTCGATCACCGGGTTGGACAGCAGTGTCCCGGCGACGCGCTCGATCTCCGCGAGCACCGCGTCGGTGATCTCGCCCTCGACCTGCAGCTCGAACCGCTTGCCCTGGCGGACGTCGGTGACGAGGTCGAAGCCCAGGCGGGGAAGCGCACCGAGCACCGCCTTGCCCTGGGGGTCGAGGATCTCGGGCTTGGGCATGACGTCGACGACGACTCTGGCCACGGGGGCGCTCCTGGAGACAGGTGGACTGGCACCGTCGATTCTAGTGATCCGCTGGGCACCTGCACCCGGCGGGCATGACGGTGGACCGAGCGGGTACGCCACGGGTGTCGGCGCGACGCGCGAGAGGAGCTCACATGGCACGGATCGGCATCTCCGGCTGGCGCTACGCCGGCTGGCGCACGCACTTCTACCCGCCCGGGCTCCCCCAGCGCCTCGAGCTGTCCTACGTCGGCGAGCGGCTGGGCAGCGTGGAGGTCAACGGCTCCTTCTACTCGCTGCAGCGCCCCTCGAGCTGGCACGCATGGGGCGAGCAGGTGCCCGACGACTTCGTGTTCGCCGTCAAGGGACCCCGCTTCGTCACCCACATGAAGAAGCTGGTCGACGTCGAGGCGCCGCTGGGCACCTTCCTGGCCTCCGGCGTGCTGTCGCTCGGCGAGCGGCTAGGCCCGTTGCTGTGGCAGCTGCCGCCCAACCTCGGCTTCCACCCCGACCGCCTGGCCGCGTTCTTCGACCTGCTGCCGCGCACCACCGCCGCCGCGTCGTCGTACGCCGCTGCGCACCATGACCCCGACAAGCTCAAGGAGCCCGCCGACACCGCGTGCCCGGTCGACCGGCCGCTCCGCCACGTGCTCGAGGTGCGGCACCGGTCGTTCCGCACGCCGGAGTTCTGCGAGTTGCTGCGCGCGCACGGGATCGGGATGGTCGTGGCCGACTCCGCCGGCACGTGGCCGATGTTCGACGAGGTGACCAGCGACGTCGTGTACGTGCGCCTGCACGGCGACACCGAGCTCTACGCCAGCGGCTACTCCGACGAGGCCCTCGACCGCTGGGAGCAGAAGGTACGCGGGTGGGAGGCCGACGATCGCGAGGTGTTCGTCTACTTCGACAACGACGCCAAGGTGCACGCGCCGTTCGACGCGATCGCGCTCCAGGAGCGGCTGTCCGGCCCCGCGGCGCCGTGATGGTTCATCAAGGTATGCAGACCAACCCGCACCTCCCTGCGTCAATTCACCGCGGGAACTGCCGGTTCGCCGACATACCTTGATGAACCGACGGCGGGGAGCAGACCGGCGTACGTCACTCCTGGCGGCGGAGCGCCACGATGAGCAACGCGACGCCCAGGCCGGCGAGGAGCGGGCCGATGATGGCCCACACGCTCTGGTCGGTCATCGCGCTGCCCTTGAGGTAGCCCAGGCCCTGGAAGGTCCAGATCGCGCCCGTGATGAGCATGAGGACGCCGAGGGCGATGCCGAGGGCGCGCATCAGGCGAGCTCCCGCTTCAGGATCTTGCCCGTGGCCGTCATCGGCAAGGCGTCGACGAACTCGACGATGCGGGGGTACTTGTAGGCAGCCATCTGCTCCTTGCTCCATTCGACGAGCTCGTCCTCGGTCACCGTGGCGCCCTCCTTGCGGATGACGACGGCCTTGATCTCCTCGCCGTGGCTCTCGTGGGGGACGCCGATCACGGCCGCGAGCGAGACGTCGGGGTGCGTCAGCAGCACCTCCTCGACCTCGCGGGGATAGACGTTGTAGCCGCCGCGGATGATCATGTCCTTGGACCGGTCGACGATGTAGTACCAGCCGTCGGCGTCCTTGCGGCCCAGGTCGCCGGAGCGGAACCAGCCGTCCACGATCGCCTCGGCCGTCGCGTCGGGGCGCCCGTGGTAGCCCTTCATGATGTTGGGCCCCTTGATCGCGATCTCGCCCACGACGTCGTCGCCGTCGAGGTCCTCGCGCACCCCGGGCACGGGGCTGATCAGCTTCATCTCGACACCGGGGATCGGCGTGCCGATCGACCCGACGCGCACCGGCTCGCCCCACACGGAGAAGCTGGCGACCGGGGAGGTCTCGGAGAGGCCGTAGCCCTCGAGGATGGTCACGCCGAAGCGGTGCTCGAACTCCTTGTGCACCTCCACCGGTAGCGCCGACCCGCCGGCGACCGCCACGCGTACGTGGTCGGCGATCGTCGTCACGTCGACGCCCGAGCCGTCGAGCGCACCGAGGAGGCCCCAGTACATCGTCGGGACGCCGGCGAAGAACGTCACGCCCTCCTGCTCCATCAGCGCGAGCGCCGGCCCGGGCTCGAAGCGCGGCAGCAGCACCACGGTGCCGCCGAAGGCGAACCCGGCGTTCATGATCACGGTCTGGCCGAAGGAGTGGAAGAGCGGCAGGACGCACAGGAGGGTGTCGGGGCGGTCGGCGTCGGCGCCGAAGAGCGCGTCGCTGACCAGCGCGTTGGAGATCATGTTGCGGTGCGTCAGCTCGGCGCCCTTGGGCTGGCCGGTGGTGCCCGAGGTGTAGAGGATGACGGCGGTGTCGTCGCCGTCGACCTGGCGGGTCTCGAAGACCGGCGACTGCCCCTTCAGCGCCCGGCCCAGCGTCTCGACGCCCTCGATGGGCGACGCGGCCGCCGGGTCCGCGGTGATCAGGAGGAAGTGCTCGCACCCCTCGGCCTGCTCGAAGCCGGCGTGGCCCTCGGCGCCGATCGGCAGCTCGGGCGTGCCCTGGAAGCAGACGTAGGCCGTCGCGTCCGAGTCGTCGAGGTGGTACGCCACCTCCCGCGCCTTGAGCAGCACGTTGAGCGGCACGACGCTCGCGCCGGCCTTGAGGATGCCGTGGTAGACGATCGGGAACCACGGCAGGTTGGGGCAGCTCAGCGCCACCTTGTCGCCGGGCTCGATGCCGCGCGAGACCAGCAGGTTGGCCACCTGGTTGGCGGCCGCGTCGACCTGGGCGTAGGTCAGCCGGGTGTCACCCAGCACCACTGCCGTGCGGTCGGGGTGGGCCGCGGCGGTGCCTTCGAGGAGCGAGGAGAGGTTGGCCATGGCGCCAACCTACTCAGCGCCCGTGAGCCGCGTCACCCGCCCGAGAGCTGGGCGATGCGGTGCCCGGCGGTGCGCAGGTCGGCCGCGATCGCGCGCCCCGCCAGCAGGCCCGAGCTGCGCGCAGCGACGCCGTAGAGGCCGTCGCCGGTGACCTCTCCCTCGGCCACGACGCGACATCCCTCGCGGGTGCCGGTGAAGCGCAGGTGCAGCGTCGCCTCGACCCCGCGCCAGGTGCCGCGCTCGGCCCACCACCGGAACGGAACGAACGCGGTGACCACCAGGCTCGGGCGCACCCCGACCACCGTCAGCTCGGTCCACGACTGGCCGAGGTGGGGCTCCTCGTCCTCCGGCACGTCGGTGGAGAGCAGGCTCGACTGCCACTCCGGACGCCGCCGCGGGTCGACGAGGTAGGCGAACGCCTGCTCCGCCGAGTGCGGGAGCTCGACGGTCGCGGTGAAGCGGCGCGTCGTCAGAACGACTCCCCGGTCAACAGCTCGTAGGCCTCGACGTAGCGGGCACGGGTGCGCTCCACGACCGCCTCCGGCAGCGGCGGCGGCGCCTCGCCGGAGGCGCGGTCCCAGCCCGACTCGCCGGTGAGCCAGTCGCGCACGATCTGCTTGTCGTACGACGACTGGGCGCGCCCGGGCTGCCACGCGTCGGCCGGCCAGAAGCGGGAGCTGTCGGGCGTGAGCACCTCGTCGGCGAGGATCGTGGCGCCGCCCTCGGCGGCGGGCCGTCGGCCGAACTCCAGCTTGGTGTCGGCCACGATGATGCCGCGCTCCTGCGCGACGGCGTGGGCCGTGCGGTAGACCTCCATGGTCAGCATCCGCAGCTCGGCGGCGGCGTCGTCGCCGACCGCCTCGACCACGGCCCGGTAGTCGACGTTCTCGTCGTGGTCGCCGAGGTCGGCCTTGGTCGCGGGGGTGAAGATCGGCTCGGGCAGCCGGCTGCCGTCCTGCAGGCCGGCGGGCAGCGCGATGCCGCACACCTCGCCGGTGCGGGCGTAGTCGAGCAACCCCGACCCGGTGAGGTAGCCGCGTGCCACGCACTCGACCGGGAACATGTCGAGCTGCTCGCAGACCACGGCGCGGCCCGCGACGGCGGCGGGCACGTCGGTGGACACCACGTGGTTGCCCACCAGCCCGGAGAGCCGGTCGAACCACCACAGCGACATCCGGGTGAGGATCTCGCCCTTGTCGGGGATGGTGGTGTCGAGGACGAAGTCGTAGGCCGAGATGCGGTCGCTGGCCACCATGAGCAGCCGACCCTCGTGCTCGCCGGAGTCGATGCGGTAGAGGTCGCGGACCTTGCCGGAGTGCAGGTGCGTGGTGCCCTCGATCGCGGGGGCTGCGGGGATCTCGGGCTCGGCCACGCGCCGAGCCTAGCCGTCACCGGCGGTGCAGCCACCAGCTCATGCGGCGCGTCATCCACGGGAGGAAGACGTAGGTCATCAGCGGCGTCATCACCGTGGTCACCAGCACCACGCGCGGCACCAGCGGCCAGTCGGGGATCACGCGGGAGGCGACGAAGTTGGCGGTCAGGCTCAGCGGCAGGAACACCATGAAGATCACCACCATCTGCTTCCAGCGCGGCGGCGGCACGGGAGCGGCGCTCAGCGCCTCGACCGACGTCGGCTCGTCGAACCAGCCCTCGATGCCCGTACGCCGCTCGCGCCGCTTCTCCTCCACGGTCCCGTGCGCCGCCTCGAGCCACCAGGCGCGCTGCGGCGAGGCCTCCCACGCGGCGAGGGACTCGCTGTCGGCGAAGCGGTAGAGCATGTGCCAGTCGCTCGAGTCCACGCTCGGGCGCACCCAGCCCGAGCCGAGGAACCCGTCGAAGCGCTCCGCGAGCGTGGTGCCGGCCTGCACCCACGCCAGCATCTCCGTGGTGCGCGAGGGGTCGACGTGGCGGGTCACCGACACGGTGACGGGGGCGGTCATGCGGGTCGCCGTCGGGTGCTCATGGTGCTCACAGGGCCCAGTCTCGGGGCGCCGCACCCGCGCGACGAAGCCCGCGGCGACGAGATCCCCGCCACGCCCGCACGCCTCAGCCGGTCACCTCGAACGTCGCCGCGCCGCTCGCCGCCGCCTCGCGCGTCACGACGTCGCGCACCCGGGCGGACGGCGGCCCCTGCCGGCACCACTCCACGAGCGCGTCGACGACGTCGTCCTCGCCCTCGGCGTGCAGCAGGACGCTCCCGTCGAGCTCGTTGCGCACCCAGCCGGCGACGCCGAGCTGCTGCGCGCGCTCCCGGGCGTACCACCGGAACCCGACGCCCTGCACCGTGCCGCTCACGCGCGCCTGGACCGCCTTCATGCCCCCATCCTGCCGCTCTCCCCGCCTCCTCCGCCCCGCCCCGTCGGGCGACGCCGGCGCGTGGGAGCGGGTGAGAGGCTGGCGCGGATGACCCAGGACGAGCAGACCGAGGCGGGCACCGGCGAAGCGGAGGCGTACCAGCCCGACCCGCGGCGCTGGCGGATCCTCGCGGTGTCCCTCGTCGTCGGCTTCATGTCGCTGCTCGACGTCACGATCGTCAACGTCGCCGTGCCGTCGATCCGGGCCGGGCTCGACACCTCGGCCGCCACCATCCAGTGGGTGGTCTCGGGCTACGCGCTGGCGTTCGGCATGACGCTGGTCGCCGGCGGCCGCCTCGGCGACGCGCACGGTCGCCGCCGGATGATGACGATCGGGCTGGTCGGCTTCATCGTCTCCAGCGCCGCGGTGGGGTTGGCGCCCAACGCCGCCGCCATCATCGTGGCCCGGCTGGTGCAGGGCGCCAGCGCCGGGCTGCTCACCCCACAGAACTCCGGGCTCATCCAGCAGCTGTTCCGCGGCGCCGAGCGGGGCCGCGCCTTCGGCATGTTCGGCTTCACCGTCGCGGTCGCCTCGGCGACCGGCCCGCTCATCGGCGGTGCGCTGATCGGCCTGCTCGGCGAGGACGAGGGCTGGCGCTCGCTGTTCCTCATCAACGTGCCCATCGGCCTGGTCGCGCTGGTGCTGATCCGCCGGCTGGTGCCCGACAACGACGTCGGCGCAGGCCCGGAGGCCGTGCCCGAGGATCCCCGCATCGACGTCGTCGGCGCGGCCCTGCTCGGCCTGGCCGTCCTGGCGGTGCTCTACCCGCTGATCAGCCTCGAGGGCGGGGCGGGGGTCGCCCTACTGGCGCTGGTCGCCTTCCCGCCGCTCGCGTGGGGGTTCGTGCGGTGGGAGGCGCGGACCGTACGACTCGAGCGCCCGCCGCTGCTCGACGTGTCGCTGCTGCGCGGGCTCCCCGGCTACGCCAACGGCCTGGTGGTCGGAACCCTCTACTTCACCGGCTTCACCGGCATCTTCCTGGTGCTGTCGGTGCACCTGCAGGAGGGCGAGGGGTTCTCCCCGCTGCAGGCGGCGCTGCTGATGACGCCGTTCGCCGCCGGCTCCGCCCTCACCTCGCCGCTCGCGGGCAACCTGGTCGGCCGCCTGGGCCGGCGGGTGACCCTGGTCGCGCTGGGCGTGATGATGACCGGCACCGCGCTCGCGGCGTGGCTGGTGACCTCGCCCACCGACACGCTGTGGTGGACGCTGGCGCCGGCGATGTTCCTCGCGGGCATCGGGGGCGGCGGGGTCATCTCCCCCAACTTCACCCTCACCCTCGCCGAGGTGCCGCCGCGGATGGGCGGGGCGGCCGGCGGAGCGCTCCAGACCGGCCAGCGGATCGGCTCGGCGCTCGGCGCCGCGCTGCTGATGACGGTCTACCAGGCGGTCGGGACGGTCGCGTCCGCCCCGGTCGCCGCGCGCGCGGCACTGCTGGCCGCGCTCGTCGTGCTGTCGGCGGCCTTCGCCGCCGCCGTGCTGTCCTGGCGCCGCGGCGACTGAGCGCCACCGTGCAGGCAGTTCGGGCGCCCGGGTGGCGCGCTGAGAGTGGCGTGCGGCGCCGGGAGCGCGCACTGCCCGCGTGGTGTCAGAGGATCGCGCCCGGCACGTAGGCCGCCGCGTCCGGGTGGGCGGCCGCGAGCGCCTCGATCCGGGCGACGACCGCGCGGGTCTGGGCCACGGCGGCACCGGTGAACTCGATCGGGTCGGCGACGAGCGCGTCGATCTGCTCGCGGGTCAGGCCGAGCCGCTCGTCGGCGGCGAGCAAGCCGTAGACGTCGTTGTCGCCCTGCCCGGCGCGCATCGCGAGTGCCGTGCCGACGGCGGCCTCCTTGATCGCCTCGTGCGCCGCCTCGCGGCCCACGCCGTTGCGCACCGCGGCCATCAGCACCTTGGTGGTGGTGAGGAACGGCAGGTAGCGGTCGAGCTCGCGCTGGATCACCGCGGGGAACGCGCCGAACTCGTCGAGCACGGTGAGGAAGGTCTGGAAGAGGCCGTCGGTGGCGAAGAACGCGTCGGGGAGCGCGACGCGGCGCACCACCGAGCAGGAGACGTCGCCCTCGTTCCACTGGTCGCCGGCGAGCTCGCTGACCATCGACAGGTGCCCGCGGACGACGACCGCGAGGCCGTTGACCCGCTCGCACGAGCGGGTGTTCATCTTGTGGGGCATCGCCGACGAGCCGACCTGGCCCTCCTTGAAGCCCTCGGTGACCAGCTCGTGCCCGGCCATCAGCCGCACGGTGGTGGCGAGGTTGGACGGCCCGCTGACCAGCTGCACGAGCGCCGAGACGACGTCGAAGTCGAGCGAGCGGGGGTAGACCTGGCCGACGCTGGTCAGCACGTGGTCGAAGCCGAGGTGGCCGGCCACGCGACGCTCGAGCTCGTCGAGCCGGTCGGCGTCTCCGTCGAGCAGGTCGAGCATGTCCTGGGCGGTGCCCATCGGGCCCTTGATGCCGCGGAGCGGGTAGCGGGCGAGGAGCTCCTCGATGCGCTGGACCGCGATCAGCATCTCGTCGGCGACGGTGGCGAAGCGCTTGCCGAGCGTGGTCGCCTGGGCGGCGACGTTGTGGGAGCGGCCGGCCATCACCGTCGTCTCGTGCTCCGCGGCGAGCCGGCCGAGGCGCACGAGCGCGGCGACGGCCCGGTCGCGCACCACCTCGAGCGAGCGGCGCACCTGCAGCTGCTCGACGTTCTCGGTCAGGTCGCGCGAGGTCATCCCCTTGTGGATGTGCTCGTGGCCGGCGAGCGCGGAGAACTCCTCGATCCGCGCCTTGACGTCGTGGCGGGTGACCCGCTCGCGGGCGGCGATCGAGTCGAGGTCGACCGTGTCGACGACCGCCTCGTAGTCCTCGACGACGCCGTCGGGGACCGCGACGCCGAGGTCGCGCTGGGCCTTGAGCACCGCGACCCACAGCTGCCGCTCGAGGACGATCTTGTGCTCGGGCGACCAGATCTCGGCGAGATCGGCGCCGGCGTAGCGGGTGGCCAGGACGTTGGGGACGCTCACGGGCAGCCATCCTCCCATCCGCGGCCCGGGACGCCGAGCGAGGGACGTCCGCCGCGCGGGGTTCAGGCCCGGGTGACGGCGCCCTCGACCACGCCGAGCGGCTCGGCGGCGATGTCGCGTCGCCACTGGGCGCCCGGGAAGCCGATCGAGGCGATGCCCTCGTACGCCCGGGCGCGCGCGTCGGCGACGTCCGAGCCGGTCGCCCGGACGGCGAGCACCCGCCCACCTGCGGTCACCAGGCCGGCGTCGGTGCGGGCGGTGCCGGCGTGGATGACGTCGACGTCGTCCTCGGCGGCGAGCGTCTCGGTGCCGACGATGACGTCGCCGGCGCTGTACCCCGCGGGGTAGCCGGCGCTCGCCATCACGACCGAGACGCAGGCGCCGTCGGCGAAGGTCGGCGGGGGCACGGACGCGAGGTCGCCCACCGCGGCGGCACGGAGCAGGCCGCCGAGCGGCGAGGTCAGCAGCGCGAGCACCGGCTGCACGTCGGGGTCGCCGAAGCGGCAGTTGAACTCGATGACCTTCGGCCCGGTGGCGGTCAGGGCGAGGCCGACGTAGAGGCATCCGACGAACGGCGCGCCGCGACGCCGCATCTCCGCCAGCGTCGGCGCGACGACGTCGGCCATCACGGAGTCGGCGACGCCGTCGGGCAGCCAGGGCAGCGGTGCGTACGAGCCCATGCCGCCGGTGTTGGGTCCGCGTCCTCCGTCGAAGATGCGCTTGAAGTCCTGCGCGGGCAGCAGCGGCCGGCCGACGCTGCCGTCGCAGACCACGAAGAGGGAGAACTCCGGGCCGTCGAGGAACTCCTCGACCACCACGCGCTCGCACCCCGCGGCGTGCGCGAGCGCCTCGTCGCGGTCGAGGGTGACGACCACCCCCTTGCCGGCGGCCAGCGCGTCGTCCTTGACGACGTGGGGAGCGCCGAACGCGTCGAGGGCCGCGGCGACCTCCTCGGGGGTCGTGCAGGTGCGCGAGCCGGCGGTCGGCACGCCGGCCGCGGCCATCACCTCCTTGGAGAAGGACTTCGACCCCTCGAGCCGGGCGGCGGCGCGGGAGGGTCCGAAGACCGCGATCCCCGCCTCCCGCACGGCGTCGGCGACCCCGGCGACCAGGGGCGCCTCGGGGCCCACGACGACGAGGTCGGCGCCCACGGAGACGGCGAGGTCGGCGACGGCGGTGCCGTCCATCGGGTCGGCCGGGTGCAGGACGGCGACCTCGCCGATGCCAGGATTGCCCGGCGCGGCGTGCACCTCGGTCACGGCCGGGTCGGCGGCGAGGGAGAGCGCGAGGGCGTGCTCGCGCCCGCCGGTCCCGATGACGAGGGTCTTCACGGATGCCGACCCTAGCGAGGTTTGGGCTCGGCTCCACCGGGCAGGCACGGTGGGTCAGCTGACGAGACGGACGAGACAAAGAGGAGTCGGGTGCGCGTGCGTCCTGGGGACAGGTTCGGCCGGTACGAGATCGAGCGGCAGATCGGCGCGGGCGGGATGGGGGTGGTGCACCTGGCCCTCGACACCAAGCTCCAGAGGCGGGTGGCGCTCAAGGTGATGTCGCCGCAGCTCACCGGCGACGAGGAGTTCCTCGCCCGGTTCGACCGCGAGGCCGAGACGCTGGCCCGCCTCGACTCCCCCCACATCACCACGATCTTCGACCACGGCGTCGTCGACGGCACGCCCTTCCTCGCGATGCAGTACGTCGCCGGTGGCGACCTCGGCACCCAGCTCAAGCGGCGGGGCCCGGTGCCGGTCCAGCTCGCGGCGACGATCTGCGCCCAGGTCGCCGAGGCCCTGCACGACGCCCACGCGGCCGGCATCGTGCACCGCGACGTCAAGCCCGCCAACGTGCTCGTCCGCGACCCCGACGCCACGGAGCCGTTCGTCTACCTCGGCGACTTCGGCATCGCCCAGGCCGCCACGGGCAGCGACGGGCTCACCCGGGCCGGCGGCGTGGCCGGCAGCTGGGCCTATCTCGCCCCCGAGCGGGCGCACGGCGCCCCGGCCACCCCCGCCAGCGACGTCTACGCGCTCGGGTGCCTGCTCCACGCGTGCGTCACGGGCCGTGCCCCCTACGTCGGCTCCGACGTGGAGATGGCGGTCGCCCACGTCAACGAGCCGGTGCCCCGGCTGCCCGGCACCGACGCGGCGACGGTCGAGCTCAACCGCGTCCTGGCGCGCGCCATGGCCAAGGACCCGGCCGAGCGCCACGCCTCGGCCGGCGAGCTGCGCAGCGACCTGGTGGCGCTCTCGAGGATGCCCCGGGCCGCGCTCTCCCCCGGCGGCGCGACCCCCGAGCCGGGCCGCTCCCCGCTCGAGGAGGCGGGCGACACCGCACCGCCCGCCCGCGGACGTCGTACGACCGCCGTGGTGGCGGCCGCGGCGCTGGCCCTGGTCGCGGTGGTCGGCGGCACCCTCGCCGTGCGGTCGTTCGACGGCGACGACGACGGCGACGCCTCGCCCGACGCTGCCACCGACGGCCCGGCCGCCATCGCGGACCCGGTCGCCGGCGACTGGGACGGCGACGGGCTGGGCGACGTGCGGGCCGCCCGCTCGGTGTGGCGCGACGGCCTCGAGGCCCTGCCGGTCGTGCTGCTCACCTCCGACGGCACCGCGCTGGGCGAGGCGGTCGAGGACGCCGGGATGATCGAGCGGCCCAAGGTCGGCGACGTCGACGGCGACGGCCGGCCAGACCTGGTGCAGGTCGTCGAGAGCGACGACGACACCGAGGTCACCGCGACGGTCTGGCGCGGCACCGGCGACGGTGTCGAGGAGCTGTCGCAGCAGACGTTCCGGTGGCGCACCGACTACGGCTTCTACGGCATGGGCGACTTCGACGGCGACGGCCGCGACGACCTGCTGCTCACCCGCAACCGCGGCGAGAAGCTCATGGTGGTCTCGGTCGCCCGCTCCGCCGGCGACGGCTTCGACGAGCCCGTGGAGTACGCGTCCCGCGGGGGTCGCGCCAACGAGGACGACCAGTTCGCCATCGGTGACTTCGACGGCGACGGCCTCGACGACCTCGCCGCCCGGGTGGTCAACGGCGGCGGCGCCGTCGGCGTCCGGTTCCGGGTGCTGCTCAGCACGGGCGAGCGGTTCCGCAAGTCACCGACCACCCGCATCGAGGACGGGCGCTACGGCGTGGCCGACTACACCGCCGCCGACATCGACGGCGACGGCGCCGACGAGCTGGTGCACCTGATCACCGACCGGTGGGGCGAGGACGAGTACGGCGCGACGGTCGCGGTCCAGCGGTTCGTCAACGGCGGCTTCGGCACGCCGAAGGAGCTGGTCGCGCCCACCAGCGGCGGTCCCGACTTCCCCTACCTCGACGTGGCCGCCTCCGACGTGGACGGCGACGGTGACCAGGACGTCGTCCGCCTGCACGCCTACGACGACGACGCCGGGACCGCGCTCGTCGAGGTGTACGTCTCCGACGGCGACTCCCTGCAGGAGCCGGTGGAGTGGGGCGTGGTGCCCTGCACCACCTCGGGCTGCGAGGGGGAGGCCGCGAGCCTCGTCGCCCGCGAGTGACCTCCGCCCGCGGGGCGTCGGGTCAGCCGTGCACGACCAGGGTCTGCTCGCGACCCGGACCCACGCCGACGCCCCAGATCCTCGCGCCGGAGATCTCCTCGAGCGCCTCGACGTAGCGCTGCGCGTTGGCGGGCAGCTCGTCGAAGGAGCGGCAGCCGGAGATGTCGCTGTTCCAGCCGTCGAAGAACTCGTAGACCGGCTTCGCGTGGTGGAACTCGGTCTGCGTCATCGGCATCTCCTCGACGCGCTCACCGTCGACCTCGTAGGCCACGCAGACCGGGATCCGGTCCCACGAGCCGAGGATGTCGAGCTTGGTGAGGAAGAACTCGGTGAGGCCGTTGACCCGGCTGGCGTAGCGCGCGACGACCGCGTCGTACCAGCCGCAGCGGCGGGTGCGACCGGTGGAGACGCCGATCTCGCCACCGAGGGTCTGGAGCTGGATGCCGTCCTCGTCGAAGAGCTCGGTCGGGAAGGGGCCGGAGCCGACGCGGGTCGTGTAGGCCTTGATCACGCCGATCACCCGGTCGATGCGGGTGGGGCCGATGCCGGCGCCGACGCACACGCCACCGGCGACCGGGTTGGACGAGGTGACGAACGGGTAGGTGCCGTGGTCGACGTCGAGCATCGTGGCCTGGGCGCCCTCGAAGAGCACCGTCTGGCCGGCGTCGAGCGCCTGGTTGAGCAGCAGCGAGGTGTCGCACACCATCGGCCGGAGCCGGTCGGCGTAGGAGAGCAGCTCCTCGACGACGGCGTCGACCTCGATCGCGCGACGGTTGTAGACCTTGGTGAGGAGGTGGTTGCGCACGTCGAGCGCGGCCTCGATCTTCTCCCGCAGGATCTTCTCGTCGAAGAGGTCGGCGATGCGGATGCCGACGCGGTTGATCTTGTCGGCGTAGGCGGGTCCGATGCCGCGCCCGGTGGTGCCGATCTGGTTCTTGCCGAGGAACCGCTCGGTCACCTTGTCGATGGTGGCGTGGTAGCTCGCGATGACGTGGGCGTTGGCGCTGACCTTGAGGTCGGCGACCTCGACCCCGCGGTCGAGCAGTCCGTCGAGCTCGCGGAAGAGCGCCTCCGGCGAGACCACCACGCCGTTGGCGATGACCGAGGTGGCCCCGGGCGTGAGGATGCCGCTGGGCAGCAGGTGGGTGGCGTACTTCTCGCCGTCGATCACGATGGTGTGGCCGGCGTTGTGACCGCCGCTGGTGCGGACCACGAAGTCGATCGGGTCCGTGGTGGCCAGCAGGTCGGTGGCCTTCCCCTTGCCCTCGTCGCCCCACTGGGCGCCGAGCACGACGATCGCGGGCATCTCAGCCCTCCTCTGTCTTCGGCATCACTGGAATGCACCGAGCCCCGGCACAAGGCGCCGGGGCTCTTGCGACGCCACGCTACCGCACCCCTCGGCTAGGGTCCGGTCGTGCGATCCCTTCTCGTCATCACGAACGCCGAGGCCGGCACCTCCGACGAGGCGCGGCTGGCACAGGCCCTCGACGCCCTGCGGGACAAGGCGTCGGTCGAGGTCGCCAAGACCTCCAACCCCGGCGAGCTCGACGGCGTGCTCCACCGTGCGGGCGGACGTACGGTCGTGGTGGCCGGCGGCGACGGCAGCCTCCACGCGGTCGTGACCGCGCTCCACAAGCGCCGTGAGCTCGACCAGGCGACCCTCGCCCTGCTGCCGATGGGCACCGGCAACGACTTCGCCCGCGGCAACGACATCCCGCTCGACATCGAGGACGCGGCGCGCCTGGTGCTCTCCGGGGAGCCCCGCCCGGTCGACCTCATCGTCGACGAGACCGGCAACGTCGTGGTCAACAACGTGCACGTCGGCGTCGGCGCGCAGGCCAGCCGCAAGGGCCACAAGTGGAAGTCGCGGCTGGGCGCCGTCGGGGTGGGCAAGGCCAACCTCGGCAAGCTCGGCTACCCCATCGGGGCGCTGCTCTCGGCGTTCGACCCACCCGCCTGGCGCCTGCACGTCGAGGTCGACGGAGAGGTCGTCAACGACGTCGACCGGCCCGTGCTGATGGTCGCCATCGGCAACGGCGCCAAGGTCGGCGGTGGCACCGACGTCAACCCCGACGCCGACACCGAGGACGGCCTCCTCGACGTGATGGTCAGCCGCGCGGTCGGACCGAGCGCCAAGCTGGGCTACGTCCTGCGGCTGCGCAAGGGCGAGCACGACGAGCGCGACGACGTGCTCACCCTGCGGGGCAAGTCGGTCAAGGTCAGCGGCGACGAGTTCTGGCTCTCGGCCGACGGGGAGATCTCCGGCCCGGAGCGCACCCGCAGCTGGCGGCTCGAGCGTGGCGCCTACACGATGATCCTGCCCCGCTGACGCCGGCGGCTCAGAGCCAGCCCCGCCGCACCGCCTCGACCCCCGCCTGGAAGCGCGTGTCCACGCCGAGCTCGGTCATCAGGGCGGCGACGCGACGGCGGACGGTGCGCAGGCCGATGCCGAGCTTGCGGGCGATCACCTCGTCGGTCGAGCCGGCCATCAGCTGCTCCAGCAGGAACTGCCGCCCGTCCGGACTCACCTTGCCCGCCTCGAGCTCGCGCATCGGGGCGGCGCGGGCCCACAGCGACTCGAACCACATGGTCAGCGCGGCGACGATCGAGCGCTGCCGGACGTGCACCCGCGGATCGTCGGTGAAGCCGATCGGCTCGGGGAGCACCGCATGGGTGTCGCCGAAGATGAACATCCGCGTGGGCACCTCCGAGAGGATCCGCACCTGCTCGCCCAGGGACGCGCGCACCCGGAGGGCGTCGGGTGCCTCGGTCAGGGCGCGCGCCGGGTAGATCGCGCGGGAGCGACGCCCCGTGGACATCGCCTCGCCGAGCATCTCGCTGACCCTCGACTCGCGCGGCATCGCCCAGGCGTCCGGCCGCAGCCACAGCATGTCGCCGCGGCTGGTGCGCATCATGACCTGCAGGAGCTCGAACGGGTCGCCGCCGGAGCTGAGCTCGCCGTCGAGCGGCTGGACGTCGGAGACGTGGTGCCGCTCAGGACGAGCGGCGGCGGCGACGAGGTGGGGCACCGCGAGGGAGAGCTCGGCCAGCTTGCCGGCCGACGACGCGGCCGTTCGCGCCTCGCGCAGCACCAGCTCGGAGACCGCCTCCGCGAGGGACGGCACGACGACGCGGTCGTCGGCCACCACGACGAGACCGCGCTCGATGAGCGGGGCGAGGTCGCGCAACAGCTGGTCGGGCCGCGCCTGCACCACCTGCGCGACACCGGCGACGGTGTGACCGGAGACCGGCGCCACCCGGAAGTAGAGCTGCTCGGCACGACGCTCGAGACCGAGCGCGACGAGGACGGAGGACGGGTCACCGGGCATGGTGGCAGTTTAGTGCCAACGGCAGTTTGGACCCGCGTGGCACGGACCGGCCAACACATACTTGACACGCTGGCCGCCGCGGGGGTGTGCGGCCGCACCGCTCCTCGGAGCAAGGCGTCGGAGCCGCCACGGGGGACGGCTCCGGCGCCCACCGATGCCCGCCTTGTGGACGATCTGTGGATGTTGCGTCGACTACTGGTGGCCGTCCCGTTGCCCTTTCGCGGACGAGGGGGCCCCATCGGCTCGCGCGCGCCAGACGTACGACGGGGTCCTCGAGAGGCCGCGTCGGCGTCGCCCGACGGCCGCCGAGTGGCGCGCGTCGGTGGCCCCGCCGTGCCACCGATAGCCTTGCCACATGGCACGAAGTGGACGTCAAGGCGGCGGCGAACCGGTCGACTGGGTGACGCGTGCGGCGGACGACGCCGTACGCCACGCCGGCGAGGGCAACCTGGTGACCGTGGCGTCCGGCGCCTCCCCCAGCGGGCCCATCCACCTGGGCAACCTCCGCGAGTTCATCACCCCGCACTTCGTCGCCGAGGAGCTGAGGCGTCGCGGCGTCCCGGTGCGCCACCTGCACTCGTGGGACGACTTCGACCGGTTCCGCAAGGTGCCGGCCGGTGTGCCTGCGGAGTGGGCCGACCACATCGGCCGGCCGCTGACCTCGGTGCCCGACCCGTGGGAGTGCCACGACAGCTGGGCCGCGCACTTCAAGGCACCGTTGCAGGCGGCCCTGCGCGACCTCGGGGTCGAGATGGAGGAGATCTCCCAGACGCAGATGTACACCTCCGGCGCCTACCGCGAGCAGGTCCTGGAGGCGGTCTCGCGCCGCGACGAGATCGAGGCGGTGCTCGCCCGGCACCGCACCAAGAAGGTTACCGCCGGCGAGGACGCCACCGCACAGGAGGCCGCCGACCTCGCCGACTCCGTCGCCAACGAGGACAGCGAGCCGGCCGGTGCCGGCTCGGGCTCCGACTCCGGCTCCGACTCCGAGGTGATCGCCCGCTTCCCCTACCGCCCCTACTGCCGCCAGTGCGGGCGCGACACCGTCACCACGACGGCCTACGACGACGCCACCACGACGCTGTCCTACTCCTGCTCCTCCTGCGGCTTCGAGGGCACGACCGACCTGTCCACCGACACCGACGGCAAGCTGGTGTGGAAGGTCGACTGGCCGATGCGCTGGGCGTTCGAGAAGGTCGACTTCGAGCCCGCCGGCCGCGACCACATGACGCCCGGCTCGTCCTACACCGTCGGCACGGAGCTCGTGTCCTCCATCTTCGACTGGCGGGCGCCGGCCCGGGTGATCTACGCGTTCGTCGGCTTCGCCGGAGTGCAGAAGATGTCGTCGTCGGCCGGTGGCGTGCCGACCGCGACCGACGCGCTGCGCATCCTCGAGGCACCGATGCTGCGCTGGCTCTACGTCCGCCGCGCGCCGACGCAGGCCTTCGACATCGACTTCGGCGCGTCCGTCGTCCGGCTCTACGACGAGTGGGACGCGCTCGGCCGCAAGGCCGCCGACCCCGCCAAGGCCGACGTCGCGACCCTGGCGTGGCACCGCGCCTCCGAGACGGCGTCCGCCGGGCGCCTGCCCACCCCCGCCGTCGTGGTCCCCTTCCGCACCCTGTCCTCGGTCGCCGACGTCACCGCCGGGTCGGCCGAGCTGATCTCCCGGATCGTCGAGTCGTCGGGCTACCCGCACGAGTCGGTCGCCGACCTCGAGCCCCGGCTGACCAAGGCCATGCAGTGGACGCGCGAGCACGTGCCCGCCGACGAGCGCACCACCGTCCGCGAGACGCCCGACACCGAGCGCCTCGGCTCGCTGACCGAGGACGAGCAGCTGTGGCTGCGGATCTTCCTCGACCGGCTGCCCGACGACGGCGACCTCGAGGCGGTCACCTCGGTGGTCTACGGCGTGCCCAAGGTCGCCCGGGGCCTGGGCTTCGACGACACCCCCACCGACCAGGTCAAGGCCGACCAGAAGGACTTCTTCCGCCTGCTCTACAACCTCCTGGTCGACGCCGACCGCGGCCCCCGCCTGCCCACCCTCGTCCTCGCCCTCGGCCCCGCCAAGGTGCGGCAGCTGCTCGGCGCCTGACTCGCGTGCGCCGGTCGCCGGCACGGCTCGAGCGGTGACTTCCCCGCTCAACCCCACGGATCCGGGTGTCCTAGCGGGGACCAGGCATGCTGAGTGCCGGCACCAGGACGTACGCCCTCCACAGGCGACGCGTTCGGCCGCCCGTCCACAGGCACGGCCCGGGGCGGTGGCGTGAGCGGTCGCGCCGGCCCATCGTCAGCGCATGCGAGATTCGTTGCGAGCACGTGCCCGACGTCAGGACGGGCTGTTCACCCGCCAGCAGGCGCTCCGGGCGGGCTACACCCGGCGTGAGATCGACGCGGCCGTCCGTCCCGACGGTCCGTGGATCGCGGTCCGGACCGGCGTCTACTGCGAGAGGCTGCTGGTCGAGGACGCAGACCAGCGGCTGCGCTGGATGTTCAAGGACCGGGCGGCGCTGCTCGTTGCGCGCCGGCAGGCGGTCCTGAGCCACGACTCCGCGGCGCGTTTCCTCGAGATCGACACGCTC
This sequence comes from Nocardioides sp. Z24_21, assembly GCF_058134345.1. Classification (NCBI taxonomy): domain Bacteria; kingdom Bacillati; phylum Actinomycetota; class Actinomycetes; order Propionibacteriales; family Nocardioidaceae; genus Nocardioides; species Nocardioides sp. Z24_21. The sequence continues at coordinate 1,184,779 of NZ_JBYTTH010000001.1, forward strand.
GCGCCGCCGATCCCCGCCACCCACCTCACCCACACGGGGGCGCGCGGCAACCGCACCAACAGCGGGATCGTCCGGCACCGCGACCTCCTGCCGCTGTGCGTCGAGGTGGTGGACGGCCTGCTGGTGACGTCGTACGCCCGCACCGCCGTCGACATCGGCCGGCTGCACGGCTTCCTGCCGGGACTGGTTGCCGTCGACGCGGTCCGCGGGAAGGGCGTGCCGCTCGCCGATCTGGCGGCAGAGCTCGCGCGGATGGGCAACCACCCCCACATCGCGCGCGCCCGTGCGGCCGTCGCCGCCTCTGACGCAGGGGCGGAGAGCGTCCTGGAGACCCTCGGCCGCCAGCTGGTCCGCGAGCTCGAGATCGGTGAGGTCGAGACGCAGTTCGCCATCGGGCTGGCCGACGGGCGAGTCGTCTGGTGCGACATCCGGGTAGGACGCCACATCTTCGAGTGCCACGGCATGCTCAAGCTCGTCCCGGTCGAGCGGGGCGGCGTCGCGACACAACCCGCCGAGCAGGTGCTGTGGAAGGAGAGGGCGCGACAGGTCGCGATCAGCGCGGAGGGCCTCGGCGTGTCCAGCATCGTGTGGGCGGACTGCTTCGGCCAGGCGCGCGACCGCGCGCTTGCCAGGCTCCGGCGGGAGTACGCCGTCACCGAGGCGCGGTTCGGCCGGGAGCTCCCGCCCCACCTGCGCCGGTTTGCCGACGACCACCCCCGGCGGCGCGACGGTGCCCTGTGGACCACGGCGAGCCACGCGGCCTGACCGCGCGCCCGGCACCGCTGGGACACCCGCGTCCCCGCTGGACACGTCGGATCCGACGTGTTGAGCGGGGACGAGCCCGCTTGAGCCAAGGGGGAAGCCTGCCCAAGGGGGAAGCCTGCCCAAGGGGGAAGCCTGCCCGAGGGGGGAAGCCTGGGCGGGGGCGATGCCCGAGGGCGAAGGCGAGGGCCAGCCCGAGGCAGAGGCCCCGCCCGGGCGGGGGCGGGGGGCGGTCCTAGGGTTGCCCCATGACCTCCGGACCCTTCGGCGGCGACCTGATGGCCGGTCCCCCGCCCACCCACCTCCCCGCCGACCCCGCCGACGCCGAGCTCGCGGGCGGCGACGCCCCGGCGGCCGTCGTACGCCGTCACCCGGCGTCGCCGACCGCGTGGGCCGCCCTGGCCCAGCAGGCCCGCGACGCCGGCGCCGACGACGTCACGGTCTACGCCTACGCCCGCGTCGGCTACCACCGCTCGCTCGACCAGCTGCGCCGCAACGGCTGGAAGGGCCACGGGCCGGTGCCGTGGGAGCACGAGCCCAACCGCGGGTTCCTCCGCTCCCTCGCCCTCCTCGCCCTGGCCGCGCGCGCCATCGGCGAGACCGAGGAGTGGGAGCGCTGCGCGACGTTCCTCCGCGACTCCAGCCCGGCAGCGGCCGACGAGCTCCTCTGAGGGCGAGGTCGTGGCCACGGGCCGGCTGACCGACCCGCCGGGCGTGGTCTTCGACCTCGACGGCACCCTCATCGACTCCGAGCCCTCGTGGGCGCGCGGGTTCTCACTCGGCCTCGCGCAGGTGCTCGAGGCGCACGGCCACGGCACCCACGACCTCCGCCCGGAGGACATGGCACGGTTCCAGGGCGGCCGGGTGCCCGACACCGTCGCCGCGACCCTGGCCGACCTCGGACTCGATGCGGCGCTCGACGCCGGCGAGACCCGTCAGGTCGTCCAGGCGGTGATCGACTGGGTCTGCGCCGACGTCGCCGCCGCCCCCGTCCCGATCCCGGAGGCCGTCGAGCTGGCCCACGCGCTGCATCGGCGCGGCATTCGGCTCGCCGTGGCGGCGTCGTCGGCGCTGCCGTTCATCGACGCGGCGCTCGAGGTGCTCGGGCTGCGCGAGGCGATCCCGGTCCGCACCTCGGCCATCGACCTCCCCCGGGGCAAGCCCGACCCCCTCGTCTACGTCCTCACGCTGCACGAGATGGGGCTGCCGGCCTCCCGGGTGGTCGCCATCGAGGACTCACCGGTGGGCGTGGAGTCGGCGGTCCGCGCCGGCCTGCGGTGCGTGTGGTTCATGCCGGGAGCACCGGACGCCGAGCGCGCCGACCGGGTGCGTGCCCTGAAGGCCGCGGACACGGGGTCAGGGACGCTCGCCGCGCAGGTCGACGCCCTCGTCGCCCCGGTGCCGCACCTGCGCGCCGACGACGTGCTGCGGATGCTCGGGGCCGACGCCCGCTGAGCCGGGCGGACGCACGACCGCCCGCCGGCGCGTCGGGCGTACGACGTGCCGGCGGGCGGGGTGGTGCTCAGCGTCCGAGCGACGTCCCGGCGGAGCGGAGGTTCTCGCAGGCCTCGACGACGCGCGCGGCCATCCCGGTCTCGGCGGCCTTGCCCCAGGCGCGGGGGTCGTAGGCCTTCTTGTTGCCGACCTCGCCGTCGACCTTGAGCACGCCGTCGTAGTTGCTGAACATGTGCCCCGCCACCGGGCGGGTGAAGGCGTACTGGGTGTCGGTGTCGACGTTCATCTTCACCACGCCGAAGTCGACGGCGTCGCTGATCTCCTGCGCGGTCGAGCCCGAGCCGCCGTGGAAGACCAGGTCGAACGGGCGGGCGTCGGCGCCGAGGCCGAGCTCGGACGCGGCGGCCTCCTGGGCGGACTTGAGGATCTCCGGGCGCAGCTTGACGTTGCCCGGCTTGTAGACGCCGTGCACGTTGCCGAACGTCAGCGCCGTCAGGTAGCGGCCCCGCTCGCCGGAGCCGAGGGCCTTGATCGTGGCGATGGCGTCCTCGGGCGTGGTGTAGAGCTGGTCGTTGATCTCGTTGGCGACACCGTCCTCCTCGCCGCCGACGACGCCGACCTCGATCTCGAGGATGATGTGGGCCGCCGCGCACTTGGCGAGGAGCTCCTCGGCGATCCGGAGGTTGTCCTCCAGCGGCACCGCGGAGCCGTCCCACATGTGCGACTGGAACAGCGGCGCCTCGCCGCGGGCGACGCGCTCGGCGGAGATGTCGAGCAGCGGGCGGACGAAGCCGTCGAGCTTGCCCTCGGGGCAGTGGTCGGTGTGCAGCGCGATGTTGACCGGGTAGTTCTTCGCGACCTCGGCGGCGTAGGCCGCGAACGCCACCGAGCCGGTGACCATGTCCTTGACCGACGGGCCGGAGAGGTACTCCGCGCCGCCGGTCGAGACCTGGATGATGCCGTCGGAGCCGGCGTCGGCGAAGCCCTTGAGCGCGGCGTTGAGCGTCTGCGAGGACGAGACGTTGATGGCCGGGTAGGCGAAGGACCTCTCCTTCGCGGCATCCAGCATCTGGGCGTACACCTCGGGCGTGGCGATGGGCATCTGGAGATCTCCTCTGAAGCGGTCAGGCAGGCCTCTCCAACCCTAGTGGCTACCCGCGAGTCCGATCCGGGCCGACCGGTCGTCTCACCTCGTGACGACCGGCCCGGGCCGATCGGCTCCACCCCCACGGGGACTGGTCGGCGGCCGGGGCCCCGACCTAGGTTTGACGCCGGACCGGCTCGCCAGACCTTGGGAGGGGACGGGTCCGGGGTGTCGTGGGGACATCCCGGGCCCGGGTCCGCCCCACCGCGCCCGACCCGGCGGCCGGCGGGTCACCCGCGCCAGGCGTCGTCGCCGGCGAGGTCGGCGTACTCCCGCACCCAGCTGTGCATCGCGATGGCGGCGGCCGCGCTGGCGTTGATCGAGCGGGTCGAGCCGAACTGGGCGATGGAGAAGGTGCCGTCGCACACCTCGCGCGCCGCCTCGGACAACCCCGGCCCCTCCTGGCCGAACAGGAAGCACACCCGTCGGGGCAGCTCCATCGTCTCGAGGTGGAGCGAGCCCGGCAGGTTGTCGATGCCCAGCAGCCGCACCGGTCCGCCGCGCTCGGCGGGGAGGGAGTGCAGGTAGGCCGCGAGGCTCTCCGCGTCGGGGTGGTGCCGCACGTGCTGGTAGCGGTCGGTCACCATCGCACCGCGCCGGTTCCAGCGACGGTTGCCGACGATGTGGACCTCGGCGGCGAGGAACGCGTTGGCGGTGCGCACGATCGTGCCGATGTTGAAGTCGTGCTGCCAGTTCTCGATGGCGACGTGGAAGTCATGCCGCCGGGTGTCGAGGTCGGCGACGATCGCCTCGAGGGTCCAGTAGCGGTAGCGGTCGACCACGTTGCGGCGATCGCCGTCGCGGAGCAGGTCGGGGTCCCACTGCTCCCCCTCGGGCCACGGCCCCTCCCACGGACCCACCCCGACCTCGGGCGGACCGTGCGGCATCGGGTCGTACGGCGCCCGCTCGTGCGCCCGGTCCTCGTCCTGCATGGCAGCACCCTAGGCAGCGACGCCGAAGCCGGAGGCCGCGGACCCCGTGGCTAGGGTGACGCGGGTGAGCGCGTTGTGGGACCTGCAGTCCATCCTGTCCTCGGGGTCGTCCTGGGACCTGTCCGCGGGCGTCCAGCCGATGCTGCTCGGCATCGACTGGATGGACCCCAACTGGCTGCTCGAGCGCTTCGGCACCGCGCTGTTCTGGATCAGCCTGCTGATCGTCTTCGTCGAGTGCGGGCTGTTCTTCCCGATCCTGCCCGGCGACACGCTCCTGTTCGCCCTCGGCCTCTTCATCGCCACCGGCCAGCTCGACCTGTTCCCGGGTGGTACGGGCGTCGAGCTGCTCATCGCCGTGCTCGCCCTGACCCTCGCGGCCTTCCTCGGCAACGTGGTGGGCTACGAGATCGGCCGCGCCATCGGTCCCCCGCTCTACGAGCGCGACGGCCGGATCATCAAGCGCAAGTACTTCGACCAGACGACCGCGTTCTTCGACCGCCACGGCAACAAGGCCCTGGTCATCGGCCGCTTCGTGCCCTTCGTGCGCACCTACATCACCGTCGTGGCCGGCGTGACGCGGATGGACCGGGGCCGCTTCTTCGTGTGGAGCCTCGTCGGCGCTGTCCTGTGGGTCGTGTCGATCTGCCTGCTCGGGTTCTTCCTCGGCGACGCGTTCCCGGCGCTCGGCGAGAGCATCGACAAGCTGATCATCGCGATCCTGGCGTTCTCGCTGGTCCCGGTCGCCTACGAGTGGTGGCGCCACAAGCGCACCAACGCCCCCGGTGCCGAGATCGGCCCACAGGACGGCGGGCCCGACCGCGACATCACCGGCCGCGACCTCGACTGACCACCCTCCCGGCGGGGACGGTCGGACGGCGTCAGCCGCGGGCGGCGTCGAGGTCGGCGCGGGTCAGCACCGACCGGACCTCGAGCCCGACGTCGGCCAGGGGGTTCTCCCCCGCAGGCGAGCGGTCGATCGCGCAGACGACGACCTCCACGACCGCGCCGAGCTCCCGCAGCGCGTGGGTGGCGTCGCGGACCGCACCTCCGGTCGTGATCACGTCCTCGATGATCGTCACCCGGCGACCGGCGACGTCCGGGCCCTCGGCGAGCTTGGCCGTGCCGTACTCCTTGGCCTGCTTGCGCACGAACAGCGCCGGCAGGCCGGTCCTGGCCGACACCATCGTGGCGATGGGGATGCCGCCGAGCTCGAGGCCGCCGAGGAGCTCGGTGCCCTCCGGCAACAGGTCGGCGACCCGTGCGGCCACCCGCTCGAGGAGGGCCGGCTGGGCCTCGAAGAGGTACTTGTCGAAGTAGGTGTCGGCCACCTGCCCCGAGCGGAGGGTGAACTGCCCGGTGAGGCGGCAGGCCGCGTCGATGTCGGCGGCGAGGGCGGCGTCGGGGGTCGCGTCCGGGTTCATGGGTCGCATCCTCGCAAAGGGTCGTCGTCGTCCGAGCGCAGGCTCCCCCCCGGGGGTCGGGGGGAGCCTGCGGGTCTGGGTGTCCCGTGGTCACCGGCGGACGCGGAACACCTTCCGCACCGGCGTGGGGTCGGTGACACCGGCCACCGTGGCCCGGACCAGGAGCACGTGCTTGGTCCCGCGCGCCGACGCCTTGAGCTTGCCCGTGCGCACCCGGTGGGTCTTCTTGCACGACGTCCAGGCGCCCTTGTCGAGCTTGCAGGAGAACCGGGCACCGGCGTGGGGCGAGGACAGCTTGAACGTCGCGACGGCTCCGCGCCGGACCGTGCGAGCGCCCCTCACCTTCCCCGTCGTCGGGGCCACCTGCCAGGTCTGCGTGCCGGGGGTCGCATCGGCGTTGCCGTGGCGGTCGTGGGCGCGCACCTGCCACGTGTAGGTGCCGGGCGTGAGCCCGGCGTACTTCGTCGGAGAGGTGCAGGCGCGCCAGTCGTGGGCCTGGGAGGGACCGGTCAGCGCGCACTGGCTCAAGCCCTCTGGGCTGCCGAAGCCGAAGGAGGCGTCCGAGCCGTCGATCGTGCCGGCCGAGAACGACGTCTCGGGCGGCGTCGCGTCCAGCAGCCAGGTGTGCTGGGCTCCCCTGCGGTCGTACTCGCCGTGCAGGTCGATGGCACGCACCGTGAACTCGTACTGGGCGTCGGCGAGGCCCGAGTAGACGACGGGCGAGCTGCACGGCTCGTAGTGGTCGGAGCCCCGGTTGTTGGTCCGGAGACGGCACTCGAAGGTGCCGGGCTCGGAGGAGGCGAAGGTGAAGACGGCGTCGCGAGAGGTCGTCCGCGCGGTGGTGGCCAGCGTGGTCACGGGGTGGACGTCGTCGACGCCGATGTTGAACTGGCGTGAGGCCGGGGTGGGGTCGACACCCCCCGCGCCCACGGCCCGGACGCGGAACAGGTAGTCACCCACGGCGAGGTCGGCGTACTGGATGCTCCGGGGATAGGTGCACGCCGTCCACGAGGCCGGCTCGGTCGGTGCGGTCAGGCTGCACTCGAAGGTCGCCGCAGGGTCGGAGGAGTGGAAGGTGAAGTCCGCCAGGTGGGCCGTGTGGGACCACGTGTAGGTCACGAGCGTGGTCTCGGGCGCGGCGGCGGCGCTCGCCGGGGGCGCGGCGAGCACGCTGCCGGCGAGCGCGGCCGACGCGGTCATGGCCAGCACGGCCTTCACGGTGCTGCGGACGGTCATGGGTCCTCCTGCTGTCGTGGATGGAACGGGTGGGGTGGCGCCGCGACGGGGCGGTGCGGTCGTGCTGTCGTGCGCGGCGGTCACCGCACTCGCCTCGCGGACGACTTCGCGGAGGCCGCCTCGAGGCCGGGGCCCCTGACGGTCACCTTGATCGCGATCCGGGTCCCCCGGTCGCGTCGCACCACCCGGTAGGTCCTCTTGGTCGCCCCCTTGATCACCCGGCCGTTGCGGAGCCAGGTGTAGCGGACCTTCGCGGGCTTGGGCGACCAGGTGCCGGCAGTGGCCGTGAGCCTCCTGCCCACCCGGGCCTTGCCCTGGAGCACGGGCTTGGCCTTCAGCCGGAACGATCCCGTTGCGCCCTCCGAGGGCGGCGGCGGGGGCGGCTGGGTCGGGGGCGGGGTCGTGGTGGGCAGCGGCGGCGGGTCGATCGCGGCCGGCGACCACGACGGCTCCGAGCCGGGACCGATCAGGCTCATGCCGCTCGCCTCGCACGTGGGCGCGGGGGTCACCACCCAGATCCCCTCGGTGGCGCCGACGGCGAACGCGGCCCCGTCGGGGGACCAGCTCGGGTCGTGGAGCTGGGCGTCGGTGGGGCTCGCGCCGGGCGCTCCCGAGCAGCGGGGCGTCGGGTCCGGGAGCGTGGCGATGGCGCCGGTGCGCGGGTCGCCGGTGACGGCGTACCAGATCATCTCGGTGTCGGGACCGTAGCTGCGGATGGCCGCCAGGCGCGTGCCGTCGCGGCTGAGCGAGGCGTCGCCGAGGTCGGTGCTCGACGAGAAGATGTCACCGTCGTCGAACCAGTGCTGGCTGCCGCCGGCCTGGTCCTGCAGCTTGACCTGGGACCCGTAGCCGCCATGGACCATGAGTCGGCTGTTGCTGACCCACGACGGCTCCCGCTCGTACGACGTCATCTCCGGGCCGGTGAGCCCGGTGGCGGCCGTCACCCCGGTCACCGTGCGGGCTCCGCAGGAGACCCCGATCGGGCAGGTGTAGCTGGCCATCGTGTAGGCGATCCTGGTGCCGTCGGGGGAGATCGCGACGTCGACCGGCGGCCCGTCGACGGGCGCGCCCACCGAGTTGAGCATGGCGGGCGGGTCGATGCGGTTGAGGACCACGCCGTTCTGCTGCAGGCGCAGGATCTCGGTGCCCTTCCCTGCGGCGAGGACGCCCGCGTCGGACATGGTCGGCGACACGTAGGGGTGGTCGGCGGTGCCGTCGCGGGTCACCTGGTGCAGGCCGGTGCCGTCGGTGCGGACGAGCCAGATGTTGGCGTCGCGCACGAAGGCGATGGTGCCGCCCGGGACCGCGGCGTGCGCGGCCGTCAGCGACGTCAGCGGCAGGGTGAGCGTCCCCGCCGCGAGGATCAGTGGGGCGGCCACGGCCGCCAGTCGGATGCGCATGTGTCTCCTCGGGTCTGGTCGACCCATCCCACCTGCGCGGCCGCGGACGCACATCCGCCCACGGGCGCGATCACCTCGTCCGCGAGGATGAGCGTCGTTCAGCCCGGACGCGGCAGGCGCGCGAGGCGACGCTGCCAGGCGGCGATCGCGGCGGGCGTCGATCCGGCACCGAGCACCGCGCGGGCACCGGCCAGCCGCCGGTCGGCCGACCGGCGGGACAGGTGGAGCCGCGCGGCGGCCGCGCCCAGCGACTCGCCACCGGCGAGCAGGGCGAGCAGCGCGTGCTGCTCCTGGGTGAGCACGGCGCCGGGCGCGACCCGGTGGTCGAGGTGCCCCAGGCGACGCAGGTCGTCGCACAGCCGGTCGACGACGGGCCGGTCGGCGGTCGCCTCGACCAGCAGGCCCTGGCCCGCCACCGCGCTGAGCACGGCGTCGACGGCGGCGGCCTCGTCGTCGACCGTCAGCTCGAGCACGTCGCCCGCGCGCGGCTCGGTGGTGACCGACCAGCCCAGCGCCGCGAGCTCGCCGCGTGCGTCCTCGACCGCGTCCGGACCGGCCTCGACGACGACCAGCGGCTTCACGTCGAGCCGGTCAGGATCGCGACGAGGTGGCTCCGGTTGTCGGCGCCGAGCTTCCTCCGGGCGCTGGCGAGGTGGGTCTGGACGGTGCGGTGGGCCAGGGCGAGGCGGGTGGCGATCTCCCGGTCGGTCAGGCCCTCCGCGACGAGGTCGACGACCTCCTGCTCGCGGGCGCTCAGCAGGGCACCCTCGGCGGTGCGTCGGGCCCCCTGGTGGACGCCGGCGGCACGGAGGGACCTCTCGCACCGGGCGACCAACGGCGCCAGTCCGTCCTCCCGGGCGGCGGTGAGGACGGCACGCAGCTCGGCCTCGGCCGAGCCGGTGTCCCCGCCCAGCCGCGTGGCCTCCGCCGCCGCCCAGCGACACATCCAGACCGCGGACCGCCGCTGGCCGTGCAGCTCACCGGCTCGGTCGAAGTGGCCGCGGGCGGCGTCGTACTGCTGGGAGCGGAGCGCGTCGATCCCGTCGAGCTCCGGCTCCGTCCCGGCGAACAGGCCGCCCGCCAGCGACTCGGGGCGCGGCGGAGGGGGGAGCCCACCGTCGTACGCCGCCCACGCGACGACCGGCGCCGCGCCGGTGATGGCATAGGTGTCGTTGCCGCCGGCCGAGGTGAAGGGCTCCCACTCGGCGACCGCCCGCTCGGGCTGCCCGCCCAGCGCGAACGCGTGGAGGCGCACGCCGTGGTGGTTGGACAGGTGGCTGACCCGGTCCTTGAGCGCGTCGGCGGCGGCGAGCGCCTCCCGGGTGTGCCCCAGCTCGGCCTGGGCGAAGCCGATGGTGGAGATGACGTCGTAGCGGTCGCCGGGGGCGAGCGCCTCGGCGAGCATCCTGGAGCCCTCCTCGACCACGGACGCCAGGTCTCCGCGGTAGAGCGCGACCACCAGCCCTGTCACGGCCGAGTTGTGCGCCTTCTTGAGCAGCCGCAGCTCGCGGGCCCGGCGCTGGTGGCGATCGACCTGCGCCAGGGCCTCGTCGAGGTCGCCGGCCGCGGTCAGCGAGATCGTGTAGTTGAGCAGGACGCTGAGCTCGCGGTAGGCGTCGCCCTCCGCCCGGGCCTCGACCAGCGACTCCTCGAAGAGCTCGCGCCATCCCGGCTCCTCGAGGTCTGCCAGCGCGGACGCCGCCATGCCCTTGGCGCCGGCCGAGCTGGTCCCCGACCGCGCGGCGAGGTCGATCGCCTCGCGGGCCAGCGTCAGCGCGGCGCGCGCGTCGTTGTCCATGATCAGCGCCGCCGCCGCCTCCCGGTTGAGCAGCTGCGCCTCCTCCCGGGACCCGGGCCGCGCGAGGGCACGACCGGCGGCGATCTCGACCGGGTAGCGGTCCCAGTCGCCGATCTGGAACGCCTGCGTCGCCCTCGCCAGGGCGAGCGCGGCGCCGTGGGGGCCGGCGACCTCGAGGCCCTCGAGGAGCTGGCCGGCACGCTCGGGCTCGGCGGCGGTGCACGCGGCCTCCGCGGCCCGGATCCGCAGCTCGGTCGCGTCGTCCCCGTCGGCCGACTCGGCGGCGGTGACGAGGTGGCGCCACCTCTCCCCGGGGGTGGCCGACTGCTCCACCGCACGCAGGGCGGCGGCGTGGGCCTCGCCCCGGTCGCCGGCGGCGAGCAGGTGGTGCGCGACATCACCGGGGTGGTCGCTCAGCCGGGCGAGCGTGCGGTGGCACCGCACCCGCCGCTCCGACGACACCAGGTCGCCGATGACCTCGCCGATGAGGGCGTGCCGGATCCGGGCGCCGCCGTCGGCATCGACGACCACGAGCCCGGAGTCGAGGAGGCCCGGCACGTCGGGCACGTCGGTGGCCGGCACCGGCCGTCCCGCCAGCGCCAGCAGCGCGACCCCCTCCAGCTGCGCCTCCGGCAGGTCACGGCACCGCGCCAGCAGCGCGAGCTCCAGGCTGGCCGTCCCCCCGTCCACGCCGAGCTCCTCGATGAACAGCGGGTTGCCGCCGCTGCGCTCCACCAGCTCGTCGACCTCGGCGTCGGTGAGGCCGCCGCGGACCGCCGCGACCAGGGCCCGGGCGGCGTCGCGTCCCAGGGGCTCGAGGTCGAGCCGGGCGGCGCCCGCCTTGTCGAGCCGCGTCACGACCTCGGCGGCCGCCGGGTCGCCGCGCCGCGCGGTGACGACGAGCCGGACCCGGCCGACCAGCTGCTCCAGCACCTCCAAGGTCGCGGGGTCGGCCCACTGGGCGTCCTCGACGACCAGCACCGAGGACCCCATGGCGGCCTCGACCGCCGTCGCGACGTAGTCGGGGTCGCCGGTCCAGGTCTCGTCGGGCAGCTCGGGGAGCGCCCGTCGCAGGGACAGGAACGGCAGCCACGCCAAGGTGCCGAGGGCCCCGCCGACGCGGTGGGGCGTGGCGGCGAGGGCACGGGCGGTGAGCGCGGTCTTCCCCACCCCGGCCTCGCCGTGGACGAGCAGCGCACCCTCGGGTCCACCGAGCAGCTCGGCGAACGACTCCAGCTCGGTTGCTCTCCCCAGGAGCTCCCTCATGGCGAGCAGGCTAGCGGCGGGCCGCGCCGGACGTGGCGCAATTGCACGATGCGCCGCTCACCCGCCCCGGCGAGGGTGGTGTCGACACACCGAGGGGGACTCCATGACCATCACCGCCATCGACCGACGCCGCGAATCACCACCCGGGTGGGGCGCTGTGCTCTCACCGCGCGAGACCGAGGTCCTGCGCCTCATCGCGCAGGGGCGGACCAACGCCGAGATCGCCGCCGACCTGTTCATCTCCGTCCCGACGGTCAAGACGCACGTGGCTCAGCTGCTGCGCAAGGTCCGAGCGCGCGACCGGGTCGCGCTCGTGGTCGCGGCCTACACGACCGGCTTCGTGACGCCGGCGGCCGCCCGGCCGCGCCTGCGGTGCACGGCGCAGCGCGGGCACACCCCCCGACGCTGACGCACGCCGGCCCCGACAGGCCACCTGCCTGCGCGGCGCGTCGCGCCCCGCGCCGCACCCGGGGTCGCCGCTAGCGTCGGGGCATGATCGCCCGCCGACTCGCCTCCGTCCCGCCGACCGTGTTCAGCGAGATGTCGGCGCTCGCGGTGCGCACCGGTGCGCTCAACCTCGGCCAGGGGTTCCCCGACGTCGACGGTCCGGCCTCGGTCATCGCCGCGGCCCAGGAGGCGCTGCGGTCGGGCGCCAACCAGTACGCCCCCGGGATCGGCGTGCCCGAGCTCCGGGCCGCGATCGCGCGGCACCAGCAGCGCCACTACGGACTCGACATCGACCCCGACCGGGAGGTCGTCGTGACGACGGGGTGCACCGAGGCGATCGCCGCCACGCTGCTGGCGCTCGTCGACCCGGGCGACGAGGTCGTCGTGCTGGAGCCCTACTACGACTCCTACGTCGCCGTGCTGGAGATGTGCGGTGCGCGGCGGCGACCGGTGACCCTCCGGGCTCCGGACTTCCGGCCCGACCTCGACGAGCTGCGGGCCGCGATCACCCGCGACACCCGGCTGGTGCTGCTCAACACCCCGCACAACCCCACCGGCACGGTCCTCACCCGCGAGGAGCTGCAGGTGGTCGCCGACCTGGCCGTCGAGCACGACGTGATCGTGGTGACCGACGAGGTCTACGAGCACCTGGTCTTCGACGACGCCCGATCCGCCGAGGGGCACGTGCCGATCTCGACCCTGCCCGGCATGGGGGAGCGCACCCTGACGCTGTCGAGCGTGGGGAAGTCCTACAGCCTCACCGGCTGGAAGGTCGGCTGGGCCACCGGCCCCGCCCACCTGGTGCAGGCCGTGCTGGCCGCCAAGCAGTGGCTCACCTTCACCTCCGGCGCGCCCCTCCAGCCCGCCGTCGCCCACGCGCTCGACCACGAGCCCGACTGGCCGCGCGAGCTCGCCCGAGACCTGCAACGTCGCCGCGACCTGCTCTGCGACGGGCTCACCGCGGCCGGGCTGGCGCCGCGGGTGCCCGAGGGCACCTACTTCGCCACGACCGACGTGAGCCACCTCGGCTGGCCGGACGGGCGGGCCCTCTGCCTCGCGCTGCCCGAGCTCGCCGGCGTCGTCGCGATCCCGGCGCAGGCGTTCTACGACGACGCCGAGGCGGGACGCCAGCTGGTGCGCTGGGCGTTCTGCAAGCAGCCCGACGTGATCAGCGAGGGCGTACGCCGGCTCGCGGCCGCCGACCTGTCGCGCTGACGCCGCTCAGCGACCCGGGTAGTCCCGCGGCGGGTGCTCGGAGCCGTCCGAGCCCTCGTCGCCCGGCCGCTGGCCGTAGGGGTCGCCCTGACCGCCCTGGCCGTAGGGGTCGCTGCTCGGCGGCGGGTACTGCGGGGACTGCTGGCCGGGCTGGCCGTAGGGGCTCGGCGGCGTCGAGCCGCTGCCGTACTGGCCGCCCCCGTACTGGCCGTAGCCGGGGTACTGCTGGTCGTAGCCACCGGGCCCGCCGGGGTGGGACGGGGTCCCGGCGAACCAGTCGCCGGCCCCGCCGACGAAGAGCAGCACGATCGTGGCGGCCGCGGCGACGAGGGTGACGACAGAGCCACCGCTGGAGACGCCCAGCAGCGACAGGAGGGCCACGACCGCGCTCGAGATCACGAGCAGGATGCGGGCGACGTTGGAGCGCCGCAGCACCAGCACGGCGAGCACGACGGCGATGATCGCCCACACGAGCAGGCCCACGATGACGGCCACCAGCACACCCACGGCCGTGTCGGCGTCGATGTTGGCGTCCTGGAACTCCGGGACCCGCTCCATCTCGTTGATGACCTCGTCGCGCGCGACCAGGAGGGCGAGCCCGGTGAAGCCGAAGAGCAGGGCGCTGAGGGTGGAGAAGACGATGGTGATCCAGGCCGCCGCGGTGACGGTGCCGGGGCGCCGATCGGCCGGCGGCTGTCCGTAGGACGGCTGCTGGCCGTAGGGGCTCTGGCCGTAGGACGGCTGCTGGCCGTAGGGGTCCTGGCCGTAGGGCTGGTGCGTGGGTCCCGGGTCGCTCATGGCTCTATCTCACCACGTCCGGGCGGCGAGGGGCCGCGGAGCGCCTCGGTCAGCGCGCCTCGGGGGAGAACCAGCGCCGCACCTCGACGCGTCGCAGGCACACCACCGTCGCCACGGCGGCGGCCGCCGGGACCAGGACGAGCGGCGTCGCGAGCACGAGGGCGAGGCAGGCGCCGGCGCTGAAGGAGGCACTGACGATCAGTCCGCGACGGGCCCAGGCGCGGCGAGCCATCGCGAACCCCGCCAGCACGAGTGACGCGGAGGACCAGACGACGAGCACACCGGCCAGCGCGAGCATCGACGAGCGCACCTGGTCCATCGTCATCTGCTCGTCGAGCACCTCGGGCTGCTGCTGCTCGAGGACACTGCGCAGGAAGTCCGGCGAGAGCCCGGCGATGGCCAGCCACAGCAGTGACAGCGACAGCAGCCCGCCGGCCGTGACGACGGTGATCACGAACGCCGCCACCAGCGCACCGGGCCGCGCCGGGCTGGGCTGGTGGCGCTGACCGGGGCGGGCGGCGTGGGGCATCGGGCCGCGCTGCGTGGGGTGGGCGTACGCCGGGTGCGGCTGCGGCGCGGAGGGCTGCGGCGCGTGCGGCTGGGGCGGGTAGGGCTGGCCGTAGGGCGACTGTGCGGGCGCGCCCACGGGCTGCTGGACGGGAGCCGGGGCGGGCGCCGGCTCGCCGAAGGGACGACTGGCCGGCGGCGGCACGTCGGGTGAGGAACCGGGTGAGGAACCGGGTGAGGAAGAGGGCGGGCCGTCGCCTGCCTCGGGCGGCGCGGTGTCGCCGGCCCCGCCCCAGGGCGACGGGCTCGAGGCGTCGCGGCGGGCGTCGTCACCGCCCCGCTCCTTCGCCTTCACCGGCTCCGGCGGCGTCCACCGGCCGGTGGCGAACCACTCGCGCGCGGGCTGCATCCACAGCATCGCCGCGCCGGCGGCGACGAAGGAGCCGGCCAGCCCGCCAGCGGGGATGCCGGTCACGAAGACCGGGATCGCGAACAGGGTGAGCGACAGGCGGGCCGAGCGGTCGGGCCGCCGGACGTACCAGCCGAGGATGGCGGTCGCGCAGGCGCACGCCGCGGCGACCATGCACGAGATCCGCAGCAGCTCGGTGGTGGCGGGCACGGTCAGGCCCAGCGAGGAGAACGGCGCGTCGGCGAGGACGTCGCGGATCGCCTCCTGCGTCTCGAGGGAGCGGAGCGAGGTGACCCGCTCCCAGGCGGTGAGCAGCACCATCAGCGAGGAGAACATGACGATGCCAGACGCCAGGCTGACCTGGGGCGGGCGCTGCTTGGTCGGCTGGCTCACGCGGTCATTGTCCCAGTGCGACCCAGCCATCCCCCACTGCACCCCGTGACGGCGGTACGGGGTTTCTCAGGGTCGGGCTCAGGGACCGGCGGGGCGCTGTCCCCGATGCGCCGCACGTCGGTGCGCCGCGAAGGTGGAGCCATGATCAGCGTCGAGCACCTCACCCAGCACTACGGCCGGTTCACGGCCGTCGACAACGTCTCCTTCACGGCCGCGACGGGCCGGGTCACCGGCTTCCTCGGCCCCAACGGCGCCGGCAAGTCCACGACCATGCGGATCATGGTCGGCCTGACCCGGCCCAGCGCCGGCCGAGCCACCATCGCCGGGCACGACTACCGCGACCTGGCCAACCCGGGCCTCGAGGTCGGCGTCCTGCTGGACGCGTCCGCCCAGCACGCCGGTCGCACCGGACGCGAGATCCTGGCGGTCGCCGCCCACACGATGGGTCTGCCCCGGTCCCGCGTCACCGAGACGCTCACCCGTGTCGGTCTGACCGACGACGAGGCCCAGCGCCGCGTCCGCAACTACTCCCTCGGCATGCGCCAGCGCCTCGGCCTCGCCACCGCCCTCATCGGCGACCCGCAGGTGCTGATCCTCGACGAGCCCGCCAACGGCCTCGACCCGGCCGGCATCCGGTGGATGCGCGACCTGCTGCGCGGCTTCGCCGACGACGGCGGCACCGTGCTGCTGTCGTCGCACCTGCTGCACGAGATCGAGGTCATCGCCGACGACCTCGTCGTCATCGGCCAGGGTCGCATCGTCGCCGAGGGGAGCAAGGCCGACCTGCTGGCCGCGGCCGGCACGCTCGTGCGCACCGCCGACGTCGACCGACTGGCCCGTGCCCTGCACGAGGCGGCGGTCGTCACCACCCCCGTCGACGGCGGCCTGCGCGCCGACGCCGACCCCGAGCTCGTGGGCGAGACCGCGCACCGTGCCGGCGTCGCGCTGCACGAGCTGCGCCCCGCCGACGGCGCCGGCCTGGAGGAGATGTTCCTCCAGCTCACCGCCCAGACCTCGCGCGACGAGACCGCCCTCGAAGGAGCAGCATGACCGACACGACCCTCACTGCGCCCACTGTCGCCGGCGTCGCCGGGCGATCTGTGCGGGCCGCGACCCCGATCCCGACGACCCGGCTCGTGGCGGTCGAGCTGCGCAAGATGTTCGACACCCGCGCCGGCTTCTGGCTGGTGGCCGGGATCGGCATCGTCTCGCTGCTCGCCACGGCCGCCGTCCTGGTCTTCGCCCCCCGCGCCGAGCTGACCTACGAGACGTTCGCGTCGGCCATCGGCGCGCCGATGTCCATCCTGCTGCCGGTGGTCGCCATCCTCGCGCTCACCAGCGAGTGGAGCCAGCGCAGCGGGTTGACGACCTTCACCCTGGTCCCGCACCGCGGACGCGTCATCGCCGCCAAGGCGGTCGCCGTCCTCGGCGTCGCCGTCGCGTCGATGCTCCTGGCTGCGGCCGTCGGCGCCCTGGGCAACGTCGTGGGCACCGCGATCGCCGGGGTCGAGACGACCTGGAACGTCTCGCTCGCCGAGTTCGGGCAGATCGTGCTGGCCAACGTGATCGGCATGGGCATCGGCTTCATGCTCGCCGTGCTGCTGCGCAGCTCCGCCGGTGCGATCGTCGGCTACTTCGTCTACACCGCCCTGCTCCCCACGATCAGCAGTGCGCTCGCCTCCACCCAGGACTGGTGGCGCGACAACGGCGCGTGGATCGACGTCAACTACGCCACCTCGGCGCTCTACAGCGACTCGATGACGGGCGAGCAGTGGGCCCAGCTCGGCGTGACGACCCTGGTGTGGCTCTGGATCCCGCTGGCCCTCGGGCTGCGCGCGGTCCTGCGTGCCGAGGTGAAGTAGATCCCCTCTGCTTCCCTCGTGCCCATCAGCGGCTGCCGGTCGGGGGACCGGCGGCCGCTGATGCCTGTCGCAGACCCCGGTCTCTGACAGGCTGGCCGCATGCACCCGGACGCCTGGCTGGTCGTCATCGACCCGCAGCGGATCTTCGCCGACCCCGCGAGCCCGTGGGGCTCGGCCATGTTCCCCGACATCGTGGAGCCCGTACGACGACTCGCGGCCGCCGCGGGCGAGCGCACCGTCGTCACCCGCTGGGTGCCTGCCCGCGACCCGCAGGGCAGCTGGCGCGCCTACCTCGACGCCTGGCCGTTCGCCGACGTCCCCGACGACGACCCGCTGCTCGACCTGGTCCCGGAGGCGCACGGCCTGAGCGACGTCGTCGTCTCGTTGCCGACCTTCGGCAAGTGGGGTCCCGAGCTCGCCGCCGTCACCGGCCCCGTGCCCCACCTCGTCCTCACCGGCGTGAGCACCGACTGCTGCGTGGTGTCGACCGCGCTCGCCGCGGCCGACGCCGGCGCCACGGTCACCGTCGTCACCGACGGCTGCGCCGGGTCCTCGGCCGACAACCAGCGCGCGGCCCTGCACGTGATGGACCTCTACCCGCCCCAGATCACCCTGGCCACGACCGACGAGGTCCTCGGGTCGTGAGCCGGGTCATCCACACCGGTCAGGCGCTCGTCGACGTGGTCGTGGAGGTGCCCGACCTCCCCGCACGTGGCCAGAACGTCATGGCCGTCTCGACCGCCGACTACGCCGGGGGCGCGGTGACGGTGCTCGCGGCGGCGGCGCGCTTCGGCGCGGAGTGCGTGCACGCCGGCGCCCACGGCACCGGCCCGCACGGCGACCTGGTCCGGGCGGCGCTGGCCGCCGAGGGGATCACCGCCTCCGCTCCCCCGGTGGCCGGGCTCGACACCGGCATCTGCGTGGTGATGCTCGAGCCGAGCGCCGAGCGGACGTTCGTGACCACCCTGGGCGCCGAGCGCCGGATCAGCGTGGAGTCGCTGGGCACCTCCGAGCCGCGTCCCGGCGACCTGGTGTGCGTCACCGGCTTCTCGCTCGCCCTCGACAGCACGCGCGACCCGCTGCTGGCCTGGTTGCCCACCCTGGACCCCGACGTGGTCGTGGTGCTCGACCCGGGGGCGGCGTTCGCGGGGCTCTCGGAGCAGGTGCGCGCCGCGATGCTCGCGGTGACCGACGTCTGGACGAGCAACGCCGAGGAGGCCGAGCACCTGCTCCACGCCGTGGGGGCGGAGGCGCCGGGCGACCTCACCGGCCGCACCGCCGCCATCGCTCCCCTGCTGCGGGGCGCCGCCGTCGCCATCGTCCGCGACGGACCTGCGGGCTGCGCCGTGCACGTCGACGGCGCGACGACCTACGTCCCAGGCTTCCCGCAGGAGCCGGTCGACACCAACGGCGCGGGTGACACCCACACCGGCGCGCTCCTGGCCGAGGTGGTGGCCGGCACGCCGTGGGTCGAGGGCTGCCGCCGGGCCAACGCGGCCGCGGCGATCAAGGTCACCCGGCGCGGCCCCGAGTCGGCACCGACCGCCGCCGAGGTCGACGCGTTCCTGGCCCGCGGCGGGCAGGGAGCCGGCCCGGCGACGGGTCGGGCGACGGGCCGGGCAACGGGCTAGGTGCGGCGGCCGCCCGACTCGCGCAGCCGCCGGCCCTTCTCGACGTCCTTGCGCGCCTTCTCGGCGGCCTTGTCCGACTTGCGGGTGTCGCGCGGGGGCAGCTGCAGCACCTCCTCCGCGGCGATGCCCGCTTGGAGCTGTCGTCCGCGCTCGAGCTCGGCGTCGAGCTCGGCACCGAAGAGCAGCGCCAGGTTGGTGATCCACAGCCACAGCAGGAACGCGATGACGCCGGCGAGCGAGCCGTAGGTCTTGTCATAGCTGGAGAAGTTGGCGACGTAGAACCCGAACGCCGCCGACGCCAGCACCCACACCACGATCGCGACGACCGCGCCGATGCTGATCCAGCGGAGCTTCGGCTGCTTCACGTTGGGAGTGGCGTAGTAGAGCAGCGCCACGATGAGCACCACGACCGCCAGGAGCACCGGCCACTTCGCGATGCTCCACACCGTGACCGCTGCCGACTCCAACCCGATCGCGCGGCCGACCGCCTCCGCGGCCGGGCCGGTCAGCACCAGCCCGACCGCGACGACGGCGGCGAGCACGACGGTCACCAGCGTGACGAGGAGGACGGTCGGGCGCAGCTTCCAGATCGGGCGGCCCTCGTCGATCTCGTAGATCCGGTTCATGCCGCGTCCGAACGCGCCGACGTAGCCCGAGGCCGACCACAGGGCGGTGGCGAGGCCGATCACCAGCGCCAGACCGGCGCCCTGGTTGCCGGCGAGCTCGGTCAGCGTCGGCTCGAGGGTGTCGGCGGCCGAGGAGGCACCGATGTCGCTCAGGATCTGCAGGAGCGTGTCGACCGTCTTCTGCTGCTGGCCGACGAGGCCGACCAGCGAGAGCATCGCGATCGCGGCCGGGAACAGGGCGAGGATGGAGTAGTAGGTCAGTGCCGCCGCGACGTCGGTGCACTGGTCGTCGAGGAACTCGCGGACCGTCTTGCGCAGCACGTAGCCCCACGTGGGCTTGGCCAGGTCGTCGGGCGAGTCGGGCTTGCCGGGTGCGTCGGGCTCGGGGGCGGTCTCCCGCTCCTCGCTGGTGTGCTCCCCTGGGGCGGAGTCGGATCGCTGCGTCATGACCTCACAGTGCCCGAGGCGCGCCCGCCCATACGGTCGTCCGCCACGCGACGCGAGCGGGCGCCGTGGACACCCGCTCGCGTCGCGCTCGATCGGTCAGCGCTGGGTCAGCGGACCAGGCACGGACGCTTGGGGTCGAACGCCCAGTCCGCGACGAGGTACTGCATGGCGACGGCGTCGTCGCGGGCGCCGAGGCCGTGCTCGAGGTAGAGCTCGTGGGCCTCGGCGAGCCGGTCGCGGTCGAGGGTGACCCCCAGGCCGGGCGCGTCAGGCACGGCGATCGCCCCGTCGCGGATCTGCAGCGGGTCGGTCGTCAGGCCCTGGCCGTCCTGCCAGATCCAGTGCGTGTCGAGGGCGGTGATCTCGCCGGGCGCCGCGGCCCCCACCTGGGTGAACATCGCCAGCGACACGTCGAAGTGGTTGTTGGAGTGCGAGCCCCACGTCAGGCCGAAGTCGTGGCACAGCTGCGCGACGCGCACCGAGCCGGCCATCGTCCAGAAGTGGGGGTCGGCGAGCGGGATGTCGACGGCGTTGGTGCGCACCGCATCGGCCATCTGGCGCCAGTCGGTGGCGACCATGTTGGTGGCCGTGCGCAGGCCGGTGCGGCGCTTGAACTGCGCCATCACCTCGCGCCCGGAGTAGCCGCCCTCGGCGCCGCACGGGTCCTCCGCATAGGCCAGCACGTCGCCCTTGCCCGCGAGCAGCCGGACGGCGTCCTCGAGGAGCCAGCCGCCGTTGGGGTCGAGGGTGATCCGCGCGTCGGGGAAGCGCTCGTGCAGCGCGGTCACCGCCGCGACCTCCTCCTCGCCGGTCAGCACGCCGCCCTTGAGCTTGAAGTCGGTGAAGCCGTAGCGGGCCTGCGCGGCCTCGGCGAGCCGTACGACGGCCTCCGGGGTCATCGCCTCCTCGCGGCGGAGCCGCTCCCAGTCGTCGACGCCCGACGAGTGCTCGCGCAGGTAGGGCAGGTCGGTGCGGTCGGGGTCGCCGACGTAGAACAGGTAGCCCAGCATCGGCACGGTGTCGCGCTGCTGGCCCTCGCCGAGGAGCTCCGCGACCGGGACGCCGAGCGCCTGGCCGGAGAGGTCGAGCAGCGCCGACTCGAGCGCGGTGACCGCGTGGATGGTGGTGCGGAGGTCGAAGGTCTGCTGGCCGCGGCCGCCGGCGTCGCGGTCGGCGTACGCCGCCGCGACGCGGCGCAGCAGCGTGCGGAACCGCGCGACGGGCTGGCCGACGAGGAGGTCGGCGGCGTCGGCGATCGTCTGCCGGATCGCCTCCCCACCGGGCACCTCGCCGAGGCCCTCGCGGCCCTCGGAGTCGGTGACGACCGCGATGTTGCGGGTGAAGAACGGGCCGTGCGCGCCGCTGAGGTTGAGCAGCATGGAGTCGTGCCCGGCGACCGGGACGACCTCGACCCTGGCGATCGTGCTCACTCGAGGTCACCGTCGATCCGGCGGCGCAGGCCCCACGGGTTGTCGTCGCGCACCGCGGCGGGCAGCAGCGCGGCCGGCACGTCCTGGTAGGCGACCGGGCGCTGGAAGCGCTCGATGGCCAGGCTGCCCACGCTGGTGGTGCGCGAGTCGGACGTCGCGGGGTAGGGGCCGCCGTGGACCATCGCGTGACCGACCTCGACGCCGGTGGGCCAGCCGTTGAAGAGCACGCGTCCGGCCTTCAGCTCGAGAACGGGCAGCAGCGCGCGGGCGTCGTCGACGTCGGCGTCGGTGGCGTGCACCGTCGCGGTGAGCTGGCCCTCGAGGCCCTCGAGCCGGGGCAGCAGGCTCGTCACGTCGTCGTAGCGCACGACGACGCCGGCGGCGCCGAAGACCTCGTCGGTCACCGTGCTGTCGTCGATCGCGAGCAGCTCGACGGGAGCCTCGTAGACCCCCGGCGCGGGGGCGTGCTCGCCCGCCGCGGAGCCCTCGCCCACGACCCGGACGCCCTCGGTGCCTCGCAGGCTGGCGGTGCCGCTGGCGTACGCCTCGGCGATGCCCGGGGTGAGCATCGGCTGGCCGGTGGCCGCGCCCACCGCCTCACCGGCCGCGCGGAGGAAGGCGTCGCCCCGCTCGCCGGACGGCAGGAAGAGCAGACCGGGGTTGGTGCAGAACTGGCCGGAGCCGAGCGTCAGGCTGCCGACGTAGGCCTCGGCGAGGGCGGCGACGTCGCCCTCGAGGGCGCCGGGCAGCACCACGACCGGGTTGATCGACGACATCTCGGCGTAGACGGGGATCGGCACCTCGCGCTCCGCGGCGGCGCGGACCAGGGCCAGGCCGCCGCCTCGCGAGCCGGTGAAGCCCACCGCGGCGATGCGCGGGTCGGTGACGAGCTCCTGGCCGGTCTCGATGCCGCCGAGCACGAAGGAGAACGTGCCGGCGGGCAGGCCGGCCCGCTCGACCGCGCGGGTGATCGCGCGGGCGACGAGCGTCCCGGTGACCGGGTGGGCCGGGTGGCCCTTGACCACGACCGGGCACCCCGCCGCCAGGGCGGACGCGGTGTCGCCGCCGGCGGTCGAGAAGGCGAGCGGGAAGTTGCTCGCGCCGAACACCGCGACCGGGCCGAGCGGCACCATCCGCTGGCGGATGTCGGCGCGCGGCAGCGGCGTACGCTCCGGCAGCGCCGGGTCGATGCGCACGCCGAGGTGGTCACCCTGACGCACGACCCCCGCGAAGAGGCGCAGCTGGCCGGTCGTGCGGCCCACCTCGCCGGTGATGCGGCCCTCGGGCAGACCGCTCTCGCGCACCGCCTCCACGATGATCGCGTCCTTGTCGGACTCGATCTCGCTCGCCACCGCCTCGAGGAACGCCCCGCGCTCCTCCGGGGTGGTGGCGCGGTAGGCCGTGAACGCGTGCGCGGCGGCCGTGGTCGCGGCCGCGACGTCCGGGTGCTCGGAGTCGGCGCCGGCGATGATCGAGGTGGCGGTGATCGTGGGGCTGTCGGTCATGGTGTCCTTCGGGATCGGGATGAGTGGTCGTGGCCGGTCGGGCCCGGGCAGACCCGCGGTCAGGCCTGGGAGCCTGCCACCTTGTCCACGAGGGTCTGCAGCTCGCCCCGCTCGGCGTCGGTGAGGTCGGCGAGCGGCGGACGGACCGGACCGGCCGGGCGACCGACGGCGGCGAGGCCGGCCTTGACGATCGACACCGCGTAGCCGGACTCGCGGTCGCGGATCTTGGTGTAGGGGATGACGAAGTCGTTGAGCATGGCGTAGACCGTCGTCTGGTCCTGGCGGCGCACGGCGTCGTAGAAGTCGAGCGCGAAGCCCGGCACGAAGTTGAAGATCGCCGAGCTGTAGGTCGTCACGCCGAGCTGGAGCAGGGGCAGGGCGAACATCTCGGCCGTGGGCAGGCCGCCGATGTAGATCAGCCGATCGCCGAGCTGGGCGTAGGTGCGGGTCATCTGCTCGATCGCGCCGACGCCGTCCTTGAAGCCGACGAGGTTGTCGTTGCGGGCGCAGGCCTGCTCGAGGGCGTCGGTGCCGAGCACGGCGTTGGCGCGGGAGTAGTAGACGACGCCGAGGTCGGTGGCGGCGCACACGGCGCTGATGTGCTCGACCAGGCCGCGCTGGCCGGCCTCGGTGAGGTAGGGCGGCATCAGCAGGATGCCGTCGGCGCCGGCCTCCTGGGCCGCCTTGACCTGGGCGACCGCGTTGACGGTCGAGCCGGTGGCGGGGCCCAGGACGGGCACCTTGCCGCCGGCACCGGCGATCGCGGCCCGCACGACGCGGTCGGACTCCTCGGCGTTGAGGGAGAAGCCCTCACCCGTGCCGCCGGCGGCGAACAGGCCGGCCACCGGATAGCCGCTGAGCCACTCGAGGTGCTCGCGGTAGGCCGGCTCGTCGAACGCGAGGTCGGTGTCGAAGTGGGTGACCGGGAAGGACAGCAGTCCGCTGCCCAGGGTCTCGGCGAGCTCGGTGGGGCTGTACTTCGTCACGCTGCGTCCTTCGGTTCGGGCCGTGGCTCCGTGGTCACGGATGTGGCGGTGCTCACCAACCTAGGAAGCCCGACGATGCCTGTCCAAGCCCGTTTCTGAATCCAGTGATGCTCCTGCGGCATGGTGCGGCCGGTTACCGTGACCCCGTGACCCCGGACGTCCTCCTCGTCGGCGCCGGCGACCTCGGCGCCACGGTCGGCCTCCGGCTGGCCGCGCTCGGGCACGGGGTGCTCGCCCTGCGGCGCGACGCCTCGCGGGTGCCCGCCCCTCTCGTCGGCCGCTCGGTCGACCTCACCCGTGCGGCGCCCGACCTGTCCGGCGTACGCCCGCGCCTGGTCGTCGTCTCCCTCACCGCCCGTCCGCGCACCGAGGAGGCCTACCGCGCGACGTACGTCGAGGGGATGGCGCGCGCGCTCGACGCGCTGGCCGAGGCCCCCGACCGGGCCGTGCTGGTCTCCTCGACCGCGGTGCACGCCAGCCGCGACCTCCCGGAGGTCGAGGACGAGACCGCTCCCCCGGCCCCGGCCGACGGCCCGGGGCGGATGCTCGTGGCCGCCGAGGAGGCCTTCCACGAGCGGATCCCGCACGGGACGGTGCTGCGCCTGTCCGGGCTCTACGGCGGCGCCAGCACGCGGCTGGTCGACCAGGTCCGCGAGGGGCGGATCGACGACCCGCACCGCTGGACCAACCGCATCCACCGCCAGGACGCCGCGGCCGCCGTGGTGCACCTGCTGACGATGCCCGCTCCGCCCGAGCGCCTCTACCTCGGCACCGACGACGAGCCCGCCCAGCTCGGCGACGTGGCGGCGTTCCTCGCCGAGCGCCTCGGCGCACCCGCCCCGCCTCCGGCCGACCCGGCCCGGGGCCACGGCAAGCGACTGTCCGACGCGCGGCTGCGCGCCACCGGCTGGGCGCCGGCGTACCCCTCCTACCGCGAGGGCTACGCCCGCCTGCTGCCGGGCTGACGGCTTCGGGGGCGCGGGGTGGCGTGCTGGCGCGGGCCGACCGCCGCCGCCCGCGTCTGACATAACGGCGTACCTGGTGGGCGAGTCCGACACCTGGAGGCCGTTGCAACCCCCTCCAGGTGTCGGAGTCCCCGCTCGAGCGGGGACTCCGACAACGCGACGACGGCGGCAGCGACACCACCCCCGCCGGTCACATGGTGACCGGCTTCCCGCCCGTCACGGCGATGACCTCGCCGGTGATGTAGCTCGACTCCGGCGAGGCGAGGTAGACGAACGCCGTGGCGACCTCGGCGGGCTGCCCGGCGCGCCCGAGGGGCGTGTCCTGACCGAAGACCTCGACCTTCTCCGGCGGCATGGTCGCCGGGATGAGGGGCGTCCAGATGGGCCCGGGGGCGACGGAGTTGACGCGGATCCCCTTCTCGGCCAGCGTCTGGGCCAGGCCGCGGGTGAAGTTGACGATCGCCGCCTTCGTGCTGGCGTAGTCGAGCAGCTCCGGCGACGGGGACGACGACTGCACCGACGAGGTGTTGATGATCGACGCGCCGGACCTCATGTGCGGCAGCGCCATCCGGCACAGCCAGAACATCGCGTAGACGTTGGTCTTCATCACCCGGTCGAGCTGCTCGGTCGTGATGTCGGCGAGGCCGCCGGGCTGCGCCATCTGGTAGGCGGCGTTGTTGACGAGGATGTCGATGCGACCGAGCTCGGAGACGGCCGTGTCGACGAGCGCCTGGCACGCCTCCTCGCGCACGAGGTCGGTCGGCACGAGCACCGCCCGGCGTCCGGCCTCCTCGACGAGTCGTCCGGTCTCGCGCGCGTCCTCGTCCTCTCCCTCGAGGTAGGCGATCACCACGTCGGCGCCCTCGCGCGCGAACGCGAGCGCGACCGCGCGGCCGATGCCGGAGTCGCCGCCGGTGATCACGGCGACCTGGTCGAGCAGGCGGTCGTGGCCGACGTACGTCTCCTCGCCGTGGTCGGGCTTCTCGCCCATCTCGCCGGTGACGGAGTCCTCGTCGCCGGGCTTCGGCAGCTGCTCGCCCTCGGTGTCGGGCTGCTCGTGCAGCTCGGTGGGGTCCTGGCGGGTCTGGTCGGCCTGTCGGTCGTCGCCCATGGTCGTCCGTCCTCTCGGGTTGCCTGCATTGCCTGGTCGGCATCGCGGTACCCGGCATACGACGGTCGATGCGGGGCACCGGAAGGCCATGTCACCCAAGGACGCGGCGGTCGCGGCGACCGACCGTTGGACCGATCCCGACGGCATCCGCGCCCCTGCCGGGCTCGTCCACGCCTGGCTGCGGGGGACCAACCAGACGCTCTGCGGCGTCCCGTTGAGCAAGGCGCGGCTGCACCGCTTCCCGCACGTGCAGTGGGTCGATGCCCAGCCGGCCACGGGACGCGACGCCGACGAGGTCCGCGAGGTCTGCCGACGGTGCGCCGCGGGGATGGGCGCCAAGCGCGACAGCCGGCCGTGGAGGCGGGACAACCCGCGGCCCTGACGCCGATCGCCACGCTCGACCCATTCCGCAGCGGGTCCACCTGTCCGCCCGACTGAGCAGGCAGCGCCCGACGTGGTGGGCGAGTCTGACACCTGGAGGCCTTTGCAACGGCCTCCAGGTGTCGGAGTCCCCGCTCGAGCGGGGACTCCGACAGGCCGAGCCAGCGCGGACCCGCCGGCGGGAGTCACGTCGCCGAAACACGAGGCCACCAGACTGGCGCCGTGGAGATCACCCGCGCCGACTTCGACGACCCCCGGCTGGCGGCGTTCCTCCGGGCGCACCTCGACGACCTCGCCCCCACCGCGCCGCCGGAGAGCCGCCACGCCCTCGACCTGGCCGCCCTGCGGGGCGACGGCGTACGCCTGTGGGTGGGCACGGACGACGGGGCGATCGTCGGCACGGCCGCGTTGGCGGCGCTCGAGGACGGCCATGAGGAGCTCAAGAGCATGCGCACCGAGCCGCGGGTGCGCGGCACTGGCGTGGCGAGCCGGCTGCTGGCCCACGCCCTGGCCGACGCCCGGGCACGGGGCGTCGGGCGCGTGTCGCTCGAGACGGGCAGCATGGAGTTCTTCGCGCCCGCGCGCCGGTTCTACGCCCGGGCCGGGTTCGTGCCGTGCCCGCCCTTCGCGTCCTACGCCGACGACCCGCTGAGCTGCTTCATGACGCTGGTGCTGGCTCCGGGCTGACGTCGCCGGCCCAGGCCGGGAGCACCACCGTCGCCGTGGTGCCGCGCCCCCGCTCGGAGTCGATGTCGACCGTGCCGCCGTGGCGGGCCGCGATCCGGGCCACGATCGCGAGCCCGAGGCCGGTGCCCGGTCGCGCCAGCGCCGCGGGGTTGGTGGAGCGGAAGAACTCGCGGAACAGCTGCGTGCGGTCGGCCTCGGAGATGCCGATGCCCGTGTCGGTGACCGCGACGACGACCGAGTCGTCCTGCCGCGCGACGCGCACGGTGACCCGTCCGCCGGGATCGGTGTACTTGATCGCGTTGGTGGCCAGGTTGGTGAGGAGGCGGTGGAGCTCCTCGGCATCACCGGGCACCAGCAGCGGCTCGTCGGGCAGGTCGGCGTCGCACGTGACGCCTCCGGCGGACGCGGCGGCGTGGCACTCCTCGTAGACGTCGTGCACCACGCGGCGCAGGTCGACCGGGATCGGGTCGAACTCGCGGTGCGGGTCGGAGACCTGGGCCATCGTCAGCATGTCGTCGATGACGGCCCGCATCCGCCGCGCGCCGCGCGTCGCGGCCGCCACCGACCGGCGCCCGTCCTCGTCGAGCCGGTCGGTGTCGAGGAGCTCGAGGTTGGCGCTCATCGAGAAGAGCGGGTTGCGCAGCTCGTGGCCGAGGGTGTTGACCACCTCGACGCGATAGCTGTCGAGGCGCCGCAGCCGGTCGACGACGGCACGCTCGAGCTCGAGCTGGCGCGCCTTGCCGACGGCCAGGCCCAGGTCGCGGCCGATGTCGCGCGCCGCCTCGACCTCGACGTCGCTCCACGGACGGGAGGCCGAGACGCGGGTCAGCACGAGGAAGCCGACGCACTCGGGCCCCACTCCCATCGGCACGAAGAGCACCGACCCGATGCCGATGCCGTCGAGGAACCCGAGCAGCCGCCCGGCGTCCTCAGGGGACAGGCCGGGGTGGTCGAGGTGGTCGCGGGAGAAGGGCGTCACCACCTGGTCGGCCCAGTAGGTGCGCGCGAGCCCCACCACCACGTCGTCGATGTCGTCGAACGGCGGCACGTCGTAGGTCTCGTCCACGGCGTACGACGTCGTGGTGGAGCCCGTGCCGTCGGCGTCGAACGCCGTCAGCCACATGCCCACGGCGTCGAAGCAGGACACGACCGCGGCCCGGCACGCCTCGAGGACGAGCTCGAGGGTCGGCTCCCCGAGCGCCTGGCGCACGATCTGGCGCGCCTGCGCCGCCATCCGCACCTGCTGGCTGAGCTCCTCGCGCTCGAGCGCGAGCAGGACGAGGGTGCGCGCGAGCCCGGCGTACCTCGTCAGCACCTCCATCTTCGCCGGCGAGGGCAGCCGGCCGTCGTCGGGGATGTCGACCGACAGCACTCCGCGCAGGCGGCCCTGGTCGTCGTGGACGGGGGCGGCGAGCAGGTCGAGCGGGTGCCAGGCGTCCTCCCCCTCCAGCGGCGTGACGTCGGGGATGTGGCTGTAGGCCAGGGACTCCGCGCTCGCCCGGTCGTGCGGCACGAAACGCCACACCCCCCACTCGTCGGCGTCCTCGAGCTCGCGCTCGATCGACTCGACCGGCACCCGGGTGCCGACGAAGCCGTCCTCGACCCCGGCGGCAGCGACGACCTCGAAGTGGTCGTCGCGGCGCAGTGTGAGGGAGGACTGGGCGAACCCGGCGAGCGTGGCGACGCCCTCGACCAGCACCTGGAGGTGCTGGCGCGTCTGCTCGTCGTCCCAGGCGGGCTCGGCGGCACGCCGACCCGGACGCGGCTCGACCGACATCACACCCCCCCCCGTCGTCGCTGTCCTCGGCGCCTGCAGCACTCCGACTCTAGGCGGCGTGGGGCCGCGGGTGCAGGGTTTCCTTGACGCCATCTGCTCACCCGTGGGCGGCCATGACCTCCAGCACGCGACGGACGACCGGCGTCACCCGTTCCCGCGACCAGATCGCGTGCAGCTCGACGGGCCGGTCCGCGTCGGCGTCACCCCCCGCGTCGCCGGGCGGGGCCAGCTCCTTGAACACCACCCCGTCGACGTGCAGGGACGCGGCCGACGCCGGCGCGAGGGTGACCCCCCGCTCGGCGGAGACGAGGAGCATCGCGGTCAGCACCTGGTGCACGCGCTGGTCGACCCGCGGGTGGGCGTTGGCGAAGAAGCGCACCGACAGCTCGTGGAAGTAGCGCGACTGGTCGGGGTTGTAGCCGATGACGGTCTCACCCTCGAAGTCGTCGGAGGTGAGGGGCCGCGACGCCTCGGCCAGCGGGTGGGCCACCGGCACGACGGCCATGAACGGCTCGCGCAGCACCACCCGCGAGCGCAGCAGCCCGGTGTCGAACGGCGGGCGTGCCAGGCCGACGTCGAGCTCGCCGCGCCGGATGCCGTCGACCTGCGCGTTGGTGACCCGCTCGGACAGCACCACCTCCACGTCGGGCAGCTCGGCGGTCAGCCGCCGCAGCAGCGGCCCCAGGATCGAGATGGCCGACACGGCGGTGAAGCCCAGGCGTACGACGCCGGCGGCGCCCGCGTCGACCCGGCGGGCGAGGTCGCCGGCTCCCTCGACGAGGTTGAGCAGCCGGTGCGCCTCGTCGAGGAACGCGGCCCCGGCGCCGGTCAGCTCGACGCGCCGGTTGTCACGCTCGAGCAGGCGCGCGCCGACCGACTTCTCCAGCTTCTGGATCTGCCGCGACAGCGGCGGCTGGGTCATCTGGAGGCGCTCGGCGGCCCGGCCGAAGTGCAGCTCCTCGGCCACGGCGACGAAGGAGCGGACCTGGTCGAGGGTGATCACCGGGTGAGGGTACGATGCGCCGGGCGTATCAGTCCATGCCCAATTGGGCTTGGACCGGCATCATCGCGCAAACCTAGTGTCGGTGGTCACATCCCGAACAAGGAGCACCTCCATGCGCAAGCAGACCCTCAGCCTGGCAGCCCTCGCCGCCGGCACCGCTCTCGCCCTGACCGCCTGCGGTGGGGTCCAGACGACGGCCGGTGGCGGCAGCGACAGCGGCGACTACCCCACCGGGGCGGTCAACATGCCGGTCGGCGCGTCGGCGGGCGGGTCCTCCGACCTGATCAGCCGCCAGATCTCGCGCGGGCTGTCCGAGGAGCTCGGCGGCTCGTTCCCCGTCATCAACCGCGAGGGCGCCAACGGCGCGCTGGCGGCCGCGGAGGTCGCCAAGGCCGACCCGGACGGCTCGACCATCTCGGTCCAGAACGCCTCGCTGTTCACGATCACCCCGCTGGCCGTCCCGGAGGACCAGGCCACCAACATCGACGACTTCGACATCGTCCAGGGCGTCTCGCGCGACGACTACGTCCTCGTCGCGAGCAAGGGGTCGGGCTTCGACTCGATCGACTCCTTCGCCGACGCGAAGGGCAAGGTCACCTACGGCACCACCGGTGTCGGCACCGGCGCCCAGCTCGCCTGCGCGCTCACCTTCAACGTCAACGACACCCCCGCGGAGGCGATCCCCTTCGACGGCGGCGCCCCGGCCCTCACCGCGCTGCTCGGCGACCAGGTCGACACCGCGTGCCTCCAGATCGGCGAGGCCATCGAGAACATCCGCTCCGGCAAGCTCACCCCGATCGTGGTCTTCGGCCCCGAGCGCGTCGAGTTCCTGCCCGACGTCCCCACCGCCCAGGAGTCGGGCCTCGAGGTGGAGGTCACGCAGTACCGCTTCATGACCGTCCCCAAGGGCACGCCGCAGGACGTCAAGGACGCCATCGCCGAGGCCATGCAGGCGACGTTCGAGACCGAGGAGTACCAGGACTTCAACGCGCAGAACAACCTCACCCCGATGGAGCTCCCCGGCGACGAGGTCGTCGCGCAGCTCGAGGAGGACAAGCAGCGCTACGCCGACCTCGTCGAGGAGTACGGCATCAACCTCGGCGACGCCAACTGATCCCGGCCGGTCCCGGGCCGGCCACGGGCCGCGGCCCGCGCCGCCCGGGACCGGCCCGCACCACCCCGACGCCCCACCGAGGGGACCCCCGCCCCTCACCGCACGGAGACGAGACCACGATGAGCGAGACCCAGCCCCGCCCGGCGCCCGGATCGGAGCAGGACGACGCGCACGAGCGCGACATCCTGGCCGAGATCCAGGCCGAGGTCGCCCGGGACCTCGCCGAGGAGCGCCCGCCCGCGGGCGGGCCGGCCTACCAGGTGGTCTCGGCCGCCGCGCTGCTCGTGCTCGGCCTCGTCGCGGCCTTCCTCGCCCACGGCTACGGGCTCGGCTCGCTGCGGCGCCCCGGACCCGGCCTGTGGCCGTTCATCGTCTCGCTCCTCGTCGTGGTCCTCGCCGTGGTGCTGCTGGTCGTGGCGCGTCGGCTGACCGACACCGAGCGGTTCACCCGCTCGAGCCTGCTCGTCCTCGCCGGCGCCGCCACGTTCGTCGGCCTCGGCGTGCTGCTCCCCGTCGTCGGCTTCGAGATCCCGGCCGTGCTGCTCAGCATCGTCTGGCTCCGCTTCCTCGGCGGGGAGTCCTGGCGCAGCACGATCGTCATCTCGGTCCTCACCACCGCGGCGTTCTACGGGCTCTTCCTCTACGGCCTGTCGGTCCCGCTGCCCCACCTGATCGCCTTCTGACCCGAGCGCAGGAAGAGAACCCCCCATGGACCTCAGCGCCTTCCTCGACGGCTTCGGCGTCGTCACCCAGCCCGGCAACCTGCTCTACTGCCTGATCGGCGTCGTCGTCGGCATGCTGATCGGCGTCCTCCCCGGACTCGGTCCCGCCGCCACGATGGCCATCCTGCTGCCGGTCGTCTACAGCGCGCACGACCCGGTCGCGGCCATCATCATGCTCGCCGGCATCTACTACGGAGCCCAGTACGGCGGCACCATCACGTCGGTGCTACTCCGGATCCCGGGCGAGGCCAGCTCGGTGGTGACGGTCTTCGACGGCTTCGCGCTCGCCAAGCAGGGCAAGGCCGGCACGGCGCTCGGCATCGCCGCGATCGGCTCGTTCGTCGGCGCGACCATCTCGATCATCGGGCTGACGCTGCTCGGTCCGCTCGTGGCGGAGTTCGCGCTCGACTTCGGCCCGCCGGAGTACGCCGCGCTGGCACTGCTCGGCGTGCTGCTGGTCGCCACCATCGGCAACGGCAACACCGTCAAGGCCCTCGCGGCCGCCGCGGTCGGCCTGCTCCTGGCGACCGTCGGCAGCGACACCTTCACCAGCGCCGACCGCTACACGTTCGGCAGCCTCAACCTCGAGGACGGCATCGACTTCGTGGTCGTCGCGATGGGCCTCTTCGGCGTCGGCGAGATCCTCTACAACCTCGAGGAGCGCTACGGCAAGCCGCACGTCCCGGCCGCCATCGCCAACATCTGGCCCTCCCGCAAGGACCTCCGGCAGGCCGGCCCCGCCATCGGCCGCGGCTCGCTCATCGGCTTCGTCCTCGGCGTGCTGCCCGGCGGTGGCGCCGTGATGGCCTCGCTGGCGGCGTACGCGGCGGAGAAGCGGGTCGCCAAGCAGCCCGAGCGCTTCGGCCGCGGTGCCATCGAGGGCGTCGCCGGCCCGGAGTCGGCCAACAACGCCGCCGCCACGTCGTCGTTCATCCCCCTGCTGACGATCGGCATCCCGGCCAACGCCTCGATGGCGATGCTCTACGCCGCCCTGCTGGTGGTCGGCGTGACGCCGGGCCCGCAGCTCATCGACGAGCGACCCGACCTCTTCTGGGGCGTGGTCAACTCGATGTACATCGGCAACCTGATCCTGCTGCTGCTCAGCATCCCGCTCGTCGGCATCTTCGTCCGGATCCTGCGGGTGCGCCCGGCGATCCTCGCCCCGATCACCGCGCTCATCACGATCCTGGGCGTCTACACGATCCGCAACTCGGTCTTCGACATCTTCTTGATGATCTTCTTCGGCATCGTCGGCTACCTGATGAAGAAGACCGGCTTCGAGCCCGGCCCGATGGTGCTGGCGTTCGTCCTCGGCTCGCTCATCGAGTCGAGCTTCCGCCGCTCGATGCTGATCTTCGACGGCGACGCGACGGGCTTCGTGACCCGTCCCATCTCCGGCACGATCCTGGCCTTCGTCGTCCTGGTCATCGCGTTCCCGCTGATCAAGAAGGCCTTCCGCCGCACCGCTCCCGCGGCGTCCACCCCCGACAGCGTCCAGCGAGAGGACTCCCTGCGATGACCATCGTGATCGGCTACGTGCCCACCCCTGCCGGCGAGGCGGCCCTCGAGGCCGGCCTCGAGGAGGCGACCGTCCACGGCGACGAGGTGGTGATCCTCAACAGCCCGCGCCGACGGACCACCGTCGACGGCGAGCTCATCGACGAGGCCACCGCCGACGAGCTGGTCGCGCGCGCCACCGCGGCCGGCGTCACCGCCCGCGTCGACCACTCCGACCACGGCGACGACATCGTCGAGACCTTCTCCCGGGTCGCCGAGGCGGCGTCCGCCCGCCTCGTGGTGATCGGCCTGCGCCGGCGCTCGCCCGTGGGCAAGCTCGTCACCGGGAGCGACGCCCAGCGCCTGCTCCTCGACCTCGACGTGCCGATCCTGGCCGTCAAGCCTCCCCGGTGACCGCGTGAGCCACAGCCGCGTCTCCCGGGTCGTCGTCACCCCGGTCGCCTTCGAGGACCCGCCGCTGCTCAACGTGGTCGGCGTCCACCAGCCCTACGCCCTGCGCGCGATCGTCGAGCTGCACACCGACTCCGGCCTGCTCGGGCTCGGCGAGACCTACGCCGACGAGACCCACCTGGGCCGGCTCGAGGCCGTCGCGGCCGCGCTGCCCGGCCACGACCCGTACGACCTCCACGGACTGCGCCGGCTCGTCACCGACGTGCTGGGCCGCGAGACCGGCGGGGGCGGCGCGTCGTTCGGCGGCATGCTCGACGTCGACTCGGCCGTCGACACCGTCTACTCGCCCTTCGAGGTCGCCTGCCTCGACCTGCAGGGCCACGAGGCCGGCGTGCCGGTGAGCTCGCTGCTGGGCGGCGCCGTGCGCGAGACCGTCCCGTTCAGCGGCTACCTCTTCCACAAGTGGGCCGGCCACCCGGGCTTCGCCGACGACGCCTGGGGCGAGGCGCTGACGCCGTCGCAGCTGGTCGCGCAGGCGCGGCGGATGGTCGACGGCTGGGGCTTCGGCTCGCTCAAGCTCAAGGGGGGCGTGCTGCCCCCCGAGGACGAGTGCGAGGCGATCGAGGCGCTGCGCGATGCGTTCCCGTCGATGCCGCTGCGGCTCGACCCCAACGGGGCGTGGACCGTCGAGACCTCGATCAAGGTGGCCGAGCGGCTCGCCGGGGTCGTGGAGTACCTCGAGGACCCCACCCCCGGCATCGAGGGCATGGCGGCCGTCTCGGCCCGCACGGACGTCCCGCTCGCGACCAACATGTGCGTCATCGCGATGGAGCACCTGCCGCCTGCGATCGCCCAGGACGCCGTGCAGGTCGTGCTGTCCGACCACCACCTGTGGGGCGGGCTGAGGAAGTCGGCGCTGCTCGGCGGCATCACCGAGGTCTGGGACATGGGGCTGTCGATGCACAGCAACAGCCACCTCGGCGTCTCGCTCGCCGCGATGGTCCACCTGGCCGCGGCCACGCCCAACCTCACCTACGCCTGCGACACCCACTACCCGTGGAAGACCCAGGACGTCGTCGCCGACGACGCCCTGCCGTTCGTCGACGGGTCGGTGGCCGTGCCGACGGGCCCCGGGCTGGGGATCTCCCTCGACCGCGACCGGCTCGGCGAGCTGCACGAGCTCTACCTGTCCTGCGGCGTACGCCGACGCGAGGACACCGTCTACATGCGCTCCATCCAGCCCGACTTCGAGGTCAACACCTCCCGCTGGTGAGGTCGGGTCGGGGTCGAGTCGGCGCGTCCTGACCGCCAGCAGGGGTCGAGCCGGCGCATCCTGACCGGGGACCACCGACGCGCGCGACTCAATAGTCCTTGACTTATATAACTGGTGAGTGAAAATCTCGGGCCATGTTCGACGTTGCCAAGCATCTGGGCGCGGTGACCCGCGCCGTCGAGGACAGCACCCATGAGGGGACGCCCGTGAAGGTCGTCGTCGCCTCCCGCACCTACCCCACCGACATCGACGACCTCTGGCAGGCCGTCACGGATCCCGAACGCATCGCGCGCTGGTTCGCCCCGGTGTCCGGCGACCTGCGACTCGGCGGGCGCTTCCAGGTCGAGGGCAACGCCGGCGGCGAGGTCACCGCCTGCGACGAGCCGAAGCACTTCGCGATCAGCTGGGAGTTCGGCGACCAGACCACCTGGGTCGACGTCGACCTCGAGACGGCAGGCGACACCACCACGCTCACCCTGCGGCACGCCGCCGACGTACGCGCGAGCGAGCACTGGGCGACCTACGGACCGGGCGCGGTCGGCGTCGGCTGGGAGCTCGGGCTGATGGGCCTGGCCGAGCACCTCGCCACCGGCACGCCCATCGCCCACGAGCAGGTCGAGGGGTGGGGCGCGTCCGCCGGCGGGCTGGCGTTCATGAGTGGTTCGGCGACCGAGTGGGGCGAGGCCGACGCGGCCTCGTCCGACGACCCGGCCGCCTCCCGCGCGGCGGCCGCGCGCACCGCGGCGTTCTACACCGGCGCCGAGCCCCCGGCCTGAGGTGCACGCGTTCGACGTCCTCGGCGACCCCGTGCGCCGTCGGATCCTCGAGCTGCTCGCCGCCGGCGAGACCAGCGCCGGCGAGGTGGCCGCGATCGTCCGTGGCGAGTTCGGCATCAGCCAGCCGGCGGTGAGCCAGCATCTCAAGGTGTTGCGCGAGCACGGCTTCGCGACCGTCCGCGCCGAGGGCACGCGCCGGCTCTACGCCGTCGACCCGACCGGCCTCCGCGAGGCGGATGCATGGGTGGAGCAGTTTCGCGTGTTCTGGGAGCACAAGCTCGATGCACTCGGCACCGAGGTCGCCCGCGGCAAGCGGCGCCGAGGCGGCGCGTCCTGACGCATTTCTCGGGTCGAGTCGGCGCGTCCTGACACCTCCCGTCGAGAGGATGCGCCGACTGGACGCCGCACCGTCGTCAGGATGCGCCGACTCGACCCACCACAGCCGTCAGGATGCGCCGACTCGACCTACGACAGCCGTCAGGATGCGCCCACTCGACCCACCACAGCCGTCAGGACGCGCCCACTCGACCTACGACAGCCGTCAGGATGCGCCCACTCCACCCACCACAGCCGTCAGGACGCGCCCACTCGACACGGGAGGGGTCAGGTGACGCGGCGGCGGGTGTTGCCGAGGTGGAGCCGCATGGCGGCCCGGGCGGTGTCGACGTCGCCGGCGAGGACCGCGGCGGCGACGTTGTCGTGCTCGCGCCGCACGCGCTCGACGTGGGTGGCGTCGGTCATCGAGTACGGCTCGGCGAGGCGGGTGCGCGGCAGCATGATCATCATCGGCCCGAGCGAGCCGAGCAGGTCGGCATAGAACCGGTTGCCCGTCGCCCGCGCGATGGCGAGGTGGAAGGCGAAGTCGGCCTCGACGGCGCCGACGTGGCCGGCGCGGGTGAAGCCCGCCATCGCCTGCTCGATCGCGGAGGCGTCGGCGGCCGTGTGGTGCAGCGCGGCCAGCCCGGCCGCCTCGCTCTCCACCCCGATGCGGAAGTCGAGCATCGCCAGCACGTCGGCCTGCGAGCGGATCGCGGACGACTCCACGCTGAACGACGACGCCTCCGGCACGGCGAGCACGAACGACCCGCGCCCCTGCTGGGTCTCGACCAGGCCCTCCGCCCGCAGCCGGGTCACCGCCTCCCGCACGACGGTGCGCGAGACGCCGTACTCCTCGATGAGCTCGGCCTCCGACGGCAGCTTGGCCCCGGGCGCGAGGTCGCCGGCCAGGATCTTGTCCTTGAGGCCGGCGACCACGCTCGCCGACAGGGTGCTCATGCCGAGAAGGTAGCGGTCTCCACCGTGAGCTCGCGCATCCGCTCGGTGAGGGTGAACCCGAGGCCCGGACGCTCCGGCACGAAGATCCGCCCGTCGCGGATCTCGATGCGCTCCTCGAAGAGCGGGTTGAGCCACTCGAAGTGCTCGACCCACGGCTCGGTGGGGTAGGTCGCCGCGAGGTGGAGGTGGATCTCCATCGCGTAGTGCGGCGCCAGGTCGAGGCGGTGGTGGGCGGCGAGGGTGGCGAAGCGGAGGAACGGCGTGATGCCGCCGATGCGCGGGGCGTCGGGCTGCACGATGCCGCGGTAGCCGGCGTCGACCAGGCCCATGTGCTCGTCGACCGAGGTCAGCATCTCGCCGGTGGCGATCGGGGTGTCGAAGGTCTGCGACAGGTCGGCGTGGCCGACGTGGTCCCAGGCGTCGAGCGGCTCCTCGATCCAGATCAGTTCGAACTGCTCGAGCTCACGGCACATCCGGCGCGCGCGGGCGCGGTCCCACTGCTGGTTGGCGTCGACCATGAGCGGGCCTTCACCGAGGTGCTCGCGCAGCGCGGCGACGCGGCGCAGGTCCTCGCGCCAGTCGGGCTGGCCGACCTTGATCTTGATGCCGCCGATGCCGGACGCGAGGGAGGCGGTCGCCTTCTCCTTGATCTCCTCGACGGAGGCCTGGAGGAAGCCGCCGGAGGTGTTGTAGACACGGCACGAGTCCCGGTGCGCGCCGAGCAGCTTGGCCAGCGGCAGCCCCGCCCGGCGGGCCTTGAGGTCGTAGAGCGCGACGTCGAGCGCGGCGACGGCCTGGGTCGCGACGCCGGAGCGACCGACGGAGGCGCCGGCCCACATCAGCGACTCGTAGATCTTGGCGATGTCGCTGGGGTCCTGGCCGATCGCGACCTCGACGACCTCCTTGAGGTGGGCGTACTGCGCCTTGCCGCCCGCGCGCTTGCTGTAGCTGAAGCCCATGCCCTCGAAGCCCTGCTCGGTCGTGAGCTCGACGAAGAGCATGACCGTCTCGGTCAACGGCTTCTGCCGGCCGGTGAGCACCTTGGCGTCGCTGACCGGGTTGGGCAGCGGCAGTACGACGTGGGACAGCGTCACGCTCCGGATGCGGTCGCCGGTGCCGGGCCCGGTGGCAACAGCCGACGAGGTGGCCGGGGCGGTGGGGGTCTGGGTCATGGGGATTCCTCGGGTCGTCGCAAACTTGTATGATGAGTCTGCAACTCATTACACAAGTACGTCAAGCCACGGTCAGGAGCACTCGATGACGCAGGTCCGCAGCAGCCGGCAGGTCCCGCGGTGGCACGACCTCGAGCCGTTCCTCCACCCGCGGCCGGTCGAGCGGACCGCCGTGGGCCGTCGGCTGGCGCGGTGCCTGTCGGTCGACGACGTCGAGCGGTTGGCCCGCCGCCGGGTGCCGGGAGCGGTGTGGGACTACGTCGAGGGCGGCTCCGACGGCGAGCACGCCATGCGCCGCAACCGTGACGCGTTCGACCGTGTCGAGCTGCGCCCGACCTCCTTCGAGCAGGTCGCCGAGCCCGACACCGCGACCACGCTCCTCGGCCGTCCCACGGCCGCGCCGATCGTCCTCGCCCCCACCGGCTACACCCGGCTCAGCCACCACACCGGCGAGCGCGCGGTGGCCGCGGCGGCCGCGCAGGCCGGGCTCCCCTACACGCTCTCGACCTACGCCACCACGTCGATCACCGACGTCGCGGACGCGGCGCCGGGCGGGCGGAACTGGTTCCAGGCCTACCTGATGAAGGACCGCGCCGTGACCCGCGCGCACCTCGACGAGGCGCGCGCCCAGGGCTACGAGGCGCTGATGCTGACGATCGACACGACCGTGACCGGCATGAAGCGCAAGGACAAGCACAACGGCTTCGCGATCCCGCCCCAGCTCACCGCGCGCACGATGGTCGGGATGGCGCGCCACCCGCGCTGGGTCGCCGACATCCTCACCACCGAGCCGCTGCGGTTCGCCACCTTCCCGGAGGGCTCGACGTACGCCCGGTGGGGCATGTCCAACGAGCTGCGCGAGCAGCAGATCCGGCCCGCCGACATCGCCTGGCTGCGCGAGCAGTGGGACGGCCCCGTCGTGGTCAAGGGCGTGCAGTCGGCGCGCGACGCGGTGACCGCCGTCGACGCGGGCGCGCACGCGATCGTGCTGTCCAACCACGGCGGTCGCCAGCTCGACCGCGCGCCCGTGCCGCTCGAGCTGCTGCCCGACGTGGTGGACGCGGTGGACGGGCGGGCGGAGGTGCTGCTCGACTCGGGCGTACGCACCGGGGGCGACGTCGTCGCGGCCGTCGCGCTCGGCGCCACGGCGGTGCTGGTGGGGCGCGCCTACCTCTACGGCCTGATGGTCGGCGGCCAGCGCGGCGTGAGCCACGTGCTCGACCTGCTCACCGGGGAGATGCGCCGCGCGATGAGCATGATGGGGGCGCCGAGCGTCGCCGCCCTCACCCCGGACCACGTCCGGCTGAGGGACCGATGAGGAGCGCCGGCTCAGCCGACCGGGGTCACCAGCTCGCCGCGCTCCAGGAACGCCGCGACGTTGTCGAGCACCAGCCGGGCCATCGCCTCGCGGGTCTCGACCGTGGCGCTGCCGACGTGCGGCAGCAGCACGACGTCGTCGCGCGCGAGCAGCGCCTCGGGCACGTGCGGCTCGTCGGCGAAGACGTCGAGCCCCGCGCCGGCGATCCGGCCGTCCTCCAGCGCCGCGACCAGCGCGTCCTCGTCGACGACCGAGCCGCGGGCGACGTTGACGAGGTGGCCCTCGGGGCCGAGGGCGTCGAGCACGTCGGCGTCCACCAGCTTGTCCGTGCCCGCACCGCCCGGGGTGAGCACGACCAGCACGTCGCTCGCGCGGGCGAGCGCGACCGGGCTGTCGTGGTAGGTCCACGCGACGTCCTTGGGGCTGCGCGAGTGGTAGTGCACGACCGCGCCGAAGGCCTCCAGCCGCTCGGCGGCGGCCGTGCCGATGCGCCCCAGGCCGAGCACCCCGACGACGGCCCCGCGCACGTCGCGGGTCAACGGCATCCGCTCACCCCGGGCCCACGCCCCGCTGCGCACGAACCGGTCGGCCGCCGTGATCCCGCGCAGCACGTCGACGACGAGGAAGGCCGCGAGGTCGGCCACCGCGTCGGTGAGGACGTCGGGGGTGTTGGACACGACGATGCCGCGGCGGCGCGCCTCCTCCACGTCCACGTTGTCGTAGCCGACGCCGAAGTTGACGATCGCGCCGAGGTCGGGGAGCGCGTCCATCTCGGCCGCGCCGGCGCGCGCCCCGCCGCCGACCACCGCGACGCGCACGCCCGAGGGGTCGGACAGGTCGTCGAGCGACCGGGCGGCGTAGCGCTCGGCGAGCCACTCGCGCACGAAGGGCATCAGCCCTCCGAGCTGGACGACGCGGACCGGGTGCTGGGTGTCGGAGGTCACCACGCCATCCTTGCGGGGCCACGGTCGCCGCGTCCAAGACGGGCTGGCTATCGCACGATGCACCGGACGGGGGAGCGATGGACCTGCTGACCGGCTTCGCGACCATCCTGGTCGTGATCGCCGCCGGCGCCGGGCTCGCGCACGCCGGTGTCCTCGACCGGCGCTCGCAGCGCACGCTCGGCGAGATCGCGTTCTTCGTCGCCTCCCCTGCGCTGCTGCTCGTCACCATCAGCCGGGTGCACCTGGAGTCGGCGGCGATCAACCTCGTCGCCTCGTCGGTGTCGCTGGGCGTCGTGTTCGCGACGTACGCCGTGGTGGCGCGGCTGCGCTGGCGGCTCTCCACGGGCCCGCTGCTGATCGGCGCGCTGTCGTCGTCCTACGTCAACGCGGGCAACCTCGGCATCGCCATCGCGGCCTACGTCGTCGGCGACATCACCGTGGTGGTGCCCGCGCTGCTGGTGCAGATGCTGCTGGTGCAGCCGCCCTCCCTGGTCGTCCTCGACCGGATCACCGGACGCGGCAACGGCGTCCGCGCGGTGGCCCGGCGGCTGGTGACCAACCCGCTCACCGTCGCCGCCGTGGTCGGGGTGGTCCTGGCGGCCACCGGGTGGACATTGCCGCAGGTGGTCCTCGACCCGCTCGAGCTGCTCGGCGGCGCGGCGATCCCGCTGCTGCTGATGTCGTACGGCGCCGCGCTGAGGCTGAGCCCACCGCTCGGCCGGGCGGGCCACAACGGCGAGGTGCTGCTGGCGAGCGTGCTCAAGCTCCTCGTCATGCCGGCCGTCGCCTGGGCCGTGGCCGCCGGCCTCGGGCTGGACGGCCGCGCCCTGCTGGGCGTGGTGATCACCGCGGCGCTGCCGACCGCCCAGAACATCTTCCTGCACGCCACCCGCTACCGCGTCGGCGAGGATGTCTCCCGCGAGACCATCCTGGTCACCACCGTGGCCTCGCTGCCCGTGGTGCTGCTCATCGCCCTCGTGCTCGGCTGACCCACCCCCTGAGGAGACCCCGTGACCGACCTGCCCGCCCGCCTGCCCGCCCGCCTGCCCGACCGCCTGCTCGACCGCCTGCGCGACGCCGTCGGCGAGGCGCACGTGCTGAGCGCCGAGGCCGACGTCGCGCCCTACGTCGTCGACTGGACCGGCGTGCACCGCGGCAGCGCGCTCGCCGTGGTCCGCCCCGGCTCCACCGACGAGGTGGCTGCGGTGCTGCGCGCCTGCCACGAGGCGCGTACGCCGGTCGTCCCGCAGGGCGGCAACACCGGGCTGGTCGGCGGCGGGGTGCCGGACGGGTCGGGCCGCCAGGTCGTGCTGTCGCTCGGCCGGATGCGCGACGTGCGCGACGTCGACCCGGTGGCCGGGACGATCACCGTCGACGCCGGCGTCGTGCTCGCCGACGTGCGGGCCGCGGCCGCGGAGGCCGGACGGCTGTTCCCGATGTCGCTGGGCTCGGAGGGCAGCTGCACGATCGGCGGCAACCTCGCCACCAACGCCGGCGGCACGGCCGTGCTGCGCTACGGCATGACCCGCGAGCTGGTGCTCGGCCTCGAGGTCGTGCTGCCCGACGGCCGGGTGTGGGACGGGCTGCGCGGGCTGCGCAAGGACAACACCGGCTACGACCTGACGCAGCTGTTCGTGGGCTCGGAGGGCACGCTGGGCGTCATCACCGGCGCGGTGCTGCGGCTGTTCCCCGCCACGCCGCGCCGCGCCACCGCCTGGGTCGCGGTGCCGTCGGTCGCCGCCGCGGTGTCACTGCTCGCCTTCGCCCAGCAGCACGCCGGGGTGCACCTGTCGACGTTCGAGATCGCCAACCGCCAGGCCATCGACCTCGTCCTCGCCCACCTGCCCGGTGCGAGCGACCCCCTCGCCGCCCCGAGCGACTGGTACGTCCTGGTGGAGCTCGCGGGGTCCGCCGTGGACGACGGTCTCGACGAGGCCCTCGAGTCGCTGCTCGGCGCGGCGGTCGAGGCCGGCGTGGCGTCCGACGCGGCGATCGCCGGCAGCCCGGCCCAGCGCTCGGCGCTCTGGGCACTGCGCGAAGGGATCTCGGAGGTGCAGAAGGTCGAGGGCGCCACGTTGAAGCACGACGTCACGCTGCCCATCGCCCGGCTCGCCGCGTGGACCGAGGCCACGGCGCCGCTGCTGCAGGAGGTCTGCCCCGGGGTGCGGCCGGTGACCTACGGCCACGTCGGCGACGGCAACCTCCACTACAACCTCAACGCCCCCCTGGCCGACGGCCGCAGCGACGACGACGCGCTGCGCGCCGCGGCCGCCGACCTGACCGCGACGATCTACGACACGGTCGCCCGCGAGGACGGCTCGATCAGCGCCGAGCACGGCCTCGGTCGCACCAAGGCGGCCGCGGCGGCGTCCTACAAGTCGGACGTCGAGGTCGACCTGATGCGCGCGGTCAAGCAGGCCCTCGACCCGGCCGGCCTGATGAACCCCGGGGTGCTGCTCCCGCCCGGCTCGTAGGCCCCGATCCACACCCCGACCTAGGGTGGCGCCATGAAGGCACAGACCCTCGGTCGCGTCCTGCTCGGCTCGGCGATGGTGGGCGCGGGGGTGATGCACCTGACCACGCAGCGCGAGGAGTTCCAGGCGCAGGTCCCCGACTGGTTCCCGGTCGACGAGGACCTCACCGTGCTCGGCTCCGGTGTCGTGGAGATCGCGCTGGGCGGCGCGTTCGTCGCGCTGCCCAGGCACCGACGCACCGTCGGCGCGCTGCTGGCCGCCTTCTTCATCGCGATCTTCCCCGGCAACATCGCGCAGTACGTCGAGGGCACCGACGCGTTCGGGCTCGACACCGACCGCGCGCGGCTGGCGCGGCTGTTCTTCCAGCCGGTGCTCGTCGTGTGGGCGCTCTGGGCCGGCGGGATGCTCGGCCGGCGCCGCCCGGTCGTCGCCGAGCGGGAGCAGCGCGAGGAGGTCGAGACGGGCGAATAGCCCGCCCGGCGCGGGTTTGCGGCGCGCCACGCGGGGCACGAAGGGTCCGACAGAGAGGGGGACTCCGTGCCCATCACCGTGCCCATCCGCAGGAGCACCAGCAGGACACTCGTCGGCGTCGCCGGCCTGTGCGCCCTTGCCCTGACCGCCACCATGGTGCCCGCCACCACCGCCAGCGCGTCCCGCGGCGACGACCAGCGAGCCGTCGAGCTGCTCGGCCCCGCCGGGACCGGCCGCCAGGCCGATGCAGAGTCTCGGGCGGCAGCCGACGAGCGCTCGCGTCCCGTCGACGTCGACGCGGCCGCGCTCGACGACGTACGAGCCGGTGACCGCATCAGCCTGACGGTGTTCGACGACACCACGATCACCGCGGCCGTCGGCGACCGCACCTCCGCCGACGGCGTCACGTCGTGGACCGGGTCCCTCGTGGGCACCACCGGCACGTTCACCGCCGTGGAGGTCGACGGCGTCGTCCGGATGCAGGTGGCGTCAGCCGCCGACGGCACCTTCGAGGTGAGCAGCGTCCCCGGCGGCGGCTACGAGGTCACCGAGGTGCCGTCCCCGTCCGACGCCCACGACGACGCCGTGCGTCCCGCCGAGCAGGCAGCGATCCACGCCGACCACGCGCACGCCAAGGTCCCGGCCGGGCGCGGCGGCGATGTGCCGGTCGCCGCCGACGAGCCGTCGACCGTCGACGTCGCCATCGTCTACTCCGCCTCGCTGCCCGCGTCGGCGGGTGGGGAGGCCGCGATGCAAGCGCAGTTCGCCCTCGGCATCACCCAGACCAACCAGGCGTTCGCCGCCTCGGGCATCGGCACGCAGCTCCGGCTGGTCGGCACCCGGCAGGTCGCCGCGGCGCCGCACTCCTCGCTCGACGCCAACTACCGCGCGCTCGGCACGCCGGGCGACGGCGTGTTCGACGAGGCCCAGGCGCTGCGCGAGGAGACGCACGCCGACCTGGTCAGCCTGTGGCTCGGTGGTCCCTACCCCTCCGGCAGCGCCTGCGGCCTCGGGGCCCTCGGCGGCGGCAACCCCGCCTACGATCCCGAGCGCGCGGCCTGGACGGTCGTGTGGGCCGACAAGTGCGCCACCGCCAACCTCACCTTCGCCCACGAGATCGGCCACAACCTCAGCGCCGACCACGACGCGAGCGCGTCCTTCCCGCCGAGCGGCGGCAAGCCGTACGCCCGCGGCTACGTCGACGTGCCGGGCAACTTCCTCACGGTGATGGCCTACCCGACCGCCTGCCCGACCTGTCCCCGCATCAGCCACTTCTCCAACCCCAACGTGGCCTACGGCGGCCGCACCACCGGCGCCGCCGCAGCCAACAACGCCCAGGCCATCAACGAGCAGATCGCGGCCGTGGCCAACTACCGCCAGTCGCAGATCTACCCGGGCGTGACCACCGTCGGCGGCAGTCCGCGCTTCAAGGGCATGGCCACGGCCACCACGACGCCGTGGTCGCCGACGGTCACCTTGGGCTACCAGTGGCTGCTCGACGGCGTCGCCGTCCCGGGTGCCACCACGAGCACCTTCTCGCTGTCGCGACGCGACATCGGCAAGAGCCTCAGTGTGCAGGTCGTGGGCTCCGCGCCCTTCTACCCGTCGGTGGCGACGGTCTCGGCCCCGGTCGTGGTCGGCAAGGCATCGTTCCGCACGAAGCGACCCAAGCTCCGTGGCGTGCCGCGCGCCGGCCGGGTCCTCTCGGTCAAGGTGAAGGGCTGGAAGCCCAAGCCGGCGAAGAAGAACGTCAAGGTCCGCTACCAGTGG
Organism: Nocardioides sp. Z24_21; assembly: GCF_058134345.1. Classification (NCBI taxonomy): domain Bacteria; kingdom Bacillati; phylum Actinomycetota; class Actinomycetes; order Propionibacteriales; family Nocardioidaceae; genus Nocardioides; species Nocardioides sp. Z24_21. The sequence goes on from NZ_JBYTTH010000001.1 coordinate 1,229,590, forward strand.
CTGCGCAACGGCAAGGCGATCAAGGGCGCCAAGAAGGCCGCCTACCGCGTCCGCGCCAAGGACCGCGGCAAGAAGATCTCCGTGCAGGTCACCGCGAAGGCCAAGGGCTACGAGAAGGCACGGCGGTCCTCCAAGAAGGTCAAGATCCGTCGATGAACGCCCCTCGCCGGGCGGGTCACAGGGTCGGCAGCCAGTCGACCCGCCCGGCGAGCACGGCGTACCCCACGAACGCCCCCACGTCGAGCAGCGTGTGGGCGACCACGAACGGCATCACCCGGCCCCAGCGACGGAAGAGCCAGCCGAACAGCAGGCCCATCGCGAGGTTGCCGACGAAGCCGCCGAGGCCCTGGTAGAGGTGGTAGCTGCCGCGCAGCAGGGCCGCGAGGCCGATGGCAGCGGTGTCGCCGAAGCCGATCTGGCGCAGCCGCACCTGCACGAAGCCGAGCACCACGAGCTCCTCGAGCACGGCGTTCTCCGCCGCGGCCAGCACCAGCACCGGCACCCGCCACCACTCCCCCGGCAACGACTGCGCGACGACGGTGAGGTTGGTGCCGAGCGCGTAGGTCGCGAGGTAGAACACCACGCCCACCGACCCGACGCCGGCCGCCAGCCAGGCGCCGCGGCCCCAGTCGCGCCACGTGCTCCAGCCGCCGTCGCGTGCCCACACCTCGCGCAGCCGGGTGCCGGAGCGGACCAGCAGGTAGGCCGCCAGCGCGACGGGCACCAGCGCGAAGCCGATCCGCAGCAGCTGGTAGGTCAGGTCGAGCCACGGCCGGTCGGGGGCCAGCGAGTTGTTGAGGTTGGCCGCCTGCGACGACAGCGGACCCGGGGCGGTGAGCGCCGAGACGATGCTGACGACCGAATAGACCGCGCTGCGCCCGAGCGAGAGGAGCAGGACGATGGCGAGCTCGGCCCACAGCAGCGCCTTCGCCAGGTCGGGCACCCCGCCCGGGACGGGGGTGTCCCGCAGCCGCCACCACGGGCGTACGTCATCGGTGGTCGTCACGGGACCAGCATCCCCCAGCAGGCCGCGACCCCGCCGAGACCCCGCCGAGACCTCGCCGAGGCCCCGGCGGGAGCCGCCGGTTTGTCCGGGCCCGGCGAGGGCACACTGCTCCCATGCCCACCGGCCCCCGCACGCGCACGCCGCTCGCAGCAGTGCTCGCCACAGCACTGCTGCTGGGCGCGGGCTGCTCCGACACCCCCGGCGAGGGCGAGCGCGGGACCGAGGGCACGGGCGGCGGAGGTGCCGGGGGGAAGGGGACCAGCGGGCCGCCCGACGACACGGCGTGGACGACGAGCTCCGACCCCGTCGAGGCCGGCGGCCTGGTGTGGGCCTCCGGCGGCGTCGTCCACCTCTCCGACGGCACCACCGTCGACGTCGGCGGCCCGATGGCGACCTACGTCGTGGCCGGTGACGGCGTCTACTTCACCCCTGCCGCGAGCGACGCGGCCGCCACCGAGCACGGCTCCATGACGACCGGGCCCCTGCGCTTCGCCGACCGCGACGGGGTGAGCGACACCGGGCTGACGGTCTACGTCGAGTCCATCGGCAGCTCACCCGACGGGCGCTACGTGGGCTTCGTCGACGCCACCTCGGGACCCGCCGACCGCTTCAGCGGGCACCCCCGGGGCACGGCGGTGGTCGTGGACCTCACCTCCGGGGAGCGGGTCGTCGAGACCGCCGACGCGATGGGCGACCCGGAGCAGGACGACCTGGCGCGCGACTACGCGGAGGTCGACCTCGGGGTGCGCTTCGCCGACGCCGGGAGTGCGGTCGTCGAGGGGCTGGGCGACGTCCTCGTCTCCCTCCCCGACGGCGAGGTGACGCCGACCGACCAGGCTCCACGCAGCCCCGCCGACCCGGTCAGCCCGGACGGGGCGTGGTCGATCGACGACCGTGGCCTGGACGACCGGATCGTCTCGCGGGAGGGTCGCCCGGTGCCGGTCCGGACCGGCACGCCACGGCGAGACCTGCGGTGGTGGCTCGACGACTCGACCGTGGTCGGGATCGCGATCTCCGGCCCGGCGACGGGGCAGCAGATCGGTCCCGGCACCACCTCGACGCTGGTCACCTGCCGGGTTCCCGACGGCAGGTGCACCCCCGTCGACGGCACCACGGACGAGCGCATCCTCTTCCCCGTCGGCGCCGGCGACGAGGCACTCGACCTCGACCCGACAGGAGGTGGGTCGTGATCGACCCGGAGATCGACCACCGGCGCATCGTGTCGGGTGAGCGGAGCGCCCTCACCGGCGCCTCGGACACCCTCGCCGACGTGGGGCACGACCTCGACGACGCCCGGGGCCGCATCCACGACGCGGCCGCCACGACCGACTGGAGCGGGCCGGGCGCCGTCGGCTTCCAGGCCCGCATCGTGCAGCTCGCCAACGGGGTGTCGGTCAACCGCTCCGCGCTCGCCCGGGCGCGCGGCGCCCTCGACGTCGCCGCGACGGCGTACGGCACCGCGGTGCAGCACGCCGACCACTACATCTCCTTCTGGCGCAACCGCCCCGGCGACCTCGTTCCCGTCGTCGAGCAGCTCCTCGCGATGGTGGTGCGCACCCGGCTCGTCGAGGTGGGCGCCACCTACGGCCAGCAGCTGACCGCGGTGGCGGCGGTGATCAAGGGGGAGGACGTCGACCTCGACAGCCTCGACGAGGAGACCCGCGAGTGGGTCGAGCAGGGGCTGGAGAAGAACAAGGAGTGGGCCGGGGAGAGCGGCAGCACCTTCGGTCCGCTCATCCCCAACACCCTCGCGACCGGCGACGATCGCGGGCTCATCCCGCAGGGGCTGGCCTACGACCCGCGCACCGGCACCTACGTGATGAGCTACTACACCCCCGACGGGAGGTCCACCCTGGCCCTGGTCGACTCCGTCACCGGTCAGGAGATCGGCGACGTCGACCTCGCTGGCGTCCACGACCCCTACGCCGACCCGCCCGCTCCCGGACCGTCGCACGCCGGCGGGGTCAGCGTGCACGGCGACCAGGTCATCGTCGTCGACAAGGGCACGATCTACACCTACTCGATGTCGGACATCCGGGGCCGGAGCAACGGCGGCAGCGTCAACGCCACCAGCGTCCAGGAAGGCGTCTCCGGAGGGTCCTACTCCGCCGTCCACGACGGCAGGCTCTACCTCGGCGACTACGGGGCCGACAAGCTCCACGTCTACGAGATGGGCCCGTCCGGGTGGCAGCCGGTGCTGGACGCCAGCGGCAAGCCGGAGGTCCACGACACCCCCGACAAGTCCCAGGGGCTGGTCGTGCGCGACGGGGAGTTCGTCTTCAGCACCTCCCCCAACCGCTTCGACGACGGCTCCCTCGTCGTCCAGGACCGCGACTCGGGCGAGCGCAGCGACCCCTACCCGCTGCCCACCATGGCGGAGGGGGTCGTGGAGGTCGACGGCAACCTCGTCACGACCTTCGAGTCGACAGCCGCGAAGTACTCCGACGACGGCAGCGACTGGGCCTGGGTCCCCGGCGTGCCGGACGACGACGACCTCTGGGCCAACCCCTACCTCGCGGTCACCCCGCTTGCCGCGCTCGGCCTGTCCGCGGACTTCGAGGTGCAGCCGGGCACGCTGCGCGAGGCCTCCCACGCCCTCGACAAGCCGAGCGGCCAGCTGTCCGCAGCGTCGTCGACGGTGCGCGGGGTGCGGGTCGAGGCGGCCGACCTCGGCGAGGTGCCCGGCGCGGCCGTCTTCGCCGCGGCCGTCACGACCCTGCTCGGCGCGGCGTCCGACAGCCTGCGCTCCGGGTCGAAGGCGGTCGCGCTCGCCTCCGACAACCTGATGGACTCCGCGCGCGACTACCAGCGCACCGACGGGGTCGTCGGCGGTGCCTTCCGCGGCCTCACGCCCTGAGACCCCCGGGGGTCAGCTGAGCACGAGCCCGTCCTCACCCACGTCGACGGTGACCGAGCCGCCGTCGGTGACCTGGCCCGCGATCAGCATCCGGGCCAGCGGGTCGCCGATCGCCGACTGGATCAGCCGGCGCAGCGGTCGGGCGCCGTAGGCGGGGTCGTAGCCGGTCTCGGCGAGCCAGGCGCGCGCGGCGTCGGTGACCGAGATGCTGATCCGCCGCACCGCCAACCGCTTCTCCAGCAGCGCGAGCTGCAGGTCGACGATGTGCGCCAGGTCGTCCTTGGTGAGCGCGTCGAACATGACGACCTCGTCGAGGCGGTTGAGGAACTCGGGCTTGAAGTGCGCGCGCACGACGCCCATCACCGACTCCTTCTTCACCTCCGGCTCCATCAGCGGGTCCACGAGGAAGTGGGAGCCGAGGTTGGAGGTGAGGATCAGCAGGGTGTTGCGGAAGTCGACCGTGCGACCCTGGCCGTCGGTGAGCCGACCGTCGTCGAGCACCTGCAGGAGGATGTCGAACACCTCGGGGTGCGCCTTCTCGACCTCGTCGAGCAGCACCACGCTGTAGGGCCGGCGCCGCACCGCCTCGGTCAGCTGGCCGCCCTCGTCGTAGCCGACGTAGCCGGGAGGGGCGCCGACGAGCCGCGAGACCGAGTGCTTCTCGCTGTACTCGCTCATGTCGATGCGCACGATCGCCCGCTCGTCGTCGAACAGGAAGTCGGCCAGCGCCTTGGCCAGCTCGGTCTTGCCGGTGCCGGTCGGGCCGAGGAAGAGGAACGACCCGGTCGGCCGGTTGGGGTCGGCGATGCCGGCGCGCGAGCGGCGTACGGCGTCGCTGACCGCGGTGACCGCCTCGCGCTGGCCGATCAGGCGCTGGCCGATGACCGACTCCATCTCGAGGAGCTTGGCGGTCTCGCCCTGCAGCATCTTGCCGGTGGGGATGCCGGTCCAGGCCTCGACGACGTCGGCGATCTGCTCGGCACCGACCTCCTCGCCGACCAGCGGCTCGATGTCGGCGCCCTCGGCCCTCTCGACCTCGGCGATCTGCTTCTCGAGCTCGGGGATCTGGCCGTACTGGATCTCCGAGGCGCCGGCGAGGTCGCCCTCGCGCAGCTTCTTGTCCGCCTCGATCTTGAGCGCGTCGAGCTGACGGCGCAGCTCGCCCTCGCCCTGGAGCTGGTCGCGCTCGCGCTCCCAGCGGGCCTCGAGGCCGCGCAGCTCCTCCTCGCGGTCGGCGAGGTCCTTGCGCAGCACCTCGAGCCGCTCCGCGGAGGCCGGGTCGGTCTCCTTCTGCAGCGCGAACTGCTCCATCTTGAGCCGGTCGACCTGGCGGCGGAGCACGTCGATCTCCTCGGGGCTCGACTCGTGCTCCATGCGCAGCCGGGAGGCGGCCTCGTCGATGAGGTCGATCGCCTTGTCGGGCAGCTGGCGCCCGGGGATGTAGCGGTCGCTCAGGGTGGCCGCGGCGACCAGCGCGGCGTCGGTGATCCGGACGCCGTGGTGCGCCTCGTACTTCTCCTGGATGCCGCGCAGGATCTGGATGGTGTCCTCGACGCTCGGCTCGCCGACGAAGACCTGCTGGAAGCGCCGTTCCAGTGCGGGGTCCTTCTCGATCCGCTCGCGGTACTCGTCGAGCGTGGTCGCGCCGATCATGTGGAGCTCGCCGCGCGCCAGCATCGGCTTGAGCATGTTGCCGGCGTCCATCGCGGAGTCGCCGCCGGCGCCCGCGCCGACCACGGTGTGCAGCTCGTCGATGAAGGTGATGACCTGCCCGCCGGCGTCCTTGATCTCCTCGAGCACGGCCTTGAGCCGCTCCTCGAACTCGCCGCGGTACTTCGCGCCTGCGACCATCGCCGCAAGATCGAGGGCCAGCACCCGGCGACCCTTGAGGGAGTCGGGCACGTCACCGGCGACCACGCGCTGGGCGAGGCCCTCCACGACGGCGGTCTTGCCGACGCCGGGCTCACCGATCAGCACCGGGTTGTTCTTGGTGCGCCGCGAGAGCACCTGGACCACCCGGCGGATCTCGGCGTCACGGCCGATGACGGGGTCGAGGCGACCCTCCTCGGCGGCCTGGGTGAGGTCGACGGAGTACTTCTCGAGCGACTCGTACGACGCCTCGGCGCTCTCGCTGGTCACCCGCCGGTTGCCGCGCACGGCGGTGATCGCCTCGCGCAGCCCGGACTCCGTCAGGCCGGCGTCGGTGAGCACCTTCTGCGCGCTCGACTCGACGGTCGCGGTGGCGACCAGCAGGTGGTCGGTGGCGACGTACTCGTCCTTCATCGAGCCGGCCAGGTCGAGGGCCGTGGCGAGCACCCGGGTCAGGGCGGCCGACGCGCTGGGCTGCTGCACGGTCGAGCCGGTGGCGCGGGGCAGCTGCTGCTGCGCGCGCTCGGCCTGGGCGAGCAGCGTGGCCGGGTCGACGCCCGCCTTCTGCACGAGGCTGCGGGTGGCGCCGTCCTCCTGCCTCAGCAGGGCGACGAGCAGGTGGATGGGCTCGGTGGTGGTGTTGCCGCCGGTGGTCGCGGCGAGCTGGGCGGCCTCGATGACCTCGCGGCTGCGGGTGGTGAACTTGTCGGCACCGAACTGGCTCAACTCTTCCTCCGTCTGCGTCGTCGTGTGGTGACCACTGTGGTCCCGTCAGTCCCAACGCGCCAGAAGTTGAGTCGATTCCCCTCAACTTCAGTTTTTTCCGCCCGGCTGCCGCTCGGGCAGCGGTCCGGGCCGGGTTCGGGTCGCCGGGGCTCAGGCGAACGGGTCGGGCAGCGCGCCCGGCAGGCCGGCCAGCAGCTCGCGCGCCCGCGCGGCGTGCTTGTGCTCGACCAGCACCTCGTACTTCGTCGCCACCACCTGCGTCACCGAGGAGAAGTCGCGCCGCCCGCGCGTGAATGCGTAGCCGATGAGGGCCCAGATCAGGCCGAAGGTGGCACCGATGAACGCCGTGCTGAGCAGCACCTGCCACAGGTTGGCGGTCGTGAACAGGGCGAAGACCAGCCCGATGAAGACGCCGAACCACAGCCCGGACAGCATCCCGCCGACGGCGATCTTCGACCAGGTCAGCCTCCCGGTGACGCGCTCGATCCGCTTGAGGTCGGTGCCCACGATCATCAGCTGGTCGACCGGGAAGTCGGCGTCGGCGAGGAAGTCCACGCTCCTCTGCGCCTTGGCGTAGTCGTCGTAGACCGCCAGCGACTGCGGGAACTGCAGCTTGAGCGGGGACGCGGGGGTCGGGGCCTGGGTCGACATGCATCCACGATACGACCGCCTGCGGGCAGGCTGGCCAGAATCTTTACCGAGCGCCTGTTTCATTCCGCGAACAACCGGGCAAGGGTGGTGCTATGGGCAAGCTGATCTTCGACAACCGAGCGGTCGGCGCGCTGTTCGTCTTCCTCCTCGTGGTCAACGCGTTCGCCATCCAGCACGGGTGGTACGGCGCCTGAGGACCCTCCCGGTCCCTCACCACGCGCGTGCGACGATCCCCGGGTGGCGACACCCGGGTTGAGCTCCGACTGCTCGCGCTGCTTCGCACTGTGCTGCGTCCTGCTGCCCTACTCCGCCGACGCCGGCTTCGGCGCCGACAAGGCGGGCGGGCGCCCGTGTCTCAACCTGCTCGATGACGACGGCTGCCGCATCCACGCGACGCTGCGCGAGGACGGCTGGCCGGGTTGCACGGTCTTCGAGTGCTTCGGCGCGGGCCAGCAGGTCTCGCAGGTGAGCTACGCAGGCGTGTCGTGGCGCGAGCCCGGCAATCCGCCGCACCGGCTGGCCGAGATGGGCGCGGTGCTGACGGTGATGCGCCAGCTGCACGAGATGCTCGCCCACCTCGTCGAGGTCGCCCGGCGCTCGCCCGACCCGGCCGCCGACGCGGTCCGCACCGAGATCGAGGACCTGACCGGCGCCGACCCGGAGACGATCCTGCTCGCCGACCTCGACTCCCTCCACGACCGGGTCGGGCGGCTGCTGGCCGAGGCCAGTGCGCGCGTACGGCGACCGTGGCCCGCCGGGCGGGACCACACGCGCGCCGACCTGGCCGGGCAGCGGGTCACCGGCGACCACCGCGGCTCGACCTTCCGGGGCGCCCTGCTGATCGGGGCGGACCTCCGCGGCGCCGACCTGCGCGACGCCGACCTCCTCGGCGCCGACCTGCGCGACGCCGACGTGCGGGGCTGCGACCTCTCGAGCGCCCTGTTCCTCACCCAGCCCCAGGTCAACGCGGCGCTCGGCGACGTCGCGACCACCCTTCCCGGCGGGCTGTCCCGTCCGGGCCGCTGGGGGGCGTGAGGCGCCTCAGGCGGTCAGCAGGCCGACGCCCAGGCTCGTCAGGCTGACCGCGAGGAGCGCCGCACCGGCGAGCACCAGCACGACCAGGCCGTTGGGTCGCGTGCGGCCGGGGCCCATCGAGGAGAAGAAGAAGCCGGCGGGCATCAGCAGCGCGGACACGGCCACGCCGGAGCGCGAGAGCCAGTCGAGCGCCCCGGCCTGGGCCGTCGAGTCCGCGAGCACCTGGCACACCAGGGCGAGGACGAGCAGCACCCCGGCGTGCGCGTGGCCGGCGCGGGCGAACCTCTCCTGGAACGGCGTCACCTCGACCGCGCCGCGCGCGAGCCTCAGCAGGTAGAGCCCGCCGGTCTCGACCGTCACCAGCGAGAGCAGCAGGATCCCGGCGAGGATCCGGGACTCGTCGGACAGGACGTAGGACGCAGGCTCCATGGTGACCCCTTTGGATAGTCGACTCTCCAATAATTGGACAGTATGGTCTCCAAAGCAACCCCTGAGGAGGACGTTCCATGTGGATGGCCGAGCTGGCCGAGCGCAGCGGCGTGCCCGTGCCGACCGTGAAGTTCTACCTGCGCGAGCGGCTGCTCCCGCGGGGCGAGGCGCGCGGGGCGACCCGCGCGGCGTACGACATGGCGCACGTCAGGAGGCTGCGGCTGATCCGGGCGCTGGTCGATGTCGCCGGCTTCGGGCTCGACCGGGTGCGGCAGGTGCTGGCCGTGCTCGACGACTCCCGCACCACGCTGCACGAGGCCCTCGCCGCCGCCCACCAGCTGCTGTCCCCCGAGCCCGACATCCCGCCGTCGGAGGAGAGCCGCGCGGCGGTGGCGGCGCTCCTGGCCGCGCGAGACTCGCGCGCCGACGTCGACGGACGTCACGCGACGGCGCTCGCCGCGGCGCTCGACGCGATGGCGCGCGCCGGCCAGCCGCTGTCCGCCGACGGGCTCGCCCGCTACGCCGCGGCGATGGCCGACGTCGCCCGCGCCGAGGTCGGAGGCGTGCTGGAGGACGACCGCGACGAGGCGGTGACCTACGCGCTGCTCGGCAGCATCCTGGCCGAGCCCGTCCTGCTCGGCCTGCGCCGGCTCGCCCACGAGGACGAGTCGCTGCGCCGCTTCACCGACCTCGCCCCACCCTCCTGAGCGGGGCGACGGAATACCTCCCGGTCCGGACGGGCTGTGCCTGGCATGACCGTTCCCCGTATCCAGCTCCACGACGGCACGTCCATCCCGCAGCTCGGCTTCGGCGTGTTCCAGATCGACCCCGCCGAGACGGCGGAGGCGGTGTCGCGCGCCCTCGAGGTGGGCTACCGCCACATCGACACCGCCGAGATGTACGGCAACGAGAAGGAGGTGGGTGAGGCGCTGCGCTCGTCCGGCGTGCCGCGCGAGGAGGTCTTCGTGACCTCCAAGCTCAACAACGGCTTCCACGAGCCCGCGGAGGCCGAGCGCGCGTTCGACAAGACGCTCGCCGACCTCGGCCTCGACCGCATCGACCTGTTCCTCATCCACTGGCCGCTGCCCACGCGCTACGACGGGGACTTCGTCTCGACCTGGCGCACGATGGCGTCCTTCGTCGAGGACGGGCGGGCCGCGTCCGTGGGCGTGTCCAACTTCCAGCCCGCCCACCTGCAGCGCATCGTCGACGAGACCGGCGTGGTGCCGGTCGTCAACCAGGTCGAGGTGCATCCCTACTTCACCAACGACGCGGTCCGCGCCGCCAACGCCTCCCACGGCGTCGCCACCGAGGCGTGGTCGCCGATCGCGCAGGGCGCGGTGCTCGACGACGCGGTGATCACCGAGATCGCGGAGGCGAAGGGCCGGTCGGCCGCCCAGGTCACCCTGCGCTGGCACGTCGAGCGCGGCGACATCGTCTTCCCCAAGTCGGTCAACCCCGAGCGGATGAGGGAGAACTTCGAGATCTTCGACTTCTCGCTCACCGACGACGAGGTGGCCCGGATCTCCGGGCTCGACCGCGGGGAGCCCGGGCGCACCGGCCCCAACCCCGACACGTTCGACTACATCCCCGGCTGAGCGAGCCGCTCCCGGACACCATGAAGGCAGTTCGCCCACCGGCTCGCCGCGCTGAGCGCGGCCTCCCAGATGGCGGTCGCGAACTGCCTTCGTGGTGGCGGCAGGACCGGTGCGCGTACTCATGCGCGCCACCCTGCGGCTGCTCGACACTCGGCGCATGGACCCCAGCACCTGGCAGCGCCCGGGCCTTCGCGCCGCCCTCCTCTACGCCGTCGCCGCCGGCCTCCTCGGCGCCATCGTGTCCGTGGTCAGCCGACTCGAGCTCACCCGGCGCGCCCTCCCCGACACCCGGCTCCCCGACGGGCCGCTCATCGTCGTCGCCAACCACACCAGCTTCGCCGACGGGATCCTGCTGGCCCTCGTCGGACGCCGCCACGGCCGCTCACTGCGGCTGATGGCGACCAGCGGGGTCTTCCGTTCCGGTCTCGTGGGGCCGTTCGTGCGCCGCCTGGGGTTCATCCCGGTGCTGCGCGGGACCGACGCGGCGGCCGGCTCGCTCGACGCCGCGGCGCTGGCGCTCGCCGCCGGCGAGGCAGTGGGCCTGTTCCCCGAGGGTCGGATCAGCCGCGACCCGCAGCACTGGCCCGAGCGGTCCAAGACCGGTGCCGTCAGGCTCGCGCTCCGCACCGGGGCGCCGATCGTGCCGGTCGCGCTCGTCGGCGCCCACCAGGTCGTCGGCACGAGCGGGGTGGTGCGGCGGCTGCTGCGCAACACGGTGCTGCGCCCGCGCGTGCGGGTGGCGGTCGGCGAGCCCATCGACGTACGCCGCCTCGCGGGCGTCGCCGACGGCCCGATCGCCGACGAGGCGACGGTGCGGTGGCTCGCCGACGAGGTCATGGCCACGCTGGTGGCCCAGGTCGCGGAGCTGCGCGGCGAGCCGGCGCCGCACCCGACCGGCGTGCCGGCCGCGGCGCTCAGCGCCTGAGCGCAGCGGGCTCAGGAGTAGCGGTGGCTCTTCTGCGGGTGGCCCTGCTCGCGGGTGCAGGTGCGCCCGCTCATGTTGCGGTGGCCGCACAGCTCCTCGGTCGCCGGCTGGTCGGCCCCGACCTCCGGCTGCGCTGCCGACCTGGCCGGCGTCCTCGCAGCCGCAGCAGGCGGCGCGACGGGCGCCGCAGCCCTCGGGCGCGCCGGCGCGGAGCTCGAGCGCTTCTGCGCCTCGGCGTACTTCGCCTCGCGCATCGCACGCAGGTTGTCCATCTTGCTCATCGCTTGCTCATCGCTTGCTCATCGCCTGCTCATCGCTTGGTCGTCGCTCGCTCACTCACGTGATGAACCTACGCGCTCGCACCGACAGCAGCGGACGAGGGTGGTCACCGGCTCCAGTCGATCGCGTCGTGGACGTCCTGCAGCCGGCGTCCGCGCACCGGGTCGTGCTGGGCCACCCAGGCGATCCGGCCGCGCAGGTGGTCCTCGAAGGCCGGCACGTCGTCGCGGTTCTGCGTGCTCGGACCGTGCCGGTGGCAGTTGTGCAGGATCGCCCGCAGCACGTCGACCTGGTGGCGCGCGACCTTCGGGCGTTCGTTGACGACCAGACCGCCGAGCGTCTGCCGGCCGGCGCGTGGCATCACGCCGGTCTTGCGGGCGTTGAGGCGGAAGCCCTCGTCCCGGACGATCGCCTCGATCGCGTCGATCAGGCGCGAGGTGCCGGTGCCCCACCCGCGCTCGCCGGAGAACGCCAGGTCGTCGGCGTACCTCGTGTAGCGCCCGCCCCACGACCGGGCCAGCGCCGTGAGGCGCACGTCGAGCCGGAAGGCCGCGAGGTTGGCCATCGCCGGCGACGTGGGCGCACCCTGCGGCAGGTGCGGCGCGGCCAGGCGGCGGCCGAGGCGCCAGTGGGCGTCGAGCAGCCCGTCGTCGGCCGGCGGCGGGACGGCCCGCCACTGCGCGAGGGGCAGGACGCTGGTCACGAGCCCGGCCAGGCAGTGCGCGACCGGCTCCGGGTAGCCGGCGGTGCGCCAGATGCCGTAGACGCGGGAGACGGTCACGCTGGCGAAGAACGCCTCGAGGTCGAGCCGCAGGACGACGCTCCGGTCGGCGTGGGGTGCGGCGTAGGACCGCACCGAGCCCCCGGGCCGGAAGCCCCTGGCCGCGTCGTGCGGCGGGATGAGGGCGGCGATCTCGTGGAGCAGCCGGCGCTGCACGGCCTTGAGTCGCGGCTTGGGTGCCTCGAGCACGCGGATCGCCCCGCTGGGTGCGACACGGTGGCTGACGCGGTAGTGCTGGAGGCGGACCTCGGAGGCGCTGCGCGCCAGGTGTCGCGGGTCGGCGAACCAGTCGAGGTCGGCGGCGCTGAGGCGCACGAACGACGCCACGTCCGCGAGGTCGTCGAGCACCGGCAGCCGCCACCGGTTGGCTGCCATCTGCGTGGCGACGACCGGTCGCACCAGGGGGACCGCGCGCTGTGCCTTCGCCGCCGCGGGACGCGAGGCGAGGTTGGCGGCGAGCTCCCGGGGACGGTCGAGCGGTGCGCGCGGGTAGAGCGCGAGCGTCTGGCGCACGAGCGGCGGCAGCCACCGCGCCCGGCGACCCAGCACGGTCGTCCCGCTCGCGACCATGCCCTCATGGGTCCACTCACCGGCGAGGAAGGCGGCCGCCAGGGCGCGCGCCAGGTCGGACCTCATCCGGCGGCCGACCCGTGGGCCGGACGGGGGTGCGGCAGCGCAGCCCGACCTGTCCCGTCGTGCGCGCGATGACCTGCAGCGGAGCGCAGCGAGTCGCGCGCGGTGCCGTGCCCGAACGATCCGGTGGTCCCCGGGGTAGCCCCGGAGAGGCCGACCGGTGACGCGCACCGGTCCGCCGTCTCGAGATTGCGCTGCCGCACCCCGCGCACAGTAGCGGCAGGCCGCGACACCCGGGGCCGGTTGCGCCGCGAGCCAGGCCGCTAGGTCGGCCGGCGACGCGTCGTGCCCCCGCTGGGGCGCGTCGACGTCGATGGCGGGAGCTACGTCAGGACCCGCGGCGCCAGACGACGAGGGACTGGCTGACGGACTGGTGCCGCACGGGGAGCTTGTTGTCCGAGCGGGCGGCCGCCCGCAAGGCCAGCCCGCGGCGCAGGGCCTCGAGCTCGCCGTCGAGCTCGGCGTTGCGGGCGCGGAGGTCGTCGACCTGCCGCTCGAGGTCCATGATCCGCCGCACTCCCTCGATGCCGATGCCGGCCCGGGTCAGCTCCGCGATCTCGCGCAGCCGCTCGATGTCGCGGTGGGAGTAGCGGCGCCCACCGCCCCCCGTGCGGCCGGGCCGGATCAGCCCCATCCGCTCGTAGGCGCGCAGCGTCTGCGGGTGCAGGCCGGTGAGCTCGGCCGCCACGGAGATGACGTACACCGCCGCGTCGGGCGAAGGGGGGTGGAGCGCCCCGCTCATGAGTCGAAGAGCCCTGCTCGCAGCGGCTTGCCGGCGGTCGCCGCCCGGTAGGCCTCGAGGGCCTCGCGAGCGGTCGGGTCGAGGTGGGCCGGGACCTGGACCTCGACGGTGGCCAACAGGTCGCCCTTGCTGCCGTCGCGCCGGGTGGCGCCCTTGCCGCGCACCCGGAAGGTGCGTCCGTTGGGCGTGCCCGCCGGGATCTTGAGGGTCACCGGCGCGCCCCCGAGGGTCGGGATCTTCACCTCGGCACCGAGGGCGGCCTCGTCGAACGAGACGGGCACGTCGATGGTGAGGTTGTCGTCCTTGCGACCGAACACGCGGTGCGGCGTGACCTTGACCTTGACGAACAGGTCGCCGGCGGGTCCGCCGTTCTCGCCCGGCGCGCCCTTGCCCTTGAGCCGGATCCGGGCGCCGTCCTTGACGCCGGCCGGGATCCGGGCCTGGATCGTGCGCGAGGAGGTGCCGCGACCGCTGCCGTGGCAGGTCGGGCACGGCTCGTCGTAGACCAGCTGACGGCCGCCGCAGGCGGGGCAGGTCTCGTTGATGGAGAACGCCCCGCCCGTGCCGGACACGACGAATCCCGCGCCCTCGCACTCGGGGCAGATGTGCGGCCGGGTGCCCGGCTTGCCGCCGGTGCCCTGGCACGTCGGACAGGCCGAGTCGGAGGTGAGCCGGAGCGAGACGGTCACGCCGTCGAGCGCGTCGGTGAACCCGATCGTGGCCGAGCTCTCCACGTCGGCTCCCCGACGCGGCCGCGGCTGCTGGCCACGGCCGCGCTGGGCGCCGCCGAAGAGGTCGCCGAACATGTCGCCGATCCCACCGCCGGCGCCGGCCCTGTCGCGGAGCAGGTCGTCGAGGTTGAAGCCGCCCCCGCCGAACCCGCCACCACCGCCGCCGAAGCCGCCGCCCATGCCGGTGCCGAACCCGCCCTGGGCCTGCAGCGCGCGAAACTCGTCGTACTTGGCGCGCTTGGCCTCGTCGCCGATGACGTCGTAGGCCTCGGCGACGGCCTTGAACTTCTCGTGCTTGGCCTCGTCGCCCGGGTTGGAGTCGGGGTGGTTGGCGCGCGCCAGCTTGCGGTAGGCCTTCTTGATGTCGGCCGCGCTGGCGTCCTTGGCCACGCCGAGGACCTGGTAGAAGTCCTTGGTCGCCCAGTCGTTGCGGAAACCTTCGTTGTCAGCCACGGATCAACCTCCCTTCGTCCTCGACGTGGTCATCGGTGCGTGTGCTCGATCGCGACATCGGCCGGCGCCGGGTCAGGCGTCGGCGGGCTCGACCACGAGCACCTGGGCGGCCCGCACGACGCGGTCGCCCATCCGGTAGCCGCCCTTGGCGACGTGCTTGACGGTCGTCACCTCGACGGCAGGGTCGGCGCCCATGTTGCTCAGCGCCTCGTGCATGGTCGGGTCGAACGCGTCACCCGGCTCGCCGAAGCGCACCAGGCCTGCCGCGGCGACCACCCGCTCGAGCTGGTCGGCCACCGCCTTGAGGCCACCCTCGAGCTCGCCGTGCTCGCGGGCACGGTCGATGGTGTCGAGGACCTCGATCACGGGGGTCAGCGCCTTGTAGGCCGCGGACTCGGCGACGAACTGCCGGTCGCGGTCGACCCGCTTGCGGTAGTTGGCGTACTCGGCCTGGACGCGCTTGAGGTCGTTGGTGAGGTCGGCGACCGCCTTCCTCAGCGACTCCCCGTCGTCCTGGCCCGCGTCGTCCGGGCCGTCGGGGCGCTCCTCGGCGGTGCCGGGGGCGTCACCGGCGACGGCGTCACCGGCGACCTGCTCCTCGACCTCGGTCTGGGCGGGGGCCTCGCCCGCGGCGGCGCCGAAGCCGCCGGAGCCCTCCGGAGAGGGAGCCGCGGTGGGCTCCCCCTCCGGGAGGTCGGTCGCCTCGGTGCCCGTCATGGGCTCGTCGGGGCGCTGCGTCACTTGGACTCACCCTCGGCGGCGCCGTCGGTCGACTCGTCGACGATCTCGGCGTCGACGACGTCGTCGTCGGACTCACCGGTGGCCCCGGTGGTGCCGCCCGCGGCGGCCTGGTCGGCCTCGGCGGCGGCGTACATCGCGGCACCCATCTTCTGGCTGGACTCGCCCAGCTTGGTGATGCCCGCGGTGATCTCCTCGGAGGACGCGTCCTCCTTGGCCAGGGTCTCCTTGAGGGCGTCGACGTCGGCCTGGACCTCGGTCTTCACGTCGTCGGGGAGCTTGTCGGCGTTGTCGGCGAGGAACTTCTCGGTCGTGTAGACGAGCTGGTCGCCCTGGTTGCGGGCCTCGATGGCCTCGCGGCGCCGGGCGTCCTCCTCGGCGTACTGCTCGGCCTCCTTGACCATGCGGTCGATCTCGTCCTTGCTGAGCGCCGAGCCACCGGAGATCGTCATCGACTGCTCACGGCCGGACGCCTGGTCCTTGGCCGAGACGTGCACGATGCCGTTGGCGTCGATGTCGAAGGTGACCTCGATCTTCGGCACGCCGCGGGGGGCCGGCGGGAGGCCGGTCAGCTCGAAGTTGCCGAGGGGCTGGTTCTGCGACCACATCTGGCGCTCGCCCTGCGCGACCTTGATCTCCACCGACGGCTGGTTGTCGTCGGCGGTGGTGAAGATCTCCGACCGCTTGGTGGGGATGGTGGTGTTGCGCTCGATGAGCGTGGTCATCACGCCGCCCTTGGTCTCGATGCCGAGGGAGAGCGGAGTGACGTCGAGGAGCAGCACGTCCTTGACCTCGCCCTTGAGCACACCGGCCTGGAGCGCGGCGCCGAGCGCCACGACCTCGTCGGGGTTGACGCCCTTGTTGGGCTCCTTGCCGCCGAGCAGGTCCTTGACGGCCTCGGCCACGGCGGGCATGCGGGTGGAGCCACCCACGAGCACCACGTGGTCGATGTCCTTGACCGCGACGCCGCCGTCCTTGAGCACCGACTGGAACGGCGCCTTGGTGCGCTCGAGCAGGTCGGCCGTCAGCTTCTGGAACTCGCTGCGGGTCAGCTTCTCCTCGAAGTGGAGCGGGCCGGACTCGCCGTGGGTGATGTAGGGCAGGTGGATCGTGGTCTCGCTGGAGGACGACAGCTCGATCTTCGCCTTCTCCGCGGCCTCCTGGAGGCGCTGCTTGGCGATCTTGTCGGCCCCGAGGTCGACGCCGTTGGCGTCCTTGAACTTCTTCACCATCCACTCGACGATGCGGTTGTCCCAGTCGTCACCGCCGAGGTGGTTGTCACCGGAGGTCGCCTTGACCTCGACGACGCCCTCGCCGATCTCGAGCAGGGACACGTCGAACGTGCCGCCACCGAGGTCGAAGACGAGGATGGTCTGGTCCTCGCCCTTGTCGAGGCCGTAGGCCAGCGCGGCCGCGGTGGGCTCGTTGACGATGCGGCTGACGTTGAGGCCCGCGATCTCACCGGCCTCCTTGGTGGCCTGGCGCTGGGCGTCGGAGAAGTAGGCCGGCACGGTGATGACCGCGTCGGTGACGGTCTCGCCGAGGTAGGCCTCGGCGTCCCGCTTGAGCTTCTGCAGCACGAAGGCGCTGATCTGCTGCGGGGTGAAGGTCTTGTCGTCGATCTTGACCGACCAGTCCTCGCCCATGTGGCGCTTGACGGACCGGATGGTGCGGTCGACGTTGGTGACCGCCTGACGCTTGGCGACCTCGCCCACGAGGACCTCGCCGGACTTGGTGAAGGCGACGACGGACGGGGTCGTCCGGGCACCCTCGGCGTTGGCGATGACGGTGGGCTCGCCACCCTCCAGAACGGCGACGACGGAGTTGGTCGTGCCGAGGTCGATGCCGACCGCTCGAGCCATGGTGTTACCTCCTGCGTGTGGATGACGGTGAGTCTGCGTGCCATCCTGCCGTGTGGTCCACGGAGGAGGCAAAACAGTTGAGTCGATCTGACTCAAGTCTGTTCATGGGGTACAACGCAGGGCGCACCCAGATGTTCCCCGATCGGCGCACTCGTGATGTGACGTGGATCGCTCTAGCCTTGCGCGCATGATCCGCCACACCGTCGCCTTCCGGCTCCACCACGCCCCCGGCTCCGCGGAGGAGGCCGACTTCCTGGCCGCCGCCCGGGCGCTCGCCGACGTCCCCGGCGTCACGGCGTACGAGCAGCTGCGCCAGACCAGCGCGAAGAACGACTTCACCTTCGGCTTCTCGATGGAGTTCGCCGACCAGGCGGCGTACGACGGCTACACCGAGCACCCGGTCCACACCGCGTTCGTCGCGGAGCGGTGGGTGCCGGAGGTCGCCGACTTCCTCGAGATCGACTACACGCCGCTCTGACCCGGCCGGCCTCCGGGCTCCGGCCGGCCGCGGACCCCGACGTGTCGGCGGAGTCTGACACCTGGAGGGGATTGCAACCGCCTCCAGGTGTCGGAGTCCCCGCTCGAGCGGGGACTCCGACAAGGGCACCCCAGGGCACACCAGGGCACACCAGGGGCACCAGGGCAACCCGGCAGCAGACAGCCGACCGGCAGGTCAGCGGGACCAGACGTAGGGCGTGGTGGTGGTGACCGCGCGGAGGCCGGAGCGCTCGAGGATGGGGCGGGACATGTCGGTGCAGTCGGAGTGGATGTAGCGGATGCCGCGCTGGAGGGCGGAGCGGGCGCGAGCGGCGACGAGGGCGCGGTAGATCCCGCGGCCGCGGAGCTCGGGGAGGGTCGCGCCGCCCCAGATCCCGGCGAACTCGGTGCCCTCGACGGGGGTGAGGCGGCCCGCGCACACCACCCGGTCCCCGACCTCGGCCACCCAGAGCTCGGAGCGGCCGGTCTCGAGCTCGGCCAGGGTCGCGGCGAGCGAGGGGCCGCGGCCGTTGCCGAAGACCGACTCCTGGGCGGCGAGCATCCGGGCGACGTCGGCGGCGGCGGTCGGACCCGGCTCCAGCCGGCGGAGCACGACGGGGCCCTCGGCCGTGTCCGCGAGGGGCACCGCGACGTCGAGCAGCGCCGCCTCGCCGATCATCACGGTCTCCTGCGGCTCGGCCGCGAGGCCGTGGGCGAGGAGCCGCGCGCCGAGGTCGGCCGGGCAATCGTGGCCGCGCGACTTCCACTCGAACGACGTCACGTCGGTGTCGTCGCGGTAGTGGGCGACGGTGCGCGCGATCAGCGCGTCGAGGTCGTCGCCCTCGACACCGCCGAGGTCGCGGTAGGACACGAAGCCGCCGTGCTCGAAGACCCCCCACCACAGCGGGCCCTCGCGTCGTACGCCCTGCGCCCCGGCCATCTCGGCGTCGGTGCGCAGCTGCTCGTCGTAGGCCGCCAGCAGCGGGTCCGTCGTCATGGGTGGACACCCTAGGCCGGGAGTCGGGGGAATCTCAGGGGTTTTCCGCTGCGCGGGGCCGGGCCGTGGGCGCACACTTGTCCTGTGCCGCAGGCAGGAAGCCCGCGCCGGGTCGCCGGCGCCTCGGGAGTCGTGCTGCTGCTCGCCGCCCTCCTGGCGTTCTACGTCGCCGACGTCGCCGGCGCCGGCCCGTCCCGGTGCCAGCAGCACCGCGTCGAGGCCCGCGAGCGCGCGCGCGCCGTGACCGGCGACGGCTCCCCCGTGCTCGTGGTCGGCGACTCGTGGTCCGTCGGGCTCGGCCTGGACGACCCGGTCGGGTCGTGGGCGAGTCGCCTCCCCGGCGAGGTGCACGTCCGCGGCTTCTCCGGCTCCGGCTTCAGTGCCCGGGCCAGCGGCTGCGGCCGCGTGTCGTTCCACGACCGCGCTCCGACGGCGTTGGGCGTGCGTCCACAGCTCGTCGTCGTCGCCGGCGGGCTCAACGACTACGACCAGCCCGCCCGCGCCATCGACCGCGGCTTCCGCGCCCTGATGGCCGACCTGCGAGGCCACCACGTGGTGGTCGTCGGCCCCGCGAGCGCTCCGCTGCGCGCGGGCGCCGTGCCGAGGGTGGACGAGCAGCTGGCCCGGCTCGCCGCGCTCTACGGCGTGCCCTACGTCCCCACCGGCGACCTCGACCTCGACTACCTCGACGACCGGCTCCACCTCACCGCGGGCGGGCACCGCGCGTTCGGCGACGCGGTGGCCGCGCGGCTGGCGGACGTACGCCCGACGCGCCCGGCCGTGCTGGCGCGCTGACCCGCACCGGTCGGTGACCGGTCGCCCGCCGTCGACTATCGGACACTTCCGCCGACGATCGGCCGAACGGTGCAGGTTCTCGCGTTGCACGAACACGCAGATCGGCGCTCATTGACGGGGTGGTCGGCGATTGCGACTTTGTGCAGAGGTCTGCAGCACCCAATCCACCCTCGCGTCCGCCGGGCGCGAACTCACGATTGGACATCCCAGTGAAATCACTCCGTCCGGCCTTCCTGGCCGGTATCGCAGCGTCAGCCGTCGCTGCGTCCTTCCTGGCACCGGCCGCCACCTCGGCCGGCGCCTCCCCCGCGGCGGGCGACCCCCGTCTCGAGGCCCAGCAGGCGGCGTCCGCCTGGGTCAAGGGCCACTCCCGCGCGCTCGAACGGGCCGCAGCGGACGCCTTCGTCCGCACCGGCACGTTCGAGGGCGACAGCGGCATCTACGCGATGGCCTACGAGCGGACCCACGAGGGCCTGCGCGTGGTCGGGGGCGACTTCGTCGTCCTCGCCGACGCCGACGGCCAGGTGGTCGGGTCGTCGGTCGCCCAGGAGGCGCCCGTCGCGATCAGCGACACCACCGCCTCGGTGCCCGCGGCGCGCGCGAGCGCCGTCGCGACGGGACGACTCGACGAGGTGGCCGACGCCTCGGCGCCCGAGCTCGTGGTCTGGCACCGCGACGCCGGCACCCGCCTCGCCTACGAGGTCGAGGTGCGCGGCACCGACGCCGGCGAGGTGTCGTGGCAGAAGGTCTGGATCGACGCCGAGGACGGCAGCGTCCTCGAGGCGCGCGAGCAGATCGCCCACGGCACCGGCACGGCGGCCTACTCCGGCCCCAACCCCCTGCCCATCGCCACCAGCGGCTCGGGCAGCAGCTACTCGATGACCGACCCGACGGCGACCACGCTGCGCTGCCAGGACGCCGCCACCAACACGACCTTCACCGGCAGCGACGATGTGTGGGGCAACGGCAACGCGACCAACCGCGAGACCGGCTGCGTCGACGCGCTCTACGCCGCCCAGCAGATGAAGGCGATGATGTCGTCGTGGCTGGGCCGCAACGGGATGAACGGCTCGGGCGGGTGGGTGCCGATCCGCGTCGGGCTCAACGACATCAACGCCTACTACGACGGCACGCAGGTCCAGATCGGCAAGAACCAGGCCGGCGCCTGGATCTCCGCGATGGACGTGGTGGCGCACGAGTTCGGCCACGGCGTCGACGACAAGACGCCCGGCGGCATCTCCGGCGGCGGCACCCAGGAGTTCATCGGCGACGCGCTCGCCGCGGCCACGGAGTACTACGACGGCCAGGCCGCGCCGAACGACTCCCCCGACCACACCGTCGGCGAGGAGGTCAACCTCGTCGGGCAGGGCCCGATCCGCGACGGCTCCAACCCGGCCAACGTCGGCGACCCGTCGTGCTACACCAGCTCGATCCCCACCGCCGAGGTCCACGCGGCCGCCGGCCCCGGCGACCACTGGTTCTACCTGCTCTCACGTGGCGGGGTGTCGAAGTGCGACGGCACCTCGACGACCGGCATCGGCGAGCAGGCGGCCATCAAGGTCCTCTACAACGCGATGCTGATGAAGACCAGCTCGTCGAACTACCTCAAGTACCGCACCTGGACGCTCACCGCGGCGAAGAACCTGGACAGCACGTGCGCCCAGTTCAACGCCGTCAAGAACGCCTGGGACGCGGTCAACGTGCCCGCCCAGACCGCCGACCCGACCTGCGGTGGCGGCACCACACCGCCCCCGACGACCGGCGGCAACATCCTGGCCAACCCGGGCTTCGAGTCCGGCACGACGGGCTGGACGGGCAACACCGGCGTGATCACCTCCAGCACCAGCCGTCCGGCCCGCACCGGCTCCTTCAAGGCCTGGCTCGGCGGCAACGGCCGGACCAGCACGGAGACGATCAACCAGACGGTGACGATCCCGGCCAGCGCGACGGCGGCCACGCTGTCCTACTGGATCCGCACCGACACCGCCGAGAGCGGCTCGACGGCGTACGACCGGATGCGGGTGCAGGTCGTCGACGGGTCGACGGCCACCACGGTGCGCACCTTCACCAACGTGGGCACCAGCACGACGTACACGCAGTACTCGCACAGCCTCACCTCCTACAAGGGCAGGACGGTCACCATCCGCTTCACGATGACCGAGGACGCCTCGCTCCAGACCAGCTTCGTGGTCGACGACACCGCGCTGAACGTCTCCTGACGCCAGCCACTCCGTGACGGGGCGGGGCAGCGACCGCTGCCCCGCCCCGTTCCCCTGTCCAGCACCCGGGAGATCCCATGCGCTCGCTCCGTACGCCCGTCCTGTCCGCCGTGGCCACCGCCGCCCTCGTCGCCGGCGCGCTCGTCGGCGGCACCCCGCCCGCGGTCGCGGCCCCGTCGCCCGACCTCAGCATCGCCAACGCCACCGCCCACCTCCAGCAGCTGCAGTCGATCGCCACCGCCAACGGCGGCAACCGCGCCACCGGCCGTCCCGGCTACAAGGCCTCGCTCGACTGGGTGCGCGCCAGGCTCGACGCCGTCGGCTACACGACGCAGGTGCAGCAGCTCTCGACCTCCTCGGGGACGTCCTACAACCTCGTGGCCGACTGGCCGGGCGGCGACCCCGAGCACGTGGTGATGACCGGCGCCCACCTCGACAGCGTCGCCGCAGGCCCCGGCATCAACGACAACGGCACCGGCTCGGCCGCCGTGCTCGAGGCCGCCCTCGCCTGGGCCGCGAGCGGCAACACCCCCCGCAACCACCTGCGGTTCGCGTGGTGGGGCGCGGAGGAGCAGGGCCTGCTCGGCAGCAACCACTACATGCGCACCCTGCCGGCCGCCGACAAGGACCGCATCGAGCTCTACATGAACTTCGACATGGTCGGCTCGCCCAACCCCGGCTACTTCGTCTACGACGACAACCCGGCCGGCAACGGCGCCCGCGACGCGATGACGGCGTACTACACGTCCAAGGGCATCGCGTGGGAGTACGTCGACGTGCAGGGCCGCTCGGACCACGCGTCGTTCCGCAGCCAGGGCATCGCCACGACGGGCATGTACTCCGGCGGCGAGACCACCAAGACCGCCGCGCAGGCGTCGAAGTGGGGCGGCACCGCCGGGCGGGCGTTCGACCCCTGCTACCACCGCGCGTGCGACACGACGGCCAACGTCGACACCACCGCGCTCGACCGCAACCTCGACATGATCGGCCACATGGTGTGGCTCCACGCCGACAAGGACTACGGCGCCACCACCCCGCCGCCGACGACTCCCCCCGCCGGCACCAACCTGCTCGTCAACCCCGGTTTCGAGTCCGGGGCGAGCGGCTGGTCGGGCACGTCGGGAGCGATCACCAGCAGCGCCTCGCGCCCGGCGCGCACCGGGACGTGGAAGGCGTGGCTGGGCGGCAACGGGCGGACGACGTCGGAGAACGTCTCCCAGCAGGTGAGCATCCCGGCGTCCGCCACCGCGGCGTCGCTGGCCTACTGGCTCCGCACCGACACCGCCGAGTCCGGCTCGACGGCGTACGACACCCTCAAGGTGCAGGTGATCAGCGCCGGCACGACGACCACCCTGCGCACCTTCTCCAACGTGGGCGCCGGCGCGGGCTACGCGCAGTTCTCCCACAGCCTGCTCGCCTACCGCGGCAAGACCGTCACCGTGCGGTTCCTGATGAGCGAGGACGCGTCGCTGCAGACGAGCTTCGTGCTCGACGACACCTCGGTGACGACGAGCTGAGGCCGCCGCGCAGGCGAGGGCCGGTCCTGGCCCTCCCGGTCGCCCGGCTCACTCGGCGAGCCAGGCAGCCCAGCTGTCGAAGGAGTAGGGCCGGCCCAGGAAGTCGGCGACGAGGTCGGCGGCGTCCTTGCGCCCACCCATCGCCAGCACCTTGTCGCGGTAGGCGTGGGCGACGTCGGCGGCGAAGAGGTCGTCGGGGTCGAAGGCGGAGAACAGGTCCTTGGCGATCACCAGCGACCACATGTAGGTGTAGTAGCCCGAGGAGTAGCCGTCGAGGTGGCCGAAGGCGCAGTGCATGTGCGCGCCCTCGAGCGGCGGGATCACCGAGTAGCGGCGCTGCAGCTCGTCGCCGTAGGCGGTGAGGTCGTCGTGCCGCTCCGCGTGGAACCAGTAGGACCGGGCGGCGTACGACATCTGCTGGACGGCGTAGAGGCCCTTGCCGAAGTGGTCGGCCCGGCGCATCGCCGCGACCAGCTCGGCCGGGATCGTCTCACCGGCCTCGTTGCGGGCGAAGGTGGCGAGCACGTCGGCGTCCCACGCCCACTCCTCGAGCATCTGGCTCGGCGCCTCGACGAAGTCCCACTCCGTGGCGACGCCGGAGAAGCGGGCCCACTCGCCCTGACCGGCGAGGACGTGGTGGACCAGGTGGCCGAACTCGTGGAAGAGCGTGACCACCTCGTCGTGCTCCATCAGGCCGCGGGCGAAGTTGCACACCAGGACCCCCTCGGGCAGCTGCTCGCCGGCGATGCCCTTGACGAGGTCGAACTGGGCGGCGTGCTTGAACTTGCCCTCGCGTGGGTGCAGGTCGAGGTGGATGCGCCCGATCCGGGTGCCGTCGAGCTCGACGTCATAGCTGGCGACGTCCTCGTGCCAGGTGCCGGCCTCCTCACGGGCGACCGGCGTCCAGGTCAGGCCGAACAGCCGACCGGTCACGTCGAGCAGGCCCTGCCGCACCTGCTCGAAACCGAAGTAGGTGCGCACGACCTGCCCGTCGACGTCGTACTGCTCGCGGCGCACGATCTCGGAGTAGTAGCGCGAGTCGTAGCCGGTCACGGTGTCGGCGGTGGGGTCGTCGACGCGCTTGCGCTCGAGCAGGACGGCGACCTCCTGGCCCGCCCGCTCCTTGGCGGCCTCGCCGATCCGGTCGATGAAGTCGGCGACGGCCTGGCCGCTCCCGATCATCTTCACCTCGGTGTCGTAGTCGGGCCACGAGTCGTAGCCGAGCAGCTGCGCGGTCTCGCGACGCACGGCCAGCAGGTCCTGCAGGACCTGGTCGTTGGCCGGCCAGGCCACGTTGCTGTGCGCGAGCGCGAGGTCGTGGCGGGCCTCGGCGTCGGAGCCGAAGGTGAGGAAGGGGACCAGGTCGGGGTAGTCGGTGGTGAGGGTGACCAGGCCGTCGTCGTCGGGGGCGTGGGCGGCGCGGTAGTCGTCGGGCAGGCCGGCGAGCCGCTCCGGGGCGATCCGGATGGAGCGGACGTCGTCGCGGATGGTGCGCCCGAAGTCCTGCGACAGCTTCACGGCCTGCTCGCTGAGCGCGCGGAGCCGGTCGCGGGTGGCGTCGTCACGGTCGACGCCCGCGCGCCGGAAGTCACGCAGCGTGTGGTCGAGGACGCGGCGGGCGTCGGCGTCGAGGGCGGTGAGGTCGGAGGACGTCGCCAACCGGTCGAGGACGGCGTAGAGGTCGCGGTCGAGCCTGAGCTCGGTGACGTACTTCTGGACCTCCTGGCCCAGGTCGTCGGCCCGGTCGCGGACCGCGGCGTCGGGGTGCACCTCGGCCCACAGCGCCACGGCCTCGGCGTTGGCGAGGGCGGTCTCGGCCTTGTTCCACGCGACGAGGACGACGGGGGCGTCGGACGAGCCGGCCTTGACCAGCCCGACCTGGCGGCGAGCCTCCTCGAGCTGGTCGTGGCAGCGCCGCGTCACCCAGTCGAGCCAGTCGCCGTCGCCGGGAAGGGTGATGGGGGCAGGAGCGGGGGCGAGGGGATCGGTCGGCACCGGGCGAGCCTACGGCCGCGCGCCCGTGCGCTCCAGCACGCCCGTCGGGGTCGTCCGCATCGAGGGCCGCGGGCCGTAGCGTGTGCGCGTGAGCACCTCGGGGGACGTCGCGTTCCGCTTCCGCGACATCTGGCTGGTGGCCTACGGGCCCTCGATGGTCTCCGCCATCGGCCACGGCGCGATCATGCCGGTGCTGGCGCTGCGGGCGCGCGACCTCGGTGCCGACGTCTCCACCGCCGCCGCGATCGTGGCCCTCACCGGCGTCGGCATGCTGCTGGCCAGCCTCCCGTCGGGCGCGCTGGTGGCCCGGGTGGGCGAGCGCCGGGCCCTCGTGGGCGCGGGGATCCTCGACGCGGCGGCGATGGCCTTCGCCGCGCTCACCGACTCCGTCGCCGGGCTCGCGGTCGGGGTGCTGCTCAGCGGCGTGTGCTGGACGCTCTTCCTGATCGCCCGGCAGGGCTTCATGATCGACGCGGTCCCCGAGACCCACCGCGCCCGGGCGATGTCGCTGCTCGGCGGCTCCCACCGGGTGGGCGTGCTCGTCGGTCCGCTCATCGGCGCCGGCCTGATCGAGGTCACCGACCTGACCAGCGTCTTCTGGCTCGGTGCGGCGATGTCGGTCCTCGCGGCCCTCCTCGCCGCCACGATGCCCGACCTCGGCGAGGAGAAGCGAGCGGCGGAGCGGGCACGTGGCCACGTCGGCGTGTGGTCGGTCATCGTCGCGCACCGCCGGCTCCTGGCCACCCTCGGCACGGCCGTCATGGTCCTGGGCGTCAGTCGGTCGCTGCGGCTCAGCCTGCTGCCGCTGTGGGCCGACCACATCGGGCTCTCGGCGTCCACCACGTCGCTGATCTTCGCGGGGGCGTCCGCCATCGACGTGGCGTTCATGTGGCCGGGCGGCTGGCTGATGGACGCCCGGGGCCGGATGGTGGTCGCGGTGCCGGTGGTGCTGTCGATGGCCGTCGCGTGCCTCCTGCTCCCCCTGGCCACGAGCGCGCTCACGGTCGCGCTCGTCATGGCCCTCATCGCGTGCGGCAACGGCCTCGGGTCGGGCATCGTGATGACGCTCGGGGCGGATGCCGCGCCGGAGGGCGGCCGGTCGCAGTTCCTCGGCGCGTGGCGGCTGTGCGGCGACATCGGCAACACCGGCGGTCCCCTGCTGGTGAGCGCGGTGGCCGCCGTCGCGCCGCTGGCTGCGGCGAGCGTGGTGGTCGGCGTGCTGGGCCTGGCCGGGGCGGGGTGGGTGGGCTACTGGACGCGGAGGGTGGACCTCGCGCGGACGAACGCGGTGCCGGTCAGCCGACCGTCACCGTGACCTCGTTGGACACGACCTCGGAGTCGGTGTCGACCACGCGGAACTTGTTGGGCCCGGTGCGGCTGGTCTGGACGTAGGTGGCGAACGTGCCGCCACTGACCGACATCGTCACCGGGAAGTCCGACCACGTGCCGTTCTCCATCCGCTGCACCTGCAGGATCGCCCCCTCGCCGGCCGGGTAGGTGCCGGTGAGGTCGATCTGCTGCATGGGGCTCACCGACTGCTGGTCGGCCGTCAGCGAGATGCCCTCCGCGGGCGCCTCCGAGGTCGACTCCTCACCCGGGTTGGGCTCCGACGCCTCGGCGGAGCCGGCCTCGGTGCTGGTCTCGGTGGGCTTGGGCAGGCGGAAGGTGGCCGAGGAGCTCGGCGCGCCGCTGGCCTCGGTGTCGTCGCCGATGCCGGTCACCTTGACCCCGACGAGGACCGCGAGCCCGCCGAGCAGGCCGATGACCACGGCGACCCCGACCAGGGCGATGAGCCCCGTCAGGACGGGGCGGTTCTCGGTGTCCATGTCGGTGGGGAGGGACCTTTCGCGCGGGGTGCGGGGCCTCGTTGTCGGCGGGGCCATTGTCCGGGAGGGGCGGGTGCGCGGCCAAGTCGGCCGGTGCGTCGGTGGGCGTGCCACCCCGCGTCGGACAGGATGGGCACATGCAGTCACCGTTGCGACACGGCAAGGCCGCCATCGGCACGACCCTAGCGGGCGGAGCGCTGGCCGCGCTGTCCTCTGCCCCGGAGCGCGCCTCCCGCCTGCTGCGCCACCGCTACCCCACGGTCGCCGTGACCGGCATGACGGGCGTGGGCAAGACCCGCCTGGCCGACCGCCTCTCCCGGCGCGCGAGCGCGGAGTCGGGCGGCTCGGAGGAGGGCTCGGAGGTGGGCTCGGCCGTCATGGAGCGTCGTACGCGCCGCAACGCGCGGCTGCGCGGCTACCGCTTCCGCGTCGTGCCCGGCGAGAACGCCGCCACCCGCCTCGGCGCCCTCGACGAGGTCTTCCACGACGAGCCGGTCGACGGGGTGCTGCACGTGGTCGCGTGGGGCCACGCCACCCCGCGGCGCACCGCCGGCACCACCGGCGCGGCGCTCGCCACGCGCGAGGAGCAGCTCGCCGCCGAGCTCGACGACTGGGCCATCACGGCCCACCGCATCGCCAGCATGGCGGTGCGACGCGACCGGCCGACCTGGCTGGTCGTCGCGGTCACCAAGGCCGACCTGTTCCCCGACGACGTCGACGAGGCGGTGCGCTACTACTCCCCCGGCAGCGGCTCCCCCTTCGCCGAGCGCCTCGACGAGCTCCGCGCCCTGGCCGGCGGCGCCAGGCTGTCGATCGACGTGCTGCCGGTGTGCTCCCAGGGCGGCGACAAGCGCTCCCCCATGCCCGAGAAGGCGTGCAGCGACCTCCTCGGTCGCCTCGAGCTGCGGATGGCCCAGCTGAGCGGGCACGTGTGAGGGGTGCCGGCCGCCGCGCCCTCCTCGTGGTCGGCGCGGCGTACGTCGCGGCGCTGGCGTGGGCCGCCGTCGTCCTGCCCGACCGGGTGCCCACCCACTTCGACGCCGCCGGCCGGGTGGACGAGTGGTCGTCGCGCACCGCGCTGATGGTGACCTGGGTCGTCCTCGGCGTCGTCGTGCTCGCCGGCATCCCGGCGCTGACCCGGGCGCTGACCGCCGGCGACGGCACCTGGGTCAACATGCCGCAGGCGTCGAAGGACTACTGGTTCGCCCCGGAGCGGCGCGCCGAGTTCGCCGTGCGCTTCCAGGACGACATGGAGGCCGTCACCGCGCTCACCGGGGCCCTGCTCGTGGCCGCGCTGGTCCTCACCACCTGGGTGGGCGCCACCGGCGGGGACGCCGCCCCCTCGTGGGCGTTCCCGGTGCTGGTGGGGGGCTACCTCGTGCTAACGGCGCTCTGGACGGTGCGCCTGCTGCGGGCCTACCGGCCGCCGGTCCAGACCGGGTGAGCGCGTAGCCCCCAGGTGCCCGACTCCTGGTTTCGACACCGTCCCGGAGGGCACAAGGCCTCCATGAGGCCGATCGCGATCAACCAGCGGGCGCTGCGGGGCGCCAAGGAGGAGCTCGACTCCGCGCGGGAGGCGTTGCGCGGCGCGCTGGGCGACATCGACCACCCCGCCGACGACTTCCCGTGGCGCGACCTGGTGGTCGAGGGCGTGCGCGCCCTGGTCGACGACGCCGAGCAGGTCGCGAGGCGATGCCGCACCCTCGCCGGCGCGATCGACGACTCGGTCGTCGACTTCGACGAGCTCGACCTCATGGTCGGGGAGGCCGCCGCCGTCGCCGCGAGGCTCGACCAGGTCACGCCATGACCAGGATCGTGGCCGACCGGGTCGAGACCCAGGAGGAGCGGTTCCAGTTCGGCGACCCGATCGGCTGCCGCTACCACTGGGTCGAGCCCGACGAGGTCGACTCCTACGGCGACTCGGTGCGCCGACTGTCGGCCAAGGTCGAGCTCGCCGTCGACGCCTTCGAGCGCACCTCGACGCTCTCCGAGGACGTCTTCGCCGGGGAGGCGGCCGACACGCTCCGCGACCGCGCCGCCCGGCGGCACGAGGAGTCGGCGAGCGTCCGCGACGACCTGCGCGGTCTCGGCCGGGCGATCAACGCCTACGCCGACGTCCTGCGCCGCCACCGCGAGGGCCTCGAGCAGCTGCGCGCGTTCGCCGTGAGCAAGGGCCTCGAGGTCCGCGAGCACCGCGTCTGGCCCCCGGTCGCGACCCTGCCCGGTGACGCCACCCAGCGGCAGGCCGACGCGTGGGAGGCCGACTGGAAGGCCTACCAGGACTGCTTCGAGACCAAGCTCGAGCTGCGTGACGCCCGCCGTGCGGGCGCCCGCGAGCTCGTGCGGGCGCTCGCCGAGCATGCCGGGGTGCATCCCGACAAGGACCAGGCGAAGGTCGTCGCCGCCGGCCCACGTGCGGTCACCTTCGGCGAGCTTCGCCGCGAGGCCGCCGAGGAGGCCCGGGAGGCCGTCGAGGCCGCGGACGGCGCGGACGCGGCTCGCGGCACCGTCGACGCGCTCAGGCGCCGCGAGCAGTCGGCGCTCGACAGCCTCGAGCGGCTCCTCCTCGCCGGGGCGCCCCACGAGGAGATCGACGCCCAGGCAGGGAAGGTCCAGGCGCTGCACCGCGAGCTCGACGACGCCCGGGCCGAGGCCCGCGACGCCGAGGCCGCCGCCGACCGCGAGCAGGCTCAGGCCAACCGCGCGGCGCGCGACCTGCGGGCCGCGGAGGAGGGCGGGCCGCGCCTCATCGCCCAGCGCCGGCCCGCGAGCGACCTCGAGGACCGGCTCGGCTGAGCGTCGGATCGCCCGCGGCTGCCCGCTAGTCCGGCTGCGCCGAGTCCGTCGCGCGGCGCTCGCGCTCGGCGACGGCGTGCTCGTCGGTGCGCGAGTCGTAGGACCAGAAGTCGCGCAGCGCCACCGCGGTCAGAACGACCCCGCCGACGCACGCCACGCCGCCGCTCACGATCGCCCCGCGCACCGACCAGGCGTCCGCCACGAAGCCGGCGCGCGTCTCGCCGACCATCGGACCGACCGAGTAGGACAGCATCTCGATGCCGGCGAGGCGCCCGCGCATGGTGTCGGGGATCGTCTGGTTCCACACCGTCGACCGGAAGACCGCCGAGACCATGTCGGCCGCCCCGGCCAGCGCCAGGAACAGGCACGCCAGCCAGAACGACGGCATCAGCCCGGCGAGCGCGATGCAGCCGCCGTAGAGGCTGGCGGCGATGACGATCGCGCGGCCGTGGTGGTGCACCCGCCCGATCCATCCGCTGAGCGCGGTGGCGACCAGGGCTCCGACGGTCTCGGCCGAGTAGAGCAGGCCCAGCAGCTCGGGCCGGTCGAACACCTCGTGCGCCAGGGCGGGGAACAGCACCACCGGGATCGCCAGCATCATCGCGGCGATGTCGACGACGTAGGTGCCGAGGAGGTCGCGGCGGCGCAGCGCATAGGTGAGGCCCTCGTGGACGCCGCGCAGGCTCGGCGGCGTGGTCTCGCCGGCGTGCGGGTAGGGCCGCATGGCCGTGAACAGCACCGTGGCGACCGCGTAGCCCGCCATGCCCGCCACGAAGCACCAGCCGACGCCGACGTAGGCCATCAGCAGGCCGCCGATGAGCGGTCCGAGCAGGACGCCGAGCTGCATCGCGAAGCTGCTGAGCGCGTTGGCGGCGGCGATCTGGTCGTGCCGCACGGTGCGCGGCTCGAGCGCCTCCCGCGACGGGCGCTGCACCGAGCTCGCGGCCGCGTAGAGGGCGGCGACGACGAAGATCAGCCAGACCCTGGGGTGCGCGGAGAACGCGTTCCAGGCGAACACGCCCATCAGGACGACCTGGACGACCCCGGTCACCACGAGCAGCCGGCGCCGGTCGACGTGGTCGGCCAGCGCGCCGCCGTAGAGCCCGAACACGATCAGCGGCCCGAGCTCGACCAGGCCCACGAGGCCGACGAGGAGGTTGGACCCGGTGAGGTCGTAGATCGCGAACGGCACGGCGACGTAGGCGACCATGCTCCCGAGGTAGAAGACGCTGCCGGCGGTGAACAGCAGCCGGAAGTCGCGCGACTCGCGCAGCGGGGTCACGTCCATCCGCATCGAGCGGAGCCGGTCGGTCCAGGTCACGAGGGACCAGTCTCCCCGCACGCGGCGTGGCGGCGCACCCGACTTTGCGTCCGGTGGACGTCAGGAGGCGGCGCGGACCTCGACGACCTCGTGGCGCGGCACGGCGCTCTCGCGGCGGGCCGAGCAGGTGAGCCGGTGGGTCGTCTCCCCCGGCACCCGGCGCACGACGACCTCGACCGGCTCGTGCCCGCGCACCTCGAACCGGGCGGTGGTCAGGTCGCCGTCCACGCGGACGGCGCCCGGGCGCACGTCGTCGAGGCCGACGAGGCCGTGCTCGTGGCGCAGCGCCACGTCGGCCGCCTGGACCGCCATCGGCAGGTCGGACCGGCCGCGGAGGTGCTCGAGCAGCACCTCGCCCGCCGCCGTGGCAGCGGCGACGCGCTGCGCGGACCCGGCATCGAGGTCGCCGTAGTAGAGCCCGCGCGGCAGCACGACGAGGTTGCCGGCGAACCGGTCGCCCCCGACGTGGGACACCTCCCACACGGCGTCGGCGTGCGGGCCGTCGGCGAGCGCCCGCGCGACCGGTCGGCCGCGCTCGGCGCAGCACGCGTCGTGGCGTCCGTGGGTGCAGACCGCGAGCACCGGGGCCGGCTCGGGTGGGAGGCCGAGGCTCTGCCCACGGCCGAGGGCGGCCAGGTCGAGGTCGCGCACGTCCTGCACGCGGTCGAGGTCGACCGCCTCGGCCCAGGAGTCCGGGCCGGCGACGCGTGCGGCGACGACGCGGGTCGGACCGCCGGGGGCGCTGCGGCCGGGACGGCGGACCAGGAGCACGCGTACGCGGTGGCGCCGGGACTGCTCCTGCAGGTGGGCGCCGACGCCGTCGGGGAGCCGAGCGTCGCGCAGCGCGTCCGCGCCCCACGGCCCGGGGTGCTCGACCAGCAGGAAGCTGCGCACGGTGGAGGCGGTGCCGGCGAGCTGGTCGCCGCGCTCGCGGCTGGCCGGGGCGCACCGGAAGGCGGTCACCGCACGACCTCGAGCAGCCCTTCCCGGACCAGCCGGCGGCACAGCACCAGCGCGCTCTCGGCGTCGAGCGGGGCGAGGTCGCCCGGCGTCAGCTCCGCGTGGGCGGCGACGTGCTCCAGGGCCGGACGGACCCGCGCCGGCACCCGGACGACGCGGTCGCCGATCAGCACCCGGACCGTGCCACCGTCGTCGACCAGCACGCAGGGATGTCCGCGCCGGCGGCGCAGGCGGGTGTCGGCGTCGATCGTGGCCAGCGACGCGCGGTCGAGCAGGGCACCCGCCAGGCGCGGCGGGCGGTGGCTGACGAACCGCTCTGCCTGTCCGGCGGCGAGCGCCGCGGGGTCGAGCCGGCGGACGGCGTCGGCGAGGGTCGTGAGGTGGCCCGACAGTCCCGCGGCCAGGCGGGCCGGGTCGCTGAGGTAGCCGGCGGGCAGGTGGTCGTCGGGCACGTCGGCGAGCAGCCCCTCGACCTCACGGGCGAGGAGGGCCCGCCAGGTCAGCTGGTTGATGCCGATGGTCAGGTGGAGCGAGACGGACTCCTGCGCACGCGCGGCGTGGGGGGTGCCGGTCGGGAGGTAGGCCACCACCCCCGGCTCGAGCAGCAGGTCGCCGGGCCCGCCCTCGCCGTGCACCTCCCACCTCTTCGTGCCGTGGGTCTGCACCACGAACACGTCGTGGGAGTCGGAGTGGACCGCGAAGCCCTGCGCCCCGGGCGGGGTGAGGTAGGCGTTGACCTGGCAGGGGTGGCCGAGCTCGAGCTCGAGCTCGGCGACGAGGTCGCCGACGGGCGAGCAGTAGCGCTGGAGGCCCTGCAGCACGATCGTCGCGCCCTCGTCGTGCAGGCGCATCAGCTTCTCCGGGTCGACCAGCCCGGTCAGCGGCCTGCCGGCGAGGCTGCCGCCGCGGGTGAAGGACGACTCCGGCAGCACCGACCCGTTGCGGGCGACCCGCACGGCCGGCGTGCGGATCGCGGTCTGGGTCAGGAGATGGTCGACGTCGGCGAGCGAGAGCACCTCGGCGCCGTAGGCCGGATCGGTGCGGTGGACGTGGACGGACGACGCCCAGACCTTGTCGAGGAAGGTCTGGGCGTCGCCCGTGAGGCGGTCGAGAGCGCTCAGAGCGCGGTCCCGTCGGTGCCGTCGGCGTCGGTCGAGTCGCCGTCGGTGGCATCGGTCGAGTCACCGTCGGTGCCGTCGGCGTCCGCGCCGTCGGCGTCGGTCGAGTCGCCGTCGGTCGCATCGGTCGAGTCACCGTCGGTGCCGTCGGCGTCGGTGCCGTCGGCATCCGTCCCGGGACCGGCCGCGACGCCGGTGGGGTCGACGCCCTCGGTGCTCATCTCGTCGTCGCCGAGGGGGTTGTCAGGAGTCGTCATGGGTTCCTCCCAGTCGCACCGTGACGGTCGGTCCGTCCCGGGTCTGTGTCGAGTCTGGCGCTCGGGCTCCCCACCGTTCCACACCCCGGTGGACGGGCTCTCGCGCCTGCCGGGCCCCTCAGTAGCGCTGGTTCTGCCAGAGCAGGGCCGCCGCGGCGTACTCGGTGGGGTTGCAGTAGCCGCCGTAGGTGCGGTAGCGCACGGGCGAGACGAGCTCCGTGGCGCAGTCGGCCGCGTGCTCGAGCGGCTCCCACCTGGGCGACATCGGGACGGTCGGCACCGCGGGGTCGGGGTTGTTGTCGGGGACGAACACCTCCTCGGAGCGGGCCTTCAGCTTGGCCCAGTCCTGTTGGGTGCCGCCCCAGTTGTAGAACTGCTTCATGTGCGCGCACTCGTGGATGGAGATGGCGAGCCTGCTCTCCTCCGGCTCGTACGGGATCGCCGCGAGCGCCGCGGTGTCGATCGTGATGCCGTGCTGCCAGCTGAAGACGGCGTCGTTGTCGCCGGTGATGCCGGTGGTGTCGATCGTGATGTTGGCGGTGGGGCACAGCGAGGCGATGGGCGCGTAGAAGCGCGCCTGGTCACCGGTGTACATCGCCTGGTTCTCGAACGTGACGCTCACCGGCTTGGAGGCCACGCTGCGGCGCGCGCGCCGCGGGCCCTTGGTGATCTTCTTGGTCTTGAGGCGGTAGTCGACCCGCTGCGCAGGGACGCCGGCGGGCACCACGTGGGCCGGGATCCGGGCGGTGACGAGCTGGCGGCCGATCTTGCCGCGGGCCCCGCTGACCTTGCCCCACTTGCCTCCGTCGACCCGCGCCTGCACGAAGACCTTCTTGGGCTTGATGGGCTTGACGCCCCGGTAGGTCTTCCACGCCGCCTGCATCTGGATGCCGGTGCCGGAGCCGCGGACGGCGGTGGTGAAGCCGAAGCCGTCGATGCGGTTGTGCTTCTTGCCCCAGAAGGCGAAGAGCGGCCTGCGCACGGCTCGAGCGGAGGACGTGCGCGCCGAGCCGGGTGCCTCCACCACGAGCGGCGCCGGCGGGGGCAGTGGCTGCACGTCGCGGGTCGTCAGCGCCACGTCGGGAGGAGTGGGGCGCTCGGCGTCGGGGGCGGCCGCGACGGGGCCTGCGACTAGCGCCGTGGACAGGACCACCGCCGCTGCTGCCAGTGCGGTGGTGAGACGTCGACCTGCTCGCATGTGGTTCGCTCCGTGTCGTGTGTGTCGTGTGTGGGATGCCGGGGTCGCCCCCTGCCTACCCGGCGGAGCCGGAGGGCAAACGCCCGGCACGCGGTCGGGTCACAGCAGCCCCCGGCGCCGGGCGACGGCCGCGGCCTCGGTGCGCGAGGCGGCGTCGAGCTTGGCCAGGATGTGGGAGACGTGGACCGAGACGGTCTTGGTGCTGATGAAGAGCTGCTTGCCGATCTCGCCGTTGGACCTGCCCTCCGCGACGAGGGCGAGGACCTCCGCCTCCCGCGGCGTCAGGCTCGCCGCGTGCTCGGAGGTGGCCGGGGTGGCGGTGGAGCCCTGCGCGGTGAGCTCGTCGAGCATCGGCTGGGCGCCGATCGCCCGGGCCACCTCGCGCGCCAGGTCGGCGACCTGCCGGGCGCCGTCGGCGTCGCCGGCCGCGCGCAGCACCCCGGCCAGCCGGACCCGGGTCTGGGCCAGCTCGGGGACGCTGCCGTAGGCCACGGCGGCCTCCTCGGCCGTGCGCCAGGCCGACACGAGCTCGTCGGCCGATGGCGGGGCGACCTGGGCCAGCCAGCGCCACCGCAGGTGCTCGGCGGTGCGGCGCGCGACCCACATCCGGTATTCGGGGCCATGGCTGTCGTCGTAGGGGGCGTAGAAGTCGATCACCCGGCCGCCGTCGGCCGCCAGCCGCTCGACGTCGCGCGCGGCGCACTCGCGCTCGTCGGCCGACTGGCGATGGGCGGCAGCCGCGAACGCGGTGAGCGCCAGCGTCGCGAGCCGCAGCCGGGCCTGGAACCACTCGTGCCACAGCGGCACGACCGCGGTGACGACGTCGTCGTAGACCGATAGCGCGAGCGCCCCGTCGCCGGCGGCGGCGGCGCGCAGGATCTCGGCCGCGGCCGACGAGATCGCGGTCAGCCCGTCGGTGGTCCAGTGCTCGCGCAGCCGCTCCAACGCCTGGGCCTTAGAGCTGCCACGCAGGCCGATGACGATGAACATCTGGTGCGCGAAGTAGGCCCACTCCGAGACCATGGGCGGGCTCTGCCCGCTCACGTCGAGGAGCTCCCACGCCTCGTCGAGCAGGCCCTGGTGGGTGAGCACGACGGCGAGCAGCAGCCGCGCCTCGGCGGGATAGGGCGACCAGGTCAGACCGCCGACCTCGCTGCGGGCGATCACCTCGCGATAGACCTCGACCGCCGCGGCGAGGTCGCCGCCGTCGTGGTGCGCGCGCCCGAGCAGGTAGAGCGCCCGCAGCTCCGGCTCGATCAGGCCGGCACGACGCGCCCGGTCGGCCGCCGCCCGCCACCCGACGACCGCACTGGACCCACCCTCGGGGTCGAGGCCGGCGACGGTGGCGTGGAGCTCGACGGCCAGGCTGGCGAGGTCGTGGCGCTCGGCGAGCTCGAGGGCCGGCAGCGCGACCGCCCGCGCCTGGTCGTCGTGCCAGCCGACCAGGGTCTGGGCGTGCACCAGCAGGGCCCGGGCCAGCAGCTTGGGCGGCCCCGTGCGCAGCAGCTCGACGGCCTCGGCGGCGGTCTCGCTGGGCGACTCGGGGCTGTCGGTGAGCAGCAGCGCGGAGGCCAGCGCCGTCAGCAGCTGGCCGCGGTCGACGTCGGCGCCCTCGGCGGGCAGGGCGGCCAGCCGGGCGCGCAGCACCTTGACGGCTTTGGCGACCCGGCCCGAGGCGATCAGCGCCTCGGCGCAGCGGCGGGCGAGGGCGAAGTCGTCGATCCCGGGCACCGGCTCGCGGGACGTGTCGACGAGCTCGAGCGCGTCGAGGAAGTGGGTGGCCGCCTCGGCCGGACCGCCGACGGCCAGCGCCTCCTCGCCCGCCTCGATCGAGGCGCGGACGGCGACGGGAACGTCGTGGGCCCGGCGCGCGTGCTGCGCGAGCTCGGCTGCCGTGCCGACCGCGCGGCCCTCGCCGAGGGCGGCGACGAAGTCGGCGTGCAGCCGCATGCGCTCGCCCGGCAGCAGGTCGTCGTAGACGGCCTCGCCGAGCAGCGCGTGGCGGAAGGCGTAGGTGTCGCCGCGGGAGGCGATCAGCACGTGGGCGTCGACGGCGGCGCGCAGCGCGGCCTCGAGCGCGGCGGCGTCGAGGTCGGAGACGGCGGCGAGCAGGCCGTGGCTGACCTGGCGGCCGGCGACCGACACGATGCGCACGACCTGGCGCGTCGTCTCGTCGAGGCGGTCGAGGTGGACGAGCAGCACGTCGGCGAGCTCGCCGGGCACCTGCCCGGACCACGCGGCGTCGACGAGCTCCTCGATGAAGAACGGGTTGCCCTCGGCGCGGTCGACGATGGAGGTGTACTCCGCCTCGGACAGCGTCGAGGGGTGCAGCGCGCGGACGAGGAGGCGTACGGCGTCGGCGGCGAGCGGCTCGAGCTGGAGGCGGTCGACGCCACGCAGGCGCATCCACTCCGCCACCTGGCGACGCAGCGGGTGGCGGCGGTGCAGGTCGTCGGCGCGGTAGGACACGACCAGGGCGACGCCCGGGACGGGGCGGGAGAAGAGATAGCTGAGCATGTCGCGCGTGGACTCGTCGGCCCAGTGGGCGTCCTCGACGATCACCAGGACCGGGGCGTGCTCGGCGGCGGCGGCGAGGAGGTGGCCGAACGCGTCGTAGACATTGCCGCGGTCGAGGGCCTGGTCGCCCGAGGCGCTCTCGCCGCTGCGGATGCGCCGGCCGGGCTGGAGGCGGGCGAGGGTGGGGTGGGCCTCGAGGACGCGGCCGGTGACATCGGGGTGGTCGGCGACGAGCCCGCCGAGGATCTCGGAGAAGGGGAGGTAGGGCAGGGAGCTGTCGGCGAGGTCGAGGCAGTGTCCGGCGACGACCTGCCAGTCGGCGTCGAGGGCGGCGTCGCGCAGCGCCATCAGCAGTCGGGTCTTGCCCACACCCGCGTCGCCGGCGACGAGCATCGACCGGACCGTCTGGCCGGTCCCGGACGTGCGGATGCCGAGCTGGGCGGTCAACTGCTCCAGCTCGGCATCGCGTCCGATCAGATCGGTGGTCCGCAGGGCCGGCACGGACGCCATTGTGTCGTGCCCGTCCGACACTCGCGGGTCGATCGCGGTGCGGGTCACTTCCCGGTGTCGTCGGCGCGGACGCGGGTCCAGCGGCGCCGGCCGTAGTCCTTGCGGATCCTGTCGTGTCGGTAGTTGATCTCGGCGCTCAGGAAGCTGTCGGTGGCGAACATGTCCTTCTCCTCGTCTCCCGATCCCGTCTGGATCGATGTGTCGAGGTTGCGCCCGTGAGGTAGCACCCGGCATCGGGTGCGTGCCCTATCCGCGGCCGGCCGGCTACCTCAGATGCCCCGCCCGGCGCGTACGACGCCCGCCTGAGGTAGCCGGTGGGCCACCGGCCTACCGCGGGACGACCACCGGGCGGCCGGCCTGCCAGACCCCGGCGACGAGCGGGACGCCGGGGCGGTAGGCCAGGTGGACGTGGGAGGGCGCGTCGAGCAGGACCAGGTCGGCGGTCCTGCCGGGGGCGAGCACGCCGACGTCGGCGCGGTCGAGGGCGGCGGCTCCCATGGCGGTGGCGGCGTGGAGCGCCTCAGCGGGGGTCATCCGCATCTCCCGGACGGCGAGCGCGACGCAGAGCGCCATCGAGGAGGTGAAGCACGACCCGGGGTTGCAGTCGCTGGCCAGTGCCACGCGGACGCCGGCGTCGAGCAGTCGCCGGGCGTCGGGGTAGGGCTGCCGGGTGGAGAACTCCACGCCGGGCAGCAGCGTCGCGATGGTGCCCGACCCCGCGAGCGCGGAGACGTCGGCGTCGGTCAGGAACGTGCAGTGGTCGACGGCGGCCAGGTCCAGCTCGCAGGCCAGCCGCACCCCGCCGCCGTAGGTCAGCTGGTTGGCGTGGAGCCGACCGCGCAGGCCGCTGTCGGACCCCGCCGCCAGGATGGCGCGTGCCTGGTCGACGTCGAAGGCGCCGTCCTCGCAGAACACGTCGATCCACCGGGCGTGCGGTGCCGCCGCCGCGAGCATGGGGCCGGTGACGAGGTCGACGTAGTCCTCGGGGGTGGTGCCGTCGGGGACGACGTGGGCACCGAGGAACGTGGTCTCGTCGGTGAGCTGGCGGGCCACCGCGAGACTCCGCGCCTCGTCGTGCACCGACAACCCGTAGCCGCTCTTGATCTCGACGGTGGTGGTGCCCTGGGCCCGCATCTCGGCGACGAGCCGGGCGGCATGCGAGGTGAGCTGGTCGTCGGTGGCGGCACGCGTCCTGGCGACGGTGGCGCGGATGCCGCCCGCCGTGTAGGGCTCGCCGGTCATCCGCGCCTCGAACTCGGCGGAGCGGTCGCCGGCGAAGACGAGGTGGCTGTGGGAGTCGACGAAGCCGGGGATGACCGCGCGGCCGCCGGCGTCGACGCGCACGTCGGCGGCGGGCGCCTCGGCGGCGGGTCCGACCCAGGCCACCCGGCTGCCCTCGATCACGACGGCGGCGTCGCGGACGAGGCCGAGCAGGCCGCCCTGCGCGGCGCGGGCCGGGTCGTTGGTGACGAGCTCGCCGATCCCGGTGATCACGCTCGCGAGCGGTCCGGGCGTCATCGGTCCTCCCCCCAGATGCGCGCGACGGCGGCCTCGAGCTCGAGGCCGATGTCGTAGCGCTCGCCCTCCTCGACGATCCACCGGCCGTCGGCCATGACGCGCTGCACGTCCTCGGCGCACGCGGCGAACACGACCGCGCCCTCGTCGCGGCCGGCGCCCGCGGTGCGCGGGCTGGCCGGGTCGACGACGACGAGGTCGGCGCGCTGCCCGACCGCTATCGCGCCGGCGTCGGGCCAGCCGAGCGACGCGTGGCCGGTGACGGTGGCGGCGTCGAGCAGCTCGTCGGCGCTCCAGTGACCGCGCCGCTGGGTGGCGAGCCGCTCGTCGAGCTCGACGGCGCGCATCTCCTCGAAGAGGTCGATCACCGCGTGGCTGTCCGAGCCGAGGGTCAGCCGGGCGCCCGCGTCGTGCAGGCGCCGCGACGGGCCGATGCCGTCGCCGAGGTCGCGCTCGGTGGTCGGGCAGAAGGCGGCGTACGCCCCCGCGCGACCGATCAGCGCGACGTCGTCGTCGGTGAGGTGGGTGGCGTGGACGACGCTCGTGGTGGGCCGCAGCAGCCCGTGCTCGTCGAGCAGGCGTGCGGGGGTGAGCCCGTAGGCCTCCAGGCAGGCCTGGTTCTCGGCGACCTGCTCGGACAGGTGGACGTGGAACGGCCGCCCGCCGACCCAGTCGGCGACCGTGCCGAGCGCGTGGTCGGGCACGGCGCGCACCGAGTGGACGGCGGCGCCGACCCGGGCGTGGGGGTCGACGTCGAGCGCGTCGACCCGCTCGGCCCACGCCCGGGCCGAGTCGTCGCTGTAGCGCAGCTGGGCGCCCTGTGGTGCGGCACCGAAGCCGGCCGACAGGTAGAGGGTGTCGAGCAGGGTGATGCGCACGCCCGCCTGCCGCGCCGCCTCGACCAGCGCCCGGCCCATCTCGTTGGGGTCGGCGTAGCGGGCGCCGTCGGGTCGGTGGTGC
Source organism: Nocardioides sp. Z24_21 (assembly GCF_058134345.1). Taxonomy (NCBI): domain Bacteria; kingdom Bacillati; phylum Actinomycetota; class Actinomycetes; order Propionibacteriales; family Nocardioidaceae; genus Nocardioides; species Nocardioides sp. Z24_21. The sequence continues at coordinate 1,269,883 of NZ_JBYTTH010000001.1, forward strand.
ACGTAGTGGAACTCCCCGACGCAGGTGATGCCCGCCGCGGCCATCTCGCGGAACGTCGCCCGGGCGAGGGCGAGATAGGTGTCGGGGTCGAGCCGCGCGGCGACGGCGTACATCTGGTCGCGCCAGGTCCAGAACGTGCCGCGCTCGCGCTGCGTGCGCCCCCGCAGGGCCCGGTGGAACGCGTGGCTGTGGGTGTTGGCGAGGCCGGGCACCACGAGGCCCCGCACGGGGACGGCGCGGCGGGGGTCGGCGTCCGGGGTCACGGAGGTGAAGCGGCCGTCCTCGACCTCGACGAGCACGTCGTCGAGGAAGCGGTCGCCCACCCAGGCGCGCTCGAGGAGGTAGGCCGTCACGCGGGGTCCCCGGTGAGCTCGGCCAGCACGTCGGCAAGCGCCTCGACCCCGGCCAGGCAGTCGGCGGTCTCGGCGCGCTCATCGGGCGAGTGCGAGACCCCGGTGGGGTTGCGGACGAAGACCATGGCCGTGGGGATGCCCGCGTCGGACAGGATCCCCGCGTCGTGGCCGGCCTGGGTCGAGATGACGGGCCAGTCGCCGAGGTCGGTGAGGCGCGCGGCGAGGTCGGGGTCGAAGGCGACGGCGCCGGAGACCGACTCGGCGGTGACGTCCAGCGACGTGCCGTCGCGGTCGGCCCGGTCGTGCGCCTGCCGCCCGATGGCGTCCACCAGCTCGGCGAGCGCGTCGTCCGACGAGGCGCGGGCGTCGAGCCAGGCGGTCACCAGCGAGGGGATCGCGTTGGTGCCGTTGGGCTCGACCGCGAGGCGACCGAAGGTGGCCCGCTGCCCGGCGAGGCGGGCCTGCTTGTTGGCGGCCAGCGCCGTCATCGCGTAGGTCAGCATCGGGTCGTGGCGGTCCTCCATCCGCGTGGTGCCGGCGTGGTTGGCCTGCCCGGCGAAGTCGAAGCGCCACCGCCCGTGCGGCCAGATCTCGCTGGCCAGCCCGACCGCGACGTCGCGGTGGGCGAGGTCACGGCCCTGCTCGACGTGGAGCTCGACGAAGGTGCCCACGCGGTCCAGCGACAGCAGCCCCTGCGACGGGTCCAGCCCGGCGTCGGCGACGGCGTCGGCGAGCAGCACCCCGTCGCGGTCGCGCAGCTCGCGCGCCTCGTCCCAGGTCGTCGCCCCGGTGACCAGGCGGGAGCCGAGACAGGCGCGGCCGAAGCGCGAGCCCTCCTCCTCGACGAAGACGCCGAGGCCGAGCGGCCGCTCCGGCACGAAGCCGCGCTCGCGGAGCACGTCGACGCCCGCCAGCGCCGAGACCACGCCCAGCGGGCCGTCGTACGCCCCGCCGTCGAGGACCGAGTCGAGGTGGGAGCCGGTCAGCACGCCGCTCGCGGTCGAGGCACTGGCGGGCTCCCACCAGGCGACCTGGTTGCCCACGCCGTCGGTCTCGACGGCGAGGCCGCGCGCGGCGCACGCCTCGGCGAACCAGGCCCGCAGCTCCGACTCGGCGGAGGTCCAGGGCTGACGGAAGTAGCCGCCCGACGACGCGCTGCGCCCGACCGGTGCGAGGTCGCGCCACATCTGCTCGAAGTCCGACGGTGCTGCCATGCGAGCAGTCCACCGGGATCGCCGGACGCGGTCAACGCACGACGTCGGCGATTCGTCTCGGATCCCAGACGCAGCGGCGGGCGGGGCGCTCCACCGCCGCGGGTGAGAGCCTGCCCCCATGGAGTTCCGCGACGTCGTCCGCCGCCGGCGCATGGTGCGCCGCTACGCCGAGCGCCCCGTCGACCCGGCGGCCGTCGAGCGGATGCTCGAGCACGCCCAGCGCGCACCCAACGCCGGGTTCACCCAGGGCTGGGCGTTCCTGGTGCTCGACACCCCCGAGGACGTGGCCCTGTTCTGGGCGGCGACGGGGGCCGACCCGGACGACCACAACCCCTGGCTCGACGGGATGCGCACCGCGCCGGTCGTCATCGTGCCGCTGACCAGCAAGGCCGCCTACCTCGACCGCTACGCCCAGCCCGACAAGGGGTGGACCGATCGTGACGAGGAGCGCTGGCCCGTCCCCTACTGGTGGGTCGACGCGGGCATGGCGTCGCTGCTGGTGCTGCAGACGGCGGTCGACGAGGGTCTCGGCGCGTGCTTCTTCGGCATCCCCGGCGAGCACCTGGCGTCGTTCCGCGACGCGTTCGGCATCCCCGACGACCACGCACCGGTCGGCGCGATCACCGTCGGCCACCGGGCGGACGACGACGCGGGAGCGCCCGGGTCGCCGGCGCGTCGCGAACGGCTGGGCGATCTGGTCCACCGCGGGCGATGGGGCACTACGGTCACCCCATGACCGACCGCGTCGTCGCCGCCCTGCAGGCGCTCGTCCGCATCCCGACCGTCTCCGACCGCGACCCCGCGCGCGTCGACGCCGACGCCTTCGACCGGCTGCTCGCCGAGCTGGCCACCCGGTTCCCGCTGCTGCACGAGCGGCTGTCCCTCACCCGCGTGGCCTCCCACGGCCTGCTGTTCCACTGGGCCGGGGCGAGCGCGGAGCGCCCGGTCGTGCTGATGGCCCACCTCGACGTCGTGCCGGTCGATGCGGAGGCCCCGTGGCAGCACGACCCGTTCGGCGGCGAGATCCACGACTCCCCCGCGGGACCGGCGATCTGGGGGCGCGGCACGCTCGACGACAAGGGCTGCGTCGCGGCGGTCTGCGAGGCCGTCGAGCAGCTGCTCGAGGCCGACCACGTGCCGGCCCAGGACGTGTGGCTGTCGTTCGGCTGCGACGAGGAGGTCAGCGGCACCGCGGCCGCCGACGCCGTCGAGGTGCTGCGGACGCGCGGCGTGACGCCGTGGCTCGTCCTCGACGAGGGCGGGGCGATCGCGGGCGGCGCCTTCCCCGGCGTGAAGGCGCCCCTGGGCGTCATCGGCGTGACCGAGAAGGGCACCACCTCGCTCGAGCTGGTGGCCGAGGGGCGTGGCGGCCACGCCTCGACCCCGGCGCGCAACGGCCCGACCGCCCGCATCGCCCGGGCGATCCTGCGGCTCGAGAAGTCCCCGTTCCCGGCGTCCGCGCCCGCCCCGACGCTGGAGCTGGCGCGCCGCCTGGCACCCCACGTCCCGCTGCCGCTGCGTCCCCTGCTGGGCCGCGCCGACCGGCTCGCGCCGGTGATCACCCGGGCGCTCGTCGCCGCCGGTCCGGAGGCCGCGGCGATGACCCGCACGACCGTCGCCACCACGACCCTGAGCGGCTCCCCCGCCCTCAACGTCATCGCCTCGACGGCCCGCGCCGGGCTCAACATCCGCGTCATGGTCGGCGACACCGTCGCGGGCGTCGTGGAGCACGTGCGCCGCGTGATCGACGACGACGCGATCCGCATCGACGTGGTCGAGACCGGCGAGCCGTCGCCGGTGTCCCCGATGGACGAGGCCTTCGAGCTCATCGAGGACTGCATCGGCGAGGTGTTCCCCGACGCGGTCGCGACGCCCTACGTGATGATGGCGGCCACCGACTCGCGACACTTCACCGCGATCAGCGACCGCGTCTACCGCTTCGCCCCGTTCCGGATGTCCAAGGCGCAGCGCGCGGCCATCCACTCCTACGACGAGCACCTCGGCGTCGCCGACCTCGTCGACGGCTCACGCTGGTATCGGCTGCTGGTCGAGAGGCTTCCGGCATGAGCACCGAGATCCCGCCCGGCCCGATCCAGGCCCCGGCCGCGGACTCGGCGGTCAAGGGTCTGGTCAGCGTCGTCGGCTTCCTGGTGCTGGTCGAGGTCGCCAGCGGCATCCTGCAGGGCTACTACACGCCCATCTACCCGCAGATCGCCGACCACCTCTCCATCAACGAGGGGGACATCAACTGGTTCGAGGCGGCGCAGCTCATCGTCAGCGCGCTCTGCATCCCGCTCCTCGCGCGGCTCGGCGACCTCGTCGGCCACAAGAGGGTGCTCCTCGTCTCGACCGCCGCGACCGCGATCGGGTCGTGGTGGCTGGCGTTCGCCCCGGGCTTCGGCAGCTTCCTGCTCGGCTGGGCCGTCCAGGGTGCGTACGTCGTCTGGCTGCCGCTGGAGATCGCCATCATCCACCGGCGCACGCGCGACTCCGGGCGCCAGGAGCTGCTGACCCGCCGCGGCGCCGCCGTCCTGGTCGGCTCGCTCGAGCTGGCCGTGATCGTGGGCGCGCTGAGCAGCGGCCTGCTCGTCGAGACCCTCGACATGAACGTCCTGCTCGCCCTGCCCGCCGTCGTGGTCACCGCGGTCTTCTTCGTGATCCTCGTCGGCATCGAGCAGGTGCCGGGCGACGACATCGGCGGCGGCCTCGACTGGACCGGCCTGAGCCTGGTCACCGTCTCGCTCGGCGTCCTGATGGGCGGCCTGGTGTGGCTGCGCCTCGACGGCGCCGGGTCGCTCCTCGGCTGGTCGACGATCGTGCTGTCGCTGGTGCTCTTCGCCGCCTTCTGGCGCTTCGAGCAGCGACACCCCGAGCCGATCGTCGACGTGCGCCTGTTGTCGAGCCCCGCCCAGTGGCCGGTGCAGCTGACGGCGTTCCTCTTCGGCATCCCGGTGCTCGGCGGCCAGATCCCGCTGTCGACCTACGCCCAGGCCGACCCCGTCGAGCGTGGCTACGGGCTCGGCGCCGAGCCGGCGTTCGTCTCCACCCTCATCGGCCTCTACGTCGTCACGCTCGCGATCGGGGCCTTCACGCTGCCCCTGACCACCCGGCTGCTCGGCGGCGTGCGCCGCGCGCTCGTGGTCGCCTGCCTGCTCGTCGGCGTCGGCTACCTGCTGTGGCTGCCCTTCCACGACGAGACGTGGCAGGCGCTCCTCAACATGGGCGTCGCCGGTCTCGGCTCGGGTGCGCTGGTCGCGGCGCTGCCGGCCGCCGCGGCCGCCGCCGCGCCGCCCGAGCGCACCGGGATCGCCACCGGCATGACCAACGGCACCAAGACGGTCGGCGGCGCCATCGCCTCGGCGATCTTCGCGATCGCGCTGACCGCGACCGGCTCGCTCGACGCGACCTCCGAGCAGGTGGCGCCGTTCAGCGGCTACCTCACGGTGTGGGCGGTGTGCGCCGGTGCGGCGTTCGTGGCGGCGCTCGCCCTGGTGGCCGCCCCGAGGCACGCCTTCGGCGACGCCCCCGCGCCGCCGATCACCCGCTGAGGGCGCTGCCGAGCCGGGCGACGCCGGGGCCGGTCAGGTCGGCCAGCGCCTGCCCCCGCCCGGAGACGGCCAGGAGCAGCGACACCAGCGGCCCACGGACCTCCGGGCCCTCGCCGTGCGACCAGTCGGCGTCGCTCGCGACGAGCCGGAGACCGGCCGCCCGCTGCTTGCCGCCGCCGAGCCCCACCGACGTCCTCAGCTGGTGGGCCAGCGCCCGGACCACCGACTCCTCGGGGTAGGCGCGGGTGAGGCCGAGCGGGCGCCGCACGTCCTCACCGTGCGCGACCTCCTCGACGAGGCGGCTGTCGAGCGGGGCCGGCGGAGTCGACGTGCGTCCGACGACCTCGCGCAGCCGCTGGAGCGTCTCGGCGGGGGTCGCCCCCTTCACGCGCGCGACGCCCTGGTCGTTCTGCCGGTCGAAGTCGAAGCGCGCCCGCACCATCGCGACCACGATCCCGACGCGGGTGGTCCGGGCGTTGTCGACGAGGTGGGCGGCGACGTCGTGCACCGTCCACCCGCCGCACAGCGACGGCGCCTCCCACTGCTCGTCGGACAGTCCGGCCAGGTCGTCGATCAGCGCCTCGCGCTCACGGCGCACCAGCTCCCACACGTCGCTCATGCGGTCAGCCTGTCAGGCCGCGCCGACACCGCAGCGCGGCGGAGGGCCCGCGAGGCTGCGTGCCACTAGGGTCCTGCTTTATGAATCGGGGGACTCGGGCGCGGCTGGTCGCGCTCACGACGGCACTGCTCACCCTTCCGCTCCTGGGCGGCACGCCCGCCGCGGCGACGCACGATCCGGCGGCGTCCACGACGGCCGCTGCGACCGATGCGCGCACGACCACTCGCCTCCCCGGCGGCGGGACGACGATCTTCGCCAAGAAGCGCTTCCTCACCGCCTACTACGGCACGGCCGCGACCGGGGCGCTGGGCGTGCTGGGCGAGTCGGGTCCGGACCAGGCGTTCCGCAGGATCACCCGTGCGGGGAAGCCGTTCCTGCAGCGCGGCGAGCGGCTGCTGCCGGTCTACGAGCTCATCGTCACGGTCGCGGACGGCGCCGACCACCCCGGCACCGACGGCGACCACGCCCACGACGTCCTGCACAGTCACGTGCAGTCCTACATCGACGCCGCCCATCGCAACGGCGCGCTGCTGCTGCTCGACCTCCAGCCCGGTCGCACCGACTTCCTGACCGCGGCCAAGCGGTGGGAGTGGGCGCTGAAGGACCCGTGGGTCGGGCTGGCGCTCGACCCCGAGTGGCGGGTCGGCCCCGATCAGTTCCCCGGGCAGCAGATCGGCTCCGTCGGCGCCCGCGAGATCAACCGCACCGCCGGCTGGCTGTCGCGGCTGACCCGCGACAACGCGCTGCCGGAGAAGCTCTTCGTCATCCACCAGTTCACGACCGGGATGGTCCCCGACGTCCGCAAGGTCCGGCACCGCGAGGGGCTGGCGATGGTCCAGCACGTCGACGGCTTCGGCAGCCCGGCGGACAAGCTGGTGACGTACGACAACGTCGCGGTGCCGCGGAAGTTCACGATGGGCTTCAAGCTGTTCTACGACGAGGACTCACCGCGGATGCGGCCCCAGCAGGTGCGTCGGGCGCTGCCCGACGTCCGGTTCGTCTCGTTCCAGTAGGTGCCTCAGGCGCCAGGGCGTCCCGCGCGCGGCGGCGAACCGCCGGGTGCTGTGCTGCGGGACATCGAGCCAGTCGGCAGCGATGCCTCGGACCACGGTCAGCGCGGGAGGTGCGGGGGGTTCTTCGCGGCGACGACGCTGTCCTCGCTCGGCATGAGGAACCACAGCAGCGGATAGACCAGGAACTGGCTGCCCGGGATGACCACGAGCGTCACCAGGAACAGCAGCCGCGTGATCCAGGGCGTCAGACCGAATCGGCGACCGACCCCGGCGCACACACCGCCCAGGATGCCGCGGTCGGCCGAGCGGACGAGGCCCTGGCGGGCGAGGGAGGCGCGGATCTTTTCCATGCCTCCAGCATGGGCCGCCGGGGCGCGCGACACCATAGGGATCGACCCTTGTCCGACCCCGGGTCGCCCGCAGCGGCGACCGGACTCAGTGCGCGCGGCCGGACTCCTCGCTCACCTCGCGCAGGCGCCGGGCGAGGTCGTCGGTGAGCATGCCGGGCTCGAGGCGCCACGACCAGGTGGCCACGGATCCGGGGGTGTTCATCCGGGCCTCGCCGCCCAGCGACAGCACGTCCTGGGCCTGCACCATGGCGAGCGCGCAGGGGGTGTGGTGGGCGAGGCGGATCATCGCCCACGCGGGGTCCGGGTCGTCGATGCCGGCCGCGGCCCAGGCACGCTCGACCTTGTGCCGCCGGCGTTCGGGCAGGGTGTCCCACCAGCCCACCACGGTGTCGTTGTCGTGGGTGCCGGTGTAGACGACCTGGTCGGGGCGCAGGTTGTGGGGCTCGTGGGTGCCGTCGTCGCTGTCGGGGTCGAAGCCGAACTGCAGGACCGCCATCCCCGGGAAGCCCAGCGCATCGCGGAGCGCCTCGACGGGGGCGTCGATGACCCCGAGGTCCTCGGCGACGACGGGCAACGGCCCGAGCTCGGCGGACGCGGCGTCGAAGACCGCCCGTCCCGGGCCAGGCTGCCAGCTGCCGTGCTCCGCCGTCTCGTGGTCCGCCGGCACGGCCCAGAAGGCCGCGAAGGCCCGGAAGTGGTCGACCCGGACGAGGTCGTGGAGCGCGAGGCTCCGGCGCAGCCGCTCCACCCACCACCGGTAGCCGTCGGCCGCCATCGCCGTCCAGTCGTAGAGCGGGTTGCCCCACAGCTGGCCGGTGTCGGTGAACGCGTCGGGCGGTACGCCGGCGACGGCGTCGTGGCGGAACAGCTCGGGCCACGTCGCCACGTCCGCGCTGCCGGCGGCGACGTAGATCGGGACGTCGCCCAGCACCCGGACCCCGTGGTCGGCGGCGAACGAGCGCAGCGCCCGCCACTCGCGGTCGAAGCGCACCTGGTCGGCGAGGTCGCCGCCGTATGCCGTCCACGACCCGGCCCAGTAGGCGTTCTCCTCGGCGAACTCCTGCACCTCGTCGTCGCCGACCGGCGCGTCCGGGTGCTCGAGCAGCCCGGGCCAGGTGGCGAACGCGGACGGGGAGGCGTACGGAGACCCGTGCGCGTCGGGGACGGTGAGGGGCAGGACCTGCCACACCGACTGGCCGGCGGCGGCCAGCCACCGCACGAAGTCGCGGGCCGGCTCGCCGAGCCGACCGCCGGGCAGCGAGGTCACGTGGAGCTGCACTCCTGCGGCACGGTCGGGCAGTACCGGGATCGCCATGGGCGACAGCCTGCCACGCAGCCGACCCGGGACGAGGAGGCCCCCGGGCCGGTGTCAGCGCTGGCCGACCAGGCCGTGCTCGTGCGCGAACACCACGATCTGCACCCGGTCGCGCAGCGCCAGCTTGCGCAGCACCGAGCCGACGTGGGTCTTGACCGTCGACTCCGAGGCGAAGATCTCCGCGGCGATCTCGGTGTTGGACAAGCCACGTGCCACGGCCGCGAAGACCTCGCGCTCCTTCCCGGTCAGGGCGAGGTAGGCCGCCGGCGCCGGCGCCCGGGCGACGAACTGACCCTGCAGGAGCAGGGACAGATCGGCGGGTGCGAGCACCGCGTTGCCGGCGTGGACCGTGCGGATCGCGTCGCGCAGCATCAGCGGGGTCGTGTCCTTGAGCAGGAAGCCGCTGGCGCCGTAGCGGATCGCCGTCGCCGCGCGGTCGTCGAGGTTGAAGGTCGTCAGCACCACCACCCGCAGCGGGCGCTCGCGCCGCGACACCCGGTCGGGCGCGCACAGCTGACGGGTCGCCTCGACGCCGTCCATCTCCGGCATCCGGATGTCCATCAGCACCACGTCGGGCTGGAGCTCGTCGCAGACCGCGACGGCCTCGAAGCCGTCGCCGGCGACGCCGACGACCTCCATCCCGTCCTGGGCGTCGATGATCGTGCGCACGCCCTCGCGGAAGAGCTCCTGGTCGTCGACCAGCACGACCCGGATCACGTCGTGACCCGCACGGGCAGCCACGCCGTCGCGGTGAACGTCTGCCCGCCCGCCTCGTCGCGTCGGCGTACGTCGAGCCGGCCGCCGACCGCCTCCAGCCGGCGCCGCATGCCGTCGACGCCCTGGCCGGCCGCCTGACCCGGGACCGCGACGGGCGGGGCGTCCGGGGCCGCGGTGCGGATCGGCTGGGTGGCGTCGGAGGCGGCGGGGTCCACGACGTTGCGGACCTCGAGACGCAGCTCGCCCTCCCAGTGCCGCTCCACCGTCACCGGGCTGTCGCGGCGGCCGTGCCTGATCGCGTTGGTCAGCATCTCCTGCAGGACGCGGTAGGCGACGGTCTCGAGCTCGGGCGGCAGCGGCTGCGGTCGGCCGACGACGCTCGAGACGACCTCGTGCCCGCTGGAACGGACGTTGTCGACCAGGCTGTCGAGGCTCGCGCTGCCCGTCGGCGCGGTGGCACCCTGGGTGGTGGTCAGCACCTGCCTGACGTCCTGCAGCGACGTGCGCGCCGACGTGGCGATGGTCGCCATCGTCTGCTTCAGCCGCTCGGTGTCGGCGTCCTCGAGGTATTGCGCCGACTCGGCCTGGGCGAGGATCACCGCGAGCGAGTGGCCCACCACGTCGTGCACGTCGCGGGCCAGGCGGGCCTGCTCCTCGCGCAGCCGGGCGATCTCGCGGGCCTGCTCGGAATCGCGGTGCGCCCGGGCCGCGTCCTCCTCGGCGGCGACCTGCGAGAGCTCCGACGTCCTGGCCCGGGACATGAACCGCAGCGCCAGCCCGGCGAGCCACGGGGCACCGAGCACCAACATCCCGGTCACCGCCGCGCCGATCTGCCAGGTGTCGCCGTAGGAGTAGGCCTCCGAGACGATCGTCCCGAGGCCGACCTGGTCGACCAGTCCCGAGAGCTGGGGTGCCGCGATCAGCACGAAGACGATCAGCCCTGCAGCGGGGATCGAGAGAGCGCTGAGCCAGACCGTCGGGAGCGACCCCCAGCGCGCGGTGCCGAAGGCCACGACCGCGATGGCGAGCTGGGCGAGCATCACATCGGTGCCGGTGAGCAGCTGGAGACCGCAGAGCCCCCAGACCAGCAGCAACGCGATCGCCGGCGCGCGCCGGCACAGGCCCGCGGCGACGGCCATGCCGACGGCGATCAGGAGCAGCCTCCGGGGCGGTGAGAACTGGGGCGGGGAGAGGAGGTGCTCGGCGGTCGTCGCCTCGACCAGGCCGAGGACCAGCACGGCCGCGCCGATCGCGATGTCCGGCGCCCAGTCCCGCAGCCGATCGGCGACGGGCGGGCTCGGCGGGCCGCTCATGGCACCACTGCGCCGGGCACGGTCCGCCGCGACGTCGGCGGCACCGGGGTGAGCGCGGCGATGGCGGGTCCTCCTGGCAGGTGACTGGGCGGCTGACTGGGCGCGTGACGGCGCAATCGAACCATGCCGGGGACGGTCACGACACGGCTCGCCCCGGGAGCACGTCGCGGACGAGGCGGTCGAGCAGGTCGGCGTACGACATCCCGGCTGCGGCGAACATCCGCGGCACCTGCGACTGCTCGGTGAAGCCGGGCATGGTGTTGACCTCGTTGAGCACCGGGCCGTCGCCGGTCACGAAGCAGTCGACCCTCGCCACTCCGGCGCAGCCGAGGGCGTCGTAGACCGCGAGGGCGGCCTCCTCGAGGGCGCAACGCTCGGCGTCCGACAGCGCGGCGGGGACGCGGAAGTCGGCACCGCCGGCGTACTTCGCCTCGTAGTCGAACCAACCGTCGACCACGACCTCCAGGGCCGGCGACACCACGCGGGTGCCGTCGGGCCCGCCGAGGACGGCGACGTCGACCTCCCGGCCCGCGACGACGTCCTCGACGAGCACGCGGTCGTCGAGGGCGAGCGCCGCAGCGAGCGCGTCGGCCAGCCGGGACGGGTCGCCGACCAGGCTCACGCCGTGGCTCGAGCCGGCCGCGACGGGCTTGACGACGACCGGGTGGGTCCACGCGTACGACGTGGCGGTGGCCGCGGTGAGCAGCACGCCGGGGGCGGTCGCGATGCCGAGCGCCCCGGCGACGAGCTTGGTCGCCCACTTGTCCATCGCCAGCGCCCCGGCCCCGACGCCGGAGCCGACGTAGGCGACCCCGGCGAGCTCGCAGAGCGCGGCGAGCGAGCCGTCCTCGCCGCGCGGGCCGTGCACCACGGGCAGCACGGCGGCGCAGGACTGCAGCACTGTCACGGCCTCGCCGAGGCCGAGGGCCCGATCGCCGCCGGCCCAGCGCCCGTCGCGTCCGATGGTCAGCCGGACGACGTCGTAGGCCGTCGGGTCGAGGGCGGCGGCGACCGCGGCGGCGGAGGCGAGGGAGACCTCGTGCTCGCAACTCTGGCCGCCGCCGACGACGGCGACCCGGGTGCGGGCGCCCTGCGAGGCGGCGGGGGTGGTCACGGGATGCTCCTGAGTCGGGGTGAGGAGGAGTGCGCGGCAGGGCCGGCGGGGCGGACGCTGCGGCGCACGCGGGGACCGATCCCGGTGACGATCTCGTGCGGGAGGGTGTCGGCCCAGCGGGCCCAGTCGCCGACGGTCGGCTCGCCGGCGGCGCCGGGGCCCAGCACGGTGGCGGTGTCGCCGGGCTCGGCGTGGTCGTCGCCGAGGTCGACGACGACCTGGTCCATCGAGATCCGCCCGACGACGGGTCGCCGATGCCCGCGCAGCAGCACCTCCGCCCGACCGGAGGCTGCGCGCGGCAGCCCGTCGGCGTAGCCGAGCGGCAGCAGCGCCAGGTGGGTCGCCGCGGGCGCGATCCAGCTGTGCCCGTAGCCGACGCCCGCGCCGGCGCGGACGCGACGGACGCCGACCACCGGCGCGGTGAGGGTCAGCCCCGAGCGCAGGAGGGTGGTGCCGGTGGGGTCGATGCCGACGAGGCCGGCGCCGACGCGGACCGTCGTGTGGTGGCTGCGGACGTCCAGCAGGGTCGCCGCCGTGGCCGCGAGGTGGCGGCGGGCGGGGCGGAGCCCTGCGCCCCTGGCCGTCTCCACCCCCCACGCGAAGCGCCGCCGGCCCAGCGCGTTGCACCCGTCGGCCGGGTCGTCGGCGCAGCCGAGGTGTCCCATCACCCCGACCACGCGGACGAGTCCCGCCCGCTCCGCCCGGCGGGCGGCACGGCACAGGTCGGGCCACGCCGACGGCTCCGCACCGTCGCGGGCCATGCCGGTGTCGAGGTGCAGGTGGATGCGGGCCGAGCGCTGGTGCGGCCCGGACCGCTGGGCGAGGACGACGGCGTCGAGGTGCTCGCGCGAGGGCACGGCGAGCTCGACCTCACCGGCCAGCGCGTCGGCGTACGCGGCGTCGACCGGGTTGAGCCAGCTGAGGACGGGCGCGGTCAGGCCGGCCGTACGCAGGGCGAGCGCCTCCTCGATGCTGGTGACACCGAGCGAGGTCGCCCCGTGCGCCAGCGCCGTGCGGGCCACATCGGCCCCGCCGTGCCCGAAGCCGTCGGCCTTCACCACCGCCATCACCTCGGCCGCGGTGCGCGAGGCGATCAGGCGGGTGTTGGCGGCGACGGCCGACAGGTCGACGTCCAGGGTGGGCGCTGCGCCGGGGACCGCGGTGGGCGCCACGGCCAGCGCGCTCACGCGGCTGCCTCGTCGCCGACGCGGGCCGGGCCGTAGGTCGCGGCACCCGCGCCGGTGACGAGCGCCCAGTAGCGGTCGCCGAAGCTCCAGTGCCACCACTCGGTGGGGTAGTTGACCAGCCCGGCGCCGCCGAGCACGCGCGCCAGCAGGTCGCGGTGCGCGCGGGCGTCGGCCCCGATGCCGGCCGCGGCGAAGTAGCAGGCGCCGTCGGACTGCTCCGGCGTCGCGTCGATGGGCGTGCCGAGGTCGAGGTCGTCGCCGCAGGCGTCGACCAGTGTCAGGTCCACCGCCGCGCCGGCCACGTGCGGCGCGACGTCCACCGGCGCGACGAAGCGGCTGGTGAGCCGCCGCACCTCGTCGGGGCCGGCCTCCGGATGGGCGGCGCGGACCTCCGTGGCGTAGGCGGCGACGATCGAGCGCTGGTCGGCCACCGACCGGTGTCCCTCGACGACCCGGATCGCGATGCCGGGCGGCAGGTCGCGCCGGGCGTGGGCCAGCCGGTCGGCCAGGCCGCGCCTGACCCGCGCCCGGGCCGGCCCGAACGACGCGTCGAGGCGGACCAGGGGCTCACCGGACTCACGCACGGGCACGGCGGCGACACGGGGGTCGGACAGGAGGATCACCATGACGACCACGTTCGCGGTCACGCCGGTCCCCCCGCCTCCACCTGAGGTGCCGGGCTGCCGTCCTCGAGGACCGGGACGGTCCGGGGCCACCGGTCGACGCGGGCCTCGGCGTGACCGGCGACCGTAGACTCGACGCATGTCCGAGAACGACGACTTCGACGTCGCGGACCCCGGGTCGAGACGCCGCGAGCGCGAGCGCGACGACCGCACGGGGCGCTCGGCCTCCGCCGCCCGGATCGCGCAGCAGTCGACGTGGGTCGACCTGCAGGTGCGCCAGGCGATGGAGCGCGGCGAGTTCGACGACCTGCCGGGCACGGGCAAGCCGATCGAGGACCTCGGCGGCGAGCACGACCCCGACTGGTGGGTCAAGAAGCTCGTCGAGCGCGAGAGCATCGCGCTCCTCCCGCCGGCCCTGGCGCTGCGAAAGGAGGACGCCGGGCTCGACGCACGCCTCGACGCGATCCCGATCGAGCGGGAGGTACGACGTGAGCTCGACGACTTCAACCGCCGCGTCGTGGAGACCCGCCGTCAGCTGCAGGGCGGTCCACCGGTGATCACCGCCGTGCGCGACGTCGACGCGGAGGTCGAGGCGTGGGGTGAGCGCCGGACGTCCCGCATCGAGGCGCAGCGAGCCGCGGCCCGTGCTGCCGCGCCGCCGCCGCGGAAGCGGTCGTGGTGGCGCCGCCGGCGCACCCGCTGACCGTCGTCGCTGGGCCTGCGACCGGGGTCGGACACCGGCTGGATGCCGCACACGTAGGAGTCGAGGAGGATCCGCGCCCTGCCCGACAGCGAGACATGGGTCATATCGGGCTGCTCCGGCGCAGCGGTAGTTTGCGCCCATGACCCGCCCCGCCAAGGACTTCTTCGCCCCGCTCGCCGTCGGCGCGCCCGCGCCGCCGCGCGAGATCCCCGCCCGGCCGAGCCGCGCAATCCACTTCTTCGACCCGGGCAACGAGAAGATGGCCGCCAAGGTGCCCGGCATGGTCGGCACGGTCGACGTGCTGCTCGGCAACCTCGAGGACGCCGTCAAGGCGGAGAACAAGGAGAAGTCGCGCCGGGGACTGGTCGACATCGCCCGGGCGACCGACTTCGGGCCCACCCAGCTGTGGACGCGGATCAACTCGCTCGACAGCCCCTGGGTGCTCGACGACCTGACCACCCTCGTGCCCGCGATCGGCGACAAGCTCGACGTCATCATGGTGCCGAAGGTCCAGGGCGCCGAGGACATCCACTACGTCGACCGGCTGCTCGCCCAGCTCGAGGCGAAGGCCGGGCTCGACCGCCCGATCCTCGTCCACGCGATCCTCGAGACCGCGCGCGGTGTGGCGAACATCGAGGAGATCTGCGGCGCCAGCCCGCGGATGCAGGGCCTGTCCCTGGGGCCGGCCGACCTCGCCGCCGACCGCCGGATGAAGACCACCCGCGTCGGCGGCGGCCACCCGGGCTACCTCGTGCGCCAGGACGCCCCGCGCGACGCGGACGGCAAGGCGCAGCACGACGCCGAGCGGGCGACGTACCAGCAGGACCTGTGGCACTACACGATCGCCCGGATGGTCGACGCGTGCGCGATGCACGGGATCTACCCCTACTACGGGCCGTTCGGCGACATCGCGGACACGGTCGGCTGCGAGGACCAGTTCCGCAACGCGTTCCTCCTCGGCTGCGTCGGCGCCTGGAGCCTGCACCCGGCGCAGATCGCGATCGCCCACCGCGTCTTCTCCCCCAGCGTCGAGGACGTGGCGCACGCGCGGCGCGTCATCGCCGCGATGGGCGACGGCACCGGGGCGGTGATGATCGACGGCAAGATGGAGGACGACGCCTCGGTGAAGCAGTGCCAGGTCATGGTCGCCCTCGCCGAGGAGCTGGCCGCGATCGACCCGGAGCTGAGGAAGCAGTACGACGCGATCGTGGTCGAGGAGGCCTGAGATGACTGACTTCACCCCCCTGCGCAGCGTCCTCTACATGCCCAGCTCCAACCAGCGGGCGCTCGAGAAGGCGCGGACGATCCCCTGCGACGGCCTGATCCTCGACCTGGAGGACGCCGTCTCGCCCGACGCCAAGGAGTCGGCCCGGGAGGCCGCCGCCGCGGCCGCCGCCAGTGGCGACTACGGCCGGCGCACCGTCACCATCCGCGTCAACGCGATCGGCACCCAGTGGCACGACGCCGACCTCGCCGCGGCCAGCCAGGCCGGACCCGACGCGATCGTCGTCCCCAAGGTGGAGAGCGCCGAGGAGGTGGCCCGGCTGGTGGCCGCGATGGAGAAGGCCGGCGCGCCCGACCACACCCGGCTGTGGGCGATGGTCGAGACGCCCGTCGCGATCCTCGACGCGCTCGCGATCGCCCGGTCCTCCGAGCGCCTCGGCGCCTTCGTGATCGGCACCAACGACCTCGTCAAGGAGCTCTACGCCGAACACGTCCCCGGCCGCGCCCCGATCCTGCCCAGCCTGCACACGGCGCTGCTGGCCGGACGGGCCGCGGGCATCGCGGTGCTCGACGGCGTCTACAACGACGTCAAGGACGCCGACGGCTTCCTCGCCGAGTGCGAGCAGGGGCGACAGATGGGCTTCGACGGCAAGACGCTCGTCCACCCCGGGCAGGTCGAGGGGGCCAACCGCGCCTTCGCACCCAGCCCTGCGGCCGTCGAGGACGCGCGCGAGCTGATCGCCGCGTTCGAGGCCGGCGCCGGCGCCGGCGTGGTGACCCTCAACGGCCGGATGATCGAGAACCTCCACGTCGAGTCGGCCCGCCGGACGCTGTCGATCCACGAGGCCATCGAGGCGATCGGCACCGAGTGAGGGCGGTCACCACAGGATGGACAGGGTCTTGACATCGCCTCACCCGCAGGGATGAGCGGAATTGTCGAACGTGCTGCGGACCCGCAAGAGTGTCGGCGCCCTGCCCACCGTGGGCCGGCCGCAACACCTAGGAGGCACCCCATGATTGTCCTCGGACTGATCCTTCTCATCCTCGGGCTCCTGCTCCCCCAGAGCATCCTGACCACGCTCGGCATCATCTTGATCGTGGTCGGCCTGGTGCTGAACTTCGTGCCGATCGGCGGCTCCAGCCGACGGGTCTGGTAGCACTCCGCCACCCCGCGAGGACCCCGTACACCCCTGGTGTGCGGGGTCCTGCCGCGTCTCGGGCTGCTCCGCCCGCCCGCTCGTGCGTACGGCGGACGTCGCCCGCGTCCGAACGGGGTGGCTCAGGCGCTCTCGTCGCCTCGACGGAAGCGGTCGTTGAGCCAGGTGCTGGCCGTGCCCACCCAGCCGGCGAGGTCGTGGACGAGTCGGCCGAGGGTGTCCTGGGTCCGTTCGAACGTCGCGGTGTAGCTCGCGGCCGCCGCCTGCGCGGCCTCGCTCACCGACGCGGTGTCGTCGTCGGTGCGGCGCGGGTAGCTGCCCGCGAGGATCGTCGTGTACGCGCCCGAGTCGGTCCAGCGGCGCAGCTCGGTGGCCCGGACGACGGCGAACGGGTGGCTCTGCTGCTGGAGCAGCGAGAGCTTGATGAGCGACTCGCGCACGTCGCCGCCCTCGTCGTACTCCGCTCCCTGCTGGAGGAACGACGTGACGTCGAGCTCCTCCAGGGTGCCGCCGCTGGCGAGCTTCATGTGGGTGCGCAGCGCCGCCGTCGGGTCCTGGCTGGCGAGCAGGCCGGCGCGGTCGGCCGACAGCTCGGCCTTGCGCGACCACTCCAGCAGCCCGACGGTGACCATCCGGATGCCCAACGCGCCGCCGGGGACGGCGTTGAGCAGCCCGCCCAGCCCGAGCAGGCGCACCAGCAGCGTGCGGTAGACCGCGTGTCCGCTGACGGCGTGGCCGAGCTCGTGGCCGATGACGAAGCGGAGCTCGTCGTCGTCGAGGTGGTGCACCAGGCCGGACGACAGCACGATGATCGGCCGGTCCATGCCGACCGTGACGGCGCCGAGCGTCGGGTCGGCCTGGACGTACATCTCCGGCAGGTCGCTGACGTCGAGGCTGCGCCCGACCTCGGCGAGCAGCACGTGCAGCCGGGCGAACTGTCGCTCGTCGACGCGCACCGCGGAGCCCAGCAGCGTCAGCCGCCAGGCCCGTTCGCGGAACACACCCGACATGGTCTTGAGCAGCACGTCGAAGCCCTTGAGCTTGCGCAGGGCGACCAGCGCGCCCCTGTCGGCGGGGTGCTCCCACGCCCGCGAGCTGATGTCCGTGAGCACGACGCGCGCACGCGCCGGCTTCCTCTCCCCCGATGCCATGGAGGGATCCTGACCTACCCGGGCAGGAAAGTCATGGGATCCGCGAGGACGCGCGTGCCACGATGCGGCGGTGACCCGTCAGCCGCGCACGATTCACGTCGCCCTCACCGACGGGGAGCGGGTGTGGGTGGACGACGACGGACGGCTGCCGAGCTTCGTCCACGATCCGGAGGCAGGCGGGCCGAGCCCGACGGCCACCGCCAGCCGATTGCTCACCGACGCCGTGCCCGTCGCGCCGGCGGTCGTCCTCGACGAGGTCAACCGCCTGCACGTCGTCCGCGCGCGCAGCGGCGCACCTGAGCGGGGGCACTGGACCGACCCGGACCACCTCGGCGAGGAGGTGCGCGTCCAGGTCGAGCGGGCGGTCCGTGAGCACTGGGGCACGCCGCCCGCACACCGGCCGGACTGGTATCGCCCCGGATGGTCCGACGAGGTCGAGGCCTGGATCGACGCCGCGCTGGTGGACACCGGCCGGTCGCGCACCGGCTCGCTCCAGACCCATCGCGTCTGGAGCATCTCGGCGGTCCACGTCGTCCCGACCGACCGAGGTCCCGTGTGGTTCAAGGCCAGCTGCGCGCACTTCGCGGCCGAGGCGGCCATCGTGGCGACGCTCGCCGCCCACCTCCCACACCTGGTCCCGGAGGTGGTCGCCATCGAGGACAGGAGGTGCTGGGTCCTGACCGAGCCGTTGCGGGGGGTCGACGACGACGGCGCGCCGGCAAAGGCCGCCATGACGCTCGCGCCGCTGTGGGCCGCTGCCCAGATCGCATCGCTGGACTGGCTCGACGAGCTGCGCGGGGCGGGCGCTCCTCGCCGAGGCGCGGAGGAGACGCTGACGGCCTGGCGCGGCGCACTGGCGACCAACCGCGAGCTCGACGCGCTGACCACGGACGAGCGCGGCGCCCTCGTCGAGGCGGTCCCGCTCGTCGAGACGCGGGTGCGCGAGCTCTGGGCCTGCGGCTTCCCCGACACCCTCGCCCACGGCGACCTGCACTCGGGAAACGTCGCCTTCGACGGCTCGGGCGTGCGGGTCTTCGACTGGAGCGACGGCTGCATCACGCACCCCTTCCTCGACGGCACCCACCTCGCGCACTGGCTCACCGAGGCGGACGGGACCCACGCAGAGGACCGGGTGCGCACCGTCCTACTTCCGTGGCGCGACGCGTTCCCCGAGGCCGACTTCGACCGCGCGGTCGAGCTGGCACCCCTGGTCGACCTGGTCTTCCAGACCGTCACGTTCGACCGGCTGGGCGAGGGGATCGAGGCCGGCACCCGCGACTTCGACGGCGCCGTGCTGATGCTGACGCGCAAGCTCCTCGAGTCGGTCACAACCGACGAGTAGCCGTGGGCAGACGACGACCCGACGCGTCGTACGACCACTAGGACACCCTCGTCCCCGCTGGGACACCCGTATCCGGGTGGTTGAGCGGGGACGTGACCGCTCGAGCCGGGGCGGACGCCCCGCACCCCCGGCAACCCCGGCGCGTCAGCCGCGCATCGGGACCCGGACCCCGCGCTCCTCGGCGACCTCGACGGCGCGGTCGTAGCCCGCGTCGACGTGGCGGATCACGCCCATGCCGGGGTCGTTGGTGAGCACCCGCTCGATCTTCTCGGCGGCCAGCGAGGTGCCGTCGGCGACCGTGACCTGGCCGGCGTGGAGCGAGCGGCCGATGCCGACGCCGCCGCCGTGGTGGAAGGACACCCAGGTGGCGCCGGAGGCGGTGTTGACCAGCGCGTTGAGGATCGCCCAGTCGGCGATGGCGTCGGAGCCGTCGAGCATCGCCTCGGTCTCGCGGTAGGGCGAGGCCACCGACCCGCAGTCGAGGTGGTCGCGGCCGATGACGATCGGCGCCTTCAGCTCGCCGCTGGCGACCATCTCGTTGAAGCGCAGGCCGGCCTTCGCCCGGTCGCCGTAGCCCAGCCAGCAGATCCGCGCGGGCAGTCCCTGGAACTGCACGCGCTCGGCCGCCATGTCGAGCCACGTGTGCAGCCGGGCGTACTCCGGCTTCTCGTCGGCGGGGAAGAGCTCCTTGATCGCCCGGTCCGTGGCGTGGATGTCCGCGGGGTCGCCGGACAGCGCGGCCCAGCGGAACGGGCCCTTGCCCTCGCAGAACAGCGGCCGGATGTAGGCGGGCACGAAGCCGGGGAACGCGAAGGCCCGGTCGTAGCCGCCCTTGCGCGCCTCGTCGCGGATCGAGTTGCCGTAGTCGAAGACCTCGGCGCCCGCGTCCTGGAGCTCGACCATCGCCCGCACATGACGCGCCATCGACTCCTGGCTGCGCTTGGTGAACCCGCGCGGGTCGTCGGTGCGCTCGCGCTCCCAGTCGTCGTACGCCGTGCCGGACGGCAGGTAGTAGAGCGGGTCGTGCGCCGAGGTCTGGTCGGTGACGACGTCGATGCGGACCGAGCCGTCGAGCTGGCGCTCGAGCAGCTCGGGCAGCACGTCGGCGGCGTTGCCGAGCAGCCCGATCGACAGGGCGCGGCGATCGTCGCGGGCCTCCAGCGCCAGCTCGATCGCGTGGTCGAGGTCGCGCGCCTGGACGTCGAGGTAGCGGGTCTCGAGGCGTCGGTCGATCCGGTGCTGGTCGCACTCGACGCAGATGGCGACGCCGTCGTTCATGGTGACGGCGAGCGGCTGCGCGC
The DNA here is from genome assembly GCF_058134345.1 of Nocardioides sp. Z24_21. Classification (NCBI taxonomy): domain Bacteria; kingdom Bacillati; phylum Actinomycetota; class Actinomycetes; order Propionibacteriales; family Nocardioidaceae; genus Nocardioides; species Nocardioides sp. Z24_21. The sequence continues at coordinate 1,290,127 of NZ_JBYTTH010000001.1, forward strand.
CGCCCATCCCGCCGAGGCCGGCGGTGACCGTGATCGTCCCGGCGAGGGTGCCACCGAACCGCTTGTCCGCGATCGCGGCGAACGTCTCGAAGGTCCCTTGGAGGATCCCCTGGGTGCCGATGTAGATCCACGAGCCCGCGGTCATCTGGCCGTACATGGTCAGCCCGAGGTCCTCGAGGCGGCGGAACTCCTCCCAGTCGGCCCAGTCGCCGACGAGGTTGGAGTTGGCGATCAGCACGCGCGGCGCCCACGTGTGCGTACGCATCACGCCGACGGGCTTGCCCGACTGCACCAGCAGCGTCTCGTCGTCCTCGAGGTCGCTCAGGGTCGCGACGATGGCGTCGTACGCCTCCCAGCTGCGCGCGGCCTTGCCCGTGCCGCCGTAGACGACGAGGTCCTCGGGGCGCTCGGCGTTGTCGGGGTCGAGGTTGTTCATCAGCATCCGCAACGGCGCCTCGGTCTGCCACGACTTGGCGCTCAGCTCGGTGCCGGTGGCGGCGTGGATGGGCAGGCGGGGGTTCGTGCTCACGGGATGCTCCTGGGGACTGACGTGCGGGCATGGGCGGGACTACGGTCGGGCGCATGGCGGTCGAGCTGGTCCTCACGCGGTCCCACGGGGACCGTCGGCGTCACGACCTCGACGGCGTCGGGACGATCCGGCGCGGCGGCTGGTGGTCGCGCCGCTGCGAGCTGGTGCCCGTCGAAGGGCCTCCGCTGACCGCGGCGCCGCAGGGCCTGATGGGCCGGGCAGCCGTGGCGACCGATGCCGCGGGGGTGACGGTCGGCCGGTTCGTGCAGAAGGGTTTGCTGACCCACGGGGGCGAGCTCGCGTGGAGGGACCGCCCGCTGCGGGTGCGCTCCGAGGCGCTGCTCGCCAACCGCTACTCGGTCTCCGACGGCGACACCGCCCTGCTCGAGGTGCGGGCCACGGGATGGGGGCGTACGCCGGGCCGGGTGTCGCTGCACCACGAGCGGGTCGACCCCGGACTGGTGCTGTTCTCGCTGTGGCTGGTCCAGGACTTCATCGCCCAGGACTCCGCCTCCGCCGGCTGACGACGGGCTGGTCACGGCAGCGCTCCGACGACCGACTCGGCGGCGGCGAGCACCGCGCCGGACTGCACGAGGTCGACGGTGGCCTCGATCTCGGGCGAGAGGTGGCGATCGGGGCCGGGGCCGGCGATGCCGGCCTCGCGCAGGCGTCGTACGACGGCACCGGTGGCGGGCGACGGCTCGAGGGGCGCGCGGAGGTCGAGGGCGCGGGCCGCGGTGAGCACCTCCACGGCGACGACCCGCGACAGCCCGTCGACGGCGCGACGCAGCTTGCGGGCGGCGTTCCACCCCATCGAGACGTGGTCCTCCTGCATCGCGCTGGAGGGGATGGAGTCGACCGAGGCGGGGACCGCGAGCCGCTTGAGCTCGGAGACGATCGAGGCCTGGGTGTACTGCGCGATCATGTGGCCGCTGTCGACGCCCGGGTCGTCGGCCAGGAACGGTGGCAGCCCGTGGCTGCGCGCCCGGTCGAGGAACCGGTCGGTGCGGCGCTCGCTGATCGAGGCGACGTCGGCCGCGACGATCGCCAGGAAGTCGAGGACATAGCCGACGGGCGCGCCGTGGAAGTTGCCGTTGGACTCGACCCGGTCGCCGACCACCACCGGGTTGTCGATCGCACTGGCGAGCTCGCGACCGGCGACGGTGGCGCCGTGCTCGACGGTGTCGCGGGCGGCGCCGTGCACCTGCGGCGAGCACCGCAGCGAGTACGCGTCCTGGACCCGGTTGCACTCCACCGTGTTGCCGGGCCCGGTGCGGTGGGAGGCCACGATCGCGGAGTCGGCCATCAGGGCGGTGAGGTTGGCCGCGGACAGCGCCTGACCCGGGTGCGGGCGGATCGCCTGGAGCTCGGGGGCGAAGACCCGGTCGGTGCCCAGCTGGGCCTCGACGCTCATCGCGGCGGCCACGTCGGCGGTGCGCAGCAGCATCCGCAGGTCGGTGATCGCCAGCACGAGCATGCCGAGCATGCCGTCGGTGCCGTTGATGAGGGCCAACCCCTCCTTGGCCCCGAGCTCGACCGGCTCGAGGCCGGCGGCGGCGAGCGCGTCGGCCGCCGGCAGCAGCGCGCCGGAGGCGTCGCGCACCTCGCCCTCCCCCATCAGCGCGAGCGCGCAGTGCGCCAGTGGCGCGAGGTCGCCCGAGCAACCCAGCGAGCCGTACTCGCGCACCACCGGGGTGATCCCGTGGGAGAGCAGGTCCGCCATGAGCTGCGCGGTCTCTCGGCGTACGCCGGTGCGTCCCGTCGCGAGCGTCGAGAGGCGCAGGAGCATGAGCGCGCGCACCACCTCGCGCTCCACCTCGGGGCCGGAGCCGGCGGCGTGCGAGCGCACGAGCGATCGCTGCAGCTGGGCGCGCATCCCGGTGGGGATGTGTCGGGTGGCCAGCGCGCCGAAGCCGGTGCTCACGCCGTAGGTCGGGGTCTCGGCGTCGGCCAGCGCCTCGACCACGCCGCGGGCGTGGTCGATCGCGGTCAGCGCGTCGTCGCCGAGCGTGACGGGCGCGCCGTCACGGGCGACACTCACGAGCTGCTCGAACGAGACGGGACCGACCCCGACCTCGATGGGCTGGATCGTCTGCATGACGCCCATGCAACACGCGGAGCCAAGCCCGCGCCAGCACTCCGCGTACGTCCGATGTCTCGGATCCCAGACCGATCCGCTCACCCGAACGGGGGGAACCCGGCGCGCCGGCGTTGTGGCACGGTGGACGCCGTGGCGAGCCGCCCGGGCCGCCGGAGCAGGGAGGTCCCCCGATGGATACGACGACGTGGATCATCGTCCTGGTCGTGGTGCTGGTCGTCGCGGCGCTCGTCGCCTGGCTGGTCACCCAGCAGCGCACGAAGCAGCAGCACGCGCAGGCCGAACGACTGCGGTCCGAGGCCCGCGAGCACGCGACCGAGATCCCCGAGACGCAGGTGCGCGCCAAGGAGGCCGAGGCCGAGGCCGAGCGCGCGCGGCTCGAGGCCGAGCGCGCCCAGGCGAAGGCACGCGAGGCGCAGGTCGCCGCGACCCAGCAGCAGGCGGTGCACGAGGACCGGCTGCGCACCGCCGACGAGGTCGACCCCCACGTCGACACGCGCTCCGACGACTACACGCCCGGGACGACGACGCACGACGACGGCACCGCCACCCACGACACCGCCACGCACGACCCGGACACCGTGCTGGACACCGACGACCCCCGCCGCACCGACGGCACCACCGGCGGGACGCACTCGGCCTGAACCGATCGGCTGACGCCACGGGCGGGGTGCTGGACAACGCCGTGGGCACTGTCAGACTGAGGCCCCCCTGTTCCGTGAGAGGTGTCTCGTGACCACGCTCGTCGTCATCATCATCGTCCTCGTCGTCGTGGTGCTCGCCGCCGCGGCCCTCGTCGTCCAGCGCAAGAACAAACAGGCCAACATCGCGCGGGCCGACAGTCTCCGCCAGCAGGCGGGGCGCCAGGCGCAGGCCACCATCGCGCCCGCCCAGGACCGCGCGGCCGCCGCCGAGGCGCAGGCCGACGAGGCGCGTGCCCGGGCCGACCAGGCCGAGGCGGAGGCGCACGAGGCCCGGCTGGCCGCCCAGCAGGCCGAGGCCCAGCACGAGTCGCAGGTGCGCGCCGCCGATCGGCTGGACCCGCGTGTCGACCACAGGTCCGACGACTACGCCCCGCAGGTCCCCGGCACGGTCGACCAGCAGCCCACCGCTCCGGCCGACGTCGACGCTGAGCCCGCCGACCAGCCCGCCGACCAGCCCGCCGGCCAGCCCACCGACCAGCCCGCCGGCCAGGCTCCGCTGCTCCCGCGCCGCACCCCGGGCGCCCAGGAGATGCCGGGCAAGCCCATCGAGTCGGGCGACGGCGGCGGCTGGTTCACCAAGGGCTCCGACCGGTCCTGACCCCGCGGTGAGCCAGGTCCCTGCCGCGACGCGCGCCCTGCGGGTCCTGCGCTTCCTGGCCACGCAGGCCGACCCGGTCCCGCTCGACCGGATCGTGCGGTCGTGCGACCTGCCGCGCAGCACGGCCTACCACCTGCTCAACACGATGATCGACGAGGGCTTCGTCGTGCACCTGCCCGACGAGCACCGCTACGGCCTCGGCGTCGCCGCCTTCGAGGTGGGCAGCGGGTTCACCCGCCAGGAGCCGCTGGCCCGGCTGGCCCGGCGACCGCTCGCCGAGCTCGTCGACCGCACCGGCCACGGCGCCCACCTGGCGGTGCTCCACGGCCGCGACGTGCTCTACGTCGTCGAGGAGCGCGCGCCGGGCCGGGCACCGCTGGTCACGGACGTCGGCGTGCGACTCCCCGCCCACCTGACCGCGTCGGGCCGGGCGGTGCTCGCGGCCCTGCCGGCCAGCCAGGTGCGCGCGCTCTACCCCGACCGGACGGCGTTCGTCGACCGGCACGGCAAGGGCCCCGCCTCCCTGAGTGCGCTGCGGGCGGTGCTGTCGGAGACCCGCCAGCGCGGGCATGCCACGGAGGACGGCGAGGTGACACCCGGCCTGGGAAGCGTCGCGGCGCCGGTGCTCGACCACAACGGACACCCCGTGGCCGGGGTGGCCGTGACCTTCCCCAGCGGCGCGGGCTCCGACGCTGAGATGATCGCTGCTGCGGTCACCGACACCGCCACCCGGCTGACCAGACGCGTCAGCGGTCGGGCCTCGACAAGCCCCTCGCCCAGCCCCTCCCCAGGCCCCTCGGCCGGTGCTAGCGTCGAATGATGCCGGCTCGCCTCCCCTCCCCGCGCCTGCTTCTCGCCCCGGTCATGGCGCTGCTGCTCGCCGTCGCCGCGCTCCCGCCGGCCTCCGCGGCCGAGGACGTCCTGCCGCCGCGGGTCACGGTCCACGACAGCCGGACCTCGAGCCCGTCCGTGGACATCGCGCGCGTCACGCTGCGCGGCGCCCCCTGGGAGAACCCCACCCAGTACGTGGAGGTCGAGGTGCCCGGCGGGTTCCGGCCCGGGCACCACCTCACGGTCTGGTTCGACGCCGACGGCGACGCCGAGCCGGAGGGTCGCCTCGACGCGCGGCTGAGGAAGCCCGGACCGAAGCGCCGCTCCGACCTCCGCGTCGACCAGCAGTTCCGGATCGGTGGCGGCTGGGACGACCCCGGCACCCGCGTGCACTGCCGCGACGACCAGGACTTCATGCCGGTGGGAAACGTGCGGCCCGGTGACGCCGTGCTCGTCGTCGGTCTCTCCTCCCTGTGGGACTGCCTCCAGCTCCCCTACCCGTCTGGCGATGACCACGGCGCCTGGCGGACGGCGGTGCGGGTGGCCAAGGACGGCCGGAGCGACACCGCGCCCAGCAGACGCGGATGGAGCCCACAGGTGCTGGGCTGGTGCGGGCGTCAACCCCGGTGTGGGTGAGCCGGTCGCGCCACCGCGCCACGGCCTACGAGTCGTCGTACACCGGAGGGCCGCCACACTGCCGCTCGACCTCAAGTTACCAACGGGTAGGATCAGTGTCACTCCGTAGCGCGCGGCTGTCGGCAGGTGCGGCGGCCTAGGCTGCGGACCTCTACGCCCTACCGAGGAGCACCCCTCCATGCAGATGTTCGCGATCGTCGTCTCGTTCGCACTGACCGCCGCCGCGGTCGCCATGCTGGTCCCGGCCGTACGCCGGATGCTCGGCGTGATCCGGGCGAGCCAGCCCGCGCCGGGCCGCAGCGACAACCCGGCCGGTCGCACCGCGACGATGCTCAAGGAGACGTTCCTCCACACGCGGATGCTCCAGTGGCACTGGGTCGGCATCATGCACTGGTTCGTCTACATGGGGTTCCTGCTGCTCAGCACCGCGGTGCTGGCGGCCTACTTCCAGCTCTTCAAGCCCGACTTCGCCTACCCCGTCATCGGCCACTGGTACCCCTTCGAGTGGCTGATGGAGCTCATCGGCGCGCTGAGCACGGTCGGCATCGTCTTCCTGATCGTCTACCGGCAGCGCCACCACCCCCGCAACGAGGGCCGCCGGAGCCGCTTCTTCGGCTCGACCTTCTGGCAGGCCTACTTCGTCGAGGCGCTCGCGCTGCTGGAGGGCTCGGCGATCCTCTTCGTCCGCGCCGCGGAGTGGCGCCTCGACGAGGAGGCCGGCCGCGCCCACTACCCGTTCTCGTCGTGGCTCGGCGACCTGCTCTACCCGAGCTCCGTCGACTCGCTCGAGAACCTCATCTACGTCATCGCGACGCTCAAGATCGCGCTGGCGATGGTCTGGCTGATGGTGATCGCCCGCAACATCACCATGGGCATCGCCTGGCACCGCTTCACGACCTGGTTCAACATCTGGTTCAAGCGCGAGGCCGACGGCAGCACGGCGCTCGGCGCCATGAAGCCGCTGACGTCCGACGGCAAGGCGATCACCCTCGACGACATCGACGACCTCGACGAGGACTCCACGCTGGGCGTGGGCTCGATCGACGACTTCTCGTGGAAGGGCATCCTCGACTTCACGACCTGCACCGAGTGCGGTCGCTGCCAGTCGCAGTGCCCCGCCTGGAACACCGAGAAGCCGCTGTCGCCCAAGCTGCTCATCACGAGCCTGCGCGACCACGCCTACGGCAAGCACGACGGTGAGGAGGCGCACGCCGAGCGCCAGCTCGTCGGGGTCGGCTCCAAGGGCGAGACCGCTGGCGCCGGCACCGACGTCCTCGACTACTTCTACAACCCCGCCGACGGCGACTTCGTCATCGACGAGGACGTGCTGTGGAGCTGCACGTCGTGCGGCGCGTGCGTCCAGCAGTGCCCCGTCGACATCGAGCACGTCGACCACATCATGGACATGCGGCGCTACCAGCTGCTCGTCGAGTCCAACTTCCCCGCCGAGCTCAACCAGCTGTTCAAGGGCCTGGAGAACAAGGGCAACCCGTGGAACATGTCCGCCACCGCGCGGATGGACTGGGCCAAGGGCCTCGACTTCGACGTGCCGGTCGTCGGTGAGGACCTGGAGTCCCTCGAGTCGGTCGACTGGCTGTTCTGGGTCGGCTGCGCCGGGGCGTACGAGGACCGCGCGAAGAAGACGACCCGCGCGGTCGCCGAGCTGCTCGACCTGGCCGGCATCTCCTTCGGCGTGCTCGGCAACGGCGAGACCTGCACCGGCGACCCCGCTCGGCGTGCCGGCAACGAGTTCGTCTTCCAGGGCCTCGCGCAGCAGAACGTCGAGACGTTCAAGGAGTACAAGGTCAAGAAGGTCGTCTCGACCTGCGCCCACTGCTTCAACACGCTCAAGAACGAGTACAAGGACTTCGGCATCGAGCTCGAGGTCGTCCACCACACCCAGCTGCTCAACCGCCTCGTGCGCGAGGGCAGGCTGACCCCCGTCAAGGACGGCGCGGGCGCCGCGAAGCGCTCGATCACCTACCACGACCCGTGCTACCTCGGTCGCCACAACCAGGTCTACTCGCCGCCGCGCGAGCTGCTCCAGGTGCTGCCCGGCGCGGAGTACGTCGAGATGGAGCGCCACTCCGAGAAGTCCTTCTGCTGCGGCGCCGGTGGCGCGCGCATGTGGATGGAGGAGAACCTCGGCGAGCGGATCAACCTCAACCGCACCAAGGAGGCCGTCGGCACCGGCGCCGACCAGATCGCCGTCGGCTGCCCGTTCTGCCGGGTCATGCTCTCCGACGGGCTCACGGCCCAGCAGGCGAACGGCGAGGCCCGCGAGGAGGTCGAGGTCCTCGACGTCGCGCAGATGCTGCTGGCCTCGGTCAAGGGCGAGCAGGCGACCAAGGCCGCCCCCGCGTCGTCCCCTGCCGCTGTCCCCGCGGCTGCCCCCGCCGCTGCCGCAGCCGGCGCGACGGCCTCCGACGTGGCCACCAAGGACGAGCCGGAGGCCGGCGACGTCACCCTCACCGACGACACCGTCGCCGAGACCGCCGACGTCGGCCCGGCCGCCAAGGCGTCCGGAGGCTCGTCGCTCTTCGACACCCCGGCCGACAAGGCGTCCGGCGGCTCGTCGCTCTTCGACACCCCGGCCGACAAGGAGTCCGGCGGCTCGTCGCTCTTCGACACCCCGGCCGACAAGGCGTCCGGCGGCTCGTCGCTCTTCGACGCCCCGGCCGACGCCTCGAAGCCGGCTCCGTCCACCGACCTCGGCGGCGGGTCGCTCTTCGACCTGGGCACGCCCGGGGAGGAGCCGGCAGCCCCCGCCCCGGCTCCCGAGAAGGCGGCCGGGAGGGCAGCCGCGGCGCCGCCCGCCACCGACCTCGGCGGCGGAGGCTCGCTGTTCGACATCGCGGCGCCCGAGCCCGCCGCGGAGTCCCCCGCGACCAGCGGTGGCGAGCCGACCGAGCCGACCGAGCCGGTCGGGGCGCCGACCTCGAGCGGTACGGCGTCCACCCCGGCCACGGACACAGACCTGTCGGACCTCGGCTCGCTCTTCGACGTGGAGGCACCGGCAGCCACCGAGTCCGCTCCTGCGGAGGCGGTCGCGGACCCCGAGCCCGAGCCCGAGCCCGAGCAGGCAGCGGCCGCCGAGCCGGAGCCCGTCGGGTCACCCGCTCCGACCAGCGGCACGACGGCCGAGCCCGCCACCGACGTCGACCTGTCGAGCCTCGGCTCGCTCTTCGACGTCGAGGCACCGGCGTCCGCCCCACCGCCCGCGGCGAGCGAGCCCGAGCCGACGGCCCCCGCCGAGCCCGCGCCGAAGGCCGAGCCCGTCGAGGACGAGACGCCGGCATCCGGGGCCGACGACGTACCGCCGACGCAGAAGCCCGCGTCCGACGACGCCGGCCCAGCACCACGCACCGACGTCGACATCAGCGGATCGAGCTCGCTCTTCGACCTCTGACCGCTTCGGCGGTGGACCCGGAGGGCGACTGGGGCGACGTGGAGAGCGACCCGGCACGTGCCGCGCCGCGCGGGAGCGCCGGGTGCGGGCGCGACCGTGGCAACGTGCTGAGCGTCGCGGGCATCACACCAGTGGTCCACGACATCCACCGCTGGAGGACATCATGCGTCGTACGACGCCGCTGAGCGCCGCGGCCCTTCTGGTGCTCACCCTGCTCGGGCCGACCGGCGCTGCCGCGTCGGCCGCCGCCGAGACCTGCCGGGGCGAGGTTGCCACCCTCGTCGGGGCCGGGCAGCTCATCACCGGCACGGAGGGTCGCGACGTCATCGTCACCAACGGCGCGACACGCGTCGTGGCGGTGGGCGGCGACGACGTGATCTGCCTGACGGGCATGTCTCCGTCCGGGCACGCCACGATCGACGCGGGAGCCGGCGATGACCTCGTGGACGGCACGGCCTGGCGCGGCTCGGTCCAGGCCGAGCTCGGCGAGGGAGCGGACCGCTTCGAGGGAGGCGACGGGGAGAACGTCGTCGCTGCCGGCCCCGCTGACACCGCGCGCGACGTCATCATCGGTGGCGACGCACGGGACGTGGTGGACACCGGCGTGCCCGGCGAGCCCAACGCCGACGTCGTCGACCTGGGCGCCGGCGACGACGCACTCGACTATGCAGGCGTCATGGCTCCCGGTGGATCGATCGCCGGTGGCGACGGCGTGGACGAGCTCCTCCCCTCGACCTCGCGATCCGGGGCCACGACGATCGACAACGCTTCGGGGACCCTCGTGGTCGACCAGCAGGTCATCGCAACCTGGTCGGGTCTGGAGACGTTCTACACCGGGACGATCGGCGGCGCCCCCCTCCAGTTCGTCGGCACCGCGGCCGACGAGGCCCTCGTCGCGCGGGCGTCCGGCCCCGTCGACGCGAGCTTCGGCGCCGGGGACGACACCCTCGTGGCGGACGAGGCACCACGTGCCGGGAGCTCGATCGAGGGCGGTCGTGGCCATGACGGGTTCTACGTCACCACCGAGAGCGGCCTGCTGGACCTCGACCTGACGCGCGGCAGGCTCGTCACGGGCGCCGAGGCGCGGCGCACGATCCCGGTCACCGACTTCGAGAACGCCTCGTTGTACGCCCACCGCGTCGTCCTCACCGGCACCCGGGACGGCAACAGCCTGACGTTCGGCGCGTGCGACGCCACCGTCCGCGGTCGGGGCGGAGCGGACACGGTCCAACCTGACAGTGAGTCCATGTTCGAGACCGTCTTCTGTCCTCGCTTCCCGAAGGCGCGGGTCGACGGCGGCCGCGGCGACGACGACCTCCGGGGCACGCGGGGCCGCGACGTGCTTCGCGGCGGCACGGGCAACGACCGGCTCGACGGACGGCAGGGCCCGGACCGACTCCACGGCGGCGCGGGACGCGACGAGCTGAGGGGCAGGTCCGGCGAGGACGAGCTCCGGGGCGAGAGCGGGCGCGATCGCGCCGACGGAGGGAGTGGGCGCGACTCCTGCCGCGCCGAGCGCGAGCGCCGCTGCGAACGCTGACGCCGTCACGCCGCCACATCGGGGCCGGGCGGGGCCGCGCGTGCGTGACCTGACGGATCTCGCGGCATCATGGCGTCACGGCGAAGCCGCGGTGACATCGCATACTCCTTGACATGACATCATCGTGATGTCATCGTGGTGCGCATGGACATCACCCCCTACGTCGACGGCCTGCGCCGCGACCTCGTCGCCGCGGCGGAGGCGGGCAGCGACGAGCTGCGGCAGGCGGCCGAGCGGTTGGCCTACGCGCTCGACCCGAGCGCGCGGCTCGCGCTGATGGAGGCCATCTCCCACGCCGCGGCGGAGATCACCGCCGAGCTCCCGGACGGCAGCGTCGACGTCCGGCTGGTGGGTCGCGAGCTCGACTTCGTCGTCGAGGTCGCCCCGCCCGCCGCCATCCCCGCACCGCCCCCGCCGCCCGCGCCGCCCGCGACGCCCGACGAGGACGACGGCGACCTGGCCCGGATCACGCTGCGCATCCCGGAGGCCGTCAAGGCACGCGCCGAGGAGAAGGCCGCAGCCGCCGGGCAGAGCCTCAACACCTGGATGGTCGGCCTCGTGCGCAGCGCGACCAACGAGCACGCCATCAACGTCGACATCGACCTGAGCAGCGTGCCCTTCGTGGGCTACGACCCGTTCGCGGGCCACCGCAAGCAGGGCAACCGCCGGATGACCGGCTGGCTCTGACCTGACGGGCCAGCGGCCCGTCCCACCTCGCACCCCCACCTCGCGACCAGCGGACCGGCACCGGCCGGCCCGGCGGACGACCACACCCTCTGGAGACCCGATGCGCAGCCAGATCGACCTCACCTTCGACACCCCGGAGCCGATCGACCTCCACGTCGAGAACGCCCGCGGACTGGTCCGCGTGAGCGCCACCGCCACCGCCCGGACGACCGTGAGCATCATCGGCGAGCGGGCCGAGGAGTTCGACGTCCACCACGTCGAGGCCGGCGAGCGGAGTGCCATCTCGATCGTCCCTCCGCGCTCGAGCGGCGGCCTGTTCGGCCGCGACGCACGCGCGGAGATCGTCGTGGAGCTGCCCACCGCCAGCAGGCTGCGCGCCAAGGTCGGCAGCAGCGACCTCGTCGCCGAGGGGCGCTTGGACGACACGCGCGTCGACAGCGGCTCCGGCGACGTGTCCCTCGACGTGGTCGAGGGCGACGTCGTCGTCCAGTCCGGGTCGGGCGACCTGCACGCCGGGCACCTCCTCGGCGACGCGCACCTGCGCTCGGGGTCGGGCGACATCGTCGTACGCCGCGCGGAGTCGGCCCTCGTCGTCACCACCGGCAGCGGCGACGTGCGCGTCGACTCCGCCGACGGGCTCGCCGTCAAGACCGGCTCCGGGGACGCCCACGTCCAGTCGCTGGGCGGCGAGGCGGTCTTCACCACCGGTTCGGGCGACCTGGTCGTCGCCCAGGTGGCGTCGGGCCGCGTCACGGCCAAGACCGCCAGCGGCGACGTCCGCATCGGGGTCGACGACGGGACCCCCGTCTGGACCGACGTGCGGACCGCGAGCGGCCGGCTCACCTCGATGCTGCCGAGCACGGGCGAGCCCGCCCCCGACCAGCCCTACCTCGAGGTCCGTGCCACGACCGCGTCGGGCGACGTCACCCTGCACCCGAGCTGAGCCCCGCTGTCCCAGCCCCGACCAACGGAAAGGAGAAGGCCATGCACGACTCGTTCACCGACATCGAGCTGATCGCCCGCCACCGCATCGCGGAGCGCGTGCGCTACTCCCCCCGCGCGCCCCGCACCAACCGCCGCTGACCCACCGCTCGCCCACCGCGGCGGGGCGTCACCTCAGGCCTTCATGGCCACGCCGCGGCGCCAGTAGCCCATGAAGGCCACCTGGCTGCGGTCGAAGCCGAGCTCCTTGACCAGGTGCCGGCGCAGCCCGGTGACGATCCTCGACTCGCCGGCGATCCACGCGTAGGTGCCGCCCACGCCGGTGATGCCTCCCGGCACCTCCTCGCCGGAGGAGGAGTAGTAGGGCGTCTCCCAGAGGTCGGGGTCGACCTCGTCGGGCGCGACCTCCACCTCGGCCCCGGGGATGCCGAGGTGGGCGACCACGGCGTCGTGCAGCCCGACCCCGAGCTCGCCGCCCTCGCGGGCCAGCCACACGACCTCGACGCCCGCGGGACCGCGTACGTCCTGCACGTCGTCCGCGCACGGCACCTCCATGAAGGCGGTGCCGCGGGCGTCGGCCGGCAGCTGCTCGAGCACGGTGCACACGGCCGGCACCGCGGTCTCGTCGGCCACGAGCAGCAGCTCGGCACCGGGGGTGGGGGTGAACTCGATCCCGCCGTAGGGGTAGCCGCGGCGCGGCGCGAGGATCACGATCCGGTCGCCGACGCTCGCGCGCGAGGCCCACAGCGAGCCGGGCCCGACGAGGTCGCCCTCGAGGTGGAGCACCATGTCGACGACGAACGTCGTCTGCGGGCCCGAGCCGCGCACGTCGCGGATCGTGTAGGTGCGCATGTGGCCGCGCTCGGAGGCGGGCCGCTCCAGCCACGTCGCCCACCAGCCCTCGTCGGCGCCCTCGGCCGAGGTGATGCCCCCGGTCTCCGGATCGGGGAGGATCAGCTTGATCCGCTGGTCCCAGCGCGGGCCGTCGACGCCGAAGTCGGCGAGGTCGGGGCCCCCGAGCTCGACCCGGACGAAGGTGGGCGAGAGCCGCTCGACGGCCACGACCTCGACCTCGGTGAAGAGCATGGGCAGGACGGAGGCGGTCACGGTCATCGGGTCTCCCGGCTGGGGTGGACGTGCGGACTGGGCGAGCTGAGCGGGCTGGGCTGGGCGGGGTGGCTGAGCTCGTCCGGGCGGGGCTGCCGGGGGCGGGGCTGGTGCCGGCCGACGGGCACGACGAGGGGCGTGTGCGACACCGGGTCGTCGATCACCCGGTTGTCGAGACCGAAGACGGAGCGCACGACCTCCTCGGTGACGACCTCGCGGGGCGTGCCCTCGGCGACGATCCGGCCGGTGTGCAGCGCGACCAGGTGGTCGGCGTAGCGGGCCGACAGGTTGAGGTCGTGGAGCACCATCACGATCGTGGTGCCGCGGCGGGCGTTGAGCTCGGCGAGGAGGTCGAGCATCTCCACCTGGTGGGCGACGTCGAGGTAGGTCGTGGGCTCGTCGAGCAGCAGCAGGTCAGTGCCCTGCGCGAGCGCCATCGCGATCCACACCCGCTGGCGCTGGCCGCCGGACAGCTCGTCGACGACCCGGTCGGCGAGGCCGAGGGTGTCGGTGAGGGTGAGCGCCTCGGCCACGGCCTCGTCGTCGGCGCTGGTCCAGCGTCCGAACGGCCCGTGGTGCGGGTGACGGCCGCGTCCGACCAGGTCGGCGACGGTGACGCCCTCGGGCGCGACGGGGTTCTGCGGCAGCAGCCCGAGCGTGCGGGCGACCTGCTTGGTCGGGAGCCGGTGGATGGCCTCGCCGTCGAGCAGCACCGACCCCGACCGGGGGCGGAGCAGCCGGGCGAGCCCGCGCAGCAGCGTCGACTTGCCGCACGCGTTGGCGCCGACGATGACGGTGATCCGGCCGTGCGGGACCTGCAGGTCGAGGTCGCGCACGACGGCGGTGTCGGTGTAGCCGAGCGTGAGGTCGCTCGCCTCCAGACGGACGTGCGGGGCAGCGGCGACGGTCATGCCGCTCTCCTTCCGGTGCGGCCGCGGGCGAGCAGCCAGAGCAGGAACGGCGCGCCGAAGGCGCCGGTCACGACGCCCACGGGCAGGTTGAGGTCGGGGAACGCGTAGGCGCCCGCGTAGTCGCCGACCAGGACGATCACCGCGCCGACCAGGCCGGCGGCGAGCAGCGTCGTACGCCCCCGGTTGAGGGCGCGGGCGATCGGGCCGGACAGGAACGCCACGAACGCGATCGGGCCGGCGGCCGCGACGCCGACGGCGACGAGCAGCACGCCGAGGAGCATCAGCAGGTCGGTGCGGCCACGGCCCACGCCGAGCCCGGCCGCCGTGTCCTCGCCGAGCTCGCTCGCGCGCAGCGACCTGGCCGCCCAGGCCGTCGCCGGCAGGAGCACGGCGAGGGCGATGGCGAGCAGGCCGATGGTCTGCCAGGCCACCCCGTTGACGCTGCCGGTCAGCCAGCGCAGCACCAGCTGCACGTCGTACTCGTCGACGCGGGTGAAGACGTATTGGATGACCGACTGCATGGCGGCGGCCATGCCGATGCCGGCCAGCACCAGCCGGAAGCCGCCGTGGTCGCCGGCGACGGCGCGCACGACGAGGGCGACGGCCAGGGCGCCCGAGATCGCGGCGGCGGACACCGGCCACCCCGACCAGCCGGCCAGCGCGATGACCGACACGGCCGCGGCGCTCGCCCCGAGGCTGATGCCGACGATGTCGGGGCTGGCGAGCGGGTTGCGGAGCGTGGTCTGGAAGATCGCGCCGCCCACGCCGAAGGCGGCGCCGACGAGCACCGCGAGCACCGCGCGCGGCAGCTTGGACTCCATCACGATGTAGGTCGCGCCGGGGATCTGCTCGCCCCCGAGGATGCGGACGAAGTCGGGGACCGTCACCGTGTAGTCACCCAGCAGCACCCGGGCGGCGAACGCACCGACCAGGACGGCGACCAGGCCGCCCAGCAGGCGGCGGTGGTGGCGCACCGGGGCGCGGCGCGCGCGTCGTACGACGTCGGCGGCGTCGGGCGCTGCCTCCGCGGCGGTCCGGCTGCGGTCGAGGGTCACGGTCACAGGGCCCTCCCCGTGCGGCGGATGAGGGCGATGAAGACGGGCACGCCCACGACCGCGGCCATGATGCCGACCTGCACCTCCGACGGCGGCAGCACGACGCGACCGACGGTGTCGGCGACGACCACGAGGACGGCACCGCCGAGCATGGAGAACGGCAGCAGCCGGCGGTGGTCGGGGCCGACGAGGGCGCGCACGACGTGGGGCACGACGAGGCCGACGAACGCGATCGGTCCGGCGAGTGCGGTCGCGGTGCCGGCGAGCAGGACGATCGCGAGCGCGATGACGAGGCGGTCGCGCGTGGTGTGCCGACCGAGACCGCGGGCGAGGTCGTCGCCCAGCGCGAGGGTGTTGAGCAGGCGGGCGCCGGCGAGCGCGAGCAGCGCGCCGACGACCAGGAACGGCAGACCGGCCACCAGCACGTCGGTGCCGCGGCCGGCGACCGTGCCGACCTGCCAGAAGCGGAAGGACTCCATCGTCTTGCGGTCGGCCAGCAGCAGGCCGGTGGTCCAGCTGGCCAGGCCGGCGCTGAGCGCCGCGCCGGTGATGGCGAGCTTCATCGGGGTGGCGCCGTCGCGGCCCATCGAGGCGATGCCGTGGACCGCGGCCGCGGCGACGGCCGCGCCGACGAAGGCGAGCGGCAGGAACTGCCCCATCGCCGACGCACCGAAGGCCGTCATCCCGACGACCATCGCGAAGGTGGCGCCGGCGTTGACGCCGAGGATGCCCGGGTCGGCCAGCGGGTTGCGGGTCAGCCCCTGCATCAGCGCGCCCGCGAGGCCGAGGGCGGCGCCGACGGCGAGTGCCAGCAGCGTACGGTCCAGGCGCGCCTCGACGACCGCGTGCAGGGGGTGCGAGGTGTCCCACACCGCAGAGACGGGCACGGCCCGCGCCCCGACCAGCAGCGACAGCGCGCCGGCGCCGGCCAGCGCCACGACCGAGATCGCGACGCTGACCGGCAGCGCGGGACGTCGTCCACGGCCCGGGGGCCTGAGGACGTCCTCCCGCGTCGGGACGAGGGCGGTCATCCCTAGCCCTTCAGCGCCTCGACCACGTGGGGCAGGAAGTCGCTCACGATGACCGGGATGGAGAGGGGCGTGGGGTTGGTCGAGGCCATCGCGTTCTGCTTGTCGGACTCGGCGTACCAGTGGCCCTCCGCGATCGCGGGGATCTGGCCGAGCAGCTTGTCGTTCTCGATGGTCTCGATGGTCTCGGGCGAGTCGACCCAGGTGACGAACACGTCGGAGTCGAGGTCGGCGGCCTTCTCCGCCGACACGGTGCCGTAGAACTCGCCCGGCTTGATCGCGTCGGCGACGGCAGGCGCGTCGACCATCCCGAAGTCGCGCAGGATGGAGACCCGCGGGTCCTCCGGGGCGTACATGCCGACCGTGGACAGGTCGGTCGCCGCGAGGTAGCCGTAGATCAGCTCGGCACCCTGCAGCTCGGGGTTGTCCTCGGCGGCCTGCTCGATGGTGGCCTCGGTGTCGGCGGCGACCTCGTCGGCGAGCGCCGTACGGCCGAGGGCCTCGCCGACCATCTCGAGCGAGGTCTGCCAGTCGGTGGTCCAGGGCGCCTCGGGGTAGGCGACGACCGGAGCGATCTTGGAGAGCTTGGCGTACTCCGCCTCGGTGATGCCCGAGTTGGTCGCCAGGATCAGGTCGGGGGCGAGCTCGGCGATCTCGTCGACCGGCGCGCCGTCGGCGTCGTCGTAGCGCACCGGGGCCTCGGCGCCCGCCTCCTCGATGGCCGCGTCGAACCAGTCGGTGGAGCCGGCGTCGTTGCCGCCCCAGGTGATCTTGGTGGCGCCGACCGGGACGACACCCAGCGCGAGCGTGTGGTCGTGGTCGGTCCAGCCCAGCGTCGCGACCCGCGTCGGCTCCGACTCGATGGTCGTCTCCCCCAGCGCGTGCTCGATGGTCACCGGGAAGGCATCCGCGTCGACGCTCGTGGTCGACGTCGGCTTCGCGTCGGACGCGCTGTCGGTGGTGGAACCGGTGCTGCAGCCGGCGAGGGCTGCGGCCAGGACGGTGAACGCGGCCAGGGGCGCGGCGAGGGAACGCTTCATCAGGACTCCGTGTCTCGGTAAGGCAAGGCTAACTTAGGTCAGCCTAACCCGAGGCCCCCCGAATAAGACAAGGGAGCTGTGTCCTAATCCACGCCACGGACCGCGCGGCGAGGACGGTCGTCAGATCGAGGTGCGGTGGAAGCCCTGGAACGACCGGCTCGGCGTCGGGCCGCGCTGGCCCTGGTAGCGCGAGCCGTACTTCTCCGAGCCGTAGGGGTGCTCGCTCGGCGAGGAGAGCCGGAAGAAGCAGAACTGCCCGATCTTCATGCCCGGGTAGAGCTTGATCGGCAGCGTGGCGACGTTGGCCAGCTCGAGCGTCACGTGGCCCGAGAAGCCCGGGTCGACGAAGCCCGCCGTCGCGTGCGTGAGCAGGCCGAGCCGGCCCAGCGACGACTTGCCCTCGACCCTCGCGGCGATGTCGTCGGGGAGGGAGACCACCTCGTAGGTGGAGCCGAGCACGAACTCGCCCGGGTGCAGGATGAACGGCTCCTCGCCCTCCGGCTCGACCTCGCGGGTGAGCTCGGACTGGTCGGCCGCCGGGTCGATGTGGGGGTAGCGGTGGTTCTCGAAGACCCGGAAGAAGCGGTCGAGGCGCACGTCGACGCTCGAGGGCTGCATCATCTGCGGGTCCCACGGCTCCAGGGCGATCCGGCCGGCGTCGATCTCAGCGGTGATGTCGCGATCGGAGAGCAGCACCCGGCCGACCCTAGGCCACCCGTCGGCCACTGGGGAGGGGGTCGCACAATGGCTCGGTGACCTTCCACCGCTACGTCGCCCTGGGCGACTCCTTCACCGAGGGCGTCGGCGACCCCGACCCGACCCGGCCCAACGGCCTGCGCGGCTGGGCCGACCGGGTCGCCGAGGTGCTCGCCCGGCAGACCGACGACTTCGGCTACGCCAACCTCGCGATCCGTGGGCGCAAGCTCGGCGCCATCATCGACGAGCAGCTCGACGTGGCCCTCACCCTCGAGCCCGACCTGGTCACCATCCACGGCGGCGGCAACGACGTGCTGCGACCCCGCGTCGACATCGACGCGCTCGCCCGGACGTACGACGAGGCGATCGCGAGGCTCGCCGCCACGGGCGCCCGCGTGGTCATGTTCACCATCGTCGACCCCGGCAGCGGCGGCATCTACGGACCCGTGCGCGGGCGGATGGCGATCTTCAACGAGTGGGTGCGCGAGATCGCCGACCGGCACGGCGCGACCATCGTCGACATGTGGCGGATGCGCGACATCGAGATCGGCAGCGTCATGGACACCGACCGGATGCACCTCAACAGCGCCGGCCACACCCACATGGCGCACGCCGTCCTCGAGGCCATCGGCGTGGAGCACGGCTTGGAGCCGGTCACCGTCGAGCCGCTGCCCGTCCGCGGCCGCCGCGAGACCTGGGCCGCCAACGCCCAGTGGACCCGCGAGTTCCTCGCGCCCTGGGTGCACCGGCGCCTCACCGGGCGCTCGTCCGGCGACAGCGTCACGGCCAAGCACCCCACCCTCTCGCGGGTCGGGTCGGACACTCCCTAGCCCGGTCCGGTAGCATCTGGCCCGCTGTCCCAGGACGGCACTGCGGATGTAGCTCAGCTGGTAGAGCGCGACCTTCCCAAGGTCGATGTCGCGAGTTCGAATCTCGTCATCCGCTCCACATCTCCTCCTCCCCGGCCGACAGACCGCGCCGAGCGCGACGCTCCGCGAACGTCGATGTCGCGAGTTCGAATCTCGTCATCCGCTCCATTCCATCCATATCTCCCCCGTGATCGCGCGCCGAGCGCGACGCTCCGCGAACGTCGATGTCGCGAGTTCGAATCTCGTCATCCGCTCCACATCTCC